>NZ_CP075524.1:1382191-2764382 GCF_025808395.1 Microcella sp.
GCCCGCGAGCACCTGATGCGTCGACGAGAAGTCACGACGACGACGGTTGATCGCATACGACGCAATGCCGAACGTCATGCCGAAACCGGCGCCGATGAGGGTCGCCGCGAGAATCAGCGAGAACTCGGGCACCGGCGAGAAGAGAAAGAGCAGCAGCCCGAAGAACAGCCCCAACCAGGCACCACTGCCCGCACCGGTGAGCGCCGCGCGCGCATAGCTGAGCCGCCCGGTCACCCGTTCGACGGTGGTCAAGTCGCTGCCGACGATCACCAGGCCCTTCACGGCGAAGTCTGCCTTCGCGAGCCGATCGACGACCTGCTGCGCCTCGGGATAGGTGGCGTATTCACCCAGCACGTCGCCGCGCGGAACCGTCAGCGGCGCGTTGCCACGCCGTGCGAAGAGACCCTGATTGCTCACCCGGCCATTCTGTCAGCCCGCAGATATGGTTGAGCCGTGACAACCCCACGAGTCTTCGTCGCGCGCCTTGCCGGGTGCGCCGTTTTCGACCCTGCGGGCGACCGCGTGGGACGAGTTCGCGACGTGCTCGTGGTGTACCGAGCCACCGAGTCGCCGCGAGTCGTCGGCCTCATCGTCGAAGTGCCGGGGCGCCGCCGCGTGTTCCTGTCGATCGGTCGAGTCACCAGTATGGCGAGCGGGCAAGTCATCACCACGGGGCTCATCAACCTGCGTCGCTTCGAGCAACGCGGCGGCGAGGTGCGAGTGCTCGCCGAACTCGTGGGGCGTCGGGTGCACTTGCGCGGAGCATCCGGAGCCCCCGCCGTCATCGAAGACGTCGCGATCACCGAATCGGGCCCCGGCGAGTGGACGGTCGATCAGCTGTTCGTGCGCAAGCCGCGCGCGGTGCCCGCCCCGTTCACGAAAGGGCAAACTGTGTTCGCGCGGTGGGCCGATGTGGTCGAAGACTCGAGCGGTTCGCAGCCGCAGAGCGCCGAGCAGCTCGTCGCCGCGTACAACGACCTGCTGCCCGCAGACCTTGCGGCCTCGCTGCTCGAGCTACCCGAAACGCGCCGCATGGAGGTGGCCGAAGAGCTGTCTGACGACAGGCTCGCCGACGCCCTCGAAGAGATGCCGGAGAGCGACCAGGTGCTGTTGCTCTCACAGCTCGACGACGAGCGGGCTGCCGACGTGCTCGACCAGATGGAGCCCGACGATGCAGCCGACCTGATCTCGCAGCTTCCGGTGAATCGCGGTGAGGCCCTGCTCGACCTCATGGAGCCCGAAGAGGCCGAAGACGTTCGTTTTCTGCTGTCGTACGACTCAGACACCGCCGGTGGTCTCATGACCACTGAACCCATCATCGTGTCGGCAGATTCGACCGTGGCCGAAGGGCTCGCCCTGATTCGGCGGCACGAGCTCGCCCCTGCCATCGGTGCCGCCATTTGCGTGACGCTGCCGCCCTACGAGTCGCCGACGGGGCGCTACTTGGGCATGGTGCACTTCCAGCGCATGCTGCGCTACCCGCCGCACGAGCGCCTCGGCACGATTCTCGACAACGCGCTCGAGCCGGTGACCCCCGAGACGTCGGCCGCCGAAGTGTCGCGTCGGCTCGCCAGCTACGACCTCGTGTCGCTGCCCGTCGTCGACGAGCTGCATCGGCTCATCGGCCTCGTCACGATCGACGATGTGCTCGACTATCTGCTGCCAGACGACTGGCGCAGTGCCGACGCCGACGCCCACGTGCTGCCCCCGCTTCGCCGCCGTGCTTCGGTCGCCGTGCAGAAGGCCGACCATGGCGTGGCGTGACGCGGCTCTGCCGGGCGTGCGTCGCGCGACCGTGCGCCTCGATTCGCCGAAGGGGCTGCGAACACCGCTCGTGCCGCGCATTCCGGGCGATCGCGACCGCATGGGGCGCTTCTCTGAGTCGTTCGCCCGCGCGATGGGAACCCCGTGGTTTCTCGTCGGCATGACGCTGTTCGTGACCATCTGGCTCACCTACAACTCGATCGCGCCGCCCGAAGCGCAGTTCGACCCGCGGGCGCTCAACTTCACGCTGCTGACGCTCATCCTGTCGCTGCAGGCGTCGTATGCCGCACCGATGATTTTGCTCGCGCAGAACCGTCAAGATGACCGCGACCGCGTGCAGATGGAGCAAGACCGGCAGCGCGCCGAACGCAACCTTGCCGATACCGAGTACCTGGCGCGAGAGATCGTCGCCCTGCGGCTCGCGATGAAAGACGTCGCCACGAAAGAGTTCTTGCGCAGCGAGTTGCGCGCGATGCTCGACGAGCTCGACCGGCGCGACGATGCGGCAGATGGCTGACGACGAGGCACTCGAAGCGGCCGTGCGCCGTGCCCTCGGCAGTGTCATCGACCCCGAGATTCGCAAGCCGATCACCGAGCTCGACATGGTTCCGGGCGTCAGCGTGCAGGGCGGCCAGGTGACGGTCGACCTGCGGCTGACGGTGGCGGGGTGCCCTGCCGCGGTCTCGATCGAGCGTGACGTGCGCACCGCGGCGTCGTCGGTCGACGGCGTCAGCGAGGTGTCGGTCTCGGTCGGGGTGATGGATGCCGCCACGCGCGACGCCCTCACGGCCCGCTTGCGGGGCGATCGCCCGTCTGGGCACCCGTTCACGGCCGACAGCCTCACGCGAGTGATCGCCGTGACGAGCGGCAAGGGCGGGGTCGGCAAGTCGACGATCACCGCCAACCTCGCCGTTGCGCTCGCGGCGCGCGGGCTGAGTGTCGGTCTCGTCGATGCTGATGTCTTCGGGTTCTCGATTCCTGGGCTGCTCGGCATCGCCGACGCGAAGCCGACCCCGGTGGGCGAACTGATCATGCCGCCCCGTGCGCACGGCGTGGCCGTGATCTCGATCGGCATGTTTGTGGATGCTCGCACTGCGGTCTCGTGGCGCGGGCCCATGCTGCACCGCACCGTGCAGCAGTTTCTCACCGACGTGCACTTCGGAGATCTCGACGTGCTGCTGCTCGACCTGCCTCCCGGCACGGGAGACGTGGCGATCTCGATCGGGCAACTTTTGCCGCACGCAGACGTGATCGTGGTGACGACTCCGCAGACGGCGGCGGCAGATGTGGCCGAACGCTCGGCGCTCGTGGCGCGGCAGACCGGTCAGAACGTGATCGGCGTCGTCGAGAACATGTCGGGGCTCGTGCAGTCAGATGGCAGCGTGCTCGAGCTGTTCGGCTCGGGTGGCGGTGCTGACACGGCCGAGCGCCTCGGAGTGCCGCTGTTGGCGAAGATTCCACTGAGTGTTGCGCTGCGTGAGGGCGGCGACGCCGGCGAGCCGATCGTGCTGCGGCCGGGCGACGCGGCCGGCGACGCGATTGCTCGGCTGGCAGACGAGCTCGCGCGGCGAGGCAGGGGCCTCGCGGGGCGCAAGCTCGGGCTCAGCCCGCGATAGGTCGGCACGGCCCGGCGCACCGCGCGGGTCGGCGCGGCGGGTCGCACGGCGCGGGTCGGCGCGGCGAGGCACACGGCACAGGTCGGCGCGGCGGGGCGCATGGCACGTGTCTGCGCCGCGTGCTCAGCGCTGGGTGGCCGGGGTGCGACGGTAGCCGTCGCGCGTGGCGACGACGATGGTCGAGACGATCGCGATGGCGGCGATGAGGGCGAGAGTGACGAGTACTACGAGCATGGGGGTCTCCTTGACTGAAACGGCTGAGTCCATTTCACCGCGCCTCACGCTGTAGCACAATCGATACTTTCTGCACCATCCTTGAAGCTGTGCTTTACAATTGAGGCATGGATGTGCGCCGCCTCGAGCTCTTGCGCGAGCTCGCCGATCGCGGCAGCATCACGGCCGTCGCGCGGGCGACGCATCGCACTCCGTCGGCGGTCTCGCAGCAGCTCAAGGTGCTCGAAGCCGAGGCGGGTGTGCCGCTCACCGAGCGCAACGGCCGGGGCCTCGTGCTCACCGGCGCCGGGCTCGCGCTGGCTGAGACCGCACGACAGATCTCGTTGGCGATCGAGTCGGCCGAAGCGCTCTGGCACGAGTTCAAGCAGAGCCCCCGCGGCTCGGTGTCGGTCAGCGCCTTTCCGACTGCAGGGCAGATGCTGCTGCCGGGCGTCATTCAGGCTCTCGACGACGAGCCGGGCCTCGAGGTCGTGCTCACCGACCACGACCTGCCGTTGCCCGACTTCGCCGAGCTCACGGCCGACTACGACGTCGTCATCGCCGACTCGCAAGGCATTCCGGCGCACTGGAACGAACGCGGACTGCGCTGCGTGCCCCTCATGACCGAGCCGTTCGACGTCGCCCTGCCGGTCGGGCACCCCCTCGTCGAGAAGACTGTCGTGCGCGGTGTCGACCTCGTCGACGAGAACTGGATCGGCGCTCCCGTCGGCTACCCGTATGACCGCGTGCTCGAACGGCTCGGCGCCGCCGTGGGCCGCGAAGCGCGCATCGTGCAGCGCATCATGGACAACCTGACGGTCGAGCGCCTCGTGGCGGCGGGCGTCGGCATCGCGATTCTGCCGCGCTTCACCACCCGCAGTCACGGCAACGGCATCGTCACCCGCCCCATCAGCGGTCTGCCCGCCGAACGCCAGATCTCTGCGCTCATGCGTGCCGACCGGGCGGTGCGCCCGAGCGTGCGAAGGGTGATCGAGTTGCTGCAGGCCGAAGCCGAGCGCGTCGTGAAGGGGTATCGCACCGTCGGCGAGCGCTGACGCGCGAGGTAGTGAGTCCGAGCGCAGACCAGCACGCGCTGAACACTCACGGCGAGCGCTGAGCCCCCCCTACGTAGCCTCGGCGTCGAACGGCGCCGGCCTGCCCTCGCGTAGCAGGCGCTGCCGCTGGGCGTACGCCGACTCGCGAGGCGGCTTGGGCTCTGCCGCGGCGGGCGGCGGCTCGTCGATGAGCGCTTCGCGAATGATGCGACGCGGGTCGTACTGGCGGGGGTCGAGCTTCTTCCAGTCGACGTCGTCGTAGTCGGGGCCCATCTCTTCGCGCATGCGCTCTTTGGCACCGTTGGCCATGTCGCGCAACGACCTGATGAGTCGACCGAATTGGGCGGCATACCCCGGCAACCGGTCGGGGCCGATGAGAATCACAGCGATCAGCCCGATGAGCAGCAGCTTCTCGAACGTCAGACCCCAGGACACCCCTTGAGAATAGCCCGGTCTGCCGGGGTGTTCGCCCTAGGCTGTCGCATGCAGTGAGGAGCACCGTGGCCAGCAAAGACCTGTCGTGGAAGTACGTCGAGCAGTCGACCCTCGAACCTGAGGTGATCGCAGCCGCGCGCACGCAGTCGCTCGAGCTCGGCATCGACCCGGTCAGCCCCGCGACGGGGGCTCAACTCGCTGTGCTCGCCGCCGCCCTCGACGCATCGACGATGATCGAGATCGGCACCGGCATCGGCGTCTCAGGGCTGTGGCTGCTGACCGGGGCGCCGGATGCTCACCTCACGTCGATCGACCTCGAGGCCGACCATCACGACGTCGCCCGGCAGTTCTTCACCGACGCCGGGCATGCGGCCGCGCGCGTGCGGCTCATCACCGGTCGTGCCGCTGATGTGCTGCCGCGCATGAACGAGGCCAGTTACGATCTCGTGCTCATCGACGCAGACGCCGATGCGGTGCTCGAGTATGTCGAGCACGCGCTGCGCCTCGTGCGTCCGGGGGGTGTCGTCGTGTTGGCGCACGCGCTGTGGCGCGACTCTGTGGCCGACCCGGCTCGTCGCGAGACGGTGACGACGCAGTTGCGCGACCTCATTGCCGAGCTGGCCTCATCGCCAGCCGTGCACGTGTCGCTGTCGCCCGTCGGCGACGGTCTGCTGCAGCTCGTGACGCGGCGCGGATAGCGCTCTAGGCGATCGCGGCAGCGAGAGCGTCGTGCAGTTCTTTGGCCTCGGCGTCATTGACTGACACGACGAGGCGTCCGCCGCCTTCGAGGGGCACGCGGACGATGATCAGGCGACCCTCCTTGACGGCCTCCATGGGTCCGTCGCCGGTCCTGGGCTTCATGGCCGCCATGTGATCTCCCCTTTCGATGAAAGCTCTCGTCCATTATCCCGCATAGAAGTCGTACAGCTAAATCGAGCGACGACTGTTCACCCACGATCACGGCGGAGTCCAGTCGTAGGCGTCGACCCACCAGGCGATGTGCACCCATCCGACCTGCCCGGCGATGCCGAGCCCGATGGCGAGCGCGGCGAGCGCGACTCGACCGAGCGGCCCTCGCCCGACGGAGACGATGCCCGCAGCGACGGCGCCGAGCACGGGAACGATCGGCACGAGCAGCCGAAACGTGCTCGACTGCGGAAAGAACACCGCCAGCAGATACAGCCCGTAGGCGATGATCCACAGCCGCAGCTCGATCGGCATGGCTCGCATCGCGGGCAACGCGAAAGCGGCGGCCACGAGCAAGAGCACGATGATCAGGATGATCGGGCCGCGCACTTCGCCGAGCCACCACTGGGCGCCCTGCCACCAGGGGGTGAACGGCACGAGGTGCACGTCGCCGATGTACGGCCTGCGCCACGCGAGCTCGGTGTCGGTGTACCCCAGCAGGTCGCCCGTGCTGAGGGCGACGATGCCGGGCCACGCGAGGCCCGCGAAGCCGGCGATGACGGTGGAGAGGCCCAGGTGCAGCCGCTCTCGAATGCTGAAGGGTTCGCGGTCTCGGCGCATCCACCGCCACAGAAAGACGAGGGCGAGCAGCAGGGCGAAGGCGAGGCCGCTCGGGCGAGAGAGCGCCATGACGGTGACGACGACCGCGAGGGTGCGCCAGTGCCGGTCGAGCACCAGGATGAGCGCGCCGAGCAGCAGCGCGAGGTGCAGCGCTTCGGCGTAGGCCACTTGCAGAATGGGCGAGAGCGGCATCGTGCAGAACAGGGTCGTGGCGAGCAGTGCAGTGCCGTGGCTCAGCCAGCGCCGCATGAGCACGAAGAACAGCAGCGCCGCGGCAGCGCTCGCGATGATCGAGATGGTCACGGCGACGAGGGCGAAGCCCTGGGCCGAGAAGTCGCCCGTCAGTGCCATGCCGATGCGCACGAGCCCCGGGTAGACGGGCATGAACGCCCACGCGTTCTCGCCCGCGCGGCCGTCGTCGTCTCGGGGAATCTCGCCCGGATACCCGACTGCGGCGATGATGTAGTACCAATGGCCGTCCCACAGACGCGAGAAGTCGAGGTAGCCGGGGCTCGCCTGCGTCCAGGCACTGGCCTGCTGCCGAGCGGCGAACGAGAGCATGATGCCCGTCGTCACCGCGCGCGACGCCGCCCAGATGCCGAGCACGGCGAGCCACCACGGGGTGCGGCGCAGCAGGTCGAGAACCTCGGCTCGCAGTCTGACCGGCGCCGGGCTCACGACCCGCTCAGCCACGCCCGCAGCCCGCGCTCACAGGCGAGAATCTGCTCGACCGGCACGCGCTCGTCATCGGTGTGGGCGAGCGAGGGGTCGCCTGGGCCGTAGTTGACGGCCGGGATGCCGAGCTCGGCGAAGCGGGCAACATCTGTCCAGCCGTACTTCGGGGCCGGGGTGGCGCCGACGGCTGCCACGAAGTGCTGCGCGAGCGCAGCATCCAGACCGGGGCGCGCCCCGCCGGAGGCGTCGGTGACCGTCACCGTCAGCTCGGGCGCGACGCCGCCGAACAGTTCGCGCAGCCGCTGCTCGGCCTCGGCGACGGTCTTGTCTGGAGCGAAGCGATAGTTGACGGTGAGCACGGCCTCGTCGGGGATGACATTGCCCGCGACTCCCCCGCGCACTCCGACGGCGTTGAGGCCCTCTCGGTAGGCGAGCCCGTCGACCTCGATCGTCGCGGGCTCGAAGCCCGCGAGCAGCTCGAGCGCGGGGGCGAGGCCGTGGATGGCGTTGACGCCCATCCAGGCGCGGGCCGAATGCGCTCGACGGCCGGCGGCGCGCAGCTCGACCCTGATCGTGCCATTGCACCCGCCCTCGATGCCCGCGTTCGACGGTTCACCCAAGATGGCGAAGTCGGCCTCAAGCAGCTCGGGGCGCGTGCGAGCGAGCCGGCCCAGGCCGTTGAGGCTCGCCTCGACCTCTTCGTGGTCGTACCAGACCCACGTGACGTCGTGCAGCGGCGCGGTGAGCTCGACGGCGAGCGCGAGCATGATCGCGCAGCCGCCCTTCATGTCGACGGTGCCGCGGCCGTGCAGGGTGCCCGTGAGCGCGTCGCCCTCGAGCCGGCTCGGCAGGTTGTCGTTGATGGGCACGGTGTCGATGTGCCCGGCGATGATGACCCGTTGGGCGCGGCCGAGATGCGTGCGGGCCACGATCGCGTCGCCGTCGCGCAGCACCTCGAGGTGCGGGGCGTGCGCCGTGAGGGTGCGCTCGATCGTGTCGGCGAGCATCCGTTCATCGCCACTGACGCTCGCGATGTCGACCATCGCTGCCGTGAGCGCCACCACACCATCGGTCAGGGGAAGGTCGGGTGCGCTCACGCCTCAAGGGTAGTGCGGCGCCGGTAGCCTAGACGCATGCCGACCCCCGACACCGACGCCGCCGCCACGCACGCCTGGGGCTACGGCCTCGTCACCGTGCGCGACTCAGACGGCGAGGTGCTCGACACCTGGTTTCCGTCGCCCGAGCTCGGCACGCTGCCGAAGGGACGCGACCCCTACATCGTTCCCGCCGAGATCGAGCACCTGCAGGGCGACGACGCGCGACGCGGCGTGCGACGCGAGGCCCGCACCGTCTCGATCGAGCTGGATGCTGCGCCGCAGTCGACCCCCGACGCCTACCTGCGCCTGCATCTGCTCTCGCACCGACTCGTGCGCCCCAACACGATCAACCTCGACGGCATCTTCGGCCACCTGCCCATCGTCACGTGGACGACGGCGGGGCCCGTGCACCCCGACGACTTCGACGCGCGCCGGCCCGCGCTGCAGCAGGCGGGCATCTCGGCGCTCGGGGTCGACAAGTTTCCGCGACTGCTCGACTACGTCACGCCGCCGCGCGTGCGCATCGCCGACGCCTCGCGGGTGCGCCTCGGCGCCTACGTCTCGCCCGGCACCACCGTCATGCACGAAGGCTTCATCAACTTCAACGCCGGAACCCTCGGCGCCTCGATGGTCGAAGGCCGCATCAGCCAGGGCGTCGTCGTCGGCGACGGCAGCGACATCGGCGGCGGAGCCTCGATCATGGGCACGCTCTCGGGCGGCGGCACGCAGCGGGTGGCGATCGGCGAGCGCGCGCTGCTCGGCGCCAACAGCGGCATCGGCATCTCGATCGGCGACGACTCTGTGGTCGAGGCGGGGCTCTACGTGACCGCCGGGCAGAAGGTCGTGCTGCGCGACGGCACCGTCGGCGCCGACGGGCAGCCGCGCATCGTCAAGGCCGTCGAGCTGTCGGGAGTGCCAGGGCTGCTGTTTCGCCGCAGCTCGCTCACGGGAGCCGTCGAGGTGCTGCCCCGCACGGGCGCGGGCGTGCAGCTCAACCAGGCGCTGCACGCGTAGGTTGCGGCGGCTCGGGATGCTCGCCACGAGCATCCCGCGATGTCTCTGTGTCGCAACCACCCGGAGAACCTGCCGACACGCCGACGAACCCGTGCGACACGCCGCTCGTCCCGGAGGTCACCGGGTTGAGCGGACAAAGTCCGAGTTAGTTCAGCGCTCAGGCCACTCGCGCGCGGGCGAGCCGGTGTAGAGCTGCTGCGGCCGACCGATCTTCGTCTGCGGATCAGTGTTCATCTCACGCCAGTGGGCGATCCAGCCGGGCAGCCGCCCGATGGCGAACAGCACGGTGAACATGCGGGTCGGAAAACCCATGGCCTTGTAGATGACGCCCGTGTAGAAGTCGACGTTCGGGTAGAGCTTGCGCTCGACGAAGTAGTCGTCGGCGAGAGCGATGGCCTCGAGCTCGCGCGCGATCTGCAGCAGCGGGTCGGTGGCTCCGAGGTCGGTGAGCACAGCATCCACGCTCTCTTTGACGAGCTTGGCACGCGGGTCGTAGCTCTTGTAGACGCGGTGACCGAATCCCATGAGCTTGATGCCGTCTTCTTTGTTCTTGACGCGCTCGACGAAGCGCTCGACGCTCTCACCCGAATCGCGAATGCGGGCGAGCATCGCCAGCACCGCCTCATTGGCTCCGCCGTGCAGGGGGCCAGACAGCGCGTTGATGCCGGCCGAGATCGAGGCGAACATGTTCGCGCCGGTCGAGCCGACGAGCCGCACCGTCGAGGTCGAGGCGTTCTGCTCGTGGTCTTCGTGCAGAATCAGCAGCCGGTCGAGCGCGCGCGTGAGCACGGGGTTGACCTCGTATGGCTCGGCCTGAATGCCGAAGTTGAGGCGCAAGAAGTTCTCGACGAAGCCGAGCGAGTTGTCTGGGTAGAGAAAGGCCTGCCCGATCGACTTCTTGTGCGCGTAGGCGGCGATGACGGGCAGCTTCGCGAGCAGTCGGATGGTCGAGATCTCGACCTGCTCGGGGTCGTGCGGGTCGAGCGAGTCGCCGTAGTAGGTCGAGAGCGCGCTGACGCCGCTCGACAGCACCGACATCGGGTGAGCCTGGTGCGAGAGCGAGTCGAAGAAGCGCTTGAGATCTTCGTGCAGCAGGGTGTGTCGGCGCACGCGCGAGTCGAA
This sequence comes from Microcella sp., assembly GCF_025808395.1. Lineage (NCBI taxonomy): Bacteria > Bacillati > Actinomycetota > Actinomycetes > Micrococcales > Microbacteriaceae > Microcella > Microcella sp. The sequence goes on from NZ_CP075524.1 coordinate 1,392,710, forward strand.
GGCTTCGAGCTCGCTCGCGCTCGGCAACTCACCGTAGATCAGCAGCCACGCCACTTCGAGAAAGGTCGAGTGCGCCGCGATCTGCTCGATCGGGTAGCCGCGGTATCGCAGCACGCCGTTGTCGCCATCGATGTAGGTGATCGCACTCTTCGTCGAGGCTGTGTTGACGTAGCCATAGTCGAGAGCCGTGAGCCCGGTCTGACGCGTGAGGCTCGAAACGTCGATGCTCGACGCGCCCTCGACGCTGTTCAGAATCGGAAACTCGGCGGTGCCGCCGGGGTAGTGCAGAGTGGCCTTGTGCTCGCCGTCGCTCACTGCGCCTCCTCGCGTGGTTGGTCGTTGTGGGGGCGGGGTTTCGAAGACAAGCCTGAGGTGGTGGCGACTCGAAAGTGTCCCAGTTACAGCCTATGCCGAAAGCGACACCAGTGCCGACGCCGCCAAGAGAACGCCTCAGTGCTTGGAGAAATGCGCTAAGCGCTGGGCGGCGGCGGCGATGCGCTCATCGGTCGCGGTGAGCGCAAAACGCACGTGGCGAGAATGCTCACCCTCGTAGAACGTGCCGGGTGCCGCGAGAATGCCGAGGTCGGCGAGGCTCGAGATCGTGTCGAGTGACGGCTCGTCTCGACTCGCCCAGAGATACAGGCCCGCCTCAGAGTGGTCGATGCGAACACCCGCCGACTCGAGCGCTGCGGCGAGCACCGTGCGACGCGCACGATAGACCTCGCGCTGCTCGGCCACGTGGCGTTCGTCGCCGAGCGCCGCGATCATGGCCGCTTGTACGGGCGCGGGCGGCATGAGGCCGGCGTGCTTGCGCACGTCGAGCACGCGACGCACGATGGCCTCGTCTCCGGCGAGAAACGCCGCCCGATAACCGGCGAGATTCGATTGCTTGCTGAGCGAGTAGACGCTGATCACGCCCGTCGCGTCGCCGCCGATGACGCGGGGGTCGAGGATGCTCGGCACGGGCTCGACGTCGTACGGAGCACGCCAGCCGAGCTCGACATAGCACTCGTCGTTGACGATGACCGCGCCGAGCTCGCGGGCTCGGGCCACCGCGGCCCTCAGCGCGTCGACGGCGAGCACCGCACCCGTCGGGTTGCCCGGGCTGTTGAGCCACACGAGGCGAGTCGAGGCTGGCCACTCGTCGGGGTGATCCGAGGCGATAGCGGTCGCCCGGGCGATCGCCGCCCCGACGGCGTAGGTCGGGTAGGCGGTGCGGGGGTGCACGACGGTGTCGCCCGGCCCGAGGCCGAGCAACAGGGGCATGAGGGCGACGAGCTCTTTTGATCCGATGGTGGGCAGCACAGCATCCGGTGACAGCCCTGTCACGCCGCGTCGCCGCGCGTACCAGTCGACGATCGCCTCGCGCAGGGCGAGGGTGCCCGACGTGGTCGGGTAGGCGTGCGCGTCGGTGGCCGCGACGAGCGCCTGCCGCACCACCTCAGGGGTCGCGTCGACGGGTGAGCCCACCGAGAGGTCAACGATGCCGTCAGCGTGCTCGCGCGCTCGCTGAGCGTGGCCCGCGAGCGAGTCCCACGGAAAGTCTGGCAATGCGAGACTCATGCCGGGCGCGATTACGGCTGAGCTTGCGGCGGTAGCGCGGCGACGACCGGGTGATCGCCGGCGATGACGCCGACCTTCGCGGCGCCGCCCGGCGACCCGATCTCGCTGAAGAATTCGACATTCGCGGTGTAGTAATCAGACCACTTCTCGGGCAGATCGTCTTCGTAGAAGATCGCCTCGACGGGGCAGACCGGCTCGCACGCACCGCAGTCGACGCACTCGTCGGGGTGAATGTAGAGCATGCGGTCGCCCTCGTAGATGCAGTCGACGGGGCATTCATCGATGCAGGCGCGATCTTTGAGGTCGACGCAGGGAAGAGCGATCACGTAGGTCACGGCAGCGGTCGATCCTTACCTTGTCAGCGTGACGTCGAATCGGCGGGCGAAGCGGCGTCGGGGGTTGACTCCATCGTATCGCCAGCGTGCTCGTGAGACCGCTGCACGTGCGGCCAGGCGAGGGCGATGAAGACAATCGCCGTGATGCCGATGAGCCACGCGTAGCCGACGGTGTTGGCCGGAATCAGCACCGACCCTCCCGTCACCGAAGCGAGAGGGCCGATGACGACGGCAGCGCCCACTGAACCCGCGGCGGCCGGCGTGCGCACGCCGCCCCACGCTCGCAGCCCGATGATGTACACGCCGACGGTCGCGAGTGCGATCGCGACCCCGACCGGGGGCAGCGACTGGTGGGCGAAGGTGCCGACGAAGGCCAGTGTCGCGCCGCCGCCGAGTGCGAGCGCCATCACGCCGAGCCGCTGCGGCGCCGACATGAGGGCGAAGTCGGGCTCGAGCACGGTGCTCAGTCGTCCAAGCGCAGCATCCAGCCGTGCGGGTCGTCGCGGCGGCCGTACTGAATATCGGTGAGCTCTTCACGCAGAGACATCGTCAGCTCGCCCGCGACGGCGTCGGCGCTGCCGATCTCGAAGTCGGCGGCTTTGAGCAGCGCGATGGGCGTGACAACCGCGGCGGTGCCGCACGCGAAAGCTTCGACGATGTCGCCCGAGGCGACGCCCTCGCGCCACTCGTCGATGCTGACGCGCCGCCGCTCGACGGTGTGACCGCGGTCTTCGGCGAGCTGCAAGATCGAGTCGCGCGTGATGCCTTCGAGAATCGAGTCGCTCTGCGGCGTGACGAGGGTGCCGTTCTTGTAGACGAGCACCACGTTCATGCCGCCGAGCTCTTCGAGGTACTTGCCTTCGACTGCATCGAGAAACAGCACCTGCTGGCAGCCGTGCTCGGCGGCCTCAGCTTGCGCGATGAGTGACGAGGCATAGTTGCCACCCGTCTTGGCCGCCCCTGTGCCGCCTTTGCCCGCGCGAGCGTAGGTGGTCGACAGCCAGATCGACACCGGGGTGACGCCGCCGTGAAAGTATGCGCCGGCGGGTGAGGCGATGAGGTAGTAGGCCACCTTGTGCGCCGGGCGAACCCCCAAGAACGCTTCTTTCGCGAACATGAACGGCCGCAGGTAGAGGCTCGTCTCGGGTGCGCTCGGCACCCAGTCGGCGTCGACGGCGATCAGTTGCCGCAACGACTCGATGAAGTATTGCTCGGGCAGTTCGGGCAGAGCGAGCCGCTTCGCCGAGCGCTGCATGCGCCGAGCGTTGGCGTCGGGCCGAAACGACCAAATCGTGCCGTCGGCGTGCCGGTAGGCCTTCAGACCTTCGAAGATCTCTTGACCGTAGTGCAGCACCGATGCTGCTGGGTCGAGCGAGATGGGGCCGTAGGGCTGCACGCGCGGCCGGTGCCACCCGCCCCGTTCGCTCCAGCAGATGTCGACCATGTGGTCGGTGAAGTGCTTGCCGAACCCGGGGTCGGCGAGAATCGCCTCGCGCTCGTCGACTGCGCGTGCGGCGTCGTTGCGGGTCACGGCCCAGTCGAGATCGCGGGTGGCCATCGGCAGCAGAGTGGTCATGGTGATTCCTCGTGTGGTCGCCGGTCGCCTGTTGGCGCCGGGGGAACGTTGCTCCAGCGTACTCCGCGTGATCGGGCGCGGCTCAGGCCAATCGGGCAAGGATGGCGTCGGCGACCTCAGAGGTGCGGCGGGGCGACGTGCCCCGCTCGGCGAGGTCGGCGAGCACCGCGGTGCGCACGCGCGCCGCGGCATCCATCAGCCCCTGCTGTTCGAGCAGAATCGCCACCGACAGAATCGCCGCCGTCGGGTCTGCTTTCTGCTGACCGGCGATGTCGGGCGCCGAACCGTGCACCGGCTCGACCATGCTCGGAAACGCTCCGTCGGGGTTCAGGTTGCCCGACGCGGCGAGCCCGATGCCGCCGCCGATCGCCGCCGCGAGGTCGGTGAGAATGTCGCCGAACAGGTTGTCGGTGACGATGACGTCGAACCGCGCGGGGTCGGTGACGAGAAAGATGGTCGCCGCGTCGACGTGCAGGTAGTCGACGGTGACGGATGCGAACTCGGGCGCGATGCGGTCGACGGTGCTCTGCCACAAGGCCCCGGCGTGCACGAGCACATTGGTCTTGTGCACGAGGGTGAGCTTCTGCCGACGCGCGGCGGCCTGCGCGAAGGCGAAGCGCACGAGTCGCTCGACGCCGTACGCGGTGTTGATCGACACCTCGGTCGCGACCTCGTGCGGTGTGCCCTGTCGAAAGCGACCACCGTTGCCCACGTATGGCCCTTCGGTGCCTTCGCGCACGACGACGAAGTCGACGGCTCCTGGGTCGCTGAGCGGCGAGGCGATGCCGGGCGCGAGCAGCGTCGGGCGCAGGTTGACGTAGTGGTCGAAGGCGAAACGCAGTCTCAGCAGCAGCCCGCGCTCGATGATGCCGCCGGCCAAGCGCGGGTCTCGCGGGTCTCCGCCGACGGCGCCGAACAGGATCGCGTCGTGCTTCGAGAGGGCTTCGAGCGTCGAGTCGTCGAGAATCTCGCCCGTCGCCAGGTAGTGCTCGGCCCCGAGGTCGTAGGCGGTCTCGCGCACCTCTGCGTCGCCGGCGACGGCCGCGTGCAGCACGCGCAGCGCTTCGACGGTCACCTCAGGGCCGATGCCGTCTCCGCCGATGACGGCCAGGTCAAGAGTGCGAGCCATGAGTCCTCCGGGTGCGATCGAGCTGAGCAGCGGGCGTTCTCCGAACAGCGGGCAGTCGGCCCGCACTCGGGTGACAGCCAGTTGATTCACAGAAACGGCGAAGAGGCCCGAGAATCCGGGCTTCCCGCCCCCTCAGAGTAGCGGGGTACGCCCTGCCCGCTTGTCAAGGGGGTGCATCGACTCAGCGCTCGCCATAGAGTCACTCAGCGAATCGAAAGGAGCTCCCACAATGAGCATTGGATTCGGAATTTTCCTTTTCGCCGTCGGCGCCATCCTCGCCTTCGCGGTGCAGGTCAGCGTCGAGTGGATCGCCCTGACGACCGTGGGGTACATCCTCATGGTGGCCGGAGCGGTCATGGTCGTCATCGGCGGCGTGCTGATGGCCCGCAAGCGCTCGTCGGTCACGACGCAGCGCACGCAGCTCGACCCCGCCAACGGCGAGCAGGTCACGCGCCGCGAGTCGATCGCGTCAGACCCGGTCGACGACCGCATCTGATCTGATCGCAGGCGACACCAGCCTCATCACAGCGACGCCCCCGCCGATCGTCCACGATCGGCGGGGGCGTCGTCGCGAGAGGGGCCCTACTGCTCGATGATCGTGATCTCGCGCAGCACACTCGCGTCGATCGCCTCGCGCAGTCGCTCGAGCAGCTCGTCGGGCACGCGCGAATCGACGGTCAGCACGCTCAGCGCCTGGCCACCGGCCGTGTGGCGGGCGATCTGCATGCCCGCGATGTTGATGTTCGCCTCGCCGAACTCTTTGCCGTAGATCGCCACGATGCCGGGGCGGTCGGTGTAGAGCATGACGATGAAGTGCTCGGCCATCGGAACCTCGACGTCATAGCCGTTGATCTCGACGATCTTCTGCACTTGCTTCGCGCCGACGAGGGTGCCGCTCACCGACAGTTGCGTGCCGTCGCTCAGCGCACCCCGAATGGTCAACAGGTTGCGATATTCGGGGCTCTCGGCATCGGTGAGCAGGCGCACGGCCACACCGCGCTGCTCGGCCAAGAGCGGAGCGTTCACGTAGCTCACCTGCTCGCTCGAGATGCGACTGAAGATTCCCTTGAGGGCCGCGAGCTTGAGCACGTTGACGTCGTGCTCGACGATCTCGCCGCGCACCTCGACATCGACGCTCGCGAACGACGCATCGGCGAGCGCCGCGAACACCTGGCCCAGCTTCTCCATGAGGGGAATACCCGGCCGCACGCTCGGGTCGATCACACCTCCCGCCACGTTGACCGCGTCGGGCACGAGCTCGCCGTCGAGCGCGAGGCGCACCGACCGCGCCACCGACACGCCAGCCTTCTCTTGCGCCTCGTCAGTCGACGCGCCCAGGTGGGGGGTGAGCTGGATGGTCGGAAGGTCGAGCAGGGGCGAACCCGTCGGCGGCTCGTTGACGAACACGTCGAGACCGGCGCCGGCGATGGTGCCGTTCGCGAGGGCGTCACGGAGGGCATCCTCATCGATGATGCCGCCGCGGCTCGCGTTGACGATGCGCAGCGTCGGCTTCGCGAGCGCGAACTGGGCCTCGCCGATGAGGTTCGTCGTCTCTGGCGTCTTCGGAATGTGGATGGTGATGAAGTCGCTGCGCCGCATGAGCTCATCGAGCGACACGAGTTCGACACCGAGCTGCTGCGCGCGGGCCGGGGGCACGTAGGGGTCGAAGGCGATGAGCTCGACACCGAACGCGGCGAGCCGCTGCGCGACGAGCACGCCGATGCGGCCCAGCCCGACGACGCCGACCGTCTTCTCGTAGAGCTCGACGCCGGTGTACTTCGAGCGCTTCCACTCCCCCGCCTTCATCGACGAGTTCGCGTCTGGAATGAATCGCGCGAGCGACAGCAGGTGCGCGATCGCCAGCTCGGCTGCGCTGATGATGTTGCTCGTCGGAGCGTTGACGACCATGACGCCCGCACTGGTCGCGGCGGGCACGTCGACGTTGTCGAGACCCACGCCCGCGCGCGCGATCACCTTGAGAGTCTTCGATGCGGCGATGGCCTCAGCATCCATCTGCGTCGCCGAACGGATCAGCACCGCGTGAGCGTCGGCGAGCGCCGCGAGCAGGGCGGGGCGATCGGTGCCGTCGACGTGCCGAATCTCGAAGTCGGGCCCGAGGGCGTCGACGGTGGCAGGAGACAGCACTTCGGCGATGAGTACAACCGGTTTGGTCACGGTGACAGGTGTCCTAACAGACGGGGAACCAGCAGGGGCGCGGTGGTAGACGGAGGCCAACGCCAGTGGGGGCGACCGGTGCTCACAGGCTATCGCAGGCGGTGCGGGCAGAATGGCCGCCATGACTCCGGATGCTGCGCTCGAGCTCGCCCGCATCATCACCGCCGCCGTCTTCATCGCCATCGGAGTCGCCCACTTCGTGCCGCCCGTCGTGCGCACGATGACCGCGATGGTGCCCCGCGTCTTTCACGGCCGACCGTTCTCGCCGCGCGCCTGGGTGTGGGTGACCGGTGTCGCTGAGATCGCCGGCGGCCTCGGCCTGCTGTGGGAGCCCACGCGCGCCGCGGCGGGCGTCGCCCTCGCGGTGTTTCTCGTGTGCGTGTTTCCGGCGAACGCCTATGCCGCGCGGCACCGCGACCGGTTCGGCGCTGTCGCCGTGCCGTTCTGGCCCAGACTCGTCATGCAGCTCGCCCTCATCGCGCTCGTGCTGTGGGTGGGGCTGTTCTGAGGGGTGACTCTCACCCGAAGATCGTGATCGTGCCGGTCGCGACGGCGATGATGCTCAGGCGCAGCGCGGCGATCGCGCCGAGCGACGCGAGCAGCACGAGGGCCGCCCGTGCGAGCGGCTGGCGGGTGGCGACGACGAGCGCCGCGGCGTAGATGACGACGGGCTGCGCGACCCCGAGCCACAGCACGACCCAGGGCACCTCGTCGGCGATGCCGAGCTGCGCATACAGCTGGGGCAGGCTCACGAGGCTGCCGACCCCGTCCCAGACGAACCAGCCGGCGACGATCGACAGCAGTGCGATGACGCCCCAGCGTTGCGCGCGAGTGCCTCGGTCGGTGTTCGTCGCGACGGGCTGCTCTAACTGCGCCGCCTCGGGCTTAGGTGCGGCGCTGCTCGCGGCGGTCATCCGATGGCTCCGAACACGAAGGGCCACGGCAGCAGCACAAGCGTGCCGAGCGCGAACCACGCGGCGCGCACACCGGGGCGACCTCGGGTCAGCGCGACCGTGGCACCGAACCACAGCGCGCTCGCGATGATCGCCAAGAACTCGGCGAACTGATACAGCACCTCGATGAGCAGCGTCGGCCCGCTGAGCGGCAGACTGCCCACTCCGATCACCCACGCGACCGAGTAGGCGGCGAACACGAGGGCGCCGAGAGCGGTGACGGCGACAGTCGCCGACTTCGCTGCGGGATGCTCACTGCGAGCCGCGCTCACACCCGAGTCGCCCTGCTCAGCACCGGCGCCGCCCTGCCGCGAGCCCTTGGGTACTCCTTCGGGGTCAACGTGCTCCAGCGCATCGTGCTCGGCGTCGGCACTGCCGAGACTGGCATCGCTCGGGTGGGCACGGCCAGGGTCGACATAGCTCGGGTCGTCGAGGTCGTCCCACCGCAGTGCGGCGTCGTCGTCTGGCTGGTCGCGGCGACGCGCAGAGTCAGGTGGGCGGGCCATGTTGCGAGCCTACCGACCGCAGCCTCGGCGTTCGCGGGACCTCGCAACCTCGCGACCTCGCGCCCTCGCAACCTCGCCGCACGCTGCCCCACCACCCCCGCGCTGGTGGCCGTTTCTGGCATGAGTCGCGAAACGTTTCAGCACTCATGCCACAAACGGGGCAACTCGCGACGTAGCGGCGCGGGCGGCGAGACCAGTCGGAGCATGCAGACAGCACGAGGCCGCGGCCCCTGGTTGCGGGGGCTGCGGCCTCGTGGGTTCCTCAGCGTGTGGCGGAGGAGGTTATGGCGTCAGCGCACAGCGCTACCGTCGGGGTGTGCACGCGCTCGCGCGTGCACACCGACAAGCACTGCGTCAGTGACTGCGGCGACGTCAGCGCGCAGCGCTGCCGTCGACGTAGTCGGCGTCTTGCTGCTTCCACGAGAAGAGTGCGCGCAGCTTGCGGCCGGTCTCTTCGATGGGGTGCTGCTCGCCCTTCGCGCGAAGCTCCTTGAACTCGGGGGCTCCGGCGTCTTGGTCGTCGATGAAGCGCTTCGCGAAGGCTCCCGACTGGATGTCGGCGAGCACGGCCTTCATGTTCTCTTTCACACTCGCGTCGAGCACGCGGGGGCCCGAGACGTAGTCGCCGTACTCGGCGGTGTCGCTGACGCTCCAGCGCTGCTTGGCGATGCCGCCCTCCCACATGAGGTCGACGATGAGCTTGAGCTCGTGCAGCACCTCGAAGTAGGCGATCTCGGGCTGGTAGCCGGCCTCGGTGAGCACCTCGAAGCCATACTGCACGAGCTGCGAGGTTCCCCCGCAGAGCACCGCCTGCTCGCCGAACAGGTCGGTCTCGGTCTCTTCGGTGAACGTGGTCTTGATGACGCCGGCGCGCGTGCCGCCGATGGCCTTGGCGTATGACAGGGCGAGATCCCATGCCGTGCCGGTGGCGTCGTTCTCGACGGCGATGATGTCGGGAATTCCGCGGCCCGCGACGAACTCGCGGCGCACCGTGTGGCCGGGAGCCTTGGGCGCGACGAGGATGACGTCGACGCCCTCGGGTGCCTCGATGTAGCCGAAGCGAATGTTGAAGCCGTGCGCGAAGGCGAGCGTCTTGCCCGCGGTGAGCTTGTCTTTGATGCTCTCGGCGAAGATCGAGCGCTGGTGCTGGTCGGGCGCGAGAATCATGATGACGTCTGCCCAGTCGGCGGCGTCGGCCACCGTCATGACGCTGAAGCCGTCGTCGCTCGCCTTCTGAATCGACTTCGAGCCGGCCTTGAGGGCGATGCTCACCTCGACGCCGCTGTCGCGCAGGTTCTGGGCGTGCGCGTGGCCCTGCGAGCCGTAGCCCACGATGGCGACCTTCTTGCTCTGGATGAGCGCCAGGTCGGCGTCGTTGTCGTAGTAGATCTCGGTCACGAGTGGTTCTCCTTGATGGGTGGGATGGATGCTGGTGGTGTCTAGTTCTTGAGCACGCGCTCGCTGATGCTCTTCGAGCCTCGACCGATGGCGAGCAGGCCAGATTGCGCGATCTCTTTGATGCCGTAGGGCTCGAGCACGCGCAGCAGCGCTTCGACCTTCGAGGTGTCGCCCGTGACCTCGATGACGAGCGAGTCGGTGGCGACGTCGACGACGCGCGCACGGAAGAGGTTGGTCGCTTCGAGAATCTGCGACCTCGTCGAGTTGTCGACGCGCACCTTGATGAGCAGGTGCTCGCGCTGCACCGACGACGAGGGGTCGAGCTCGACGATCTTGAGCACGTTGATGAGCTTGTTGAGCTGCTTGGTGATCTGCTCGAGCGGCAGGCCTTCGACCTCGACGACGACGGTGATGCGCGAGAGGCCTTCGATCTCGGTCGTGCCGACGGCCAGCGAGCGGATGTTGAATCCGCGTCGGGCGAAGAGTCCGGCCACCCGGGTCAGCAGACCCGGTTTGTCCTCAACGAGCAGTGAGAGCACGTGGTAGGTCATGACGGTTACTCTTCCTCCCACTCGGGCGCGTGGTCTCGCGCGTACTGCACCGACGAGTTGCCGACGCCCTGGGGCACCATCGGCCACACCATCGCGTCGCGGCTGACGATGAAGTCGATGACGACGGGGCGGTCGTTGGTCTCGATCGCGAGCTTGATCGCGGGCTCGATCTCTTCGGGCTGCGTCACGCGGATGCCGAGCGCACCGTAGGCCTCGGCGAGCTTGACGAAGTCGGGCACCATGCGCGTCTCGACGCCCTTGCTCGTCGACCCCGTCTCGAGGTCGGTGAACGAGTGCCGACCGTCGTAGAACAGCGTCTGCCACTGGCGCACCATGCCGAGCGACGAGTTGTTGATGATGGCGACCTTGATCGGAATGTTGTTGATCGTGCAGGTCGCGAGCTCTTGATTGGTCATCTGGAAGCAGCCGTCGCCGTCGATCGCCCAGACCAGGCGGTCGGGCTGCGACACCTTGGCACCCATCGCGGCGGGCACCGCGTAGCCCATCGTTCCGGCACCACCCGAGTTGAGCCATGCGCCGGGGCGCTCGTACTTGATGAACTGCGCGGCCCACATCTGGTGCTGGCCGACGCCCGCGGCGTAGACCGCTTCGGGGCCAGACATCTCACCGATCTTCTCGATGACCGCTTGCGGAGCGAGCAGGCCGTCGTCGGGGTCGTCGACGTAGCCGAGCGGGTACTGCGACCGCAGGGCGTCGAGGCGCTTCCACCAGTCGGCGAAGTCGGGCGCCGACGTCTTGGCGGCGGCATCGAAGGCCGGGATGAGGTCGAGCAGCACCTCTCGGGCATCCCCCACGATGGGAACATCTGCCTGCCTGATCTTGCCGATCTCGGCGGGGTCGATGTCGATGTGGATGACCTTCGCACCGGGCGCGAATTCACTCACCTTGCCCGTCACGCGGTCATCGAAGCGCGAGCCGAGGGCGATGAGCAGGTCGCTCTCTTGCAGGGCGAGCACAGCCGGAACGGTGCCGTGCATGCCGGGCATGCCGAGGTTCTGGCGGTGCGAGTCTGGAAAGGCGCCGCGCGCCATGAGCGTCGTCACGACTGGCGCGCCGGTCTTCTCGGCGAAGGTCAGCAGCTCTCGGTGGGCTCCCGAGCGCACGACTCCGCCGCCGACGTAGAGCACGGGCTTGCGCGACTCGACGAGCAGCTGCGCCGCGGCCTGGATCTGCTTGCCGTGCGCCTTCGTGACCGGGCGGTAGCCGGGCAGGTCGATCTTGGGCGGCCAGATGAACGGCGCCGACTTCTGCTGGGCGTCTTTCGTGACGTCGACGAGCACGGGGCCGGGGCGCCCGGTCGTGGCGATGTGCACGGCCGCCGCGATGACGCCCGGCACATCGGCCGGGTCGGTGACGAGAAACGAGTGCTTGGTGATGGGCATCGAGATGCCCGTGATGTCGACCTCTTGGAAGGCGTCGGTGCCCATCGAGGTCGAGAACACCTGGCCGGTGATGGCGAGCAGCGGCACCGAGTCCATGTGGGCGTCGGCGATGGCCGTGACGAGGTTGGTGGCTCCTGGGCCGGAGGTGGCGATGCACACGCCGAGTCGACCGCTCGCGGCGGCGTACCCTTCGGCGGCGTGCCCCGCCCCCTGCTCGTGGCGCACGAGAATGTGGCGAATGGTCTTCGACGCCATGAGCTCGTCGTAGAACGGCATGATGGCGCCGCCCGGCAGGCCGAACACGTCGGTGATGCCGAGTTTCTCGAGCGAGGCGAGAATGGCGCCCGACCCGGTGAGCATGGGCGGTTCGCCCTTCTTGGCCGGTGAGCTTGCGGCAGCGCTCGGCACGGCAGGTGATTCCGTCGACATCGTGTGGGCCTTCTTGAGAGTCGGTGATCGGGAGGTCAGTGCCGCGCTGCTACCCGGTGACGGCTCCTTGCGCGGCTGAGCGCACGAGCTTCGAGTATTTGGCGAGGACGCCACGGGTGTAACGCGGAGGCAGGGGCGCCCAGTCGGTGCGGCGCGCCGTGAGCTCGTCAGCGTCGACCAGTAGGTCGAGGGAGCGAGCAGCGATATCAACCCGGATCAGATCACCATCGCGCACGAAGGCGATAGGACCAGCGTCTACCGCTTCGGGAGCTATATGGCCGATGCACAGTCCGGTTGTGCCGCCTGAGAATCGACCGTCGGTCAAGAGTAGTACATCTTTGCCGAGCCCAGCCCCCTTGATGGCGGCGGTGATGGCGAGCATCTCGCGCATGCCCGGGCCGCCCTTGGGCCCCTCGTAGCGGATGACGACGACGTCGCCGGCCGAGATCTCGCCGTTGGTGAGGGCGTCCATCGCCGCGCGCTCGCGCTCGAAGACGCGCGCGGGGCCTTCGAAGACGGCGGCGTCGAAGCCGGCGGTCTTCACGACAGCGCCCTCGGGTGCGAGCGAGCCCTTGAGAATGGTGAGGCCGCCGGTGGCGTGAATGGGGTTGTCGAGGGTGCGCAAGACCTCACCGTCGAGCGGGTCGGGGTTGAGGTCGGCGAGGTTCTCGGCCATCGTCTTGCCGGTCACCGTCATGACGTCACCGTGCAGCAGCCCGGCGTCGAGCAGCGCCTTGAGCAGCACGGGCAGCCCGCCCTGACGATCGACGTCGTTCATGACGTAGTTGCCGAAGGGCTTGAGGTCGCCGATGTGCGGCACGTTCTGGCCGATGCGGTTGAAGTCGTCGAGCGTGAGCTCGACCTCGGCCTCGTGCGCGATGGCGAGCAGGTGCAGCACGACGTTCGTCGACCCGCCGAGGGCCATCGCCACCGTGATGGCGTTCTCGAAGGCCTGCTTCGTGAGAATCTGACGCGCCGTGATGCCGTGCTTGAGCAGGTTCACGACGGCTTCGCCGCTGCGGTGGGCGTACATGTCGCGACGGCGATCGTAGGATGCTGGGCTCGCCGACCCCGGAAGGCTCAGCCCGAGCGCCTCGGCCACCGACGCCATCGTGTTCGCGGTGTACATGCCGCCGCAGGCCCCCTCACCCGGAGCGAAGGCGCACTCGATGCGGTGGGCGTCTTCGGCCGACATCTTGCCTGCTTTGACCGCGCCGACCGCTTCGAAGCTGTCGATGATGGTGATGGCCTTCTCGGTGCCGTCGCTGAGCTTCACCCAGCCGGGCGCGATCGACCCTGCGTAGAGAAAGACGCTCGCGAGGTCGAGTCGCGCGGCCGCCATGAGCATGCCCGGAATCGACTTGTCGCACCCGGCGAGCAGCACCGAGCCGTCGAGGCGCTCGGCCTGCATGACGGTCTCGACAGAGTCGGCGATGACCTCGCGACTCACGAGCGAGAAGTGCATGCCCTCGTGACCCATCGAAATGCCGTCGCTCACGCTCACGGTGCCGAACTGCAGCGGGTAGCCGCCACCGGCGTGCACACCCTCTTTCGCTGATTGCGCGAGGCGCGCGAGCGAGAGGTTGCACGGGGTGATCTCGTTCCACGAGCTCGCGATGCCGATCTGCGCTTTGCTCCAGTCGTCATCGCCCATGCCGACGGCGCGCAGCATGCCGCGCGAGGTGGTGGCTTCGATTCCGTCTGTGACGACGCGGGAACGGGGCTTGTGGTCGGCCTTCGACATTCCTTGATTCTATGGCCCGGCGCGCGTGCCCTTGGCCGTGCCCGGTTCGTCGTCGAAGCTGCCGCCGGGCAGATCGATGCGCCCCGCCTCGTCGACATCGGGCTCGAGCTCGTCGGCGATGAGGGTGTCGGGGTCGAACTCACCCGTGCGGTAGCCGGCCCGACCCACCATGTGCGCGGCGATCGGTGCCGTGAGCAGTTGGAACACCACCACAGGAATCAGCAGCAGCAGCACGGCCCAGCTGCGCACACTGAGCGCGAGCGCGACGACGAGCAGAATCAGGCCGAGAATCTGCGGCTTGGTGGCGGCGTGCAACCGTGCGAGGGCATCCGGAAACCGCAAGAGGCCGACGGCCGCGGCGAACGTCAGCAAAGCTGACACGATGAGCAATACCGCGGCGACGAGATCGAGCGCCGACGAGACGGGTTCCGAATCGACGAACGAGGTCGACTGCAGAAAGAGCGTCAACATCATCGCGCACCCTGCTCTCGCACATCGGTCGCATCGGTCGCGCGCGTGACGAAACGCGCCACCGAGATGCTGCCGAAGACGCCGACGGCGGCGAGCACGACCATGAGCGGAATGGTGCGCGTATGGCCGTTCATGACCATCTCGGCGCCGACGACCACGATGAGCGTCGTGAGCAGCACGTCAGATGCGATGACTCGATCGAGCAACGAAGGGCCGACGATGACGCGGTAGAGCAGCATGAGCGCCGCGATCGCGAGCACGCTGCCGGTAATGATGTGCAGAACGACCAGCATCAGCGCACCGCCTTCCACTCGTCGGCCGAGCCCCACGCGCGCAGCAGGTCGCGCTCGAGACTCAGCACGTGCGCGCGGGCCTTGTCGATGTCGTCGTCGGTGCGCGCCCCGAGGGTGTGCACGTAGAGCCGCGCGTTGACTCGATCGATTTCGAGCACGACCGAGCCGGGCACGACCGAGACCGCGATCGTTGTTCCCGTCATGATGAAGTCTGAGCGCGTGTGCAAGTCGATGCGGATCACGGCGCTGTACGGCATGGGCTCTCGTGCGAAGGCCTGCAGGGCGACCTGGAACGATGCCACGACGATCTCGCCCAGCACGCGCATGACGAAGACGACGAACCAGAAGACGTTGAAGCGGCCCGAGAGCTCGACCGGGGGCAAGTAGAAGACGCGAGTAACGGCGAGCGCGACGACGACTCCCGTGACGATCGTGAGCGGCGTCACCGATCCCCACAGCATGATCCACAGTGCCACGAGCGCGAGCAGCAGCGGCACTTGCTCGAGCAGCGTGACGCGGCGGCGCGGCGGCGCATCGGGCGAGACGTTCGCCTCGATCATTCGGCAACCCCCTCTTCGAAGTCGGGGAACAGCAACCGGATGTACGGCTCGGGCCCGTCGAGGTTCTCAGCCGCTCGGTCGGACACGGCGTAGAGCGGCCCCGCGAAGACCGTGAGGGCGAGGCCGACCGCGACCATCCCGGCGGTGCTGATGGTCATGAGCCTCGGCGTGGTCTTGCTCACGGCGATCGTCGACGTGCTGAGCGGAGCCTCTTCGACCTCGCGCAGCAGCCGCGACTCGTCGCCCTCGACGTCGTCGGCGGGGCGCCAGAAAGCGAGGTTCCAGACGCGCACGAGCGCGTAGAGCGTGAGCAGCGAGACGAAGGCACCTGCGCCGATGAGCGTGTAGGCGAGCGCATCGCCCTGCACCGCGGTGGCCTGGAACAGCCCGAGCTTGCCGATGAAGCCCGAGAAAGGGGGGATGCCGCCGAGGTTGAGTGCGGGAATGAAGAACAGCAGCGCCACGAGCGGTGCGCTCGCGAGCAGACCGCCGATGCGCGTGATCGACGTGCTGCCCGCTTCTCGCTCGACGAGACCGGCCGCCAAGAAGAGCGTCGTCTGCACGACGATGTGGTGAACGATGTAGAAGATGGCGGCCGCGGTGCCCGCCACCGTTCCGAGGGCAACGCCGAGAATCATGAACCCGATGTGGCTCACGAGCGTGAACGACAGGATTCGCTTGATGTCGGCTTGCGCCACCGCACCCAGAGCCCCCACGACCATCGTGAGTAGCGCCAGCACCATGAGCGCGGGATTCAGCTCGGGGCTCGGAAAGATGACGGTTTCGACTCGGATGATCGCGTAGACGCCAATCTTGGTGAGCAGGCCCGCGAACGCGGCGGTGACGGGAGCCGGTGCAGACGGGTAGCTGTCTGGCAACCAGAACGAGAGCGGAAAGACGGCCGCCTTGATGCCGAAGGCGACGAGCAGCATCACGTGCAGCAGAATTTGCACATCGACGGGCAGGTCTTGCACCCGCTGGGCGACTTGCGCGAGGTTGACCGTGCCGAGCGCGCCGTACACCATGCCGATTGCCGCGAGAAAGAGCAACGACGAGAGCAGGCTCACGATGACGTAGGTGACGCCAGCGCGAATGCGCGACTCGGTGCCGCCGAGCGTGATGAGCACATAGCTCGCGACGAGCAGAATCTCGAAGCCGACGTAGAGGTTGAAGAGGTCGCCCGCGACGAACGCCACCATGACGCCCGTCGTCAGAATGAGGTAGGTCGGGTAGTAGATCGACACGGGGGTTTCGTCATCGCCATCGGCGAGACCCTGCCCGATCGAGAACACCAGCACGGCGAGCAGCACGACCGCCGAGACGACGACCATGAGCGCTGAGAGCCGGTCGGCGATGAGCACGATGCCGAACGGTGCTTGCCAATTGCCCACCTCGACGACGAGGGGTCCCGAGTCGTCGACGATGAGCAGCAGCGCGATGCCGATGCCGAGCACGGCGACGAGCGAGAGCGCCGCGACGATGCGCTGCGGGCGAGCACGACGGCCGAGCACGAGCGTGAGGGCCGCGCCGAGCATGGGCACGAGCACGACGAGCGAGACGAGGGCGTTCATCGCGGCTCCTCTCGCGAATCGTCGACTTCGAATCCGGTGAGCGCGCCTTCATCGGCGGGAAAGTCGGTGTCGCCCTCGTCGGGAGTGGTCTCTTCGAGCGGCAGCGTGATGGCGCCTTCACGCAACGCCACATCGTCGACGTCGTCAGACACGTCGTCGGCGTTCGCGAGCCGCCATGACCGGTAGATGAGCGCGAGCAAGAAGGCCGACACGGCGAAGGTGATGACGATCGCGGTGAGGATGAGCGCCTGCGGCAGAGGGTCGGTGTAGTCGTCGGCAGCGACGCCGTCGACGACGATCGGCGCGATGCCGGGGCGGCCCGTCATGATGAGAATGAGCAGGTTGACGCCGTTGCCGATGAGCAAGAAGCCGAGCACGACCCTGGTGAGGCTGCGCTCGAGCAGCAGGAAGACGCCGCACGCGACGAGCGCGGCCATGACGACGACGAGCACGAGAGAGATCGTCATCGCCCTGCCCTCCGAGGGCTGCGCGCGGCAGCCGAGAGCGCGACCGGCGCTTGCTCGTCGCCGCCCTGCCGATCGACCTCGGCACCGAGGCTGCGCAGCACGTCGAGCACGAGACCGATGACGATGAGGTACACGCCGATGTCGAAGATGGTCGACGTGACGAACTCGATCTCACCGAGCAGCCACACGTCGACCTCCCAGTAGGTCGACGTGAGCGGTGGCGCCCCGAAGAACAGCGGCACGACTGCTGCGCCCGCTGCCACGAACAACCCGGCACCCAGCACAGTGCCTGCACCCAGCGGCAGCGCAGCGCCGAGCTCGTATCGCCCGCCCGCGAGATATCGGCCGACGAGCGCGAGCCCTGCGACGAGCCCGCCCGCGAAGCCGCCGCCCGGCAGGTTGTGGCCCGCGAAGAGCAAGTACAGCGAGACGACGATGACGGCGTGGAAGGTCAAGCGCACGACGACCTCGAGCAGAATCGAGCGGTGTCGGGGGTCGAGCGTCGGTCCCGCGAGAATCCAGGCGTTGCGGCGCTCACCGAGCGCACCCTTCTCGCGCACCCGTTCGAGCCGCGATGTGATGCGGCGCTTCACAGCGGCTCGACCCATGCGGCTCGGTGCCTCGCCACGGTCTCGCAAGAACAGCAGGCTCGCGACGCCCGTCGCGGCGGCGATGACGACGGCGAGCTCGCCCATGGTGTCCCAGCCGCGCAAGTCGACGAGTGCCACGTTCACGATGTTGCGACCGTGGCCTTGGCCGAGCGCCAGTTCGGCCCAGTCGAGCGAGATCGGGTTGGCGATGCGCGAACCGGCCGCGATGAGGGCAACGAGGGCGAATACGAGCCCGACCCCGATGGCGATGACGGCTCGCAGCGGGCGATGCGTGCTGCCGTGCCGGTCGCCGAGACGCGCGGGCAGGCGGCGCAGCACGAGCACGAACGCGATGAGGGTCACGACCTCGACGAGAATCTGCGTGATCGCGAGGTCGGGTGCGCCGTGCAGGGCGAAGAGCGCCGACATGCCGAAGCCCGTGACGCCGACGACGAGCAGGGCTGCGAAGCGCTTCTGCGCCTTCGTGGCGGCGATCGCCGATCCGATCATGACGATGCCGATCGCGAGCTGCGCTGGCTGATCCCACAGTCGCAGCTCCGCCGGCCACGTGGTGCCCGACACGAGTCCAGCGGTCATGACGCTGACGAACACGACGAGGATGACGCCGAGGTAGAACGGCAGTGAACCGCGCTGGGTGAGGCTCGTTGTGCGGGCGGCCAATCGGTCGACGGCGCTGATGGTCTCCCAATAGGCGTCTGACGCACTGAGACCGGTCGCGAGCCGCTCTTGCACGCTCGTGAGCTTCTCGCGCAGTGCGAACATGACGGCGCCAAGCACGATCGTGATGAGCGAGAGGTACAGCACGGGCCCGATGCCGTGCCACAGTGCGAGTGCGTACGGCTCTGACTCGCTCGCATCGAAGAGCGCGGGGTACCCCATGAGGCCCGTGCCCGCCATGGGAGCGAGCGGCCCGAGGGCGAGGCCCGTGACGGCGAGCACGGTGGGTGCGAGCACGAATCGCTTGCTCATCGTCTCGAGCGACGTGACGTCGTCGACGTGCGTCTTTCGCGCGAACGCACCCCAGAAGAACCGGATGCTGTACGCGACGGTGATCGACGAGCCCACGACGACGCCCACGAGGGCGATCGTGCCCCACAGCTGCTGCTCGCCGCCGCCCATGGCCTCGGCGAGCAGGCCGTGCAGCACCGTCTCTTTCGCGACGAAGCCGAACAGGGGCGGCAGCCCCGCCATCGATGCGAGCGCCACGGCGGTTACGATGGCGAGCACGGGCGAACGTCGGCCGAGCCCACTGAGCCGACGAAGGTCGCGCGTGCCCGCCTTGTGGTCGATGATGCCGACGACGAGAAACAGTGATCCCTTGTAGAGCGCGTGGGCGAGCAGTAGCGCGAGCGCGGCGAGCGCCGTGTCGCGCGTGCCGAAGCCCGCGACGACGGTGAGAAACCCGAGCTGACTCACGGTGCCGTAGGCGAGCAGCAGCTTGAGGTCGGTCTGCTTGAGGGCCGCCCAGCCCCCGAGCAGCATGGTCGCGAGCCCGAGCGTCACGAGCACCTCTCGCCACCCGGGCACCTCGATGAACGCCGGTGCCATGCGGGCGAGCAGGTAGATGCCGGCCTTGACCATGGCTGCAGCGTGCAGGTATGCGCTCACGGGGGTCGGCGCGGCCATGGCTCCCGGCAACCAGAAGTGCAGCGGCACGATCGCCGACTTCGAGAGCGCACCGACGAGCACGAGATACACCGACACGGTCGTGAGCGTCGAGGCAGGTGTGCTCTCGAGGATGACGCTCAGGTTCGACGAACCGGCCTGCCCTGCGAGCAGCACGAGGCCGACGAGCATGACGAGCCCGCCGAGGGTCGTCGTGATGAGAGCCTGCAGCGCGGCTCCACGACTCGCTCTGCGGTGCATGTAGTGACCGACGAGCAAGTACGAGAAGACGCTCGTGGCCTCCCAGAACACGAACAGCAAATAGACGTCGTCGGCGACGACGAGGCCGTACATGGCGCCCGCGAAGGCGAGCAGCACGGCAGCGAATCGGCCGAGGCCCGGTTCGTCGCTGCGAAAGTAGGAGGCGCAGTAGAACATGACGAGGCTGCCGATGCCCGTGACGATGAGGGCGAGCACCCACGACAGCGTGTCCATGCGCATGTCAAGCGTGAACTGCAACTGAGCAATCCAGGTCACGCGCTCGACGGGCAAGCGCTCGATCTCACCGGCGAGCACGGCAGGCGCCTGCAGCAGGGTGTGCGCGAAGGCTCCCAGCGAGACGAGCGACGCGACCCAGAACACGCGAGAACCCATGGAGCGCGCGAGCAATGGCAGCAGCATTGCGGCAACACCGATCACCGCAAGGACAGCGATCATGCGTCCTCCCTCGGTGTCGGCAGTTCGGCAAGGGGGTAGGGCGTCACGTGCGACAGACGGTGCGTCGCCGGATGGCTCAATTCTATCTGTCTCGGCTGCGCGCCGATGACACGCCGGTCAGCGCTGCGAGCGGGCCTCGACGAGCACCGCGAGCGCGTCGGCGAGCTGCGCGGGATCCGTCACGCGAAACGGCGCGACCGAGTCGGCAGTGCCCACCTTGATGCCGACATCGCCCTCGGTGAGCACCGCGAGCGCGTCTTCATCGGTGACGTCGTCTCCAGCGAAGAGCACGGCGTCTGGCTGCAGTCGATCGCGCAGCACGCGCACGCCATCGCCCTTGGTCGCGTCGCGAACGGCGAACTCGACGACGTTCTTGCCGTCGCGCACCAAGACGTCGGCATCTGCCTCGAGCGACGCCGCGCGAACCCGACGCTGAAGCTCGGCGGCCGCACTCGATTCGACGACGCGAGTGTGCACCGCGAAGCCCGCGGGCTTGACCTCGACCCAGGCCCCCTCGACTGCGTCGACGAGCGGGTGCAGCGCCTCACGCAGCGCTTCGACCCGCGCGCGATCGCGCTCGTCGACCGGCGCGACCTCATCGCCCGGCGCGATACGCACTTCGAGCCCGTGCGAGCCGATCATGGCTGCCGTGATCTCGCGTGGCACCACGACCTCGAGGCTCGAGAGAGCGCGGCCTGAGACGAAGGCGATCGTCGTGCCGGGCATCCCCTGCAATGCGGCAAGGTGCTCGGTGGCGGCTGGAATCGCGCGCGCGGCATCGGGCACGTCGACCTCGGGGGCGAGGGTTCCGTCGAAGTCGAGCGCGATGAGCAGTCGGTCGACCGCCGCGATGCGCCGCAACGCCTCGCCGAGCGCTGTCTCGAGCTGACCCGTCATCGGGCATCGGAGTGGTGGTTGGCGTGGCGCAGCGTGTCGAGAAAGCTCTGCGACCAGCGGGCGACATCGTTCTCGCGCACCCGTCGGCGCAATGCTCGCATGCGGGTCGTGCGTTCGCGATGAGGCATGCGAACGGCGTGCAGCAGTGCCTCTTTGAGACCGTCGATGTCGTGCGGGTTGACGAGCAGCGCATTCTTGAGCTCGTCGGCGGCGCCCGCGAACTCGCTCAGCACGAGCACGCCGTCTTCATCGTGCCGGCACGCCACGTACTCTTTCGCGACGAGGTTCATGCCGTCGCGCAGCGCGGTCACGAGCATGACGTCTGCCGCGAGGTAGAGCGCCACCATCTCTTCACGCGGATACCCGTGGTGCAGGTACGACACGACGGGGTGGCTGATGGTGGCGTAGGTGCCGTTGAGCCGGCCGACCGTCAGCTCGATCTCATCGCGCAACTGCATGTAGGCCGCCACCCGCTCGCGACTCGGGCTCGCCACTTGCACGAGCACGGTCTGGCCGGCCTGCGTCTCACCGTCGCGCAGCAGCTCGCCGAAGGCCTTCAATCGGTGGCGGATGCCCTTCGTGTAGTCGAGGCGGTCGACGCCGAGCATGATCGTGGCAGGGTTGCCGAGGTCGTCGCGAATCTGCTGAGCCCGCGCCTGAATCTCGGGGCGCCGCGCGATCTCTTCGAAGCTCTCGACATCGATCGAGATCGGAAACGCCTTGGCGATGACACTGCGGTGCCCGCCCTTGTCATCGGGCACGCGAATCTCGGGAGTGCGCGTCGCATAGCCGAAGAGGCGGCGCACGGCCCGCGAGAAGTTGCCGGCATCTGCCACGCGCTGAAAGCCGATGACATCGGCCCCGAGCAGCCCTTCGACGACCTGGCGGCGCCACGGCAGCTGCGCGTAGATGCCGTATGGCGGAAACGGAATGTGGTTGAAGAAGCCGATGGTGAGGTCGGGCCGCTGCTCGCGCAGCATCTTCGGCACGAGCTGCAATTGGTAGTCCTGCACCCACACGGTCGCGCCCGGTGCCGCGATGCGCGCGCTCGCGTCGGCGAAACGCTGGTTGACCTCGACATAGGCGTCCCACCACTCTCGGTGGAAGCTCGGCGGGGCGATGACGTCGTGATAGAGCGGCCAGAGGGTGTCGTTGCTGAAGCCTTCGTAGTAGTGCTCGATCTCGAGCGGGCTCAGCGGCACCGGCACGAGATAGGTGCCGTCTTCGACGAACGGGTCGAGATCGAGGTCTGGCTTGCCCGCCCAGCCGACCCAGGCGCCGTCTGAGGCCTTCATGACGGGCTCGAGCGCCGTGACGAGACCCCCGGGCGACCGCTGCCAGCGTTCGACGCCGTCGAGGCCGACCACTCGATCGACGGGCAGACGGTTCGACACGACGATGAAGTCGTAGCTGCTTCTGCTGGTTCGCGCCGGGCTCGTCATATGGCCCAACGGTATCAAGAGAGTCTCAGAGTCTTCTCAGACGACCGATCTCGGCTTCTCGCGGTTCGACGAATCGTCACGAGGCGTTCATGCTGGGCTCCTCGAGGCGGCGTTCGGCGAGTCGTACTGTGGCACCGTGATCAGCATCGGCATGGGCACAACCAGCGTTCTCCACCGTCGCCTGGCCGACGCCTTCCACCTGGCCGCCGAGGCTGGGTTCGACGGCGTCGAGATCATGGTGACGAGCGACCCCGATACGCGCGACCCTCGCGTGATCAAGGCCCTCAGTGCGCGGTACGGGATGCCCGTGCTGAGCATCCACGCCCCTGTTCTGGTCTTGACGACCTTCGTCTACGGGCTTGACGCGCGCGTCAAGCTGCAGCGCAGCGTCGAGCTCGCCCGTCACGTCGGCGCCAGCACTGTGGTCGTGCACCCGCCGTTTCGCTGGCAGGTGATCGCCGCGCGCGGCTTCGAGTCGGCAGTGCGCGAGCTCACCGAGGCGACGGGAGTCACGATCGCCGTCGAGAACATGTTCCCGGTCACGGTACGCGGGCGCGACCGTGAGGCCTATGCCCCGAGCTGGAACCCCGGCGACCTCGCCGTCGACGCCCTCACGCTTGACTTCTCGCACGCCGCACTCGCCGGAGTGAGCTCGCTCGACCTCGCCGAGCAGTGGGGCGATCGGCTGCGCCATGTGCACTTATGCGACGGCTCGTCGGTCGAGCCCAACGACCGAGTCTTCGATGAGCACCTGCTGCCCGGCCGCGGCGCCCAGCCCGTCGCCGAGGTGCTGCAGCTGCTCGCCCGTCGCGGCTTCGACGGTGCCCTCATCGCCGAGATCAACACTCGCTCGTGCGGGTCAGACGACTCCCGACGGCTCGCCCTGCTGCGCGAGACCGTGCAGTTCGCGCGCGAGCACACCGCCACGCGATCGCGCGAGGTCGCGGCGCAGCGCCGCTCGCTCGTCTCAGATCGCTAGCCGAGAAAGGCGCGCAGCAGCGATTGCGAGCCTCGAAGGTGCTCGTCCATCGCTCTCGCCGCGCCCTCGGCATCACCCACGAGCACGGCCCAGACGATCTGGGCATGCTGCTCGTCAGAGTGCGCGATGTTGGGCGCCAGCAGCGGAATGCGGTCGAGCAGCAGGTTGACGTGCATGCGGTTCTCGGCGATGAGCGAGACCAGTCGCGAGCTGCCCGAGAGCTCGGCGATCGTCAGGTGCAGCCGTGAGTCGAGGCGTCGGTAGTCTGCCGGGTCGGCCTCGGCGAGTTCGCTGAGGCGCGAGTGCAGCGACTCGCGCTCTGCCGCTGAGAGCGCTCGTGCCGCCGCAGCGCGTGCTGCACCCACTTCGAGCACCGTGCGCAGCGTGAGAATGTCGTCGAGCTCGTCGAGCGTCACCTCGGGGGCTGGCGCGCCCTGCGCGTCGGGCAGCGGGTCGCGCACGAAGGTTCCGCCGTAGCGACCGCGCCTCGACTCGAGGTAGCCGGCATCGGCCAGCGACCGGATGGCATCGCGAACGGTGTCGCGGCTCACCTCGAACCGCGCGGCGAGCTCGCGCTCGGGCGCGAGAGCGTCACCGGGAGCCACGATGCCGAGCCTGATGAGCTGCAGCAGGCGGGCGAGGGTCTCTTCGAACGCATTGCCGGTGCGCACGGGCCGAGAGAGCGCCTCGTGCGCGAGCGACTCGCCCGAGTCGAGGGCGTCGCCGGGCTCGACGAGGTCGGCGTCTGCACGCTCGTTCTGCCCGGCCATGACCGCGACCCTACAGCGGGGTGACGTATGCGCCGCTGATGCCGCCGTCAACGAGGAACGTCGAGGCGGTGATGAACGAGGCGTCGTCGCTCGCGAGGAAGGCGACCGCGGCGGCGAGCTCTTCGGGCTCGGCGAACCGCCCCTTCGGAATGTGCACGAGTCGGCGCTGCGCTCGCTCGGGGTCGGTCGCGAAGAGCTCTTGCAGCAGCGGAGTGTTCACGGGGCCCGGGCACAGGGCGTTGACCCTGATGCCCTGCCGGGCGAACTGCACCCCGAGCTCACGCGTCATGGCGAGCACACCGCCCTTGCTCGCAGTGTACGAGATCTGGCTCGTCGCACTGCCCATGACGGCCACGAACGAGGCCGTGTTGATGATCGAGCCCGACTGCTGGGCGACCATGTGCCGAAGGGCCGCGCGCGAGCATAGGTAGACGCTCTTGAGGTTGACGTCTTGCACCTTCTCCCACGCCGGCAGCTCGGTGGTCTCGATCGAGTCGTCGTCTGGGGGCGAGATGCCCGCGTTGTTGAACGCGATGTCGAGCGAGCCGAAGGTCGACTGGGCCGTGTCGAAGAGGTGGTTGACCTCGGCCTCATCGGTCACGCCGACCTTCACGAAGAGGCCGCCGACCTCGGCCGCGGCCGCCTCGCCCGTCGCGGGGTTCATGTCGCCGATGACGACGGTGGCGCCCTCGGCGGCGAAGCGGCGCGCGGTCGCGAGACCGATGCCGCTCGCGCCGCCCGTGATGACGGCGACCTTGCCCTTCAGGCGCTGGGTGAGGTCGATGGGGGTAATGGTCATGCCGGGCTCCTTAGCTGTGCGAGAAGAAGACGTTCTTGGTCTCGGTGAAGGCGAGCGGGGCATCAGGGCCGAGCTCGCGCCCGAGCCCGCTCTGCTTGAACCCGCCGAAGGGGGTCGCGTACCGCACTGACGAGTGCGAGTTGACGCTCAGCGCGCCGCTCTCGACCCCGCGGGCGACGCGGATGCCGCGGCCGAGGTCGCGCGTGAAGATCGAGCCAGACAGCCCGAAGATTGAGTCGTTGGCCAACGCGATCGCGTCGGCCTCGTCGTCGAACGGCAGCACCGAGACGACGGGGCCGAAGATCTCATCCCGCGCCACGCGGTCTGAGCGGTTGGGCAGCAGCACGGTCGGCGGCATCCAGTAGCCGGGGCCCTCGGGCGCCGTGCCCGTGAACGCGACGGGAACGCTGCCGTCGAGAAAGGCCGCGACGTTGTCGAAGTGCCCCCTCGACACGAGCGGCCCCATCTCGGTCGCCTCGTCGTGGGGGTCGCCGACGCGAAAGCCCTGCACGGCGGGCTCGAGCAGTTCGAGAAAGCGGTCGAGCACACTGCGCTGCACGAGCAGTCGCGACCGCGCGCAGCAGTCTTGCCCGGCATTGTCGAAGACCGAGCCGGGGGCGCCGGATGCCGCTGCCTCGAGGTCGGCGTCGGCGAACACGATGTTCGCGCTCTTGCCGCCGAGCTCGAGCGTGACGGGCTTCACCTGCGCCGCGCATCCGGCCATCACCTGCTTGCCCACCTCGGTCGAGCCGGTGAAGACCACTTTGCGCACGCGCTCGTGCGTCACGAACCGGTCGCCGACGACCGAGCCGCGGCCCGGCAGCACCTGCAGCAGGTGCTCGGGCAGCCCCGATTCGAGGGCGAGCTCGCCGAGCCGGATCGCCGTGAGCGGCGTCCAGTCGGCGGGTTTCAGCAGCACGGCGTTGCCGGCTGCGAGCGCTGGCGCGAATCCCCATGCCGCGATCGGCATGGGAAAGTTCCACGGCACGATCACCCCGACGACGCCGAGCGGCTCGTGAAAGGTGACGTCGAGACCCCCGGCGACGGGAATCTGCTGGCCGATGAGCCGCTCGGGTGCTCCGCTGTAGTAGTCGAGCACGTCGCGCACGTTGCCCGCCTCCCAGCGAGCGGCGCCGATCGGGTGGCCCGAGTTGCGCACCTCGAGCTCGGCGAGCTCGTCGACGTGCGCGTCGACCGTCGCGGCGAAGCGGCGCAGCGCACGAGCCCGGTCGACGGGCGCGAGCGCTGCCCACGACCGCTGCACCACGACGGCCCGTTCGACGGCCGCATCGACCTCGTCGAGCGTCGTGTGCCGCACCGTGCCGATGATCGACTCGTCAGCGGGATTGATGAGAGTGGTCTCGCTCATGCGCGGGCCTTCCGGTTCTCTCGGTAGTGCACCGCGGCGTCGACGAGGCCCGCGAACAATCGAGCGTCGTCGGTCGCCGACTCTTCGGGGTGCCACTGCACGGCCACGCCGAACGTCATCGCGTCGACGTCGACCGCCTGCACGATGCCGTCGTCGCCTCGGGCGCTCACGGTGAGGCCGGGCGCCACCTCGTCGATCGCCTGATGGTGGTAGCTCTGCACGGTCACCCGATCGCCCAGCAGCGCTGCCGTGCGCGTGCCCGGCTCGATGATCGCGGGGTTGGGGGTGAAGACGCCGCCACCGGCGTTGTAGCGCGACGACCCGATCGCATCGGGCAGGTGCTGGATGAGGCTGCCGCCGAGCGCCGTGTTGAGCACTTGCAGCCCCCGGCAGATGCCGAGGAAGGGAATGTCGCGGGCGATGGCCCGCGTGAGCAGCACGTCTTCGAGAGCGTCGCGATCGAGGCGCGGCGCATCGTTCGCCGGGTGCGGCTGTTGACCGTATCGGCGCGCATCGACGTCTTTGCCGCCCGTCAAGATCAGGCCGTCGAGGCCGTCGAGCACGGCGTCGGCCGCCGCCTCGTCGAGTGGCTGCGGAGGCAGCAGCACCGCCGTGCCGCCCGCGCGCGTCACCGCGTCAATGTAGACGGCGGGCAAGAACGCTGCGAGAACATCCCACACGCCGCACTGCGCCTGCTCGAGGTAGGTGGTCAGACCGATCACGGGGCGTCGCCCTGTGGCGGTGGTCGGCTCACAACCGTTCGAAGCCACGGATGCGCTCCCAGTCGGTGATCGCCGCGTCGAAGGCCGACTGCTCGACCTTCGCCATGTTGAGGTAGTGCGCCATGACCTCGTCGCCGAACGCGGCGCGCGCGAGCTCGGAGCCCGCGAACAGCTCGGCCGCATCGCGCAGGGTCGACGGCACGCGCGGCACGTCGGCGTCGTAGGCGTTTCCTTCGAAGATCTCGGGCAGCGTCAGCTGGTTCCCGATGCCGTGCAGGCCCGCGGCGATGATGGCCGCGGTGGCGAGGTAGGGGTTGACGTCGCCCCCTGGCACGCGGTTCTCGACGCGCAGACTGTGGCCAGAGCCCACGACCCGCAGCGCGCATGTGCGGTTGTCGACGCCCCAGGCGATGCCCGTCGGCGCGAAGCTGCCGGGCACGTAGCGCTTGTACGAGTTGATGGTGGGGGCGAAGAACAGGCTCAGCTCGCGCATGGCGGCGAGCTGCCCGGCGAGCCAGTGTTCCATGAGGGGCGAGAAGCCGTGCGGCCCGTCGCCGGCCATGACGGCCGAGCCGTCGGTGCCGCGCACGCTGAGGTGAATGTGGCAGCTGTTGCCCTCGCGCTCGTCGTACTTGGCCATGAAGGTGAGCGCCTTGCCGTGCTGGTCGGCGATCTCTTTCGCACCGTTCTTGTAGATGACGTGGTTGTCGCACGTTGCGAGGGCGTGCGCGTAGCGGAAGGCGATCTCTTGCTGGCCGAAGTTGCACTCGCCCTTGACGCCCTCGCAGTACATGCCGGCGCCGTCCATGCCGTTGCGGATGTCGCGCAAGAGCGGCTCCATGCGCGTCGACGCGAGCAGCGCGTAGTCGATGTTGTAGTCGCTCGCGGGGGTCAGGTGGTCATAGCCCTTCGCCCACGCCTCGCGATAGCTGTCGTCGAAGACGATGAACTCGAGCTCGGTGCCGACGAAGGGCACGAGCCCGTGCTGGGCGAGTCGATCGACCTGCTGCTGCAAGATCTGCCGCGGGCTCGGGGCGACGGGGCCGCCATCCATGCGGCGCAGGTCGGCGATGACGAGCGCCGTGGCCGGCAGCCACGGAATGCGGCGCAGGGTGCCGAGGTCGGGCTGCATGACCATGTCGCCGTAGCCGGTCTGCCACGACGACATCGCGTAGCCGCCGACGGTGTTCATCTCGACGTCGACGGCGAGCAGGTAGTTGCAGCACTCGGCGCCGTGCGCGGCGACTTCTTCACGGAACAGTCGCGCCGAGACCCGCTTGCCCACCAGGCGCCCCTGCATGTCGGCGAAGGCCACGATCACGGTGTCGATCTCGCGAGCGTCGATGAGGCCTTCGAGTTCGGCGAGCGTCAGATTTCCCGACCGGACGGGCGACTGTTCTGCAGTCATGGAGCGCCTCCCTTGGCACGGCTTTCGACCATTGGTACCACAGTTTGCCGTCGACAGGGCCAGCATCGAGAGGCCCGTCGTTCATGAATGGTCGCTTCAGGCGACCATTAGAGTCATCGATGGGAGGTGAAGAGCACGCCCGACTACGCAGGCGCGAGTGCGGGCGCGAAGGCGTCGAGCGCGTCGCGCCGACGAGACCGCCCGGCCGCCAACCGCGCCACCGCGAGCGAGAGCAGCCCGAGCAGCACCATGACGGCGACCGCCGCCCAGATGCGGGCCGGGTCGCCCCCGGCGAAGAGCGCCTGCATGCCGTCGACCGCGTACGAGAGCG
The DNA here is from genome assembly GCF_025808395.1 of Microcella sp. Classification (NCBI taxonomy): domain Bacteria; kingdom Bacillati; phylum Actinomycetota; class Actinomycetes; order Micrococcales; family Microbacteriaceae; genus Microcella; species Microcella sp. The sequence goes on from NZ_CP075524.1 coordinate 1,421,484, forward strand.
GCAGAATCGTGCTGAGTGCCGGGAAGGGGTCGGCGAGGGCCGCGATCGGCACGATGCCGCCCGTCGCCACGAGCTGCACGACGAGCAGCAGCAGCGAGACGACGAGCCCCGCCCGACCGAGCGTCAGGGTGAGGGCCGCGTGCACGGCCGTGAACGCGAGCGCGATGATGCTCGTGAGAGCCAGGGTCGCCGGCAGCAGCATCCAGTCGACACCGCTCACCGCGTGCACCAGCAGCGTGACGAGCGCGGCCTGCGCGAGCGCGATGATCGACGCACGGCCGATCGAGCGGCGCACTATCGTGCCACCGGCGGCCGAGGTGCCGATGACGCCGCGCGCCGCAGGGCGCAGAGCAATGAAGGTGGCGAGTGCGCCGATCCACAGGCCGACCGGCACGAGCGTCTCGGCGATGACCGAGCCGACCCCCGAAACCTCGTTCGAACGACTCGCATCGACCACCACGGGTTCGGTGGCGATCGCACTGTCACCGGCTTCGGGAATGCCCGCGGCGCCCGTCGCAAGGCCCGTGGCCAGCTCGTCGACGCCATCAGCGAGCGTTGCGGCTCCGGCAGACACCTCGTTCGTGCCCGAGGCGAGGGTCCCGAGACCGGCCGCGAGCGACGACGATCCCGCACGCAGGTCGGCGCCACCCGCCGCGAGCGCGGCGGCGCCCGCAGCGCTCTGAGCGATGCCAGACTGCAGCCCGTCGAGAGCGCCGTTCGTCTGCGGCACGACGGCCACCGCCGTGCCGGCGAGCACCTGAGCGTCGACGAGGGCTGCCTGGAACGCCGCCTTGTCGGCATCGCTGAGGTTCGACGCCGCGATCGCGGGCGCGAGAGCGGTGATGTCGGCCGCGAGTGCTCCCGACTGCGGCACCAGCCCGCCGAGGGCCTGCTGCAGCGGCTCGAGCTGGCGAGCACCAGCATCGAGCTGTGCGAGCCCCGTCGAGAGCGACGAGACGCCCGAGGTGTACTGCGCGATGCCGCTCGAGAGCTGGCGAGCGCCGCTCGCCGACGCCGAGGTTCCGGCGCTGAGCCCCGAGAGCCCGTCGCTCAGCTGCGTGGCGCCGTCACCCAGTTGCGAGGCTCCGTCGGCCGCCTGCTCGAGCGCGACCCCCAGCTCGCCGAGCCCTGCAGTGAGGCCGTCGAGGTAGCGCGCCGTGATGCTCGCCCCGAACTGCTGGGCGAGCCCGCTGCCGACCGCCTGCACCACCGAGCCAGCCAGGTAGCTGTGGGCGTCGTCGGTCTCGATCGAGAGCCGCGCCTGCACCGGATCGGGGGTGCCGATCGTCAAGAGCGACTCTGAGAAGGTCGGCGGAATCGTCAGCACCGCGTACACGTCGCCCCGCGCGAGAGCATCAGCAGCCTCATCGGCGCTCGTCACCCGCCACGAGAAGCCGTCGTTGCCCGGGGCGGTCAGCTCGGTGACCAGTTGGCGACCGGCGAAGACGAACTGCTCGTCGCCGTTGTCGTCGACGATCGTGAGGAGGGTGTCGTCGTTGACGACGGCTGCGGGGATGCGCTCGAGCGCGGCCGAGTCGTTGCCGACGGCCGCGAGCGCGAGGCCCACGAGGGCCAGCGGCACGGTCACCGCTGCGGCGAGGGTCAGCCAGCGGCGCACACCGCGCAGGCGAGGGCGGGTGAGTGTCGACGTCATGAGAGGTCGCTCCTGTCAGCAAAGGCGGGTCGAGGCTCGAGCACCACGGTCGTGGTCTCGGCAGCGGTGTCAGAGCCGGGCTCACGACCCCACACCCGCACGACCGCGGGTGGCGCGAGCCGCTGCACGAGGGCGTCGGCGAGGTCGATATCGGCGGCGGTGAGGGCATCATCGCGATGGTCGAGCACGATCACGGCCGTGGCGTCGAGCGTCGCCACGGCAGCGAGCACGAGCGCGCGTCGGCGAGCGTCGAGCGAGACGACCGGCGTCTCGGCATCGCGCACAGCACCCGCATCGAGTCCGAGCGCGTCGATCGTCGCGGCGAGTCGCGACACCCAGCGCCGTGAGCGCCTCGGCGCGCGCGGGTATCCGGCGGCGAGCGCCATGCGCTCGCTCACGAGCGCGCCGATCGACACGGTCGAGGCGAGCCGGTCGCCGCTCACGTCGACGAGCGTGACGCGTCGCGAAGCGCGCCCCGCCTCAGAGGGCAGCACCGCATCGGCTACGACAGCGCGCCCCGTGGTGATCGGAAGATACCCCGCCAGGGCGGCGCCCATGAGTCGACGGGTCGCCGAGTCGCCGACGAGGTCGACGCGAGCACCCGCGGCGGCGACGAGGTCGAGCCGGGCATCCGACCCCGTGACGGTGACCGCCTCGGCGACGATGACAGAGTTCTCGTGACTGTCGGCCCACGCACGGTGGTCGCGGTGGTGTCGCAGCTTCTCGCCCTCGACGTCGAGGTCGGGCAGCAGTCGGTCGAGCCACCTCGGAAACCACCAGGCCGCGCGCCCGAACAGCGTCATGAGGGCCGGGCCGAGCGTCATGCGCACGACGAAGGCGTCGACCGCGATGCCGACGGCGAGCCCGAGCGCGATGGGCTTGATGAGCCCCGCGCCTTCTGGCACGAACGAGGCGAAGACGAAGAACATGATGAGCGCGGCGGCGGTGACCACGCGAGCACCGTTCGCGAAACCGTTGTCGATCGCGAGCCTCGCATCGTCGGTGCGCACGAACTCTTCGCGCATGCCAGACACCAAGAACACCTCGTAGTCCATCGCGAGGCCGAAGAGCACCGCCATCAGGATGATCGGCATGAAGCTCAGAATGGGGCCGGGTTCGGCGTGCAGCAGCTCGGCGCCCCACCCCCACTGGAAGACGGCCACGGCTACTCCCATGCCCGTGCCGACCGAGAGCACGAATCCGAGCGCCGCCTTGACGGGTACGAGCACCGAGCGGAAGACCGCCATGAGCAGCATCACCGAGAGCCCGACGACCACGAGGCCGAACGGCACGAGCGCGTTCGTCAAGCGGGTCGAGATGTCGATGCCGACGGCGGTGACCCCGGTCACGGCGAGCGGCGTGCCGAACTCTGCCTCGAGCTCGGGTGCGAGCTCGCGCAGCTCGGCGACGACCACCTTGGTCTGCGGGTCATCGGGCGCCGTCTCAGGGGCGACCTGGAAGATGGCTGTCTCGAGACCCGGTGACGGGATGCCCCGACTCACGCTCGCGACCCCCTCCACCTGCTCGAGCTCTGCCCTGATGGCCTCGAGGTCGTCGAGAATCTCGGTCGACTGGGTGATGTCGAGCGTCACCAGCAGCGGGCCGGCCGTGCCGGGGCCGAAGCCCTCGGCGATGAGGTCGTAGGCTTCGCGCTGCGTCGAGCCCGCCGGCTCGCTGCCGCCGTCTGGCAGGTTGAGGTCGAGCGACAGCGCCGGAATCGACAGCACCCCGAGCACGGCGACGACCGAGATGCTCGTGAGGATCGGGCGCTTCATGACGCCGCGCACCCAGCGACGGCCCATCGTGGGCGCCGAGGTGTCGGTCGGGTGCGCGCGCTTCCAGGCGCGCGAACCGGGCTTCGGCGCGAGCTTCGCACCCGCGATGCCGAGCAGCGCTGGCAGCAGCGTGACAGCGCCGATGATGGCGATGAGCACGGCGAACGCGGCACCGACCCCCATCACCGAGAGAAAGGGAACCCCGACGACGAGCAGCCCGAGCAGCGCGATGATGACGGTGACTCCCGCGAAGACGACCGCGCTGCCTGCGGTGCCGACCGCGACGGCGGCCGACTCGGCGGCGTCCATGCCGCGCGCCAGCTGCCCTCGATGCCGAGACAAGATGAACAGGGCATAGTCGATGCCGACGGCGAGCCCGATCATGACCGCGAGCAGGGGCGCAGAGCTCGAGACCGGCAGCACCGAGGCGAGGGCGAGAATGCCGCCTACGACGGTGCCGACGCCGATGAGTGCGGTCGCCAGCGGCATCCACGCCGGTCGAATCGACCCGAAGGTGATGATGAGCACTGCCCCGGCGAAGAGCACGCCGAGCACTTCGACGACGGTGAGACCCACCGTGGTCTCTTGAAAGACTTGGCCGCCGAACTCGACCCGCGGCTCGACAGTGTCTGCCGTGGCGACGAGAGCGTCGAGGGTCGCCTCGCTGACGTCGCGAGACGAGCCGATGAGCTGCACCCGGACGAGCGCGATCGACTCGTCGGCGCTCACCTGGCCGTCGGCGAACTCGTCGAAGGGGCCGAGCACCGACTCGACGCCGTCGACGGCGGCGATCTCGGCGACAAGCGCGTCGATCTCGTCGCGCACGGCCTCGTCGCTGATGAGCATGCCCTCGGGAGCCACCACGACGGCGTTCACGCTCGCGCCGGCGACGGCCGGAAAGAGCGCGTTCAACTGGTCGAGCGCGACCTGCGATTCTGTGCCGGGGATGCTGAAGGTCTCGTCTGTCTGCCCGCCCAGCCCGATTCCCGCACCGAGCGCCGCTGCGAACAGCACGAGCCAGGTGACGATGACGAGCCGCGCGCGGCGGTAGGCGTACCGGCCGAGCCGGTAGAGAAGCGTGGCCATCGAGAACGGCTCCTTAGCGAATGGTCGTGTCGGCGGGCACGAGCAAGTCGTGCAAGATCTCGAGCAGTGCAGAGCGCACCTCGTCGATCGGAATCTCGCCGTTGAGACCCAGTCGCTCGGCGGCCGCCAGGGTGTAGGCGACGCCACCGAATGCCACGCCGAAGCGCAGCTTGTCTTTCGTCGAACTGCTCGCGAGCCTGAAGAGCTCTGCCACTCGCAGCATGATCAGGGTTGCTCGGTGCATCACCGGCACATCGTCGAGGGTCGCGCCCTGGTTGATGACGAGGGGCACCACTTGGCGGTGCTGCAGCAGCAGGTCGACGAAGCGCTCGACGAAGTCTGAGCGACGCAGGCCGCCCGCGCTCTCGATGGTCTCGAGCAGGGTTTCGAGGTCATCGAGCGCGGGGCTGACGATGTCGGCGAGCAGCAGCTCTTTCGAGGCGAAGTGATACAAGACGCTCGCCTTCGAGGTGCCCGCGAGGTCGGCGATGCGCTGCAGCGAGGTCGCCGCATAGCCCGAGGTGGCGAACTCGGCGAGCGCTATGGCGCGAAGGTCATCGTGCAAGGGCATGCTCACACCGTAGTTGACCGATTGGTCAGTATCTGGCCGATCGGTCAGTTTCCTGGCGTGCTCTGGGAAGAGTCTCAGACTTCTGCGCCCCGCGCGCACAGCCGATACCGTTGACACTCGACACGGGAGGTCGCATGCGCAAGTTTCTCTTCAACGGAGCGGTACTCGGTGCCGCCTTCTCGGCCATCGGAGTGATCAACCAGACTCGCACCGGTCCGCGCGACTGGCGCCTCGCCCTCATGTGGGTCAGCTGGGGCATCAGCGTCGCGATCGCCGTCGGCTCGGTCATCGAAGAGAGCCGCGAGACCGATTTGCTCGAGCTCGACGACTGAGCCGCGGCGACCCACCGCACCCCGACGGGGACCAACGGCCCTAGGCAGCGCCGCTGACACTGCCTAGCCTGGAAGAGCGCCGGCACCGAAGCCGCGCGCACCTGGGGAGGGCCGCATGAGCACAGCAGCTGCCGCCGCCCGCCCCGTCTTCTTCGTCTCAGACGGCACGGCCATCACCGCCGAGACCCTCGGCAGCGCCCTGCTCGTGAGCTTTCCCGGCGTGCCGCTCGACCGGCACACGATCCCCTTCGTCGACACCGCCGACGCCGCCGCCGAAGCGGTCGCCACGATCACCGACGCCGCCCACGCTGCGGCGACAGATGCCCCTCCCCTGGTGTTCACGACCATTCGCGACCTCGCGGTGCGGCAGCGAGTGGCGGCGGCCCCCGCGATCGTCATCGATCTGCTCGGCGGCCACTTGCGCGAAGTCGAGGCAGCGCTCGGAGTCAGTGCGCAGCCCGGCCGCGGCACCGTGCACAGCCTCGGCGACCTCGACCGCTACCACGACCGCATGTGGGCGATCGAGTACGCCATCGAGCACGACGACGGCCAGAGCCTGCGCGCGCTCGACCGGGCGCAGGTGATTCTCATCGCACCCTCGCGGTGCGGCAAGACGCCGACCTCGATGTACCTCGCGCTGCAGCACGGCATCGTCGTCGCCAACTACCCCCTCACCGACGACGACCTGCCCGAGGGCAGGCTGCCGAGCGACGACCTGCCGCGGCCGCTGCGCCCCTACGCCGACCGGCTCTTCGGCCTCACTGCCAACCCGCAGCGGCTCGCCCAGGTGCGGGCGGCACGCCGACCCGAGTCGACCTACTCATCACTCGCGCAGTGCACTCGAGAGGTGCGCTGGGCCGAAGACCTCTACCGCCGTCACGGTGTGCCCTCGCTCGACTCGACCGACCGCTCGGTCGAAGAGATGGCCGCCGTGATTCTTGCCAGCTTGCGTCGCCGAACGGCGAGCGAAAGAGAAGGAGCACAACGATGACCGCCAACATTCTCTGGTTCGACGAACTCGGCATGGGTGACGTCGCCCAGGTCGGAGGCAAGAACGCGTCGCTGGGCGAGATGGTCAGCAAGCTCGAACCGCTCGGCGTGCGAGTGCCAGGAGGGTTCGCCACGACGGCGGATGCGTACCACCACTTTCTCGCCGGCGACGGCCTCTACGACCGCATCATGCAGCTCGTGCTGCCCCTCGACGTCGCCGACGTGACCGAGCTGGCCCGCGTCGGCTCGACCATTCGAGGGTGGATCGAGCAGCAGCCGTTTCCGGCCGAGCTCGAGGCGAGCATCCGTGAGGCATACCAGCGCCTCATCGACGGCGACCCAGACCCCGACAGCGTGTCGTGGGCGGTGCGGTCGAGCGCGACAGCCGAAGACCTGCCAGACGCATCGTTCGCCGGCCAGCAAGAGACCTACCTGAACATCAGCGGCATCGACAACCTGCTGCAGGCCGTGCGCAGCGTCTTCGCGTCGCTCTTCAACGACCGCGCCATCGCCTACCGCGTGCATCACGGCTTCGCCCACGACGAGGTCGCGCTGTCGGCGGGCGTGCAGCGCATGATCCGCAGCGACATCGGGGCCTCGGGGGTCATGTTCACGATCGACACCGAGTCTGGCTTCACCGACGCCGTGTTCATCACCTCGTCGTACGGCCTCGGCGAAGCAGTCGTGCAAGGCGCCGTGAACCCCGACGAGTTCTACGTCTACAAGCCCAGCCTGCGTGCCGGCAAGGCCGCGATACTCTCTCGCGCGCTCGGCGAGAAGGCCCTCAAGATGGTCTACGCCGAAGGGTCGAGCACCTCGACGAGCACCGTGTTCACCGACGTCGAGCCGGCAGAGCGCACGAGGTTCAGCATCACCGACGCCGAAGTCGAAGAGCTCGCGCGGCACGCGCTCACCATCGAAGAGCACTACGGGCGCCCCATGGATATCGAGTGGGCGCGCGACGGCGTCGACGGCAAGCTCTACATCTTGCAGGCGCGCCCCGAGACAGTGGTCTCGCGACGCGAAGGGCAGGTGCTGCGGCGGTACTCCCTCGACGGCACGGGGCCGCTCGTCATCGCCGGCCGCGCCATCGGCCAGAAGATCGGCGCCGGGCCCGTGCGCGTGCTCACCTCGATCGACCGCATGAGCGAGTTCAACGAAGGCGACGTGCTCGTCGCCGACATGACCGACCCCGACTGGGAGCCGATCATGAAGCGGGCGTCGGCGATCGTCACCAATCGCGGCGGTCGCACCTGCCACGCAGCGATCATCGCGCGCGAACTGGGTATACCGGCCGTGGTCGGCACGGGCACCGCGACGAGCGTCATGCGCGACGAGCAAGAGGTCACCGTCTCGTGCGCCGAAGGCGACGAAGGCCGGGTCTATGAGGGCATTCTGCCGTTCGAGATCATCGAGACCTCGCTCGAGGCGATGCCCCCGCTGCCGACGAAGATCATGATGAACGTCGGCACCCCCGACCAGGCGTTCGCGTTCTCGCACCTGCCGAACCGAGGGGTCGGGTTGGCGCGGCTCGAGTTCATCATCAACCGCCAGGTGGGCATCCACCCCCGTGCGCTGCTCGAGCGCGACGTGCTGCCGGCCGACCTGCAGAAGGTGGTCGACGAGCACTGCGCCGCCTACCCCTCGCCGCGCGCGTTCTTCGTCAGCCGCGTCGCCGAAGGCGTGGCGACGATCGCGGCGGCGTTCGCCCCCGAGCCGGTCATCGTGCGGTTGAGCGACTTTAAGTCGAACGAGTATGCCGGGCTCATCGGCGGCGAGCGCTATGAGCCGCGCGAAGAGAACCCGATGCTCGGGTATCGCGGCGCCTCGCGCTACGTCTCAGAAGACTTCGCCGAAGCCTTCGCCATGGAGTGCGAGGCGATGCGACACGTGCGCGACGACATGGGGCTCGCCAACGTCGAGATCATGGTGCCGTTCGTGCGCACAGTGGGTGAGCTCGAAGCCGTCATCGAGGTGCTCGCCGAGAACGGGCTGCGCCGCGCAGAGAACGGGCTGCGCGTCATCATGATGTGCGAGATACCGTCGAACGCGATCACCGCGGCCGCTTTTCTCGAGCACGTCGACGGGTTCTCGATCGGCTCGAACGACCTCACGCAGCTCACGCTCGGAGTCGACCGAGACTCGGCGCTCGTCGCCGGCTCGTTCGACGAGCGCGACCCCGCGGTGCTCGCACTGCTCGCCATGGCGATCGACGCCTGCCGCGCGGCGGGCAAGTATGTCGGCATCTGCGGCCAGGGGCCGAGCGACCACCCCGACCTCGCCGAATGGCTCGTCGATCAGGGCATCGAGTCGATGTCGCTCAACCCCGACACCGTCGTCGAGACCTGGTTGCGGCTCGCGAAGCGCACGTCGGCGTGAGCCGCGCCCGGTGCGCCTGAGCCGAGGTTGTGGTGCGCCCGGGCCGAGGGTGCGGTGTGCCTGAGCCGAGGGTGCGACGCCCGCGCCGGATGAAGGTTGCCCCTTCACGACGTTCCCGAACTGTAGGAACAGTTGCCGAGGGCGGGAGGCCCCGAACTGTAGGAACCCCTCGAGGACTCCCGAGGAGTAGGAAACCCTCGAGCATGCAGCCCCAGCAACGCCGCCCCCTCCTACAGTTCGGGAACGTTAACAAGGCGCACACAGCACCCTGCGCGCACCCCGGCCGGGCTTGCAGCGTCTAGAGCTGCCAGGGCAGCAGCACGCCGATGAGCACGAAGAACCCGCCCGTGACCCGGTTGAACCAGCGGCCGGCGCGCGCGAGCAAGGGCTGCAGCGACTGCGACAGCGCCGCGACGACGAGCTCGAACACGATCTCGATGACGATGAACGTCGCCGCCATGATCGCGAACTGCACCCCGAGGTCGCGCTGCGGGTCGATGAACTGCGGCAGGAAGGCGACGAAGAACAGGATGCCCTTCGGGTTCGTCACCGCGGCCAAGAAGCCCTGCTGCGCGAGTGACCACCACGCGGCACTCGGCCGCTCGACGCCCGGCGACACAGCGATCGCCGGAGCCCGCCACACCTGCACGCCGAGAAACACCAGATAGGCGCCGCCCACCCACTTGAGCACCGTGAGCACGTCGGGCACGGCCGTCAGCAGGGCCCCGATGCCGAACATCGAGATCGCGATGACGACGAGAAAGCCGAGGGCCCCGCCCAGCACCGTCGCCACCGTGCGTCGCACGCCGTAGATCGCGCCGTGCGTCAGCGCCAGCAGGCCGTTCGGCCCCGGCGTGAACGAGAGGCCGAGCGCGGCGAGGGCGAAGATCAGCCAGGTGTCGATGGTCACGGCATCATCCTGCCGTGCTGACAACCCTTCAGGGCACCATCCAGCCGAGAACGGGCGTCGACTGCAGCACGATGAGCAGCGTGATGAGGGCGAGCAGCCCGAGGCTCCACGGCAGCAGGCGCCGCAGCAGCGTCGGCTCTGACCCCACCTTGCCCACAGCGGCGGCCGCCACGGCGAGGTTCTGCACCGAGAGCATCTTGCCGAGCACCCCGGCCGACGAGTTTGCCGCGGCCATGAGCACGGGCGGCAGACCCACTTGCGCGGCCGCGGCCACCTGCACGGGGCCGAAGAGCACGTTCGACGAGGTGTCAGAGCCGGTGAGCGCCACACCGATCCAGCCGATGACGGGCGAGAGCACCACGAAGAACCCGCCGGCCGACGCCAGCGCTACCCCGAGCGAGGTCGCCTGACCCGACAGGTTCATGACGAACGAGAGGCCGAGCACGGCCGCGACCGTCACGATCGTCCACCGCAGCTGATGCAGGGTTGCACCGTACGCGGCGAGACCGGTGCGCGGCACGATGTGGTAGAGCGCGGCGGTGAGCAGACCAGAGATGAGCAGCAGGGTGCCGGTGGCCCCGATGGTGTCGAGGTGCATCGTCTGGGCTCCCGCCGGGGCACCCGCGGCCGTCACGACGTCGAGCCCCGGCCAGGCGAACGTCACACTGGCCGCGGCGAACCACTCTTTGACCACCACGATCTGGGCGATCGAGAACACCGTCATGATGATCAGGTAGGGCGCCACCGACATGAGCACCTCGCGCAGCGGCGGACGCTCGACCGCGGGCACCCCCACCTCGACCGCACCGCTCATGCCCACGAGCTCAGCCGGCTGCCACACCCGCAGCATGAGCAGCACGGCGGCGATCGTCGCCACCGCCGCGACCACATCGGTCAGCTCGACGGCGAAGAAGTTCGACGTGACGTACTGCGCGAGGCCGAACACCGCACCCGCAACCAGGGCGACTGGCCACGTCTGCCGGAGGCCACGGAGGCCATCCACCAAGAAGACCAAGATGAGCGGCACCAGCAGCGCCATGAACGGCGTCTGCCGACCCGCCATCGACGCGACCTCGTCGAGAGGCAGCCCCGTCACCCCCGCGAGCGCGATCACTGGGGCCGCGAGCGCACCGAACGCGACAGGCGCCGTGTTGGCGAGCAGCGACACGAGCGCCGCCTTCAACGGAGCCATGCCCGCCGCGAGCAGCATCGCCGCCGAGATCGCCACAGGCGCCCCGAATCCCGCCAACGATTCGAGCAGCGCGCCGAAGCAGAAGGCGATGAGAATCGAGAGGACGCGCAGATCGTCGCTCACCGAGCGGATCGTGCGGCCGAACACCTCGAACCACGGCGTCACCACCGTGAGGCGATAGACCCAGAGCGCGTTCACGAGAATCCACAGAATCGGAAAGAAGCCGTAGAACACGCCAGCCGCGGCGGCGCTGAGCGCCTGCACGGGCGGCATGTTCCAGCCGACGATCGCGAGTGTGATCGACAGCGCGAGGGCGGCGAGCGCGGCGAACGGCGCACGCACCTTGAACACGCCCAGCAGCACGAACAGCAGCAGCAGCGGCAGCCCCGCGGCGATCGCCGACAGCACCAGAGACCCGAAGACAGGGTCGATGTCTTGCTCGAACACGGGTGGTGGCTCCGCTCGCAGTGGTGGTCGCGCCTCAGCGGCGCGCCCTCATTCTGCGCGTGCGAGCGCCCCCGCGCACTAGCTGAGCGCTGATTGATGACCAAAGTCCCGCCGCGCGCCCGGCCCGAGCAAGCAAAAACCCCGGCTGCTGGCGAGAGCGAACCGGGGCTTTCGTACACCCCCCGGGACTTGAACCCGGAACCCACTGATTAAGAGTCAGTTGCTCTGCCAATTGAGCTAGAGGTGCGCGAGCCCGCGAACGGGCCGAGAAAGAACACTACCACTCAGCCAGCGCGGGCCTCTACTCGGCGGGCGCTCAGCCGGCGTCGGCCGAGCATCCATACACTGTTCAGACGTCGCCCGCTCTCGCCGGCCGAACCCTCTCACGACCGCAAAGGAGCCCTCATGGCCCAGCCCCGACTCGACGCCGGAACCCCCGCCCCCGCCTTCACGCTGCCCGACAAAGACGGAGCGCACGTCTCGCTCGCCGACTACGCCGGCAAGAAGGTCGTGCTCTACTTCTACCCGGCCGCGAGCACGCCCGGGTGCACGACGCAGGCCTGCGACTTCCGCGACAACCTGGCCTCGCTGCAGGCTGCCGGCTACGTCGTGCTCGGTGTGTCGAAAGACGCTCCGGATGCCCTCCAGAAGTTCGCTGCCGACGAGCACTTGCCCTTCCCGCTGCTGAGCGACCCCGAGCTCGAGGTGCACAATGCCTACGCCACCTACGGCGAGAAGTCGATGTACGGCAAGACCGTCATGGGGGTCATCCGCTCGACGTTCGTCATCGACGAGCACGGCGTCATCGAGCACGCGCTCTACAACGTGAAGGCCACGGGTCACGTCGCGAGCCTGCGCAAGAAGCTCGGCCTCGACTGAGGCTGGCCGAAGAGCGCGGCGCGCAGGCGCTACGAGGAGCGACTTCGTCGATCGGGTATCGACAGCTCACCATCGATGCGGCGGGGCAGACCGAGCGGGTTCGATTCCCACAGTTCAGGGGGCAACTGCGCCTCGGGGGCATCTTGAAAGGTGATCGGGCGCAAGAACCGACGAATGCCCGTCGCACCGACCGACGTGAATTGCGAGGTCGTGGCCGGCCACGGTCCGCCATGGTGCTGCGACCAGGTCACGGCGACCCCGGTCGGCCAGCCGTTGAAGACAATTCGCCCTGCTCGCCCGACGAATAGATCGGTGATCGAGGAGACATCTTCGTCGGGCTCCGCGTGAATCGTACCTGTCAGACTCCCCTCGAAATCTTCGAGCAATCGCGGCACGTCATTCACATCTCGATATCGCACCAACAGCGTTGTCGGCCCGAATACCTCTGCGAGCAGCGCGTCCGAGTCGGTTGTGAGACGCTCTGCATCGACGGCGAACACCATCGAGCGAACTGAGCCAGGCTCGTGAGTCATCTCGCCCGCGATCAGCTCGACCCCGGTCGATCGTTGCCAAGCGGTGACGCCTTCGACGAATCCGGCGCTGATCCGGTCGGTCAGCAGAGTCTCGTTGGCGCTTCGAACGTGTGCTCCCACGTGGCGCTCGACGTTGGAGTCGCGTGGCACGAGCACGACCCCCGGCTTCGTGCAGAATTGTCCGGCTCCGAGTTGAAAAGACTGCGCAAGACCCTCAGCGAGTTGTGCACCGCGAGCGCTATCTGCGCCCGGCGTGATCACAACTGGGTTGATGCTTCCGAGCTCGCCGAAGAACGGAATCGGATCAGGGCGCGACATAGCACGATCGAACAGCGCTCGACCTCCCGCAAGCGAGCCGGTGAATCCCACCGCGCGTATCACTGGATGCATCACCAGCGCAGCCCCTGCACCAGTTCCTTCGACGAGAGAGACCAGCCCGATGGGCGCTCCGACTTCGTCGAGGGCGCGATCGATGACGCTCGTGGTTCGACGTGAGAGCTGGGGATGCCCGGAGTGTGCCTTGACGACGACAGAGCATCCCGCAGCAATCGCCGACGCGGTATCACCGCCGGCGACAGAGAAGGCAAAGGGGAAGTTCGAGGCCGAGAAGACCGCTACGGGCCCGAGGGGAATCAGCATCCTTCGAAGGTCTGGAACCCGTGGCGCGACGGTATCGCGCGCGTGGTCGATCGACAACTCGAGAAACGATCCCTCTTCGATAACGCTTGCGAGGTGCCTCAATTGGCCGCTAGTGCGAGCGACCTCACCCTCGAGCCGCTCGAGACCGAGGTGAGTCTCAGCCGCAGCAATGTGCACGAGTTCGTCGACATTCGAGTCGAGGGCCGCCGCTATCGCCCGCAGCCACGAAGCGCGCTCGCGCGTCGTCGCACGACGTGCCACCTCCGACGCCGACTGCGCGGCGGCGCATCGCTCGTCGAGTTCGTCTGATGTGGTTTCAGTCATGCTGGCTTCCTACCCGTCTTTGGAGTCGCTCGCGTGTGGGCGCGCACACCGAGTGCGCGGGCAGGTGCATGCTGCAGCGCGAGCACGTGATTCATTATATGAAATACTAGTTCATTGAACGATGTAGCTTTCTCACCGATGAGCCTCCAGAGGAGGAGCCCGTGCCGCAACGGTTCTACTCGAACCCTGTCCTCAACGCCGACTGGTCTGATCCTGATGTGATCCGCGTCGACGGAGACTTCTACCTGACTGCGTCGAGCTTCAATCGCGTGCCGGGACTGCCGATTCTGCACTCACGAGATCTCGTCGAGTGGAACCTCATCGGTCACGCGCTCGAACGGTTGACGCCCGAGGATCACTTCGCGTTGCCGCGCCACGGCGCCGGCGTCTGGGCGCCGACGATCAGATACCGCGATGGCATCTTCTACATCTTCTATCCCGACCCCGACCACGGAATCTACGTCGTCACGGCGAGCGATCCTGCAGGGCCATGGAGCGCACCGCACCTGCTCTACGCCGGTCGCGGACTGATCGACCCGTGCCCGTTCTGGGACGACGACGGCAAGGCATACCTCGCTCATGCTTGGGCCAAGACGCGTGCAGGCTTCTGGAACCGCATCACAATGCTCGAGATGGCGCCGGATGCGTCGCGCATCATCGGCGCGCCGGCCACGCTCATCGAGGGTGAAGATCTGCCCGGCTTCATCGTGCTCGAGGGGCCCAAGATCTACAAGCGCGAGGGCTGGTATTGGGTCTTCGCGCCCGCCGGAACGGTGCCAATCGGTTGGCAGTCTGTCTTTCGGTCGCAACAGATCTGGGGCCCCTATGAAGAGAGAACTGTGCTTGCGCAAGGCACGTCCTCGGTCAATGGCCCGCACCAGGGAGCATGGGTGACAGACGTGGACGACCAAGACTGGTTCGTGCACTTTCAAGACCGGGGTGCGTTCGGCCGCGTCGTGCACCTGCAACCAATGGGCTGGGGTGATGACGGCTGGCCGAGAATGGGAACGAATGCCCAAGGAGCCCTCGGCACCAGGGCAGGAGAGCCGGTGCTGCGGCACCCGGTTCCCGCCGGTTCGACGCACCCAGAGCGGCCACCACGCCGATGGGGCGGTGCGCTTCCGCCTCACTGGCATTGGCAGGCGAACCCGGGCAGTGATTGGCTCGTCGAGCATGATGACAGAAACCTCGTGCTCTCCGCCTTGCCGAATGACACGGTAAACCTGCGAGAAATTCCTCAGGTTCTCGGGCACAGGGTGCCGGGCGTTGCATCCACCACGTGCGCGACGATCGGCATCGACAACCCGGTCGCGGGTACGCGCGCAGGCATTGTTGTACTGGGCAAGACCTACTTCTGGATCGGCGTGCGAAGCAGAGCGGGCGGCGTGCTCGCCCTCGAAGCGGCAACAGGAGGATTCGCTCGTGTTGAAGAAATTCATTCCTCAGTTGTCGTGGAGCCTGACGCTCGTGTAACGTGCCGCGTCAGCATCTCCGACGCCGGCATCGTCACAGCCTCGTGGCGTGTCGGCGAGTCTGCTTGGAACCACGTGGGACACGAGTTCACGATGACGCCCGGCATGTGGATTGGCGCAGAGGTGGGGCTCTTCGCGACGTCGCCTGTGGGCACCGAGGGCGACCTTCCGAAGGGCCTGTTCGAAGACGTCGACATCGTCGAGCGAGGAGAGCAGCCACGATGACGATGCCATCATCCGCCTCTACGCCTGCTCTGGGACGACTGCACGGCAAGGTTGCAGTTGTCACGGGGGGTGCGCAAGGTCAGGGTCGAGCCCACGTCGAGGCGATGGTGCGCGAAGGGGCGAACGTGATCATCGCCGACATCCTGGATGCAGAAGGAGAGTCTCTCGCCCGAGAACTCGGCGCTCGTGCCCTCTTCGCGCATCTCGATGTGCGCTCCGACGACGACTGGAACCGCGCGATCGAATTCGCCCTCGAGTCGTTCGGCGTCGTGAATGTCTTGGTCAACAACGCAGGCGTACTGGTGCGGGGGTCGATCGGCGACGTGAGTATCGACGAGTGGAACAGGGCACTTGACATCAACCTGACCGGATCGTTTCGCGGAATTCGTGCCGCATTGCCCGCCTTGCGAGACGCGAGGCCCAGCTCGATCATCAATGTGTCGTCGACGGCCGGGTTTCTCGGCTTTCCCGGCATGTCGGCCTACAACGCCTCGAAGTTCGCGCTTCGGGGACTTACGCGGGCCGCGGCGGTCGAGCTGGCCCCCGACGGCATCAGAGTGAATTCCATCCACCCTGGCAACGTGCAGACGGCGATGATCGAAGACTATGACGGAGGCTTCGATCAGGTCGCGCAGCGACGGGCTGCCAGGGCAGACGAGATCTCTCCCCTCGTCGTCTACCTCGCCTCAGATGAGAGTTCTTACTGCACGGGAAGCGAGTTCATCATCGACGGCGGCGAATCGGCGGGGCACCCCGTCGATCATGCTCGAGCGACGGAAAGGTCGTCCTTGAGCGGAACCGAGTAGACCGAGCTCGTGGCCGTAGCGATGAGGACAGGCCGCCCGCCCACTTCCGCGAAGCACAGGTTGGCAGCCGCTTCCGGAAGCACCACCGTGCCCAACAGTGCGCCTTCGGGCGAGTAGCACCGCACACCGTCTCCGGCTGCGCACCAGATCCGACCCTCGCGATCAACCCTGAGCCCATCCGGCCACCCGTGATCGATCGTGAACAGCACGCGAGACGACGTCACCGAGGCTTCCGGCCCCAGACCGAGCGCTCGCACGTGACGCGGAGCGGTTGCGTCTTCGGTATATGCGCTGTCGGCGACGTACAACACTGACTCGTCTGGGGAGAACGCCAAGCCGTTCGGCATCTCGAAATCGTCTGCGACGAGCGATACCGTCTCGCCATCGGGTGACACCCTGAAGACAAAGCATCCATCCTGCTCCCGCGCCGCGACTCCGCCCTGGTCCGGGCTCCGAATGCCGTAGTCGGGGTCGGTGAACCACAGGCTGCCGTCAGAGTGGCAGACCACATCGTTCGGAGAGTTCAACCGTCGCCCGTCGAAGTGCGAAGCGATCGTCGTTCGAGTGCCATCGTGCTCACGGCGCGTCACGCTGCGTGTGCGATGCTCGCAGGTGATGAGCCGCCCCGACCCATCAGTGGTGTGCCCATTCGCGAACTCGCTCGGCCTACGCGAGACCTCGACGCCGACCTCCGTCCAGCAGTACTCGGTGTTCGACGGCACGTCGCTGAAGTACAGCGCGCCTGAATCTCGCAAGAACGCCGGACCTTCAGCCCAAACGAGCCCCGAATACAACACTCGAGGCTGCCGATCGTCGTCAAACATTGCGGCGAATACCAGCTCGCGGGCTTCGAGGCGAACGCCTGCGCTCACGACGAGTCGACCTCTACCCAGGCTCTCGCCTCAGTTGACGCGATGATCGCGTCGACGATCGCGGCGGTGCGGTATCCGTCGACGAAGCTCGGGTCGGCGGGCCTGCCTTCAGTGAGAGCAGTGAAGAATTCGAAGCACTCGATAATCTTCGATTCTGCATAGCCGTTGCCGAGCGCCGGCCCCGGCCATAGAGCGTGGCCATATGGATGCGCCGGGCCGGTGTTGATCGTGCGAAAGCCCGACATTCGCGCGCCGTCGTCGGCGAGGGCGACTTTGAGCTGGTCGCGATGCTCGTAATCGAACACGAGGGTTCCACGGGTTCCATGCACTTCGAACCCGAGCAGATTGTTGCGACCGTGCGCGAGCCGAGACACTTCGATCGAGCCCCGCTGCCCTGTCTCGAACTCGAGCTGAATCGAAGCCCAGTCGTCGACGTCGACGCGGAGCAGGGCCCCCGCTGGCGACTCGGGATCAGGGCGCTCAGGAATGTAGGTCGACGAAACTGCATGCACCTGCCTGACCTCACCGACGAGATACCGAGCAAAGTCGATGACATGAGATCCGATATCGCCGATGGCACCGCTTCCCGCGCGACTCTTGTCGAATCGCCAGGTTGCAGGAAAGGTGGGGTCAGCAGACCAGTCCTGCAGATAGGTGCCGCGAAAGTCGAGCACGTCACCGATCGCCCCCTCGTCGATGAGCTGCCGGGCGAACACCACCGCTGGAATGCGCCGAAAGTTGAACGCAGTCGCATGCGTGATTCCCGCAGCTTCGGCTGCCTCCAGCATGCGACGAGCACTTGACGCATTGAGCGACAAAGGCTTTTCGCAGATGATGTGCTTGCCAGCCTGCGCTGCCGCGATGACCATCTCTTCATGCAGATCGTTAGGCGTGACGATGTCGACGACGTCGATCTGGGGATCGTCGATCACCGAACGCCAGTCAGACGACCAGTGAGCGAAGCCGAGCTGTTGCGCGGCATCCGCCGCCCTCTCGTTGGTCGCCTCCACGAGCGTCGCACGAACGGGAATCGCCGGTGCAGGCCAGAAGTACATGGGCATTGCGGCGTAGGCGATGGCATGTGCCTTTCCCATGAAGCCGCCGCCGACCATGGCGACATTCACACGAGGAGTCTCGGCTCGCGCGAACGAGCTCACTTGACGGCTCCCGCAGTGATGCCGCGAACGAGCGTGCGCTGGAAGATGAGAAAGAAGATGATCGCGGGCAAGACCCCCAGCAGCGATGCGGCGCTCGACGTCGTCGCATCTGTGAGGTGCTGGCCCTGCAGCACACCCAAGGCGACCGGCACTGTCTGGTTCGACGACGACGCCAAGAAGATGAGCGGCAAGAAGAACTCGTTCCAGGTCCAGATGAAGAAGAACACGAAGAGCACCATCAGAGTCGGCAGAGAAATCGGGGTTACCACTTGCACCAGCTGTCGCCATTTGCCCGCGCCGTCGACGCGTGCAGCTTCGAGTATCTCGCTCGGGAAGTGGGCAAGCACGGATGTCAACAAGTAGGTGCCGAATGCTGAGTGGATCACGATGAAGATGACGATGACGGGAATCGCTGTGTCATAGACCCCCACCGCTCGCGCCAGGTAGTAGAGCGGGTATGCCAGCGCCTCTTGCGGAAGCAGGTTGCCCATCAAGAAGATCACGAGCAGCCAGTTGCGGCCTCGAACACGCCCGATGCCGAGCGCAAAAGCGTTGAGCAGTGATAACGCGACGGCGCCCACTGCGACAGTCGTGCTGATGACGAGGCTGTTCCACAGCTTCTGATCAAAACTCGTCCTCTGCCAGAAGTCGATGATCGAGTCGATCTGCAGCTGCCCAGGCAGCCCAAGAGGTCCGCTGACCGCGTATTCGGCCGGACTCTTGAATGCGTTGATGCCCACGAGAAAGAACGGCACGAAGAACGCCGCCGCGGCAACAATGAGCAACCCGAGCACGACAAAGCGAGCTGCGGGTCGCCGCCCGACCCTGCCTGTTGAGCGACGCATGACCAAAGGTGTACTCATGAACTCACCAGCCCCGACTTTGCTTCGCTTCGTCGCTGCGCGTACAGGAAGACGATCGCGAACACGATCACGATCACCGCAAGGATCGTGGATATAGATGCGCCATAGCCGACGTTGGCTCTCTCGAAGAAGTTCTGGTACGCGAAATATGACGGCACGTTCGTCGAGTTCGCCGGTCCGCCTCGAGTCAGCACGTAGATCGGGCCGAACACCTTGAGCGCATAGATGGTGGACGTCAGCACAACGACGTAGATCTCAGGGCGAATCTGTGGCACCGTGACATGCCTGAAGCGCTGGAACCAGTTGGCGCCGTCAAGTTCTGCCGCCTCGTAGATCGACGGATCTACGCGCTGGAGACCCGCCATGAAGATGACGACTGGATACCCGAGCTGGAACCAGATCATCACGAACATCACCGAGATGAGCGCGATTGAGGAGTCGCCGAGCCAGTTTCGGGCGAGGTCATCAAGCCCGACACCCCGGAGTGCAGTGTTCAGGGCTCCCGTCGTCGGGTGAAGAATCCATCCCCACACGATGCCGGCGATCGCGATGGGCAGCACCTGCGGCAGGTAGAAGATTGCCCGGAACGCGCTGGCACTCCGTTGGCCAACGTGTCTTCCGACATAGTCGAACAGCACAGCCGCCAGCACGAGGCCGATGACCGTCGGTACGACTGCCATCGAGAAGATCATGGCGAGAATGTTGCGGAACGACATCCAGAAGACGTCATCATCAAGCAACCTGATGTAGTTCTCCAGCCCGATCCAGGATGGCTCTCCCACCCCCGTCCACCGTGTGAAGCTGAATGCGATGTTCGCGATGAACGGCATCACGATCAAGGCTGCGAACAGCACGATTCCGGGGATGAGGAAGACTGCGTAGTTCTCCTTCACGCTTCTGCGCTTGTGCACTTTCCTCCTCTATGAGCGGCGCCCGACAACCATAGTCGTCGGGCGCCGCTTCGTTACTCGAGCTCGCGACTGAGACGCGAGATCTTCGACGGTTGGGTCTACAGATTCAGCGTCGCGACGTGTGCGTCGTACGCCGACTGCAGCGCAGCGAGGAACTGCTCTGTCGTCAGCGACCCCTCCAGCAGCGCCTGGTTCTGCGCCACCAAGATGTCGTAGAAGCCCGACACCGGCCAGTCAGGATAGAAAGCGAGCCCGTCGCCTTCCGTAACCTCGTTGGCGATCTCGATCAGCGCTCGGCTCTTCGGGTCGGAAATCGCGTCGGTGTTCTCCGCGGCGATGGGGATGCCCCCGAGGTCGCCGAGCAGCTGCTGGATCTCTGGCCGCAATGTTGCGTCAATGAAGGCGTATGCGAGGTCTTTCTGCTGCGAGCCCTCAGGAACGATCCAGACATTGCCTCCCGAGCCGACGTGCATGTCGTTGCCCGGCAGTCGCTGCGCTTCCCACTCGAAGGGCAGGCTCTGGATGAACCCGCCATACCACCACGTACCGGAGATCATGATGGGAGACCTGCCCGAACTGAACTCCGCCGCCATGTCGTTCGCACGGAGGCCGACGCTATCGCTTGAGATGAAGCCACGCTCTACCCAGTCGCGGATCGTCTCTGTGGCGAAAGTGAACTCCGGCCCGCTGAAATCGACATCATCGGTGTACGTCTGGTACGCGGTCACGAAGTCGCGATCAGCCTGGCTGAGGGCCAGCTCGTACCACAAGTGCTGTGCCGGGTACTCGGCTCCGCTCAAGGCGAGCGGGGTGATGCCGGCGTCGACGAATGCCTGCATCGCTGCCTCGAGGCCGGCGAGGTCAGACGGAATCTCGACGCCCACCTCTTCGAACATGTCGAGGTTGTAGTACGTCAGCAAGAACTCAAGGTGGTTGGTGATGGCGTACCAGTCTCCGGAACCCATGATGCCGTTCGGCTGGTAGCGCTGAGTCGTGGCCAGGCTCGGTGACATCATGTCGTCCCACCCATACTCTTCAGCAACCTCGGTCAGGTTGGTGATGAGCCCCTGCTGCACCAGCAGGCCGGTGGACGATGTGCCCTTGTTGTATTCGAGCACGTCGGGCGCGGAAGCAGAATTGACGAACAAACTCCCGCTCTGCCGCATCTGCTCGAAGCTCTTCTCTTCGAACTCGACGCGCACGCCCGGGTTCTCGCGTTCAAAGATCTCGGCCGCTGCCTGATAGGCCTGGCCCATCGGGCCGTTCGGGTCTTGCTGGTACCACACTCGAAGCACTTGGCCTTCTTCGGCCTGTTGCGCAGTGCACGCCGAGAGCATCAGGGCTGCAGCTGCCGCGAAGGCGACAGACAGTGACAAGCCTCTCTTGAGCTTCATTGCATTCCTCTCGCTGTGTTGGTGTAATCAGTAGTCAATACTGACACGCTAGTTTGCTGAATGAAACATAGACGCAACGCGTTCGGCCGTCAACCCAAACGTGTAATCCCCTGAAACGTGCGCACTTGCCGGCTGCCTGAACGAAGTCTCATGCGACTCTTCGGCTTTGACTTTGCACCGCCGGCCTTCTAGGTTGAGTCGACAGATGACACATGAGTGCATCAAGCGGAGCAAGAAGGGCAACCACGTGGAGCAAATCGTTCGTTACCGCAGCACTGCAACGACCGGGATCGGCGTGCACGATGGTGACGTCATCAGACAGATTCCGGAGGTGGACTCGGTGGCAGAGCTTCTGAGACTCGGTCGCGCAGAGTTCCGGCGGGTCGTCGAGACGGCGACGAGGGCGGTCGGCGAGAGCGTCACCCTTCTGCCACCCATCGATGGCCGCACGGAGGTGTGGGGCGGCGGAGTGACCTACGACCGATCAAGAGTCGCACGCATAGAAGAGAGCGAGTCCGCTGACGTCTACGAGCGGGTCTACCGGGCGGATCGCCCTGAGCTCTTCTTCAAGTCGCCAGGGTGGCGCGTGCGAACCAATCATGACCCGATCGCCATACGTCGAGACTCAGCTCTCAACGTGCCCGAACCCGAACTCGCGCTGTGGATCAACGCAATGGGCGAAACGCTCGGTTACCTCGTGTGCAACGACATGACCTCGCGCAGTATCGAGGCAGACAATCCTCTGTACCTTCCGCAGGCGAAACTGTATACAGACAGTTGCGCGATCTCGACGGGAGTCGTTCCGTTCTGGGCCGTCGACGAGCCCGAAGCGCTCAGAATCACGATGTCGATCGATCGAGGTTCAACATCTGTATGGAAGGGGTCGACCTCGACCGCCAACATGGCCCGCAGCTTCGACGAGCTCGTGAGATGGCTGTTCGCAGACACCGACTTTCCTGACGGTGTCATTCTCGCTACCGGCACCGGAATCGTGCCCGAACTCGACTTCGTTGTCGAGTCGGGCGACCTCCTGACAATCGAGATCGATCAGGTCGGAACGCTCTCGAACCGTGTGGTGAGGCACGACGCAGCGAGACCCCGTGTCGATGAAGTGAGAGTTGCTCTCTAGAGCAGTGCGCGAATCGTCATCGCCGTGCCCTGACAGAGCCGGCCGAGCTCTTCGACACGACCCTCGACCGCATAGCTCGGCCCCGAGGCGCTGATCGCCCCGACAACCGCTCCCGTCGAGTCGATGAGAGGGCTCCCCACGCACGTGACCGAGTTCTCGTTCTCGCGATCGTCGACCGAGTATCCGCGAGCTTGCGTGAGCGCGATTTCTTCGCGCAGCCTGCGCAGGTCGGTGATCGTCCTGTCGGTTCTCCGTTCAAGCGTGAGCGTCGAGTACAACGCTTCTCGTTCGACCTCGGGCATTCCCGCCAAGATCGCCTTGCCCAGAGACGTCGTGTGCATCGGCATGCTCTGACCGATCGCTGAGGCGATCACCACCGACGCGGTCGACTCGAGCTTCAGGATGTAGACGACACGATTCAACTCGCGGATACCGAAATGGACCGTGTGGCCGGTTTCGTCGCGCAGCTGCTCGAGGAACGGGCGAATGCGCCGCGGCACATCGAGGTTCGATTGAAACGACTCGGAGAGACTGAGGAGTTTGCCCGTCAGCCGATAGCCCTTCGAATCTGGATCTTTGTAGGCATAGCCCAACGTACTCAGTGTCTGCAGCAACCGGTTGGTGGTTGCCTTGTCGAGATCAACGGCTGTCGCAACCTCTGTCACCCCGAGTCCCGAGTCACGCGACTCAGTAGCAAGGATCTCGAGAATCCGCAGACCCCGTTGCAACGTTCGGGTCGGTGCCGCCGCTGCCTTCGTGCCTTCGGTTGCCTGTGTCAACTGATGATCCTCCGTCCGACCTGCGAACCATATCAGTTTCGCCCCCACCTCGGTGCGATGATGGCACGAGCACAGCCTTTACGACGGGAATGGGCGCTCACCGCGCACGAAACTGTGTCATTCAGAGATACACTATGTCGACCAGCGACAATCTCAGAAGAGGAGCCCCGTGAGAATCACCAGTCTGACGCTTTCCGTCATTCACTACGAATCACCCGTAGGACGCGACGATGACGGAATGGTCTCGATCGGGACGATGACCGACTCACGAGCCATCATGCTCACGATCGGAACCGACGAAGGATTCGAGGGAAGATACATCGAAGACGATGTGATGGTTGTGGATCAGTTGTGTGCGGATCCGGCCATCTTGACCGACATCGTCGCCGCAGCCGTCTTAGGTGAAGATCCGACGTTCCGGGAGCGGATCTGGCAACGGCTCGCACGCCTGCAGAGACTGCACCTCACCAGATTTCATGACCGCATCCTGGCGGTCGTCGACGTGGCGCTGTGGGACCTCGCCGGGCACATCCACGCACAGCCCATCGCCCATCTCATCGGGGCATTCCGTGACGAGGTACCCGCATACGCGAGCACCATGATGGGTGAGGCAAAGGGGCCCCTGTCGACCCCGGAGGGTTTCGGGGAGTTCGCACTGCAATGCCGAGAACGAGGGTTCGGTGCGTTCAAACTCCACACCTGGGCGCCTCTGCTCACCGGCGACGTTGACTGGCGCCGCGACGCCGAGGCGTCGAGGGCGGTTCGAGAGATGGTCGGCAGCGAGATGAAGCTCATGCTCGACCCGTGGCACTTCTATGATCGCTACGAGGCGCTCTCACTGGGACGAGCAATCGAAGAGCTCGACTACTTCTGGTTCGAAGAACCCATGAGCGAAAGCTCGATGAGCAACTATGCATGGTTGTGCGAGAACCTGTCGATTCCGATCACCGGCCCCGAGATCGCCGATGGTCGCGTTCAAGCCAGGGCCGACTGGATCAGGCACGGTGCGTGCGACGTCGCCCGGGCGGGTGTGCTCGACATTGGGGGCATCACACCGCTGCTCAAGTTCACGGCAATGTGTGAAGCGCTCGCGGTGCCCTACACGCTGCACTTGGGGGGTATCGCGAGCCTCCATGTGCTCGCCACGAGCGCGATGAACGGCTGGTTCTACGAACGAGGTTTGCTGCATCCGAATCTCGACATCGACGCGGTTCCCGCATGGCTGGCTTCACCTCTCGAGATCATGGACTCGAGAGGCATGATGACGCTGCCTGTCGGCCCGGGCCTCGGATACGACCTCGACCAGGATTACATGAAGCAGCACGTCGAGGTGCTCCGAGAGACCTCCCTCGACTAGTCGCGCTCGCTCAAGTAGCGCGTGACGGGAGTGGTCAGCACCAGCACGAGGCCGAGCACGGCGGTGCCGATGACCCACCAGCCGATGTCGGGGCGCGGCACGAAGCCCTGGATGCTGCCGATGCCGATCGCGAGCTGCGAGAACTGGTAGACGAGCACGCTGCCGCGCGTCCAGGCGCGGCCCCGCCACACCCCTCGCGTCATGGCGATGAGCCAGAGCGCGACGAGCACCACGAGCACGGTGAGCGCGATCGCCGTCGGCGGAAAACGCGCCTCGGCGAGCAGCAGCTCGATCACGAGGTAGGCCGTGACCCCGAGAATGATGGCCGACTGCAGCGCGAGAAGTATGACCAGCAGGGTGACGAGCGGTGACCGTCGGGTGTCATCCATGCAAACCATCCCATGCGAACCTATTGATTTGACACCCAGCCTATGGGAACCTTATAGCGGTTGATGTGACGCCTACAGAGCGGTGGGCGACGTTCCCAGAACCTTCTCTCCACCGAAATCGTTGGTGCGAGTACCGACGATGTAGCGCGTCTGTCAACCTTCTCGACGCGCTGCCAGACCCACACCAAAGGAGCACTACCCCATGGACTGGCGCGACAAAGCAGCCTGCCTCACGGCCGACCCCGAACTGTTCTTTCCGGTCGGCAACACGGGCCCGGCTGTCGATCAGATCGAAAAAGCGAAGACCGTCTGCGGCCGGTGCTCGGTCACCGAGACCTGCCTGCAGTACGCCCTCGAGACGAACCAAGACTCGGGTGTCTGGGGTGGCCTCAGCGAAGACGAGCGCCGTGCCCTCAAGCGCCGCGCCGCTCGCGCACGCCGCGCCTCATAACTTCTTCACGCATCACCTGACACCGACCGCGCCCCGGTAGGGCATCCATTCGGATGCGACCGGGGCGTCGTCATGCCCGCTTCTTGCGCAAATACAGCAGCGGCACGTCGATGGTCACCTCGGTGCCTTCGCCTTCGAGCGTGTGCCAGTCGATGGTGCCGCCGAGCTCGCCCTGAATGAGCGTGCGCACGATCTGCGTGCCGAGCCCCGACCCGACCACCCCTTCGGGCATGCCGGCGCCGTTGTCGCGCACCTTCACCGACAGGGTGTCGTGCGTGCGCGTGGCGACGATCTCGACTTCGCCGTCTGGTCGACCCTCGAGACCGTGCTCGACGGCGTTGGTGACGAGTTCGGTGAGGGCGAGCGCGAGCGGCGTGGCGTATTCGCTGGGCAGCGTGCCGAAGCTTCCGGTCGACCGGGGGCGCACCACCGTGTTGTGGCTCGAGGCCACTTCGGCGATGAGCATGAGCACGCGCGAGAACACCACGTCGAAGTCGCCGTTCTGCGACAGCCCTTCGCTGAGGGTGTCGTGCACGACGGCGATCGCGGCCACGCGGCGCATGGCTTGCGTCAGGGCATCCTTCGTCGAATCAGAGTGGGCGCGTCGCGCCTGAATGCGCAGCAGCGAGGCGACCGTCTGCAGGTTGTTCTTCACCCGGTGGTGAATCTCGCGAATGGTGGCGTCTTTCGTGATGAGCTCGCGCTCTTGGTGCCGCACCTCGGTGACGTCGCGCACGAGAATGATCGCGCCGATGCGCTGGCCGTCGCGCACGAGCGGAATGGTGCGCAGCGTCACCGTCACCCCGCGCGACTCGATGTCGGTGCGCCACGGCGCGCGACCGGTGACGACGAGCGGCAGCGACTCGTCGACCTGCATGGTGCGCCCGGCGAGCAGCGAGGTGGTGACAGTGGCGAGCGATTCGCCTTCGAGCTCGCCGACGAAGCCCATGCGGTTGAACGCGCTCAGGCCGTTGGGGCTGGCGAAGGTGACGATGCCGTCGAGGTCGAGGCGCAGCAGGCCGTCTGAGGCTCGGGGTGCTCCGCGTCGGGGGCCGCTGGGTGCGCCCAGGTCAGGAAAGTCGCCGGCCGCGATCATCTGAAACAGGTCGTTGGCGCACTCGTTGAAGGTGAGCTCTTGCCTGCTGGGCATGCGCGCTTCGCTGAGGTTGGTGTGGCGGGTGATGATGGCGATGGGATGCTCGCTCACGCGCGCCCCGTCTCGCCCCGGGCGGCGCAGCACTGGCACCGCCCGCACTCGCGTCGGCGTCTCTTCATACCAATCGGGCGCCGAGGTGTCGACGATCGCCGCCGTCTCGAACGCTTGGGTGACCTGTTGGCGCCACTCGGGTTTGACCTCTCGGCCGACGAAGTCGCGGTAGAAGAGGGTGGCCGAGCTGCTGGGGCGCGCGTGCCCGACGGCGATGAAGCTGCCCGAGCGCGTCGGCACCCACAGCACGATGTCGGCGAAGGCGAGGTCGGCGATCAGCTGCCCGTCGGCGAGCAACAGGTGCAGCCACTCGATGTCGGTCTCGTCGGCATCGCAGTGCTCATGCACCAGGTCAGAGAGCGTCGACACGCACCCAGGCTAGCCCGTGCGCCGCCACCATCCGTTCGCGCGGGTCGACCTCGCGGCCGCAGCGGGGGCGACGAGGCGATCGGCGAGCTGGGCGATGCCGAGCGCGAGGGCGCTGCGCGGGGCGGCGTGCGTCACCGGCCGGGCGGTGAGCAGGGCGGCATCGGCGGCATCCGTGTCGTCATCGATCAGCACCGCGTCGCGAACGCGCACGAAGCGGTCGAGCGTCTGCCGCACCTGCCCGTGCGGGTCGATGCCGAGTACGGATGCCCGCACCCGGTTGATCACCACCTGCACCTCGCTGGTCTCGACCGTGTCGAGCAGATCGGCGTGCAGCCGCAAGAACCGTGCGAGCCCGAGCGGGTCGGCGGCGCCGACGGCGATGACCCGATCGGCCGCGCGCAGGGCGGCAATCGTGGCGGCATTGCGCCGAGGTGCGGCGATGTCGCTGCTGACCTCTTCGTCGGTCTCCAGGTTGAAGCCGGCGTCGACGACGACGATTGAGCGCCACTGCCGGCACATCGACAGCACCGCTTCGACGCGCGGCGTCGACAGCTCGGGCCAGCGGTGCGGCCGGCCGATGCCGGTGAGCACCGCGAACTCTCCGTGGCCGGGTCGACCGACCGACTGGCTCACGCGGTCGAGCTCGGTGAAGTCGAGCGAGTCTGCGCCCGCGAGGCGACACGCTGCCGCGAAGCCGGGGGCTTCGTCGAGCAGCCCCAGCGCCGGCGCCACCGTGCCGCCGTAGGTGTCAGCGTCGATGAGGCACACCGAGTGGCCCCGTGCCGAGAGCTCGGCCGCGATGCCGATGGCGATCGTGGTGCGCCCCGGTGCTCCGGTCGGCCCCCACACGGTGATGATCAGCGGGCGCGCTGCAGCCGGCGGGGCGAACCTCTGGTGGCGTTCGTCGTGCGCGGCACCTGCGCGGGTGCTGGTGTCGAGGGCGTGCGGTTGATTCGCGGGCCGAATGTCGGCGACCACCGGCGCGCTGTCAGTCGAGGGTGCGTCTGCCGGCGGGGCCGGGTGCGCACCTGGCGAGCTGTCGGCCGGAGGCGCGGGGGGAGCGTCGAGCGCCCCCAGGTCGAGTGAGCCGTCAGCGCCCAGCCGCATCACGTCAGAGAGCTCGAGTCGTGCCGCGCCGACCGAGAGGGGCCGATCGTCGACCACGAGGCAGCTGCGCACGCCGAGCAGGTCGCAGGCTCCGACGACGGTCGGGGTCGCAACCGCCGGGTGATCTGACAGCAGCAGCGCCTGCGGAGCGACGTGAGCCATCTGGGTGAGCACTTCGTCGTGGTCGGAGGCGCGCCACGCGACCTGGTGCCCCGCTCGCAGCACCGCGAGCTCGACGACGTCGGAATCGAGACCGGGAACAGCCAGTGCGACGAGCACGTCACCCTCCGATCGCGAGCGAGGCGGGAATCGCCGACAAGGCGTCACCGTTCGCCAGAGCATGAAGGATGCGCGCGACATCTCGGCGTGGAATGAGCAGCTCGACCCGGCCCGCTTCGCTCGCCGAGACGATGCCCTCTGCAGCGATCGTGCGCACGAGCTGCGTGCCTGACGCGATCACCACGGGTGCCCCGAACCTGCCGGCGTCGAGCGCGGGCGCCGCCCACAGATCGAGCCGGTCACCAGGCCGCACCGTCGCGCCGAGAGCCGTAGAGAGCCTGACGACCACGGTCGTGGAGCGCGGGCCACGCTCGTCGCCGACTGCCGACAGCGGAACCAGCTCTCCCTGACCGACGGTGCGAGTGACCACCAGACCGGCGTCGGGCACATCTGCCGCGGTGAGGTAGCCGTGCCCTTCGACGCCGAGCACGACGCGTCGCGGCTCGAGCTCGGCAAGCTGCACTCGTTCGCCTTCGACGAGCAGACGCGGGGCAGCGAGCACTTCGTGCCCTTCGTCGGCAAACGACACGATGCCCACCACGGCCGCCACTGAGACGGTGACGAGGGCGAGCCCGATGACGAGCCTCGGGTCGCGATACCGACGAGCGCGATCGGCGGGCGTCGACGACGCGTGCTGAGCGGCTGTCGCGGCTGGTGTCTGTGTCATGGGGGCTCCTCGCATGGTGACGCGCACGATACTGACGAAGGGGCAGCAATCTCGCCGCCAGTTATCCACACGAGCAGTGCGGTCGAGCCTCGCTCGCGCGATAATTGCCGCATGACCAGCGATCGACGTGCCACGTTCGGGCGATTCTTGTCGCTCACTGATGTCGCCGACGTGCTCAGCCTCACGGCAAGCGAAGTGCTCGCTCTCGTGAGCTCGGGCGAGCTGCCCGCGATTCGCCTCGGGTCGATCGGGCAATGGCGCGTCGACCAAGAGGTTCTCGAGTCGTTCATCGCTGACAAGTACGACGAGAGCCGGCGTCTCGCGCTGTGGCACGAGGCGCAGTACGCCGATGTCGCCGAACTGTTCGACGAGCGACGCACTCAGAGGCGCACGAGCAACAACTGATCGAAGGGCACCACCTGCACGTGCTGCACTTCGCTCGCTCGTCGAGGGCGATCGGGTTCGTGCACCGCGAGATCGAGGTAGTCGCGGCCCACTCGATCGATCGTGCCGGTGGTCGACGCGGTCGCCGTGACGAGCGTGACCGTCGAGCGACGGCGGCACAGGTCTCGCAAGAGGAATGCGATGCCGAGGCGCTCGGCGAGCTCTGAACGCGGGCCTCGTGCCTCGAGCGACTCAGTCGCCTGCGACGGCGTGAGCACCACCCCCTCGATGGCCGAGAACGGGATGATCGCCTGCTGGTTGCTCGGCGGGCCCTGCAGGTCTCCGGCAACCCAGTCGCGGCCGACGGTCACCACCCGCACCCCGTGAGTCTCACCTGAGCGCACGCGCAGGCGCACGTGCGCCAGAGACGGGTCAGGCGCAGACTTCAGGGCGGTGAGCCGGTCGCGCAGCGCAAGCCGGCCGAGCCTGAGACGCTCTTCTTCGAACTGCAGGTCAGACTCCTCTGACTGCAGCTCGTGCTCGAGCTGGCCAGCGAGGTCGTCGAAGAGGTGATCCCAGCGCATGGCCACGACCGTAGCGACGGGCACCGACGCTCTCGACCGAGTTCTCCACAGTTCGAGGATTCCTCTTTACGCGTGAGGAAAAATTTGGTTAAGTGAGTCTGCCCCGGTGGGGCATGAGAAAAGGTCTGCTGTCGGGGGTGCGACGAGGCCACACGACTGCCCTTGGGGAAGAGGAGCCGACCGTGCCCAGTGCCGCACAGCGCATCATCGAGACCGAATCGCCGACTGAACCGCGGCCCCCTGTGGCCCCGCGAGGGCGTACGACGCAAGCGCGCATCGCCTACGAAGAGTACTTCGACTACCAGCCGACCTCGACCGCCGAGCTTCCTGACCCGCGCCCGCTCATCGAGAATCTGGCACGCTGCGTCATCGAGATTCTCGCGGGTGCGCGTGACCTCGAGCAGGTCGCACGCTGGGTCACAGACGACGTCTACCGCACGCTACTCGCCAGAGCGAGCATCAGCGCTCGCGCCCGAGCCGCGCGCGGCGCGCCCGTCGTGCGCCCCACCTTCCGGGTGGGCGAGCCGCGCATCTCAGAGCCGCGCGACGGCGCCATCGAGGCGGTCGTGGTCATCACGAGTCGTGCGCGCGCTCGCGCGGTCGCGATTCGGCTCGAGGGGCTCGACCGCCGTTGGCGCGCGAGCGCGATCAGCGTTCTCTGAGCACACCTCGCACGACCCGCTGCCCCTGGCGATTCCCTCGCCACACTTGTGGCCGGCCCTGGCGACTCCCTCGAAACATTTGTGGCCGTTTGTGGCATGAGTGCCCGAAAGTTCGGGCCCTTGTGCCACAAACGTCCCCAATCGCGGGGCGAGGCTGCAGCGGCGCGCGGCCGAGCGGGGCGCGGCCCTGCGGCGCGCGGCCCTGCGGCCCGTGGCAGTCGCCGTTTGTGGCATGAGTGCCGCAAAGTTCGGCAACTCATGCCACAGAGCGCGACTCTCAGCGAACAGCGGTCGAGCAGCGGTGCTCAACACATGCCGGTGCCCGGCGCCATGCGGTGTGGGGCGCGCGAGCGCAGCGCGGCCTAGCGGCCTTTATTGCGCTTCTCTTGCGCGCGACGCTGGGCTCGGTTGACGGGCGCGGCGCCGGAAGGCGCCGCGGGGGTCTTTTGGCCGAAAGCACCCGTCGCCTGCGCACCACCCTGGCCCTGCCCGCTTTGGGGCTGGCCTGCGGGGGCTCGACGTGTTGGTGCGGCTCCCGGGGCGGCGGCAGGGCCACCGAACGCGGCGGAGACCTGGGGGGCGGCCTGGCGGGCCGCATCCGTCGGCGCCTGCAGCACCTGGCCACGCTGGTTGCGCACCTCGACGTCGCCGTCTGCCGACGGAGCCGTGTAGCTGAGGTTCTGCGGAGTCTGCGGCTGGTTGAGGCCCTTGGCCGTCACCTGCGCGGTGCCCTGGCTGCCCGTCACCTCGACCTCGAGGTTGAAGAGGAAGCCGACGGCGTCTTCACGGATAGCGCTCATCATCGACTGGAAGAGCGCGAAGCCCTCACGCTGATACTCGACGAGGGGGTCGCGCTGCGCCATCGCGCGCAGGCCGATGCCGTCTTTCAAGTAGTCCATCTCGTAGAGGTGGTCGCGCCAGCGGCGGTCGACCACGCTCAGCACAACGCGGCGCTCGAGCTCGCGCATGGCCGTGTGGCCCAGGCTCTCTTCGCGACGCTCGTAGGCGAGCTTGGCGTCGCTGAGAATCTCGCGCACCAAGAAGGCGGGCGTCAGCTTGGTGCCGCCCTCGCTGATGACCTCGTCGATCGTGAGGCTGATCGGGTAGAGGGTCTTCAGATCTGTCCACAGCTGGTCGAAATCCCAGTCGTCGCTGTGACCGACCGAGGTGTGGGTGTCGACGATCTCGGTGATGACCTTCTCCAAGAAGGTCTGCACGCGGTCGTTGAGGTCGTCGCCCTCGAGAATGTGGCGGCGGTCGGTGTAGATCGCCTCGCGCTGACGGTTCAAGACGTCGTCGTACTTCAGCACGTTCTTGCGAATCTCGGCGTTGCGGGCCTCGACCTGCGACTGCGCCGAGCGAATGGCGCGGCTGACGACCTTCGACTCGATCGCGAGATCGTCTGGCACGTTCGAGCGGCCCATGAGAGCTTCGGCGGCGCCAGCGTTGAACAAGCGCATGAGGTCGTCTTGCAGCGAGAGGTAGAAGCGGCTCTCGCCCGGGTCGCCCTGACGGCCAGAACGACCGCGCAGCTGGTTGTCGATGCGGCGCGACTCGTGGCGCTCAGTGCCGAGCACATAGAGCCCGCCCACCTCGATCACCTTGGCTGCCTCTTCGGCCACTTGCGCCTTGACGCGGTCGAACACGGCATCCCACGCGGCCTCGTACTCTTCGGGAGTGTCAATCGGCGAGAGGCCCTTGCTGTTCATCTCAGACACGGCCAAGAACTCGGCGTTGCCGCCGAGCATGATGTCGGTGCCGCGGCCCGCCATGTTGGTGGCCACCGTGACGGCGCCGAGACGGCCGGCCTGCGCGATGATCGACGCCTCGCGGGCGTGGTTCTTGGCGTTGAGTACTTCGTGCTTGACGCCGCGCTTCGCGAGCAGTCGCGACAGCAGCTCGCTCTTCTCGACGCTCGTGGTGCCGACGAGCACCGGCTGGCCGGTGGCGTGGCGCTGCACGATGTCTTCGGCGGCCTGCTCGAACTTGGCCTGCTCGTTCTTGTAGACGAGGTCTGGCTGGTCGATGCGCTTCATGGGCAGGTTGGTCGGAATCGCGACGACACCCAGCTTGTAGGTGCCCATGAACTCGGCCGCTTCGGTCTCGGCCGTACCCGTCATGCCCGAGAGCTTCGTGTAGAGCCTGAAGTAGTTCTGCAGCGTGACGGTGGCGAGCGTCTGGTTCTCGGCCTTGATGGTGACGCCCTCTTTGGCCTCGATGGCCTGGTGGATGCCCTCGTTGTAGCGCCGCCCGGCGAGGATGCGGCCGGTGTGCTCGTCGACGATGAGCACCTCGCCGTTCATCACCACATAATCTTTGTCGCGCTTGAACAGCGCCGACGCCTTGATCGAGTTGTTCAAGAACGAGATGAGGGGCGTGTTGGCCGACTCGTAGAGGTTGTCGATGCCGAGGTGGTCTTCGACCTTCTCGATGCCGGGCTCGAGCACGCCGACGGTGCGCTTCTTCTCGTCGACCTCGTAGTCGACGCCGGGAATGAGCCGCTGCGCGATGCGCGCGAACTCGCCGAACCACCGGTTCGCCTCGCCCGACGAGGGGCCCGAGATGATGAGCGGGGTGCGGGCCTCGTCGATGAGAATCGAGTCGACCTCGTCGACGATGGCGAAGAAGTGGCCGCGCTGCACCATGTCGGCCGACTGCCACGCCATGTTGTCGCGCAAGTAGTCGAAGCCGAACTCGTTGTTGGTGCCGTAGGTGATGTCGGCGGCGTACTGCTCGCGGCGCACCTCGGGGGTCTGGCCCGAGAGGATGCAGCCGGTGGTCATGCCGAGGGCGCGGAAGATGCGCCCCATGAGCTCGCTCTGGTAGCTGGCGAGGTAGTCGTTGACGGTGACGATGTGCACTCCGCGCGACGGGATCGCGTTGAGGTAGGCGGCCAGGGTGGCCACGAGGGTCTTGCCTTCACCGGTCTTCATCTCGGCGATGTTGCCGAGGTGCAGCGCCGCACCACCCATGAGCTGCACGTCGAAGTGCCGCATGCCGAGGGTGCGCTTCGAGGCCTCGCGCACGGCGGCGAACGCCTCGGGCAGCAGGTCGTCGAGCGATTCGCCGTTGACGTAGCGCTCGCGCAGCTCGACGGTCTCGTTCTTGAGCTCGTCGTCGGTGAGGTCGCTGAAGTCGTCTTCCAACTGGTTGATCGCTGAGGCGTAGGCCTTCAACCGCCGCAGGGTGCGGCCTTCGCCGACTCGCAGTACTCGCTCGAGAACATTCGCCACTGGGGTCACTCCACTCGTCAGGCCACCGCTCGCTGCGGGTCAGCCGGGTCGCGGCACGCCGCAGACCACCGCGAAACACGGCGCGCCCATGCTAGCAACTGCAGCATGGGCGAGAGGCGTGTGTGCGCCTCCCGCCCACTGCTGTCAGCCCCTGCGACGCAGCTTCGCGGGCGCTTCTGCCTCGCTCTCGAGGCTGATGACGCCGTAGTTCCATCCGGTGCGCCGGTAGACGACGCTCGGTCGGTCGGTGGCGGCATCGATGAAGAGGAAGAAGTCGTGCCCGACGAGTTCCATGTGATCGACCGCCTCGTCGACGGTCATGAGCGACGACGGAAACACCTTCTGCCGGATGACGACGGGGCTGTACTCGTCGTCGTCACCCGCGGCGCCCTCACTGTCGGGCAGCGGAATCGAGCCCGTCGCCACCTTCTCGAGCACCTCGGGGCTCGCGGGCGTGATGTCGACCACGCTGAAGCCATCTGCCGAGGCCTCGTGCAGCGACACCGGCCGGTGCTTGCCCCGATGCACCTTCTTGCGGTCTTTGGCGCGACGCAATCGCTCCATGAGCTTGTCGATGGCGAGATCGAAGGCCACGTATTTGTCGCTGCCTGACGATTCGGCGCGAATCACCGGACCCGGCCCGACGAGGGTCATCTCTACTCGATCGTCACCGGGGCGGCCGTTCTTCTCGTGGTGCCTCGAGACCTTGATCTCGAGCACGAGGGCTCGGTCGGCGAGATGCTCGACCTTCTCCGCTTTTTCGGTGGCGTAGTCGCGAAACCGGTCGGTGATTCCGATGTTGCGACCGGTGAGAGTGATGTCCACGTCGACCTCCTGAGCCGTCAGCGTGTCGCCCGTCGGTCAGGCGATTGGTCACGCCTCCTTTCCCTCACGGTAGTCCTCTCGGGGGTGCTTGTCACCGTGACTTTCGTCCTTGTCGCCCAAGAATCTCCAGGGGATGCTCGACTCACCCACCCGACGCGGCGTCGCGGCGATGACGGCACACCCTGCAACCTCGGCTCCGGCTGCGCGCAGGGCCAGTGCGGCGGCTCGCAACGTGGCACCGCTCGTGGCGACGTCGTCGACGAGCACGACGCGTCGCCCCCGCACGCGAGGGCTCACGTGCCAGCGCGGGGCGGCCTGACGCGCGTCGGTCGCAAGGCGTTCGGCGAGGGTCAGCGTCTTCTGGGCGGCGGTCGTGACGAGCCCGGGGGTGGGGCGGCGCGTGCGCAGCGCCGCGGTCGTGACGAGCCCGGCGCGTCGGGCGATGAGCCCGACGGGCTGGTAGCCGCGCCGGGCAGTGGCCGCCCACGAACCCGGCACGGGCACGAGCGCGTCGGCGCCCGAGAAGCGCCACGCCTCGTCGACGGCGACGGCGAGCGGTGCGGCGAGGTGCCGCGCGAGTTCGGTGCGGCCGTCTTCTTTGAGTGCGAGCAGCACCTGCCGCGCGACGCCCTCGTAGGTCAGCCCGGCGACGATCGGCAGCGGGTGACCCGGCACGCCGAGGTCGAGCTCGCCGCGCAGTGGCCGCGATCGCAGCTGCGAGGCGCACGTCGGGCAGAGCGCGCGGTCGTGAGCACCGCATCCGGCGCAGTCGACCGGTGCGATGAGTGCCCACGCGTCGGCGAGCGCGCCGCGCACGACACCGTCGCGCGCCAGCAGAGCGGTCGGGTCGAGAGCGGTCGAGAGCAGTGCGGCAGAGCGCCGGGCGGGGGCGGGCATCGCGGCAGTCTGCCGCGCTGCTGCCCTCGGCACGCACGCGAGCCCGAACCGGTGGAGCGCCGCCTACTGCTGCGTGGCCAGGAAGGAGGCGCGAAGGCCGGTGTTCTGCCACCCAGACCCGCGCGGCTCGAAGACCACGCCGTTCTGCCCGAGCACGCGAATGCCGTCGGTGCCACCGTTGCCTCCGACGATCTGCGTCGCCTCGGGGGGCAGGCCGAGCGGGCGGCTGCGGCCCCCGATCTCGTGCAGTTCGACGAGGGTCTGGTCGTCGGTGCGCGTGATCGAGGCGACGCGCACTTCGTCGACCCAGGCCGCGTCGACGGCGACATCGCCGTTGAGGGGCAGGTCGCGAAACTCTCCGAGGCGAATCGGCACACCCGAACCGGCGTCGCGGATGACGGCCGTGTAGACCAAGCGCGGGCCGCCCGCGCCGTCGAGCATGATGAGCGCCCGTGCGTCGTCGCGCGAGAGGTCGAACGACACAATGCGCACGTCGTCGGGCAGCGAGGCTTCGACCAGGTGCACGGTGCCCCCCAGCTCGGTGGCGTGAATGGCGCCGCCTTGCGCTGGCACGCTCCACACGAACTGGTACGCGTCGATGCTCGGGGCGATGAGGCCGGGCCGAGTGTCGAGCAGCACCGAGGGGGCATCGCCCGTGCGCACCGCCCACACGCCGTCGGCGTTGAGCACGGTCGCGAGCGTCAGGGTCGGTGCGAGTGCCGCGGCGGTCGCCTCGAGGGCGATCACTTTGGCGCTCAGCGTGCCGAGCGGCGCGATCTCGTCGCCGCGCGCGAAGCCGAACGCCCCCTCGCTCTGCACGAGCACTCGAGGGTCGACCTGCGGCACGATGTCGGGCGACCCCGATGTCCAGTCAGGAATCGTCACGACGTTCTGCTCGACCGTGACCTGCACGCCGATGACGCCGCTCACCGAGCGCAGGCTCGCGGCGAGCTGCAGCCGCAGTCGCTGCCGTTCGCGGTCGTTGAGCGCGAGCACTTCGCTCGTGAGGTCGACCTGCGCCTGCCCGCCGATGACGCTCACCGGGGCGAGCGCCAACTGGGTTCCTTCAGGAATCGCCGACACCGTCGCCCCTTGCCCGAGCCAGCTCGAG
This sequence comes from Microcella sp., assembly GCF_025808395.1. Taxonomy (NCBI): domain Bacteria; kingdom Bacillati; phylum Actinomycetota; class Actinomycetes; order Micrococcales; family Microbacteriaceae; genus Microcella; species Microcella sp. Next base: position 1,458,325 of record NZ_CP075524.1, read on the forward strand.
GGCGCGTCGAGCAGCGCGCGCACGATGCGGGTCGCCACCTCTGAGCGGCTCGGAAACCACCGCAGGTCGGGCACGAGGTTTCTGAACCCGGCATCCCAGAAATAGATGGTGTGCTGGCTGAAGACGCTGGGAAAGGCCTGTTGCGAGATCAGGATGCCGTCGCCGAGCTCGGCGATGCGCCACTCGCCCTCTTCTTGCACGAAGCCGAACGTGGGCAGGGTCTGCGCTGTGGTGCTGTCTGACACGGCATAGCGCCCGACCGCGTCGACCGAGGCCGTGATGGGCACGGTGTAGCTGAGGGTGTTGTCATCGAGCCGCTCGACGATGCCTTCGCGACTGCGCACGAGCGTGATGGCGTAGGGGTTCCAGGTGTCGGCGACATCTGCGGCGAGGTATGACCGTGCGATGCGGTAGTTGTTCTGCGACGCCGTCGCAGCGGCGAAGAAGCCCGCGAGCAATTCTTCTTGGCTGGCTCCTTCGCTCGGCCCCGAGGGCAAGAAGTCGAAGGCGACGTCGACCTCGGTGTCGACCGGGCCGCCTGCTTCGATGCCGCCCGAGAACGGCACCGAGACGCAGGCGCTCAGCAGCAGGGCGGGCAGGGCCACAAGGCCGGCCAGCAGGCGCAGGCGGCTCATCGCTCGTCCTCCCCCGCCGTGGCGTCGTCGAGCACCGTGTCGATGGCCTCGACGGGCGGCAGGTCGAGCGGCGAGTGGTCGACGACGGTGCCGCGCGTGCGCGGCAGCGTGATTCTGAAGCACGTGCCTTCGTCGCGCACCGACCAGACGTCGATGTGGCCGCCGTGCACTTGCGCGTCTTCGCTCGCGATCGCGAGGCCCAGCCCGGTGCCGCCCGTGGTGCGCTGGCGGCTCGGGTCGGCCCGCCAAAAACGATCGAACACCCGCTCGAGCTGCCCGGCATCCATGCCGACGCCGTAGTCGCGCACGGCGATCGCGATCGCGGTCGCGTCGCTGTCGACATAGACCACGATGGGGCGGCCTTCGCCATGATCGACGGCGTTGCCGAGCAGGTTCTGCAGAATGCGACGGATGCGGCGCGCATCGACTTCTGCCTCGAAGTAGCCCCCGGGGGCGACGAGGCGCAGCTCGCTGCCCTTGTCGTCGGCGAGCGGCCTGATCGCCTCGATCGACTCTTCGACGAGGCGCACGAGGTTGGTGGGCTCGGTGTCGAGCTCGACGGCTCCGGCGTCGTAGCGGCTCATCTCGAGCAGGTCGGCGAGCATCGACTCGAACCGGGCTACCTGGTCGTGCAGCAGCTCGGCGGTGCGCGCCGTCGTGGGGGTGAACTGATCGCGCTGCTCGTAGAGCACGTCGCCGGCGAGTCTGATGGTGGTGAGGGGCGTGCGCAGCTCGTGGCTGACGTCGCTCACGAACCGCTGCTGCACGCGCGACAGCGTGGCGAGCTGCGTGATCTGCCGCTGCAGGCTGTCTGCCATGCGGTTGAACGATCGGGCGAGCGTGGCGATGACGTCTTCGCCCCGCTCGGGAATCCGTCGGTCGAGCTCGCCGTCGGCGAGCTTCTCGGCCGTCTCGGCTGCGATGCGCACGGGGTTGATGGCGAGTCTCGTGACGAGGAAGGTGACGAGGCCGATCGTGGCGATGAGCAACAGCGAGCCGATGACGAGCGTCTGCTGCACGAAGTCGAGGGTTTGCTGCACATCTCGCACGTTGTAGACCAGATAGAGCTCGTACTGCCCGGCGGTGGGCACTTCGACGGCACCGCCGACGACGATGCCGGGGTCGATGCGGTCGAGGCTCTCGAGGGTCACCGCCTGCGAATACAGCTGACCGTCGTCGCGGGCGACGGCCTCACGCAGTTCGGCAGAGATCACGCTGATGTCGAGTTCGCGCGTCGAGAACGGCGTCATGACCTGCTGCGTCGACTGGCCGGGGGTGCGCTGCAGTGCGATCTGCGTGCCGCCGGGGTTCGAGATGGCGTTGCGCACGGTGGTCTGCGCCGTGAAGCTCGCCGTGTTGACGTCGATCGTGCCGTCTGACGACACCGAGGTGTCGAAGAGCAGCTGCGTGCTGGCGGTGGCCTGCCGGGCTTCGGCCAGCACCTGGTTCTTGCGCGCCTCGTAGAGGTTGGTGGCGATGCTGATCGACATGTAGCCGCTGATGATGGTGACGGCGATGGTCGAGAAGAACACGGTGATGGCGACCGTGCGCAGCTGCAGCGAGGTGCGCCACAGCTGCCGCGCACGCTCGACGAGGCTGCGCCAGGTGACCCTCAGCATGAGCGGTTGCGCACTCGCTCAGCGAGCCGCGCCGGCCCGATAGCCCACACCGCGCACGGTCATGACAATGCTGGGGTTGTCGGGGTCGAGTTCGACCTTGGCGCGCAGCCGCTGCACGTGCACGTTCACGAGCCGGGTGTCTGCCTTGTACTGGTAGCCCCACACCTGCTCGAGCAGCATCTCGCGCGTGAACACCTGGTTGGGCTTCATGGCGAGGGCGAGCAGCAGGTCGAATTCGAGCGGAGTGAGCGAGATGGGCGTGCCGTCGCGCGTCACCTCGTGGCCGGTGACGTCGATGATGAGGTCACCGATGGGCAGCGTCTCGACCGACGACTGCGGCGTCGGCCGCAATCGGGTGCGGATGCGCGCGACGAGCTCTTTCGGATTGAACGGCTTCACGACGTAGTCGTCTGCACCGCTCTCGAGCCCGCGCACGACGTCGGTCGAGTCGCTGCGGGCGGTGAGCATGATGATGGGGGTTCCGCTGGTCTCGCGAATGCGCGTGCAGACCTGAATGCCGTCGATGCCGGGCAGCATGACGTCGAGCAGCACGAGGTCGGGCTTGACGCTCGCGAACATCTCGATCGCCGAGGCACCGTCATACGAGAAGTGCGGGTCGAAGCCTTCGCCCCGCAGCACGATGCCGATCATCTCGGCGATCGCGGTGTCGTCGTCGACGACGAGGATTCGCGCGGTCATCTGCAGCCTCCTCTTGCACTGGTCGCACAGCCCGGCGCCTTTGCCGCGAACTCGACCATTGTTCGCACCAGCCTAGACGAGTGTGACACCATACGTTTCGAGCAGACCGTGAGTGATGTGAAGGGCGAGACCGTGAGCGATTCAACCTCTTGGGCGTCGCCCGGATGGCGACCTGACGACCAGGAGGGCACGCGACCCGCTGGCGACACCGGCACCGCCGCGAGCCAGGGCGCATCCGGCACCACCGCCTCACCGGGCGGCTATGCGCCCGCTGGCGGCCCGCCCCCTCCTCAGCCGGCAGCCGGCTGGACTCCCCCGCCCAAGCCAGGGCTCATTCCGCTGCGGCCGCTCGACTTCGGCGCGCTGCTGGGGGCCACCTTTCAGGTGCTGCGGCGCAACCCGCGGCCCACGTTCGGTGCGGCCCTGCTGCTGAATGCGCTCGTCGTGATCGTGGCCTTCGGCCTCACCTTCGGGGTGACGTTCTGGGCCCTCGACCGCGCGGAGCGCGCGTCGAGTGCTGACGCCGCCGCCATCGAGGCGGGAGCCGTAGGGCTCGTCATCGTCATGGCCATTCTCGCCATCGCGATCTCGCTCGTGGCGCAAGCCCTGCTGCAGGGGGTCATCGTGCTCGAGGTGTCGCGGGCGACCGTGGGCGAGAAGCTCACCCTGCGCCAGCTGCTCGACCTCGGCCGCGGCCGCTGGTGGGCCCTCATCGGCTGGACGGTGTTGCTCTCGGGCGCCCTCATCGTCGGCATGACCCTGTTCTTCATCGTCATCGTCTTGATGGTGGCGATCGGAAGCGTGGCCGGTGAGGTGGCGGGAACGATTGTCGCCATTCTGTTTGCTATCTTCGGCGGGCTCGCCTTCGCGGCATTCGCCTGCTGGTTGTGGATCAAGCTCGCCCTCGTGCCCGCCGCCATCATGCTTGAGCGCCTGACACTCGGAGCGGCGGTCAGGAGGGCATGGACTCTCGTCATCGGCCACTTCTGGCGCACCTTCGGCATCTTGCTGCTCATCACCGTCATGGTGCAGGTGGCCTCGAGCGTCGTCTCGACCCCTTTCAGCATCGCCGCGAGCTTCGGCGGCGTGCTCGCGAACCCCGCCGGCGACGACCTCACCTCGCTCTCGGTGCTGCTCGGGGCGAACGTGCTGACGATCGCGATCACCGTGGTGGTCGGCGCCATCGGGGCCGTGCTGCTCTCGGCTGCGACGGCGCTCATCTACCTCGACCTGCGCATGCGCAAAGAGGGGCTCGACCTCGAACTGCAGCGGTTCGTCGAGCTGCGCGCGAGCGGCGCGACCGCACCCGACCCGTACCAGCCCGCGGCGCGGTGATGGTGGGGGTTCCGGTCGAGCCCGATGCTGAGGATGCCCGCGAGCTGCTGCTCGACGAACTCAGCGACCCGGCCTATGCCGAGAGCCAGCCGACCTGGTTCGACCTGCTCTCGCAAGCGGTGCTCGACTGGCTCGGCAGCCTTCGCTTCGGCGAGGGTGGAGCCCCGTCGCCGGTGATTCTCGTCGTGCTCGGTGTGCTGCTCGCGGCAGCCGTGCTCGCCGCCCTGCTGATCTATGGGCTGCCGCGCTGGGGCCGTCGCAGTCGGCGCGACGCCGAGCTGTTCGGCGAGCGCGACCGCCGCACGGCGCGCGAACTGCGCCGCGATGCCGAGAAGGCCGCGAGTGCGGGCGACTGGGCCACGGCGATCGCCGAGCGCTTTCGCGCCATCGCGCGGGGCCTCGACGAGCGCACGATCGTCACGGTGCTGCCCGGCACCACCGGGCACGGCTTCGCCCGCGCTGCCGGCCGCCACTTCGCCGAGCACGCGGCGCAGCTGCAGCTCGCCGCCGACCGCTTCGACGACGTGCGATACCTCGGCCGAGATGGCACCGCCGAAGGGTATGCCCTCGTGCGCGAGCTCGACGAGGCCATCGACCGCGCGCCGTCGCCGCTGCCGCCGGTGGCACACTTCGCGGGTGCGGGGGTCGCGCCGCGATGACCACGACCGAAGCCACGATCGTCACCCCGACCGTGCGGCGCGCCGTGCGTCGCAGCCTCTACTGGGGCGTGGCCGTCGTGGCCCTGCTGGTCTTCGCCGTGATCATGGTCGTGCTCAACGGCGCGGGGCGCATCGCCGAGCGGTGGGGGGCAGACGAGACGGCACCGCTCGGGTCGCGCGCGGTCGTGAACGTGCTCAAGGATCAGGGCGTCGAGGTGATCGTCACGAACAGCCTCGACCGCACGCTCGCCGAGCTCGAGGGTCGCAGTCTTGCCGACGGCGGCGCAGGTGCGACGCTGTTCGTCGGCGACACCCGGCGCATTCTGACCGACGAGCAGTGGCCCGAGCTGCTCGGCATCGCCGACCACCTCGTCATCGCCGAGCCTCCGCCCGTGGCGCTCGACGGCATGCGCATCGACGCGCTCGGGGCGGGCCCGCTCGACGGCGGCGACCCCGGTGCGGGCAGCCCCCAGGGTGACGGCCAGGGGCGCGTCACGCTCGAGGCTGGGTGCCGGGTGCCCGCCGCGCTGCGGGCCGAGAGCATCAGCGCCGCCGGGCAGGGCTACAGCACGCTCAGCGGCACAACGTGCTTCGACGCCGGTCAGGCGGGCGCCGCGCTCGTGCAGCTCGACGTCGACGGTCGGCTCGTGACCGTGCTCGGCGCCGGCACCGCGCTGCAGAACAACGACATCACGCGCGCCGGCAACGCTGCGCTCGTGCTCGGGCTGCTCGGAGAGCATCCTGACCTCGTCTGGTACCAGCCCTCCCCCGCCGATTTCGGCTCGCCCACCCTGCCCGAGCTGACGCCCGGCTGGGTGAACCCGGTGGCGTGGCTCGCCCTGCTCGTCGGCCTCGCCGCCGCGTTCTGGCGCGGCCGGCGCCTCGGGCCGGTCGTCATCGAGAACCTGCCGGTGGTCGTGAAGACCACCGAGACGATGGAGGGCCGCGCGCGGCTGTATGCGCGCGAAGGCTCGCGGCTGCGCGCACTCGACGCCTTGCGCGTCGCCACCCTGCGGCGACTGTCAGAGGGCCTCGCCCTCGGGCGCGCGGCCGGCGTCGACGACATCATCGCCGCGGTCACCGGCATCACCGGCCGCGACCAGCGGGCACTGCGCGCCCTGCTCGTCGACATCGAACCGGCCGACGACCGCGCCCTCGTGCAGCTGAGCGACCGGCTGCTCGACCTCGAACGCGAGGTGGCCCGCCGGGTCGCCCTCGACGACCCCACGACAGCGACAGAGAGAATAGACGCATGAACGAGATGCAGTTGCGTGACGCCTTCGGGCAGGTTCGCACCGAAGTCGGCAAAGCCGTCGTCGGTCAAGACGGAGCCGTGAGCGGCCTCATCGTGGCCCTGCTCACCGGGGGGCACGTGCTGCTCGAAGGGGTTCCGGGTGTGGCGAAGACCCTGCTCGTGCGCTCGCTCAGCGCCGCCCTCGACCTGCGCACCACGCGCGTGCAGTTCACGCCAGACCTCATGCCGGGAGACGTCACCGGCTCAGTGGTCTACGACGCCAAGGCCGGCGACTTCGAGTTTCGGCGCGGGCCGGTGTTCACCAACATCTTGCTCGCCGACGAGATCAACCGCACTCCCCCCAAGACCCAGTCGGCGCTGCTCGAAGCGATGGAAGAACGGCAGGTCACCGTCGACGGCGAGACCCACGCGCTGCCCCACCCCTTCTTGGTGGCGGCCACCCAGAACCCCGTCGAATATGAGGGCACCTACACGCTGCCCGAAGCCCAACTCGACCGCTTTCTGCTCAAGCTCGTGCTCGACCTGCCCCCGCGCGAGGTCGAGCTCGAAGTGATGCAGCGTCACGCCGACGGCTTCAACCCGCGCGACCTCGGTGCGGCCGGCGTCACCGCGGTCGTCAGCGGCGACGACATCACGGCCGCCCGCGGGTATGTCGGCGACGTGCGAGCCTCGGCCGAACTGCTCGGCTACCTCGTCGACCTCGCGCGCGCCACCCGCCAGAGCCCCTCGGTGAAGCTCGGCGTGAGCCCGCGCGGCACGACCGCCCTGCTCGCAGCCGCCAAGGCCTGGGCCTGGCTGCAGGGCCAGAGCGCCATCACGCCAGATCACGTGCAGGCGATGCTGCTGCCCGTGTGGCGTCACCGCATCGGGCTGCGCCCCGAAGCCGAGCTCGAAGGCGTCTCGGCCGACACCATTCTGCGCTCGATCGTGCAGCAGGTGCAGGTGCCGCTGTGATCGTGACAGCGCCCTAGCGATGGCCGTCACCGGCTGGTTCGTGCTGCTCGTCGCCCTTGGCGTCGTGCCCGTCGTCGCGCTCTCGAGCGTGGTGCCCGCGGGCGAGGTGCTGCTCGGGTGGGTGGTGGTGTGCCTGCTGCTCGCGGCCGTCGATCTCGTGCTCGCCGCGTCGCCCCGCGCCATGCGACTCGAACGGCAGACGGATGCTCGCGTGCGCCTCACCGAGACCGCGAGCGCCACGCTCTACGTCACCAACCCCACTCGGCGCACGCTGCGCGGCATCATCAGAGACGCGTGGGAGCCGTCGGCCGGCGCCACGCCCACCCGCCAGCGCGTGCTCGTGCCCGCAGCCGAGCGGCGCGCCGTCACCACCGCGCTCACACCGTGGCGTCGCGGAGAGCGCCGAGCCGTCATGGTCACCATCAGGGCGATCGGGCCGCTGCGGCTCGCCGCGCGTCAGGCGAGCATCCGAGTGCCGGCAGAGATCACCGTGCTGCCCGAATTCGCCTCGCGAAAGCACCTGCCCTCGCGGCTGGCGCGGCTGCGCGAGCTCGACGGGCGCACGAGCGTCATGGTGCGCGGCCAAGGCACCGAGTTCGACAGCCTGCGCGAGTATGTGCGCGGCGACGACGTGCGCTCGATCGACTGGAGGGCCACCGCCCGGCGCTCGGGAGGGCCCGGGCCAGACGGCGCACCCGCCCAGACGCTCATGGTGCGCACGTGGCGGCCCGAGCGCGACCGGCACGTCGTCGTCATCATCGACTCGGGCCGCACCGCTGCCGCGCGCATCGCCGACGAGACCCGCATCGACACCGCATTCGAGTCGACGCTGCTCCTCTCGGCCCTCGCCGACCGCGCCGGAGACCGCGTCGACGTCGCCGTCTTCGACCGCCGCGTTCGCGGGCGCGTGCAGGGCTCGCGCGGCGCAGACCTGCTCACCAAGCTCGTCGAGATGATGGCGCCCGTCGACCCCGAACTGCTCGAGACCGACTGGACGGCCGTGCCGGCGCTCGTGCGCTCGATGACGGCGCAGCGGTCGCTCGTGGTGCTCGCGACTCCGCTCGAGTCGCCCGGCGCGACGCGCGGGCTGCTGACGATGCTGCCGCAGCTCACCACGAAGCACCTCGTGCTCGTCGCCGCCGTCACCGACCCGGCGCTCATCGAGGCCGGGAGTGCGCGCGACAACCGCGCCTCGGTGTATCGCGCTGCCGCCGCCGAGCGCGCCCTGCTCGACGCCGAGCGGGTCGCCGCCGCCGTGCGGCGCCTCGGTGGCGACGTGGTCAGTGCCGCGCCGCTCGACCTGCCGCCCGCCGTCGCCGACCGGTATCTCGCCTACAAGGCGGCCGGGCGCCTCTAGTCGGCCGGGCGCAGCGCGGGGTGGCCACGGCGACGCCGCGCTTCGCTAGGGTGCTCTCGACGCCTCGTCACACCCCGCACCGAAGGAGCTGCCTCATGGCGAAAGAGATTCCCACCCCGTCATCACCCTCGATGACCGCCCGACTCGTCGCCGAAGTGTTCGGCACCTTCTTGCTGGTCTTCGGCGTCATCGGCACCGCCTTCTTCTCGTCGGCGAACACCGGGCTGCTCGGCCCCGCCCTCGCCGTCGGCCTCGCGGTCATGGCCGGCGCCTATGCCGTCGGGCACATCTCGGGCGCCCACTTCAACCCCGCTGTGACGATCGGCGCCGCCGTCGCCGGGCGCTTCGCGTGGCGAGACACTCCGGCCTACATCGCCGCGCAGGCGCTGGGCGGGCTGCTCGCGAGCGGAGCCCTCGTGCTCATCGGCTCGTTCGGCCCCGCCGGTGCACTCGCCGACGCGCAAGCCGACGGCTTCTTCTCGAACGGCTTCGACGAGGGCTCGCCCGCGGGCTACGGCCTCGTCGCCGTCATCGTGGCCGAGCTCGTGCTCACCGCACTCTTTCTCGTCGTCATTCTCGGCGTCACCGACGACCGCGCGTTCGCCGGGTTCGCTCCGCTCGCGATCGGCCTCATGCTGACGGTCATGCACCTGGTGGCGATTCCGGTGAGCAACGCCTCGTTCAACCCGGCGCGCTCACTGGCGACGGCCGTCTTCGGCGGGACGGATGCTCTCGCACAGTTGTGGGTCTTCATCGTGATCCCCGTCATCGGTGCGGCACTCGGCGCACTGCTCTACCGCGCCGTGTTCGCCGGCAAGCGCTGACGCACCTCAGTCACCGACGACGACGCGGGCGCCTCGACTGATCGGGTCGAGGTCGCCCGTCTCGCCGTCGCGGAAGGCGCGTCGGCCGAGCATCCACTGATAGAGCAGAAACGCCACCAGCGCCACAGTGCCGATGCCGATGCGCACGACGTCAGGCCACTCTTGGCGGGTGACATAGCCCTCGATGATGCCGCTCACGAGCAGTGCGGCGACGAGGCCGCCGATGATCGCGAACAGTGCTCGGCCGTCGTCGGCGAGCGCCTGCAGCCGCGTGCGGGGGCCCGGAGACACCCACGCCCAGAAGATCATGAGCCCGCCGGCCGCGGCGACGAAGATCGCATAGATCTCGAGCTGGCCGTGCGGAAGGATGTTGAGAAAGAACACGTCGAGCCGGTCGAACTCGGCCATGATGCCGGCGCTGAGCCCCAAGCCCTGCGCGTTCTGGAAGAGCACGAACGGCACGTAGACGCCCGTGATGCCGAAGGCCACCGACTGCGTGGCGATCCAGGCGTTGTTGCTGAACACCTGCAGGCCGAACACGGCCTCACTCGACTCGCTGTAGTAGCCGACGAAGTCTTGCTCGGCGTAGCGGCGCAGATCGTCGTAGTCGCCGAGCGCGGCGATGACCCCCGGGTTCGTCGCCACCCACACGGCGTAGAGCGTGGCCACGACGATGAACGATGCGGCGACGGCGAGCGTCAGATAGCGGATGCGGTAGAGCGCCGCCGGCACCTCGCGCGTCGCGTAGCGCGCCAGCTGCGCCAGCGGCTCTGTGGTGGCGCCCGTGAAGCGCAGGCGGGCGCGCGACAGCAGCACGCTGAGGGTGGCGGCCTGCGGCACCTGCCCGGCACTCGTCGTGATCGCCGACAGGTGGGTGGCCCCCGCCTGGTAGTGCTCGATGAGCTCGTCGGCGTCGCGACCGGCGAAGCGGCGTCGGCGCGAGAGCTCGCGCAGCCGATCCCATTCGGCGGCGTGGGCTGAAGAGTATGCGTCGAGATCCATCTGTTTAGATGATGTCATGTCTGGCGCGGCGGCAACCCTGAGCTCTCACGACAGCGAGCGCGAACTGCTCACCGGCGAGGCCGTCGCCCTCGAGCTGCGGGCGACGAGCGTCATTCTGCGCATGGCGGGCGGCATCATCGACTACCTCGTCTACATCAGCGCAACGCTGCTGCTCGCCTGGGGCGCCTTCTCACTCGCGTTCGACACCGGGCTGCCCGAGGCGCTGTACGGCACCGTCGTCATCGCGTGCATGGTCGTGGGCCTCGTGCTCGTGCCCGCCACGGTCGAGACGGCGAGCCAGGGCAAGTCGCTCGGCCGCCTCGCCCTCGGCGACCGCATCGTGCGCGACGACGGCGGAGCGATCTCGTTTCGGCACGCCTTCATCCGCTCGCTCGTCGGAGTGTTCGAGATCGTCATGACCGCCGGCGGTCTCGCGGTGGTGGTCGCCATGCTCAACTCTCGCGCCAAGCGCCTGGGCGACCTGCTCGCCGGCACCTACAGCCAGTACGAGCGGGTCTCGAGTGTGACGCCGCCCGTGTTCGGGGTTCCGGTCGAGCTGGTGGAATGGGCATCCACCGCCGACGTCGCCCGAATGCCCGATGCGCTGTCGCGCCGCATCGCCCAGTTTCTGCGGCAGGCAGCCGGCCACACTGCGGCGACGCGCGAGCGGCTCGCCCGCGACCTCGCGACCGAAGCCGCCCTCTACGTCTCGCCCGTTCCGGGCGGCGACCCCGAGCTGTTTCTCGCCGGCGTGTCAGTGCTGCGACGCGAGCGCGAGGCCACGGCGCTCAGGCTCGAGCGGGCGCGACTCGACGAGCTGCAGCCGACGCTCGCCGCGCTGCCGCACGGTTTTCCTGACCGGGGGTAATCAGTAGCGGTAGTGGTCGACCTTGAACGCGCGATCGCGGACGAGCGATCGCGAGAGAGCCGTGCTAGTAGCGGTAGTGATCAACCTTGTAAGGGCCGTCAGCACTGACCCCGATGTAGGCGGCCTGCCGCGGCGTGAGCTGCGTGAGGCGAACCCCCAGGGCGTCGAGGTGCAGGCGCGCCACCTTCTCGTCGAGCAGCTTCGGCAGCACGTAGACGCCGATCGGGTACTCGTCGCGCCTGGTGGCGAGTTCGAGCTGAGCGAGCACCTGGTTGGTGAACGAGGCGCTCATGACGAAGCTCGGGTGCCCCGTGGCGTTGCCGAGGTTCATGAGCCGACCCTCGCTCAGCACGAGAATCGAGCGCCCGGTCGGCAGGCGCCACTCGTGCACCTGCGGCTTGATCTCGACCTTCTCGACGCCGGGCAGGCTCTCGAGCCCCGCCATGTCGATCTCGTTGTCGAAGTGGCCGACGTTGGCGACGATCGCGAGGTGCTTGAGCGACTGCAGCTGCTCGACCGTGACGACGTTTTCGTTGCCGGTCGCGGTGACGAGAATGTCGATGTCGCCGATGACGTCGTCGAGTCGAGCCACCTGGTAGCCGTCCATCGCGGCTTGCAGAGCATTGATGGGGTCGATCTCGCTCACGATGACTCGGGCGCCCTGCCCGCGCAGGGCATCCGCCGAGCCCTTGCCCACGTCTCCATAGCCGCACACGAAGACGGTCTTGCCGCCCATGAGCACGTCGGTGGCGCGGTTGAGGCCGTCGGGCAGCGAGTGGCGAATGCCGTATTTGTTGTCGAACTTGCTCTTGGTGACCGAGTCGTTGACGTTGATGGCCGGAAAGAGCAGCCTTCCCTCGCGGTGCAGCTCATAGAGGCGGTGCACGCCTGTCGTCGTCTCTTCGGTGACGCCCTGGATGCCCTGACTCACGACCGTCCACCGCTGCGGGTCGCTCTGCAGCGAGTCGCGCAGCACGCTCAGCACGACGCGCCACTCGTGGCTGTCGCCCTCAGCCGCCTCAGGCACTGCGCCCGCTGCCTCGAACTCGACGCCCTTGTGCACGAGCATCGTGGCGTCGCCGCCGTCGTCGAGAATCATCGTCGGGCCGAGGCCGTCGCCGAAGTCGAAGATCTGCTGCGTCGCCCACCAGTACTCGTCGAGCGTCTCGCCCTTCCAGGCGAAGACCGGAGTGCCCGCGGGCCGCTCGACTGTGCCCGTCGTGCCGACGACGACCGCGGCGGCCGCCTCGTCTTGCGTCGAGAAGATGTTGCAGCTCGCCCAGCGCACCTCGGCGCCGAGGGCCACGAGCGTCTCGATGAGCACCGCGGTCTGCACCGTCATGTGCAGCGAACCGGCGATGCGGTGGCCGGCGAGCGGCTGGTGCGGGCCGAACTCGTCGCGCAGCGCCATGAGGCCCGGCATCTCGTGCTCGGCGAGCCGAATCTGGTGGCGGCCGGCTTCAGCGAGCGCGAGGTCGCGCACCTTGTGGGCGATGCCGTTCACGATGTCGACGGCGAGCGCGGGGCGCGCCGGGGTGTGGATGCTCATGCCCGCCATTCTCGCAGGCTCGACCCGAGCATCCGCTCGTCTCACCCGGGTCGTTCGGCGGAGTCTCTCAGACGTTCCAGCGCGGCTAAGACGAGGTCGAGCCCGAAGGTGAACTCCCCCGCCGGGTCGTAGCCGGCAGCGACGAGCGCCGCGGCGGATTCGTTGAGGTACGGAAACTCGTCGGGAGGGAGCTGGGGCAGGAACACTTCTTGAGTCATGTCTGCCAGCGCATCGGCGGTGTCGGGCAAGCTCGCTTCTTGCAGCGCGAATCCGTAGACATAGCTGTCGAGCAGCCAGTTGGCGTGCGTCGCCATCGCGACCGAGAACCCTGCCTTCCGCAGGCAGGCCGTGACCGCCTCGCGGTGACGAAGGTTTGCCGGGCCGGGCGTTGTGCGCGATTCCATCAGGCCGATGGCCCACGGGTGGCGAGCGAGCACCTCTCGAGCAGAAATGGCTCGCCGACGCATCGCCGCCTGCCAGTCGGTGTCGGCGAGCGGAAGCTCGATCTCGCCGAACACGACGTCGATCATGGCGTCGAGCAACTCGTCTCTGCTCGCCACGTAGTGGTAGAGCGACATCGCGCCCGCGCCGAGCGCGCTCGCAAGCCGGCGCATGCTCACCCCATCGACGTCCTCGCTGTCGGCAAGCCGTACCGCTTCGATCACGATTCGGTGCGTGCTCAGCCCCGCGCCTGGCGCTGACTCACGTTGGTGCTTGTCGCGCACGGATTACCTCGCCTTCCCGACCGACTTGACAAGCGTACAGTGTACGAGCAATAGTACGGCGTACGACGTACGGTGTACGAGATTGTCACTGTTCGTCGTGACCGGCCGCGACTCCCGGGGTCGGACCGTTCTCGACGAAAGAAGAACCGATGTCACGCGAATCACGAACCCCGACGTTGCTCGATAACCCGCCGATCTCGGTACACACCAAGCTCGCGGCAGCGTGGACAGGCTTCATGTTTCTCTACGTCTACGTCGACGTACTCGGCTTCTACAAGCCCGGCGTCATCGACGGCCTGCTGAATGGCCTCATTTGGGAGTTCGAGGTCAGCGCGACGCTGCTCACGATCTTCCTCGTCTCCGTGTCGGTACCGGCGGTGATGATTGTGCTCTCTGCGACGCTGCCTGCCCGAGCGAACCGCGCCACGAACCTCGTCGTGGCGTTGCTCCTCATTCCGTATTCGCTGTTCAACGCGGTCGGCGAGACCTTGGAGTGGTCCGCCTTCTACGGCATCGCCATCGCCGTTGAGGTGCTGATCCTGGCGTTCATCCTGCGCACCGCATGGGCCTGGCCCCGAGTGCCCGCCTCCGAGAATGCGAGCGCGAGCGGGGCAACAGCCGCGGCATCGCCCAGTGCAACGATCGAGTGAAGAGCGGTTGGCCTGCAGTCACAGGCCTCTTGCTTCTCAGTGCGCTGCCCGTGCTCGGGGGCCTACTTCGCCTCATGGAAGGGCGGGGTGACCGCGAGGGCGAGCTTGTCGTGGCCTCACTGGTGGCGATCGTCTCGCACATCGTGGCGATGAGCGTGCTCTGCATTCTCGGCGCCTTCCAGTTCTCTCCAGCGCTGCGGATGTGGCGCGGATGGCACCGCACCGCCGGTCGAGTGCTGATTCCAGCCGGTGTCATCGCGGCGCTGTCGAGCATCTGGCTCGCGGTCTTCTTCGGCGGTCCCGCTGCGGAGTTTCCGCTCGCGATGGTTCGACTGGTCTTCGCCGTGCCCATGCTGGTGTTTCTCGTGCTGGCCACAACCGCCATCGCGCGGCGCAGATTCGTCGCGCACGGAGCATGGATGACGCGCGCCTACGCGATCGCTGTCTCTGGCGGAACCCAAGCGCTCGTCAGCGTGCTGTGGTCGATACCCTTCGGCGAAGCCGATGCCGTCGGTGAGATCTGGGTCGTCGCCGCGGGCTTTGCGATCAATACCCTCGTGGCAGAGGTGCTGATCCGCCGACGCGCGCGCCGACGAGTGCCCGCTACCGTGATCAGGCGCGAATGAGGGCGAGCACTTCGTCGCGGATGCGCGCCATGGTCTGAGCCGTGCGCCCCTCGGCGTTGAGGCGCAGCAGCGGCTCGGTGTTTGAGGGGCGCACGCTGAACCACCACCAGTCGCCATCATCGGTCGTGCCGGCGTAGGTGAGGCCGTCGAGCTCGTCGACCTCTCCGCGCCCCTGAAACGCCTCGACGATGCGCGTGTACGCGGCGGGAACGTCGTCGACGGTCGAGTTGATCTCACCGCTCGCCGTGTACGGCGTGAACTCGGCGGCGAGCGCCGAGAGCGGCCCGTCGTACTCGCCGAACTGGGCGATGAGGTGCATGGCGGCGAGCATGCCGTTGTCTGCGCCCCAGAAGTCGCGAAAGTAGTAGTGCGCCGAGTGCTCGCCGCCGAAGATCGCACCCGTCTCATGCATGACGTCTTTGATGAGCGAGTGGCCCACCTTCGTGCGCACGGCGATCGCGCCCGCCGCCTCGATGGTCTCGGGCACGACGCGCGAGGTGATGAGGTTGTGCACGACGCGGATGTCGCCGGTCTCGCCGGCAGCCCGCACGCGCGTGATCTCGCGCAGCGCCACGATCGCGGCGACAGCGCTCGGGGTCACCGGCTGACCGAGCTCGTCGATGACGAAGCACCGGTCGGCGTCGCCGTCGAACGCCAGCCCCAGGTCGGCACCGTGCTCGAGCACGGCGGCCTGCAGGTCGACGAGGTTCGCGGGCTCGAGGGGGTTCGCCTCGTGGTTCGGAAAGGTTCCGTCGAGCTCGAAGTAGAGCGGCACGATGTCGAGCGGCAGCGCCGGCAGCCCGGCCGCCGTGCCGAGCACCGCGGGCACTGTCAGGCCGCCCATGCCGTTGCCGGCATCCACCACCACACGCAGCGGGCGCACACTCGTCAGGTCGACGAGCTCGCGCAGGTAGGTGGCGTAGTCGGCGAGAACGTCGCGGTGCGAGATCGTGCCGGGAGCATCCGTCGCCGTGATTCCGCTCGCGAGGTAGGCCTGTGCGCGATCGCGGATGCCCGCCAGCCCCGTGTCGAGGCTGATGCCTTGCGCGCCCGCACGACAGAACTTGATGCCGTTGTAGGTGGCCGGGTTGTGGCTCGCGGTGAACATCGCCGCCGGCACGCCGTAGTGGCCGCTCGCGAAGTAGGTCTGATCGGTCGAGCACAGCCCGAGCATGATGACCGAGGCGCCCCGAGCGGTCGCACCTCGGGCGAAGGCGGCGGCGAAACCGGGCGAACTGTCGCGCATGTCGTGCCCCACGGCGATCTCGAGGCTCTCCGCGCCGATTTCGTCGACGAAACCGGCGCCGAGCGCTTCGACGACCTGCTCGGTGAGCTGAGTGCCGACGAGGCCGCGAACGTCGTAGGCCTTGATGAACGAGCTGAGATCAGGCGTGGTGGTCACGAGTTCAGGGTAGTGCCGAGACGCTCAGCCGACCTCGCCGAGCGCGCTGTATCGCACGATCTGCCAGCCGTTGGGGGCCGAGAGCCGTTCAGAGTGCCGGTCGCACAAGTCGTAGCTGTGCGGCTCGGGTCGAGCGCTCAGGGGCCCGAGCACCGCCATCGAGTCGGCGTACACGTAGGTGAGGGTGCGCACTGCTGCCTCGCTGCACGCCACCTTGCTGCACGGTCGACCGTTCATCGTCATGCCAGCATACGGCGGGCTGCCGACCTGGCCGCGTTAGGCTGGCAGCGTGGCACGAGCAGGCAAGACTCCGGGTGGCCCGGCACACGGTCAGCCCAGCGCCCGAGCCCGCGCCCGGCATGGCCGCCACGGCCGCTCGCCCGTCACCGGGCCGCACCTGCCCCTCGCGCACACGCGCCGCGACCTCTTCGAGACCACCGTGCAGGCGACGGCCGAATACCTGGTCGACCAGTGGCCAGACGAGTTGGCACGGCTGCGCATCCAGGTGCAGCCGATGCCCGATCAGCCGAACGCCGTCAACGGGGTGGCCCGCTGGCGCGTCGTGCCCGAGCGCGACCTCGTGGTGCTCTACCGCATTCCGATCGAGCGCATGAGTCGGCTGCACCGCGACGACGCGTGGCACCGGCGGCTCATGGTCGAGAGCTGCGTGTTTCGGGCGGTCGGCGAGCTCATCGGCAAAGATCCGTGGGATCTCGCGCCCGAGCGCTTTCGCCACTGGTGAGCGGCGTCTAGTACGGCAGCACCGTCACCGGTCTGGCTGCGGCGGGCGGGGGCAGGATGCGTGAACTCGCGAGCAGCGAATCGCCTCGGTAGCTCACACTCGCGTGCAGGGGTGCCGTCGTGCTCAACTGCACCGCCGCGTTCGTGGCCGACTCGAGCACGAGGCCGGTGCCGGCGGGCACGTCGACGGTGCGGCCGTCGACGGTGACCGTGGCGTCGGCGTCGGGCGCGAACACGTGGATGAAGGCCGTGACGCTCTGCCCCACGGGCGCGACGGCGGCGAGCACCTCGGTGCCGGGCTCGATCTCGGCCACTGGAGTGAACCACTCGAGGTCGATGCCCGACGTGCCCGCGGTGCTCGTGCGCGCTGCCACGACGGTCGGAGCCGACGACTCGACCACGATCGAGTAGTCGCCGTCGAGCAGGTCGGTGAAGGGCAGGTCGAGCACGGCCTGCGGCTCGAGGGTGGTCGTCAGTGCGACGCCGGCGTCGCCGCTCTGCGGGATGAGCCTCACCGTGACGTCGACGGGCGAGTCACCTGGGGCGAGCATCCGCAGGGCCGTCAATGCGTCTGCGTTGCCTTCGTCGCTCGCCCGCTCGAGCACCGCCTGGCCGCCGATGACGGGCATCGCCGGAATGACGTGGCGCGTCGCCGCCGCCTCGAGCGGGGTGACGATGCTGATGCCGCTCGCGTCGAGCCCGCGCACGATCGAATGCTGCAGCGTCGCCGCGACCGAGCCGCCCTCGCTGCGCACTTCGACGACCGGAGACTCGGCGCCCACGACGATGCCGCTGAGCGGCAGCACGCGCTGAGTGCCGGCAGCGACCACGATGCCGCTCAAGCCGGGGGCGGTGACCGGCCCGTTCTCGGTGAAGACGCGCAGGCTGACGGTGGCGTCGACCGCGCCCGCGTTGGTCAGCACGATCCAGGTGGTGCGGCCTGTCGTCGTCGAGCCGGCCACGAGCCACGCCGATCGGCCCGGAGTGAGGCACTCTGAGGCGGCGAGTCCGGCGACGTCGCTCGTGCGGGCGCGCACCGACTCGCTGGCCGCGAGCGCCTCTGCGGGAGCCTCTTTCGGCAGCGTCACCACCACGGCGCCGCCGTCGAGGGCGTCGCTCTGCACGATCGTCGACTCGCCGAGCCCGGTGCCGGCGCTGCGACGCTGAGGGTCGGCGACGGCGGCGACCTGAGGGTTCTCGCCGCGCGTGAGGCCCAGCACCGAGCCCGCGCAGACGAGGGTCTGGTCGGCACGGTCAGGAGTCACCGTGATCGCGAGCGCGTCGGGGGCCAGTGCGGGGCTCGGCACGAACAGCACGCCGGCGACGAGCGCCGCGGCGGCGGCTGCGGCGCCGAGTGCGAGGGTGGCGCGGCCTGAGGCGACGAGCAGGGCGCGAGTCGTGCCGGGTGCGCGCGGGGGTTTCGCTGCGTGCTCGGGGTGCGCGGCGTGCTCGGGTTGCGCGGCGTGGTGGCGTCGCGCGGCGCGACCTTCGCGAGAGTGCTCGTTTGTGGCAAGAGTCGCAGAACTTTCAGCGACCGATGCCACATTCGGCCCATCTCGCGGCGGCTCGGGCGACGTGGGCGACTCGGCGGCGGGCGACGCGGGCGACTCGGGGGCGGGCGACGTCGGCGGCAGGGCCGACGACTCGGGGTGCTCGGGCGACTGCGGGTCACTCATCGTCATCACCTGCCTCGAAGGTCGTGGCGGGTCCCTCGTCGACCGCCGAGTCGGTGCGGGCTCGCCTCGGCCCCAGACTGGTCGGCACGGCGAGCAGCAGGGTGAGGGCCAGGATGCCCAGCTGAACCCCGAGAATCGCCGCGGTCGAGGCGGGGCGAGCTGGGTCGCCCGCCCGGCTCGTGTCGTCGGCGACGACGCGGTAGAGGCGGCCGGCGTCGGTGTCTCCGACGGGCACGAGCTGGGCGTTGCCGTCGAGCGCAGCGACGGCGGTGTCGGCGGCCGCCGACGCCGCCGGCGCGCTCTCGAGCAGCACGAAGCGCACGTCGAGGGCGTCGAGCTCGGCAGTCAGGTCTCGGCCGCTGGGGGCGACGAGGTTGGCGACGATCTCGGCGACGGTGGTCGACTCGGCGATGCCCTGCAGCACGGACGCGTCGCTCGAGCCCGAGCCGGCGACGGCGGCGAGGTCGCCGCCGCTCGTGCCGGGCAGCCCGCTGCCGACGAGCGCGCGGGTGGCGACGATGGTGCGCTGCTCGATGAGGGTGCGCCCGGCTCCGTGGTCGATGCGGGCCGCCACCCGCGAGTCGATCGGGGTCAGCACGAGCGTCGCGACTCCGGGGTCGGTGGCCGCTTCGGCGGCGACGAGGGCGGGCAGGGTGCGCGCGTCGGTGCTCGTGACGGCGGCAGTGCCGGTGAGCACGGCGATGGCGGCAGGCGCGGCGACGAGGGCTGCGGCGATGACGGCCAGGGTGGCGAGAGCGGCAGCCAGCACGCGGGGCCGGCGCGGCGTGGTGCGCACGGTGGCTGGCCGGGCTGCGAGCCCGTCGATGCCGATCGCGGCGGCAAGCGCGAGGCCGAGGGCGGCGAGGCTCACTGCGGGCCCGACATCGAGCGGCACGGGCTGCCCGGCGGCGGTCACGACTGAGACGCTCGAGATCGCCCAGGCGGTGGCGATGCCGAGCGCGGCGAGGGCGAGCGGCACGATGCTGCGGCGTGCGTCTGGCAGAGCCAGCCCGAGCAGCGCGAGGGCGACGACGGGCAGCATGAGCATGGCCAGCACGAACGGCAGCAGCAGCCCCTCGGCTGGCATGAGCGCGGCGAGGGGGCCGAGCAGGGGCCCGAGGTCGGGCCACCCGAGCACGATGCCCGTCGGCGAGCTGGGGCCAGGAGCCACCTGCAGACCTGGGTCGGCGAGCAGCCCCAGGGGCGTGCCGCGCATCACCTGGTCGATGACGAGCGGCGTGAACAGTGCCAGTGCCGGAACCGGCAGCGTCAGCAGTCGGCCGATGCGGCGAGGGTGGGCGAGCATCCACAGCACCCAGGCGATGACGAGCGGAAAGACGAGCGTAGGTGCGGCGGCAGTGACGGCGGCGCCGAGCAGTCCGGCGACGGCAGTGGCGCTCCACGAATGCGGGGCACGGGCCGCGGCGACGACGAGCCACGGCAGGGCCACGTGGGCGACGAGGGCTGCCGGGCGCCCTTCGGTGATGGCGACGAGCAGCGCAGGCGCGAGCGCCCACAGCACGGCGGCGACGACGGCGGGGGCAGTGCGGCGCACCAGTTCGGCGGCCGCCCACCACGCCCCGAGAGCCGAGAGCGGCATGGCCACGATGACGAGCACGGCGAGCGAGAGCGAGGGTTGCCACGGCGTGAGCAGGCCGAGCAGGGCGAGAACGAACGCGAAGGGGTCTGCCGCCCCGAGAGCCGTGCGCTCGATGCCGGCCAGCAGCGACGGCACGTCGGCCGCGAGCGGAACGAACGCCCCACCCACGATCGCCGACGCCGCCCCCAAGGGCGCGAACAGTGCGGCGCCGAGCAGGCCGAAGAGGGCGACCACGAGGGCTCCGCCCGGGGTGAACGGCGGCCGCGGCGGCCGAAGGTCGGGGGCCGCACTCAGCCGGGCATCGCGTTCGATCGCGCGACGCTGACGCACTTCGTCGCGCGGCAGGCGCAGCGGTGCGATCGCCGCCCACCCCATGGTGCGGCCGCGCGAGAGCCGACGGCGGGCGTTCGGCACGGCCGAGCCCGAAAACGCCACCGCGAGCGCCGCCGCGAACTCGCCCGTCACGAGGGCGGGCCGCTTGGCGAGCAAGTGCCCGAGGGCGCGCACGACGGCGAGCGGCAGCAGGCTGAGCCAGTGCAACGCCACGACGAGGGCGGGGGCGTAGACGAGTCGCCGGTGCAGTTGCGCCGTGCGCCGCACGCGGGCGATGGTGCGCTGCGAGACGCGCGGGCGCGGCCCGGGGCGTGCGGCGAGCGAGGTGCCCTCGTGCACGAACACCCGCGCCTGCGGCACGCCGATGACCCGATGACCGGCAAGACGGATGCGCACGCACAGATCGAGCGCGGCGTCGACCGTCGGCAGCGCAGGGTCGAAGCCTTCGACCTGGTTGTAGACCGCGCGCCGCACGAGCAGCCCGGCTTCGCTCATGGCGAGCACGTCGCTCGTGCGGTCGTGCTGGGCCTGGTCGAGCTCGCGCTGCGCGAACGCGATGGAGGCCCCGTATTCGGTGAGTGTCTCGCCGTAGCCGACGATCATGGTCGGATGCGCGGCGTCGAGCTGCTTGGGGCCCGCGGCTGCGACCGACGGCGCGATCTCGACGGCGGCGAGCAGCCGCTCGAGCGCACGTGGGTCTGGAGTGGTGTCGTGGCGCAGCAGCCACAGCCACTCGTCGACTCCGCCGTAGGGCGACTGGGTCTGCTCGATGACCGGCAGGGCGCCGAGCCCGCGGTGCACGAGCTCACCGAACGACACTGCCGCACCCGCCGTGACGAACTGGGTGGGGGCGATGGCGGTGAGCTGGGCCGTGGCCGCGTCGTCGCCGGCGGCGTCGACGACCACGAGCAGGTCGGGGTGGCGGGTCTGGTGGGTGAGGGCATCCAGCGTCTGCTGCAGCACGTCGCCGCCGCGGCGGGCGACGACGATCGCGATGACTCGAGGCTGCACGACTACGACCCTACGGTGAGCGGTGCGCGGCGGCAGTCGCGCGCGCCGAGGCTGACACGATGCGAGCGTTGCGCGAGATCACTCAGGCGCGTCGACGCAGCTTGCGGCGCTCGCGTTCGCTCAGGCCACCCCAGATGCCGAAGCGCTCGTCGTTCTGCAGGGCGTATTCGAGACACTCGGTCTTGACTTCGCACGAGGTGCAGATCTTCTTGGCGTCTCGCGTCGAGCCGCCCTTCTCAGGAAAGAAGGCTTCGGGGTCGGTTTGCGCACACAGCGCGTCGGCCTGCCAAGCGAGAGCGTTGTCGTCGTCGTCGAGGGCCGACCGGCGCCGCACCCCCGGCACGCCCAGGCGCACCGGGTCGACGAACCAATCACCCGGCACACTGTTGCGATATTCGCTCATGGCCCCAACTCCCTCCCCCGCGTGACCCCCGCCCAACGGGATGCCCTAATTACACTCGTGTCATTCGCTCGCGTCAAGTCGCGGATAGTAAAAGGTTCGACCCACTATTCAGAGTTGCGACGCGCCGACAAAACCGCTATCGCGGCGAGGGATTCTCAGCATCGCGAGACTGCGTGCGCGCTCGCCACGCTGACTCCACCATCTCGGCGAGCGTGTGGCGCATCTGCCATCCGAGGTCGCGCGCGGCGAGTTCGCCGCTCGCCACGATGCGCGGCGGGTCGCCCAGCCGCCGTTCGGCAAGCTCGGGCTCGACGCTCACGCCAGTGACCTCGGCAACGGCATCCATGATCTGCCGCACCGAGACGCCGTCGCCCGAGCCGAGGTTGTATGCGGGCTCGATCGGCTCGCCCGCTTCGAGTCGACGTGCAGCTTCGACGTGGGCGAAGGCGAGGTCGGCCACGTGAATGTAGTCGCGCACGCACGTGCCGTCAGGCGTCGGGTAGTCGGTGCCATAGATGCGCGGCTGTCGACCCTCGACGAGTGCGTCGAACACGAGCGGAAACAGATTGTGCGGGCTCGTGTCGCGCACGGCCGCATCGCCCGAGCCGACCACGTTGAAGTAGCGCAGGCTCGTGTGGCGCAGCCCCGCGGCGACACCTTGATCGCGCAACAGCCACTCGCCGATGAGTTTCGACTCGCCGTAGGGCGAGGTGGGGCTCTTCGGTGTGTCTTCGACGACGAGGTCGACGTCGACGGCTCCGTAGACGGCGGCCGACGACGAGAACACGCACTGGCCGACGCCGTGCCGCTGCATCGACTCGAGCAGTGTGATCATGCCCGTCACGTTCTGCTCGTAGGTGTGCAGTGGACGCTGCACGCTGACTCCGGCGTACTTGAAACCTGCGACATGAATGACCCCGGTGACGGCGTGGTTGCTGAGCGCAGCATCCACCGCATGGTTGTCGAGAATTGATGCGCGCACGAACGGCACGCCCTCAGGAACGAAGGCGGCGTGCCCGCTCGAGAGGTCGTCAATGACGACGGGGCTCATGCCCGCCGCGGTGAGAGCGCGCACAACGTGCGCCCCGATGTAACCGGCTCCGCCGGTGACCAGCCACGTCATGCATTCACCGTTGTCGGGTGCTCGCCCGTCGCGATTACGACTCGGCCACCGCCGCGCACGGTGAGAACCGCGTCATCGCAGAACACTGCCTGGCCGCATTCAAGAGCGAGCGAGTCTTGCAGGGTGATGGACCCCTCGAAGCACAGCACAATCGCGCAGCCGCCCGCGTCGACCGTAGCCCGCCCGCCCACGGCAGCCCCATCAACAACGGTGAGTGCAAAGTCGACCACGTCGGGCTCGAAGCGCAGCACTCCTGGCGACAGCACCGTAGGTTCGATGCGCGGCTCAGGCAGCGGTCGTACGTCGAGCACGCTCATGAGTTCGGCGACGTCTACGTGCTTGGGGGTGAGACCCCCGCGCAACACGTTGTCGCTCGCGGCCATCACTTCGATGGCGAGGCCGTGCTGATACGAGTGGATGTTGCCGGTCGGCAGGTAGAGCGCCTCACCCCTGCGCAGCACGACCGTGTGCATGAGCAACGAGAGCGCCACACCAGGGTCGCCGGGGTAGTACCGCGCGAGGCGCCGCACGGTCTCCCAACTCTCAGAGTCTGCGTCGAGCGTCTCGATGCGGTGGGCGAGGTCGACGACAGCATCCACCACGGTGTCAACGCCGTCTCCGCGCTCGATCAGCCATCGCACCACGTCGGGCAATGCCGCAGCGTCGGTCAGACGCTCGAGGAAAGGGGCGAGCTTGGTCGAGCCGGTAGCGTCGCCCGCGCGCTGCAGTTCTTCGCGTGCCGTACCGACCGAGCGGAACCCGGCGAGCGCGATGAACGGGTCGCTCAGGGCGTAGATGAGTTCTGGCTTGTGCAGCTGATCTTTGTAGTTGCGCGTGGGGTCGTCGAGGGCGATGCCGGCGGCGTTCTCGCGAGCGAACCCGTCGCGAGCCTGAGCGATGGTGGGGTGCGCCTGCAGCGAGAGCGGTTCAGCGGCGGCCAGCACTTTGAGCAAGTACGGCAGCTTCTGCCCCCGCGCCGTCAGATAGCTGGCGAGATCGGGTTCGCTGGCTCCCGCCACAATCGATGCCGGTGATGCGGGGTGGTCACCAAACCACAACTCTGCTTCAGGGCCTCCCGACGGCGTCGCACCACGTAGCTCGGCGATCGCGGTCGTCGAACCCCAGGCGTAGGGGCGCGGAGTGTTCTCTATGCGCAGCAACACGGCACGTGCTTTCAGTAGGCGAAGGGTGTGGCGCCACCGTATCAATAGTCGATTGTCGAACACTCGCTCTCGCGCTCGTGACACTGTTTCGGCTACCGTGCATATACACATGAGAATCGGGGGATTCGTGCTGAACTTGCGTGCAATTGGGGTGTCGACCGTGCTCGCCGTTGTGGTGACGGGTCTCGCGGGCGTGCCCGCGGCGGGTACTGCCGAGTCTGAGTCGTCGTACATCGTCGAGTTGGCGCCCGGCGAGACGCCGTTCGCCGTCAGCTCAGATGTCGTCGATGAGAGTGCGATCACCGAGACTTTCGACTCGGTGTTGACTGGGTTCGCGGCAGAATTAACGTCGAGCGAGGTCGAAGACCTGCGGTCAAGCCCCGGCGTCGTCGCGGTGTATGAAGACCAACCGGTGTCGATCAGCGCGACGCAAGCTGATGCTCCGTGGAACCTCTCGCGGCTCGATCAGAGCACTCCCCCTGCAGACAACTTCTATACGTACCCCGACACGGCGGGCAGCGGCACGCGCATCTATGTGGTCGACACCGGAATCTCGCCCAATGCATCGCAATTTGGTTCTCGGCTGTTGCCAGGCATGACGGCCATTCTTGATGGACGGGGCACCGCCGATTGCAACAGCCACGGCACACACGTCGCGGGTATCGCCGCCAGTACCACCTACGGCGTCGCCAAGCTTGCAAACGTGGTTCCGGTGCGCGTCTTCGGCTGTTCAGGCGAGACCTACACCTCAACAGTTCTTACCGGCCTCGATTGGATCTTGGCCAACCACCCCTCCGGCGTTCCGGGTATTGTCAACATGAGCTTGGTGTCGGTAGACCCCGTTGCCCCTGGCACGCCCGACCCCCTCACCAACGCGGTCAACACCATGTCGAACCAGGGCTTCGTCATGGTCGTGGCGGCGGGCAACAGCAATGCTGACGCATGCAACTACACTCCATCGCGTGCCGCAGACGCGCTGACGGTCGCAGCGACAACCTCGACGGATGCCCGCGCGAGCTACTCGAACTTCGGCACGTGCGTCGACCTCTTTGCTCCCGGCTCATCGATCTCGTCACTGCAGTGGAACAACCCGGGCGGCTCGAGTGTCAAGTCGGGCACGTCGATGGCAGCACCGCACGTTGCCGGCATTGTGGCTGTGGGGTGGGGCATGGCACCGTCATCGACAGCCTCCGCCATCGTGACGCAAGTCATCGGCCAGGCGCTGCCCAACCAGGTCACGAGTCAAGGCCCGGGCTCGACTCGCCTGCTTTCCTCGCTCACTGCGCTCAACGGCGGGTCGATCACCTACCCCTCGACCACTGGCGCACTCGCAATACTGAAGGCCTATTTCGCAGGCGGAGGCACTTCTGGACCACTAGGTGCGCCGAGCACCGATTTGCAAACCCTCAGCTGCCCGCAGGGCGCCTCGAACTGTCTGGCGCAATTCGCTGGCGGCCTCATCGTGTGGAGCTCGCAGTTTGGTGCGTTCTCAATGAACGCTCTCGGGGCGGACTACTACCTAAGTTCAGGGGGAGTTGCCGGTTCTCTTGGATTCCCGACTTCGCATTGGGAACCCTTCTCAGCCGGTGGGGTGAGCGGGACGCTGCAGTACTTCCAGAACGGAATGGTGCTGTCATCATCCACGACAGGAACTTTCGCCGTTCTCAACGGCGCCATCCGCAACGCCTGGGGCACTACCGGAGGATCCGGCGGAACCCTGGGATGGCCCACCGGCGACCGCATGCCGAGTGGAACCGGGTTTCAGCAGGCCTTCCAGCGCGGAACAATCTATGAGACCGCGTCAGGCACCGCTGGCGTGCTTTCCGGGGCAATCGCGACGTATTGGACCACGGGGTCCAACGGTCAACGCCTCGGATCCCCCACCTCCCAGCCAGGGCCGTGGTCAGCCGGTGGGGTGAGCGGGACGCTGCAGTACTTCCAGAACGGAATGGTGCTGTCATCATCCACGACAGGAACTTTCGCCGTTCTCAACGGCGCCATCCGCAACGCCTGGGGCACTACCGGAGGATCCGGCGGAACCCTGGGATGGCCCACCGGCGACCGCATGCCGAGTGGAACCGGGTTTCAGCAGGCCTTCCAGCGCGGAACAATCTATGAGACCGCGTCAGGCACCGCTGGCGTGCTTTCCGGGGCAATCGCGACGTATTGGACCACGGGGTCCAACGGTCAACGCCTCGGATCCCCCACCTCCCAGCCAGGGCCGTGGTCAGCCGGTGGGGTGAGCGGGACGCTGCAGTACTTCCAGAACGGAATGGTGCTGTCATCATCCACGACAGGAACTTTCGCCGTTCTCAACGGCGCCATCCGCAACGCCTGGGGCACTACCGGAGGATCCGGCGGAACCCTGGGATGGCCCACCGGCGACCGCATGCCGAGTGGAACCGGGTTTCAGCAGGCCTTCCAGCGCGGAACAATCTATGAGACCGCGTCAGGCACCGCTGGCGTGCTTTCCGGGGCAATCGCGACGTATTGGACCACGGGGTCCAACGGTCAACGCCTCGGATCCCCCACCTCCCAGCCAGGGCCGTGGTCAGCCGGTGGGGTGAGCGGGACGCTGCAGTACTTCCAGAACGGAATGGTGCTGTCATCATCCACGACAGGAACTTTCGCCGTTCTCAACGGCGCCATCCGCAACGCCTGGGGCACTACCGGAGGATCCGGCGGAACCCTGGGATGGCCCACCGGCGACCAAGAATCACGGGCAGACGGGCTGATGCAGCAATTCCAAAGAGGATTCGTATTGCTCCCGTCCGGCGGAGGAACCGCAATAATCGGATCCTGACGAGTGCTCGTGCGCGATAGCCAGGGCGCCATCTGTCAGCTGCGAGTGTACGATCGCAGGACTTGTGGAGTTTGTCACCAAGTCCCCCGCGGCTTGATGGACCTCAGTCGGTTCCTCTATAACAAGTACGTGCAAGCGCAGGGGAAGCTCAAGTAGCCTCACGTCATGACCTTCTCTGCGCTCGCCAGCGACTTCTACGGCTTCGAAGCGCTGCTCGCCGACCATGAGCAAGAGGCACTCGTGCGCTTGCGCACCTTTCTCGAGGCAGACGTCAAGCCGGTGGTGAACGACTACTGGGAGCGCGCAGAGTTTCCGCGCGAGATTCTGCCCGGCCTGCACCAGCAGCAGGTGTTCGGCAACCTGTGGGAAGAAACCAAAGCGGGTGACTACAGCGCCGTCTACGGCGGCTGGACGGCGCTCGAGATGGCCAGGGTCGACGCGAGCGTCGCCACCTACGTGGGGGTTCAGAACGGCCTGGCCATGGGGTCGATCGGCGTCGCAGGCTCGCCCGAGCAGCGCGCCGAATGGCTGCCGAAGTTGAAGAGCGGCGAGATCATCGGCGCCTTCGGGCTCACCGAGCCGCTCTCGGGCAGCGACTCGGCGCAGGGTCTGCGCACCACCGCCACCCGCGACGGCGACGAGTGGGTGCTCAACGGCAGCAAGCGCTGGATCGGCAACGCCACCTTCAGCGACATCACGATCATCTGGGCGAAGAGCACCGAAGACGGTCAGGTGAAGGGCTTCATCGTTCCGACGAGCACGCCCGGCTACAGCGCCACCAAGATCGAGCGCAAGCAGGCGCTGCGCATCGTGCAGAACGCCGACATCACGCTCGAGAACGTGCGCGTGCCCGAATCGCTCCGGCTGCAGAACGCGAACTCGTTTCGCGACACCGCGGCCGTGCTGCGCCTGACGCGTGCCGAAGTGGCTTGGGCAGCCGTCGGCACCTCGATCGGCGCCTACGAGGCCGCCGTCGAGTATGCGAAGACTCGCGAGCAGTTCGGCAAGCCCATCGCGAGCCACCAGCTCGTGCAAGACCTGCTCAGCCGCAGCCTCGGCAACATCACCGCGAGCATCGCCCTGTGCACTCGCGTGTCGCAGATGCTCGACGACGGCGTGCAGCGCGACGAGCACGCCTCACTCGCGAAAGCCTTCGCCACGACGGCCATGCGCGAGACGGTGAGCCTGTGCCGCGAAGCGCTCGGCGGCAACGGCATCGTGCTCGACTACGACGTGGCGCGTTTTCACGCCGACGCCGAAGCGCTCTACAGCTATGAGGGCACGCGCGAGATGAACAGCCTCATCGTCGGCCGGGCCATCACCGGCGTCGGCGCGTTCGTCTAGAGGCGGGCGTGGTCAGGCGTCGTCCCAGCTGAAGTCGACGCGCTCGTTGGGCATCGGCATGCGGAACTTGTCGGGGTTCTCTCGGTCGTAGCCGGGAGTCTTGGCGTTGAGCAGAAACATGCGGTCGGCCGTGATGCGAAACGAGTGCCACACCCCGGCCGGTATCAGCAGCCCGGCCCAACCTTCGCGAATCGACACCAGGTCGTGCAGTTCGAGAACGCCCGATGTGGGGCTGTCGGGCCGACCGTCGAACAGTGCGACGCGCGCTGCGCCTTCCAGCAGCACATAGCGGTCGGTCGTCTGCCGGTGCTCGTACCATTCTTCGCGCTTGCTCGGGTCGTCGTTCGCCACCACGTAGAGGTGCTCGATCGGTTCAGTGAACATGCCCGACCACCGCTCATTGTGCAGTTCGGTGAGGCCGCCATAGGTGTAGCCGACGGTCGGAAACCTCGACACGATCACCCCATCGATGGTGGTCGTGCGATTCTCAGGCCCGTGATCGGGGCCTGGAGCATCCCGCGTCGCGTCCACAGAGCCCCGTTCTCCTGAGCGCACCGTGCGCCCCCGAGCTCTACGGTACAAGCCGCGAGGCCGGGAGGCTCGACGAAGCACGCGCGACTAGGCTGAAAGCTATGTCTTGGCTTCGCGATCCGCGCGTCGCGCTCGCGGCCCTGACCCTCTTCACGCTGCTGGCGGGCGACGCCTGGCGCAACCTGATCAGCTGGTACGGGTGGGGTGCGCTCGTGGTGCTGCTGCTCATCGGCTGGGTGGTGGTCGCTGTGCGTCACCGCATCGACCTGCGCCGCGTGCCCATCGCGCTCGCCACGTTCGTCGCGATCGTGACTCTGTCGATCGGCTGGTCGGCGTACCCGCTCTCGACCGCCTTGGGCGTGGCCGCCACCGTCGCCACGGTCTTCGTCGCGATCGTCATGGCGCACACCGTCGAGCTGTCGCAGCTGGTGCGGGCCCTCGGCGTCGCCCTGCGCTGGATTCTGGGCCTGTCGCTCGTGTTCGAGTTCGTGGTCGCCGCGTTCATCGGCCGACCGGTGCTGCCCCTGTGGGTCGAGTATGACGGCGAGGTGCCGCGCGCCTTCTACTGGTCTCGCGCTCTGCTGTTCGAGGGCGGGCGCATTCAGGGCATTCCTGGCAATGCCAATCTGCTGGCGTTCGCGGCCCTGCTGGGCGTCATCGTGTTCGGCATCCAGTTGGCCGACCGCCGCATCGGCAGGGCGGCCGGCTGGGGCTGGATCACGGTGTCGGTGCTCACGCTCGTGCTCACCGCGTCGGCGACGGTCGTGCTGTGCGCGGTGGGTGCAGCGCTCGCGTGGGCACTCATCATGCTCGCCCGCCGCATGCGGCCCACCCGCCGCTGGATTCTCTATGTGGGCACGACGATCACGACGACGGCTCTGCTGACGGCAGCCTGGCTGCTGCGGTATGACCTGCTCGAGTTGCTGGGGCGCAGCGACGATCTGACGGGTCGCCTCGGCATCTGGGATGCGGTCGAAGGGCTCATCCGTGAACGCCCCGTGTTCGGCTGGGGCTGGGTGGGCTACTGGCCGCCCTGGGAAGAGCCGTTCACCGATCTCGCGATCATCGACGACGTCACCTACCTGCAGGCGCACAACGCCTGGCTCGACGTGATGCTGCAGGTGGGGCTGGTCGGCGTGGTCGTCTTCGCGATTCTGGTCGTCACGACGGGGCTGCGGGCGCTGTCGTGGTCGGTGGATGCTCCGCTCGGCGACTTCGCCCCCACTCCCGCGCTGCGCTTGTTCTCGGGGTTGCTCTTCGTGGTGCTGCTCGTGCACAGCCTGGCCGAGTCGC
Organism: Microcella sp.; assembly: GCF_025808395.1. Lineage (NCBI taxonomy): Bacteria > Bacillati > Actinomycetota > Actinomycetes > Micrococcales > Microbacteriaceae > Microcella > Microcella sp. The sequence continues at coordinate 1,488,505 of NZ_CP075524.1, forward strand.
GACTGCTCATCGAGGCAGGCCTGCTGCTGCTGTGCTTCTTGGCGGTGACGACGCGCTTGCGCGGCGTGACCGTGTCGACCCTCACGAGCCCGCGCGAGGCTGCGTCGGCGGAGTCACGATGATCGCGGCGTCGAGAGCGATTCTCGGCTCGCCCCGCTTCACCAACGCCCTCACCGAGGCGATTATCGGGGTCGCGCTGGCGGCGTTCGCGGTGCGGGCGATGCTCGGCTGGCCGGGCAGCATCGCCGTGCTGTCTGGCCTCGTCGTGCTGGCCGCGCTGAGCCTGGCCGCGCAGCCCGAGCGGGTCGAGTGGCGCGGCGTGCTGCCGATCTCGCTCATCGCGCTCTTCTCGCTCATGACGGTGAGCCTCATCTGGAGCCAGTACACCCTGGCGACGGTGGGGGGCGTCGCCTACGCCCTCGCCTACGGCTTTCTCGGCGTGTACATCGCGCTCGTGCGCGACCTCATTCAGCTGGTGCGCGCCGTCGGCAACGCTCTGCGGGTGATTCTGTCGGTGTCGTTCGTGCTCGAGATTCTCAGCGGGCTCATCTTCGACACCTCGTTCTTGTGGATCGGCATCACGGGCGATCTCGGCGTCGGCGGCCCCGTGCAAGGTCTGGCCGGTTCACGCAACGCCTTCGCCTTTCTCGGCGCCCTCGCCGTGCTGAGCTTCTGGATCGAATACCGCACGCGCTCTGTCTCGCGCGGCGTGACGGCCTTCTCGCTCACGCTCGCGGGGGCCACCATCGTGTTCGCGCAGTCGCCCGTCTCGCTGCTCGTGCTCGCTGCCGTGCTCGTCGTGGGTCTCGCCCTCGTCGTCATCCGTCGGCAAAAGCCGATCGCGCGTCGCGCCACGCAGAGCGTCATGCTCGTGTCGGTGCTGGTACTGGGAGTGCTGTCGTGGCTGTTCCGCGGCCCCATCGTCGGGTTCGTCGGAGCCGCTGCCGACGTCGAGGCTCGCACGAGCGTGTGGTCTGAAGTGGGCGACCTGGTGGCGCAGCAACCTGTGCTCGGCTGGGGTTGGGTGGGCATCTGGCCGACGCGAGTGTTTCCGTTCTCGAGCGTCGACTCGATCAGCGGGCGGGACGCCGCATCGGCCCTCAACGCCTACGCCGACATCTGGTTGCAGTTGGGGCTTGTGGGTCTCATCATGCTGCTCGCGTCGCTGGGGCTTGCCTTCATGCGGGCCTGGCTCGTGGCGACCGACCGCCGTAGCACCGTGTATGTGTGGCCGGCGCTGACGCTCGTGCTGCTTGCGACGGTGAGCATGACCGAGAGCTACCTTCTCTTCGAAGCCGGGCTGTTGCTCTTTGTGACGTCTGCTTTCGCGGCTGCACGCAATCGCTCGTGGCGCGGGCGTTTCGACTGAAAACCACCGCGCTCGACGCGGCTGTCAGCCGAGCGACTGTTCAAGCGAGCTGATGATCTCGAGCACGTCGCTCTCTACGGAGCCCGTGGGGAACTCGATGATCACCCAGCGTTCGCCAAGAAAGATATCGAAAACCACTCTGCCCGCGCCTTCCGTCGCATAGCCGTCCGCCCTCTCCAACGCTTGAGCACCTTGTTTGGCGGCGGATGCTGCGCGAATCTGTTCGACGACGCCGCTGTGCAGTTGAGCGACAGAGACAGAGAACCTGACGGAACTCGTCTGGTTGATCCACCCGCAGGACACACCGGCAAGATCCAGCACCTGTGCCGCAAGTGGCGAAGGCGCGTAATCGGGGTCGGCGCCGACATTGGGGTTGTAGTTGTATAGCGCTTCGAGAGAAAGAACTTGACTGCACTCGAGAGAGAGCGGAATACCAACGACGGACGCTTCGAGAGGCACCGGCGCAGGACCATCCAGGAGTGAGTACACGCTCTCTGTCGACCGGGGTACAGGCGTCGGCACGGCTCTCGATGGGCCTTCAGGTGCGCAGCCCGACACCACAACAACCAGCGCCAGGACCACGGTGAATGAGAGAGTAATCGACGCGCGAACCATGGGCCCATTCTGCCTGGACTTGAGCCCAGTACGAACGAAGAGTCCGCGCGCGGCGGCTAGTCGTGGTTGACCTCCCGGGGCCACCGCATCGCAACGTAACAGGCCTGACAGATAACCGAGACCACTTCGCCGATCGCGAGGCCCCAAGCGCCACCTGCAGCACCTATGACGGCAGATAGAGCGAGAATGGAAGGGATGCCGATCGATGCACCGATTAGCACGCTCGTCATGAACTCGCGCCGGGCACCGAGTCCCACGAGAATCACTCGGCCGAGCGCGGTGCCCAACGCGATTCCGAGAGTGGCGACGCCCAACCCCCATGCTGTTGCCAGATCGATGGCGACAGACGCCCCGAACAGCACTTCCGACAACCACGGCCCGAGCGCAGCGAAACAGGCAAGGCCCAACATGCCGAGAAGCAAGTGCAGAACCAGCGCTACCCTGGCCCGCCGTGCGAACTGTCCCGGGCCATCCTCTACGGCCCATCCCTGAAGCGCATTGCCCAGCGCTGATGCCGAATACTGTCCGATCCTGTAGAGCTTGTCGCCCGAGACGAATTCGGCTGCTTGGTTCACCGGGGCCGCAATACTCACGAAGGTAACTGCAAGAGAGTTATATGTGCCGCCAGCGATTTCTGTCGTCAGTGCAGTGCGGTGTTCCCTGAACACTCGGCGCACGCTTCCTGGCGACGCCGCCAATAGAGAACGGAGGCCGACCGTGCGCAAAGCAAACACTCCGGTCCCGACCAGCGCCGCGACCGTAAGCAAAGTGGGGTACCAGGTCACCTGGCCAAGAGTCACCAAAGCTACTGCTGCGATTGCAGTTGCGACTACGCGTGGCAGGAGCTCATACACAACGATGAGGGTCGCGCGCCCCAAGCCAACCATGTACCACGACGACGATAACCCGCTCAGGGTGAGTGCCAATGCCATCAGTGCCGCGTCGATACGATGAGGCGCGGGAGCAAGTAAGGCGGCAACGGTGCATGCCAGAAGCGCGGCTGGCATGAACAGCAGCAATCGTGGCCGAATGCTGCGCTCGAGCACGAGTGGTCGCGCTGGTCCTTTTTCTAGCGCAACGGCGGTTGGGCCGACTGTGTTGTAACCGAGCGCGACAAATAGAGCAGCGAACGCGCCGACCGACTGCCCGATGGCTATGGCAAGCCACGCGTCAGGACCAGCGATTCGAGCAAGTATCGGCAGGAAGAGAAAGGGTGTGAGCAAGGAGAGTAGTGGCAAACCTGCGAATGCAAGCACGCGCCGACCCAGCTTCACGGCTTGGCCCGCCCACGCATACGGTCGTGAAGATTCTGAGACGATTCGCCATCAGCGGTTCCACATGCACTGATGTTGCTCACGTTCTCAGCCTAACGTTGTGGAGCCCTGCGCGAGTCTCCCCGATTCAAGAGCGATACGATGAAACGCCCACGCCGAACTCCACAATGGGAGCCAGAATGACCGCGTCGCTCGGTTCGATACACGCAACCGCCGATGTCGCTGACAGCGCTTCGATCGCCGGTGGTTCGAAGATCTGGCACTTCGCACAAGTGCGAGAAGACGCGGTGATCGGTGAGAACTGCATCGTAGGCCGCGGTGCCTATGTGGGCACGGGTGTCACGGTAGGCGACAACTGCAAGATTCAGAACTACGCGCTTGTCTACGAGCCCGCGACGCTCGCCAATGGTGTGTTCATCGGGCCGGCTGTGGTGCTCACGAACGACCACTTTCCGCGAGCCATCAATGCCGACGGCACCCCGAAATCTGCCGACGACTGGCACCCCGTCGGCGTTGACATACGTGAAGGTGCATCGATCGGGGCCAGTGCGACGTGCGTCGCGCCGATCGTGATCGGTCGATGGGCGATGGTCGGGTCGGGTGCCGTCGTCGTGAAAGACGTGCCTGACTTCGCCCTCGTGGTGGGTAGCCCTGCCCGACGAATCGGCTGGGTCGGAAAGTCTGGTCAGCCCCTCATGATCGATGCGGATGACCGCAACCTCTACATCTGCCCCGCAACGGGTGAGCGCTACCGACAGACCCACGAGAACCTACTGATTGAGGATGACTAGATGATCCCCGCCGCCAAGCCTGAGATCGGCTATCGCGAACGACGGGCGGTCGATCGCGTCATGCGCTCTGGCATGCTCGCTCAAGGCCCCGAAGTAGCCGCGTTCGAAAAGGAGTTCTCGGCGCACGTCGCCGGTCGCGAGTCGGTGGCGCTCAACTCGGGCACCTCAGCGCTTCATCTCTCGTTGCTCGCCGCCGGCATCGGCGCCGGTGACGAGGTGATCGTGCCCTCGTTCAGTTTCGCCGCCACGGCCAATTCCGTCGCCTTAACGGGTGCAACCCCCGTGTTCGTCGACATCGAGCTCGACCACTTCAACATCGACCCCGCCGCGGTCGAGGCGGCGGTCACGCCTCGCACCGCAGCGATCATGCCGGTTCACCTCTACGGGCACCCCGCGAACCTCAGTTCTCTTGCATCGATCGCCGAGAAGCACAGCGTCTTGCTCTTTGAAGACGCTGCTCAGGCCCACCTTGCGTCGCTCGACGGAGTACCGGTCGGCGCGTGGGGTGTCGCAGCCTCTTTCTCGTTCTACCCCACGAAGAACATGACCTCGGGCGAGGGCGGCATGGTCACGACACCGTCGACCGAGATTGCGCGTGCGGTTCGTGTTCTGCGCAACCAGGGCATGGAGAAGCGATACGAGAACGAGGTCATTGGCTTCAACACTCGCATGACCGACATTCACGCCGCGATCGGCCGCGTGCAGCTCACTCGCCTTCCGTCGTGGACCGCGAAGAGGCAGCAGAATGCTGCATTTCTCTCTGCCCATCTTCGCGGTGTCGTCGCACCAACGGTCGCTGCAGGAGCGACGCACGTCTTTCACCAATACACCATTCGGGTCGTCGACCACGACCGCGATGCTTTCGCGGCTGAACTCGCGAAGCGGGGCGTGGGTAGCGGTGTCTACTACCCGACACCTATCCATCGACTCCCCTCCTTCGCGCAGACACTCGATCTGCCGACCACCGAGGTCGCAGCGAAGCAGGTGCTGTCGTTGCCGGTCTACCCCTCGCTCAAGAGGCGTGAGCTCGAGGCGATCGTCGAGGCCGTCAATGCTGTCGCCCAGGCAGGTTCGTGATGTCGCTTCGTGCCGGTCTTCTCGGCCTCGGAGTCATGGGCAGCAACCATGCGCGCGTGCTCGCCAGCCTGGAGGGAGTTGAGTTCGTCGGCGTGTTCGACCCGGCCGAAAGTGTTCCTGATCGGGTGCACGGTAAACCGGTCGTGCGCGACCTTGACGAGTTTCTCCAACTGGGTCTCGACTACGTCGTGGTCGCAGCACCGACCGTCTTTCACCTCGAAATGGGCACTCGACTCGCCGAGGCGGGGGTGCATGCCCTGATCGAGAAGCCTGTCGCCTCAACATCGCACGATTCACGAATCCTTCGCGATCTGTTCGCCGATAAGGGCCTCATCGGAGGGGTGGGGCACATCGAGCGCTACAACCCCGCCTTGCAGGCGGCTAGGCAGCGGATCGAAGACGGCATGCTCGGTGAGATCTACCAGATCGCCACTCGCCGCCAAGGACCCTTCCCGGGGCGCATCGCAGACGTCGGAGTGATCAAAGATCTCGCGACCCACGACATCGACTTGACCGCGTGGGTGGCGCAGCAACCGTACCTGTCAGTCAACGCCCGTACGACGCACCGCAGCGGTCGTCCACACGAAGACATGGTTCTCGCCGTTGGCACTATGTCGGGCGGCACCATCACGTCTCACATCGTCAACTGGCTCACACCCTTTAAAGAGAGAGTGACGATCATCACCGGAGAGAACGGCGTGCTCGTTGCCGACACGTTGACCGCCAACTTGACCTACTACGACAACGGCAAGATTCAGGTCGACTGGGACCCAGGAGAATTTAGAGGCGTGTCCGAAGGCGACGTGACCCGTTTCGCGCTCGATCGAAAGGAGCCTCTGCTTGCGGAACATGAGGCTTTCCGCGACTCCGTGTTGGCCGGTGAAGCCCGCGGTATTGTGACGTTCTCAGAAGGCGCGGCTGTCGTCGAGATTGCCGAACAGATGCTCTCAGACAGTTTGTCTTGGCGCCTGACTGATTGAATGATCTATCGCGAGTCGATGAGTGTGCGAATGTTGGACTGCACAACGTGGCGGCCCCAGATGTTACTTGCGATGAGCCGATCATGAGATACCTCGGCTGAGCTTCGCCGAGTCTCGGGTAGCCCCGAGCGACGCAACTCATCAAGCGTAGAGAACGGAAGGTCTTTCGACCGGAAATACTCGCCAATCGGATTCCTCCTGTCCAGGTAGACGTGCGCGCCCTGCCAGATAGCGCGTGCGACGTTGCCCAACGCTTGCTGGCGTCGATGCCCCATCACGACAACACTGCACTGCGACACGAGCGCACTGTAGTCGGCGAGCGTCATGAACTCGCGGATCGGAACGAACCGCTCCCCTAACAGTTCACGACCGCCTGCCTCAACGTCGTCGCCATAGCGGGCGTCCCCGTAGCTCAGTGGAACCAGGATCTTGCGACCTTCGCCCTTGACTGCGGCGAGCAACTCAAGGGTCTCCAGATGGTTGTTCTCTGGGCTAGCGGAATTGCCCAGCAGAATCGAGTCGCCGGCAATGTCCGCGGGCGGTAGCCCGTATGTGGATTCCACACTGGCGTAGTTGAGTTGATGGTAACGACCGCGGAACTGTGGGAACCGCCTCTTGAACACCTCGAAGTCGGTGGGAACAGGTGCGGAGAAGACGTCAGCAGCCTCGGCTGCCCCGCGGTATAGACGGCGCAGCCACGGCGTCGCGTAAGCGCGCTCCGCCAGCTGTCGCCAGTCCTTGCTCTTTCGCATCAACCGCGCCGTCCTGGGGCCGAGAAGGCCTGCGGTCGTGTTGAAAGCGTTTCCGTAGTATTCACCGCCCCATCCACTCCACACCCTGAGCGACGAGGAGGGCGCGGAAATCATTGCTTCGGCGGCAAAGGTGCTCATCGAATGAGATATGAAGATACTGCTGTTCGCGATCGTGCGTTCAACGCGAAGGAGATCGTCGGGTTGGCTCCCGATAGCCTGAACGCGAACTCCCGAGGGAAGCCGGTGCCGTTCAAGGTCGAGCCCTGAGCCGTATACGAAGTAGTCGTTTCCCTCTGGCAGGACATCCTCAAACGAGTCAACGACGAACCGCAGGAAAGTTGAGTCGGGAATGAGGTGCGTAATCGTCGTACTCATCAGTTCACGCTCAGGACTCCCGGCGCCAGGCTAACGCGATCACTTCGTTGCCACAGTGCGTCGAATGACTTCCACGACCTTGTCGATGTCATGGAGATCGACCGCAGTGCCGGTCGGAAGTACGATCACCTGTTCGGCAACAGTTTCCGTGTTGGGCAGTGACGAAGAGATGTTTGGCGTCAAGCTCCGATAGGGCTCCATTCGATGGGCCGCCGGCCAGAAATACCTCCGTGCAAGAACGTTGTTTCGACGAAGCTCGTCGAGTACCTCGTTGCGCCCAGGGCCGGCAACACGGTCGACGAGCACGACAACGTACTGATAGTTGCTCTCCTCTTCCTCATCGATCGGCAGCAGGGTGACGCCCGGAATGCTCGCGATTCCGGCCGCGTACCGCTCGTAATTCGCACGGTTGACGTCGATCACTTCGTCCAGTCGCTCGAGATTCGTGATGCCCATCGCGGCGCAGATCTCGTTCATCTTGCCGTTCGTGCCAACCGACACCACGTTGTCCTCACCAGAAAACCCGAAGTTGCGCATCAGCCGAAGACGAGCAGCTAACTCATCGTCGTTCGTAACGACGGCACCACCCTCGAGAGTGTTGAAGAACTTCGTCGCATGAAAGCTAAACACCTCTGCGTTACCGTAGTTGCCAACCATACGACCCTCGGCCGATACACCAAAGGCATGAGCGGCGTCGAACAGTAGAGTGAGCGAGTGCTCAGCGGCGATTGCTTCGAGTTCTCGCACGGGTGCTGCACGCCCCCAAAGATGTACCGCGAGTATTCCTGTGGTTCGTGGTGTGATCTTTGAGCGAACCGACTCGGGATCCAGGCACTGCGTGTCTACGTCAATGTCTGCAAAGACCGGCGTCAAGCCGAGCCACTGCAGAGCATGAACCGTGGCGACAAAAGTCCAAGAAGGCACGATGACTTCGCCCTTCAGTTCGAGCGCCCGGACAGCGATCTCTAGCGCGATCGTGCCGTTCGTCACTGCAATGCAGTGTCGCGCGCCGATTCTGTGGGCAATGCGTTCCTCGAACTCTCGAACGAGGGGTCCATCGTTCGAGAGCCAGCGTCGCTCAAAAGCCTCCGCAACGAGCGCGTTGAATCGCTCCAGTGAACCGATGTTCGGGCGCCCAACATGAAGTGGCTCCGGGAATGCAGGGGCGTCGGGTTCAGGCATAGACGTCATTCTCGCATCTCGCATCTGGAGATGCGCACGCACTCGATCGGTGTATCGCTAGCCGATGTACGCTTCTGAGATGCCCAGCTTCCCCCTCGGTGTCAAGGTATACGAAACGGCGAAGGTGATTGGAGTCGAGAACATCATCTTCGGTTCTCCCGTCATCATCGATGACTTCACACTGATAGTGGCACGAGAGCCGATCGTTATCGGAAACTACGTGCACATCGCCTGTTTCTCCGCGATAACGGGCGGTGCAGCCGTGAACCTGGGCGACTTCTCCGCGGTGTCGCAAGGCGCGAAGCTCTTGACGGGAACCGACGACTTCGTGAGCGGAGGTTTTGGCAATTCAACTGTGCCCACGGAGTACCGGAACGCCAAGCGCGGTGCGATCGAGGTTGGGCGATTCTGCATCGTCGGGGCCAACGCGGTCGTTCTTCCTGGGGTCACCATCGGAGAAGGCGCTGTCGTGGGGGCGAACTCGGTTGTCACGCGAGACCTTGAACCTTGGGGGGTCTACATCGGCAACCGACGTCACCGTGAACGCAACCGCCATCGCGTAATGGAGCGGTTCGCAGAATTCGAGCGGAACCTGCCCTGAGGACGCTAGGCAGTCCTTTCGACTGCAGAATCGATTCTCTGGTTCGCGCTCGTTGCGTGTACGGTTTCGAATCCCATCTCGATGGCCCGATCCGTGTGCAAGCCGATCGTCAATCAAACTCCACGAACGGCTGCCCCGAGATGGGAACAAACACCGTTCCCCTTTGGAACTGTTGGCGAGTCACCTCCCCATCGACCACCCGATCGCCGATCGGCCACCCCAGGGAACCACCAGAGCCACCAAGGGCGCCCCATGTGTCTCGGAAAGGGCCGTCGAGCACGGCAAAGGTGCCGGTCTCGACTGACGACATCACCAATCCTTTCTCGAACACTTGATAGGAACCCGATACTGCCCCTGCGGTCCACAGCACCTCGGGCGCGATGGGAATGCCGAGGATGGCCGCGTTGGAATCCGTTGCCGAGTATGCGTAGATCTGCCCCGTGACGACAACGGGCGCAACGCCTGGAAGTGTGAAAAGGGATCCTTTATGGAAGGACTGGCGAAGCCCATCGCGGACACCCACTTGCTCGCCGATAGGCCAACCGAGCGCACCTGAGATGCCGCCATTCGCAGTCCATGCCGAGCGAATGGCGCCGTTCAAGACTGCGTAAGTTCCTGTGCTCGTGGACGACAGTACGATCCCACGCTCGAACAACTGTGAGCTGCCGGAGATGTCGTCAGAGGATGCTGTGACCGCCGACGAGGTCGGCAAGCCCAGTAGGGACCTGTTCGCTCCCGCCGCCCAGTAGTGTCCGATCTCGCCGTTGACGGCGAATCCGGATCCACCGCCTGACACCACGAGGAGTCCTCCTTGGAACTGTTGACGGATTTCTCCCGAGACCGACTGCTGATCACCCGTCGGCCACCCGAGTGGCCCACCCGAACCTCCCCGAGCGCCCCACGCACTTCTCATGGCTCCATCCAAAACCGAATAGGTCCCCGTCGTCGACGACGACAGAACCATTCCCCGCTGGAAGTACTGCAATGTTCCCGACACCCCGCCGGCAGACCATGCCGACGGGGGACCGGTGGGCGACCCCAACCGCGTCGCGTTCGAACCAGAACCCCAATACGTCCCGATTTCTCCAGACAACGCTGCAGCCGTTCCACCGGTCGGAGCGATGATGAATCCCCGCTCGAACTGCTGACGAATCCCCCCGGACACTGTCTCCTGGTCGCCAGTCGGCCATCCGAGAGACCCCCCAGAACCCCCTGAGTTGCCCCACGCGTTCCGGATCGGGCCATCGAGGACGGCAAAGGTACCCGTTGTCGATGACGAAAGAACCATCCCTCGCTGGAAGTACTGCAGAGAGCCCGACACCCCGCCAGCTGACCACGACACGGGGCCCCCAGTCGGAGAACCAAGCGAAGCTGAGTGAGTGCCCGCTGACCAGTACTCCCCGATGGGCCCCGAAACAACGATGGCGGCTTGACCGTGTGGAACAACGATGGTGCCGTTCTCGAACCGTTGACTCACCCCTATCGCAATCGACTCTTGGTCTCCCCTAGGCCAACCGAGCACACCACCTGATCCTCCGCGATCGCCCCACGCATTCCGAATCGGGCCATGAAGCACCGCAAATGCGTCAGTCGAACTCGACGACAGCATGATTCCGCGCGAGAACTCTTGAAGGTAGCCATCGATCCCGCGAGCGGAGAACGCGACGCGAGCTCGAATAGGCAAGCCAAGAGCGCTCGTGGACCCTCCCAACTCGACGTACTTATCGCGAGCAGCATTGAGCACTGCTATAGCTCCTACGCCGGGGGTGCAGTAGATGTTGCCGTTGGCGTAGAAGCCGACCAACGCTCCGCCCCCACCGTTGGCGATGCCCGGAGCGACGGAAGCGCCAAGGGGTCCTCCAGTGCCGCCCTCCGCCTCCCATTGCCGGAAAATTTCCGATTGCGCACTCACTGTGCAAGGTACATCGATGGTCGAGCCGAACCACTGGTTATAGAAGCGCCAGAAGTTTCGATTCCCATAGCTCGAGCAACTGTCGCCGGTGCCCGCCAGGTTCGCGAGGGCAGCCGTGTTTGGTTGATAGGGTGTGTAGTTATACAAAGCTGCGGTGGCAAAATTCCGAATATTCACTGTTGTACCGCCGCATGAGCTGTTCGGGTGCCATCCGATGAAGTGATTGCCAGGTTGGCGCGCGAAGGCGCCGGCCTTGTAGACCTTGAGTTGACGAGTGCCAGTCACGATCTGAGTACCCAGGCCCGCGAAGGCAGTGTTGCAAGGCGCAGTGTCTGGGCAAGCCATCCCCATTGCCCACCGGAGTGCGTAGTCTGTCGGTGCGTTCTTGAGCACGAGACCTTGCTCCTTCTGGAGCGTGACGAGAATGACTTTGGCAGAAATACCGCAAGCAACCTGAGCCCGATAGATCAGTTCTGACACTCGGAACGTGCCTGCCGGGATCGCCTCGCATACAAGGTTTCCAGTAGATGACGACACATCCCGGGGCCGGCCGGGGTAGGGGACTGTCGCCACGTTCAAACAGTTGCCGTTGAGGCAAGTACCGATCTTCGCGTCCAAGAACGCCTGGATCTCCGGCGCGGACATCGCCCCCGAATCGTAGAACAATGCGTCACTGATAATGAGGCCAGGTTGAAAGCTCGACGACGTGGTCACGACCTGACGCTTCGATGGACCGTGAACCTCAACGGCTTGCGCAGGTCGCGGCGAAAACACCAATGCCACATCGACACCGACGAGAAGCGATACCACCAGTGCAGAAACGGCGAATCTGTACCGTTGTCTCCGGCTGCCCTGACGTGTGCCCGAGCTGCGCGTCTCACTAGTCGCCATGTTTCGCACTCCCCCACATTGTCACTGCAAGGGTAACCCGCGAGGCAGTCCCGCCTACGCTTCCCACACCTGAGTCGAGGTAGCCGCTAGCCCGTTCAACGTCGGGCGGAAGTCCCTGGCGTCAGGGGACTCGTGTCGAATCGCCCGTACATACGCCCACCTTTCGGTGAGTGGATCAGCCCTTGACAACAGTGAGGTCGATGCGCGCGTCAAGTCAGGGCATGCGTCGGTTCAGGTGAGTCCAGCCAACTGAGCCTGCTGCGCGAAGTCAGGAAACCGCTTCACGAGGTCCACAAAGGAACCGCTCCCCAGCAGTCGCCCATCTCTCATGAAGAAAATGCAATCCGCATGTCTGATCGTTGCAAGACGATGTGCAACCACGACCTTGGTAACGTCGTCCCCGACCGAGTTGATAGCCGCGGTGACAAGAGCTTCCGTCTGCGTATCGAGCGCGCTTGTCGCTTCGTCTAGCACGAGCACCATAGGATCGGAATACAAGGCCCTGGCAATACCCAACCGTTGCCTCTGTCCCCCCGATAGCGCCAACCCTCGTTCGCCAACCTTCGCGCTGATTCCTCCTGGGCGCGAGGAGACTAGATCCCAGAGTTGCGCGCGCTCAAGTGCGTATTGAACACGTGAAGCATCAAAGTCTTCCCCCCAAGTGAGAGCTACGTTCTGCGCAATCGTTGCATCAAACAGCGCAACCTCTTGAGGGACGTATCCGACTCTGGATCTCCACGATGTACGAATCTCCGAAAGTCGCGTCTGATCAACCATTACCTCGCCGGAAGTCGGTTCCAACAGGCTGAGGAGTAGGTCGACCATAGTCGATTTTCCTGACCCGGATGCCCCTACGAACGCGACAGACGAGCCGAACGGAATCTCCAGCGAGACATCCTCAACCGCAGGGGACGCGTCGGGGCCGTACAGAAAACTGACCTTCTCGAAAACAATGCTCTTGGAGTCAGGCGGCACCTCGCGCCAGCCACGGCTGGTCTCCGCCGTGCCTCGCTCAACGTCGGCTAGCTCGAGCAGAACCTGGCGCGGGTACTCTGCTGCTGCGATCATCTGCGAAAGCACAGACTGGAAACGAATCACAGACGGAGCAACACGAAAGCCAGCCAGCGCGAAAAGCCCAATGGCCACTACCGCTTGCTCTATGCCACCGAGGGCGAAGCCCACCCCGCCGATGAGAACGAAGCCACCGACCAGCCCCGCTTCGAGCGCAAACCGCGGCAACTGACCGAGGAAGTAGATGTTGGCTCTCGCCCTCACGCTCGAGGTTCGAGCGTCGCGAACAGCGTCGGCGACTTCGCCTTCCTTGTTCCGTAGCGTGACCTCCTTCATGGAAGCGATGATCTCGAGAATTAGGCGTGAGCTCTTCATCGTGTAGTTGACGTTCACCTCTCCCGCCTTTCGGGCATGCCTAGCGATCCAGAAGAACAGAACCGCCCCGAGGAGGAGCAAGTACAACAAGGTCGCGATGGCCAGCACCGGTTGGATCACAGCTAGGGTCGCAATCACCGCGATGAGCGTGACTGCCTCGCCCAATAGCGTCGCTCCTGGCAAGAGGAAGGAGTTAATAGAGGCATCAATGCCGCTATCGGAGAACCGCATGATGTCGACTGAGTTCTTGCGAAGACGATCACGCCAGGGCGCTGCAAGATAGGAGCGGAGAAGCCGATCGCCAATCGCAACCTCGTATCGGGGTATACGCCTAGTAGCCCACCAGGTCACCAGAACTGCACAAACACTCTTCGCAATCAGAATCGCGCAAATGGCAAGGATCACCCAGACAACACCCACAGTGTCCAGCTCGCCAAGGACCGGGAGAACAACTGGGGATCCGATAGATACTGGACCAAGAACCGCCGCAAGAAGCCCAAGAGCCGCAGCATCGAACAGTGACAGTGACGCAAGAATCCAGGAGTAGGTCCAAACAAAGCGCCTTCCGCCAGACGGCAGGATCGACATCACCTGTCGGAAGAGTGACAGCACCTGTTTCACTCGTTGGCCCCAGTCTTCTTCACCCAGAAAGTCTATGTCGCGGAGTCCGGTCCGCGGTTCTTACTTGGGAGCATTGGAAAACTGCCCCTCCGCGAGGGATGACCCGACTCAACTGCCGTTGCTGACCATGGTGTCGAGCACCGACCCCCAGATCTTTCCTTGTTGCTCTCCTGACAGTTCACGAACACGATTCGCCGAAGCCGACTTCCAGCCCGCGACCTGCTCAGGAGTGAGCGCATCTAGCGCTTTGGCTAGTGACGACGGCTCAAAGTCGGCAAGCACGAGGCCGACGCCGTATTCGTTGACGATTCGGGACATCTCGGGTGACGGCCCTACTATGACCCCCAGCCTCGCTTGAATGAAGTCGAAGAACTTATTGGGTAGGCACCACGCGAGGTTGAAGGTAGTCGGCGGAAAAATGCTCAGTCCCAGGTCATACTGATTTAGCTTCGGCACGAGTTCCGCGTACGGCACGGGTTCAAGAAAACGAATCCTCGAGTCGCCTGCCGCTAGGTCCTTGAGTTCACGCATCAGGGGCGACTCGCTTCCGACCAAGTAGAGATCGAGCGTGACATCTGCCGCGGATTCTCGTACGCCTTGAATCATGATGTCGAGCCGGCGCTGCACGGCAAGACCCCCACTGTGAACCAACCGAATCGTACGGCCAACTCTCCCGACTTCGAGTTCGTGGTATGGCGTGGCGTTCACCACTAAGACCGGTTGCACTCCGAACTCGCGGCGGTACTCCTCCACAATCCCCTGGCTGACGGTGGTGACTGCGGCGGCGGTAGTCAGGTATGTCCGGCATAGCCACGTGTAATACGGCTGATGCAATAGGTTCCACCTAAGGGATGGAAGGCTCTGCCTCGGCGCGTACTCGTGCATGTCTGCCAACACTCCGTAGCGTGGCCGCAGTCGCGACGCAAGATAGAGAGTTTGGGCGTCGTGAGCTACCACGACATCCCAGGTTCCGTCCTTCAACTGATCGAACGACGCTCGATCACGGGGTTCCAATGCGGAGTAAGCGCGATGCAACCGAGACAAAAGAAGGAACGAAAACAAGCCCGGTACACGAGCCAGCCCCTTGCGCGGTGGCGGCCAAGAGAGTTCGATGTGATCGTGCACACCTTCAGGGCGCAGCCCGTAGCCCGCCGTCGTGACGTGGGACCTGCCGCTGAACTCTCGGATCTGCTTGATGATCCGAGGCTCCTGCTCCGTGCGCGTGTAAGAGAGAATGAGGATCTTGAGGGGAATACCCTCACCGCGACCACTCTCACTTGATGTTGTGCTCATCGGCTCGCCCATCGTGATCGTTGCATTGCTCGGCCGTTCTGATCCGTCACGCTGTTATGTCGCCCAGCGTGCGAACTCGCTCAGGCGTGGGGTAGGAGATTAGCACCGCTCGGTGCTTGCCGTTGAGCACGAACATGCTGCCGGCGGCCACGGCTGATGCTCCGGCCTCAAGTGCGGGGGCGAAGTCGTCGAAGCCGCCCGCCCCGCCGAGAGCGATGATCGGAACCGTCACAGCGGCGGCGACCGACTCGATGAGCTTGAGGTCGTAACCACCGAACGTGCACTCCCGGTCAATCGATGAGACCAAGATCTCGCCTGCTCCGAGTTGCTGGGCCCGAGAGGCGAACTCGGCAGGCGAGAAACCCGTTTTTCGGGTGCCGCGACGAGCGAAGGCTTCCCAGCCCCCGGTGAGCTTGCGACGCGCATCCACGCTGACGACAGTGCTCGACGCACCCAGGGCGTCTGAGATCTCGGTGATCGTCTCTGGCCGCTGCAGGGCCGCCGTATTGAGCACGACTTTCTCGATGCCGATGCTGGTGATGCGCTGAGCTTCGGCCGCAGATGACACCCCGCCGCCGTAGCCGACAGGCATGAACGCTTCGCTCGCGATCTCTTCGATGAGGGTGTAGTTGACTCCCGTGCCCTTGATCGATGCGTCGATGTCGCAAATGACGAGTTCATCGACTTGTTTCTCATTGAAGATTCTCACCGCGTTGATCGGATCACCGATGTACTTGTCGCCCTGGAACTTCACCGGCTTCACCAGGTAGCCATCGCTGACGAGCAGCACGGGAATCACCCGCGGAAACACTGTCATAGCGAGGCGAAGTTGCTCAGCACGCGCATACCGAACGCGTGGCTCTTCTCGGGGTGGTACTGGGCGCCCATGACATTCTCCGACCTGATCATCGAGGCGAACGGTACCCCGTACCGAGTAATGGCGAGAACGTCGTTCTCATCGTCGGGCACCACGCGATAGCTGTGCACGAAGTAGAAGCGGCTGTCGGCCGGCAGTTCGGCGACAAGCGGGTCAGGCCTGACGGCCTCGACGAGATTCCAGCCCATGTGCGGCACTCTGACACCGTCACCTTCAGGAATACGCAGGGTCTTGCCTCGGATGAGACCGAGACCCGATGCAGAGCCCTCTTCTGACGAATCGAGCAGTAGCTGCATTCCCAAGCAGATGCCGAGCACCGGCTTGCCTGTTGCCGCGAACGCCGTGATGGCTGGGGTGAGATCTGCGTGATCGAGCAGAGCCATACCCGTGTCGAACGCCCCGATACCGGGAAGAATCAAGCGGTCGCTCGACGCGATCTCGTCGGCAGTCTTCGCAAGTCGAGAGCTCGCGCCGACGCGCTTGAGCATGTTCATGACTGAGCCGAGGTTGCCGAGGCCGTAGTCGACGATGGAGACCGTCGTCATCGCAGGATGCGCAGCTTTCGCAGAATGGCCCCGAGTGCCGCCGTCATCGCGAAAAGTCGACCCGCTGACTCTTCGGCGTTGGGGTAGGCCGAATATGGCACCGGCGGCCGAGCATAGATCGCCTCCAACTCATCCACCCCCACCCCCAACTTCTTCGCAATGAACTCATGATCCTGCCGACGCAACTCCTCCGGATAGTTCGCCGTCTCCATCAACGCCAACGCTTCATCACGCGTCATCTGATCCGACAGAATCAACGACGAATAGTGCGCCAACCGCTTGTCGAACCCGAACTTGTGCGGCAAGTAGTAGCCCTGAAAATACCGAGTGAACACCGACTCGTAGTGCTTGCCCCCGTAGTCACGCCACCCCAGCTCCTCAGCGATCGCGCGCTTGGCATCCTTATAGACATACGGCATGTAGTTCAGCAACGCAGCCGTGCGAATACGGCGCACCTCCGGATACCACAGGTTGCGCTTCACCAACCCCATCAACGGATACGTCTTCAGCTTCACCGACCCGAACTGCTTCTGAATCGCGGCCACATGCTTCGCATCCCCCGCGTTATACCCCCACGCCGTCGGCAGAATCGACTCACTGGCAAAGTTCGCCCCCGACAAGATGTACTTGATTCCATACTTCTTCGCCTGCGAGTACGCCACCCACCCGAACGCATGATCGGTCGGCGTATCAGCATTCGCCACCGACGCCTTGAAGAACGACAACTGCAGATCTTTCATCTCACGCCAGTCGACAACATGCGTATAAAGATCAAGACCGAGCTTGGTGACGAGATTGTGAATGTTGTCGACCGCGAGCTCGCTGTTCCACCCACTGTCGAAGTGCACCGCCAACGGCCGCAACCCCAACTTCACCGCCTGCAACGCCAAATAGGAACTATCCACGCCACCAGAAATACCGATCACGCAGTCATACGGCTTGCCCTCACCGGCCTGCTTAATGCGAGCAACCAACTCATCAAGCTCACCCAACCGCTCGCCCGCCTGAGCCGCACGAACCTCCGCAGCAAGATTCGCCTCAAAACCAATCACATGCGACGAGACACCATACTCATCGAACCAAATATCCGGATCAGTCGTGTCCATAATCGTCCGAACACACCGCTGAAACGGGCGCACCTCGCTCCGCATGTTAATCGCCTCTTCCGCATAAACCTCAGACAACCCAAGCGCGGCCAGCACGATGCGAATGCTCAGCAAAGTGAGATCTCCAGACGACTCGCCTAGAGATTCCAGGCCGACGCGAGTCTACCCACCTTTGGGCAGTGCCCATCTGCGCGAGTAGACGAGGAGATGCCCGGTGAGACGCCGGAAAGACCTGAAAAGGTGTCTTGCTACAACCCGTCCTCGCGCTCGAGCAACCTCGCCATCAGGTCCTCCCAGATTGCAGATTGAGACTCACTCGATAGGGCGGTCGCGTGAGAGTGCGATGTGGCCTTCCACTGGGCGACGCCATGTGGCGTTAGCGAGTCGAGCGCCGTTGCGAGCGAGGAAGGGTCGAAATCGGGAAGGACGAGACCGATCTTGTACTGGTCGACGAACCTCGCCATCTCGGGAGACGGGCCCACGATGACCCCCAACCTGGCTTGCACAAAATCGAAAAACTTGTTGGGTAGGCACCATGCCAAATTGAACGTCGTCGGCGGAAAGATGCTCAAGCCCACGTCGTAGGTGTTGAGTGTCTTGACCAGCTTGGGGTACGGCACTGGCTCTCTGAACCGAATGCGCGGGTCGTCAGCCGCCAAAGACCTGAGCTTGTCCATCTCTGGCGACTCGTCCCCCACCAGATAGAGATCGAGAGTGACGTTGGCCGAGGAGTCTCGAACACCTTGAATCATGATGTCGAGTCGACGTTGCACAGCCACCCGACCGCTGTGCACAAGGCGAATCGGAGTCTTCACCACCCGAGGCTGTAGCTCGGCATACGGAGTAGCGTTCACGACGAGTGTGGAGTCAAACCCGAATTGGCTTCGGTACTCGTCAGCGATTCCTTGACTCACCGTGACGACCGCAGCGGCCTGAGTGGCCTTCTTGCGGCACATCCACCGGAAGTAGGGCGCGATCAAGAGACGCCACAGGGCAGAGTGTTCTTCCTGTCGCGGCGCGTACTCGTGAAGATCGACGACCACGCCGCGCTTCGGGGCGAGGGCAAGAGCGGCATCGAGCGCCTTGACGTCGTGTGCAATCACGACATCCCACTCCCGCGGTTTCAGTTGCTTCACTGTCGCTTTGTCGAGCGCGTTGATCGACGCGAGCGGTGCGTACCAGCGCATCACCAGGAAAGCGATGTTCAGCAACCGGCCGATCAAGCCCCATCGAAACAGCGGGCCTTCGGCAATCTCTTCGTGTGGTACATCAGCAAACGGCGAAGGACCGAAACCTGCGGTGACGACGTCGTGCTGCTCTTTCAAGAAGCTGACTTGCTTCAATGCGCGAGGCTCGAGCGCGAATGGCGTGTACGTCAGAACGAGTACTCGAGCCCGAGAAGTCATGTCAGTAGTCCCACCCTGCGCGCGAATCGGCCGAGGGGCGCCCCGACCTGCCTGATCTTCGACCATATCGCTTCGGCGTTGGGGTAGGCCGAATATGGCACCGGCGGCCGAGCATAGATCGCCTCCAACTCATCCACCCCCACCCCCAACTTCTTCGCAATGAACTCATGATCCTGCCGACGCAACTCCTCCGGATAGTTCGCCGTCTCCATCAACGCCAACGCTTCATCACGCGTCATCTGATCCGACAGAATCAACGACGAATAGTGCGCCAACCGCTTGTCGAACCCGAACTTGTGCGGCAAGTAGTAGCCCTGAAAATACCGAGTGAACACCGACTCGTAGTGCTTGCCCCCGTAGTCACGCCACCCCAGCTCCTCAGCGATCGCGCGCTTGGCATCCTTATAGACATACGGCATGTAGTTCAGCAACGCAGCCGTGCGAATACGGCGCACCTCCGGATACCACAGGTTGCGCTTCACCAACCCCATCAACGGATACGTCTTCAGCTTCACCGACCCGAACTGCTTCTGAATCGCGGCCACATGCTTCGCATCCCCCGCGTTATACCCCCACGCCGTCGGCAGAATCGACTCACTGGCAAAGTTCGCCCCCGACAAGATGTACTTGATTCCATACTTCTTCGCCTGCGAGTACGCCACCCACCCGAACGCATGATCGGTCGGCGTATCAGCATTCGCCACCGACGCCTTGAAGAACGACAACTGCAGATCTTTCATCTCACGCCAGTCGACAACATGCGTATAAAGATCAAGACCGAGCTTGGTGACGAGATTGTGAATGTTGTCGACCGCGAGCTCGCTGTTCCACCCACTGTCGAAGTGCACCGCCAACGGCCGCAACCCCAACTTCACCGCCTGCAACGCCAAATAGGAACTATCCACGCCACCAGAAATACCGATCACGCAGTCATACGGCTTGCCCTCACCGGCCTGCTTAATGCGAGCAACCAACTCATCAAGCTCACCCAACCGCTCGCCCGCCTGAGCCGCACGAACCTCCGCAGCAAGATTCGCCTCAAAACCAATCACATGCGACGAGACACCATACTCATCGAACCAAATATCCGGATCAGTCGTGTCCATAATCGTCCGAACACACCGCTGAAACGGGCGCACCTCTGCCGACACCCGACATCGCCTTCCTGAGACTCTGCGCGCATCACTGCGCTGGCCGCCGGTGGTCGAATCCGGGGTAGTCGGTGTCGCTGGAGGACACCACGCGAGGGCTAGTTCGCCCGCGACGTCGACCCGATAGGTCTTGTGTTTCGCATGTCGGAGTGCGTCTCGATGAAGAGGCCAGTGTAGCGTGAGAGAAACTCGAACGGCGCATTCTCGACAGCCCTTCCTGATCGAGTTCGGGGGCCCGCTCCGTGTGCGAGTGTTGTCGGGTGCACTCCATCGTCACGCGGCTTCGGCCCGTCCAATTAGACTGATATCGCCTCTCGATCACTCCTGGAAAGAATCACGTGACCCATCCTTCGGCTCCGCCGCGAAAGATACTCTGCGTCTCGTTCTCTCCAATCTACGCAGACTCGCGAGTGCTGCGACAGCTCGAGGTTCTGCAGCAGCACGGTGACGTGACCACCGTCGGCTATGGCGCGGCGCCAGCTGGGGTGATGCGCCACATCGAAGTGCCAGAGAACGCAGCCTCTTTGCCTCAGACGCCCGCCGGGGTCGTGAAGCTCGCCCTGCGACTGCACAACTCTGTCGAGCTCACCGCTCCGGGCGAGAAGGCGGTTCTCGATGAGGTCGTCGCCTCAGGCCCATACGACCTCGTCGTCGCCAACGACGCTCGCGCTCTGCCCCTCGCGTTCGCCGCGTCGGGCACGGCGCCGGTTCTCGCCGACATGCACGAATGGGCTGCTGAAGAACGGGCGACCGTCTTCGTGTGGCGGGTGCTCGTCGGCCCCTACATGCAGCATTTGTGCGAAAAGTACCTGCCGCGCACGACCGCAGTCACTAGCGTCAGCGAGGGCCTCGCGGGCCTCTACACCGAGCGCTACGGCGTCGCGACCGAGGTCGTGCGTAATGCAGCCGACTTTAGAGATGCCACGCCGTCGCCCGTCGACCCTGATTTGATTCGACTCGTGCACAGCGGCACTGCTGACGCCGAGCGCAACATTGTCGAACTCATCGAAGCCGTCGGTCGACTCGGCGAGCGGTTCAGTCTCGATCTCTATCTGCTTGAGGTGCCCGGGGGTCATCTCGACGTGATCAAGAAGCTCGCCGCCGAATCACCTCGCGTCACGGTGCACGACCCTGTGCCACCTGACACTCTTCCGAGCGTGCTGAACCAGTATGACCTCGGGGTGTTTCTTTACCCGCTCAAGACGCTCAGCCACCTCTACCACCTGCCGAACAAGTTCTTCGACTTCGTGCAGGCCCGACTCGGGCTGGTGTTCTCACCAGCGCCTGAGATCGACACTCACGTCGGGCAGTACGGTCTCGGCATCATCACGAGCGACACCACCGCCGACGCACTGGTCGACGCTCTGCACGACATCACCGCCGACGACGTGACGGGCTTCAAGCAAGCCGCCAATCGCTCGGCACGAGCGCTGTCGAGCGAGCCCGACCGAGCCGTGCAGCACGCACTCGTTGCCCGGCTTCTCGCTGCAGGCTGATGAGAGTCGTCATTGCTACCCGAATTTTCGGGCCCGAGGTCTCTGCCGCATCGGGAATTCTGCGCACCTGGGCCGAAGAGTTTCGCGATCGAGGTTTCGAGGTCGCGGTTCTCACCGCGCGACCACCGCGAGGCGCCGTGATCGACGACCCGCCGGGCATCGACATTCGTCGAGCCCCCGTCAAGCGCGACAGGCAGCAGTATGTGCGCGGCTACGTGAGCTACATGAGTTTCGACATTCCCCTCGCGTTCCGGCTGCTCTTCTCTCGCCGAGCTGACCTCTACATCGTCGAGCCGCCGCCCACCACCGTGGCCGTGGTGCGCGTCATCGCCTGGCTGCGGCGCACCCCTTACGTCGTGCGGGCCGCTGACTACTGGTCTGAAGCAGCCGAACTGGTCACGAGCAATCGATTCGTGCTCGGCACACTGCGTCGCATCGAGGCGTGGGGGCTGCAGGGCGCGAAGAGACTGTTCGCCGCGCATGACCCGCTCATCGCCCGCTTTCGAGAACTCGGCATCACAACCCCGGCCGTGCCCATCGGCTTCGGTGCCGACACCGCGCACTTTCGCTACAGCGGTCAAGAACCGGCTGACCCACCGTTGTTTATCTACGCGGGCACCCATTCTGAATGGCACGGGGCCGGCATCTTCGTCGACGCCATGCGCGCTGTTGTGAACCGGCATGCGCGCGCTCGGCTCGAGTACTACGGCAACGGTGAAGATCGTGATGACATGCAGGCTCGCGCAGCCGAGCTGGGCATCGCCGACTCGGTCGCATTCCACCCTCCGATTCCCCCCGCCGAATTGGCGACCATTCTCGCCAGAGCCACCTGTTCGGTCGCCAGCCTCGCGCCCGTGGCAGCGAACGAATACGCCCTGGCGACCAAGGTCTACTCGTCGCTCGCAGCCGGATGTCCGGTTGTCTTCACCGGCGTCGGGCCCACGATCGAGTTTCTCGACCACGCCACTTACCCAGCTGGTGTCGCCGTGACCTACGAGCCATCAGCAGTCGCAGAGGCCATGATTGCGGCGATGGATGCTCCACTGGCGCCACCCGACCGCGCCGAGCTCGCCCGCTGGTCGTCAGAGCGCTTCTCACTCGCGGCGATCGCGACGCAGGTGGTCGACGAAAGCCTCGCGATCATCCGCGCATAGCATTGACCCGCACACCTGATACTGGAGGCACTTCGTGAAAATCGCCGTCATCGCCCTCGGCAAGATCGGGCTGCCGCTCGCCGTGCAGTTCGCCAGCAAGGGCCACGACGTGGTCGGAGTCGACGTGTCTCAGCGCACCGTCGACCTCATCAACGCCGGCACTGAACCTTTTCCGGGTGAGGCGCATCTGCAAGAGAAGCTCAGTGAGCTCGTGGCCGCTGGCGCTCTGCGAGCCACCACCGACTATGCCGATGCCGTGCCCGGTGCCGACGCCGTCGTGCTCGTTGTGCCTCTCTTCGTCGACGAGCAGACCGCTGAACCCGACTTCGGGTGGATGGACGGCGCGACCCGATCGCTCGGAGCAGTGCTGACGCCTGGCACCCTCGTGTCGTACGAGACGACCCTGCCGGTCGGTACGACCAGAAACCGCTGGAAGCCGCTGCTCGAAGAAGTATCGGGCCTCACTGAGGGCGTCGACTTCGACCTCGTCTTCTCACCTGAGCGAGTTCTCACAGGCCGCGTGTTCGCCGACCTGCGCAAGTATCCGAAGCTCGTGGGCGGCCTCTCTGAACGGGGTGCCCAGCGCGCCACCGAGTTTTACGAAGCGGTGCTCGACTTCGACGACCGCCCCGACCTGCCTCGTGGCAACGGCGTCTGGGATCTCGGAAGCGCCGAGGCCGCCGAACTTGCCAAGCTCGCGGAGAC
The DNA here is from genome assembly GCF_025808395.1 of Microcella sp. Classification (NCBI taxonomy): domain Bacteria; kingdom Bacillati; phylum Actinomycetota; class Actinomycetes; order Micrococcales; family Microbacteriaceae; genus Microcella; species Microcella sp. The sequence continues at coordinate 1,512,064 of NZ_CP075524.1, forward strand.
CACCTACCGCGATGTCAACATTGGTCTCGCCAACCAGTTTGCGCGCTATGCGTCGACAGCAGGCATCGATGTTTACCAGGTGATCGAAGCATCGAACTCGCAGCCGTACTCACACATTCACCAACCCGGCATCGCTGTCGGCGGTCACTGCATTCCGGTCTACCCGCGCCTCTACCTTTGGACAGACCCCGAGGCGACCGTCGTCTCAGCGGCTCGAGCCGCGAACGCGGGTATGCCCGACTACACGATCGGCCTGCTCGAGGGCGCCTATGGCGACCTTGCCGGAGCCAAGGTCGCCGTACTCGGTGCTTCATACCGCGGAGGGGTGAAAGAAACTGCGTTCTCGGGCGTCTTCGGTGCTGTCGAAGCCCTGCGCAGCCGAGGGGCAACGGCGGTCGTGCACGACCCGATGTACACCGACGATGAGCTCACCGGGCTGGGCTTCACCCCGTATCACCTCGGCGAGCCGGTCGATGCGGTTGTGGTGCAGGCGGACCACGACGAATACCGCAGTCTCAGCCCTGTAGACCTGCCGGGCCTCTCGGCATTCATCGACGGTCGACGCGTGTCATCGGCCGACCAATGGCCGGGAATCGCCTACAGGGTAATCGGCAAAGCGACCGTCTAGGCGCCGACCTCAGCCAAGAATCGCGGACCCTCTCCCCGAGTCGACAACTCAACGGCGGCGCGACCCGAGGCTTGCTTCATGGCCGAGATCTGGTCGGCAGTCAGCGAGTTCAGTGCACTCGCGAGGTCGGAAGCCTCCCACCCGTCGACGACGATGCCGAGACCAAGGTCGCGCACGAATCCGACGATCTCAGGGCTTTCACCGATCACGACTCCCAGGCGGCCCTGCACAGCTTCGAAGAACTTGTTTGGCAATGCGTAGACGTTGTTGGCAAAACGCGGCGGGAAGAAAATCAGCTCGAGGTCGTACTCATTGAGCGCTTTGGCGACCTCAGTCACACCGACTGGGTCGCGAAACCGAGCCCGGCCAGCGGCGACGGCCGGATGCCGACGCAGAGGAGCGAGCGACGTTTCGTCACCCAGCACCATGAGCACCAGACTGAAGCGTGGCTCAAGCAGCATCGCCGCATCAAGCATGATGTCGATGCCGCGCTCGACGGCGGCATAGCCGTGATGCACGAGCACGATGTGGTCAGGGTCGACCGTAGACGGCTCGAGCTCTTCGTACGGTGCCACGTTGCGAATCACTCCGGGCCGCGTGATCTCGAACTCATCGCGATAGAGATTGGCAATGCCTTCGGCGACCGTCAGGTGCTTCGTGAAGACGGGATCGGTCAAGAAGGTGAGAAGCCAATCGTCGTACGGAGCGATCAGCATCCGATAGGAGAGGCTCGTGCCGTTGCCCGAGTAAACCTCGTGCAGGTCGAGCACAACCGGCCCGTGGGCAAGGGCTGGCACCACATCGATTACCCACGGCAGCAGGTGATGGTCATTGACGATCACGAGGTCGTACTGCTCGCCGTGCAGTTGAGCCGTCGGCATGTGCTTCGAGATGAGTCGCCGAAAACGCGCGCGGTGGGTCAAGAAGAGATGCATCGCCACCCTAGTGACGAAGCTCGGGTACCCGATGTGAAACTGCTTGCCGGAGGCGTTGGGGTGCTCGGGGCCGCGGCTCAGCACATCGACGGTGTAGCCCGCACCCTCGAGCCAACGGATTTGATTGGTGACTCGACCGTCGCTGGCAATCGGTGAATAGCAGATAACGAGGGCACGTTTCGAGGGCTGGATCGGCTGGCCTGACACTGCACCATCGTATCGGCCTGCACACGCGGCCCCGGGCGGGCCCGCCGCTCATTTCGGCCCGACGAGCGTGGCATGATTGTTCGCTGGGCGTGCTCGCGTCGCTTCGCCTTGCGGTGTGCACTGCGTCGGCCCCGAGAATCGGAGAAAAACCTATGTGCGGAATCTTTGGCTTCATCGGCCAGGAGAAACTCGACTCCTCGTCGGCCAAGATTCTCGTCAAGCACGCGCAGCAGCGTGGCCGCGATTCGAGCGGTATGGTCATTCACGGCACAGGCGGGTATCACGCGTATCGCGCTGACGAGCCGATCGACCGACTGCTCAAGCGCATTCCTCCGCTCGGCCACTTGTTCTTCGGGCACAGCCGCCTCGTCACCAACGGAACGGCCGACAACCAGCCGGTCTCTCGCGAACAAGTCGTGGTGCTGCACAACGGCATCATCGTCAATCACGAAGCGCTGTGGTCGGTAATCGGCAAGAGCCCCACGCTCGAGATCGACACCGAGATCATCCCGGCGATCATCGCTTCGCACCTCGACGATGGCGGCACCATCGAGACGGCCGCCGAGCGTGTGCTGAGCCTCGCTGTGGGCGTTGTCGCGTGCGCTGCTCTCGTGCCCCGACTCGGCAAACTGCTGCTCTTCTCGAACAACGGCAGCCTCTACGTCGGCGACAAGGCTGATGGAGTGGTCTTCTCGTCTGAGCGCTACCCGCTCGAGCAGATCAACGCCGAGAACATTCGCCAGGTGCGCCACGATGTCGAGATCGTTGATGTTCCAGCGCAAGATGCCGCAGTGGAGCTGACCGAGTGGAAAGACCGCTCGTTCAACCTCGTGCCGGGTCTCGGAATCTCGGCCGAAGAAGAGGCGCTGCTGATTTATCCGAAGCCCGACTTTCGCCGCTGCACGCGGTGCGTCTTGCCTGAGACGATGCCGTACATCAAGTTCGATGAGCAGGGCGTCTGCAACTACTGCCACAACTACAAGCCCCGCAACCACCCTCGGCCCAAAGAAGAGCTGTTTGAGCTCATCGAGCCGTTTCGACGCCAGTCAGGCGATGAAGTGCTGGTGCCCTTCTCGGGCGGGCGCGACAGCTCGTACGGGCTGCACCTCATCATGCACGAGCTCAAGCTCAAGCCAGTTACCTACACCTATGACTGGGGCATGGTCACCGATCTCGGCCGCCGCAACGTCAGTCGCATGTCGGCCAAGCTCGGGGTCGAGAACATCATCGTCGCGGCCGACATCACGAAGAAGCGCGAGTACATTCGCCGCAACCTGAACGCCTGGCTGAAGTCGCCCCACCTCGGCATGCTGAGCGTGCTGACCGCCGGGGACAAGCACTTCTTTCGGCATATCGAGACACTCAAGCGTCAGACGGGCGTCACCCTGAACCTCTGGGGAATCAACCCGCTCGAGGTCACGCACTTCAAGGCAGGCTTTCTCGGGGTTCCGCCGGACTTCGCCGAAGAGCGCGTCTACAGCCACGGCGGCATGAAGCAGTTGCGCTATCAGAGCCTGCGTTTCAAGGCTATGCTGCAGAGCCCGGGGTACTTCAACAGCTCGATTCCAGACACTCTCCTCGGCGAGTACTACCGCAGCTTCACGACTAAGACCGACTACTTCCACATCTTCGACTACTGGCGCTGGGATGAGAAGCTCATCGACGACACGCTCTTGAGCGAGTACGACTGGGAACGCGCGCCCGACACTCAGACGACCTGGCGCATCGGCGACGGCACGGCGGCGTTCTACAACTACGCGTACTACACGATCGCTGGCTTCACTGAGCACGATACGTTCCGCAGCAACCAGGTGCGCGAAGGTGACATGACGCGCGAAGAGGCGCTGCTCCTCGTCGAAGAAGAGAACACACCGCGATACCCGAACCTCAAGTGGTACCTCGATGTCGTCGGCGTCGATTTCACCCACGCGATCACCGCCGTAAATCAAGCTCCGCGGCTCTACAAAGAGCTCTAGAGACACAGAACCTTCGGCGGCACGCGGCCGCCTAAACGGGAACGTGATCGCGGTGTGACGGAGACCCTGCGACTGCTCGACCCAGAAGCTCCCTCCACAGGGTAGCGAGCAACCCCACGAACGCGAGCGCACCGATCACCCACAACGCAGTGGGCCCCAAGGGCGATCCCTGCCACCACCACTCCGCACCAGCGTCTAGGTTGAGCCCTTGCTGATCGACGCCGGTGACGTACCGGCGAATGTTCACCTGCAACGCCACCAGGTTGGCAACGGCGAGCGCGGTGAAGATCGTGAAGGTTTGCACGCGGGTGAAGCGAAGTCGAGAATTCGCGGGGTCGGTCACGAGAAGAAAACCGAACAGCACGATGAGCGGCAAGAGGTATCGCGGCTGCAGGTTCTCGCCCACTTGGTTGCCGCCCACTGTCAAGACGTAGACCGGCAGCGCGACGAGCACGACCAGGACCCCCCCAGTGGCAATCGCCTTCCGAATGCTGAGCCGACCGATGCCAGCGAATCCGACAGCGATGAACGCCGCCGTTGCCGCCCAGACGACGATCGCGGGCATCTGAGTATCAAGCCATCCGAGCGCCCACGACCCCCACACTCCAGTCCAGAGAAACGGCAACATCAACAGGTTGTACGCGGCAAGTGCGAAGCCCCCCTCGGGAGCATCCACCCCGATGCCAGCGATCGGGTCACCGCCCGGACCCGCTGGACCGCTCGTGAAGCCGGCACTGCCAACCCCGGCCTGACCCGCAGTAGCGAAGAAGATGAAGGCCACGACGACCCCCGCTGCCGGAAGAATCGCCCGCAACCACCAGACCTTCGTCGGTTGCATCGTGAGAATTGCAGCTGTCACGGTGGCACCCACCACGTAGACCGCCGCGTCGCCACGGGCGCCCGCCGCCATCAACACCCCGATGGCATACAGCGCGCCCAGCGCCCAGCGGCGCCGACCCGTGACCTCGAACCACCCGAGCAACGCCATAAAGGCGGTACCGACACCCGTAATGGCCCAGCCACTCGGGTTGTTCGACGCGAGAAGAAACACGCCCAACGGCACCAGAGAGATCAACCAACCCCACAGCAACGTTCCTCGACGCGCGGCTGGAAGGAGCACAGCGAGCGCGGTGGCGAGTGTGACGAAGACCGCCGCGTTGAAGACTCGCATCATGAGGGCACTCATCTGCAAGTCTGACCCAGCGAAGAGGTTCATGACGGCGTAGTAGACCGGCGGGTATTCTCCCCCGAAGTTGCCACGATCTGTCTGCCACGGATCGCCGTCCCAGGTCTTCCACGCGGTGCCTTCTTGGCATGCGGCGCTGACCTCGGCCCGCTGGGCATAGCAGACGACGTCTCGAAAAGCCGAGGGTACGACCCGACTGCTCTCTGTCGAGCCAGGCTCGCAGTGCTCGTTGAGCTCTGTGGCGCACCACGTGCTGACGAGGTGGTAGTCATCATCAGGGCTCGCTCCGACGGGCGATGCGAATGCCCAGCTCGAAAGAGTCAGAAAGGCGAGCACAGGGGCCAGGTAGACCCAGCGGAAACGCCGAACCCTCGATCGCGTTCCCTGCGCTGTCGCGTCACTTGTCACGATCACGCCTCGACCTCTCTAGCTCGAGAGCGAGCTTCTGGACTGCTCGTCGCAACTCGTCCCGAGTCCGCGCCAGCTCAAGGCTGATCTGCATGAGGAGCAACAAGATGATGAAAAAAGCACCCACGAAGAGCAAATTAATGGGCTGGGCGATACCGAAGAACGCACTCAGCGCGTCGAGCATGCCGGGCCACGCCGACAGCACGAGCGCCGCGATCGATGCCACCAGCCAGATCACGGCGTACTTCTCGGGGAGCACATACGACCTGAGCAGCAGGATCACTGCGACGAGCAAGATCACCGCCATGGCGATCGCCAAGATCTGCGGGGTCACGCGACGACCTCGCGTGCATCTGCACGCCTCATGGCTCGAAGCTGAGGGGGCGCGCTGCGAACGCTGGCAAGCCCGAGGATCAACAGGATTCTTCCCGTATAGAGCGTCGCTCTCAGAATCGACTGCGAAGGGGCGCCGCCAGCCCTCTCGTTCATCACCACTGGGATCTCGCGCACGGTCAGATTCTGACGAGCCGCCATCACGATCGACTCTACGGTGTCACCGAGCCACTCGACCGGGTAGTGCTCAGAGAACACCGCAAGCGCCCGCGGGCCCGCAATGCGAAAGCCACTCGTCGCGTCAGTGATCCGCGTGCGGGCGTAGGCAGACACCACCCACGAGATGAGACGCTGAACGCCTCTCCGCGCCGCCGAAGACTTGAATGTTCCGCCTTCGGCGAATCTGCTCCCGATCACGACATCTGCGTCGACCAGCGCAGCAACCAACTCGCTGATGTGCTCGGGGCGGTGTTGCCCGTCACCATCGAATTGAACAACCGCATCGTACTTGTGCATCACGGCGTACTTGAAGGCTGTGCCCATCGCGGCGCCAACCCCGAGATTGATGGCGTGCGACACGACACTTGCGCCGCGCGTTCGCGCGATAATCGCCGTCGCATCGCGCGAACCGTCATCGATGATGACGATGTCGCCCATGGGGTGCACCCTCGAGAGCGCATCCAGCACGCCGCCGATGGCTTCGGCCTCGTTAAGCGCCGGCACTGCCACGAGAACTCTCATAGTGCTCAGCCTATCGGCGCACCGAATACAGCACGTCGTGCATCGGTAGGGGTCGTCAGCGTCATAGCACTCAACCCTCAAGTCGCCATAGGGTCACCAGTACCGACCCGGTAGTGCCCACCTTGCTGGAACCAATTGTCACTATTCCAGACCGTGTGCTGCGTCAACCGCGCAGCAACTTCTGCATGGCCTTGCCGCGAGCGAGTTCGTCGACGAGTTTGTCGAGATAGCGAATCTCGCGCATCGTGACTTCTTCGATCTCTTCGACCCGAACCCCGCAGATGACGCCCGTGATGAGCGACCGCGCTGGGTTCATGCTCGGGGCCGCGGAGAAGAACGTTTCGAAGTCTGTGCCGTTCTCGAGCACCTCGGCGAGCTGCTCTGCGTCGTAGCCCGTCAGCCACGTGATGATCTCGTCAACTTCGGCCTTCGTGCGGCCCTTGCGTTCAGCCTTTGTCACGTAGTGCGGATACACGCTCGCGAACGACGTCGTGTAGATGCGGTGCGCGGCCATGAGTCACCCTCCCGGTTCGCTGCTGCCTCCATCATCGCGTGGGAACCGCGAGGGGTACAGCAGCGCTGGCGGGATATCGCGCGATCGACGAGATGAGAATCGACACCAGGAGGGTGTAGGCGAGCGAGCCGAGAATCCAGACGGCGGTCGGCCCGACAGGCCCGTCCCACCACCACTCAAGACCCGCATCGAGGTGGGGGCCAGAGGCATCGATTCCGGTGATGTACCGGCGCATGTTGACGTGCAACGCGACGAAATTCGCTGCCGACAGGGCGATGATCACCGTCACCCGTTGAGCGAGCGTCAACACGATCGGGCGATCAACCGGTGTGAGCATGAGCAATCCAGCGAGCAAGCCGATCAAGGGCAGCAGATACCGCGACTGCACTTGGTTGCCCACGGCGTCACCCCCCTGCTGCAGCACGTAGAGCGGCAAAGCAATGAGCGCCGCGATCACGGCCGCGATCACGATCGCCTTGCGCACTGACATGCGCGCCAAGCCCATGAACCCGATTGCGACGAACGCCGCCACCGCAGCAGCCGAAACAAACGCCGGCATTGTCGTGTCGAGCCAGCCCAACGCCCAGTCACCCAGCACGCCCGTCCAGAGCTCTGGCACATTGAGCAGGTTGTAGGCGAATAGACCGAAGCCCTCGAGGTCGGCCACACGATCGACCGTGCTCGCCGACCCCCTCAGCGGATCGACGTACGACTGCCCCGTGAACCCGCTCACCCCATTGCGCGAGAAGAACGACGTCAGAAACAGAACGAGGGCGATAAGCCCCACCACGATGGGCAGCACTGAGTCGCGCACGAAGTGCCGGTGCCTCGCCGCAGACAGCAGCATGACGAGGGCGATAGCGAAACCCGTGAAGATCGCGGCATCGGCTCTCGACCCCGCCCCGATGAGCGCTGTCACGACGAACAGTGCCGCCAGCGCGCCCTTGCGGCGCCCCTCGGTCTCGTAGTAGCCGAGTAAGGCGATCCACGTCGAGCCGACGCCCATCCAGGCCCAGACGCTGGGGTTATTGGTGCCGAAGAGAAACAGCCCCATCGGCACCGACGTGAGCAGCCACCCCCACAGCAGCGTCGGCCGGCGGTGCACGGGCAGCAGCACGAACAGAGCGGTCGTGATGCCCACGAACAGCACGATGGTCAGCATTCGCATCAGCAACGCCGACACCTGCACATCGTCCCCCGTCATGAGCCCCATGACGGCGTAGAAGAGCGGCGGATACGACCCCGAGAAGTTTCCGCGATCAGTCTCGGTCACCGCCTCGAGCGACCACGACCAGTCGTCACCCTGACACGCCGCGCTCTCGGTAGAGTCGAACGCGAAGCACGCGATCTCGGTGAGCACCACCGGCACTGCATGGGTGCCCTCCTCAGAGTTCGGCACGCACGTCTCATCTGCGGTCGGCCCGGCACACCAGGCACTCACCAAGTGAAAGTCATCGTCGGGCCCCGCCCCGACCGGCGAGGCGAACGCCCAGGCTGTCAACGTCAGCACAGCGAGAACGGGGGCCATAATCAGCAACCAGCCGCGGCGCAGCGAAACCTTCATACAGGAGTAACCTCAAGATCGTCGTCAGATGACGCGAGCTTGGTGACCATGTCACCACCGGAAAGCGCGGAATCGCCCGCAGCGAACACCCACAGGCGTCACTGCCCCCCCGACTCGCGCGATTGACAGCGTAAGTGGCCCTGCTGTGGTGAGGCTGAGCGCCAGTTCCCCGCTCAGCGCCGACGCAAGCGTCGACGAACGCGCGACGTCACACCCGAGATGCCCTCGGCTCGCAGATGGTGCAGCGTCATGCGCGCCGTGTGGCCGAATCCGGCGCTGCGTGCGGCTCGAGCGCCGACACCCATGCCGTCGCGCCCCGCCGTCGCGTCAGCCGCCCGACGAGGGCTCGCCACCGCGTCGAGCAGCGGCTGCAGCACCACCGACCACACGAATCGCTCGCGCACGCGGGCCACGTTCGCGCGCCACTGGCGCACCTCAGCAGAATCGGCGAGCACGCGCACGAGGGCGTCGGCGAGAGCATCCACGTCGTTCGCCGGCACCACGATGCCGAGACCCTCGGTGTCGACCAGCTCGGCGAAGCCGTCGCCCTCGGTGACCACCATCGGCAGCCCCGCCCACAGGTAGTCGAGAATGCGCGTGCGAAACGAGAACGTCGTCTCGACGTGCACGTGGTGCGTGCTCACCCCCGCATCGGCCTCGACCAGGTAGGCGCCTCGACGGTCGTAGGGCACCCAGGTGTCGTTGAAGACCACCTCGCGACCCTCGAGACCCAGCGACGTCGCGAGGTCGAACGACTCGCGCACGATGCCCATCTCGTCGACCCCCGGGTGACGAGTGCCGAGAAAGAAGAGACGGATGCGCGGCTCGCGCTCGCGCGCAACCCCCACCGCGCGAATCAACGTCAGCGGGTCGAACCAGCTGTACACCCCGCCGCCCCAGATGAGCACCCGCGAGTCGGCCTCGATGCCGGGCACGACGCCGCGCATGCCGTTGCCCTCGTCAGCGATCGGTGGGCTCGGCTCGAGCCCGAACGGCACCACGTCGAGCAGCGCGCGCACGTCGCCGTCGTCGGCATAGGTCGCCGGGTTGAGCCTGCCCAGCCCCGCCAGCTGGCCGAGATAGAACAGGCGCTGGCGCTCGCTCGCGCACAGCACGAGGTCGGCGCGCCGCAACTGGTCGTTGAGCGCATCGCGCGCGGTCGACACGCGCAGCGCCCACGTCGACGGCGGCAGCTCACGGCCCTGCTCGAGCATCTCGAGGTGCATGGGGTCGTAGGCGTCGGCGATGAGCATGCGGTCGGTGCGCGCGATCGTGCGAAACTGCGTGTTCGCGTAGCCCTGAAACAGCACCACCTCGGCCCAGCGCTCGTGCACGGCGATTCCGCGCTCATCGCCGGGCGCGACCAGAAACATCGGGAACGGCGGCGAGGGATGCTCCGCGCGCGTCGTCGACACCACGCGCACCTCGTGCCCGGCCTCTTGCAGCGTCAGCGCCATGTTGAACGCGCGAATGGCGGGGCCGGCCATGGCCGCAGCCAGGGGGTCGCCCGTGATGAGCAGCACCCGCGTCATGCGGCGTCGCCCTGGTCGGAGTCGGCCCGGTCGGTGTCGGCGAGCGTCATCACCGGCAGCGGCCCGGCGGGGGTCGCGAGATCGCGCAGCACGTCGACCGCTCCGCGGCTGTAGCGCGAGTAGCGGCCAGTCAGCGCACCGACGAGCACGGCGGGAACACGTGCGATGCGCGCTCGCGGCAGCCGTGCGCGGCGAGCCTCGTGCTCGGCCTTCGCGTCGAGCCTGCGCTGCACCTCAGAGCCGAGCCCGAGCGCGCGACCCCGCTCGGCGAGCAGCGCGGCGCGGCGCGCCAGCCGGGCAGCGCGCGCGGCCTGCGGCTCACGCAGCTTCGCCAGTCGGTCGGCCATCGTGGGCCGACGGGCACCGATCTGATTGGTCTCGTGCTGCCGGTAGTCGATGAGCGCCTCGGGCACGAGCCGCACCCGGCCCACCGCCGCCGCGATCGCCGCGAGCCACTCGTCGTGCACCCACTCGCGCGGAATCGGCGCCGCGCTCTCGAGCAGCGAACGACGCAGCATGACCGTCGCGCCCGTCACCAGGTTGCGCCGCAGCAGCACCGGCAGCGCATCACCCGTGGCGAGCGCGGCACGCTCGGCACGCGTCACCTCGAGGGCGTCGAGCAGGGTCAGCCCCAGCGGGGCGCCGCCGGCGTCGACGAGACGGGCGTCGCTGTGGGCGAGCAGCAGCTCGGGGTCGGCCGCGAAGGCTGTGGCGAGCGCGGCGAGCTTGCCGGGCATCCAGACATCATCGTGATCGCTCAGTGCGATCAACTCGCCAGAGCACTCGGCCAGCGTCGCGGCGAAGTTGGCGGTGACCCCGAGCGGCGGGTCACGGCGAATGATCGTGAGGCGAGTGGGCAGGCCAGCATCGTCGGCCTTGGCTGCGTCGAACTCGCGCTCGATGACGGCGAGCGTGTCATCGGTGGACGCGTCATCGCCGACGATGAGCTCGATCGGCGCCGGAATCTGACGCAGGATGCTCTGCACCTGCCGCGCGACGAACTGCGCACCGTCGCGCGTGCACAGCGCCACAGAGATGCTCAGCTCGACCACGTGTCCAGCCTAGAGGCGCGCGGCAGATCGCGGGGAGCCGTCACCAGGGCAACCGCCGCTAAGCTTCAAGCACCATGACCGGCGGCGACCAGCAGAACGGCGCGGTCGCGGCAGCAGTCGCGGTCGTGACAGTGGCCTACCGCTCGAATGACGTGCTCGCCGACTTTCTCGAATCGGTCTCGGCGGCGAGCGCCGAGCCCGTCAGCATCGTCGTCGTCGACAACAAGCCAGATGACGACTCTCGGGCGGCCGCCCTCGCCGAGAGCGTTGGCGCCCAGTATTTGCCGCTCCCCGCCAACCCCGGCTATGGCGGGGCGATCAACGCCGGCGTCGCCACCCTGCCGCCCACCGTGCACTGGGTGCTCATCAGCAACCCCGACGTCGTGCTCGAGCCGGGGCTCATCGACGCCCTCATCGCCGTCGCTGAACCCGACGAGACCATCGGCGCGGTCGGGCCGGCCGTGCTCAACCCCGACGGCTCAGTGTACCCCTCAGCGCGCCGAGTGCCGTCGCTGCGCACCGGCGTAGGGCACGCCCTCTTCGTCAACCTGTGGCACGACAACCCGTGGAGCAAGCGCTACCGCCACGACGACGTCGACTCGGTCACCGCTCGCGACGCAGGCTGGCTCTCGGGCGCGTGCCTGCTCGTGCGCCGCAGTGTATTCGACGAGATCGGCGGCTTCGACGAGGGCTACTTCATGTACTTCGAAGACGTCGACCTGGGCTACCGCATCGGCAGAGCCGGGTATCGCAACCGCTATGAGCCCGCAGTGTCGGTCATGCACGTCGGCGGGCACACCACCACCAACGAGTCAGCCGCCATGATTCGTGCGCACCACGACTCTGCGCGGCGCTTCATCGGCCGCAAGTACGCCGGGTGGCACTTGTGGCCCGTGCGTGCGGCGCTCTCGGTCGGGCTCTCACTACGATCTGCCTGGTTGAGTCGGCGGGCTATATCGTAGGCTCAAACCGGATCGTTCTGATCATGATTGGAAGGCACCACGGTGGATCCCAGCGTCGCAGCGGGCAGGCGTGACGAGCAGACCGTCACTGAAGAGGGCAAGTCGATCGCCAAGCTCATCGACGGTGTTCGCACCCGTTCGACGCCCCACCACGTAGACCATCGCGGCTCCGTCTTCGAGATCTATGAAGGACTCAACGACTACTGGGACGAGCCGGTCGTCTATGCATACCAATTCTCAGTGCGGCCCGGACAGGTCAAGGGCTGGGGGCTGCACGAGCACAAGCGCGACCGCTACACGATCATCTCGGGCGAAGTGTTGCTGTTTCTCTACGATTCGCGCCCAGACTCGCCCACCCACGGCGCATCGATGAAGCTCGTGCTTTCAGATCGCGGTGTGCGGCAAGTGACGATCCCCCAGTTCGTGTGGCACCTCTCGGTCAACGTCGGCTCGACCGAGGCCTATCTCGTCAACTTTCCGACCGAGGTCTACCACCACGCTGCACCCGACCGACTGCTGCTGCCGTACGACTCCCCCGAGATACCGGTCGACATTCGCGCTCACCTGCCGATCGTGTAGCGCCCGCAATGATCGTCAGCACGGCAGAGAGGCCAGACGTCGTCGCTATCGTGCCGACGCTCGGCACCAAGGTCGAGCGGTTGCTGAGTGCACTCGGCTCACTGCAGGCCCAGCAAACGGATGCTCGCCTCGCCGTCGTCGTCGTCGTCAACTCTGATGATAACGAGGTCGCCGCCAGGCTGCCCGACTGGGTTCGGGTCGAAGTCGTCGGCCTCAACCTGGGTTGGGCGGGCGGGCTCGCCTTCGGTCGCTCGCTCGTCGAGACCGACCACATTTGGCTCGTGCAAGACGATATGGTGCTCGAGCCCGGGTGCCTCGAGGGCCTGCTCAGCGCTCTCGCCGACGACGACGGGCTCGGCATGGTTGCACCTCTCGTACTCGACGAGAACGGGCTCGTAGTGGCACGAAGCGGTGGAGCGTATCGCACCCCTGAAGGAGAGTACGTCGACTGGCAGCCGCCTGTGGCAGTGCCGATCGACGAGTTCACGACCCTCGAGGGGTACGCCTACATCGGCAGTCGCGGCATGCTCGTTCGCTCGGCGGTGTGGGACGAAGTGGGGGGCATGGACGCTCAGTACTACCCCGTCGTGTGGGCCGACGGAGACTTCTGCGCAGCACTCGCTCATCACCAGCATCGGTTCCGCCTCGTCGCCGAGGCTCGATGCGCACACGAGCAAGCGGGCTCGACGCCCAGCCGATTCGGGGCTCTGCTGTGGCACCGACACCGCGCGCGACTCGAGCGCAAGTGGTTGAAGGGTGCTGACGAGGGGGTCGCGGCGCGTGCAGTGGCTCTGGTGCATCCCGAACTCGACCTACAACTTCTCACGTCGATTGCTGTCGCCTCCACATCTCTCGTGCGTGAACTCGCGGCGCGCTACGAAGAAGCAGACAGCAAGCTGGCTGAGACGTGGGAGCGCCTGGGCGAGACCAACAGCTATGCTCTCGCGGTCGAGGACGAGCGAGACGAGGCCCGACGCCTGCTCGAGCTGGCCCGCCATGATGTTGCTGCACTGCAGAAGCAACTCGACGACGAGCATGCCGCGCGTGCCGACGAGACCGCCACCATCGTCTATCTCGACGACCTCGAGAGCAAGCTACGCCACACTGAACGAGAACGAGCGCAGATTGAAGGCGCACTCAAAGATGTGCTGAACTCACGGTCGTGGCGGCTCAGTGCTCCACTTCGTCGATTGTCGTCGATCGTGCGACGTCGCGCGCGACGTTCAGCCTGACTGAGCCCGAGAGTCGGGCAATCTGCGTCGCCACCCCCCACAAGATGATGATGGCTCCCAGCATCTCGAGCAACTCTTCGAGACCGGTGCCGATGAAACCTATGCGTCTCCAGAGCAGGCGAAGCTCTTCGCCCATGAGGCGCATGGCGACCGCCAACACCTCGATGGCAACCGCACCCGTCAAGAAGACGACGCCGCCGCCGATGATGAGCCGTCGCACCGGACCATCGAGAGTGAGAAGAAACCGCGACAGCAGCAGCACGACGGCGACGACAACGAGCAATGCCGGAAAGATCCAGACCAGAGTGAACCGAGCATCATCGATTCCCAGCAGCACCCACAGTGGGCCTACGAGCATCTCGTGAAACCCCACGCCCTCGTCGATCGACGCGAACAAGAAGATGATCGCGAGAAAACCCCAGGCACGAGAGTGCATCGGGTTGACATCGCCCTGCAGCTTCGCCGCAATGACGCTGAAGACGGCAACGAGCAGAAGCAGCATCTGAGAGAACCAGGTGGGGATACTGAGCTCTTCGTCGACATCGAAGAAGCGGAAGATTGTGGTCAACCACTCGGGCAGAGGAAAGAACCGGATGGCCGACTCTTGCGTGAGCAGGTAGACACCAGCGAGGACGAGCGACGTGATGACAAGCCCCCGAACCGCGCGGGGAACGCTCAGTTGAAGCTCGCTTCGGTCGCTCTGAGTCGGCCCCCTGCCAGACCCTCCCGGGGTTTCGTTTACCGAGAGTTCACCTGAGGAGTCGCGCATGTCGACCTACGATATCGGTGGCCGCGCTCGCGAATGACCTCTGGTCGGCCATGCGCTGACCAGCCGCGCTCATCGCGCTGAGTCGAGCCGGGTCATTCAGCAGGTCGGTGACACGATCGGCGACCTCATGAGCATCTGCCCGAACGTCAACTAATGAGGCGACCTCGTGCGGCAGTTCTCGCGCAGAACCAAGATCGCTCACGATCACCGGAACCCCGTGAGTGAAACAGTCGGCGATCGCCGCCGAGGTCTCTCCGCGAGAGACAGAGCGCAATTGGACGGCGAGCTGCGCACGTGCAAGCCAAGACTCATACTCGGCTTCATCGACTCGGCCCGTGAAGATCACACGGTCGTCGACGCCCTCGGCTCGAGCCCGATCAATAAGCCTCGTCATCGTGACGTCATCGAGGTGGTTCTCGCCCACCACTGCGAAGACAGTGCTCGGGTGAGAGGCCGCCACTTCGATGAAAGCTTCGATGACCGTGGCCGACTGCTTCGTCGAAGCAGCAATGCCCATCGACACCACCGCATCACGCTTCACGCTCAGCGTATGAGCGATCGCCGGCCTGTGACCGAACGTGACCTCACTCACCTTCTCGCGTTCGTGCGCGTCGATGTCGAGGCGCGCCACGGCGCCGGCATAACGCGAATGGACAAGAACTCGGTCGACGCTCCGCGCGATCGAGTTCACGAGCGGATGGTTCATGTCGAAGTAGCGACTTGTATGGTGAGCCGGATAGCCGGCATGCACAGACGGCATGGTGCCGGCATCAATCGCATGCAGCACCTCGACATCACGCGGGTCGACGATGTCGGGGCGCGCCAGGCGGGCCACCCGCATGACCGACTGCAGGTTGACGTCGTGCATGAGCGCGGCACCTCCCAGCCATCGGCGCATGAGGGCGAAGACGTCGTAGTGGTATTCGCTGTTGCCGATGCAGTAGATCACGTCGTCAAACCCGTGATCGGCATGCCGCACCGACGCGAAAGCCGAATAGTGAAACCAGCGCACGCCAGGTAGCTGCTGTCGCGTCGCATTTGCCTGGCAGAACACATCGACATCGACGTGGTCTGCCAAGTGCGGTAGCAGTCTGGCCGAGTAGTCGGCGACGCCGCTCGCGAGGGGAGGCATGGGGCCAACGAGGGCGATGCGCGGTCGTTCTCGTCTTCCGTGGGGGTGCGCCCGACGACGCGCCACGTCGTCGTAGGCCTCAAGGGTCGCCGCCGCGACGTCGTCCCAGCTATACCTCGACGACCCCGCGAGTTCGAACAGCGAATCTCGCAGCGCACCAGGGCGCGACGCCTGCATGATGCAGCGAGCGATGTCGTCTGCGTCGCTCGGATCGAAACGGGCAGCGGGGTCGGTGACGATGTCGGCGAGCGACGAGTTGTCACCGACAATGCAAGGGGCTCCGCATGCCAAGGCCTCGGCGACCGGTAGACCGAATCCCTCGTAGTAGGAAGGGAACACCAGAAGTTGCGTGGTCTGGTACAGCTGGATCAGCAGGTGATCCTCGACGTAGCCGGTCAGCAGCACGTCGTGCTCGATGCCGAGAGAGCGCGCGAGCGCGACCAGATGCTCACGTTCGCTCGGCCGCAATTGGCATACGACGACGAGCTGATGCTCTCGACGGAACGCGCGGGGCAGCTGCGCGAAGGCCGCGAACAGCCCGTCGAGATTCTTGCGGAAGTCGATTCCGCCCGTATAGAGCAGAAATCCGGCACGTAACGCGAGTAGCGACTGCTGGGCATCAATGAGAGTCTTCTGGCGGTCTCGTGATGGCACGAAGGCGTCAGAGACTCCTGCGCCGATCGTGATGACACGACGAGGGTCGACACCGAGCATCGCAATCGCGTCTCGCGTCGTGGCCTGAGAAATGCTCACGATTGCATCAGCGTGGCGGGCACGATCGAGTCGAGCCTGGTACTGCGCGCGCGCAGTGCTGGTCGGCAAGTAGTGCTTCGGATACCTCAGCGGGATCAGGTCGTACAAGGTCACCACCGACGCCCCGTACGGTGCGTCGAGAGGGCGATAGGCGGCAGGCAGGCCGAAGAAGGGCGATGTCGTGTGCAGCACCTGGGCGCCACCTCGCACGCTCGGATCATCTTCGCGCGTGAGACGACCCGAGTGCAGCAGCCCTTCGACAGAGTTCGGCACGGGGCCGGAGGCACTCAGCACCCACGACAGGTCTCGAGTGCCTCGGGCGCGTTCGCACGCCAGAGCGAGCTGGCTCGTGTATGTCGGAATGCCGCGTTCAGGATGCGTGGGGTCTTGCAGGCATCGCAGGTCGACATGAACCGAAGCACTCACGTCAGCGGTCACTCGCCTCGGGCAGACGCGCAGTGATCGCGTGCACCTCATCGCGCAGCTTCGAGACGGACTCCGTCAGTATGTGCACCGAGTCGAGCAGTGCCTGATTCACTTCGCGCAACTCGGTGAGCTCGCGCTCGGCGACGTCGACCGCCCCTTGGTCGAACCGCCTCTCGATACGGCTCAAGTGCTCGTGCAGCGCCGCGAGTCGTCGATTGACGTAGTTGCGAAACGGTGTGGTGAGCCACCGTGCGAACGCCTTCATGCGTGTAGTCCTCCTCGTATCGGCGCCGGACGACGCCCCTGACTCATTCCCATCTGCGCAGAACTTCGATGCCCTCGTCGATGCCACCATCGTGAACGACCGCCCCGTGCGCCAAGACGATGGCACGAGAACAGATGCTCGACACAAGGGCCGGAGAATGGCTCACGAGAAAGATCGTTCGGCCCTCTGACTGAAACTGTCGGATGCGCTCAAGGCACTTCGCCTGGAAACGCTCGTCGCCGACTGCGAGCACTTCGTCGACAAGCAGCAGGTCGGGGTCAGCGTGCACGGCGATGGCGAAGGCTAGCCGCACGTACATGCCCGACGAATAGAACTTGACCTGGGTGTCGATAAACTCGCCGATCTCGGCGAAGTCCATGATCGACTCGAAACTCGCGGCCGTCTCATGGCGGCTCAGCCCCAGTATGGCTGCGTTGAGAAAGACATTCTCGCGACCGCTGAGATCGGGGTGAAAGCCTGCACCCAGCTCGAGCAGCGCGGCGATACGGCCTCGTCGCTGCACGACCCCGCCGGTCGGCTCGATGATGCCGCCGACGACTTTGAGCAGCGTGCTCTTGCCCGAGCCATTCGCGCCGAGCAGCCCCACGGTCTCGCCTGCGCGCACCTCGAGCGAGACGTCTCGCAGCGCCCAGAACTCGTCTCTGTGCCGTTGCGAACGCGAAAAATTGACGACGCGCTCCTTGAGCGACTTGTCCTTGCGAATCATGAACCGCTTCGACACCTGGTCGACAGAGAGGATCACTGGCTGCGGCATCAGATCTCCTGCGCGAAATTGCCCTGCATGCGTGCAAACACGCGCTGCGCGATGACGAGAAGCACGAGCCCTACACCGAACACGATCGCCAACCTCAGGTCGAGGTCGACCGGCCACGGCTGAGCGGCGACCACTGTGCCGTCATCCATGACTCGCTCTTCCGACCCCGCGAGCCAGATGCCCCGCTGAAACGCGATGATCGTCACCGACACCGGGTTTGCGAGGTAGAGAGCTTCGAGCCACGGCATGCTCAGGCGTTCTGCCGTCGCCACGACGAACGACCACGAGTAGACGATGGGCGACGCCCAGAACAGCACGAGAGTGGCAACTTCGACGAGGTACTGGATATCGCGCAGATAGACGTTGAGTGCCGAGAGGATGATCGCGATCGCGATCGCGTAGGTGGAGGCGACGATGACCGCGACAGGAATGTAGAGCAGGTTCCAAGAGAGCGGGAACTGGCCAAGAACCACGACAGCGCCGAGCAGAATTCCGAATTGGATGGCGAAGTTGACGAACGCCGACCCGCTAGCCGCGAGAGGAAAGATCTCGCGCGGCAGGTAGACCTTCTTGATGAGACCCGCGTTGGTGACGATTGAACTCGTGCCTCCGACGATGATCTCGCTGAAGAGGCCCCACAGGGTCAACCCCGCAAAGATGAAGATTGCGAAATCAGGAATCACTCGGGCTGCGCCGAGAAACTGACCGATAGCGATGAAGTAGATCAAGAGCAGAGTGAATGGTTTGATCAGGCTCC
The DNA here is from genome assembly GCF_025808395.1 of Microcella sp. Classification (NCBI taxonomy): domain Bacteria; kingdom Bacillati; phylum Actinomycetota; class Actinomycetes; order Micrococcales; family Microbacteriaceae; genus Microcella; species Microcella sp. The sequence goes on from NZ_CP075524.1 coordinate 1,530,790, forward strand.
AGGCGAAGCCGAGTGAGCTGTCTTTGTAGCGAGCCTTGAGTTCGCGCCGCACGAGCAATGAGAGCAACTCACGCTGATGGAAGAGATCAATGACGGTGCGCACGAAACCGCGCACGAGCGGCACACGTTCAGCGCTCGTTGTCTGGAAGGGTGTCTCTGCCAAACGAGCGGCTCTCGCTTCTGCCGGTGTCACGATCTCGCCTCCACCACGTAGTTCCAGAGCTCATCGCTGTAATCGGCCCAGGTGCGCGGCGACCGACCTTCGGCGGCCCGCACGAGTCTCTCACGATGTGCCTCGTCAGTGAGAATGCGCACGAGTGCTTCGGCGATCGACCGGTCGTCGCGAGGGTCAACGAACTCAGCGCCCGGGTCGCCCGACGCGAGCATGCTGCCGTAGTTCGACGTGATGACCGGGGTGCCCACCGAGAGCGACTCAACCACCGGAAGCCCGAATCCCTCGTGTAGGGAGGGGAATAGCGTTACCTCGGCGGCTCGATAGAGCGCGGCGACCTGCTCATCTGAGAGGCGCTCATGGTTCGAGATCGCGCGCCCAGCATCCTGCAGCTCAGCGACGCGATGACGAAACCGATCAGAGCTCCACGCATTGCCGCCGACGAAGACCAACTGAAAGACCACGCCCCGCCGCCATGCGAGCTCTGCGGCGTGCAGAACGGCCAAGTGATTCTTGCGCGGCTCGCTACTACCCACGCAGAGCACGATGGGCTCGTCACTCAAGTTGAGTTCCGACCGCGCATCGAGTTCTGACACGAGGGCGAGTTCGTCGTGCGCAAGAGCGACCGCGCGAATGCTCGGCCCTGTGATTCCTGCCGCGGCGAGCATGCGCCGCCAACCCCTGTACTCCACCGCAGCCGCATCGGAGATCGCCGCAATGCGATCGAAGCGTGCGACGGTGGCGAGGTAGCGAGCGAACGCTCCCCGCATGCCGCGAGCCGCCGTCTCGGGCACCGTCAACGGCACGCAATCGAACCCGATCGCGCAGGTCGTGTTTGCACTGAACTCTGCCAGTGCGTGCAGCCGGTCGAGACGGTCAGGCTCGACCGAAAGCTCCGCGAGCACATACGTCGAGTTCCACGGCACAACGAGGTCGTGCCGATGCCGTCCTCCCATGGCTGTGAGTGCGCGATAGCCTTTGCGCCAGCGAACGATGTCGACTGAGCGTGATCGCTGCCACTGGTCGAGCACCGACCGCGTCACCCGCTGGATGCCCGTCGCGAGATCGGTTCGCGAGGTGTGGTGCGCATCGACGAGCACCCCCCCGACCACGACCTCAACCGATCGTCGCGCGTCAAGCGCTGCCGGGCGCAGCGCCAAGAGTGCAGATGGGCCCTCGAGAGCCACCCGTCGACGCCAAGCGATCACCTCATCATGACGCGGAAGCTGGTTCGTCATCACAGCGAGCGCGAGCCACAGCTCGGCATCGATTGCAACCCCGAGTCTCTCGATCAGTCGTGCGAGCACCGCGCGATCATCGAGCGTACGAGTCTGCGCTTTGTTCTCATAGAGCACAGCGTCGAGCAGCCGCCAGCGCGACGACGTCGATCGAGCCCGAATCCTTGTCGTCATGCCGTGTTCACAGGGCCGTCGATCGATAGTCGCAACTCTTCTGCGTAGTCTGCCCACGTGCGTATCGGGCGACTCCGAGCCTCTTCGCTCAAGCGCAAGCGCAAGCGCAGGCCAGGCTCGGTGAGCACTCGGCGCAGGGCATCGACCAGCGCTCGATCGTCGCGCGGGTCGATCAGCACACAACCGCCGCCCATTGCCACCTCGCGGGTGCTGCCATAGTCGGTGGTGATCACCGGAGTGCCGCACGCAAGAGACTCGACGATCGGTAGTCCGAAGCCCTCATGCAACGACGTGAAGACCGTGACGAATGCGTCTCGGTATGACCTCTCGAGGTCATGGTCGTCAACCTCTCGACGAGTCAGCACAGGGCGCCCCTCGACCTGAAGCCGTCGCACCATGCGGTCGAATTGAGCGATGAACTCAGAGCTTCCGCGCCCGATCAACTCAACCTCAAATTCGAGCCCTTCCCTCCACAGCACCTCGGCCGCGAAGAGCAGTGCTGTGTGATTCTTGCGCGGTTCATGACTGCCCACCGCGAGCACCAGCGGCGGCGAGCGGTCGGGCTGACCTACCGAAGCCGGACCCCGTGACACCAGTGTCGGCAACACCACGGTCGTGACCCTCGGCCCCTCGAGGTTCTGAGCGGCGAGCGCAGCGGCGAAACCGCGAAACTCTTCGGCCGCCGTCTCGCTGATGGCTGCGACCGAGGCAGCATGGGTGATCATGCCCAGATAGCTGGCGAACTTCTCTGCCTCGTATGGCGGCAGCAAGTGCGCACTGACGATCGGAATAGTGTCGTAGCCGATGGCGTGCAGCGTGACCGCACCGTGTCGCGCAGCCGCACCGAGGCGTTCGCTCGCATCCATCGCGGGTACCTCGGCCACGACCACAGCGCAGTCGAATGGCACGACGATGGGCAACGACGCTGCCGCTGAGTCGCCTACCGCGGCTTCAGTGTCGCCACCCCAGTGCAGCAACCGGTGCCGCTCACTCTCGCTGACGTGGCGCAGAATCGCATCGCCGTCGTCCCAGACCACGAAATCGACAGCCTGCTCTGTGTTCCACTGTTTGCTGAGGGCGCGAACCACTCTCTGGATACCGGTGTTGTGGTCGGTTCGCGCGCTCAGCGTCACGTCGACGAGTGTTCTGCTGGTGGCGATGCGCATCTCGCGTGTGAAGGCAACCGTGCTCCACCGTAGCGAGCCGAGCACCGCGAGGGCGGCCCGCGCGGCACCGCTCGTCGATGCTTCCAGCTCTATCGCCCGTTGCACCTCGACGACGTCATCGTGTCGGGGCATCGCGCCCGTGACCGCGATGATGAGAAGCCAGGCAGCAGACGATCGAGGCTCCGCGCGAGCCGATTGCACGAGAGTGGCGAGCAGGTCAGATGTCGACTCTGATGTGCTCGGGCGTAGGCCGAGAGCCGAGGCTGCAACGGAGAGTCGGTCAGACACGACGGCCATCGGGTCGACGTGCCCCGCGACCAGCCCCGAGATCTCGCGCTGCTCGGCATCGTGGGCACGAGCACGTTCGCCTACGAATCGAGCGCTCACCCGCACAGCCTCGACCAGACCGACATCGGCCGCCTTGTGGCGAAATCGGGTAGCGAGGCCCCGGCCACCCGCGATCGCCCGGCGACCTGCTACGAGAACGAAGCTCGAACGGCGTGCGACGGTGGCGCGTCGGCGCTCGTCGATGAAGTTCTGCAGCTCTGCGTCATCGAAGGGCCGGTCTCTCCAACTGGCGACCCCGGCCTCTTGACGGCGGCTCACGACTCGGCCATTTCGCCATCAATGACCGCGAGGTCTGCCTCGACCATTCTGCGCACGAGTTCGTCGAATGTGACGCTCGGAGACCAGCCGAGCAGTTCGTGGGCGCGACGGGCATCACCCAGCAACTCGGGGGCGTCGGAGGGGCGCATGAATCGCTCGTCTTGTTCGACGAAGGCAAGGCCGTCGTCGATCCCGACGGCGCGAAACGCGGCAGTAACGAAATCGCGCACGGAGTGTTCCACCCCCGTCGCGATTACGAGGTCATCGGCCACGGTTGATGCGCGCAGAATCGCCTCGGCGTAGTCGGGCGCCCAACCCCAGTCGCGACGAGCGTCGAGGTTGCCGAGCACGATCTTCGACTCGAGCCCGCGCGCGATCCGCGCGACGCCGCGGGTGATCTTTCGCGTGACAAACGTTGTCGGGCGGCGCGGCGACTCGTGGTTATACAGAATGCAGTTGCTAGCTGTGAGGCCCGAACGGCGGTATGCCCGCACGAGCATGTGCCCGTAGGCCTTCGCGGCACCATAGGGCGAGACCGGAGCGATCGGTGTCGACTCCGTCTGCGGCGAGGTCTGGGGCACCCCGAAGATCTCAGCACTTGACGCGTGCACGAACGCGACACGTTCACCCCGAGCCTCCTGCAGAGCTGCAGACGCTGCCAGCAAGGTCGCCGTGGGCATGGCGGTCGTGAGGGCGAAGTCGACCGGACGCTCCCACGACTCGGCGACTGATGTCAGCCCGCCGAGGTGAAAAACGGCGTCCGGGGCGACGTCGCGCAAGATCTCATCGAGGCGCGGGGCGTCGACGAGATCACCGATGTGCTCGACCACCGGGCCATCGCCTGCCCCGATAAGAGAGTCGGGCAACTCGTCACCGGCTCTGACGAGCCCGTGAACCTGCCACCCTCGTGCCACAAGCAGCTCGGCCAAGTAGCTGCCCGTTTGACCCGTGATGCCCGTGACGAGTGCGCGCGCCATCAGTGTTCGACCGCTGTGCCATTCACTCGTGCCACGTCAGAATCGACCATCATGTGCACCAATTGCTCGAAGGAGATAGTCGGTTTCCACCCCAATCGCTCGCGAGCCTTCGTCGAATCGCCAATGAGCAGGTCGACCTCTGCCGGACGCATGAACTGCGGGTCTTGCTCCACGTAGGGGCTCCAGTCGTCGATGCCGACGCGTGCGAAAGCGAGGTCGAGGTACTCGCGCACCGAATGTGTCTCGTCTGTCGAAATCACATAGTCGTCCGGCTCGTCTTGCTGCAGCATGCGCCACATCGCGTCGACGTAGTCGCCTGCAAAACCCCAGTCGCGCTGAGCATCAAGGTTGCCGAGGGTGAGAGTCGTTTGCAGGTCAGCCGCGATGCGGGCCACTGCCGAGCTAATCTTGCGTGTGACGAATTCGGGGCCGCGCAATGGCGACTCGTGATTGAACAAGATTCCGCTCGAGGCATGCATGCCGTATGACTCGCGGTAGTTGATGGTCATGTAGTGCCCGAACACCTTGGCGACGCCGTACGGCGATCGGGGCCACAGTAAAGTCGACTCGCTCTGCGGCACTTCTTGCACCTTGCCGTACATCTCTGAGCTCGAGGCCTGGTAGAAACGGATGCGGCCGACGTCGCCGTTCGAATGCAACCGGAGCGCCTCGAGCATGTTGAGCACGCCCTTAGCCGTCACATCGGTCGTCAGCATCGCGTTTTCCCACGAGTACGCGACATAAGAGATCGCGCCGAGGTTGTAGACCTCATCGGGGTCTGACGCCGCGAAGGCCCGCAACAGGCTCGACAGGTCGAGCAGATCGCCGTTGAGCACGGTCACAAACGGAAGCTCTCGGTGCAGAATGTCGATCTTCGGGTTGTTCTGACCCCGCACGAGACCGAACACCTCGTAGCCCTTGCCATGCAGCAAGCGGGCGAGGTATCGACCATCTTGCCCCGTGACTCCCGTAATGAGCGCTCGAGCCATGTGTTCGGCGTTCCAATCTTCTGTCTATCGCCCGACAGACCGGCCCACCGCGCGCTACACCAGACTACAGCGGATTTTGTGAGCAATTTTCACCCACCGGATCAATAGGGCTATCGCTTCAAGAGCCGTTGCAGGTAGGTGCCGTAGCCACTCTTGGCAAGCGGTGCGGCCAGCGCGGCGAGCTCATCGTCGGTGATCCACCCCGCACGCCACGCGATCTCTTCGATGCACCCGATCTTGTAGCCCTGCCGGTCTTCGATGACCCGCACATACTCTGAGGCCTGCATCATCGACTCGAAGGTTCCGGTATCGAGCCAGGCAGTGCCGCGGTCGAGCACGTGCACCTGCAGCCGGCCCTCACGCAAATAGTGCTCGTTGACGCTCGAGATCTCGAGCTCACCGCGCGCGCTCGGCGTGATCGACTTGGCCACGTCGATGACACTGTTGTCATAGAAGTAGAGGCCCGGCACCGCGTAGTCGCTCTTCGGCACCTCGGGCTTCTCGTCGATCGAGACCGCCCGGCCCTGCGCATCGAACTCGACGACACCGTATGCCGTGGGGTTCGCCACCTGGTAGGCGAAGATCAGCCCGCCCTCGATGTCGCCATACTGACGCAGCGCCGACCCCAGCCCCGCACCGTGAAAGATGTTGTCGCCGAGCACGAGCGCAACACTGTCATCCCCCAAGAACTCTTCGCCGATGAGAAAAGCCTGCGCGAGACCATCGGGCGAGGGCTGCTCGGCGTAGGTCAGCTGAATGCCGAGATCGCCGCCATCGCCGAGCAGCGCCTCGAACTGCGCGCGGTACTCGGGAGTCGTGATGACCAGAATCTCGCGAATGCCGGCCATCATGAGCGTCGACAGCGGGTAGTAGACCATCGGCTTGTCGAAGATGGGCATCAACTGCTTCGAGATGCCCTTCGTGATCGGCCACAGTCGCGTGCCAGAACCGCCCGCGAGAATGATGCCCTTCATCGAGTCGACCACCGTTCATCGAGCGTCGCCGTGAAGTCGGCCGCGGCCGCGAACGACGGCAGCAGACCCTGCTGCTGAGCACTCGCCAGCGTCGGCGCCTCGAGGTCTTTCGGCGACAGCAGCAGCTCATCGCGCGCGAAGGGATACTCGAGGCCGATCGACTCATCGAGCGGCGTGATGCCGTGCTCGCGCTCAGGCGCGAACACCTCACTCACCAGATACGACACCACCGTGTCGTCGTCGAGCGCCACGAAGCAGTGCCCGAGGCCCTCAGCGATGTAGAGGGCGCGGCGATCGATCGAGTCGAGGCGCACAGCCTCAGACTGCCCGAACGTCGGCGAACCGACCCTGATATCGACGACGTAGTCAATGATCGCTCCGTGCATCACCGTGACGTACTTGGCCTGGCTGGGAGGAACGTCGGCGAAATGGATGCCCCGCACGACGCCGCGATGCGACACCGACAGATTGCCCTGCCGCAGCTCGAGAGGGTGCCCGACCGTCTCACTGAGCGCCTCGAAGCGGTACCACTCGGCGAAGAGACCCCGATCGTCGCTGAACTGCCGAGGGGTGAACTCGACCGCCCCCGAGATGCCCAGTTCACGGATCTGCACGGCCCCACCCTAGCAACGCGTGCACGGCGGCCGAGTGTGCGAGAACGGCCGCTCTGCGTAGAGTGGCGGCTGTGAGCAGCACGAAAGCGAGCGCAGAGACCAGAGCCCGCGGCTCTCGCGTGCGCGTGCTGCTCGACGCGACCGCCATGCCCATCGACCGCGGCGGAGTCGCCCGCTACGTCGACGAGCTCGTGCACGCCCTCGACGCCGACCTCGTCATCGTCTGCCAGCCGCGCGACGAGCAGCGGTATCGAGACCTCTCCCCCGACGCGACCATCGTGCCCGGGCCGCGCGCGCTCGGCTGGCGAGGATTCCGCCTCACCTGGGAGCAGCTTGCGCTGCCGCGCATCGCCAGACGGCACGACGTCGACGTCGTGCACTCGCCGCACTACACCACCCCGGTCTTCATGGCTCGACCCCGCGTCGTCACCATCCACGACGTCACCTTCTTCACCGACCCCACCATGCACCGGCCGATGAAGCGGTGGTTCTTCACCACCTGGATACGCCTCTCAGTGCGCCTGGCCGACGAGATCATCGCCCCCAGTCGAGCCACCGCGCGCGAGCTCGAACGCGCCACCGGATACTCGGCCGACCACGTGCTCGTCGCCCACCACGGCGTCGACCACTCGCGCTTCACCCCGCCCAGCGCCGAGCACGTCACCGCCGTGCTCGACCACCACGACCTGCGGGTGCCGTACGTGCTCTTTCTCGGAACGATTGAGCCGCGCAAGAACGTGCCCGCGCTGATCCGGGCCCACGCGCAGCTCGCCGCCGAACGAGACGATGCGCCCCTGCTCGTGCTCGCCGGGGCGCGCGGATGGGAGACCGGGGTTGAGCGAGCGCTGGCAGAGCATCCCCACCCCGATCTTGTGCGCCGGCTGGGATACGTCGCCACCGACGACGTCGTCGCGCTACTCGGCGGCGCCGCCGTCGTCGCCTACCCGAGCATGGGTGAAGGCTTCGGGTTGCCCGTGCTCGAAGCCATGTCGTGCGGTGCCGTCGTGCTCACCACCCGGCGCCTCGCCATACCCGAAGTGGCCGACGACGGCGCCGTCTACAGCGAGCCAGAAGCCGACGACATCGCCCGGGTGCTCGGCCGGCTGCTCGACGACGACCGCGAACGCGAGCGCGTACGCACGCGAGCCCTCGCCCGCGCCGCCCAATTCTCGTGGCGCGACAGTGCAGCGCGGCACCTCGTGGCCTACCGCTCGGCGGCATCGCTGGTGCCGTCGACGACCGGGCCAGTGCAGCTGCCCGAGCACGACGACACCCCGACCGAGACGGCTCAGTAGACTTCACGGGTGAAACTGCTCGTCACCGGCGGAGCCGGATTCATCGGCTCGAACTTCGTGCACCACGTGGCGGGGCACACCGACCACCATGTGACGGTGCTCGACAAGCTCACCTACGCCGGTAATCGCGCCTCGCTCGACGGCATCGCAGAAGCCCGCCTCGACTTCGTGCACGGCGACATCTGCGACGCCCCGCTCGTCGACGGGCTCGTCGCCGCCGCCGACGCCGTCGTGCACTTCGCCGCCGAGAGCCACAACGACAACTCGCTCGACGACCCCCGCCCCTTCGTCGACACCAACATCATCGGCACCTACACGCTGCTCGAAGCGGTGCGGCGCCACGACAAGCGCTACCACCACATCTCGACCGACGAGGTCTACGGCGACCTCGAGCTCGACGACCCGGGGCGCTTCACCGAGACGACGCCATACAACCCCTCGAGCCCCTACTCGTCGACGAAAGCGGGCAGCGACCTGCTCGTGCGCGCCTGGGTGCGCTCGTTCGGCGTGCAGGCGACCATCTCGAACTGCTCGAACAACTACGGGCCGTACCAGCACGTCGAGAAGTTCATTCCCCGCCAGATCACCAACGTGCTGCGCGGTGAGCGCCCCAAGCTCTACGGCTCGGGCGACAACGTGCGCGACTGGATTCACGCCGACGACCACTCGGCAGCCGTGCTCATCATTCTCGACCGCGGACGCCTCGGCGAGACCTACCTCATCGGCGCCGACGGCGAACAGAGCAACCGCGCCGTCGTCGAGCACATCCTCACCGCCCTCGGGCAGCCTGCCGACGCCTACGACCATGTCGTCGACCGACCCGGTCACGACCTGCGCTATGCGATCGACTCGACCAAGCTGCGCAGCGAACTCGGCTGGCAGCCGCAGTTTCACGACTTCGCCGCCGGCCTCGCCGCCACCATCGACTGGTATCGCGAGCACGAAGCATGGTGGGCCCCGCAGAAAGACGCCACCGAAGCGCGCTATCGAGCGCAAGGGCAGTGAACGCGTCAGCGGTTGACGGGCACGCCATGAGTCGTCCGCGGCGCGTGCTCATCACCGGCGCACGCGGCATGCTCGGCACCGACCTGCGGCTCGCCGCAGAACGAGCCGGCCACCACGTCACCGCTCTCGACCGCGGAGCACTCGACATTCTCGACGCCGCCGCGTGCCGCGACGCCGTCGCCGGGCACGACGTCGTGCTCAACGCCGCCGCCTACACGCGCGTCGACGACGCCGAGACGCACGAAGCAGAGGCCATGGCCGTCAATGCTGAGGGTGCCGAGAACCTCGCGCGAGCATCCCGAACCGCGGGCGCAGTGCTCGTGCAGTACTCCACCGACTACGTCTTCGCCGGCGACGCGACTGAACCGTACGCCGAAGACGCACCGCTCGCCCCCGTCAGCGCCTACGGCCGCACGAAAGCCGAAGGCGAACGGCGCGTGCGCGCCGCCCACCCCGACGGCAGCATCGTGCTGCGCACCGCATGGCTCTACGGCGAGCACGGCCCCAACTTCGTGCGCACCATGGTGCGCCTCTACCGCGAGTACGGCACCCTTACCGTGGTCGACGATCAGCACGGACAACCCACCTGGACTCGCGACCTCGCCGAGCAGACCGTGCGGATGCTCTCCGCAGGCGTGCGCTCAGGCACGCTGCACGGCACCGCGTCAGGAGCCACCACGTGGCACGGCTTCGCATGCGCCATCGTCGAGAACCTCGGCGGCGACACTGCTACAGTCGAGCCGACTGACAGCGCTCGCTTTCAGCGACCGGCACAGCGACCCGCGCACTCGGTGCTCGGCCACGACGGCTGGCGCCGCATCGGCCTCGAGCCGATGCGACCGTGGCGCGAAGCGCTCTACGAAGCAATGGCCGAAGGGGTGTTCGGGTGAGTTCTACCACGCTGCGCGTCGTGCTCGACCAGGCCGTCGCGCCGATACCCGGCGGCATCGGGCGCTATGCCATCGAGCTGACGCGCGAACTCATCGCCACGGCGCCGCGCGGCTGCGACGTGACCGGCATCGTTCCCTCATCGCCCGAAGCCGACTACCAGCGCATCGAAGCGGCGCTGCCAGGGCTCGGCGGCCTCTACAAGAGTGCCCTCGACCGCCGGCAGCTCGCCGCCGCCTGGCAGCACGGCTTCACCCGGCTGCCCGGCAGCGGCATGATTCACGCCCCCAGCCTCTTCGCCCCGCTCTACCGGCACGACCGGGTCAACAACCCCGGCGAGCAGATCATCGTCACCATTCACGACACCGTGCCCTGGAGCCACCCCGAAACCCTCACCCCGCGCGGAGTCGCCTGGCACATCGCCATGGCCAAGCGCGCTGAGCGCTACGCCGACGCGATCGTCGTGCCCACGCACACCGTCGCCGACCAGCTGGCAGAGCTGCTCGACTTCGGCGATCGCGTGCGCGTCATCGGCGGCGCAGCCAGCACCACCCTCGACCCAGGGCCGAGCGCCGACAGCAGAGCCGCCGAGCTCGAGCTGCCCGAGCGGTACATCATCTGCGTGGGCACCATCGAGCCCCGCAAAGGCATCGCCGAACTCATCACAGCACTCGCGCTGGACGACGCCCCCGACCTGCCCCTCATGCTCGTCGGCCGCCAGGGCTGGGGCGACATCGACGTCGACGCACTCGCCGCCGAAGCCGGGCTCGACGAAGGCCGGGTGCGCGTGCTCGGAGCCCTCGACGACACCGCCCTCGCCGTCGCCCTGTCGCGCGCCACCGTGGCCGTCGTGCCGAGCATCGCCGAAGGGTTCGGGCTGCCGCTGCTCGAAGCGATGCAGCTCGGCGTGCCGACCGTGCACTCGAGTGCGCCCGCCCTCGTCGAAGTTGCCGCCGGCGCCGGTCTCGTCGTCGACCTCGACCCGCGCGACGAATACCCCCAGCGCCTCGCCGAAGCGCTGCGGCGAGTCGTCGACGACCCCGCACTGGCCGACGAGCTGCGCGTGCGCGGGCGCGATCGTGCCGCCGCCTACAGCTGGCACGACTCGGCCGAGAAGACCTGGCAGCTGCACGCCGACCTGTAGGCGAGCATCCGGGGCCTGGTGCGCACGGCGGCGCCCGCCTGCCGCCCCCCTGCCGCCCCGCACCGCACCCCGCCGCGAAAGCAGCCGTTTGTGGCAAGAGTGCTGAAAAGTTTCGGCTCACATGCCACAAATGGGCACCCACGGCGGAGGAGCACGGAGCGCGGCACCCACGGCGGCGGGGCACGGGCGCGGCACCCACGGCAGAGGGGCAGGGGCGCGGCACCCACGGCAGAGGGGCAGGGGCGCGGCACCCGCGCGGCCGGGCGGCGGCCGCGCTACGGTGCCGGCGAGTCGGTGGGCGCCGGGCGCGGCGCGACCGCCACGCGCACCAACTCGTGGGCGAGCGCGTAGTCGGGGTGCACGTTGTCGATCGTCGGCGGCACCAGCTCGACGCGGATCACCTCGTGCTCGCGCGACTTCACGGCGAGATCGGCGAAGAGTCCGAGCATCGCCTGCGGAATCGTCGTGCGGGCCAGTTCGTTCGACGCCTCGGCGATCGCCTCGAACCGCGTGATCACCGTGGCCGGGTCGAGCTGCTGCAGCATCGCCTCTTGAATGTCGCGCTGATGCCGCATGCGATCGAAGTCGGTGAGGTTGCAGCGGCTGCGCGCGTACCACAGCGCCGTGTCTCCAGACATGAGCTGCTGGCCGGCCGCGATCACGCCGACCACCGGCTCGCCGTTCGCGCAGATCTGCACCGGCTCGTCGACGGTCACCTCGACGCCTCCCATGGCGTCGATGAGGTTCGCGAATCCGGCCATGTCGATGAGCACCGCGTACTGCACGGTCACCCCCGTGACGCCGCCGACCGCGTCTTTCATCGCCTCGAGCGCGGGGGTGCTGCCGTTGCGCTCGGCATCGGGATACAGCTCAGGATGCTCCTCGACCCAAGGGTAGAGGTAGGCGAGCAGGCAGTCGTCTCCGCAGTCGAAACCGTTCGGCCACACCTGCCAGAGCGGTGAGCCCTCGACGAACGGCGCGTCATACAGATTGCGCGGGATGCCCACCATCGTCACCGCGCCCGAACCAGCATCGACGCTCATGAGCGTCATGCTGTCTGGCCTCAAGCCGATGCGGTCATCGCCGGCGTCTCCGCCCAGCAGCAAGATCGTGTAGCGCCCGTCGATGGGGGCGTCGATGCCGCCGCCCGCGAAGACGCCGCTGAGAGCATCCCGCCCCACACCCGTCATGTAGGCGGCCCAGCCTGCAGAACCGGTGCCCAGCGCGATGCTCACGATCACGAACAGCGCCAGCGGTGCGCGCGCCGACGGGCGCGTCTTCACCAGCCGCACGAGCGTGAACGCGTTGAGCGTCGTCACGAGCCACAGCACCGCATAGAACAGCAGCCCGAACTGCGCCACCCACAGCACGATCGGGTTCGTCGCGATCGTCAGCGCGGCCGGGCGCCACAGCCAGAGCAGCAGCAGGGCGGCGGCCACGATCGCCCACAGTGTGAGCGTCGCGCCCACCGCGAAGCGCCCCCACCGACGGCTGCCGGCGAGCAGCTGCGCGCTGCCCGGAACCAGCAGATTCAGCCCCAGCAGCCACCAGCCGCGCCGCGCCATCACGTCGGGGTCGCGCACGTCGGGGTTGCGCAGCGGAGACGTGTGCCGCAGGTCGTGAGCGTGCGTGGTCACAGTGTGGGAGGTCACTGCGCGGGTGCGGCGCCGGAATCCGGTGCCGCGGGGCCTCGGCCGATCGAGGCCTTCAGCGCGGCGTTCTTCTCGGCCACGGCCTGCTCGAGTTCTGCGGCGAAGGCGGTGAGGCGGTCGGCGACGGCCGCATCCGTCGAGCCGATGATGCGCGCCGCCAGAATGCCCGCATTGCGCGCCCCGCCGATCGACACCGTCGCCACCGGGATGCCGGCCGGCATCTGCACGATGCTGAGCAGGCTGTCGAGGCCGTCGAGGGTCTTCAGCGGAACGGGTACACCGATGACCGGCAGCGTCGTCACGCTCGCGATCATGCCGGGAAGGTGGGCGGCGCCGCCTGCGCCCGCGATGATGACCCGGATGCCCCTGCCGGCGGCCGCGCGGCCGAACGAGATCATCGCGTCAGGAGTGCGGTGGGCGCTCAGCACCTCGACCTCGTGCGGGATGCCCAGCTCGTCGAGCGCGACGGCGGCAGCCTGCATCACCGACCAGTCAGAGTCAGAGCCCATGACGACGGCGACGAGCGGAGAGTTCATGGGTCAAGCGTAGGCGCGGCGGGCGCGGCGGGCGGGTGCGGCGCGCTGGGCGGGGGTTGGTGTGGCGTGAGCGTGGGCTGGCCGCCGCTCCTCCACAGGCCGCGAGTCAGACTTCTTCTCCCAAGATTGCCGCACCCCTCTAGAACACACGTTCGAATATTGAGAGAATCGACCCATGACCGCTTCCCTGCTCGCCGCACTCGAGATCGCGCATCGCGCGCTGCTCGACTGCGCCGACGCGGGCTCGATGCACGAGTGCTCAGACGAGGCGCTGCTCGAGACGCTGCACCGGGCAGCCGAGGTGCGCCGGCTGGTCGACGCACGATCGGCGGTGCTCGCCGGTGAGGTGGCCAGACGCTCGACTGCGCAGTTGTCGCACGATGGGCTCGCGCAGCGGCACGGGCACCGCACTGCTGAAGAGCTGGTGCGTGTCACCACCGGCTCGTCGAAGCGCGACGCTCGAGTGGCTGTGCGCGCCGGAACCCTGCTGGCCGAGTCGCTCGGCGAGGGCGACGAGGGCGACGCTCGACCATCGCTCCCCGAGTGGGCGCATGCACTCGTCGAGCCCGTCACCCAGGGCAGACTGTCGACGGCGGCCCTCGAGTCGATTCGGTCGGGGCTCGGCGATGTCAGCGAGACAGTCAACGCCGACGCGCTGAAATCTGCGGTTCGTGCGCTCATCATCGACGCCGAGTCGCTCGACGTCGATCGGCTCTTTCGACGCGCCCGCCAGGTTCGCGATGAGATCGACACTGCAGGCATCGCCGACCGCGAACGCGCCCGTCGAGACGCTCGGTCGTTGCGCGTCTTCCGCGGCAGCGATGGCATGACTCGCGCCACGTGGGTGCTCGACCCAGAATCGGCCGCCGTCGTCACCGATCTGTACGACCGCGCGACGTCGCCACGCCGCGGCGGGCCCACCTTCCTCTCGCCGCGCGATGTCGAGCTCATCGAGCGCATGAACGCCGACGAGCGCACGCCCGAGCAGTACGCCTCGGATGCTTTTCTCGATCTGCTGCGCGCAGGCGCCGACGCCGACTCGAGCGCACTGCTGTCGAGCGGCGCGCCCTCGGTGCGCATCGTCGTCACCGCGCGCGACCTGCTTGAGGGCTCAGGCAGCGCGCACATCGAAGGGCAGACCGACCCCGTGTCGCTGCCGACCGCGCGCCGCATGCTCTGCGACGGAACCCAGGCGCCCATCCTCATCGCCACGACCGGTCAGCCGCTCGATGTCGGCCGAACGCAGCGCTTCTTCACGCCGCGTCAACGCGTCGCGCTCGCCGCTCGCGACGGCGGGTGCCGATGGTCAGGCTGCGACAGGCCTCCGAGCTGGTGCGAAGCACATCACATTCAGCCGTGGGAGGCCGAGAACGGGCGCACCGATGTCGCCGACGGAGTGCTCTTGTGCAGGCACCATCACTTGCTCGTGCACAACAACGGCTGGCGCATCGAGAGACATCGCGGGCCAGACGGGCTCGATGAGTATCGCGCCATACCGCCCGCTCGCGGGGCGGGCACCACCGAGCCACTCGCACTTCGCGCGCACGACCAGACACTTCGACGAGCCCTGCCGGCGCGCCCCGCCGCCTAGGTGGCGGGCGCTGGGTGGTCAGAGAGATTCGCGCTAGTCGAAGTGCGCTGCCGCCGCCCGAGCGCGATACACCGTCTCGTCGAGCTCATCACCCGTGGCCGTCACGTGCCCGGCCTTGCGACCAGCACGCGGTCCCTTGCCGTAGGCGTGCACCTTGACCGCCGGCTGATGACCGAGCGCGGCCATGATCGCGGGCTGCGGCAGCTCGCCGAACACGTTGATCATCACCGACCATGGCGCCCGAGCCGACGTATCGCCGAGCGGCCAATCGAGCACCGCCCTCAGGTGCTGCTCGAACTGGCTCGTCACCGACCCGTCGATCGTCACGTGCCCGCTGTTGTGCGGGCGCATCGCGAGCTCGTTGACCAGCACACGACCATCGCTCGACTCGAACAGCTCGACCGCGAGCACACCCGTCACATCGAGACCGTTCGCCACCGACGTCGCGATCTCGGCCGCGGCACGCTCGACGGCGTCGCTCGCGTGCGCGGCCGGCGCGATCACCTCAGCGCACACCCCGCCCTTCTGCACCGTCTCGACCAACGGCCACGGCCGCGACTCGCCGCTCGGCCGACGGGCGATCAGCTGCGCCAGCTCGCGCCTGAACGACACCAGCTCTTCGACCAGCACGGCCCCGCCCTCGAGCCAGTCGGCAACCTCAGCAGCGCTCGACACGACGCGCACACCCTTGCCGTCGTATCCGCCGCGCGGCGTCTTCACCACAGCGCGCCCGCCATGATCGGCGAGAAAGCCCTCAACCTCAGAGGCCGACTCGGCTCGAACCCAGTCGGGCTGCGGCACGCCCAGTCTCGACAAGCGCTCGCGCATCATGAGCTTGTCTTGCGCGTAGAGCAGAGCATCCGGCCCAGGGCGCACCGCAGCGCCCGCCGCCTGCAGCGCCTGCAAGACCGGCTGCGGCACGTGCTCATGATCGAACGTGATGACATCGCAACCGCGCGCGAACTCGAGCACCGTCGCCTCATCGCGATAGTCGCCGACGGCCGTCGCGGCGAGACGCGCCGACGAGTCGGCCGCCTCGGCGAGCACCCGAATCTCGACGCCGAGCGCCACCGCGGCCGGAATCATCATGCGCGCGAGCTGGCCTCCCCCAATGACACCGACGACGGGCATGAGCCTCCTTATAGAATTCGACTTCCTGTGCCCATTCTGGCCGACAACCGAGGTGAGATGCCCGCCATCGTTTCGCAGCTCGCACGATTCGGTGCGGTCGGGCTCGTCGGACTCGTCGTCGACATCGCCCTGTTCAACCTGCTGCGCGTCACCGTGTTCGACCCAGACGTCATCGACGAAGGCCCGCTGCTCGCCAAGACGGTGTCAGTGTCGGTCGCGATCGTCATCAACTGGATCGGCAGCCGGTACTGGACATTCCGCCTCGAACGGCGACGCCCCGCGGGGCGCGAAGTGCTCGAGTTCGCGCTCGTCAGCATCGGCGGGCTGCTCATCGCCGTCGCCTGCCTCGCCGTCTCGCGCTACGCCCTCGGCTTCACGAGCCTGCTGGCCGACAACATCGCCTCAAACGTGGTCGGGCTGGCGCTCGGCAGCGCGTTTCGCTTCGCTCTCTACCGCTCGTGGGTCTTCGACGCTCGGCGCATGCGCCCGACCCAGCCCGCGCACGATCCAGCCGGCAGCACGCCAAGCGTCGACATCGAGCACGTTGCGGGCGTCGACGACGAGACGATTCGCCACCCCTGACCCCGCGGCTGCCGGATCGAGCTGCCGATACTCGGCCCACTCCGTCGCGAGCACCACCGCTTCGGCACCGGCGAGCGCCTGCTCGACCGTGTCGACATAGATCGGCAGCGGGTCACGACGGCGGGCGGTCTCGATCGCCACCGGGTCGGTCGCCACCACGACAGCTCCGCGCTCGCGCAAGAGCTGCACCACGGCGAGCGCCGGAGAATCGCGCACGTCGTCAGAGTCTGGCTTGAAGGCGAGGCCGAGCACCGCGATGCGGCGGCCGATGAGCGGCCCCAGCTCGCGCTCGAGCACGTCGACCACGCGCGTGCGGCGACGCAGGTTGATCGCGTCGACCTCGCCGAGAAACGCGAGTGCGTCGCCCACACCCAACTCGTCGGCCCGCGCGCGAAACGCCCTGATGTCTTTGGGCAGGCACCCGCCGCCGAAACCGAGGCCCGCGCCCAAGAACGCCCGCCCGATGCGCGCGTCGAGGCCGATCGCGTCGGCGAGCTGACTCACGTCGGCACCCGACGCCTCGGCCACCTCAGCCATGGCGTTGATGAACGAGATCTTCGTGGCGAGAAACGCATTCGCCGCCGACTTCACCAGCTGGGCGGTCGCGAGATCGGTCACGAGACGCGGGGTTCCCGCAGTGAGTGGATGCTCGTAGACGGCATCGAGCAGGGCCACGCTCTCGTTGTCACCGGCTTCGATTCCGTAGACCAGTCTGTCAGGGTGCAGCGTGTCGTCGACCGCTCGGCCCTCGCGAAGAAACTCAGGGTTCCAGACCAGTCGGGCGCCGGTCGTGCGCACTCGGGCCGCGAGGCGTTCGGCAGTGCCGACGGGCACCGTCGACTTGCCCACCACCAGGTGGCCCGGGGCGAGGTGCGGCAGCAGCGCCTCGACGGCGGCATCGACGAACCGGGTGTCGGCAGCGGGCGAGTCTGAGCGCTGCGGTGTGCCGACGGCGATGAAGTGCACGCGTGCGTCTCGCACCGCCGAAGCGTCGGTCGTGAACAGCAAGCGCGAACGATGCGCTCGTAGCAGCTCGGGCAGCCCCGGCTCGTGAAACGGAGCCTCAGCGCGGGCCAGCGCCGCGATCTTCTCCGCATCGACGTCGACACCGATGACGTCGTGGCCGAGCTCGGCCATCCCCGCGGCGTGCACCGCGCCCAAGTAGCCGCACCCGATCACCGAGATTCGCATGAGGCGAGGCTACGAGCGGCCGGCGAGGGGCAGGTGAGCGGGGCGCGAGCGGCAGTCGACGATCGGGTGAACGGGCGGGGCGGGTCGGCGGGGCAGGGTGGAGCGGGTCGGTGGGGTGGGGTGGTTCGGCGGGGTGGGGTGCGTCGGCGCGGCAGGGTGGAGCGGGTCGGCGGGGTGGGGCTCAGCGGTCGGAGCGTGAGCGGCGCGACTCAGGGGCCGCGTCGTCGAGCGGACGACGCACGGTGGCGATCGACGTGGTGCTCGCCTCCATGAGGTCGCTCACCGCATCAGCGACGAGATCGGCTCGGGGAACATCCCGCATCAGAATCGGCCGATCGAGCCCCGTGTTCACGAGCACGTCTCCCGACCCGAACAGCGACTGCAGCCCCGAACGCCGCACCGTCACGTCGTGACCTCGGCTCAGCAGCACCTCTTTGCGGGTGCGGACGAGCAGCCCGCGCCGCAGCACGAGTCTGCGCGTCGTGATGAGGTACTGCGTGCTGAGCCAGCTCAGCAGCGGGAGCATCCAGAACACCCCGATCGCGACGACCGCGCCGAGCAGCGAGGCGAGCCGCTGCCACAGCTCGTCGAACGCGAAGGCCCCATACGAGCCGGCGCCGCTCGCCGCGACGAGCGCGAACGACGGAAAGACGAGTGCGCGCGCGTGAGGCCGCAAGCGCGCGATCGCACGCTCTGGCGGCCGAGCCTCCCCCGTCATGCCCTATTCATACCGCAGATGCGTGACGTCTCCTGCTGCCACGGCGATGCGAGTCGAACTCGGGTCAGTCGGCTGCACCACCAGGCAGCCGTCGTCGTCGAGCTCGACCGCTGTTCCGAGCAGCACTGGCAAGGCCGGGCGGTCGACGCGCACGGCGAGACCGAGCGTGTGCAGGTGAGGCTGCACGATGCCGCGCAGCTCGGCGGGGTCGTGCGCCGACCGCCACATCGCGATCAGGGGCAGCAGCTCGCTGAGGTAGGCGTCGAGGGCGCGATCGGTGAGCGAGTCGTCGACCGAGGCCCCTTCGAGGGCGAGCGAGGTGGCGGTCGGCACCGGCAGCTCGTCGCGCTGCATCGTCAGGTTGAGGCCGGCCCCGATGACGACGCCGTGGGGGGTGAGCTCGGTGAGGATTCCGCTGAGCTTCCGGCCATCGACCAGCACATCGTTGGGCCATTTGACGGATGCCCGAGGCACGCCCAGCGCGTGCGCGGCCCTGCACATGGCGACGCCCGCGACGAGGGGCAGCCAGCCGAGCCGACGCGGGTCGGGCGGGGTGGCGGGCGCCTCGGGCGAGGCGGAGGATGCGCGAGGCGGGGTGGCGAGCGCAGCGGACGACCTCGACGCCTGGCGCACGAAGACCGAGACGGCGAGCGCCGAGCCCGCCGGAGCCGACCAGGTGCGACCCAGCCGACCCTTGCCCGCGGTCTGCGTATCGGTCGCGAGCACGGTGAGATCGTCGAGCTGCGCAGCGCGGGCGACGAGCTCGCTGTTCGTCGACGGGCAGCTCTCTCGCCACTCGAGCGACTGCGCGACGGCTCGACTCTGGGGTACCTGCATGCTGCCAGCCTAGAAGCGCACGGTGGCGTGTGACGGCCGATGGGGTGCTCGAGGGGTGCACACAGCACGACACGCCCGCCACAGGGCGAGACTGTGGACACGGCTCGCGACCGCCAGTATGGTTACCGGCACCGGGCGTTCGCGACCGGCACCGGGCATCCGCCGACGTCGACGTGATCGCCCCCACTGAAACGGAGCCCTTGCTTTGACTGGATAGGTCGACGCCGCCACCGCCGCGCTCGACCCCCCTCATGACCACCTGGTCGTCGCTGTTCCGCATCGTCGCGGGTCAGCGCTGTGAGAGAAGGAACCATGTCAGAGACCCACTCCCGCACCCCCCTCATCGTCGACGTCGACACCGGCATCGATGACTCGCTCGCACTGCTGTACCTCATGGCGAGCCCCGAGGCCGAGATTCTGGCCATCACGTGCACGGCCGGCAACGTTCCGGCGCGGCAGGTGGCCACCAACAACCTGGCCTGGCTCGAGCTGTGCGGGGTCGACGGCATCGAGGTGGCGCTCGGCAGCGAAGTGCCGGTGCTCGCCCCGCTCATGACCACCGAAGAGACGCACGGCCCGCAGGGCATCGGCTATGCCGAGCTGCCCGCACCGACCACCACGATCAGCGAGCGGCACGCGACGCAGGTCTGGATCGATGCCGTGCGCAGCCGCCCCGGCGAGGTGGTCGGGCTCGTCACCGGCCCGCTCACGAACCTCGCGCTCGCGCTGCGCATCGACCCCGAGCTGCCGCAGCTGCTGAAGCGGCTCGTCATCATGGGCGGCAGCTTTCACCACTCGGGCAACACCACCCCGGTGAGCGAGTGGAACATCGCCGTCGACCCCGAGAGCGCCAAGATGGTGTTCGATGCGTTCAGCGGCCTGCCGCCCGAGCGCGCTCCGATCGTCTGCGCGCTCGACGTGACCGAGCGCATCGAGATGCGGCCCGAGCACCTGCAGCGCATCGCCGCCGCCATCGGAGATTCGGGGGCTGCGCTGAGCCCCGACACCCCCTTCGGCTCACGATCGCAGGCCAGCAACCCCGTGCTGCGGCACCTCACCGACGCGGTGCGGTTCTACTTCGAGTTTCACGTGACGCACGACCAGGGCTGGCTCGCGCACATGCACGACCCGTTCGCGGCGGCCGTCGCGCTGCACCCCGAGATGGCCACGCTCAAGCCGGCGACCGTCGACGTCGAGCTCGGCGGAACCCTCAGCCGAGGGCAGACGATCGCCGACTATGCGGGGCTGTGGGGCCGCGAGCCGAATGCCGCCATCGTCGTCGACACCGACCCCGCAGCGTTCTTCGACCACCTCATCGACCGCGTCGCCGCCCTGGCGTCGCGCGTCGGCGAGGCCGCGGGAGGTGCCGCGCGCTGACCCGCGCGCCCTGCCGTACACCCCAGCGGCCACGTGCCGCACACACAAACGAGTGCAAGGAGGCATTCATGAGTGGATCCACCCCGACCGTCGATGCGAATCGAACACGCAATCGCATCTTCGTGGCACTGGGCGCCGCCGTCATCGTGGCGACCTACCTCTATCTGATCCTGGTGCAGCCTGAAGAGCTCGCCGAGGGCGGGCTCGGCACGTCAGCCCTCATCGCCCTCGCCGGGTACCTCATCGGTGCGGCCCTCATCGCGGTCGGTGCCATCCACCGCCTGCCGACGGCCACGCTGAGCCTCATCCCGATCGCGATCGTGCTCAATATCGCGGTCGGCCAGCTGACCGCGGTGCTGGGCCTGCCGCTCTACCTCGACTCGATCGGCACCGTGCTGGTCGGAGTTCTGGCGGGGCCTGCGGCCGGTGCGGTGACGGGTGCCCTGACGAACGTCATCTGGGGCCTCACGATCGGCCCGATCGCGCTGCCGTTCGCGGTGACCGCGGTCGTGATCGGTGTGATGGCCGGCTACGCCGCCCGCCTGGGCATGTTCCGGCGCTTCTACCTCGCGCCCGTCGCCGGTTTCATCACCGGCATCGTCGCCGCCGTGGTCTCGGCCCCGATCGCCGCGTTCATCTTCGGTGGCGCGACGGGTGCGGGCACGGGTGCGCTCGTGGCGGCGTTCCAGGCGTGGGGCAATTCGCTGCTCGCGTCGACGACCCTGCAGGGCCTGCTGAGCGACCCGCTCGACAAGGTCATCACCTTCACGGTGGTCGTGATCATCTTGTTCGCGCTGCCGAGTCGATTGCGCGGCAGGTTCCCGTTCGTGCGCCAGTACAACGTGTTCGGCAAGGTGACCCCGGTCGCCCCCGCCGAACCTGAGGCGCCGAAGGCGTAGCCGACAGAAGAGACAAGCCGTGACGACCCTCTATCTCGAGCGCACCTCTGCGGTGCATCGCCTCAACCCGGTGACGAAGTTGGTGGCGCTGCTCGCCATCATCGCCATCGTGTTCGCGGTGCCGCAGTGGTGGGTTCCGCTCGCGATCGTGGTGCTCGTCGTGGTGCCTGCCGCCGCACTCGCCCGAGTCGGCGGCAGGCTCTTCCGGCTGTTCCTGATTCTGCTGCTGCCCCTGCTCGTGGTGCTGTTCATCGTGCAGGGCTTCTTCTTCCCAGACGCGACGACGGTGCTGTGGCAGTGGGGGCCGGCCCGGCTCTCGGTCGAGGGCCTCGTGTTCTCGCTCACGATCGGCTCCAGGCTGAGTGCGCTCGTGCTCGGCGCGCTCGTCTTCGTGCTGACCACGCACCCTGCCCGACTGATGACCGCGCTCACGCAGGCGGGCATGAGCCCCAAGATCGCCTACGTCATCAGCGCGAGCCTGCAGATCATTCCGGCGTTTCAAGAGCGTGCGCGCAGCATCCTGCTCGCCCAGCAGGCCAGGGGCCTTGAGATCGTCGGCGGACCGATTCGCCGTGCCCGCGCCCTGCTGCCGCTCATCGGCCCGCTCGTGCTGGGCATGATCACCGACGTCGACGAGAGGTCGACCGCGATGGAGGCTCGCGCGTTCGGCGCCACGCCGCGGCCCACGAGCCTGACCGTCGTCGACGACCCGATCGCCGAGCGCATCGGCCGGTGGCTGCTCGCCGCGACCGCTGCCGCCGTCATCGTACTCGTGGTGCTGGGGGTGATCGCGTGATCGAACTGCGCGGCGTCGCCTACGCCTACGAAGACGCGCCGGCGTTCACGCTCGCGCACCTCGACCTCGACGTCGCCGCCGGCTCGATCACTGGCATCGTCGGAGCCTCGGGCAGCGGCAAGACGACGCTCGCGAAGATCATCGCCGGGTTCATTCCCGCGACCGAGGGCGGCACCTACCGGGGCACCGCGAGCGTCGCGGGCCGCGTGCTTGCCGATGGCACGCTGAGCGAAGCGGTCGACGTCGTCGGGCTCGTCACCCAGAACCCCTTCAACCAGATCTCGGGCGCCCGCTTCACGGTGCGCGAAGAGATCGCGTTCGGCCTCGAGAACCGCTCGGTCGAGCGCGCAGAGATGATCGAGAGAGTGGATGCTGTGGCCGACACCCTCGGGCTCGGCCCGCTGCTCGACCGCTCGCCCTACGCGCTCTCGGGCGGGCAGATGCAGCTCGTGGCGATCGCGTCGATGGTCGTCATGGCTCCGACCGTGCTCGTCATGGACGAACCCACCTCGCAGCTCGACCCCGCCGGCACCCGCATGGTCTACGACGTGCTCGAGCGGCTGAGCGAGGCCGGAACGACCGTGGTGATCATCGAGCACAAGACCGAGCTGCTGCACGAGCACTGCGACGCCATCGCCGTGCTCGCGGGCGGGCGCATCGTGCTCACGGGCAGCCCCGGCACCGTCTTCGCCGACGACAGGCTGAGCTCGTGGGGGGTCGGGCAGACGCGCATCACGCGAGCGGCGCGCGAGGCGCGCGACCGCGGGCTGCTCGCGCCGGCAACGGCACTGCCCGTGAGCGTGAGCGACGCGGTCGCGGTGTTCGGCGACGAAGGGTCGGGGCGATGAGCGAGCGGCACGATCTGACCGTGCAGATCTCGGGGCTGCGCCACACCTACGAGAGCGGAGTCGAAGCGGTCGCCGGCGTCGACCTGACCATCGCGCCCGCTGAGCGACTGGCCATCGTCGGCCAGAACGGCGCGGGCAAGACCACGCTGGTTCGGCACCTCAACGGCATGGTGCGCCCCACCGAGGGCACCGTGCAGATCGGCGACTGGAACACCGCAGACAAGTCGATCGCCGAACTGTCACACCGCGTCGGCTACGTCTTTCAGAACCCCGACGAGCAGATCTTCGCTCGCACGGTCAGCGCCGACGTGGCCTTCGGGCCGAAGAACCTGGGGGTCGACGACGACGAGGTCACCGCCCGAGTCGCCGACGCCCTCGACGCGGTCGGCCTGGCCCACGAGGCAGACGCGCACCCGCACCACTTGTCGCTGAGCGAGCGCAAGCGCGTCGCCATCGCCGCCGTGCTCGCCATGCAGGCGCCGATCGTCGTGCTCGACGAGCCCACGACGGGGCAAGACGAGGCCGGCGTGCACCTGATCTCGCGCATCATCGACGACCTCGCCGCGCGCGGGCGCACCGTCGTGGCGATCACGCACGACATGGATTTCTGCGTCGAGAACTTCGACCGCGTCGTCGTTATGGCCCGCGGCACGGTGCGCGCCGACGGTCGTGCCGCCGAGGTGTTCGCGGGCCGTGAGGCGCTCGAGGCCGCCGCCGTCGAACCGCCGCAGCTCGCGAGGCTCGCACGCGCACTCGGCTGGCGCGAAGCACCCGTCGACCCCGTGCAGTTCGTCGACGCGCTCGAGCGGCGCAGGAGAGCCTGATGCCGGGGCTCACGTGGCTCGCGCTCGTCGCGAGCGGGCTGCTCGGCGTCACCGACTTTCTCGGCGGAGTGCTGTCGCGGCGCATTCCGCTCATCATCGTGCTGCTGGGCTCGCAAGCGGTCGCCGCCCTCGCCGTGTCGACTCGGCTCATCGTCGAGCCGCTCGACCTCGCCGACGCCAACGCCGTGCAGTGGGGCGTCATCGGCGGGCTCGGAACCGCCGTGGGGGTGTCGGCACTCTTCCGCGCTCTGGCGATCGGCACGATGGGGGTCGTAGCTCCGATCACCTCGCTGTCGGTCGTCGTGCCCGTCATGGTGGGGGTCGGTTCGGGCGACGCGGTGACGGGCATCCTGGCCCTCGGTCTCGTCGTCGCCATCATCGGCACCGTGCTCGCGAGCGGGCCAGAAGTGCGCTCGCGCGAGGGCGGCGACGAAGTGCACCGGCACCGCGTGCAGTCGATCATGCTCGCCTTCACCGCAGCTGCCGGGTTCGGTCTCGCGAACGTCTCGGTGGCCCTCGGCAGCGCCACGAGCATCACGACGACGCTCATCGTGAACACGGGCGTGGTGCTCGCGCTCTATGTGCTGGCGCTGTCGGTGTGGGTGCACGTGCGCCTGCGCGGTGCCGCCGCGCGGCTGCACGCCGGCCGGCCGGTGAGCCCCGCGCTGCTGCCGCACCCGGTGCGCGGGCGCGACCTGCTCGGCATCGCCGCGATCGGGCTGCTCGGCTACCTGGCCAACGTCTGCTTCGCCCTCGCGAGCCAGGCAGGAGCCCTCAGCGTCGTCGGCGTGCTCGCCTCGCTCTACCCCGTGGTCACCGCGCTGCTCGGCTGGCGCGTGCTCGGCGAGCGGCTGCTGCGCGTGCAGGTGGTCGGCGTGATCGCGGTCTTCATCGGCGTCGCCACGATCGCCGCGACTGCCTGACCAGCATCGCGCGCACACAAGGCCGGGCCGTGTTTTGTGGATGATCGCCAACGATGCCCGGCACTCTTCGGTCGATAGGCTGACACGGTGACCGACGACACCAGCTCTGCCACTCCTTCGGCCCCCGACCTCTCGACCACGGCCGGCAAGATCGCCGACCTGAAGGTGCGCTACCACGAGGCGGTCACCGCCAGTGGTGAGGCCGCCATCGAGAAGCAGCACGCCAAGGGCAAGATGACGGCGCGCGAGCGCATCGACACGCTGCTCGACCACGGCAGCTTCGTCGAGCTCGACGAGTTCGTGCGCCACCGCACGCACGCCTTCGGCATGGAGGCGAAGCGGCCGTACGGCGACGCCGTCGTCACGGGCACCGGCACCGTGCACGGCCGCCAGGTGGCCGTCTACAGCCAAGACTTCACGATCTTCGGCGGCTCGCTCGGCGAGGTCGCCGGCGAGAAGATCATCAAGGTCATGGAGCTCGCGCTCAAGACCGGCGTGCCGATCATCGGCATTCTCGACTCGGGCGGCGCGCGCATTCAAGAGGGAGTCGTGGCGCTCGGCAAGTATGGCGAGATCTTTCGGCGCAACACCGCGGCGAGCGGCGTGATTCCGCAGATCTCGATCATCTGCGGCCCCGCGGCCGGCGGCGCCGTCTACTCGCCCGCGCTCACCGACTTCGTCATCATGGTCGACAAAACCAGCCAGATGTTCGTCACCGGCCCCGACGTGATCAAGACCGTCACGGGCGAAGACGTCGGCATGGAAGAACTCGGCGGCGCCCTCACCCACAACCGCGTCTCGGGCGTCTCGCACTACCTCGCGAGCGACGAGCACGACGCCTTCGACTACGCGCGGGCCCTGCTGAGCTACCTGCCAGACAACAACCTCGCCGAGCTGCCGCAGTACGAAGCCTCGGCAGAGCTCGAGATCACAGACGCCGATCGCAAGCTCAACACGATCATTCCCGACAGCCCGAATCAGCCGTACGACGTCATCGACATCATCGACCACGTCGTCGACGAGGGCTCGTTTCTCGAGGTGCAGCCGCTCTTCGCCCCCAACATCGTCATCGGCTTCGCCCGGGTCGAGGGGCGCAGCGTGGGCGTCATCGCCAACCAGCCCAACGCCATGGCGGGCACGCTCAACATCGACGCCGGCGAGAAGGCCAGTCGCTTCGTGCGCTTCTGCGACGCCTTCTCGATCCCCATCCTCACCCTCGTCGACGTGCCCGGGTATCTGCCGGGCACCGATCAGGAGTGGACGGGCGTCATCAGGCGCGGTGCGAAGCTGCTCTACGCCTACGCCGAGGCGACCGTGCCGCTCGTGACCGTCATCACGCGCAAGGCCTACGGCGGCGCCTACATCGTGATGGGCTCGAAGCAGCTCGGGGCCGACATGAACCTGGCGTGGCCGACGGCCGAGATCGCCGTCATGGGCGGGCAGGGTGCGGTGAACATCCTGTACCGCGACCAGATCAAGGCGGCAGAAGCGGCAGGCGACGACGTCGCGGCCGTGCGCACCCGGCTGGCGAACGAGTACACCTACAACGTGGCGAGCCCGTTTCTGGCCGCTGAGCGGGGCGAGCTCGACGGCATCATCGAGCCCGCCGCGACGCGCGGCGCCATCATCAAGGCGCTGCGCGCGCTCAAGGGCAAGCGGGCGAGCCTGCCGCCCAAGAAGCATGGGAACATTCCGCTGTGAGCGCGCGGGCTGAGTCGCCAGGCGACGGGGTGGATGCCGCGCTCACGCCGCACGAGGCCGCACCGGTCATGCGCGTCATCACCGGCAGCCCCACCGCCGACGAGCTCGCGGCGACCCACGCCGTCATCACCGCCGTGCTCGCCGCTCAGGCGAGCGAGGGCGCGAGCCGTGTCGCGCCGCGCACCGACGAGTGGACTCGGGGCGCCCGGCAGATGCGCGGGCTGCTCTCGCCCGGCCCCGGAGCGTGGGGCGCCAGCCGGGGCGCTCGCGGCTGCTAGCACGCCGACACGCTCGGTTCGGGGCTCGGATGTACCCCCATTTCGGGGGATATGTACCCCGGTCTGCGTCACATTCGTGTCTCACAGCCTCGTATTTCCGGCATTATGAGCGCTGCTCAAAGCTAACTTGTCCCCCACGTGTCCCCCAAAATGACGACTAGGCGCGAGACGGCAGCTTCGACACCATAGTCATGTCAGGTGATGCTCTTTGAGCTCACCCACCCATCACCACAGCCGCACGGGTAGCGGACAGTGATTGGGGGGCGAGGTAGGGCCGCATTCGGGTTGCTGCTCTACCTCGATATGTTGCGAAGGGCCGGAGTTGGGTACTCCGGCCCTTCGATCATTAACCCGTAGTCCTTGGTATCTCGAGCCAGAGATCGACCGAGTCGTCTTCGTCGTCGTCGCGCGACTGCCCCAGATCACGCGCGTGACTGTCATCGATCAGCGTCAGTCCCACCACCGTGACGGCGACGTCGGAGTCGGCCGGCGCCGTGCGGGCGATCACGCGCGACGCCTGCGTCGAGCGGATGGCATCGGCGAGCGTCGACAGCACTCGCTCGCGGTTGACGTCGTCGAGATCGTCGAGCCCGCCCTCGTCGAGCAGGTTGACCGTGACCCCTCGACGCCGCGCCGCCATCACCTCGGTGCGCACGGCGTCGTTGAGCAAGAGCCGCCCACGGATCTCGTCGCGGATCGCCCCCTCAAGGTGCAGGCACTCGCGCCGCTGATCGTCGGTCAGGTCGCCACCAGACTGCTCGATGATCTGCAGCATGGGCACCGCCGTGGTGCCGGTCTGGCCGAGCCTGAACTGCCGCTCGTAGAGGTGCGCCTCTTGCGCCGCCTGCCAGTCGGTGGCCTCGCGCTCGGCGCGCGCGAAACGAGCCGCATCGCTCGAGGCCTTCAGCAGCGCGCGAGACAGGATGTGCGACACGGCCACCCAGGCCGCGCTGCCGATCACTCCGATGCCGAGCAGCAGCCCGGGCCCGCCCCAGACGATCGTCTGCACGACGAGCGCGGCGATGCCGATCCAGGCGTAGAGGTGACGCCGTCGAGTCGACGTGATCGTCATGAGGGTTCCGACCGCCGCCACATACCAGGTGGCGTAGCCGAGCCCTCCCTCGCGCGCAGTGTCAAGCTGCGGCGTGATGAGCAGCGTCATCGCGATGCACACGAGCACGTTCGCGATCGCCATCGCCGTGGGCATGCGCTCGGGCTGCCCCGGCAGCAGACTGATCGCCGTCGCCATGGCGTAGAGGGCCATCGCGGCGACGACGGGCAGCGGATTCGCGGGCACATCGATCGTGTAGAGCCCGAGCACGATGTGGTAGGCCGAGAAGATGGCCGCCATCGTGACGATGAGCGAGCGAGGCACCCCGATTCTCATGCGTCGCCCTCACCCTCGAGGTCGGCTCTGTCGCCCTCTGGCGAGAAGTGCGGCCAGACCAGCGTCACCACGGCGCCCTTGCCGACAGACGACTCGATGGTGGCATGCCCTCCAGCACTGGCCGTGCGCTCGATGATCGACCGGCGCACCCCGAGCCGAGCATCCGGAATCTGATCGAGCTCGAAACCGCGCCCGTTGTCGCCGACCTCGATCTCGATCGCGCCGCCGTGCACGCCAGACACCTTGAGCCACCGGCGCACCTCGGGCCCGCCAGCGTGCTGCACGCTGTTCACCATCGCCTGCACGGCAGCCGAATAGAGCGCTTCGGCCTGCGCAGACGGAATCACCCGGGTGTCGAGCGAGCGAACGCGAATGGCGAAGACCGCCTGCAGCTCGCGGGCCGTGCCCACGATGCGGTCGGCGAGCTGACGCAGCCGCACCGTCGTGCCGTCGTCTGGCGACACGAGGGCGGCCTCGCGCAAGTGCTGCATCGCATTCGTCGCCATCTGCGCCGACAGGGCCTTCTGCTCGGGCGACTCGGCGCGAGCGGCCGTCAGCAGCGTCGTCAGCACGCTGTCGTGCACGATCGAGTCGACGTGCACGCGCTCGACCTCGGTGGCGTGCTGGCGCACCGCGCGGGCGTAGCGGTCGATCGCCGCCCCCTGCGCCTCATCGACCGAGCTCGCGGCGACACGCGTCATCGTGACGATCACCAGCACGGCGCCACCGAGAATGATCGCGTAGACGGCGTCGAACAGCCCGAGCTCCCAGGGGGCGCCGCCCCCCGCGGGCGTCACACGGATCACCCCGTAGATGAGCGGCACCACGATGAGGTAGATGAGCGCACGCCGCACCGTGAACCCGATGGCCGCCGTCGCCGTGGCGACCGTCGTCAACTGATAGAGCCAGTGGTTGCCGACCTGCGTGACGGCAGGGTCGGCGAGAAAGAACGGCCAGGTCAGGAGCGCGGCGACGTAGACGAACGACACGAGCAGGTGCGAACCCCGAACCCACCGCTTGATGCTCGAGCAGAACAGGGCGACGACGAGCGAGCCGAACACCGCACCGACCGTGATCGCCGACCACAGCGGCTGGCCGAGCTCATACTGCCCGAGCAGCAGCGGAACAGCCTGCAGGCCGAAGACGATGCCGAACCAGGCGACCGAGCGCGAGATGACCGTGTCGACCCTCTTGCGACTGATCGGGCTGCGAGGGGCCTTGGTCGCGCTCACCGCAGTGGCGACCGGGCTAGGCCGACTCATCACCGTCAGCGTCGAGGCCGGGAAGGATGCCGTCTTCGACGGCGCGGCGCAGCAGGTCGACCTTCGTCGGCGCGGGGCGACCGACCTCGACATACTTCGCGCGGATGCGATCGAGATACTCTCGCGCCGTCGAATAGCCGATGCCGAGCTGCTGCGCGGCGAGCTTCAACGGCAGCCCGCTCGCATAGAGGTGCAGAATCTCGCGCTCGCGCCGCCCCAGCTGCGCTTTCGCGAAGTCGCGGTCGGCGTCGATCGCGCTCGCCCACTCGAGGTTGTTGAGCACTTCGCCGCGCGCGACCGTCTCGGCAGCCGCGATGACCGTGCTCGTCGCCGACGACTTCGGAATCACGCCGGCGGCCCCGGCCGCGAGAGCCTCGCGCACGCTCGCCACGCGATCGGCGATCGAGTGCACGAGCACCGCCGAGCCGGTGGCCTGCACCGCCTTGACGTTCTCGGTCACGCTCGACCCGTCGCCGAGCGACAGATCGAGCACCACGACGTCGGCTTCACGCCCATCGAGCAGCTCGACGAACTCTGGCACGCTCGCCGCCGTCAGCAGCACGTCGAAACCAGCGTGGGTGAACGCGGCCTCGAGACCGAGTCGAACCGACTCGTGGTCGTCGACGACCGCGACGCGCACCTGCTTGCTGCTGGAAGCCACCACGAGAGCTGAACCGTACCCTTTGCCGATCGTGGTGCCGATGCCGAGGGGGTTCGGCCGCACCCGTGCCCCCTATGTTAGTGGCGCAGCGACCTTCTCGGCGGGATGCGGCGCGCGGCAATTTCTTCGCAGCCGAGGGCCCGCTCAGGCCCGAACGAGCGTCGCGACCGCCTCGACGTGGTGGGTGTGCGGGAAGAGATCGAATGCCCGGATGCGCGACAGCGAATAGCCGGCCTGCGCCGCGAGGGCGACATCGCGTGCCAGCGCCACCGGATCGCAGGCGACATAGACCAGTTGCGCGGGTTCGAGCGACGTCAGCAGGCCCATCACCTCGGTGCCCGCTCCTGACCGCGGGGGGTCGAGCACGACGGTCGCCGACCGCAGCCGCCCCCGATCACCCGCTGACGCCGACGAGGCGAGCGACCGCAGCCAGCGGTCGACGCGACCGCTCTCTGCCGAGGCCCCCAGCCACTCGGCGAGATTCTCGCTCGCGTGATCGGTGGCGCGCTCGTCAGACTCGACGCTCGTGATGCGCGTGCTGGCGCCGAAACGGTCGGCGACCGCGGCGGCCAGCAGACCGACACCGCCGTAGAGGTCGAGGTTGTCGGCGCGCGGGTCGAACAGCGACTCATCGATGGCCTGTTGCACAGCATCGGTCAGGGCAACCGCCGCCGAACGGTGCACCTGCCAGAAGCCGGTGTCGTCGAGCCTGAACACTCGCTCGCCGACGCGCTCGGTGATCACCGTGGGCTTCTGATCGCCGAGCACCAGCCGAGCGTCGCCCCCGCTCGGCGCGAGCACGTCGACGGTGTCATAGCCGAGAAACCGCTCGGCGAACGGAGCCGCGGCCTGCACGGCGGGGGTCGCGAGGGGAGCATCCGTCACCGGAATCACCGAATGCGAGCGCGACGCCATCGGGCCCAGGCGGCCCTGATCGTCGACGTGCAGGCGAATGCGCGTGCGCCAGCCGAGGCCGTTCACGGCGTCGTCGCCCGGCAGCGCCTCGACGACGACATCAGACTCGAGACCCGCCATGCGCTGCAGCGCCTCGGCGAGCACCTGCCGCTTGAGCTCGCGCTGGTGTTCGAGCGCGATGTGGCCGAACTCGGCACCACCGGCCCGGCCACGAGGGTCGCGGTCGATCGCCGCCGCGCCCCAGATGTGGTCGCGGCGGTGCTCGCTCGGCGAGAGCACCTCGATGGCGTCGGCGCGCCAGAAGCTCTTCTTGCGATCGTCGCTCACGCGGGCGCGCACCGTCTCGCCCGGAATCGCGTCGCTCACGAAGACCACTCGGCCGTCGAGTCGACCCACGGCGATGCCGCCGTGCGCGATCTTGTCGACGGTCAACTCGATCTCAGTGCCGATGTGCTCACCCATGTCTCAACCCTAGGTGCCCGCTCCATTCGCAACTCAGGCTGGCGGGCCGGTCGTGCCCGAGCAACCGGGCACATCGGGCCGCTGAGCCTGAGTTGCGAACACCACACGTAGCATCGAGGCGTGCACCTGTACCTCGCCTCGACCTCGC
Source organism: Microcella sp. (assembly GCF_025808395.1). Taxonomy (NCBI): domain Bacteria; kingdom Bacillati; phylum Actinomycetota; class Actinomycetes; order Micrococcales; family Microbacteriaceae; genus Microcella; species Microcella sp. The sequence goes on from NZ_CP075524.1 coordinate 1,562,751, forward strand.
CCGCCCGCCTCGCGACCCTGCGGGCGGTCGGCATCGAGCCGATCGCCATCGCACCCGGTGTCGACGAAGAGGCCGCCGTCGAGGCGGCCGCCGCCGACGTGCCGGGCGGCGTGCTGCCCGCCCCCGACATGGTGCAGCTGCTCGCGCGGCTCAAAGCCGAAGCCGTGCTCGACGCGGCGGTGCTCAGCGAGGCTGGCCTCTCGGCCGACGAGCTCGACGGCTTGATTCTCGGCGGCGACTCGGCCTTCGAGCTCGACGGCGTCGTCTACGGCAAGCCCCACGAACCCGCCGTGGCTCGCGCCCGCTGGCTGGCCCAACGCGGGCGCAGCGGTGTGCTGCACTCGGGCCACTGGCTCATCGATCACCGGGGTGGTCGCGTCAACGGAGCCATCGGGCGGGCATCCCGCGCCACCGTGCACTTCGCCGACGACATCGAGACCGCCGAGATCGACGCGTACATCGCCACCGGCGAGCCCCTGCGCGTGGCGGGAGCCTTCACGATCGACTCGAAGGGCGCAGGGTTCATCGACCGCATCGAGGGCGACCCGCACACGGTCGTCGGCCTCTCGGTGCCGCTGCTGCGCAAACTCGTGCATGAGCTCGGCGGGCGCTGGACCGATCTCTGGAACCGCTAAGGCTTTCGCCCGCCTTTTGTGGGGCACCGCCAAACGTCGCGGTCGAGCGCGCCCCTAGGCTGGGTAACCATGGCCCGCATCAGCAAGGTACTCATCGCCAACCGAGGTGAGATCGCCGTGCGCGTGATCCGCGCCGCCCGCGACTCGAAGTTCGCCACCGTCGCCGTCTACGCCGACCAAGATCGGGATGCCCGCCACGTGCGCCTCGCCGACGAGGCGTATGCACTGCACGGCACGACGAGCGCCGAGACCTACCTCGTCATCGACAAGCTGCTCAGCATCGCCCGCCGCTCAGGAGCCGACGCAGTGCACCCCGGCTACGGCTTTCTCGCCGAGAACGCCGACTTCGCTCGCGCCGTCATCGATGCAGGGCTCATCTGGATCGGCCCCTCGCCCGAGGCGATCGAGAAGCTCGGCGACAAGGTGAGCGCCCGGCACATCGCCGAGAAGGTGGGGGCGCCGCTCGCGCCCGGCACGCTCAACCCCGTGAGCGGCGCCGACGAGGTGCTCGCGTTCGTCGACGAGCACGGGCTGCCCGTGGCGATCAAGGCCGCCTTCGGCGGCGGCGGGCGCGGCCTCAAGGTCGCCCGCACGCGCGACGAGGTGCCCGAGCTGTTCGAGTCGGCGACGCGCGAGGCGATCGCCGCTTTCGGTCGCGGCGAGTGCTTCGTCGAGAAGTATCTCGACAAGCCGCGCCACGTCGAGACCCAGTGCCTCGCCGACGCGCACGGCAATGTCGTGGTCATCTCGACGCGCGACTGCTCGCTGCAGCGCCGGCACCAGAAGCTCGTCGAAGAGGCCCCAGCACCGTTCCTCACCGCCGAGCAGACCGACCTGCTCTACTCGTCGTCGAAGGCGATTCTGCGCGAGGTCGGCTACCTCGGCGCCGGCACCTGCGAGTTTCTCATCGGTGCAGACGGCACCGTCTCGTTTCTCGAAGTCAACACCCGCCTGCAGGTCGAGCACCCCGTCTCTGAAGAGGTCACGGGCATCGACCTCGTGCGCGAGCAGTTCAGGCTCGCAGAGGGCGAAGCGATCGGCTACGACGACCCCGTGGCGCACGGGCACTCGATCGAGTTCCGCATCAACGGCGAAGATCCCGGGCTCAACTTCATGCCGATGCCGGGGCCCGTGCACGCACTGCGCTTTCCGGGAGGGCCCGGCGTGCGCGTCGACTCGGGCGTCACCACGGGCGACGTCATCTCGGGCGCCTTCGACTCGCTGCTCGCCAAGCTCATCGTCACCGGCAAGACGCGCGAGGATGCGCTCGAACGCTCACGCCGCGCGCTCGCCGAGTTCGAAGTCGCCGGCCTGCCGACCGTGCTGCCCTTTCACCGCGCGATCGTCGACGACCCGGCGTTCGCGCCCGCCGACGGTGCGCCGTTCACCATCTTCACGCGCTGGATCGAGACCGAGTTCGACAATCAGCTCGAGCCGTGGAGCGGCTCGCTCGCCGAGCCGACCGCTGCGCCCACCCCGCGCCACACCGTGATCGTCGAAGTCGGCGGCAAGCGGCTCGAAGTGTCACTGCCCGAGACGCTCATGCCGAGCTCAGCATCCCGAACTCAGACAGCGCTCGCGGCACCGCCCAAGCGACGCACGGGCTCGGCGGTCTCGGCCGCGGCCTCGGGCGACGCGGTGAAGAGCCCCATGCAGGCGACCGTCATCAAGCTCGCCGTCGCCGAGGGCGACACGGTGGTGGCGGGCGACCTCGTCGTCGTGCTCGAAGCCATGAAGATGGAGCAGCCGATGACCGCCCACAAAGACGGCACCGTCACCGGCATCAACGCCTCGGTCGGCGAGACCGTCGCCTCGGGGCACGTGCTGCTCAGCATCACCGACTGAGCTGCGCCGCTCAGTCGCGGCTGACGTGCATCGCCCGTGCGGCGTCGGTGATGCCCCCCGAGAGCGAGGGGTAGACGCTGTAGGCGCGCGCCAGCTGGTCGACCGTGAGACGGTGCTCGATGGCGAGCGCGATCGGCAGGATGAGTTCTGAGGCGCGCGGCGCCACGACGACTCCGCCGATGACCGTGCCCGAAGTGCGCGCGACCATGAGCTTGATGAAGCCGTCGGTGACGCCCTGCATCTTGGCGCGCGCGTTGGTCTCGAGCATGAGCTTGTAGACGCTGCCGCGGGTCTCGCCCTCTTCGACCTGCTTCTGCGAGAAGCCCACCGTGGCGATCTCAGGGGCCGTGAAGATGTTCGACGTCACGTTGCGCAGCTGAATCGGCGTGACGGCGTCGCCCATCGCGTGGAACACCGCCGTGCGCCCCTGCATCGACGCCACCGAGGCGAGCGGCAGCGAGTCGCTGCAGTCGCCCACCGCGTAGACGCTCGGCATCGAGGTGCGCGCCACCCGGTTGACGGCGATGTGGCCAGAACCGGTCAACTGCACGCCGGCCTCGTCGAGCCCGATGTCGGCGGTGTTCGGAATCGAGCCGACCGCCATGAGGCAGTGCGACCCCTCGATGACGGTGCCGTCGCTCAGGGTCACCTGCACGCCCTCGCCGGTGTTCACCACTGAGTCGGCGCGACTCTTGGCCATGAGCGTCATACCGTTGCGCAAGAAGACCTCTTCGATGAGGTGCGCCGCGTCGGCGTCTTCGCCTGGCAGCACCTGGTCGCGGCTCGAGATGAGCGTCACCTCGGCGCCGAGTGCGCGGTAGGCCGAGGCGAACTCGGCGCCCGTCACACCCGAGCCGACCACGATGAGGTGCTCGGGAACCGTGTCGAGCGCGTAGAGCTGCGTCCAGGTGAGAATGCGCGAACCGTCGGGCTTCGCGCTCGGCAGCTCGCGCGGCGAGGCGCCGACCGCCACGATCACGGTGTCGGCGTCGCACTGGTCGAAGTCGGTGCGCTTCTTGCCGTTCCCGGTCGAGACCACCAGTCGGTTCGGGCCATCGAGCCGCCCGTGCCCGACGATGATGCGCACGCCGGCCTGCAGCAGCTGCTCGCGCATGTCGTCGCTCTGCTCTTGCGCGAGCCGCAGCACGCGCTTGTTGACCTGCGCCAGGTTGACGGCCACCTCGGGCTTGACCGCTCGCCCGCTCTCACCGCGCGCGAAGAACTGCACGCCCAGGTCGCCGGCGTCACGAATGGCGCCCGCCGCCTCGGCTGTCGCGATGAGGGTCTTCGACGGCACGACGTCGGTGAGCACGGCAGACCCGCCGACCCCGACGCGCTCGATGAGGGTGACGTCGGCGCCGAGCTGGGCGCCGGCGAGCGCGGCCTCGTAGCCTCCGGGCCCGCCGCCGAGCACGGCGATGCGGTGTCTGCGGTCGAAAGTCTCTGGCATGCGACTATCCTCCCGCATTCGCGCGAGTGCGCGCTCGCTTCCTGAACGGCGAACGCGCCCGCCTCACTAGGCTGGCAGTCATGTCGCACACCGCCGTGAATCCGCTCGACGACGAGCACGCCGACCCCTTCGCCATCGCCCGCCAGGCCGCCGAGCAGCTCGCCGACGCCACCGGGGTCGAGCGCCACGACATCGCGCTGACGCTCGGCTCGGGCTGGGCCAAGGCCGCCGACCTCATTGGCGAGACCACGCACACGATCGCCGCCCCCGACATCGTCGGCTTCAGCAAGCCGGCGCTCGAAGGGCACGTCGGCACGCTGCGCTCGGTGCTGCTGCCGAGCGGCAAGCGCGCGCTCGTCATCGGCGCGCGCACCCACTACTACGAGAACCACGGAGTGCGGCGGGTGGTGCACTCGGTGCGCACGGCCGCGGCGGCCGGCGCGCGCGTCATGATTCTCACCAACGGCGCCGGCGGCATCAAGCCCAGCTGGTCGCCCGGCACGCCCGTGCTCATCAGCGACCACATCAACTTGACGGCAGACTCGCCCCTCGAAGGCGCCACCTTCATCGACCTCACCGACCTCTACTCTGCGCGCCTGCGCGGCCTCGCGCGCGAGGTCGACCCGAGCCTCGACGAGGGCGTCTACGTGCAGAACCGGGGCCCGCACTACGAGACTCCGGCCGAAGTGCAGATGGCGAAAGCCATGGGCGGCCACATCGTCGGCATGTCGACGGCGCTCGAAGCCATCGCGGCCCGCCAGTCCGGCATGGAGATTCTGGGGCTGTCGCTCATCACCAATCTCGCGGCGGGAATCTCGCCCGAACCGCTCAGTCATGCGGAGGTCATCCAGGCCGGCAAAGACGCCGAGCCGGTGATCAGCGCACTGCTCGCCCGCATTGTCGCGACGCTCTAGGAGGCACCGATGACCACTCTCGATCGCGCCAAGGCCTGGTTCGAGCAAGACCCAGACGAGGTGACGCGCGCCGAGCTGGCGGCGCTGATTCCGGCCGCTGAGGCGGGCGACGCCGCGGCGATGGATGCCCTCCGCGACCGCTTCGACACCCGCCTCACCTTCGGCACCGCAGGGTTGCGGGGCGAGCTCGGCGCCGGGTCGAACCGCATGAACCGGGTGCTCGTCTCGCAGGCCGCCGCCGGTTTCGCCCGCTGGCTGCTCGACCGCGACGAGAACGCCTCGGTCGTCATCGGCTACGACGGCCGCGTCAACAGCGACGTCTTCGCGCGCGACTCGGCCGAGCTCATGGCCGGGGCAGGCGTGCGCGTCGTGCTGCTGCCGCGCCCACTGCCGACCCCCGTGCTCGCCTTCGCCGTACGGCACCTCGGAATGAGCGCGGGCATCATGGTCACCGCGAGCCACAACCCGCCCCGCGACAACGGCTACAAGGTCTACCTGGGCGGCCGCGACGGCGGCTCGCAGATCGTGGCGCCCGCCGACGAGCAGATCCACGCGGCGATTCTGGCCGTGGCCGACACCGCCGTCGTCGGCGAGCTGCCGCGCGCGAGCTCGTTCGACGTCGCCGACGAGAGCATCGTCGATGCCTACGTCGAGGCGACGGCGGCCCTCGTGCCCGACGACGGCACGGCGCGCGAGGCCGTGCCCTTCGTCTACACGGCGCTGCACGGCGTGGGCTGGGAGGTCTCGAAGCGCGTGTTCGCCGCTGCGGGCCTCGGCGAGCCGACCGTCGTCGCCGAGCAGGTGGAGCCCGACGGAGCGTTTCCGACCGTGGCGTTTCCGAACCCCGAAGAGCCAGGTGCCATGGATCTCGCGTTCGAGACCGCGAACCGTGCGGGCGCCGCGCTCATCATCGCGCACGACCCAGACGCCGACCGGCTCGCGGTGGCGGTGCCCGACGCCGGCGAGCCTTCGGGCTGGCGTCGGCTGAGCGGCAACGAGGTGGGCGGCCTGCTCGGCTGGCGCGCCGCCGAGCGGCTGCACCGGTCTGAGACGCACGCGAAGCTCGCGGCCTCGCTCGTCTCGTCGCCTGCACTGTCGGCGGTCGCCGCCGCCTACGGCCTCAGCTACAGCGACACCCTCACGGGCTTCAAGTGGATCTCGCGCGTCGGCGGCCTCGCCTACGGCTTCGAAGAGGCACTCGGCTATCTCGTGAACCCCGGTACCGTGCGCGACAAAGACGGCATCTCGGCCTCGGTCGACTTCTTGGCCCTCGTCGGCGAGCTCACCGCCGCCGGCCGCACGCTCGACGACCACCAGCGCGACTTCGACGAGCGCTTCGGCGCCTTCGCGAGCGCCCAGGTGTCGCTGCGGGTCACCGACCTCTCGCGCATCGGGGCGATCATGGCCGCGCTGCGCGATGCTCCTCCGGCCGAGATCGGGGGCGTTCGCGTCAGCCAGGTCGACGACTTCATCGGCGGCTTCGGCGTCTTCCCGCCCGGTGACATTCTGCGGTTCTGGATGCTCGACGGCAGCCGCGTCATCGTGCGGCCGAGCGGCACCGAGCCGAAGGTCAAGGTCTATATCGACGCCTCGAGCGACGAAGGCTCGGTCGACGAGCGCCGGGCGGTAGCGGCGGCTCGCGTCGCCGCCCTCGAGTCGGGCATGCGCGCCCTCATCGTCTGAGCCTGCGCGCTGGAGCTCAACGCGACGGCCATGTCTGGCCGTCGCCGCGACGCCAGCGCCGACGGCCGTCCCGGCCGTCGGGTTGCGAAACCCACATAGGGTGGAAGGGTGACCGCCCAGCCGCCGACGAGCAACCCCGCTCGCCCGCTGCTGCCGACCCCCGTCGCGCTGCTGTGGTTCGCGGCCGTGCTCAGCTGGGCCACCGGCCGACTGGCCGGCCAGTTCGGGGCCTTCGCGCTGCCCGACCCCTGGGCGGGGCCCGGCGGAGTCTCGACGAGCACTCCTGATCCGGTGCTGCTCGCCGAGCTGCAGCGCCTCAGTGCCCTGCAGACGCTGCCCACGACGCTCGCCGTCGTGCTCGGTGCGGTGGGCCTCGCCGTGCTCTGGATGCGCCGCGAGCCCGACCCGCTCTCTCGCGTCGCCGCGGTGTCGGCGAGCATCATCGCCGTAGCAGGGGCGCTCTCGGCCGTGGCCGTGCTCGCTCTCGTCGCCGCCGGGCCCGACCGGCCGATCGGGCTCGTCGACGTGCCCGTCGGCACAACGGCGGCGCTCGCGACGGCTGCGGCGGGAGCATCCACCGCTGTGCTCATCAGGCCGTACGTCGACGTCATGGCCGCCCACATCTGGGCCGGCATCGGTGGGGCGGGCCTCGCGCTTCCGCTCATGGTCGCGGGGGTCTCGCCCGCCATCGTCATGGCCGGCGCCGCCCTGCTCGCCACGCTCGACCGCGTGCACGGGCTGAGGGTCGAACGCGATCTCGCCTTCCGCCACGCGCTCGAGGCTGAGCGCATCGCCGCGGAAGGCGACTCGGGACGTGGCATCGGCGTCTCGGGGCTGCCCGGTCGTCCACCGACTCCGCGCGCTCCGCGCCCGCACCTGCCGTGGTCGAGCGACCAGCGCCGAGCGTCGATCTGGCTCGGCGTCGTCGCGATCGTCGTGGTCTCACTGGCCTGGACGGTGGGCTCGACCCTCGGCAGCTTGGGGCTCGTCGTCGTGCTCGGCGCCGTCGCCCCCGGCTTCGCGGTGGCGGCCCTCGGCATGCTGCCGCTGCTGTGGCAGATCGCCGTGCTGCTGCGGGTCGCCTCGAGCGAGCGCTATGGGCTGACGGTCGCGAGCGGGATGCTCGCCGCGGCCTCGATCGCGATGCTCACGGTCGACGTGCCCGAGGTGTATCTCGCCGCGGTCGGCGTGCAGTCGCTCGCTGTCGGTCTCGCAGTCGCGCTGCTCGCGCGCCGCGCCCCCTCAGCCGCCACGACCCCGACGCCGGGCACCGCCACGACCCCCGTGACCCCGCTCGGCCGCGTCATGCTCGGCACGACTGCGGCGCTCGCCTGGTTGCTCATGATCGTGCCGACCGGGGCGCTGCCGCTCGCCTTCATCGCCGTCGCCACCACCCTGTTCGCCCTTCGTCGAAAGGCTCGCGCATGACCGACTCTGACGCTCGATCGGGCGGCCTGCTCAACCGGCTCGCCAACCCGCCCACGCGTCGCGCCGGAGCCGCCTGGGCTCTGCTCGCGCTCGTCATGATGCTGGTTGGCGCGGTGCTGATCCCCTCGATGTTCACCGACGACAGCGATCAGGTCTTGCTCGTGCAGTGGTACCTCGGGGGCAACGTGCTCGCCTTCCTCGGCTTTCTTCCGCTGCTGCGCGCGGTGCACGCACTCATCGCGGCGCGGGCAGTTCCGGCGTGGTCGCTCGCGGCGGCCTATGCGGTGCTGCTCATCCGCCCCCTCGCACTCGTACCCGACATCGTCGCCGCGCCGATCTCAGTGCTCGCCGATCTCGGCGTGCTGCTGCCGTACCTGCTGCTCGCCACCACGGGAGTCGCCGCGGGCTTCGCGGCCTGGGCCATGCTGCCGCTCGCGCAGAACGCGGCGAGCCCGTGGCGCCGGCTCGCCGTGGCAGCGGCCGTCGGGCTGCTCGTGGCGCTCGGGCTCTACTCGTTCGCTCCGTTCATCGCACCGCTCGCGACGCTCGGCGTCGGGGTGGGCCTGCTAATGGGCCGGGGCGCTGGCGGGCACGACCCCGCGAACGGGCCGGCCGGGCAGCACTGACGCCGCGCCCGACCGTGAGCGCAGCATCCTGCACCCGGCGATTCAGCCGATGGCGCGCTCGAGCTTCGTGCTGAGCTCGTCGGTGTCGAAGTAGTTCTCGATGACGACGACGTCGGCGCGCGTCGGGCCGATCGCCTCGACGAACTCTGCGCTCGTCAGAATGACCTGCGCGTCGGCGGCCACCCGGGCGACCGAGTCGAGGTCGGCGGCGACCACAGTGGCCGTGAGCCCGAGACGCTGCAGCACGCGCTCGGCGTTGACCTTGAGGATTCCGCTCGAGCCGATGCCAGCGCCGCAGATGGTGACGATCTTCACGCGGCCGCTCCCGCACCGAGAATCGCGCGCACCTCGTCGCGGCTCGTCGCCGCCGCGAGCGCCGGAATCGCCGCCGAATCGTTGAAGGCGTTCGCGAGCTCGGCGACCGCCTCGAGGTGAGCATCTGCCGCGACGCCCGCGAGGCCGATGACCACGCGAACCGGGTCGTTGTGCGCGTGCCCGAACTCGACCGGCTCGGCGAGCGTGACCACCGCGAGGCCGTCGCACCGCACCTCGGGGCCGGGGCGCGCGTGCGCGAGCGCCAGGCCGGGCGCGATGACGATGTACGGCCCGTGGTCATCGACCATGCGAATCATGGCCTCGGTGTATTCGGCCGTCGTGCACCCGCTGTCGACGAGGGCATCGCCGGCGAGACGCACGGCGTCGCGCCAGTCGTGGGCGCGCGCGTGCAGCACGATGGCGCGGTCGGCGAGGGCAGGAAGGCTCACTGGGCAGCCTCGAAGCCGTCGATGATGGTCTCGATGAGGGCCTCGCGGTCTTCGACGGGCAAGAACGCCGCCTGCGCCGCGTTGAGCTGCAGCGCGAGCAGGTCGTCGAGGTCGTAGCCGAACGCTTCGCTCACGAGCGAGAGCTCACGGCTGAGGGTCGTGGCGCTCATGAGCCGGTTGTCGGTGTTGACGGTGACGCAGAACCCCAGTTGGTAGAACAGGTCGAGGGGGTGATCGACGAGCTCGGTGCCCCACTCGGCGATCGCGCCCGTCTGCAGGTTCGAGCTCGGGCTGGTCTCGAGGGCGATCTGGCGGTCTTTCACCCACTCGGCGAGCCGACCGAGGCCCGCGATCGTCGTGTCGCCCTCGTGACGCAGGTGGATGTCTTCGGCGAGTCGCACCCCGTGCCCGAGGCGCAGGGCGTGCCCGTCGAGCAGGGCTCCGCGAATCGAGTCGAGCCCGTCGGCCTCGCCAGCGTGGATCGTCGCCGGGAACCATTCGGCGGCGAGCAGGTCGAACGCATCCTTCATGCGGCTGGGCGGAAACCCCGCCTCGGCCCCGGCGATGTCGAACCCGACGACGCCTGCGTCGCGGTGACGCAGGGCGAGCTCGGCGATCTCGAGGCCCCGATCGGCGTGGCGCATGGCCGTCACGAGCTGGCCCACCCGGATGCTGTGGCCCGCGTCGCGCGCCTGCTCGACCCCGGCATCCAGACCCGACTGCACAGCCTCGACTGCCTCGTCGAGGCTCAGGCCGCCCTGCAGGTGCTGCTCGGGCGCCCAGCGCACCTCGCCCCAGACGACGCCGTCGGCGGCGAGGTCGAGCACGAACTCACGGGCGACGCGCTCGAGGTTCTCGCGCGACTGCATGACCGCCACGGTGATGTCGAAGGTCTTCAGGTATTCGACGAGCGAGCCCGCCGTGCACTGGGCGAGAAACCAGTCGGCGAGCGCCTGCGACTCGGTGGCCGGCAGCTCGAGCCCGATCTCGGCGGCGAGCTCGATGATCGTCTGCGGTCGAAGACCGCCGTCGAGGTGGTCGTGCAACGACACCTTGGGCAGTTGTTCGAGCGCCAGGTCGGTGCCCGCGAGAAGGTTCGGTGTCGCCATCGTCATACCCTCAAACCTACCGGTTCGTTACCGCACTGTGACCCGAGATTGAGATGTCGACGCGGCCAGACAGCGCGCGAGTGCGCGGCCCGTTTCTGCGCGCGGCGAGCGGCGGGCATCCTAGGCTCGAAGCATGCCCGAGAAGATCATCCTCGATTGCGACCCCGGCCACGACGACGCCGTGGCGATGCTGCTCGCCCACGGTTCGCCCCACATCGACCTGCTCGCCGTGACGACCGTCATGGGCAACCAGACGATCGAGAAGGTCACGCGCAACGCGCTCGCGGTGGCGCGCGTCATCGGCATGGATGCTGTTCCGATCGCCCGCGGAGCCCACCGCCCGCTCGTGCGCACCGTCGAGACGGCACCCGACATCCACGGCGAATCGGGGCTCGACGGGCCCGTGCTGCCCGAGCCCGTCGTCGAGCTCGACCCTCGCCACGCCGTCGACCTCATCATCGACACCGTCATGGCCCACGAACCCGGCACCGTGACGCTCGTGCCCACCGGAGCCCTCACGAACATCGCCCTCGCCGTGCGCAAGGAGCCGCGCATCGCCGAGCGCGTCAAGCAAGTCGTGCTCATGGGCGGCGGCGTGCACGTGGGCAACTGGAGCGCCGTCGCCGAGTTCAACATCATCATCGACCCCGAGGCCGCGCACATCGTGTTCAACGAGTCGTGGCCGCTCACCATGATCGGGCTCGACGCCACGCACCAGGCGCTCGCGACCGACGAGGTGGCGGCGCGCATCGCCGCGGTCGGCACGGCGCCCGCGCGCTTCGTCGGCGAACTGCTCGAGTTCTTCGCACACAGCTACAAAGACGCGCAGGGCTTCGACCACCCGCCCGTGCACGACCCCTGCGCGGTCGCATTCGTCATCGACCCCTCGCTGCTGCGCGTCGTGCGCGCGCCCCTCGACGTCGAGCTGACCGGAGGGCTCACGCTCGGCATGACCGTCGCCGACCTGCGCGCTGAAGCCCCCGAGGGGTGCACGACGCAGGTCGCCCTCGACATCGACAACGACCGCTTCTGGGGCCTCGTCGTCGACGCCCTCGTCAGAATCGGCGACGTGCAGGTCTAGCTACGCGTCGATGACCTCGGCGATGAGCGGGCCACCCGTGTGCACCTCGTCGCCCGCGTCGCCGATGGCGTAGGCGCCCTCGAGCGACTCGAGAGCGCGAGCGAAGCGCGCCTCGTCGTTCGTGAGCATCGTGAAGAGCGGCTGCCCGGCCGTCACGGTGTCACCCGGCTTGACGTGCAGGTCGATGCCCGCGGCGTGCTCGACCGGGTCTTCTTTGCGGGCGCGGCCCGCTCCGAGGCGCCAGGCCGCGATGCCGAAAGGCAGGGCCTCTTGCGACACGAGCACGCCGTCACGGTCGGCCGTCACGACGTGGGTCTCACGCGCGACCGGCAGCGCAGCATCCGGGTCTCCGCCCTGAGCGCGGATCATGCCGCGCCAGGCATCCATCGCCTGGCCGTTCTGCAACGCGCCCTCGACATCGGCGTCGGTGACGCCCGCGAGCTCGAGCATGTGGCGGGCGAGCACGACCGTGAGCTCGACGACATCGGCGGGGCCGCCGCCCGCGAGCACCTCGACCGATTCGCGCACCTCGTTGGCGTTGCCGATCGCGAGGCCGAGCGGCACGTTCATGTTGGTGAGCACGGCCCGCGTCGCGACGCCAGCGTCATGGCCGAGCTGCACCATCACCTGGGCGAGCTCGCGCGACTGGGTGATGTCTTTCAGAAACGCGCCGGAGCCGAACTTCACGTCGAGCACGAGCGCTGCGGTGCCCTCGGCGATCTTCTTCGACATGATCGACGACGCGATGAGCGGAATGCACTCGACCGTGCCCGTGATGTCGCGCAGGGCGTAGAGCTTGCCGTCGGCCGGCGCGAGGCCCGAGCCTGCCGCGCACACGACGGCGCCGACAGCGTCGAGCTGCGCCATCATGTCGTCGACGGTGACGTTCGCACGCCAGCCCGGGATGCTCTCGAGCTTGTCGAGCGTTCCCCCCGTGTGACCCAGCCCGCGGCCGCTGAGCTGCGGCACCGCGACGCCGAACGAGGCCACGAGCGGCGCGAGCGGCAGCGTGATCTTGTCGCCCACCCCGCCGGTCGAGTGCTTGTCGGTGGTCTTCTTCGACAGGCCCGAGAAGTCGAGGCGCGTGCCCGAGGCGACCATGGCGAGCGTGAGGTCGCGAATCTCGTCGCGGCTCATGCCGTTCAAGAAGATCGCCATCGTCATGGCCGACATCTGCTCGTCGGCGATGTAGCCGCGCGTGTAGGCGTCGACCATCCAGTCGACCTGCGCAGTGCTCAGCACACCCTTGTCGCGCTTGGTGCGGATGAGATCGACGACATCGAACGGCTCGATGGCCATGGGGCGCTCCTGCTAGTCGTGGGTTTCGCGGAAAGTCTCGAGGGTGCGGGGGCCGAACGCGTCGGGCAGCACCTCATCGATGGTCTTGATGCCCGACACCGTCTGCAGCAGCATGCCCTCGGCCGAGTGCTCGTAGAGCAGCTGGCGGCAGCGGCCGCACGGCATGAGAGCTGCGCCGTCGCCGTCGACGCACGTGAAGGCCACGAGTTTGCCGCCGCCCGTCATGTGCAGGGTCGACACGAGCGCGCACTCCGCGCACAGCGTCAAGCCGTAAGAGGCGTTCTCGACGTTGCAGCCCGAGATCACCCGCCCGTCATCGACGATCGCCGCCACCCCGACCGGAAACCTCGAGTACGGCACGTAGGCCTTGGCGCTCGCGTCGATCGCGACCTCGCGCAGGGCATCCCAATCGATATCGGTCATGACTGCCTCACTACGCCTTGATGTACGGTTTGCCCGACGCGGCTGGCGCTCGCGACATGCCCACGAGGCCGGCGACCGCGAAGATCGTCACGAGGTAGGGCAGCATGAGCATGAACTCGCTCGGCACCGGTGAGCCCACGATCGACAGCGTCGACTGCAGGTTGGTCGCGAAGCCGAACAGCAGAGCAGCCAGAGTGGCCTTGATGGGGTTCCACTGACCGAAGATCACGGCGGCGAGAGCGATGAAGCCCGCGCCGTTCGTCATCTCTTTCGTGAACGAGCCGATCGCCGCGAGGGTGAAGAACGCGCCGCCACCGCCGACGATGGCACCGGCGAGCAGCACGTTCCAGAACCGGGTCGCGCGCACATTGATGCCGACGGTGTCTGCGGCCTTCGGGTGCTCACCGACAGAGCGCAGGCGCAGGCCCCAGCGGGTCTTGAACAGTGCGAACCAGACCGTCGGCACGAGGGCGAACATGATGTAGACGATGATCGTCTGGTTGAACAGGATCGGCCCGAGAATCGGGATATCGCTCAGCAGCGGAATCGAGATGCGCTGAAAACGGTCTGGCTTGTTGAAGAGCTCGGGGTCGGCGACCATCACGGTCGAGTAGAAGAAGCTCGTGAGCCCGATGACGAGCACATTGAGCACGACACCGACGATCACCTGGTCGACGAGGTACTTGATCGCGAACGAGGCCAAGATCACCGAGACGAGGGCACCCGCGAACATGGCAGCGAGCAGGCCGACGATGGCCGAACCGGTCAGCGTGGCGACCATCGCGGCCACGAAGGCTCCGGCCAGCAGCTGGCCCTCGATGGCGATGTTCACGACGCCGACGCGTTCAGAGATGACACCGCCGAGTGAGCCGAAGATGAGCGGCGTGCTCACCGTCAGGGCGCCAGCCAGCAGGCCCACGAGCGGCACGGTCGACCCGGCAGCGGCCCAGGTCAAGAAGCCGAGCAGGAACAAGATCGCGAAGATCGTCGTCAGCCACAGCGGCACCTTGCGCGCCGACCGCACGAGCAAGAAGGCGTAGACCGCGATGGCGACCATGAGCACCACGGTGGCGATGCCGGTCGCGTTGGCCGGCAGCACGATCGGGGCGAGCACGATGGCATCGCTGTCGTTGCTCAGCCGGTAGGTGGTGTCGCCGCCACGAGCGAGGCCGATGAACAGCACGGCACCGAGCACGGCGAAGATCGCGAACGCGATCGGCGCCTTCCAGCTGCGCACCACGATGGTCGAGGGCGCGAGCCCTGAGCCTGAGTCTCGAGTGGTCGTCACGGCGCTCACTTGTTCTCCTCCGCAACTCGCGCGATCTTCGGTGTTCGCCACCGGAAGAGCGGATCAGGGGTGGGCAATCTGAAGATCGACCTCACGAGCGGCGGCGCCGCGATGAACAGCACGATGAACGACTGCACGACGAGCACGATGTCGACCGGAATGCCCTCGGCCGCCTGCATCGTGTAGCTGCCCGCCTTCAATGCGCCGAACAGGATGCCGGCGAAGAAGACGCCCCAGGGCTTCGACCGGCCGAGCAGCGCCACGGTGATGGCGTCGAAGCCGATGCCGGCGTCGAGGCCAGCGGCGAATCCGCCCGTGAAGTTGCCGAGCACCTGGTAGACGCCCGCGAGGCCGACGAGGGCGCCCGCGATGAGCATGACCTGCACGTAGACGGCCTTGACGTTGATGCCCGCCACCTTCGCGGCGTGAGGGTTCTCACCGACGGCCCTGAACCTGAAGCCGAGCGCCGAGCGGTCGAGCAGGTACCACGTGAAGATCGTGGCGAGAATGACGAGGATGAACCCGATGTTGAGGTTGTACTGCACGCCGAGCAGGTTGTTGAGCAGCGGCGGAAACTGCGCTGTCTCGAGCATCGGCCCGCTCTTGGGGTTGTTCTGCCCCGGCGCCTGCAGAGCGCCAGGAGTGCGCAGCAGGAACGAGACCAGATAGAACGCGATGTAGTTGAGCATGATCGTCACGATCACCTCGTGCGCACCCGTGCGCGCCTTGAGCAGGCCGACGAGGCCACCCCACAGCGCACCGCCGATGAGGCCGAAGATGAGCGCGACGATGAGGTGGATCACGGGCGGCATCGGAATGTATGCCCCGATGTAGCCGGCGACCGCGGCGGCGATCAGCATCTGACCGCGGCCACCGATGTTGAACATGCCGACGCGGAACGCCAGCGCCACGCCGAGCCCGGCCGCGATGAGCGGCGTCGCGTTCGCGAGGGTCTCGGTGATCGGGCGGAACGCCGCCACGAGGTCGTCTGCTCGCAGATAGTTGAACACCGAGCCACGGAAGAGGGCGCTGTAGGCACCGGCGACGGCATCCCACATCGCGCTGAAGGTGTCAGCGGGGCGCGAGAAAAAGTAGCCGGCTGCTTCGGCGACCGCGTCGTCGGTCATGATGATGAGGATTCCGCCGACGACGAGCGCGAGAAACACGGCGAGCACCGAGATGGCGGCACTGCCGCCGAAGATCTCGCGCAGGATCTGGTTGCCGCGCGGCGGCGGCGGCACCTCGTCGGGCGCCGTCACGGGTGCGGCGGGGGTGGTCGTGTCGCTCATGCTGCAGCCTCCGTCGGTGCTTCTCCGGCCATCATGAGACCGAGTACGTCTCGGGGGGTGTCTCCTGGCACGATGCCGACGATGCGACCCCGATACATGACGGCGACGCGATCGGCGAGCGCCGCCACTTCGTCGAGCTCGGTCGAGACGACGATGACGGGAATACCGGCATCGCGCGTGGCGACGATGCGCTTGTGCACGAACTCGATCGAGCCCACGTCGAGACCTCGCGTCGGCTGCGCCGCGACGAAGAGGCTGAGGTCGCGGCTCAGCTCGCGCGCGAGCACGACCTTCTGCTGGTTGCCGCCCGAGAGGCTGCTGGCTTTCGACGTGATGCCCTGCGTGCGCACATCGAACTCGGCGATGCGATCGGTGGCGAACTGCGCGAGCACGGGCAGCTGCAGGGTGCCCCACTTGACGAAGGGCTCGCCCGTCGAGCGGTCGAGCATGAGGTTCTCGGCGATGGTGAAGGCACCCACGAGGCCGTCTTCGGTGCGGTCTTCAGGCACGAATCCGACGCCGGCGTCGAGCACCTGCCGAGGGCTCTTGCCGACGAGCTCTTCATCACCGAGAGTGATCGAGCCGAGCACTCGCTCCTGCAGACCCATGATCGCCTCGGTGAGCTCGGTCTGGCCGTTGCCCTGCACCCCGGCGATCGCCAGAATCTCTCCGCGGTGCAAAGTGAAGCTCACCGAGTCGACGAGCACCTGCCCGACATGATCGGTCACCGTGAGGTCGGTGATGACGAGCGCCGGTTCTGCCGGTTGAGCCGGGGTCTTATCGACGGTGAGCTCGACGGCGCGGCCGACCATGAGCGAGGCCATCTCGACGTTCGTCGCCGTCGGCTCGACCTCTCCGACCACCTTGCCGAGCCGGATGACGGTGATGCGATCGGCCACCTCGCGCACCTCGCGCAGCTTGTGGGTGATGAACACGATCGAGGTGCCTTCGTCGCGCAGCTGCCGCATGATGCCCATGAGCTCGTCGGTCTCTTGCGGGGTGAGCACGGCAGTGGGCTCGTCGAAGACGAGCACGTTGGCGTTGCGCGAGAGCGCCTTGATGATCTCGACGCGCTGCTGCACGCCGACGGGCAGGTCTTCGATCTTCGCGTCTGGGTCGATGTTGAAGCCGAAGCGACTCGAGATCTCGTGCACCATCGCTCGAGCTGCCTCGAGGTCGAGCCGGCCCCCCGCCTTGGTCTGCTCGTGACCGAGCATGACGTTCTCGGCGACCGTGAACACCGGAATGAGCATGAAGTGCTGGTGCACCATGCCGATTCCGGCGCTCATCGCGTCACCCGGGCCCGAGAAGCTCTGCACGACGTCGTCGAGCAGAATCTCGCCCTCGTCTGCCTGGTAGAGCCCGTAGAGCACGTTCATGAGGGTCGACTTGCCCGCCCCGTTCTCACCGAGCAGGCAGTGGATCTCGCCCGGCTCGACGACGAGGTCGATATGGTCATTGGCCACGAGCGCGCCGAAGCGCTTCGTGATGCCGCGAAGCTCGAGTTTCATGCCTGCGGGCCTTCCTGCGCCTCACGGGGTGACACGGCGCTGAGTCAGATCCAAGGGGGTGCGCACGCGGTCAAGAACGACGACCGCGGTGTGCTCGTGACACCACTGTAGGCCAGAGACGCCACCGGCATCTGAGCGAGATGGTGCGCATCTGAGCACGCCGGGCGATGTCTGAGAACGACCGAGGGAGGCCAGCAACGCTGACCTCCCTCGGCGGGTGAAACGGGTGATGCTTACGGCGATGCCGGCGAGGTGACCTCGATCTCGCCCGCGATGATCGCGGCGATGAGCGCCTCGATCTCGCCCGAGAGCTCGGCGTCGACCGACGACTCGAAGTCGTGGAACGGCGCGAGGCCGACTCCACCGTTCTCGAGGGTTCCGACGTAGGTGCTGCTGTCGAAGTTGCCACCGGCAGCGGCCGTGACGACGTCGTACACCGCGACGGCGATGTTCTTCAGCACCGAGGTGAGCAGCAGGTCGGCGATGTCGGGGTCAGACACGAACACGTCCTTGTCGACACCCATGAGGGCGATCGAGCGGCCCGAGTCGCGAATCGCCTCAGCAGCGCTGAAGTAGATCGGGCCACCGACGGGCAGCAGCACGTCAGCGTTCTGGTCGATGAGGCCCTGCGCCGTGGTCAGCGCCTCGGTGCCGGGAGCGAAGCCGCCCGTGAAGGCACCGGTCTGACCGTCGAGGTCCCACCCGAGAGCCTGCACTGACGTGCCCTTGACCTCGTTGTAGTGCGAGACGCCCTGCACGAAGCCGTCCATGAAGATGGTGACGGGCGGAATCGGGATGCCGCCGAAGGTGCCGACGACGCCGGTCTCTGAGTAGCTCGCTGCGGCGTAGCCCGCGAGGAACGCGGCCTCGACCGTGTTGAACAGGATCGGCTTGACGTTGTCGCCCTCGACGAAGTCGTCGATGATCGCGAAGTTGATGTCGGGGTTCGCCGCCGACGCCGTCGCGGTCGCCTCGTTGAGGAGGAAGCCGACGGTGACGATCAGGTCGCAGCCCTGGTCGACGAGGTTCTGCACGTTCGGGCCGTAGGCGTTCTCGTCGGCCGACTCGACCGCGATGAAGTCGACGCCCAGGTCGCCTGCCGCCTCTTCGATGCCGTCGTACGCGGCCTCGTTGAACGACTTGTCGTCCCATCCGCCTGCGTCAGAAACGATGCAGGGAAGGAAGTCGAGAGCCTCGGTCTCTTCGGGCGCCTCTGCCTCGGGGGCTGCGGCGCAGCCGGCGAGCACGAGGGCGCTCGCGCCGAGCAGGGCGAATGCGCCCATGCCGCGCTTGCGGGTGGTGTTGATCACTGTGTCCTCCAAAAAACTGCCCAGCGGGAACGCTGGAGCGAATGGCTTTACGTTAGCGAACGAGACCCCCCAGAAGCAGTGTCGAAAGGCCCGGGTGACACAAGCGTTACGAAAGCGGGACTCTGCCGTAATCCCGAAGAAACGGAGGGGAGGGCGCATCAATCGTGCACCGGCGTGCGCGAATGAGCAGAATGGATGCGCGCTCTGCGCCCCGCGCGCCGCCCCGATCTTCGGCTAGAGCAAGTCGTCGCGCCCCGCCAGCTTGATCGCATCGACGACGCTCTTCACCCGCTGAGCGTGCTCGCGCGTGGTCACGAGCAGAGCATCCGGAGTATCGACGACGACGATGTCGGTGACCCCGATGAGCGAAATGAGCCTGCTGCTCTGGCTCACCACGACGCCGCTCGACGAGTCGGCGAGCACGCGCGCACCCTCGCCGAGAATGGCGAGGTCGCCCGGGCGGTTGCCCGACAGCAGCTTGGCGAGCGACGAGAAGTCTCCGACGTCGTCCCACGCGAAGTCGCCGCGCACCACGGCGAGCCGACCCGCCGCGGCCGCAGGCTCTGCCACCGAGTAGTCGATGGCGATCTTCGGCAGCAACGGCCAGACGGCGTCGACCACATCGGCCCGCGAATCGGTGTCCCACGCGGCAGCGATCTCGAGCAGCCCCTCGTGCAGCAGCGGCTCGGTCTCACCGAGCTGCGCGAGCAGGGTGTCGGCGCGCGCGATGAACATGCCCGCGTTCCACAGGTAGTCGCCCGACTCGACGTAGGCCGTCGCCGTCGGCAGGTCGGGCTTCTCGACGAAGCAGTCGACGAGGTGCGCGTGCGGGGCGCCCTCGACCGAGAGCGCTGCACCGCGGGCGATGTAGCCGAAGCCCACCGAGGGTTCAGACGGCGAGATGCCGATCGTGGTGATGTAGCCGGCGCGCGCTACCGCGACCGCTTCTGCCACGCTCTGCCGAAACCGTTCGGAGTCGGTGATCACATGGTCGGCCGCGAACGACCCGACGATGACATCGGGGTGACGACGATGCAGGATGGCCGCCGCGAGCCCGATCGCCGCCGACGAGTCTTTCGGCTCGCTCTCGAGCACGATGTTCTCGTCGAGCAGATCGGGCAACTGGGCCTGCACGGCCGCGCGGTGGGCGCGCCCCGTGACGACCATGATGCCCGCGCTGCCGGCGAGCGGCAGCACGCGGTTCCAGGTATCGCCGAGCAGAGTGTGACCGCTGCCCGTCAGGTCGTGCAAGAACTTCGGCGCCTCGGCGCGCGAGAGCGGCCAAAGCCTCGACCCGACACCACCGGCAGGAATGATGGCGTGAAAATTGGGCAGGGCCCCCTCCAGCGCGTGCATGCGGGTCACCCTATCGGTCGACCACCGTTCACACACGGTCAACCCCCGCCGGTTAGCGTGTCGAGCAGCCGACTCGAGAGGGGCAGAGCCGATGCGCGTAGCCGTGGTGAGCGAGAGCTTTCTTCCGACCGTCAACGGCGTCACCACGAGCGTCGTGCGCGTGCTCGAGCACCTGCAGTCGCGCGGCCACGAGACCGTCGTCATCGCCCCGGCGGCGGGCGCCCCCGCCGAGTACGCCGGAGCCCGGGTGGTGCCGGTGCCCGCAGTGTCGTACCGCGAGTTTCCGGTCGGCCTGCCGACCGCGATCGTGCACCGCACCCTCGCAGAGTTCGCGCCCGACGTCGTGCACGCCGCATCGCCGTTTCTGCTCGGCGCTCACGCCATCGGGGCAGCATGGCGACTCGGCATTCCCTCGGTGGCCGTGTTCCAGACCGATGTCGCCGCCTACGCACGGCGCAATCGGCTCTCGGCGGCGACCGCCTTCGCGTGGAAGGTCGTGGCCCTCGTGCACGACAAGGCCGATCTGACCCTCGTGCCCTCGACCTCGGCACTGCGCGACCTCGAGGCGGCCGGAGTGCAGCGCCTCGACCGCTGGGGCCGCGGCGTCGACCTCGACGGCTACCACCCGCGACTGCGACGCGACCCCGCGGCGCTGGCGCTGAAGGCCGAGCTCGCCCCGCAGGGCGAGCTCGTCGTGGGCTATGTCGGCAGGCTCGCGCCCGAGAAGCAGGTAGAACGCTTCGCAGCGCTCAAGGGAGTGCCGGGCATCCGGATCGCGATCGTCGGCGACGGCCCCTCTGCACCCAGCGTGCGCGCAGCCCTGCGCGGCATGCCCGTGACCTATCTCGGCGCCCTGCACGGGCGCGACCTGGCCCTCGCCTACGCCGCCTTCGACATCTTCGCGCACACCGGGTGCGACGAGACCTTCGGGCAGACCATTCAAGAGGCGCAAGCGGCGGGCCTGCCCGTCATCGCCCCCTCTGCGGGCGGACCGATCGACCTCATCGACCACGGTCGCACCGGCCTGCACACCGACCCTGACGATGCGCGCGCGCTGCGCGGCGCCGTGCGAGCGCTCGTCGGCGATGCGGCGCTGCGGGCACGGCTCGGCGAAGCGGGGCGGCGCGCCGTGCTGGGGCGCACCTGGCAGGCGGTCGGCGACCAGCTCATCGAGCACTACGAGCGCGTGATCGACGCCCGCCGAACCCGCGTCGCCGACGAGGCCCGCACCATGCTGCGCCTGCTCGGGCCCGCCGGTGCTCGCCTGTTCTGAGCACTCAGACAGGCGACGTAGACTCTTCACTATCGGCGACCACCAGTCGAGAATCGGAATCCACACCGGAGTCCACGTGCGTGAGCGATCGCGCGCGTCGTCACTGCCCTGAGGAGGGTTTCTCGTGCCAGCGAAGGCCACGGGAGCCGGAGCGAACAGCTCGCCGGCGACCATCGAAGTACCTGAACCACGCCGATCAGTCATTCCCGGCGGCACGCTGTACCGCGGCAATGAAGGCATGTGGTCGTGGGTGCTGCACCGCATCACCGGAGTGGCGATCTACTTCTTCCTGCTCGTGCACATTCTCGACACCGCCCTCGTGCGCGTCAGCCCCGAGGCCTACAACGCGGTGATCGGCGCCTACAAGACGCCCATCATGGGGCTCGGCGAAGTGGCCCTCGTCGGCGCGATCGGTTTTCACGCGCTCAACGGCCTGCGCATCATCCTGATCGACTTCTGGGGCGTCGGCACCCGTCACCAGAAGGCGATGTTCTACATCGTGCTCGGCGTCTGGGTCGTGCTCATGATCGGGTTCACCCCCCGCCACCTGATGAACGTGTTCGGAGGCTGATCATGACCACCAACGACGTCACCCTCGATGCCCCCCGCACCCCCCACGCCCGCACGAAGCGCGGCATCAACTGGGAGATGGTGGGCTGGGTCTACATGCGCGTCTCGGGCGTGCTGCTCGTGGGGCTCATCTTCGGCCACCTGTTCGTCAACCTCATGCTGGGCGACGGCATCAGCCAGATCGACTTCGCCTTCGTCGCCGGCAAGCTCGCCGACCCGTTCTGGCAGTGGTACGACTTCTTCTTGCTCTTCTTCGCGCTCGTGCACGGCTCGAACGGCATGCGCACGATCATCAATGACTACGTGGTGACCCCCAGCGTCCGCCGCATTCTGCACGCCGCGCTGCTGTCGTCGACGGGCGTGCTGCTCGTGCTCGGCACTCTCGTGGTCTTCACCTTCGACGCCTGCCCCGCCGGTGCCGACCCCGAACTCGTCGCCTCATTCTGCGCCGACCTTCTCTAGACGGAGCCAGCAGTGACTATTGACACCCCCGCCTCAGCCGCGACTCCCGTCGTGCACGAGCACCAGTTCGACGTCGTCATCGTGGGCGCCGGCGGCGCCGGCATGCGCGCCGCGATCGAAGCCGGTCCGAACGCGAAGACCGCCGTCATCTCGAAGCTCTACCCGACGCGATCGCACACGGGCGCGGCGCAGGGCGGCATGGCCGCCGCGCTCGCGAACGTCGAAGAAGACAGCTGGGAATGGCACACCTTCGACACCGTGAAGGGTGGCGACTACCTCGTCGACCAAGACGCGGCCGAGATTCTCGCCAAAGAGGCGATCGACGCGATCATCGACCTCGAGAACATGGGCCTTCCCTTCAACCGCACCCCCGAGGGAAAGATCGACCAGCGGCGCTTCGGCGGGCACACCCGCGACCACGGCAAGGCGCCGGTGCGCCGCGCGTGCTACGCAGCCGATCGCACCGGTCACATGATTCTGCAGACGCTGTTTCAGAACTGCGTCAAGCTCGGCATCGAGTTCTACAACGAGTACTACGTGCTCGACCTCGTCATGAACGAGGGCAAGGCCGCGGGCGTCGTCGCCTACGAGCTCGCCACGGGTGACCTGCACGTCTTCCATGCCAAGAGCATCGTCTTCGCGACGGGCGGATTCGGCAAGATCTACAAGACGACCTCGAACGCGCACACCCTCACCGGTGACGGCGTCGGCATAGTCTGGCGCAAGGGCATCCCGCTCGAAGACATGGAGTTCTTCCAGTTTCACCCGACCGGACTGGCCGGCCTGGGCATCCTGCTCACCGAAGGCGCTCGCGGCGAGGGCGCCATTCTGCGCAACGCGAGCGGCGAGCGCTTCATGGAGCGCTACGCCCCCACCATCAAAGACCTCGCACCGCGCGACATCATCTCGCGCTGCATGGTGCAAGAGGTGGCAGAGGGCCGCGGGGCCGGGCCGAACAAAGACTACGTGCTGCTCGACTGCACCCACCTGGGCGCCGAAGTGCTCGAGACCAAGCTTCCCGACATCACCGAGTTCGCCCGCACCTACCTCGGCGTCGACCCCGTCGTCGAGCCTGTGCCCGTCATGCCGACGGCGCACTACGCGATGGGGGGTATTCCGACCAACATCAAGGCCGAGGTGCTGAGCGACAACGACACCGTCATTCCCGGGCTCTACGCCGCCGGCGAGTGCGCCTGCGTCTCGGTGCACGGCTCGAACCGCCTCGGCACCAACTCGTTGCTCGACATCAACGTCTTCGGCAAGCGGGCCGGGCGCTACTCGGTCGAATACGCCCAGAGCGCCGACTTCGTGCCCCTGCCGCCCGACCCGGCCCGCGAGGTGCGAGAACTCGTCGAGCGCCTGCGCACCTCGAACGGCACCGAGCGCGTCGCCGCCCTGCGCAAAGAGCTGCAAGACGAGATGGACAAGAACGCTCAGGTGTTCCGCACCGAAGAGAGTCTCGAGAGCGTGACGCGCACGATCGCGAATCTGCGCGAGCGCTACCAGAACATCGGCATTCATGACCGCGGCAAGCGCTTCAACACCGACCTGCTCGAAGCGATCGAGCTCGGCTTTCTGCTCGACATCGCCGAGGTCGTCGTGTTCTCTGCCCGCAACCGCAAAGAGAGCCGCGGCGGGCACATGCGCGACGACTACCCCGACCGCAACGACGCCGACTACATGCAGCACACGATGGCCTACCTGTCGGGCGACCCGCACTCGGGCGTCGCCGACGACCACATCCGTCTCGACTGGAAGCCCGTCGTGATCACTCACTACCAGCCCATGGAGAGGAAGTACTGATGGCGACCGCGACCGACCAGGCCGCCGAGGTGGGCGCCGTGCAAGAGTTCACCGTCACGGTCATCATCCGCCGCTTCAACCCCGAGGTCGACACCGAGCCCTACTGGCAAGACTTCGACGTGCAGATGTACTCGACAGACCGCGTGCTCGACGCCTTGCACAAGGTGAAGTGGGATCAAGACGGCACGCTCGCCTTCCGCCGCTCGTGCGCTCACGGCATCTGCGGCTCAGACGCGATGCGCATCAACGGCCGCAACCGCCTCGCGTGCAAGACGCTCATCAAAGACCTCGACATCACGAAGCCGATCTACATCGAGGCGATCAAGGGCCTGCCGCTCGAGAAAGACCTCATCGTCGACATGGAGCCGTTCTTCGAGTCGTATCGCGCGGTGCAGCCCTTTCTCGTCGCAGGCTCGAAGCCCGAGAAAGAGCGCATTCAGTCGATCGAGGAGCGTGCTCGATTCGACGACACCACCAAGTGCATCCTGTGCGCCGCGTGCACCTCGTCCTGCCCCGTGTTCTGGACGGACGGGCAGTACTTCGGCCCCGCCGCGATCGTCAACGCCCACCGCTTCATCTTCGACAGCCGCGACGAGGCCGCCCAGGTGCGCCTCGACATCCTCAATGACAAAGAGGGTGTGTGGCGCTGCCGCACCACCTTCAACTGCACCGAGGCGTGCCCGCGCGGCATCGAAGTGACGAAGGCCATCGCCGAGGTCAAGCAGGCGATGCTGCGCGGCACTCCCTAGGGGTCGTTAGCACAACGCGCACCGACACGACAGGGCCCGAAGTCTCTCGGCGGGCTTCGCTAGGGTGGCGTGGTGACCGAGTCAGACGCCGCCGAGCAGCCGGGCCTCTGGGCTCGCCTCATGGCGTGGGTGGGCCGAGTCACCGAGTGGGTCATGGCGCTCAAGCCGGTGCGGGTCTTCACCCACTACGGCGAGTCGCGCGGGCCCATTCTCGCGTCGGGCCTCGCCTTCCAGGCGATCTTCGCCGTCTTCGGCGGCCTCTGGGTGGGGTTCTCGATCGCCGGCCTCATCATCGCCAACAACATCGGCTTGCGCGCCTCGCTCATCGAGGTGCTCGCGCAGACCGTGCCGGGGCTCATCGAGAGCGACACGAGCGACGGCATCGTCGACCCGGAGACCCTGCTCACGGCCGGAGTCTTCGGCTGGACGGGCGCGATCGCGCTCGTGGTGCTGCTGCTCGCGGCGCTCAACTGGCTCGCGGCGGCGCGAGACGCCACGCGCGTCATCTTCGAGCTGCCGCCGTCGAAGACCAACTTCGTGCTGCTGAAAGCCAAAGACCTCGGGCTCGCCGTGGGCTTCGGCGCACTGCTGCTCGTGTCTGCCGGGCTCTCAGTGGTCGGAACGTTCGCCCTCGACGGCGTGCTGCAGTGGATGGGCATCCGAGACACCACCCTCAGCACCGTGCTGGGGCGCACCGTCACGCTCGCCATCATGTTCGTGCTCGATGCGTTCGTGCTCGGGATGCTCTACCGAGTGCTCGCGGGAGTCAAGATTCCGCTGCACCACCTCTGGCAGGGTGCCCTCATCGGAGCGCTCGCCCTCGGCGGCCTCAAAGTGCTCGGCAGCAGTCTGCTCGGCGGCGCCAGCAACAACCCGCTGCTCGCGTCGTTCGCCGTGCTGCTCGGGCTGCTGATCTGGTTCAACTTCGTCTGCCAGGCCATACTCATCGCCGCGTCGTGGATCGCTGTGGGCGTGCGCGACGACCAGCTGGTGCTCGACGAGAAGGTGGCCGAGCAGCGCCTCGAGCAAGCGCGGCAGCTCGTCGCGGCGCACGAGCCTGAGGCCGAGCCGGCGAAGGCTCGGTGGTTTCGCCGGCTCTTCGGGCGTCGGTAGCAACTCGTAGAATCGAGGCATGCCAACGCCCGTGCGCATCGCCTCAGTCAACGTCAACGGCATTCGCGCCGCCTACCGCAAGGGCATGGGCGACTGGCTCGCCGCGCGCGACGTCGACGTGCTCGCGATGCAAGAGGTGCGCGCGTCGACCGACGACATCACCGGCCTGCTCGGCCCCGAGTGGCAGGTGCTGCACGACGCCGCCACCGCGAAAGGCCGCGCGGGTGTCGCGATCGCCGCGCGGCGCGAGTTCGCCGCCCACCGGGTCGAGCTCGGCGCCGACGACTTCGACTCGGCCGGGCGCTGGCTCGAAGCAGACCTCGACATCGACGGCACGACGCTGACCGTCGTCAGCTGCTACGTGCACTCGGGCGAGGTCGGCACGCCCAAGCAGGTCGAGAAGTACAAATTTCTCGACGCCATGACCGAGCGGCTGCCGTTGCTCGCCGCGCACAGTCGCTACGCCCTCGTCGTCGGCGACCTGAACGTCGGCCACCGCGAGCTCGACATCAAGAACTGGAAGGGCAACCGCAAGAACGCCGGATTTTTGCTCGACGAGCGCGCGTACTTCGACCGCTTCTTCGGCGAGCTGGATGCTGACATCGAGTGCGTCGACGGCAGCACTCGACGCGGCCTCGGGTGGGTCGACGTCGGCCGCGTGCACGCCGGTGAGGTGCCCGGCCCCTACACCTGGTGGTCGCAGCGCGGGCAGGCCTTCGACACCGACACCGGGTGGCGCATCGACTATCACGTTGCCACCCCCGAGCTCGCCGCCACCGTGCAGTCGTACGCGATCGACCGCGCACCCTCGTGGGACACCCGGTGGAGCGACCACGCGCCCGTCGTCGTCGACTACGCGCTGCCCTGAACCCTGCTCGAGCATCCACCTGGAAGTATTGGCCCATGAGTCTTCCGCGCCTGTTCTCGGGCATGCAGCCCTCCGCCGCCAGCCTGCACCTCGGCAACTACGCCGGAGCCCTGCTGCAGTGGCGCGACATGCAGGCGACCCACGACGCCGTGTTCTGCGTCGTCGACCTGCACGCCATCACCGTGCCGCAAGACCCCGCCAGCCTGCGCGAGCAGACGCGACGCACCGCCGCGCAGTACATCGCCGCCGGCATCGACCCCGAGCACTCGACGCTCTTCGTGCAGTCGCACGTGCGCGCGCACGCCGAGCTCGCCTGGGTGCTCAACACCATCACCGGGTTCGGCGAGGCCAGCCGCATGACCCAGTTCAAAGACAAGTCGGCGCGCGGGGGCCTCGACGTCGCCTCGGTCGGGCTGTTCACCTACCCGATCTTGCAGGCCGCAGACATCTTGCTCTACGACGCCGTCGTGGTTCCGGTCGGCGAAGACCAGCGGCAGCACATCGAGCTCACGCGCGACCTCGCGGCACGCTTCAACCAGCGATTCGGCGACACCCTCGTCGTGCCCGAGGTGCGCATCCTGCGCGAGACCGCCAAGGTGTACGACCTGCAGAACCCGAGCGCCAAGATGTCGAAGTCGGGCGAGAGCCCCGCCGGAGTGCTCTGGATGCTCGACGACCCCGCCGTGCTCACCAAGAAGGTGAAATCTGCGGTGACCGACAGTGACGGCGTGGTGTCGTTCGACCCCGAGGCCAAACCCGGAGTCTCGAACCTGCTGTCGATTCTGTCGATTCTCAGCGGTGAGACCATGGATGCCCTCGTCGCGTCGTTCGACGGCCTGCAGTACGGCGCGCTCAAGACCGCCGTCGCCGAAGCCGTCGTCGCCGAGTTCTCGCCGATTCGCGAGCGCACCCTCGAGCTGCTCGACGACCCCGCCGAGCTCGACCGGTTGCTCGCGATCAACGCCGAGCGGGCATCCGTCATCGCCGATGCGACGCTCGCGCGCGTGTACGACGCTGTCGGATTCTTGCCCCGCGGCTGATGCAGCCGGTCACGCTGCGCACGGCGCGGTTCGTGCTGTCGATGCCGACGCTGTCGGATGTCGACGCGGTGTTCGCGGCGTGCCAAGACGCCGAGCTGCAGCGGTTCGTGCCGGTTCCCGTGCCCTATGAGCGCTCGCACGCCGAGGGCTTCGTGCTCGAGTTCGTGCCCGAGTGGTGGCGGAACGACGTCGAGTACGTCTTCGGCATTCGCCCCGCGGCCGACGCACCGCTGTGGGGCGTCGTGTCGTGGCAGCGCGAGAACCGCTCGGTCGGCTACTGGCTGGCGAAAGAGCACCGCGGCCGCAGAGTCATGACTGAAGCGCTCAGTGCTCTCGCCGACTGGGTGTTCGGGCACGAACCCACCGAACACATGCAGTGGGAGGCCGTCGAGGGCAACATTGGGTCGGCGATCGTCGCGCAGCGGTGCGGATTTCGTTGGCAAGGTCTCGGGCGCATTGAGAACGCGCGTCCGGGCCAAGAAACTCGCGGATGGCGGGCGACGCTGACCCGGCTGGACCACGAGGCAGGTGCCCGTGACGACGCCTGGCCGGTGCTTGCGTGAGCGCGCCGGTAGGGGCGATGCTGTTCGACCTCGACGACACGCTCATGGCGCACACCGCCGCGGTCGAAACGGCGATCGACCGTGCTCGCGTGCGCTCGGGAGACGCCGGGCCGTGGCACGCCGTCGCCTTTGCCGCCGCTGACCCCGAAGCCGTGCGGCAGCGCTGGCACGAGCTCGAAGACGAGCACTACCACCGCTACCTCGCCGGTGAGCTCGACTACCTCGGCCAACGGGTCGCCCGCGCGCGCGACCTCTACGCCGAGCACGGAGTGACCCTCGACGAGACGGCCGCCCTCGCCTGGTTCGACGACTACCTGCACGGGTACCGCGAGGCGTGGGCGCTCTTCGACGACGTGCTGCCGGCGCTCGATGCGATCGAGCAGGCTGTGGCGGGCATCCGGTTCGGCATCATCACCAACGGCGATCTCGCCTTTCAGACCGACAAGCTGCACCGCATTGGCCTCTGGAATCGACTCGACCTCACCCCCGTGCGTGCGGACGGTTCGATCGACGACCCCACACGAGGGGGGCTAGTCATCGCCTCGGGCGAGATCGGAGTGACAAAGCCCGACACTCGCATCTTCGCTGTGGCCGCGGCGTCGCTCGACCTGCCTCTCGAATCATGTGCATACGTCGGCGACCGCGTGCGCACCGACGCGGTCGGCGCGCACGAAGTCGGCATGCTCGGCATCTGGCTCGACCGCGGAGCTGCCCGCAACGCGGTCACCGACGCTGCTGAGGGTGCCGCGGCCGAGTTGCCTGCCGGCGTGCCCCGCATCACCTCGCTGCTCGACCTGCCGGCCCTCCTCGCGCACTGACCCCGCCCGCCGCCGAGCCCAGGTGGTCAACACGTGCACAAACGACTGCAGTTGTGCACTCTCGACGCCGACCGTCTCACAGCGATCTCGATCTGCCGACAGTTGTGCACGCCTCGCTCACACGACCGTGAGCGACCGCGGGCGGCGCAGCGCTCGACGTACGGCCGCCACGACGAGCTCGCGCTGACTAACGGCGTGCGCGTAGTCAACGCGTACGACCCCGAGACCTTCCGCGTGCGCGACGAGATCTCGCGAGTAGTCGCGAGCCTGCTGCCCCTGGTGCCACTGTCGCCCGTCGACCTCGACGATCACGCGGCCCTCGACCAGCAGGTCGACGCGACCGATGCCCGCGATGAACACCTGGCTGACGCACTCGAGCCCGGCGTCGCGCAACGCGATGCGCACGAGCGACTCGATACCCGACTCTGCCTTTCCGTCGAGAACGTCGACCGACACTCGGTGTCGAGCGGGCACCCGTCGCAGCAGTTCGCTCACCTCATGCTCGCCCACGTGCGCGGAGCGCAGAGCACTGTCGAGCACGGCCACGGCGAACTCTCGAGGTTGGCAGCGCACGACATGCACGAGGGTGTCGAGCAACGACGTGCGGGTGGGGTGACGACGTTCGACGGTCGGCCACCAGTGGCCGACGTGCAGCGCCTCTCGACGCCGAGACCGCGCACGATCGAAATGCACATGCAGTTGCGCTGCGGGCGGCCTCCAGAGCCCATACGACTCTGCCGCTGAGATGCAGCCGAGCACCCCGCCGGCGCGAATCGCTCGCTGTGCCGGCTCGGGCAGAAGCGGTGACACGTAGACACCCTGACGAAGCTGCACGATGACGCCCGAGTCGAGCAAGCGCGCCAATTGTCGGCGCGAGACGGCGGCGAGCACGTCGGCGCGAGTGTAGACGCCACGAGGGTCGAGTTGCACGTCGAGCAGTGTGCGCGACTGCCCAGCGGCCGGCTTCGCGGTTCGACGAGATGTGGGCGACCGGCGCACTCGTGAACCTTCGGGTGGAGTCGCGCGCACGAACGTCTGCAGAACCGGTCTGTGCAGAGCGACACCACGCGTCGAGACTCGTACTGCAGACGTTCGTGCACGCCGCGGTCGAGCACGTTCGTGTGACGCGGGTCAGCGGGTGTCGTCGTCGACCCAGTCGAAGGTGCGGGTCACCGCCTTGTGCCAGACGCGCAGACGTCGCGCGCGCTCGTCGTCGTCCATCGAGGGCAGCCAGCGGCGGTCTTCACCCCAGAGCTCGCGCAGCTCATCGCGCGACGACCAGAAGCCCACGGCGAGCCCCGCAGCATAGGCGGCTCCGAGCGCGGTCGTCTCGATGATGCGCGGCCGCACGACCGGAATGCCGAGAATGTCGGCCTGAAACTGCATGAGCAGGCTGTTGGCCGTCATGCCTCCGTCGACGCGCAGCTCGCTGATCGGCACAGGAATCGCCTCTTGCGCCACGTCGAACACTTCGCGCGACTGGAAGGCCGTCGACTCGAGGGCGGCGCGGGCCAGGTGCGCGCGCGTGATGAACCGGGTGAGTCCGACGATGGCGCCGCGAGCATCCGGTCGCCAGTACGGCGCGAACAGTCCGCTGAACGCCGGCACGATGACGGCGCCGCCCGAGTCGTCGACTGAGGCAGCCAGCGTCTCGACCTCGGCAGACGACGACAGCATCTGCAGGTTGTCGCGCAGCCACTGCACGAGCGACCCGGTGACGGCGACCGACCCTTCGAGGGCGAAGCGCGCGGGCTCGTCGCCCAGGCGGTAGGCGACCGTGGTGAGCAGGCCCGCCTCTGACCGCACGAGTTCTTCACCCGTGTTGACGATGAGAAAGTTGCCCGTGCCGTAGGTGTTCTTCGACTCGCCAGCATCGAAGGCTGTCTGCCCGAAGGTGGCCGCCTGCTGATCGCCCAGGATGCCCGCCACGGGCACCTCGCGCAGCAGCGAGCTCGACCGCGCGACCCCGTAGACCTCTGACGACGAGCGCACCTCGGGCAGCATCGAGCGCGGCACCCTGAACGCTGCGAGCAGCTCGTCGTCCCAGTCGAGGGTCTCGAGCGAGAGCAGCAGCGTGCGCGACGCGTTCGTGACGTCGGTGGCGTGCGCCCCGCCATCGACGCCCCCGGTGAGGTTCCACAGCAGCCAGGTGTCGATTGTTCCGAAGGCGAGCTCGCCGGCCTCGGCCCGTGCGCGAGCGCCGTCGACGTTGTCGAGAATCCACGCGATCTTGGTCGCGCTGAAGTAGGTGGCGAGCGGCAGGCCAGTGGTCTCGGCAAAACGCCGCACTCCCCCGTCGGCGGCGAGCTCGTCGACGAGCTGCTGCGTGCGCGTGTCTTGCCAGACGATCGCGTTGTAGACGGGCTTTCCGGTCGAGCGATCCCACACCACGGCGGTCTCGCGCTGGTTGGTGATGCCGATCGCCGCGACGTCGTGGCGGGTCAGGCTTGCCTTGCCGAGCGCCTGGCCGATGACCTCTTGCGTGTTGATGAGTATCTCGTGCGGGTCGTGCTCGACCCACCCGGCTTTCGGAAAGATCTGCTCGTGCGGGTGCTGCGCCACCGCGACGATCTCGCCGGCATGGTCGACGACGACCGCGCGAGTGCTCGTGGTGCCCTGGTCGATCGCGACGATGTGGGTGGTCACGACTGCCTCCTCTTCGAGTGGCGCGCATCACGTGCGCGCACTGACGACGGTACGCACTCTGACGCCCTCGCGCATCCCGCCCCTTTCCCAGCGAAACACCGGGAATACCCCAGCAACACCGCGGTTGACTACTCTGAAGAGCAGTACGTGTTCCGGGGTCGGTGAAAGTCCGAGCCGGCGGTGAGAGCCCGCGACCCGCGGTCGAAGCGATTCGGCAGCGGTTGAACCGGTGGAATTCCGGTGCCGACGGTGAGAGTCCGGATGGGAGGAGCACGCGAGCGGCAGCCTGCCGACCGCGAAGCGACCCCGGATGCGTCCCCGACTGAGTGAGGGCCCCGGATGACCAGCGACAGCGCACCGACCGACACCGCGCGTGTCGAGTCTGCGATGCGCCGCGCGCTCAGTCTCGCCACGCACGGCCCCGCCGTCGGCGCGAACCCGCAGGTCGGGTGCGTGCTGCTGGCGCCGTCGGGCGAGATCGTCGCCGAGGGCTGGCATCGCGGCGCGGGCTCCGATCACGCTGAAGTGGATGCTCTCGCGCAGCTGCCCGACGCCCGAGGCCTCACGGCTGTGGTCACGCTCGAGCCGTGCAACCACACGGGCCGCACGGGGCCGTGCGCGCAGGCGCTCATCGAGGCGGGGGTCGCTCGCGTGGTCTATGCGATCGACGACCCGAACCCGGTGGCCGGCGGCGGCGCCGACCGTCTGCGTGCCGCAGGCGTCGAGGTGCTGGGCGGGGTGCTGGCCGATGAGGCCGCCGAGCTGCTGCTGCCCTGGCTGACGAGCATGCGCTTGGGGCGCCCGTGGGTGACCGTCAAGTGGGCGTCGAGTCTTGACGGCCGCGCGGCCGCCGCCGACGGCTCGAGCCAGTGGATCACCGGCACGGCCTCGCGGCAGCACGTGCACGAGCAGCGCGCGGCCCACGACGCGATCGCCGTGGGCACGGGCACCGTGCTCGCCGACGACCCGAGCCTCACCGCGCGCGGCGACGGCGGCGAGCTGCTGCCGCACCAGCCGGTGCCGGTCGTGTTCGGCGCGACCCCGGTGCCCGAGACTGCTCGGCTGCGGCAGCACCCGGCCGGGCTCATCGAGCTCGCGCACCGCGACCTCGCGGCGGGGCTCGCCGAGCTCGACGCGCGTGAGATCCGTCGACTCTTCGTCGAGGGCGGCCCCACGCTCGCGAGCGCCTTCATCAGGGCAGGCCTCGTCGACGAAGTGCTCATCTATCTCGCACCGATGCTGCTGGGCGGGCCGCGCACCGCCCTCGACGATGTGGGGGTGACCACGATGAGCGAGGCGCTCGGGCTGAGCATCCGTCGCATCGACACTCTCGGCAACGACCTACTCGTGGTCGCTCGCCCGACCGCAGGAGGCCACTGACCATGTTCACCGGATTGATCGAAGAGCTCGGCGAGATCGTGCGCTGGCAGCAGATCGGCGACGCTGGGCGGCTGACCGTGCGCGGCCCGCTCGCCGTGAGCGATGCCGCCCACGGCGACTCGATCAGCGTCAACGGCGTGTGCCTCACCGTGACCGAGCAGGGTGACGACTGGTTCACGGCCGACGTCATGGGGCAGACGCTCGCGATGTCGACGATCGGGCAGTGGGCGGTGGGCGATGCCGTCAACCTCGAGCGGGCCGCCTCGGTGGGCGACCGGCTGGGCGGGCACATCGTGCAGGGGCACATCGACGGC
Source organism: Microcella sp. (assembly GCF_025808395.1). Classification (NCBI taxonomy): domain Bacteria; kingdom Bacillati; phylum Actinomycetota; class Actinomycetes; order Micrococcales; family Microbacteriaceae; genus Microcella; species Microcella sp. The sequence goes on from NZ_CP075524.1 coordinate 1,596,361, forward strand.
ACGACGACCGTGCTCGAGCGCCGTGAGCACGACGACTGGCGGGTTCTGCGGTTCTCACTCGACGCCGCGCACGCCCCGCTCGTGGTCGACAAGGGCTCGATCGCGATCGACGGCGTGAGCCTCACCGTGAGCGCGGCGGGCGACGACTGGTTCGAGGTGTCGCTCATTCCTGAAACGCTCGAGAAGACCACGCTCGGCCGCAAGCAGGTGGGCGGCACCGCCAACATCGAGACCGACATTCTTGCTCGCCATGTGGCTCGGCTGGTGCGCTTCGGCGCGGCCTCCGAGGGAAGGACAGACTCATGAGCATCGCCACCATTCCCGAGGCCCTCGAAGCCTTGCGCGCTGGCCGCCCCGTGCTCGTCGCCGATGACGAGAGCCGCGAGAACGAGGGCGATGTCATCATCTCGGCGCAGCTCGCGACCGCCGAGTGGGTGGCCTGGTCGATCCGCCACACGAGCGGCTTCTTGTGCGCCCCCATGACCGACGAGATCGCCGACGCGCTCGAACTGCCGCTCATGGTGGTCAACAATCAAGACCCCAAGAAGACGGCGTACACGGTGACGGTGGATGCTGCTGCCGGGGTCACCACAGGAATCAGCGCAGCCGATCGTGCCCGCACCCTTCGCGTGCTCGCCGACGCGCAGTCGACGCCCGACAGCCTGATCCGCCCCGGTCACATCGTGCCGCTGCGCGCCAAGCCGGGAGGCGTGCGCGAGCGCGCCGGGCACACCGAAGCGGCCGTCGAGCTCATGCGGCTGGCCGGGCTGCGCCCCGTCGCCGCGATCGGCGAGGTGATCGACGAGACGGGCGAGATGATGCGACTGCCCGAGCTGATCAGGTTCGGCGAGCACGAAGGGCTGCCCGTCATCACGATCGCCGGCCTGCTCGCCTACCTTGAGGCGGGTGCACCCGGAGCGTTCACCGACAACCCCACGACCGAGGTCGTCAGCCTGCCGTCGAAGCCGAGCAGCGTGACCTTCGAGGTCGAGACGACGGTGCCGACCTCGCATGGGCCGTTCTCGATGCGCGCCTACCGCGACCGCAAGACCGGGGCCGATCACGTGGCCATCGTGAGCGGAATGCCCCATGACGACATGATCGTGCGGGTGCACTCCGAGTGCCTGACCGGTGAGGCTTTCGGCTCGCTCAAGTGCGAGTGCGGGCCGCAGCTCGATGCCGCCCTCGACGTCATCCAGCGGCACGGCGGTGCTGTGCTCTACCTGCGCGGTCACGAGGGTCGCGGCATCGGCCTCATCAACAAGCTCAAGGCCTACCGCCTGCAGGAAGACGGCTACGACACGCTCGACGCGAACCTCGCGCTCGGGCTGCCCGCCGACGCGCGCGACTACGAGTCGGCCGTCGACATGCTGCGCGACCTGGGGGTAAGCAGCGTGCGGCTGCTCACGAACAACCCCGAGAAGCAGCGGCAGCTCGTCGCCTACGGCATGCGGGTGAGTTCGCTCGTGCCCCTCGTGGTCGGCGTCGGCGCCGACAACGAGGGCTACCTCAGCGCCAAGCGCGACCGCATGGGTCATCGGCTGCCCGATAGCATCACGAGCGCACCCGTGTATACGACTCTCGAAGGGAAGACCGCATGAGCGGCGCTGGATCACCCGAACTCTCCGTCGACGGCAAGGGCCTCACGGTGGCGATCGTCGCCGGTCAGTGGCACACCGAGATCACCGAGGGGCTCAAGGCCGGAGCCCGGCGCGTGCTCGACGCGGCCGGGGCGACGATCGTCGAGTATGCGGTGCCGGGCTCGTTTGAGCTGCCCGTGGTGAGCAAGGCCGCCCTCGAGGCGGGGGCCGATGCCGTGGTCGCGCTCGGCGTGATCATCCGGGGCGGCACGCCCCACTTCGAATACGTGAGCGCGGCCGCGACCGATGGTCTCACGAGGGTCGCGCTCGACACGGGCAAGCCCGTCGGTTTCGGCGTGCTGACCCTCGACGATGAGCAGCAGGGCCTCGACCGGGCCGGCCTGCCCGGTTCGCACGAAGACAAGGGTGCCGAAGCGGCCGAGGCGGCCATCGCGACGGCCAGGGTGTTGCAGGTGATTCGAGGGCACTAGTGTCGCACCTGTGAGCACGCTGCCGCCCCCGCCCGCCTTCACTCCGTTCGCTGATCCGACCCGGCGGGTGACCGCACGGTGGATCGCGCTGTTCGCCACCGCGTGGCTCGGCATCTGGATGGCGCAGCTGACTCCCATCCAGCTGCTGCTGCCGCAGCAGATCGAGAGCCTGCGCGAAGAGACCGACTGGGTGTCGAGCGTGGTCGCTTTCGGCGTCATCTCGGCGATCGCGGGCGCCTGTGCACTCGTCGTCTTTCCGCTCACGGGTGCGCTGAGCGACCGCACGACGTCGCGGTTCGGCCGACGCAAGCCGTGGATCGCCGGCGGCACCGCCCTCTTCGCCGTCGCGCTCGTGGTGCTCGGGCTGCAGACGACGATGCTCGGCGTCGGCATCTTCTGGTCGCTGGCGCTCAGCGGCTTCAGCATGACCTCGGCCGCGGTGACGGCGACGATCGCCGACCGCGTGCCGGTCGGTCAGCGCGGCATCGTGTCTGGCTGGGTCTCGGCCCCGCAGGCGATCGGCACTGTGCTCGGCCTCATTCTGGTGCTCGCCCTCGGCCTGACTCTCTTCGGCGGGTACGCCCTCGTCGCCGGCCTGCTCATCGTCTTCGTCATGCCGTTCTTGCTCGCCTCGCCCGACGAGACCCTGCCCCGAGTGCTGCGTCCGCCGTTTCGATTGCAGATGCTCGTCACGGGCCTCTGGGTCAGCCCGCGCCAGCACCCCGACTTCGCCTGGACCCTCGTCGGCCGCGTGCTCGTCAACATCGGCAACGCTCTCGGCACGACCCTGCTGCTCTACTTCATCGCCTTCGGGCTCGAGCGAGCCGACACCGCAGAGGTCGACCTGCTCGTGCTGACGATGATCTATCTCGTCTTCTTCACCATCTCGGCTCTCACCTTCGGGCGGCTGAGCGACTACTTCGGTCAGCGCAAGCCCTTCGTCTATGTCGCCGCCTACCTGCAGGCACTCGCGGCGCTGCTGCTCGCGATCGCTCCCGACTACACGATCGCCATGGTCGCGGCGGCCTTTCTCGGCATCGGGTACGGCAGCTTCATGTCGGTCGACCAGGCACTGGCAACGCAAGTGCTGCCCGACCGTCACACGCGCGGCAAAGACCTCGGCATCATGAACGTAGCCCTCGCGGTGCCGCAGGCGATCGGCCCGCTGCTCGGCGCGTTCGTGGTCGCCTCATTCGGCGGCTTCACCGCGCTGTTCATCGCTGCGGCGGTCGCCGCGACCCTCGGCGGGCTCGCCGTGCTGCCCATCAAGTCGGTGCGGTAGGGCTACTTCAAGAACAGCGCGCGCAATCGGCTCGTCGTGAAGACGATTCCGATGGCGATCATGACGAGGTAGTAGCCGATGTGCACGAACATCATGGCGCTGAGCGCGCCCGTCGTGAGGCCCCGCACGAGCTCGACTGCGTGCCAGAGCGGCAGCGCCTGAATCATCCACTGAATGGCCTCGGGGTAGACCGTGATGGGGTAGAAGGTCGCCGAGAACAAGAACATCGGCAGCATGATGAACGTGACCCACTCGATCTGCTGGAAGGTCTTCATGTAGCTCGTGATCGCCATGCCGAGGCTTGCGAAGCCGAAGGCGATGAGCAGCACGGCCGGCAGGGCGAGCACGGCAGTCCAGGCCAGGTTGAGGCCGAAGGCCTGCATGATCAGCATGAACCCGAGGGCGTACATCGCTCCGCGCAGCAGCGCCAAGAAGATCTCGCCCAGGGCCACGTCGAGAGGGCCGAGCGAGGTCGTGAGCATGCCCTGGTAGAGCTTCGAGTAGTTGAGCTTGAAGAAGACGTTCCAGGTCGAGTCGTAGACCGCGCCGTTCATGGCTGAGACGGCGAGCAGTGCGGGCGCGATGTAGGCCGCGTATGGCACCTCCATGCCCGTCGAGGTCTGCACCGAGCCGACGAGCGCCCCGAAGCCGATGCCGAGCGAGAGCAGGTAGAACACGGGCTCGAAGAAGCCGCTGAGCACGACCAGGTAGTTGGTGCTCTTGGTCGCCAGCAGGCCTCGACGGATGACCGCCCCGGTGTTGCCCGCGTAGAGCGCGCTTCGCCGAGGCAGCAGCGCGACCTCTGTGGTCGCCGCTGGCGTGGGCAGAGGTGCGGCGCTCACTTGTTGAGCCTCTTCGTGAAGTGCTTGCGCGTCGCCCACAGCCCGACGACGATGAGCGTCGTCAGGTAGCCCACGTGGGTCGCCGTGAGCCACATCGGCTCATCGTGGCCGTAGGTCGCCACTCTTCCGAGCTCGGTGCCGTGCCACAGCGGCGACACCCAGCCGATGGGCTGCAGGTAGACGGGCAGCTGCTCAAGCGGAAAGAACGTGCCCGAGAACAAGAACATGGGCATGATGCCGAACCGCTGCAGCATGGCCATCTGGCCCTTGTCGTCGGTGATGGTCGAGGTGTAGGTCGAGATCACGACGCCGATCGCCATGCCGGTGAGGGTCGCGGCGATGATCGCGAGCCACCCGTGGGGCGAGGGCACGGCCCCGAAGAGCACGATGATGCCGAAGTAGATCGACACTGTGACGACCACGCGCAGCGCGATGTGAATCATCATGCCGTTGACGATCTGCGCCCCCGTGATCGGCGATGCGTTCATGCCGAAGAAGATGGGGTTCCACTTGAACCCCATGAGCACCGGGTAGCTCGTCTCGTTCGCGGTGACGGTCATCGCCGCCGTGGCCATGAGGGCGGGCGCCACGAACTGCAGGTAGGTCACGTCGCCGATGCCCTGCGGCACGAGGCTCGCAAGCCCCACGCCGAGCGCGAAGAGGTAGATGAGGGGGTTGCCGAAGCTCTGGAAGATCGCGTCGCCCGCATAGCCCTTCATGGCCCGGATGCGGTGCTCGGCGATGTACCACGAGCCCCAGCGCCGGGGGGCGACGCCGGCGGCGAGTGCGCGTGCGGTCTCGGGATGCTCGGCTCCGGCATCCCGCATCGAATCGGCGGGCGGTGGCGAGATCATTCGATCAGACTCCGGCCGGTGAGCCGCAAGAAGACGTCTTCGAGGCTCGAGCGCCGCACGAGCGACGTGATCGGCTGCAGGCCGCGCTGCGTGATGCGCTCGAGCTCTGCCTCACCGTTCTCGGTGTAGATGAGGATGCGGTCTGGCAGCACCTCATGCCGCTCGCCGATGTCGGTGATGCTCGCCGCGATCTCGGCGTTCTTCTCGCTGCCGAAGCGCACTTCGAGCACTTCACGGCTCGAGTGCTCGCGAATGAGCGCAGCGGGCGACCCTTCGGCCATGATGCGCCCCTTGTCGACGACGACGAGGCGGTCGCAGAGCTGCTCGGCCTCGTCCATGTAGTGCGTGGTGAGCACGAGAGTCGTGCCCTGCTCTTTGAGCCGGAACAGGCGATCCCACAGAATGTGCCGCGCCTGCGGGTCGAGCCCCGTCGTCGGCTCGTCGAGCAGCAGGATGCGAGGTTCGTTGATGAGTGCGCGGGCGATCGTGAGTCGGCGCTTCATGCCGCCCGAAAGGTCGTCAACCTTCGACGTGCGACGGTCGGTCAATTGCGCGAACTCGAGCAGGGCATCCGCCCGCTCAGCGACGACCGCGCGCGGCAGGCCGAAGTAGCGGCCATAGACGAGCAAGTTGTCGCGCACCCGCAGCTCTTGGTCGAGATTGTCTTGCTGCGGCACAACGCCGAGCTGCGAACGGATGTCGGGGCCGTGCTGGTTCGGGTCGAGACCCAAGATCGACAGCTCGCCGCTCGTGCGCGTCGACACCGCACCGACCATGCGCATCGTGGTCGACTTGCCGGCACCGTTCGGGCCGAGCAGGCCGAACGACTCGCCGGGAGCCACCTCGAAGTCGATCGCGTCGACGGCCGTGAAGTCGCCGTACGTCTTGGTGAGCTGCGAGGCAGAGATGACGGGCTGGGACACGAGAGAAGAGCCTAGACCCGCGCACCGACGATGGCCCACCTCGAGGCGCGGACTGCGCGCACGCGCACAGCGAACACGCGGATGCCGCGGCGGCGACTCCGGCAGACTGGTGCTCACCACACTTCTGCGAAGGGCACCATGAGCGCGAGCACTCCCGCACCCCGCCGCCGCGGCAGCCAGACCGGCCGCGATGCCGAGGCCGAGGGGCCGCGCGCGTCGTTCAGTCAGCTCATGCCATTCTTGCTCGCCCACCGCGGCGTGCTCTCGATCGTCGTCGTCTTGAGCATCGTGGCCGCCGCGGCCACGCTCGCCCAGCCACTGCTCGTCGGGCAGGTCATCACCGCCGTCGAGCGGGGTGAGTCGTTCGCCCTGCTCGCCGGCGTCTTGGTGGCACTCGTCGTCGCCTCGGCCCTGCTCTCGGGCCTGCAGCACTTCCTGCTGCAGCGCACCGGAACCACCATCGTGCTCGACGCCCGGCGGCAGCTCGTCGCCCGCATACTGCGCCTGCCGATCTCCGCATTCGATCAGCGCCGCACGGGCGATCTCGTCTCACGAGTGGGCACCGACACGACGCTGCTCTACGCCGTGATGACGCAGGGTCTCGTCGACGCGGTCGGCGGAGTGCTCATCTTCGTGGGCGCACTCATCGCGATGCTGTTCATCGATGCGATTCTGCTCGCACTCACCGTGCTCATCATCAGCGTCTCCCTCGTGACGGTCGTCACCCTCTCGCGAGGCATTCGCCGGGCCAGTGCCGAGCAGCAGCGACGCGTCGGCGAACTCTCGTCGGCGGTCGAGCGGGCCATCTCGTCGATTCGCACGATCCGCGCCGCGAACGCCACGCAGCGCGAGACAGAGTCGATCGAGTCGAGTGCGCGCTCTGCGTGGAAGGCGGGGCTGCGGGTCGCGCGCATCTCGGCGCTCGTCGTGCCCGTCGCCGGCATCGCCCTGCAGCTCTCGCTGCTCGTCGTGCTCGGGGTCGGAGGGTTTCGCGTCGCCACGGGTGCGATCGAGGTCGCGAGCCTCATCATGTTCATCATCTTCCTGTTTCTGCTGATCTCTCCGCTCGGCCAGGCCTTCGGCGCCATCAGCTCGGTCAACCAGGCACTCGGCGCTCTCGGGCGCATTCAAGAGGTTCTCGACCTGCCCGAAGAGGGCGCGACCGACGATGCCGCCGCAGTCACACCCCGCTCAGATGACGCGCAGAGCGACGCTGCGGCGCTGAGCTTCGACCGGGTGACCTTCCGCTACGCCACAGCGAGCCCGACCGACGATGCGTCGCCCGACGATCAGTCGCCCGAGGCCCCGCTCGCCGAGACAGAGTCGAATCGCGACGTGCTGCGCAGCGTGAGCTTCACGGTGCCGGTCGGGTCGCGCACGGCGCTCGTCGGGCCGAGCGGCGCCGGCAAGAGCACGGTGCTGTCGCTCATCGAGCGCTTCTACGAACCGACCGAGGGCGTCATCAGAATGGGCGCAGACGACATTCGATCGATCGACCGCGAGACCCTGCGCGGGCGCATCGGCTATGTCGAGCAAGATGCACCGGTGCTCGCCGGCACCCTGCGCGAGAACCTGCTGCTGGGCACGCCAGACGCGACAGACGAGCAGTGCGCGGCCGTGCTGCGCAGCGTCAACCTCGGCGAGGTGCTCGACCGCGATGAGCGCGGGCTCGACGCTCAAGTGGGTGAAGACGGCGTCATGCTCTCGGGCGGTGAGCGTCAGCGGCTCGCGATCGCCCGAGCGCTGCTCGCGGCCCACCCGATTCTGCTGCTCGACGAGTCGACGTCATCGCTCGACGGAGTCAACGAGCAGCGCATGCGCGACGCCATCGACGCCGTCGCCGAAGACCGCACGCTCATCGTCATCGCGCACCGGTTGTCGACCGTCGTCGACAGCGATCAGATCATTGTGCTCGACCGCGGCGAGGTCGTCGGCGTCGGCACCCACAGCGAGCTCGTTCGCAGTGTGCCGCTCTACCGCGACCTCGCGAAGCACCAGCTGCTGGTCTGACCCTCAGGCGGCGGAGGGTTCGACGAGCACCCCTGCGTCGGCCAGCTCGACCAGTGCCGCTGCGCTCGACTCGGGCGCCACACCGGCGACCAGATCGCTCAGCACCCTCACCCGGCGCCCCGCCGTGATTGCGTCGAGCGCCGACGCGCGCACGCAGTAGTCGGTCGCGATGCCGACCACGTCAATGTCGGTCACACCGAGCTCGTCGAGAGCAGTCACGAGCCGTCGCCCATCGTCTGTCGTGCCCTCGAAGATCGAGTACGCGGGCACACCCTGCCCTTTGCGCACGTGAATGTCGATGAGCCCCGTATCGATCGAGGGGTGATACTCGGCGCCGTCGGTTCCCGCCATGCAGTGTTGCGGCCACGTGTTGACGAAGTCGGGATCGCCCTCGAGGGCGAAGTGCCCGCCGTTGTCGTTGTCGGGGTCGTGCCAGTCTCGAGAGGCGATCACGACGTCGTAGTCATCGGGATGCTCGCGCACGTGCTGCGTGATCGCCGCAGCCACCGCGGCGCCACCCTCGACGCCGAGCGCACCACCCTCGGTGAAGTCGTTCTGCACGTCGATGATCAACAGCGCACGAGCCATGCCGCCTCCGATGCCGAATCGAATCAGTTGTTCGAGAGGTTATCGCCACAGTTGAAGATCGCGGCAGCCAATGTGTCTTGCGCGGTCTTGGCCGACTCGGGAATGCCGTCGCGCACCGAGTAGAACGCGAAGGTCAGCGGGGTGCCGTCGGCCGCACGAATGACACCCGAGAGCGAATAGGCCGACCTCAGCCAGCCGGTCTTCGCGATGACGTTGCCTCGGGCGACGGCGTTCGACCCGGTGAAGCGGCTCGCGAGGGTGCCGCTCTGCCCGGCGACCGGAAGAGCATCCATGATGTAGCCCAGGTTGCGCTCGCGCGTGTTGATCACGGCGAAGAGCTGGGCCATGTATCGCGCAGGAACGGCGTTGTCGGTCGCGAGGCCCGAGCCGTCTTTGATGACGAGGCCCGCGGTCGAGACGCCGTAGGTGTTGAGCGAGCCGGTGATGGCCTGCGTGAGCGACGAGGTCGAGCCGTCGAGGCCGATCACCCGCGAGGTCACTCGGGCCAGCATCTCGCCGAGCGTGTTGTCGCTGTTGGGCAGCATCTGGCCGATGAGCACCGACACCGGCTGCGACTGCACCTGCCCGAGCAGGGTTCCGCCGACCGCTGCGCCCGTGCTGATGGTCGGCACCCCTGCGGGGTTTCCGGCGTCGGCGAGCGCTTGCGCGAACCACTGGCCGGCACGGGCGATCGGGTCGTTCGACCGAGCACTGGTCTGCGCACGCGGGTCGTTGCGATCACCGTCGACCATGAGGGCCGTGGCCGGTGCCTGGAACCCCGCCGAGATGCGGTCGCGGTTCCAGGTGTCGTGCCAGTTGTCTGCGGGGTTCCAGTAGGTCGAGTCGAGCACGAGGTTCGTGATGCCCGGCTCGTCTGGGTTGGCCGCTGCGTAGGCCGCCACGGTCTGCGCCGCGAGGTCTGCCAGCTTGGGGGCGCCCCGGTAGATGCTCTCTTGACCCGGCCCCACCCGGCTCAGCGTCGCGTCACCGCCGCCGATGAGCACGACCGTGCCGGGCGTCGAGCCTGCGACGACTCGAGTCGTCATGCGGTAGTCGGGGCCGAGCGTCGCGAGTGCCGCGGCCGCGGTGATGACCTTCAGCACGCTGCCCGTGCGCACGGCGGTGTCTGCCCGGCGATCCCAGAGCACTTCGCCGGTCGACGCGTTGACGACCGAGCCGTAGAACTCGACGAGGCGCTCGTCGACGGCGAGCTGCGAGATCGAGCAGGTGCGCAGGCGGCTGGGGTCTGCCATCGCCGTCGGCATCGGGCGAGGGTCGGGTTCTGCCGTCTCGATGATCGTCGGCACCGGCACCGGCGTCGCCTGGGCCGAGCCCACCGCGATTCCCGCGAAGACGGCTGCTGAGCCGAGCAGCAGGAAGGCCACCGAGAGCGCTGTCGTCAGCACTGCTCTCGGGTGCTGGCGCACGAAGGCGCCGATGCCCTTCTTGGCGGCCGGGGCTTCTGCGTCGGGTGCGGCTGCCGTGTCGCCGAGCGGGGCAGTCGCGCCGAGCACCTCGGTGGGTGCCGCGCCCAGCGCCTCGGTGGGTGCCGCACCCATGAGCTGCGTCGGGGCGGCGCCCATCAGCTGCGTCGGAACCTCGCTCGCAGGGGAATCGTCGGGCGTCGGCGTGCTCTGAGGAGAACGGCGTCGAGCTGCTGCCTCAGCTTCGCGCGCGGCGCGACGGCTCAGCGGCTGCTCCGGATCGATCATCCGGCCATGATACCCAGCCGACCTGGTGGCTACTCGCCCGGATACCGCAGCCCGATGATGCGGCGCACCTCGTCGAGCACGCCCATGATCGCGACCGACTCGTCGATCGGCAGCGCCGTCGGCGCGTGCCCGGCGACGCGACGTTCGAGCTCGAGGGCCTGGAAGTGCATGCCTCGTGTCGCGACCTCCTCATCGAAGGTCTCGAGCAGATTCCAGTCGCGGTCGTACCGCCTGATGGCAGTCGGCGTGTACCACACGCGGTCGATCTCGATGGCTCCCTCGGTGCCGATGACCACGGCTCGGTTCGAGCCCGCGGTGTCGAGAGCGCAGTGCAGCACGGCCTGGCGGCCGTCGTCGTAGCTGAAGATCATGGCTGTCTGACGATCGACTCCGGTCGGCGTCATCGCTGCGTGCGCCTGCACCCCGGTCGGCAGTCCGAGAATGTCGACCGCGAACGACACCGGGTAGATGCCGAGGTCGAGCAGTGCTCCACCGCCGAGCGCCGGGTTCTGCAGTCGGTGCTCGGGATCAGTCGGCAGCGACTGCGTGTGGTCGGCGATGACCGTGCGCACCTCGCCGAGGGCACCTTCGGCGACGAGCTGGCGCACCCGCACCATGTGCGGCAAGAATCGAGTCCACATCGCCTCCATCACCACGACGCCCTGCGAGGCCGCACGTTCGGCGATGACCTGGGCGTCTGGCTGCGACAGCGTGAACGGCTTCTCGACGAGCACGTGCTTGCCCGCATCGATGGCGAGCAGTGCCGCCTCGAGGTGCATCGGGTGCGGAGTCGCGACATAGATGGCGTCGACGTCGGGGGCGGCGACCAGGTGCTCATAGCTGCCGTGCGCTGTGGCGATGCCGAACTCGGCGGCGAACGCTGCTGCTGACTCCGACCGCCGTGACCCGACTGCGGTCATGGTGATGCCCGCATCGCGCAGGTCTCCGGCGAACGACCGCGCGATGTTGCCGGTCGCGAGAATTCCCCACCGCAGTGTCGACTGCACGTTCACGCTCCTTCTGCGGGAGCCTCGGTGCTGCCCGACTGCGGCGAACCGCTGCCGTCAAGACTAGCCAGTCGAGTGCGCTCGCCTCAGCAGGTCGTCCAGCGGGCGGCGGCGCGGGTGAACGAGTACGGCTCGTTCGGGATGCCGCCGTGAGTCATGGCGAAGAGGATGCAGACTCCGCTCGTGCTGCCGGTGAAGGTCGGCTTGTAGAGCGACGTGCGGTGCCCAGACGAGTCCCACCACTTCTGCGCGACCGTCACGCCGGTGTTGTTGCTGCCACCGGCCAGGTTGCCGTCGCAGCCCACGCTCGGCACACCGTCGCTGCGCTGCGAGCCGATGTGACCCCACGCGCTCATCGGGTCTTCTGAGGGGTCTTCAGCCATCCAGAACAGGCGGTCTTCCATGCATGCGTCGTACCGGATGTTCGCGAACGGCACGGGAGGCAAGCAGTTCGCCACCCGAATCTCGTTGTAGCGCACGGCGAACGACTGCAGGTCGCTTGAAGTCGTGCCGGGGACGCCCAGCGCCGATGAGCGACTGGGAGCGCCCGGTGTCGAGCCCGTGATTGCGGCCGGACAGGAGGGTGCCGCGGGTTCTTGGACGTCTTTGACGACAGGCAAGGTGATGACGTCGTCTTGAGTACTGGTTGTTGTTGCCCCTGCTGAGCTGGTCGAGACTGAGGACGATCCATTATTGGCGCCAGAACCCGTACTCGATACGGAGGAATCGGCGTTGGCGTCGATCGCGCCTTCTGCCGACGCGCTGGCCTGCGCCTGTTCCTCGTTAGCTGACGGCGCCTCGGTAAAGACGAGACCCGTCGTGGGCGAAGGAGTAGGTTGAACTGCTGTCGCGCTCGTTTCAGCATGCGAACTGTCGGCGTGAGCGTTGACGGCAGCGACGACTTCTGCGCCCGCGTTCGGTGAACTCAAGAAAGGTAGTGCGACAAGCATGACCGTGGTCAGTGCGGTGCCGAGATATACCGGGTGCTTCACGATGATCTCCCCCCAGAGATTCGTTGATAGCGGCCCCCCAGCCGCTGATAACACGGTATGCCTCAGTGGTCGATGCGCCAAGTGGAGATGGTCGAAAAGCGAACGATTGTGCCGCGAAAGGGGGGCATAAACGCCCGTTCTGGAGCGAATCAGAGCCGACTGCGGGCGTGACGCAGCGCGTCACGCTGGGCACGGCTCGCGCATAGAGCGAGTGAGGGGTACATGAAACAGAGCCGACTAGGGGACTCGAACCCCTAACCGCCCGATTACAAGTCGGGTGCGCTACCAGTTGCGCCAAGTCGGCATGGCCCCTGCGGGCCGACGGGCTCAGGGCCCGGCATCAGCCTACCGCCGCTACGGCGTGGGGCTCGGAGTCGGTGACGGGCTCGGGTTGGTCGAGTACTCATCACCGGCGGCCTGCAGCACGAACTGCTGAAACTCGCCTGCCTCGAACGGGTAGCGATACTCGAACACCTGCCCGTTGACGAGCACCGTCGGGGTTCCGGCGATCGAGTCGATCTCGGCGCCGCGAATCGCGAGGGGCCCGTTCGTGGCGCGGTCGGTCGCCGCCTGCACCCACGACTTGAAGGTGCGGTCGATGATGCACTGCTCGATCTGCGGAGCGGTCGCCCCAGCCGAGCGCACCGTGGCGAGCAGCTCTGCATCGTCGGGGCCCACGGTGCCTTCTTCACGCTGGATGGAGAAGAGGGCTTCGTTGACGTCGAAGAAGGAGTCGGGGTTGTAGTTCGCGACGCAGGCGGCCGCGTTCGCCGATCGCAGCGAATACTGCGAACCGGCAGACCGGTTGATGAGGATGGCGATCGGCCGGTATTCGACCGTCGCCGCCCCCGACTCGACGAGCGTGCGGATGATGGGGCCGTTGACCTCTTCGAATTCGGCGCAGATCGGGCACAGGTAGTCGATGAAGATCTGGATGTCGACGACACCTGCCGGGTTGGGCTCTGACTCGACGGGCGTCGCCTCGGGGCTCAGCGCGGGTGTGGTGAAGGCGACGAGGCCTTCACCGATCTTGATGCCGTCGCTCGCCATGTTGCGAGGCCCGGGGCCGGCGGGGCGAACAGAGTTGACGAGCACGAGCGCGATGACGGCGATGATGGCGAGCGCGGCGAGCGCCACGCCGCCCTGCAGCAGCCAGCGGTTTCGACGCTCTCGCTTCTGCTGCTCTGCACGCAGTTGACGAGCCTTCTCGCGCGCCTCTGCGCGACGTTCATTCTTCGACAAGCGCGTGCTCGCCGACCCACTGTCGTTCATACAACCCCGTTCAGATGGATGCCGCGGCTCCCCTGGCACAGACAAGGGCGCTCTCAGCGCCCCGCACGATAGTACGCGCTCGGCCTGTCTGACCGCCAAGCGAGCACCCCGAATGGGCGGTGTGCGTGAGAAGTGGCATACTGACTGCAGGTGCCCGATGGAGTGCGCCTTGCCTTTCGGCATCATCCATTCACTACGGATCGTCCGGCACGTACCTGCCGGTGAAGGAGAAGATCACTATGGCAACTGTGACCTTTGATAAGGCCACCCGCCTCTACCCGGGCTCGACCGTTCCCGCGGTCGACTCGCTCGACCTGCACGTCGGCGACGGAGAGTTTCTCGTGCTCGTCGGCCCCTCGGGGTGCGGCAAGTCGACCTCGCTGCGCATGCTCGCCGGCCTCGAAGAGGTCAACGACGGCAACATCTTCATCGGTGAGCGCAACGTCACCGATGTTCCTCCGAAAGACCGCGACATCGCGATGGTCTTCCAGAACTACGCGCTGTACCCGCACATGACCGTGGCCGAGAACATGGGCTTCGCGCTCAAGATCGCCGGCGTCAACAAAGACGAGCGCGCGAGCCGAGTGCTCGAGGCGGCGAAGCTGCTCGACCTCGAGCCCTACCTCGACCGCAAGCCGAAGGCGCTCTCGGGCGGCCAGCGTCAGCGCGTCGCCATGGGCCGCGCCATCGTGCGTCAGCCCCAGGTGTTCTTGATGGACGAGCCGCTGTCGAACCTCGACGCCAAGCTGCGCGTGCAGACGCGCACGCAGATCGCGTCGCTGCAGCGTCGACTCGGCGTCACCACCGTCTACGTCACGCACGACCAGACCGAGGCCCTCACCATGGGTGACCGCATCTGCGTTCTGAAAGACGGCGTGCTGCAGCAGGTGGGCACCCCGCGCGACCTGTATGAGACGCCGACGAACGTCTTCGTCGCCGGCTTCATCGGCTCGCCCGCGATGAACCTCTTCCCGGCGGATGTCGCAGACGGCGGCGTCAAGTTCGGCACGGCCATTGCTCCGGTGGCCCGCGATGTGCTCTCGACCACGAGCGAGAAGGTCGTCACCGTCGGCGTGCGCCCCGAAGACATGATCGTCAAGACGAGCGGCGAAGGCCTGCCGGTCACGGTCGACATCGTCGAAGAGCTCGGTGCAGACGGCTACCTCTACGGCAACACCGAGGTCGCCGGTCAGCGCGTCGACATCGTCGCGCGCGTCGACGGACGCGTGCACCCGCACAGCGGAGACACGGTCTTCATCACTCCCGAGCCGAAGCACGTGCACGTCTTCGACACCGCGTCGGGCCTGCGCCTGAACAAGGAACCCATCTCCAGCTGATCGACTGATCACGACTGACGAAGGATCCGCCGACGGGGGCGGGGTGCGCCGAGCCGGCCGCCCCGCCCCCGTCGCCCTTTCGCCCCGCCTGGCCCTCTCGGCCACCTGGTACAGGAGCCCCGTGCGATGACAGCGTCACTCACCATCACCTCAGCCGTCACCGATGCGGCCCTGCTCGACCTGCCGTGGCACCTGCCGCTCGAGGTGTGGCCCGATGACGCCATCGCCTCGCTGCCGAAGGGCATCTCGCGCCACCTCGTGCGCTTCGTGCACATGGGCGACTTCGTCGTCGCCGTGAAAGAGACCACGGAGGAGATGGCGCGCCGTGAGTACGAGATGCTGCGCACGCTGCAGCGCCTCGACATTCCGTGCGTCGAGCCTGTCGCGGTGATCACCGGCCGTGTCGACGCCGACGATGAACCCCTCTTGCCCGTGCTCGTCACGCGGCACTTGCGGTTCTCGCTGCCCTACCGCGCTCTCTACTCGCAGACGCTGCGCCCAGACACGGCGACCCGACTCGTCGACGCGCTCGCGCTGCTGCTCGTGAGGCTGCACATCATCGGCTTCTTCTGGGGTGATGTCTCGCTCTCGAACACCCTGTTCCGTCGCGACGCAGGTGCTTTCGCCGCCTACCTGGTCGACGCCGAGACCGGTCAGCTCTACGAGGGCGGTCTCTCGAACGGGCAGCGCGAGAACGACCTCGAGATCGCGCGAGTGAACATCGCCGGCGAGCTTCTCGATCTCGAGGCCGGCGGGCGTCTCGACGAGAACGTCGACGCCATCGAGACGAGCAACGGCATCATCGAGTCGTACCGCTCGCTCTGGAAAGAGCTCACCGGCTGGGAGTCTTTCGACCGCTCAGAACGGTGGCGCATCAATCAGAGAGTCGAGCGCCTCAACGCGCTCGGCTTCGACATCGAAGAGCTCGCGATCACGACTGACGGCGCCAGCACCGAAGTGCGCATCAGGCCCAAGGTCGTCGATGCGGGCCACCACACTCGCCGCCTGCTGCGCCTGACCGGCATCGACGCGCAAGAGAATCAGGCCCGCCGCCTGCTCAACGACCTCGACGCCTACACGGCATCGACGTATCCCGACAAAGAGGTCGACGACGAGGTCGTCGCGCACGAGTGGCTCGTGCGCGTGTTCGAACCGGTGGTGCGCGCGATTCCGAAAGACCTGCGCGGCAAGCTCGAGACTCCTGAGATGTACCACCAGCTGCTCGAGCACCGCTGGTATCTCTCGCAGAACGAGGGCAGGGCGATTCCGCTCGCTGAAGCATTGAGCTCGTACATCGACACGGTGCTGCGCCATCGACGCGACGAGGCGACGGTGATCACCCCGCCGACCGAGACCCTCTCGCTGCCGGCCCTGCTCACGAGCGAGATCGAGATCGTCGAGGGCGACGACGCCCCGACGGGCAGCTGGCGCGACAAGGTGTGACCCCGAGAGCTACAGGCCCTTCACCGCACTGAGCACCTTCGTGAGCGAGTCTTTCGCGTCGCCGAACAGCAGAGTGGTCTGCGGCTCGTAGAGCAGATCGTTCTCGATGCCCGCGAAACCCGGCCGCATCGACCGCTTGAGAAACACCACTTGACGTGCCGCTGCGACATCGAGAATCGGCATGCCGTAGATGGGCGAGCCCGGCGAGGTCTTCGCGGCGGGGTTGACCACGTCGTTGGCGCCGACGACGAGGGCGACGTCTGCGTTCTTGAACTGCGGGTTCACCTCGTCCATCTCGCTCAGCACCTCGTAGGGCACATTCGCCTCGGCGAGCAGCACGTTCATGTGCCCTGGCATGCGCCCCGCCACCGGGTGAATGCCGAACACCACCTCGATGCCTTTGGCTTCGAGGGTGCTGGCGAGTTCGGCCATGGTGTGTTGGGCCTGCGCGACGGCGAGCCCGTAGCCGGGCACGACGATGACGCGCTGGGCGTAGCCGAGCAGAATCGCCACGTCTTCTGCGCTCGAGCTGCGCACCGGGCGATCGCTCACCGCGGTCGATCCCGCCGTCGACCCGCCCTTGAACGCTCCGAACAGAATGCCGGTGACGCTGCGGCCCATCGCCTTCGCCATCTCGTGGGTCAGAATCGAACCGGATGCTCCGACGAGGGTGCCCGCGACGAGCAAGAGCGTGTTGCTGAGCACGAGCCCCGAGGCGGCCACGGCGAGGCCGGTGCCGGCGTTGAGCAGCGAGATGACGATGGGCACGTCGGCGCCGCCGACCGGCAGCACGAGCAGCACGCCGAGCGCGAGACCGATGACGAGCCCGGCGACGGCCGCGGCGCCCCTGGCATCAGCGAGACCGGCGTTGGCGAGCACCGCGTCGTCGAGCACGATGATCGTCGCGGCCGCCAGCCCCGCGATGAGCAGGGCGATGATGACGATGGCGTGACCGCCGAAGATGATGGGCCGAGTCGGCATGAGCTCTTGCAACTTCAAGAAGGTGACGACCGAGCCCGAGAAGGCGATGCCGCCCACGAGCACCGTGAAGGCCACCGCGATGTAGGCGCCGACAGTGGTGCTGTGCTCGAGCTCGAGCAGTGCGACGAGACCTGCGGCACCGCCACCCACGCCGTTGAAGAGGGCGACGAGCTGGGGCATCTGGGTCATCTTCACCAGGCGTGAGGCCGGCACGGCGATGATCGTGCCGACCGCGATGACTGCGAGAATCCACGCGAGGTTGTCGAGCTCGGTCGACAAGAACACGACGACCATGGCCAGCAGGGCTCCGAAGGCACCGATGAGGTTGCCCCGTCGGGCGGTCTTCGGCGACCCGAGGCCTTTGAGCGCCAGAATGAAGCAGACTGCGGCGACGAGGTAGAGCAGCGCCGTGAGTTCGGGGCTCAGCACGATCACTTCGACTCCTCCTTCGTCGCGCTCGCGCCGGTGGCGCGGCGGCCGCCGAACATCGTGAGCATGCGGTCGGTGACGACGAACCCGCCGACGAGGTTGATCGTGGCCATGAGCACGGCCACGAGGGCGACGACGAGCACGAGCGTGCTCTCGGCCTGCCCGGCGACGATCACGGCGCCGACCAGGATGATGCCGTGAATGGCATTGGCCCCCGACATGAGGGGAGTGTGCAGCGTGCTCGACACCTTCGACACGACTTCGAAGCCGATGAACACCGACAGCACGAAGAAGGTGAGCAGGGTGATGGCATCCATCAGTTCGCGCCCTTTCGTTCGGCGAGGGCCGCGGCGGTGGGCTCGTGCCGCACCTCTCCCCCGTGGGTCAGACACGACGATGCGACCACGTCGTCGTCGAAGTCGGCGACGATCGCACCGTCGACCGTCATGAGCGCGATGAGGTTCGCGATGTTCTGGGCGAGAAGACGTGAGGCGTCTGCGGGCATCGTCGAGGGGGCATCCTTCATGCCGACGATCGTGACGGTTCCGCCGGTGACCGGCACCGAGACGTCGCTGCCGGCGACAGCACCCTCGACGTTGCCGCCGGTCTCGGCGGCTAGGTCGACGATCACCGAGCCGGGCCGCATGGCGCGCACCATGTCGGCCGTCACCAGCCGAGGTGCGGGGCGGCCGGGAATCGCGGCCGTCGTGATGATCAGGTCGGCCTCGGCGATGTGCGGTGCCAGCAGTTGCCGCTGCCGGTCAGCACGGTCGGCGGCGAGCTCTTTCGCGTAGCCGCCCGCAGCGTCGGCATCAGCATCGAGCTCGAGGTGGATGAAGGTGCCGCCCATCGACTGCACTTCGTCGGCCGAGGCCGAGCGCACGTCGTAGGCAGACACCTTCGCCCCGAGCCGCTTGGCGGTGGCGATCGCCTGCAGACCGGCGACTCCGGCGCCCAGCACGAGCACTTTGGCGGGCGGAACGGTGCCGGCCGCCATCATGTAGAGGGGAAGAAACCGGTCGAATCGCATCGCGGCCTCGAGCACGCAGCGGTAGCCGGCCACGAGCGACTGCGACGTGAGGGCATCCATCGACTGCGCGCGCGAGATGCGCGGAATCAGCTCGAGCGAGAACGCCGTGATCCCGCGCTGGGCGAGCGCGGCCACCGCGTCGAGCTCACTGGCCGGCGAGGCGAAGCCGATCGTGATCGCACCCTTCGGCAGCTTCGCGATCGTGCCGGAATCGAGCGGGCGCACATGAGCGAGCACCTGCACCTTCGACAGCGGGATGCTCGCCACGAGCTGCGCGCCCGCGTCGACGTAGGCCGCATCGGCATGCCCGGCCGCGACGCCCGCGCCCTTCTCGATGGTGACCGCGAACCCCGCGGCGATGTACTGGCTGACGGTCGCAGGGGTTGCGGCGACTCGCCGTTCTCCCTCGATCGGTTCACGCCGGATGGCGATCTGCATAGCTCGCTCCTTCAGGTCATCATCGACCAGGGGAACACTATCTCCCGGCCGCGGCCGACAAGCACCAGCCGCGACCGCGAGTGGTGAAAGTTCTGCAGTTCTTCAGCGCTGCGAAGGTTGCGGCGCTCAGGCGAGAATCGACACCGGGTTCTCGATGCGGGTGACGAAGGCGGCGAGCCAGCGCGCGGCCAGAGCGCCATCCATCACCCGGTGATCGGCCGAGAGCGTCACCGTCATGACCGTGCCCACCTCGAGCGCGCCGTCGACCACGACGGGTGCCTGGCGCGCAGCGCCCACGGCGAGAATGCCGGCATGCGGCGGGTTGATGATGGCGCTGAACTCTTGCGTGCCGAACATGCCGAGATTCGAGACGGCGAAGCTGCCGCCCTCGATCTCATGCTGCTTGAGCGCGCCCGCGCGAGCTCGCGCGGCGAGGTCGGTGATCGCTGCATTCAGCGCCGTGACCGTGAGCGACTCGACGCCGCGCACGACGGGCGTCACGAGACCGTCGTCGAGCGACACGGCGATGGCGATGTCGGCCGTGCGGTGACGCAGCCGGCCCTCGTCGCTCCACGTGGTGTTGGCCTCAGGCACATCGCCGAACGCGGCGGCCACGGCCTTCACGACGAGGTCGTTGACCGAGATCTTGACCCCGTCGATCGCGTTGATCTCGGCCCGTAGCGCCAGCAGGCGATCGACGCGGCACTCTGCCGTGAGGTAGAAGTGCGGCACCGTGCTCTTGCTCTCGGTGAGCCGCCGAGCGATCGTTCGGCGCATGCGGCTGTGCGGGATCAGCTCGGGCTCAGCGGTCGTGCTGGGTGCTGTCGCGACCGTGGTGGCAGCGTTCGCCTTCGGCGCTGAGACAGAAGCCGACGGGCGCTCGCCGCTCAGCAACGCCGTGATGTCGGCCCTCACGATGCGGCCGTCGGGGCCCGAACCGCGCACTGTGCTCAAGTCGAGTTCGTGCTCACGGGCCAGTCGCCGCACGAGCGGGCTGATGAAGCGGCGGCCAGTGCTCTCACTCGACGCTTCGCTTGACCCTTCTTCAGCGCTCTCCTCACCGGTGTCAGCGAGAGCGGGCGGCTGCGGAGCCTCTGCGACGGCCTGCTCTTCGACCTCGCCTTCTGCGGGGCCCGCCGTGTCGGGCTCGGCGGCGTTCGCGGCCAGTTCGGCCGCAGGAGAGGCGGGGGCCACCTCCCCCGCCTCCCCCACGATCGCGATGGGGGCGCCGACGTCGACGTTGTCGCCCTCCTTGATGAGCAGCTCGAGCACGGTGCCCGCCGTCTCGGCGGTGTACTCGACGACGGCCTTCTCGGTCTCGATCTCAGCGAACGGCTGACCGACGGCGATCGCATCGCCGGGGGCGACGAGCCACTTCTGCACGGCCGCCTCGGTGACGTTCGCGAGCACCTCGGGCATGCGGATCGTGGTGGCCATCAGGCTGCCCCTCCCGCGTTGCGCCGCACGGCTTCGAGAGCGGCGACCACTTCTTCGGTGCGGGCGATCGCCGCCCGCTCGAGCACGCGCGAGATCGACGGCGACGACTCGGTGCCCGTCACGCGCTGCACCGGCTGATCGAGCCAGTCGAAGAACCGGCGCTGAATCTCGTCGGCGAGCCAGCCGCCGTAGCTCGTGCCGAGGGCTCCCTGCTCGACGATGAGCACCGCGTTCGTCTTCTTGACGCTCGACTCGATCGTCGCCCAGTCGATCGACGCGCGGTCGAGCCAGCGCAGGTCGATGAGCTCAGCATCCACCCCCGTCTGCTCAATCGCCTCGATGCAGTGCCGCACCATCGAGAGGTAGCTGATGACCGTCACCTCGCCGCCCTCGCGACGCACCGCCGCGGTGCCGGGCGGAATGATGTAGTCGAGGTTGTCGGCGAGAACCTCGTCTTTCTCGCCATACAGGTCGACATGCTCGATGACGAGCACAGGATCTTGCAGCGCCAGGGCCGCGTTCATGAGGCCGACGTAGTCGGCGGCGGTCGACGGGGCGACGATGCGCCAGCCCGGGCTCGTCGCGAAGATGCCAGCTGGGTCCATGAGGTGCTGCGAGCCGTAGCCAGACCCCATGGCGACTTTGGTGCGCAGCACGAGCGGCACGGGGTTGTCGCCGCCGAACATGTGCCTGGCCTTGCCCACCTGGTTGAACACCTGGTCGGCGGCCACCCACATGAAGTCGGGGTACATGAACTCGATGACGGGGCGGTAGCGGCCGTCGAGGGCGAGCCCGCCGCCGAGGCCCATGAAGGCGTTCTCGCTGATCGGGGTGCCGAGCACCCGGTCGGGAAAAGCGTCGGCAAGACCCTTCGTCGCGCCGTTCGTGCCGCCCTTGAGCCGGTGGATGTCCTCCCCCAGCACCACGATGCGGTCGTCTTGCGACATCCGGCGCTCCATGACGCCCGCGACGGCGTCGACGAACTTCGACTCCTCGCGCGCGGCGTCTGAGGTGCTCGGGTCGAGCACGGTGAGCCCCTCGAGCTCGCTTGCGTCACCCCGCACCCCGACGTCGACGAAGGTCGGGTCTGGCCAGAGCTCGGGGCGGATGCGCCGACGGCCCTGCTTCTCGGGGTCGGCCTCGAGCAGAGGCTCGGTGGCCGCATCCAACGCCGCGATCGCCTGGGCGCGCACGCTCTCGACGCCCGCCTCGTCGATGTGACCGAGCTTGATCATCTCGCGCGCGACACGGTCGAGCGGGTCGCGCTTCTTCCACTCGGCCTCTTCTTCTTTCGTGCGATAGCCGAAAGCGCTGCCCGGGTACGGCCCGTTCTGGTGGAAGAAGCGGTAGACCTCGGCCTCGACGACCGCGGGGCCGCCGCCAGAGCGCATGACCTCGGCGGCCTGCTGCATCGCGAGGTGCACGGCGAGAGGGTCCATGCCGTCGACCCGCCACGACGGAATTCCGAAGCCCTGCCCGCGCACCGACAACCGGGTGTCGGCGACGCTCTCGTCGATGCGCGTGGCGACGGCGTACTGGTTGTTCTCGACGAAGAAGCAGACCGGAAGCTTCCACGCCGCGGCAAGGTTCATCGATTCGAGCACCGAGCCGATCTGAGCGGCGCCGTCGCCGAAGTAGTTGATCGTGAGGTCGGTCGTGCCCGAGCGCTTCTGCGCCCACGCGTTGCCGGTGGCCATGGGTGCGCCGCCGCCGACGATCGCGTTCGTGCCGAGAGCACCGGCCTCGAACCACTGCAGGTGCATCGAGCCGCCGCGACCGCGGCAGTAGCCCTGCGCGAGGCCGAGAATCTCGGCGAGGGTCTTCTGCAGCACGGTCTGAATCTCGGGCGTGACGAGAGCGTCGAGCGCGAGCCCATTCTGGGCGACGTGCGTGAGAGCCTTGGCCAGAAACTGGTGGTGGCCGCGGTGCGAGCCGTTCACGGCGTCGGTCGAGCGCAGGCCCACGATCGAGCCGACCGCGCCCCCCTCTTGACCGATCGACGAGTGGGCGGGGCCGTGCACGAGGCCCTCGGCAGCGAGGTCGAGCACGCGTTCTTCGAAGGCGCGGATGAGGTGCAGCTGGCCGAGCATCGTCGCGAGCAGTGCGGGGTCGGCGGCCTTCCAATCGGCGGCCGTCGTGCTCAGCTCGACCCACGGAGCGGTGGTTTCCAAACGTCGTTGTTTCGGCATGGCGGCCACTGTACGCGTGATTGCATCCAATCTCAAGAGTTTCGCGCCGTTCACTGGCCCGCTTGTGCACGATGGGGCTAGGATTGCATCCAGTCGTCGCAAAGGAGGGATGTCGACATGGCTCTTCCCGGGTTGAGAGGAACCGAGCACATCGGGTTCACGGTGCCCGACCTCGATGAAGCGCACAGATTCTTCGTCGACGTCATCGGCTGCGAGTATGTGTACACCCTCGGCCCCTTCGAACGAGACGACGACTGGATGCGCGAGCACCTGGGCGTGCATCCGCGCTCGGTCATGCGCGAGCTGCGGTTCTTCCGCTGCGGGCACGGCCCCAACTTCGAGATCTTTCAGTGGGAGCCCGCCGACGGCCAGCTCGGTCAACCGCGCAACAGCGACATCGGCGGCCACCACCTGGCCTTCTACGTCGACGACCTCGACTCGGCCGCCGAGTACCTGCGCGAGCAGGGCGTGCGGCTGCTCGGTGAGCCCACCGCGAGCCGCAACGCGAGCGAAGGCCAGCGCTGGCTCTACTTCTTGAGCCCGTGGGGCATGCAGCTCGAGCTCGTGAGCTTTCCGAACGGCAAGGCCTACGAGCGCGAGAGTGACGTCGTACTCTGGCATCCTGCCCGACCACAGGAGTGACCATGACCCAGGCGCCCGAGCATGGTGCCGCTGCAGCGCATGTCGCCGAGGCTGTTCGCGAAGCGATCGTGCGCGGCGAGTACGCACCCGGCGCTCGCATCAGGCAAGAGGTGATTGCGGCCCAGACTGGCGCAAGCCGCGTGCCGGTGCGTGAGGCTCTGCGTATGCTCGCCGCCGACGGGCTGGTCACTCTGGTCGCGAACACCGGCGCATGGGTCTCGTCGTTGAGCCTCGCCGAGTGTCAAGAGATCTACCGGGTGCGCGAACGCGTCGAGCCGCTGCTGCTGCGCATGAGCGCGCCCTTGCTCGACGCGTCAGTCATCGACCACCTCGACGGCCTCGCCGATGCGATGTCGAGCTCGACCGACCCCGAGCAGTTTCTGGCGCTCGACCGGGAGTTTCACCTCACCACCTACTCGGGCGCGCGCACGGTCGTGCTCACTGAGCTCGTCCACCGACTGTGGAACCGCACCCAGGCCTACCGTCGCGTGTACACCCGCCTGATGGATGCCCGCTCACGTCAGACGGTGCACGATGAGCATCGCCTCATCGTCTCGGCGTTGCGCGATCACGACATCGACGCCGCCGAGTCGTTGCTCGCGACACACATCAGACGCACGCGTCGACAGCTCTCGAGTCACCCTGAAGTCTTCGCCGCGCCTCACGGTGAGCAGACCCCGCACTGACCCGTCGGCCTACGTGGTCGCCCCGGGCTTCATCGACTTCATCGCCTGCAAGACGTCGACGGCCGAGGCGATCGGCCTGGCCTCTGCGTCGTCGTCGTGACCGAGATCGGCGAGCGACTGATACGCCATCTCGCGGCGGCCGATGACGAACCAGATGCCGCGCGCGGGCTCATCGCCCTGATTCGTGTAGAGGTGCGGTCGCTGCGCGTCGAAGCAGAACGAGTCTCCGGGTGTGAGCTCGTAGGTCTCGAAGTCGATGCGCAGAGTGAGTCGACCCTCGAGCAGCACTCCGTATTCGAGTGCGGCGTGGCGCATCATCTTTCCTTCGACCGACGACGAACCGGCGGGAGCGTAGGTGACGATGAGCGGATCAGCGACCGCCGAGTCGCCGACAGCCAGGCGCTCCCAGGTGACCCCGTTCTCCATCTCGATCACGGGGTTGTCTTCACGGCGCTGCACGACCGAGTCACTCTCGCGCGAGCCCGCCCCGTGCGCACTCGCGTCGGAGTCGCCGAGCGCGAGAGATGCCGCGGTCGACCGATTGTGGCCCATGAGGCCATCGAGCGAGATGCCCAGGTAGTTGACCAGCGCGTAGAGCGTGCTGACCGAGGGCTGGGTCTTGCCGGTCTCCACTTGCGAGAGCAGGCTCGCCGAGACTCCCACGGCTGAGGCGACAGCCCGCAGACTGAGCTTGCGAGATTCACGAACGCGCCGCAACTCCGCGCCTACATCTAGCTGCATCGTCGCACCTTTCGCGTTCGTCCGCCGACCCCCGAGGGAATGTCACATCGTCAGTGTTGGTGAACAGTTCCGTGGCGCAAGCCTAGTCGAACTCCTTCGCAGTACGCGCATTTCACGTGACGAATGCTGACATCCTGGCGAGAGTGGCCCGGCTCGCTGTAAAGTATTACTGTACATTCCGCGCGCACGGCTCGACGGTGAGGACGACCCCCATGCAGAACGCAGCGACTGACACGACGCGTACCCGCGCGGTGAACTCGTGACGACCACGCGGCCTGCCGTCGGATTCATCGGCCTCGGCGCCATGGGCTCGGCGATGGCGACACGGCTGCTCGACCAAGCGTTCGCCGTCACTGCGTGGAATCGTAGTGAACGCGCGGTGCTCGAGCTCACGCAGCACGAACGGGCGACGGCGGCCGAGACTCCCGCAGCGGTCTTCGCGGCGGCACCGGTCGTTCACTCGATGCTCGCCGATGATGAGGCGCTGCTGACGCTGTTCAGCGATGAACTGCTCGCGAGCATCCCCACGGGACGGGTGCACGTCAACCACGCGACCATCAGCCCAGCGGCGGCCCGAGAGCTCGCCGATCGGCATGAGCGGCACGCCGTCGGCTATGTGCAGGCACCGGTGCTCGGTCGTTCGACGATCGCCGCCACCGGCGGCCTGCTGGTCGTCGCCTCAGGAGACCCCGAGTCGGTCGCGGCGGCGATGCCGTCTCTCGAGGCGCTCGGGCAGCGAACCTGGAATCTCGGCGCAGACGTCACGATGGCGAGCGTCGTCAAGATCGCCGTGAACTACAGCCTCATCAGCGCCATGCAGTCGATCGCCGAGTCGGTGGCGCTCGTCGAAGCCGCCGGCATCGACTCGAGCGAGTTCGTGCAGATTCTCACGCACACCGCGTTCAGCGGCGCAGCACACAAGGGCTACGCTCCGATCATCGCCGAGCAGCGCTACCAGCCCGTGGGCTTCGCCATGAGCCTCGGGCTCAAAGACCTCGGCCTCGCCGAGCAGGCAGCCGCCGATCGCGGAGTATCGCTGCCGATCGCTCCGGTGCTGCACGAGCTCTTCGAGGCAGCGGCCGCCGACCCCGAGCTGCGAGAGCTCGACTGGTCGGCCGTCGCCGAGGTCACTCGACGACGCAGCGGCCTGACCCCCGAACGCTGAGTCTGGCCGCACGCGCCGGGGTCAGGCCCCGCCGCGGCCGTCGACGGTGTTGAGGTGCGACTGCGAATCGCGCAGCGTGCTCAGCTCGCCGCCCACCGAGTAGTAGCGCTTGCCGGCGACGAGCAGTTCTTCGGCCGGAAACTTGGTGATGACCTCGCACCCGGTGGCCGTCACGACGACCTCTTCTTCGATGCGCGCGGCGCCCCAGCCGTCGGCCGCCGGCCAGTAGGTCTCGAGCGCGAACACCATGCCCTCTTCGATCACTTCGGGGTGGTCGAACGAGGTCAGCCGCGAGAAGATCGGCTTCTCCCAGATCGACAACCCGACTCCGTGACCGTACTGGAGGGCGAACGCCGCTTCTTCGTCGGCGAACCCGAACTCTTGAGCCTTCGGCCACACCGCCACGATGTCGGCCGTCGTGGCGCCGGGCTTCACGAGGGCGATCGCGCGATCCATGTACTCCCGGGCGCGCGTGTATGCGTCTTTCTGAGCCTGGCTCGCCGAGCCCACCGCGAAGGTGCGGTAGTAGCAGGTGCGGTACCCGTTGAAGCTGTGCAGAATGTCGAAGAACGCCGGGTCTCCTGGGCGAATCAGTCGGTCGCTGAACACGTGCGGGTGCGGCGAGCAGCGCTCGCCCGAGATCGCGTTGACGCCTTCGACATACTCAGAGCCGAGGTCGTAGAGGGTCTTGGCGACGAGCCCGACGGTCTCGTTCTCGCGCACACCGGGTCGCAGAAATTCGTACAGGTTCTCGTAGGCCGCATCCACCATCGAGGCGGCTTGCGTCAGCAGGCGAATCTCGTCACCGGTCTTGATGCGGCGAGCTTCCATGAACACCTGCTGGCCGTCGACGACCTGGATGCCCTCCTTCTGCAGCGCGAACAGAATGGGCAGCTCGATCACGTCGACGCCGAGCGGCTCGTTCGCGAGACCGAATTTGTCGAGCTCGCGCTTGATCTTGCGAGCCACCTCTTCAGCGATGCCGGCGTCTGGCGGAAACGCTCCGCGAAGCGTCGAGATGCCAGCACGCGAGCCGCTCTCGAGTCGAGGGCGCGTCGCACCATGGTGGGGCGCATGCGGGTCGGCGTCTGCCTCGGCGTGGGTCTGATCGAGCCACGGGTTGTAGAGCGAGTGGTGCTTCGCCGCCGAGCCGAAGTCCCACATGATCGGGTCGGTCTTGCGAGTGATGAGTGAGAAGCGAATGAGCTTGTCCATCGCCCACGTACCGATATGGGTCGACGTCATGTACCGGATGTTCGAGAAGTCGAACGCGAGCAGCGCCCCCACCTCAGACTTCTCGAGCTGCGCCTTGAGCCGCAGAAGCCGATCAGTGCGCAAGCGGTCGAAGTCGACGCGTGCCTCCCAGTCGACGGCGTTCATGCCGGTGGTTCCGGTGCTCTTCATGGTCTCTTCGTGTCCAATCGTGATGGGTCGTTGGTCGAGTCTCTGACACTGGGTGGTCGAAGCTCGGGAGGTCTACGGGAGCGCCGCTCTCTTGCGCCTCCACGTCGCGACGATGGGAATCAAGGCGGCGAGGATGACGAAGATGCCCTGCAGCCAGTACTGCCACGAGAGTCCCAGCGACAAGAAGCTCAGAGCGCTCGTGATCGTCTGCAAGAGCAATCCGGCGGCCGCCACCGCGATCGCCGAGCCCGAGCCGCCGAAGATGCTGGCGCCCGCGATGACGATCGCCGTCACCGACGTCAGGGTGAGAGCCTGGCCCGTGTTCGCGTCACCGATGCCGGTGCGCGTGTAGAGGATGAGGCCGGCGATCGATGCCAGTACGCCCGCACCGACGGCGGCGTAGAAGCGCATGCGGTCGACATTGACGCCCATTCGGTTCGCCTTGACCGGGTCAGACCCGGCGGCTCGCAGGCCGCGACCCAGGTTGGTGCGCTCGATCACGAACCAGAGCGCGACGGCGAGGATGACCGCGATCATCAGCACGACCGGAATGCCGGCGATGACTGTTCCGATGGCCGCCATGATGTCGCCAGTCGCCGAACCGCCCGGGGCACGGCGCAGCACTTGAGCGACGCCGACGACGGCGATCGATGTCACGAGTGTCGCGATCACCGGGGGCAGCCCGAGTCTCGTGACCAGCAGACCGTTCACGACGCCCACTGCGAGACCGGCGAGTATCGCCAGCAGCACCCCGAGCGCGAAGAAGCCTGGCCCGGCCTGGCCGAAGAACGAGATCACCACAGTCGACAGTGCGACGACTGAACCGATGCTGAGGTCGATGCCGCCCGTCATGACCACCAAGAGCTGAGCGAGGCCGACGAGAATGATGACCGACGACGCAGCGAGCAGCTGGCTCAGGTTGAGCGGGCTCAAGAAGGCCGAAGAGACGAGTGTGGTCGCGAGGCTCAACGTCAGGGCGAGGCCCAGCAAGACTGTCGCCTGGGTTCCCCCGGGGCCGAGCGGCGATCGCCGGCGGCGCATTCCCGTCTCTGCGGTGATGGTGGTCGACTCAGAGGTGTCGGTCGACAAGACCGCGGCACCGGTGATCGCACGCTCGGTGACGTCGTCTCCGTTGAGCACGGCCTGCACCCGCCCGCGCGAGAAGACCACGACTCTGTCGCATAGGCCCTCGAGCTCGACCGCATCGGTCGACAGCACGACCACAGCGGTGCCCGATTCGGCCATTGCTCGAAGAAAGGAGTAGATCTCGACGCGAGCACCGGCGTCGACGCCCTGAGTGGGGTCTTCTACCAGCAAGACCCGGGGGTTGCCGAGGCGCGCCCGTGCGAGCAGCACCTTCTGCTGGCTGCCGCCCGAGAGCGAGACGATCGACGTCTCGAGCGTGGGGGTCTTGACGGCAAGGCCCTCGATGGCCTGGCGGGTCAGGCGGTACTCGGCAGATCGATTCACGAAGCCGAACGGCATCGCCTCGCGCAGTGACGGCGCGACGACGTTCTCGCGAATCGTCATCTTGCCGAACATGGCTTCACCGATTCGGTCGCCGGGCAGATAGACGACTCCGGCACGTTTGGCTGAGCGCGGTGATCGCACTGAGATCTCGTGCCCGTCGAGCTCGACGACACCCGTCGTCGTGCCGTGGCCTCCGAGAGCGCGCAGCACTTCGCGCTGACCGTTGCCCTCGACTCCGGCGAGCCCGATGATCTCGCCCGGCTTGGCCGTGAAGCTCACATCGCTGAAGCCGGCCGACGAGAGCGACGCCACGGCGAGCAAGGGCTCGGCGTCGGCCGCCACGGTCGCTTTGTCGGGAAAGGTGGTCTCGAGCGATCGCCCGACGATGAGCTCGACGATCTGCTCTTCGTCGTAGTCGGCGACGAGGCCACGACCGACCACTTTGCCGTCACGAAGAACGGTGAGGTCGTCGCCGATCTCGATGACCTCGGGAATCCGGTGGGTGATGTACACGATCGCCGTGCCGTCGGCAAGAAGCTCGGCGATGCGATCGAAGAGCCACCGAGTCTCTTCAGGGCCGAGCGCTTCAGTAGGCTCGTCGAGCACGAGCACACGCGGTTCGCTCGCGAGCGCGGCGGCGATCTCGACGAGGTGCGCGTCGCGCAGCGACAGGTTCGAGACCAGTGCAGAGGGGTCGACCTTCAACCCGAGACTGGCGAAGTGCGTTGAGAGCCACGCCGCTGCCTCGCTGCGACGAGGTCGGCGAGACTCGGGCAAGAGCAAGAGCACCGAGTCGAGCACGCTCAGCGCGGGCGCGAGCGCCGGGGTCTGGTACACGATCGCGAGCCCGCTCTCGCGCGCGTCGCGCGGCTGCATGCGGGCGAGAGACTCGCCGGCAAGGCCGATCGTGCCGGAATCCGGCACGACCGACCCTGCGGCGACTCCGACGAGCGTGGACTTGCCCGCACCGTTCTCACCGAGAATCGCGTGAACCTTTCCAGGCGCGATCGACACACTGACATCGTCGAGCGCGCGAACGCCTGGGTAGGTCTTGGTGATACCCGTGAGGGTGAGGGCGGAGTCCATGGTCATCGGTGCTTTCGTGATTAGTTGAACAGCGCGGCGATCTCGTCTGCGGTCAGCAGAGTCGACGGAGTCGCGTCCGGCGGAGCGTCAGGCAGGCAGGCCTGGCCGGGCTTGATCGAACCGGGCGCGGTTCCCGTCGAGTCTTCGACGATCGCCAGGTTGTAGATCGACGGCTCAGGGTTCGAACCGCCGTAGAACGCGGCAACCGCCTTGCGGAGGGCGACGCGACCGATCCACGTGCGCGACGAGACGGTCGCCAGCTCGTAGGCCGGGTTGGTCTCTTTGAGTGCGTCGAAGTTGCAGCTCAGCGAGTTGTCATCCGTGGTCGCCAGCAGCGGAAGCGACAGGCCAGCCGCTTCGTAGGCGCGGATGACGCCAGCCGCAGCTGCACCGTAGTCAGCAATGATCGCGTCGATCTGCGGGAACTGCGAGAGCAGGCCGGCCATGGCCTGCTGCGCCTGTGCAGGGTCCCAGTTCGTCACGACGGGCTCAGGGGTGAGCAGGGTGATCTGCGGGTTCTCGGCGAGAACCTTCTCGAGGCCGTCGAACTCCTGCGTCGACACGAGCGCGCCAGCGGGGCCACCGAGGAACACCAGGTTGCCGCCCTCCGGGCCGAGCTGATCGACGATCCACTCGCCCTTCGAGATGCCCACGAACTCAGGAGACTGGTCGGCGTAGTCGAGGTAGTCGACTCCGGCCTGTCCCTGCGGGTCGGCGGCGAAGTTGACGACGATCGATCCGGCCTGGGTTGCCTGACGGATGGCGGGAAGGTGTGCCTCACCGGGACCGGCATCCGGGATCACCAGGATGATGTCGGTGCCCTTGGCCGC
This sequence comes from Microcella sp., assembly GCF_025808395.1. Lineage (NCBI taxonomy): Bacteria > Bacillati > Actinomycetota > Actinomycetes > Micrococcales > Microbacteriaceae > Microcella > Microcella sp. The sequence goes on from NZ_CP075524.1 coordinate 1,627,222, forward strand.
GAGGCTCGTGATGCCGCTCGTGGTCGCTTCGAGATCGAAGAGTCCTGCGACGAATTCAACGCTCTCGATGAGGGGGCACTGTGCCGCCTCGCTCTCGATCTCAGCCAGCACCGTCTTCGACCAGCTGTTCGTTCCGATGCCGTCGACGACGCCGACCGTGATCGGGTCGCCTTCGGTCGGGCAGACCTGGTCCATGGTGATGAACTGGTCGACCGTTCCCACTGACCCGGCGGCGATGTCTGCCACCAGGTTGTTGGGAGCTTCTCCGTCGGTTGGTGCTTCAGCATTGGTCGACGTGCAGCCGGTCAGGATCAGCGCGGCCACACCGACGGCAGACGCCGTTGATATGAGCTTCTTGCTCATCAATGTCATGCTCATTGCACAACTCCTCGTTGAGTAGGTGGTGCTAGGGATGGGTGTTTCTCGAGATCCGGAACAGGCTCTTGAGCCTTCCCGGGTTGCCGCCCAGTTGAAGCTGAGCAACGATCCCGACGCCGATGATGAGCGCCTGGACGATGTTCTGCACGGCCGTTGCCTGAGTGAAGGTCTGAACCAACTGGCTGAGCTGTGCAAGAAAGAGGGCTCCGAGGGCCGTGCCGACGATGCTGCCTCGGCCTCCCGTGAGCGCGGTGCCGCCGAGGACGACGGCAGCGATAGAGGGAAGCAGGTAGTCGTTGCCCGCCGTGAGAGTGGGCGACCGCAGCAACCCGGCGAGCAGCACGCCGCCCGCGGCGGCCAGGGCCGTCGAGAGCCAGTAGGCCGAGATGATGTAGCCGCGCGTCGCCACCCCGATGTTCGCAGCGCTGCGAGGGTTCTCGCCGACGAGCTCGAACCGGCGGCCGATGCGAGTGCCCTTGAGCACGACGTGCACCGCGATCACGATCACGAGAGCGAACCACGCCAAGACCGGCACGCCCCACACCCGAGTCAGCGCGAAGCTGCTGAGCTCATCGGTGGTCTGGGCATTGAACCCTCCTGAGATCGCCTGCACGGCGCCGATCATGAGGGCGTTGCTCGCGATTGTGACGACCAGCGGTGGAAGCCCGAAGACGGCGATGACGACGCCGCTCAGCAGCCCGAAGAGCGACGTGGCGATGACGGCGACGACGATGGCGGTGCCGAGCCCCCAGTCTTCGTCGCCACCGAACTTGGCGACGATGAGAGCGCCTAGCGTGATGGCGCCGGGCACCGAGAGGTCGAGCCCTCCCTGCTGAATCACCAGGGTCTGCCCCACCGCGACGATGGCGGTCAACGCCGCGAAGGGAAGCATCGAGACGATCGCCGTCTCGCTGACGCTTCCGATGGCGATCAGGGGGCTCACGGCGAACAGCACCGCGACGGCGACGAAGGCTCGGGTTCCGGGCCACGACCAGATCGTGCGAGCGAGCGAGGCCCGATCGATGATGTCTGGCCTGCCCTGCGGTCGTTCGTGAACGGCAGTCATGGCCGATCAGCCCTGAGACGCAAGCTCGGGGTGCCAGGTGCCGTCGAGCTTGGCCTCGGGCATCTCCCCCACGATGTAGTCGCGCGACGCTTCGGCGCGTGCCCGCAGCGCCGCGATGTCGACCCCGACGAGCGCTCCATCTTTCTTGACCTGGCGACCCTGCACGAAGACGTCTCGCACGAGACCGGGGTGGGCAGAGTAGACGACTGCTCCGATCGGGTTGTTCATCGGGGTCAGGGCCAGCGAGCGATCGTCGAGCACGACGATGTCAGCGGCCTTGCCGACCTCGAGCGAACCCGTGCGCGCGCCGAGACCGGCCGCGTTCGCACCGTCGATCGTGGCGAACTGCATGACCTCGGTGACGCTGAGCCCGATGCGCTGCAGCACTTCACCGGTGTCGACGCTCGGCGCGTTGTCGAGGGCGCGCTGCATGCCGATCGCAGTGCGCATCGTGCCGAACATGTCGCCGCCGTTCGAGCTGCACACGTCGATCGAGAAGGTCGGCCGAATGCCTGCCTTGAGCAGCCGCCCCGTGGCCGGGTAGCCGTGACCCATCTGCATCTCGACGTCGGGCGAGACGGATGCTGTGCCGCCCGATTCGGCGATCATGTCGAGCTCGTCATCACCGAGGGTGCAGCAGTGCACGTACGTGATCTTGTCTGAGAGCAGGCCCTCGTCTTTGAGCTTGCGGATCGGCCCCGATTTGCCCCAGTAGCCGTCGCCGACGTGCATCGTGACGCGGAGGTCGAGGTCTTTCGCCAGCTGGAAGTCGTGCGTGTTGACCTCGGGCACGACGAACTGCGGGCCGCGCAGCGCGAGCGCCATCGTGACGAGCTGGTCGTCCGAGCTGAAGTACTGGTCGCGCACGCGGCGGGCGTCGTCGGCCGGGTGGTTGTTCGTCGAGGGAAGCGCACCCCACTGCTGAGATCCACCGCCGTGGGCGAAGACCGCACGCATGCCGGTGTCGATGAGCGCCTGCACGGCAGCATCGGCGTGTGCCGGCGTGGCCAGGTTGTGCGACCAGTCGACGAGGGTCGTGATGCCCGAGTCGAGTGCTTCGAGAGCCCCGAGGTAGTTGCCGGTGTACGTGTCTTCTGGGCGGAAGTACTTGCTGAGGCCCGTGTGCAGGCCGGCGAGGTACTCGGTCAACGACCAGTCTGAGGCGACGTGCCTCACGACCGACTGCCACGTGTGCCGGTGCGTGTCGACGAATCCGGGGTGCACGATGCGACCGGAGACATCGACGACGACCGCGTCTGCAGCCTCGAGCCCGTGGCCGATGGCTTCGATGTTGCCGTCGGCGCCGATGAGGATGTCGGTGTTGGTGAGAACCTCGCCGGCACGGGCCGACGTGATCACGGTGCCGCCACGCAGCAGGGTTCGAGTACTCATGTCGTCTTTGACTCCTGGATCGGGCGAGACAACGCCCTGGGGCGCCGCATCGCGTCGTGGTGTACTGCGGTCATAGTAGGAGTGTGACTGAACGCTCGTCAAGCCTGACTGACGATTTTGTTCATCACAGTTGAACAACAGCGCGCGCAGCTCGCGGAGTGTTCACCCACGGCGCGTCACGCGCGCTCGCGGTACAGCGGAATGTCGATCGGAGGCTGGGGAATGAAGCCCCCGTGCTGCTCCATCTGGTCATAGAGGTACTCGTGCGACTCATCGAGCGTGCGCAGGGCCCCCGGCAGGTCGACGTGCACCAGCACACCGCCACGCTTGACGACCTTGCCGTCGACGAGCACGGTGTCGACGCAGCCGGCGTGCGCCTGCGCGATGATGGCGCCCGCGGGGTCATTGCGGTTCCACCCGGCCTGGCTGATGCCCCCCATCTCGAGCAGCACGATGTCTGCCCGCTTGCCGGGGGTCAGTGAGCCGACGAGGTCGCCGACACCCGCCGCGTGGGCCCCGTTGATGGTCAACCAGCGGAGGGCATCCCGAGTCGTCCATGCCATCGTCTGCGGGGCGACCCACTGCTGATACCCGGGCTCATCGGCGCGATACCTGCTGGCCTGCAGCACGAGACGGGCGTGCGAGATCATGTCGCCGCTGTCGCCGCTCACGCAGTCGATGCCGAGGCTCGGGCCAGGCGTGTGGCGAGTGACCTCCGCGATCGCGGGATACCCCATGCCCATCTGCATCTCGGTCTCGGCGCAGACCGACACCATCGTGCCGGTGCCCTCGAGCATGCGCCACTCTTCGTCGGTGTTGAACGTGCAGTGCACGAGCAGCAGGTCGTCGCCGAGCAGCGAGTGCTCGTGCAGCACCTCGACATCTTTGAAGAGCTGCCGCACCATGACCTGGTTGGCGTGCATCGTGATGCGCGCGCCGAGCTCGCGCGCGAGCGCGAACTCTTTCTGCACGGTCGCCACCGGCGCGATCGCCAGTTCTTGAGGAGCGATGCCGAATCGCAGCAGGCCGTCTGACGAGAAGTACTCATCACGGATGCTGCGCGCGAGTCGAGCGCGCGTCTCAAGATCTGCGGGGTCGGAGTCGGCGTCTGAGCCGCCCTTGCTCTCGCTCCAGGTGTTGGTCGTGATCGGCGTGAGCCCGTGCCCGTAGAGACCACGGATTCCCGCATCGCGCAGCCCCGTCACCGCGGCGTGCGCGCAATCGGGGTCGAGAATGTTGTGGCAGTAGTCGACGATGGAGGTCACGCCGCAGTTCAGGGCGTCCAGCGCCCCGGCGTAGTTGCCCGCGTACATGTCGTCTACTCGATAGCGCGGTGCCATCTGCAGGCGGATGCCACGGAGATAGTCGGGAATGTTGCCGTCGGCGAGGATGCCGCGCAGGGCCGTCTGCCAGGTGTGCCGGTGGGTGTCGACCATGCCGGGCATCGCGATCATCGTCGACGCGTCGATGACCTCGGCGTCAGCGGCGTCGATCGACTCACCCACGGCGACGATCACGCCGTCGTCGATCAAGATGTCTCCGCGAGACAGGTCTCCGATGCTGTCGTCCATCGAGACGATGGCGGCATTCGTGATGAGAGTGCGCATGGTTTAGCTCCTTCTGTGATCGGCTGCCCTGGCGGCCTGGATCGATGGGTCGATGAGGGTCTTGATGCGGTGGGCAGAGCCCGTGCGGATCGGCTCGATGCCCTCGGCCACTGCCTGGTCGAGGGGGAGGACGAGCGGCGCGACATCGCTCCAGTCGTCGCGCGTCGCGAGCAGACGCACGGCATCGGGAAGGTCGTCGGCGAAGACGTGCGCGTTGGTGCCGACCACGGTGTACTCGCGCACCGTCCACTGCGCCAAGGGCACGGCGACCTCGTCTCGCTGAATGCCGACCGGAACGATCGTCGAACCCGGGCGGGCCGCCGAGAGCACCGAGTCGAGCCCGGCTCGAGTGCCACTGACTTCGAACAGCACGTCGGGGTGAAGACCGAGAGCCTCGATGCGCTCTGCCAGTGAGCCTTCACGAGCGTTCATGACGTGATGAGCGCCGAGCTTCAATGCGAGGTCGAGCCGATCGGGGTCGATGTCGACGACGAGCACCCGTGCAGCGATCGCCGAGGCCGCGACGGTCAAGAACGCCCCGATGCCGCCGACACCGACGATGATCGCGTCATCGACCGCGCTCACGCCGCTGCGGCGCACTGCATGCACGGCGATCGACATCGGCTGCGCGAGCCCGAGCGTGTCGAGCGAGAGCCCAGAACTGGTCACGTCGAGAAGAGTCGTCGCCGGCACGACGGTGTACTCGGCCAATCCCCCGTTGATCTGCAGACCCGCGGTGCGGTAGTCGACGCACAGGTTGGTGCGGCCTCGACGGCAGGGCCGGCATGCACCGCATGAGATGCCGGCGCCGCTGACGACATGGTCGCCCGCCTTGAGCGTCGTGACGTCAGTGCCGACCGCCTCGACCACGCCCGAGAACTCGTGCCCGAGCACGACGGGTGCAGTCGTGAGAATCGGCCCGTGATCGAGCTCTGCCGCATCGCTGCCGCACACCCCGCAGACGGCGACACGGACGAGCACCTCGGTGGGCCCGGGTTCGGGAACCTCGAGGTTCTCGACCGTCGCATCTGCTGCACCCCGGAAGACGAGCGCCTTCACGATCGCTCGAGTCGACTGAGCCGCGATGCGGTGCGGGCGCCGTCGCCCTGCACGGGGCGATCTCGACGCACGGGCTGAAGGTCGATAGTGTTCACGCAGACTCTCCTTCGAGTTTCAGCCATACTTTACACACGGGGCATGCGGCCCCCGCAAGTGCCGCAAGTACCAGTGCTCGTCTCGCATGGGAGAGAGCGATGTGCTGCAGTATGTTTCACTGAACTGCACACGTGACGCTCCGCAGGTGGGCGTGCTGCCCAGAGCAAGGAGGCTCATCCATGACCAGACCTCGCATCGCCGTGCTCGGAACCGGCGCCCAGGGCGCCGGCATCGCGGCCGACATCATCAGGGCTGGGCACGACGTGACGCTCATCGAGCAGTGGCCCGCCAACGTCGACGCCATGCGCGAGCGCGGCATCGAAGTGCGGATGCCCCGAGAGACGGTCATCACCCCTGCGCAGCCGATCCACTTCTGCGACGTCGCCACGCTGCGCGAGCCCTTCGACATCGTGCTCGTCTTGGTCAAGGCATACGACACCCGCTGGGCAGTCGAGCTGATCTCACCCCTGCTCGCCGACGACGGCGTGGTGGTCGGGGTGCAGAACGGCATGACGATGGACGACATCGCCGCCGTCGTCGGGCCGCATCGCACGCTGGGTGCCGTCATCGAGATGGCGTCGAACCTGTTCGACCCTGGCATCGTCAACCGCCAGAACGCCCCCGCCGACTCATGGTTCGCCGTCGGAGGCGTCGACGCTCGAGCGCACTCACGGGCAGAGGTCGTGCGCGACATCATGAGCTGCACCGGCACTGTCGAGATCTCAGACGACATCCGGTCGTCGAAGTGGATGAAGCTCGTGGCCAATGCGGGCGAGCTCGTGCCCTCGGCGATTCTCGACCTGCCCCTCGCCGATGCCGTGCGGCTGCCCGGGGTGCACGAGTTCATGATCCGCGCCGGTGCGGAGGCCGCGCGAGCCGCCCTCGCAGACGGCAGTCGACTCGTCAGCATCTTCGGCCTGAGTGACGACGAGCTGACCGACCCCGAGTCGTATGCAGCGCGACTGCTCGGCGAGGTGCTCGACAAGTACTCGCTGCCCGACACCCGCACCACCGTGCTGCAAGACTGGATGAAGGGCCGCCGCTCAGAGTTCCGCGAGCTCAACGGGCTCGTCGCCGACGTACTCGCCCGAAGCGGTGAGGGCGCGCCCGTCAACGCCCACGTGGTCGACCTCGCCGAGCGCATCGAGCGCGGTGAGCTTCAGCGGGGCATCCATCTGCTCGACACGCTGCTCGCAGGCGGCGCGTGATGGCGGGTGATGGCGAGCGCAATCTGCGCATCGCCGTGCTCGGTGCCGGAGCCAACGGTGGCGGCATCGGCGCCGATCTTGCTCGCGCCGGAGTCGACGTCACGCTCATCGAGCAGTGGCCGGCGCACGTCGAGGCCATTCGCCGTGACGGACTGAGGGTCGTGATGCCCGACCGCGAGACGGTGACGCGCATTCCCGTACTGCACCTGTGCGAGGTGGCGACCCTGCGTGAGCCCTTCGACATCGTGTTCATGCTCATGAAGGCCTACGACGCTGGCTGGGCCGCCCGCCTCATCGAGCCGCACCTCGCTCACGATGGTCTACTGATCGGCGTGCAGAACGGCATGACTGCCGGCACGATCGCCGACGTCGTCGGTGTCGGTCGCACGCTCGGGTGCGTCATCGAAGTGTCGAGCGAGCTGGAGGTTCCCGGCGTCGTCATGCGCCATACCCCCGCCGAGCGGTCGTGGTTCGCCCTCGGCTCGCTCGCACCCGGCGGGCATCCGAGACTCGCGGAGGCCGCGGCCGTGCTCGGCCAGGCGGGCACGGTCGCCCTCGTCGACGACATCCTCTCGGCCAAGTGGATGAAGCTCGTCAGCAACTGCACCACGCTCGTCTCGACCGCGGCCCTCGGCCTGCCGATGATGGCGGCCCTCGACACACCGGGCATGCGCGACGTGATGGTGCGCGCGGGCAACGAAGCTCTCGAGGTGGGGTCGCGCGACGGCCGCACCATCCTGCCGATCTTCGGTCTCAGTGACGACGACATCGCCAGGGTCGACTCACTGGTCGAGGTGCTGCTGGATGCTCTCTATCGGGGTTTCGTGCTGCCGAGCACGACGACCACTGTCTTGCACGACTGGCGCAAGGGCCGCCGCAGCGAAGCTGAGCAGCTCAACGGCTTCGTGGCCCGTCGCGGAGTCGAGCTCGGGGTCGCCACCCCGGCGAACGACGCCCTCGTCGAGGTGGCTCGTCGCATCGAACGCGGCGAGCTCGCTCCCCAGCCCGGCAACGCAGAACTGCTGATGGCTCTCGCGGCACGCTGAGCCCGCGCACTTCTCCTCCCACGCGCATCGGGGGCGTGCCGACTCCGGCACGCCCCCGACAGCACGCGTCGCGACTACTTCTCGTCGTCGAGGTACAGGTAGGGGTTGGCGATGGGCTCGTCCTCGGGAAGAGCGGGGTTCATCCACTCCTTCCAGGCGTCTTCGCCCAGTTCGCCTCGCACGTGCTCGACCGAGGCCGCGACGCGGTCGGCGACGGGCTTCAGCGGCAGCCCGATGCGCTCGCCGTCGTACTTGACGACCTTGCCGTTCACGACGACCGTGTGCACGTCGGCGGTGCCGGCCTGGTAGACGACGTGGGCGTACGGGTTGAGAATCGGCGTCATCGCGGGCGACTCGTCGTTCTTCAGCAGCACGAGGTCTGCCTTCTTGCCGACCGTGATCGAGCCGAGCTTGTCGGCCATGCCCAGCGTGTGCGCACCGCCCATGGTCGCCTGCCAGACAGCGTCTTCGGCCTTCATGCGGTTGACGTTGACCGTGTCGCCGTTGTTGTGCGCCTCGAGGTGGTCGCGCGAGCGGAACGAGCTGAGGGTCGCGCGCATCGCCGAGAAGAAGTCGGCGCTCCACCACACGCTCGTGTCCATCGACAGAGAGGCGGTGATGCCGTACTTCTTGGCCACCCACGCCGAGGGATACCCCTGGCCCGCGCTCTGCTCGCTCTCGGTCGCGATCGAGATCGTTCCCCCCGTTGCCGCGATCTTGTGATAGCTGTCGGGCCCGAGCGAGCTGCCGTGCACGTAGGTGACGGTGTCGTCCATGAATCCGTTCTCGTACATGTACTCGATGTTCGGGTCTCCGTTGACGCCCCAGACGCCGGCGTGCGTCGTGACGCGCAGACCGAGTTCACGCGCGGCCTCGAAGGCGCCTTTCTCGTGGAAGTCGGGGCCCGAGTTGACATCGAAGGCCACCTGCAGACCCATCATGTCGTCGGCCTTGAAATTCTTGACCCATGACTGGAAGCCCGGTTCGTTCATCCACTCCCACGGAGCCCCGAGGTAGTTGCCGTAGGCGAGAACGAATCGACCGGGGATGCTCTTGAGCGCCTCGACCGCCGCGTCGGCGTAGTCGGGGGTGCGCAGAGCGTGAGACCAGTCGACCGTCGTCGTGACGCCCTGGTCGATCGACTCGAGGGCGCTCAGCTGGTTGCCCGCGGCGATGTCTTCGGCGCGGAACACCTGGCCCCAGGTCAGGTAGTAGAAGACGAAGTACTGGCTGAGCGCCCAGTCGCCTCCGTAGCCGCGAAGTGCTGTCTGCCACATGTGGCGGTGAGTGTCGATCATGCCGGGCATGAGAATGCCGCCCTGGGCGTCGATATCGAGAGTGCCAGCAGGCACCTCGAGGTGGTGACCGACTGCAGCGATCGTGTCGTCGGTGATGAGAACGTCGGCGTTCTCGAGCACTCCCGCCGATTCGACCGTGATCACCGTGGCGTTGCGGAAGACGACGGGTCGGCCGGGAGCGAAGTCGGCGGCGCGGGGCGCGACGGCATCGGTCATGAGTTCCTCCTCATTGAGCAATTCAGTAAAGGTACACAGCGTTGTGTAGCGTGGGTAAATCGTAGTTCGATGCGGGTGAATATATCTAGTCCCAGGAGTGATTCTCTACGTGAGTCTCCAGCCACGATCGACGTACAGACTCGTACCTGAGACGCCGCGGTTGTCGAGCAAGAAGAGGGTCGCGCCGACGATGTCGGCCATCGTGGCGAGCTTGCCGCCCGGAGTGCGCGACTCATAGCCCTGCAGCACCGCCGCAGGCTTGTCGGCCCAGAACGGGCTGTCGCCGATGATGCCGGGGTGCAGGCCGTTGACCCGCATCGGTGCGAGCTCGAGCGCCATCGAGTGCACGAGCCCCTCGACGCCGCCGTTGATCGTGGCGACCGTCGTCGATCCTGGGTACGGCGCGTCTTTCGCTCGCCCGCCGAAGAGCACGATGCCGGTGTCGACGGTCGGCTCGAGACGGTCGAGCAGCGCGTGCACGGTCTCGGTGTAGCCGACGAGCTTGAGGGTCACGAGCCGCCTCGCCCTCGCGATGTCGTACTCGCGCACGGTGTTCGCGTCACGTTCGATCGCGGCGAGCACGAGACCGTCCACCCGCCCGATCGACGCGAGACTGCCCGCGATCGTCTCGGGTTCAGAGATGTCGACGCCGATGCCCGTCGCACCCTCACCGATCGAGGCTGCGATGCCCTCGGCCCGCTCCTGCTCGCGCCCCGTCACGATCACACGATCGCCGCGGGCGACGATCTCCTTCGAGAGCTCGAGACCGATTCCGGATGTTCCGCCGATGACGACGATGGTGCGCTGAGTCACTGCTCCTCCTTGAGCGTTCGGGCGTGCGATCGGTGCTGGGCTACTCAGAGCCGAGCTTGTCGGTGAGGTAGTTCCAGTCGCGCGCGAAGCGATAGGCGTGGCGCGCAGGCATCTGGGGCGACTGGGTCTCGAGCCAGCGCACGGGTGCGCCCACGGCCCTGAACGAGTGCACGCACCCCACACCTGCCCAGGCGATGTCGCCTGGCTTCATGCGCACCTCATAGCCGTCGAACGTGGCATCGACCTCGCCGTCGAGAATGAGATAGGCCTCTTCGAGGGGGTGGTCGTGCGGCCCCGCGACACCGTCGGGCTCGTACTGCACCATGAACATCGTGTGCAGCACTGAGCCCAGGTCGCTGTCGACCATCATCTTGAGCGAGATGCCGCTGTAGACGAGCAGGGCAGTGCGCATGCTCGCCGACTGCGCGAGCAGCTCTTGCGACTGCTTGCCGGGGTTCATCTGCTCGGTCGTGATCGCGCCGAATGAGCGCGTACGAGGGTCGCGAGGGTCGACCGCGATCGGGGTTCCGGGCGCGATGTCGGGCACCCGATAGGTGTCGTAGCCGTGCTCCTCTCGCGGCGGAGGCGAATAGATGTCGCTCCACACTGCGGGCACGTCGCCGACCGACGCCCACGAGTGGGGTACACCCAGGGGGATGACGCCGTAGTCACCCGCGACCAGGTGCACGGTGGCCTCCGGCGTGACGAGCAGCACCTCACCCTCGATGAGGTGAAACGACTCCTCGACAGAGTGAACATGGGTGGGAATCGCGCCGCCGGGTTCGAGGCGCGACATGCCGAAGTCGGTGTGCGCGGCCCCGTCGTCAAAGCCGACTGCGCGCCAGCGGGTGTAGCCCTCAGAGTCGGGGGCGAGCGCTCCCGGGTGGCGGTAGTCGGCATCGTCTCCTGTGCGCACCACGTAGCGCTTCGTCACCATCGACTCCTTCTGTGTCTGCTCGAGACTCACGTCTCGTTAAGCATCAGTGAACATAGTCAATGCGACTGCATGCACTCTGTCAAGAGCGATCGAGGGTTCTGATGAGCAGCTCTGCATTGCGCGGAGACGGAGTGAGCTCACCGCGCTCGACGCTCTCGGCCAGCCGCAAGACCGCCTCGTTCACGGGGGCGCTGCCCCCGAGCTCAGCGCGCTTCTGCACGATGTAGCCGCTGAAGGCGTCTAACTCGCCACGGCGCCCCTTCTGCCAGTCTTGCAGCACCGCCACGCGGGTGTCGGGCTGCGAGAAGTGCGAGAGCACCCGATCGAGCAGGTCGAGAGCATACTGATCGTCGTGCGGCATGTCGCCGATCTCGATGCCGAGACTGGGCCGCATGGTGATGCCGAGGTCGACTGCCAGCGCATAGGCCTCGCGCGACATCGCGTCCATGACAGGGCGAACACCGCTCATGCCGGCTGCCTCGAGCAGCGGCACCCCGAGCAGCGCCGACGGCAGCATCTCAGGAATGTTGGCCATCAGCTTCATCCACTTCGCCGAGCGGATATCGCTGGTCACCTCGACCGCGGCCGCATGCGCCAGCACTCCGGCGACATCCTCGAGGCGACTGGTGCGGTCACCCGAGAGGGTGCCGATCGAGAACCACGTGTTCTCGGGCGCGACCTGGCGTCGCACGAGGCCCGGCTCTGGCATGTTCGCCGCGATTCCCATCGCGCAGCCGATCGTGCGGTCGGCGCCGACGATCTCGGCACTGTGATCGATGGTCATCCCGTTCTGCAGGCCGACAAACACCGAGTCGGGGCGCATGAGCGGGCGCATGAGTTCGGCGACCCATCGCGTGTCGTAGGTCTTGACGCCGGTAAACACCAGGTCGTAGGTCTCGCGCAGTTCGGCCACCTCGCACACGTGAAGCGCTCGAACCTCTGTCACCTGCACGTCGCCGAGCACGTCGACGGTGAGGCCATCACTGCGCATCGCCTCGACGTGGGCGGGCCATTGATCGATGAGCGTCACATCGAGGCCCGCACGCACGAGGTCGGCGCTCACCGACGCGCCGACCGCGCCGGTTCCGACGACAGCGATCGTCAGGTCTTGCAGCTCCATCGCCGACTCCTCAAGCGTTCAGTAAAGGTGAACACTGTGAGAATACACACGGGCGTCTGCCCGCTACAACGCCGAACGCCTCCGCGACACCTCATACAGCGCGACGCTCGCCGCGATGCCGGCGTTGAGCGACTCGGTCGCCGCCGAGATCGGAATCGACACGATCGCGTCGCAGGTCTCGGTGACGAGCCGAGAGAGGCCTTTGCCCTCGCTGCCCACGACGATGACCAGAGGGCGATCGGCGAGCTCGAGGTCGGGCAGCATCATGTCGCCGTCGCCGTCGAGACCGAGCACGAAGACCCCCTCGGCCTTCATCGACTTGAGGGTCTGCGTGAGGTTCGGCGCCATGGCGACGGGGGTGCGGGCCGCGGCACCCGCCGACGTCTTCCACGCCGCCGCCGTCACGCCGACCGAGCGACGCTGCGGCACGATGACGCCGTGGCCTCCGAACGCCGCCGTCGACCGGATGATCGCACCCAGATTGCGCGGATCTGTCACACCATCGAGCGCCACCAGCAGGGGCGTCTGCCCGCGGTCGATCGCGCGTGACACGAGATCGAGCGGATGCGCGTACTCGTACGCCGGCACGGTGATCGCGATGCCCTGGTTGACCGAGTTCTCACCCGTCATGCGGTCGAGCTCGGGGCGCATGATCTCGAGCACCGCGATGCCGCGCTTCGTCGCGAGCGAGAGCGACTCTTTCACGCGGTCGTCCATCTCGATGCGCGAGGCGATGTAGAGCGTGCTCGCCGGCACCTTCGCGCGCAGTGCCTCGAGCACCGAGTTGCGGCCGCTCACGACCTCTGAGTCGTTGTTCTTCTTCGGCGAGCGCGCCCGGCCCTGCTGGCCGCCGCCGCTGCTGCCCGACCCGCCGGAGCGCGAACGCGCGGCTGCGAGCCGATCGTTCGCCGCCTTGCGCTTGCCCGCCGGGTGCCACGAGCGGTCTTCGGCCTTCGGGGTCGGCCCACGACCCTCGAGCGCCTGCCTGCCTTGGCCGCCCGACCCCACCGTGGGGCCCTTCTTCTTCTTGCTGGCGCCGGGGCGCCCTGGCTTAGCCATCGATACTCCAGTCGGTTGCCGTCGGTGTGTCTTCGAGCACGATGCCGGCCGCGGCAAAGTCGTCACGAATGCGGTCTGCGGTGGCGAAGTCGCGCGACTCGCGGGCGGCGCGACGCTCGGCGAGCATCCGTTCCACCAGGTGCGCAAGGGCCCGCCTCGCCGACGCAGCTGCATCAGGATGCTCGGCCGCGTCGTCGAGACCCAGCACGTCGACCATCGCCTCGACCGCCGTGAGCGCTGCCTCGACCGCCGCGTCGTCGCCCGCATCGAGCGCCGAATTGCCCGCACGAACCGTCTCGTGCAGCACGGCGAGCGCGTGCGGCACCGCGAGGTCGTCATCGAGTGCAGCGGCGAACCCGGCGGGCACTCTGTCATCGATCGAGGCGGCCTCGGTGGTCGCTGGGGTGTCGAGCCGCTTGCGGGCCCGTGCGCGAAACGACTCGATGCGGCCGAGCGCCTCGCGCGCCTCGTCGAGCGAGGTCGGGGTGTAGTCGATCGTCGAGCGGTAGTGCGCAGACCCGAGCCAGTAGCGCACGACAGCGGGTCGATGAGTCGCGAGCAGGTCGGCCGCGAACACCGAGTTGCCGAGCGACTTCGACATCTTCTGCCCGCCGACCGTGACGAGGCCGTTGTGAACCCAGTGCCGCGCGAAGCCATGACCAGCCGCGCTCGACTGCGCGAGCTCGTTCTCGTGGTGCGGAAAACGCAGATCGAGCCCGCCGCCGTGAATGTCGAACGCCTCGCCGAGATAGCGGGCGGCCATGGCCGAGCACTCGATGTGCCACCCGGGCCGACCTCGACCCCACGGCGAGTTCCAGTGCGCGCTCGACGGCTCGTCGGGCTTGGCGCCCTTCCAGAGGGCGAAATCGCGCGGGTCGCGCTTGGCGCGCGGCGGGGCATCGCCCGCGTCTTCCATGTCGTCGGGGCTCTGCCTCGTGAGCTCGCCGTACCGCGGCCAGCTGCGCACGTCGAAGTAGACGTCGCCGCTGGCGTCGTCGGCCGGGTAGGCGTGGCCGCGCTCGATGAGCTCGGCGATGATGGCGTGCATCTGCTCGATGCTCGCCGTCGCCCTCGGCTCGTAGGTGGGCGGCAGAATGCCGAGAGCACGATACCCGGCGGTGAAGTCGAGCTCGACCCGGTATGCCACGGCGTACCACGGCTCGTCTGGCGTCTCGGCGGCCAGAATCTTGTCGTCGATGTCGGTGACGTTGCGAATGAAGGTCACCGTGTAGCCCCTGGCCGTCAACCATCGGCGCCACAGGTCGTAGGCGAGTGCGCTGCGCAGGTGGCCGATGTGGGGTGCCGACTGCACCGTCGGCCCGCACACGTACATGCCGACGTGACCGTCGACCCGTGTTTCGAGGTCGACGACGGCCTGCTGCAGGCTGTCGTAGAGGCGCACGGTCACCGGGTAAGCCTACCGGCGGGGTCTATGACCGCAGCAGCGCGGTCGCGATCGCGGCGACACCTTCGGCGCGGCCGGTGAAGCCGAGACCGTCGCTTGTCGTCGCGGCGACGCTCACGGGAGCGCCGAGCACGCGGCTGAGCAGCGCCTCGACCTCGTGCCTGCGGGCGGCGAAGCGCGGTCGCTGGGCGACCACCTGCACCGCGACGTTCACCACGTCGAACCCCGCGTCGCGCAGCAGGTCGAGGGTCGCGGTGAGAAAGACCTCACCCCGGGCATCCGTGAACCGAGGGTCGTCCACCCCGAATCGCGACCCGATGTCGCCCAGGCCGGCGGCAGACAGCAGTGCGTCGCACACCGCGTGACTGATCGCGTCGCCGTCGCTGTGGCCGGCGAGCCCGGGTTCGTCTGGCCAGTACAGCCCGCCGAGCCACAGGGGTCGCGCATCGTCGTAGGCGTGCACGTCGATGCCGACACCCGTGCGCACCGAGGGCCTGTCGTCGCTGACGAGCTGCTGCGCCCGCCTGAGATCCCACGGAGTGGTCACCTTGAACGCGCGGTCGTCACCGAGCACCGTCACAACGGGATGCCCTGCCGAGGCATACACGCTCGCATCGTCAGTGTGCTCGGCATCGGGCTGCACCGACTCGAGCGCGGCGCGGTACGCGTCGAGCGGAAAACCCTGAGGCGTCTGGATCGACGCGAGCTCGGCGCGATCGACCTGCTCGACGACCGCGCCGTCGGGGTCGCGGCGCGCAATGGTGTCGACGACGGGCAGTGCGGGAATCACTCCCCCAGCGCTGTCGCGCACTCGTGCGACCACGCGCTCGAAGACGTCGACGGGGGTGAAGGCGCGTGCCGCGTCATGAATGAGCACGGTCTCGACGCCCGGCGTGACGGCGCTGACACCCGCACGCACCGACGCGAGCCGGCTGTCGCCGCCGACGACGACGGTGACCGAGTCGCGCGCCGGGCCGGCCGAGCGCCGCGCGATGGCCGCTGCCTCGTCGCGGTGCGACGAGGGCGCCACGACGACCACGTGGGCCGGCTCGGGCATCGCGAAGACGGCATCGAGAGCGTGCTCGAGCAGTGTGCGGCCGCCGACCGGCACGAATGCCTTCGGCTCGGCACGACCGAGGCGGGTTCCGCTGCCTGCAGCGACGACGACCACGGCGAGCCGCGGCGCACCGACAGCGAGCTCGGTCACGAGCAGTGGGCTACGAGGCGAGAACCTCGTCGAGAACCGTCGAGGCCTTCTCTTCGTCGGTCTTCTCGGCGAGAGCGAGCTCACTGATCAGAATCTGACGGGCCTTCGCGAGCATGCGCTTCTCGCCCGCGCTGAGCCCGCGATCTTGGTCGCGGCGCCACAGGTCGCGCACCACTTCAGACACCTTGATGACGTCGCCCGAGGCGAGCTTCTCGAGGTTGGCCTTGTAGCGGCGCGACCAGTTGGTGGGCTCTTCGGTGAAGGGGGCGCGCAGCACCTCGAACACCTTGTCGAGGCCCTCTTGCCCGATCACGTCGCGAACGCCGACGAGGTCGACGTTCTCGGCCGGAACCTCGATCGTCAAGTCGCCTTGCGTGACGTTGAGCTTGAGGTAGAGCTTCTCTTCACCTCGGATGGTTCGGTTCTTGACTTCGATGATCGTGGCAGCCCCGTGATGGGGGTAGACGACAGTCTCGCCGACCTGGAAAAGCATGGATGGTGGTCCTTCCGCAGAACCTCCAGTCTACCACAGCGATCTCACAGCATGGAGGGCCGAGGCGGGCCCCTCGGGGCCGCCGCCGCCCTCGGGGCTGGCTAGACTAGAGGGGTACTCGGCGCGCACATCTGGAGGCTATTCGTGAAATCTCGGCTCGCGGCTTCGATCGCGCTCGCGGCAGCCCTGCTCATCGGAACGACGGGGTGCACGTTCTTCTCGCCGATCGCGACCCAGAAGGTCTACGACCCGAGCGACGGCGTCGGCGCCGAGGTGGGCGATCTGCTCATCCGCAACGCCATGCTCATCGGTGACGACCCCGAGAACCTCAGCCTCGTCGTGACCATCGTGAACCGTTCTGACAGTGATCGACGGCTCTCGGTGCAGTGGGCCTCGGGCGGCGAGCGCATTACCGAGTCGATGTTCGTGAACGCCAATGGGCGCACTGCGTTCGGCGGCCCCGACCAAGATCAGGTGCTTGTCACGGGCAGCACCGACGTGATCGGCGGGCTCGTGCCGCTCTTCTTCAGCTACGGAACGGCACCCGGCGTCGAGGTTCTCGTGCCCGTGCTCGACGGCAGCCTGCCCGAGTACGAGCTGTTCGTTCCCTGAGCCCGCGTCAGATCCAGCGACATCAGTCTTCGAAGCGGTAGCCGAGTCCGCGCACGGTGACGAGCATCTGCGGATTCGAGGGGTCGGTCTCGATCTTCGACCGGATGCGCTTGACGTGCACATCGAGCGTCTTCGTGTCACCGAAGTAGTCGGCACCCCACACGCGGTCGATGAGCTGACCGCGCGTCAGCACGCGCCCGGCGTTGCGCAGCAGCAGTTCGAGCAGCTCGAACTCTTTCAGCGGCATCGCGATCTCGCGGCCCTCGACCGTCACCTGGTGCTTGTCGACATCCATGCGCACCGTGCCCGCCGTGAGCACGCCGTCATCGATGTCGCTGTCGTCGGTCTGACGACGCAGCACCGCCCGGATGCGCGCGAGCAGTTCGCGAGTCGAGTACGGCTTCGTGACGTAGTCGTCTGCCCCCAGCTCGAGCCCCACGACGATGTCGACCTCGCTGTCTTTCGCCGTCAGCATGATGATCGGCACACTCGAGCGCTGCCGCAGCTCGCGGCACACCTCGGTGCCCGACATGCCCGGCAGCATGAGGTCGAGCAGCACGAGGTCGGCGCCCGATTGCTCGAACGTCGACACCGCGGCGAGCCCGTCGTCGACCACGGTGGTCTCGTAGCCTTCGCGGGTCAACAGGTATGAGAGCGGCTCAGACAGCGCCGGCTCGTCTTCGACAATGAGAATGCGGGTCATGTGCGTGCCTTCAGGGGAGTCGGTGCCGGCTGGTCGACGCGCGGCAGGCGGATGGTGAACGTAGAGCCACGGCCGGGTTGCGACCAGACCCGAACATCGCCGCCGTGGTTCTGCACCACGTGCTTGACGATGCTCAAGCCCAGCCCTGTGCCGCCCGTGGCGCGAGAGCGAGCCTGATCGACTCTGAAGAAGCGCTCGAAGACGCGGTCGAGCTCGTCTTCGGGAATACCGATGCCCTGGTCGGTGACGGCGATCTCGATGATGTCGTCGGTGGCGATGACCCCCACCCCCACGCGCGAGGGCGAGGGCGAGTACTGCACGGCGTTCGCGATGAGGTTGTGCACCGCGGTGATGAGCATGGTCTCATCGCCCCACACCCGCAGGCCGCGCTCGCCGCCGCTCGCGAGGGTGATGCGGTGGGCGTCTGCCAGCACGCGGTTCTGGTCGATCGCCGCCGCGACCACCGCGTCGATCTCGACCATCTCAGGATGGCTGAGGGCGTCTTTGGCCTGCAGTCGAGACAACTCGATGATCTCTTGCGTCATGCTCGCGAGCCGCTCTGACTCTTTGTGGAGCTGGTCGGCGAAGCGTCGCACCTGCACCGGATCTTCGGCGGCGTGGCCGAGCGCCTCGCTCAGCAGACCGATCGCCCCGATCGGAGTCTTCAACTCGTGGCTGATGTTGGCGACGAAGTCTCGACGCACCGCGTCGAGCCGATGAGATTCGGTGCGGTCTTCGGCGAGCAGCAGCACGAAACGGCTGCCCAGACGGGCGACCCGCACCGAGAGGTGCAGGGCCGCGTCGCCCAGGGGCCCGCGGCTCAACTCGACCTCTTCGGTGAGCGGCTCGCCGCTGCGTCGCACTCGCTCGACCAGCTCGACCAGTCGAGCGTGCACGAGCGTGCGGTGCCAGACCAGCCCGAGGGCCAGGGCGCCGGGCGAGGCCTTCACGACACTGTTGCTGTAGTCGAGCACGACCCCGGCAGACTCGAGCGCCTCGACCACTTGGTCGACCCCATCGGGCACCGTGGTCGACGCCACCTCGGCGGCCATTCGCCCCCGCCGAGCCGCCGCCACGACGGTCGCGACGGCTCCCGCCCCGATCGTCACCCCGAGGGTGAGAGCGAGGGGCACGAGCAGTGCCGAGTCCATGAGCACTAGATTAGTGACCGGGTGAGCGTCGAAAAGCCGTGATGCGACCGCAATCGGCACCGAAGACCCAGAGTTCACCTGTGGGCCACGTACCGTTCACCGCCGAACGGGACTGTGAAGGGGACTGCGACAGTGCCCCACCAGAAATGAGGATGTACTCCAATGCGCGAAGTATTCCAGCAAGAGTTGCGCGAGGTGCGCGAGCGCCTCGTCGAGATCGCGGGCCTCGTCGCCGACTCGATCGACAATGCGACCCGCGCCTTCAACGAGTCGAACGTCTCGCTCGCCGAGACCGTCATCAGCGATGACGCCAAGATCGACGCCGCCGCCGCCGAGCTCGACGAGCTGGCCATCAACATTCTCGCCCGCCAGCAGCCCGTCGCGCGCGACCTGCGCGTCGTCGTGAGCGCGCTGCGCATCAGTGCATCGCTCGAGCGCATGGGCGACATGTCAGAGCACATCGCGCAGCTCGCCCGCTACCGCTTTCCTGACAAGGTGGTGCCCAAGAGCCTGCGCGGCACCTTCAAAGAGATGGGCGCTCTCGACGTCGAGATCGCGCGCAAGCTCGTCGAGCTGCTCGAGACCGAAGACCTCTCGATCGCCGAATACATTCGCGATGAAGACGACAAGATCGACGCGCTGCACCTCAGCGTGTTCGACAAGGTGCTCGGCGAGAGCTGGAAGGGCGAAGCCGTCGACACCGTCGACGCGACGCTCGCCTCCCGCTACCACGAGCGGTTCGCCGACCACGCCGTGTCGATCGCCAAGAAGGTGCAGTACCTCGCGACCGGCGACTGGGTTCAGGCCGACGACTGAGCCCTACTTCTTGCCCTGCGCCGCCACGGCAGCCGCACCGGCCGCCGCAGCTTCTGGGTCGAGGTACTCGGCCGGCTTCACGGGCATGAAGTCGTCGCCCAGCTCGTAGACGAGCGGAATGCCCGTCGGAATGTTGAGCTCGGCGATCGCGCCATCGGCGATGCCATCGAGGTGCTTCACGAGCGCCCGCAGCGAATTGCCGTGCGCCACCACGAGCACCGTTCGGCCCTCGGCAAGATCGCGTGTGATGTCGCTCTGCCAGTAGGGGAGCATCCGGTCGATGACCAGCTTGAGGCTCTCAGTGCGCGGCACCTCGCCGTCGATGTCTGCGTAGCGCACGTCGTGCACCTGGCTGTACTCGGCGTCGTCGTCGAGCGGAGGCGGCGGCGTATCGAAGCTGCGCCGCCACGTCATGAAGAGCTCTTCGCCGTGCTGCGCGAGCGTCTCGGCCTTGTTGAGCCCCTGCAGCGAGCCGTAGTGCCGCTCGTTGAGGCGCCAGCTGCGCTTGACCGGCAGCCAGTCGAGGTCGGCCACCTCGAGCGCCAGATTCGCGGTGTGAATCGCTCGCTTCAGCAGGCTCGTGTAGAGCATCGTCGGAGCCAGGCCCGACTCGGCGATCAGCTCGCCGGCGCGCCGCGCCTCGACCCTGCCCTGCTCGGTGAGCCCCACGTCGACCCAGCCGGTGAAGATGTTCTTCTCGTTCCAGACAGAGTGGCCGTGGCGAAGCAAGATCAGCGTGTGCGTCATGCCTCCAGCCTAGCGAGCGGCGCCGCGCGAGAATGAGCGCATGGTTGAGGGGCACATCACGCGCGGCACCACCGGCGTGAACCGACTGCGCCGCATCGACCGTTTCATCGCCGCGCACCCCGCCCTGCGTCGCGCGACCGACCCGCTCGTCGTCGACCTCGGCTACGGCGCAGCGCACTGGACCCCCCTCGAACTGCTCGAACGGCTGCGCCCCGTGCGCCCCGACGTGCGCGTGGTCGGCATCGAGATCGACCCCGAGCGGGTGCGCGCTGCCGCCGCCTATGCGCAGGATGGGCTCAGTTTTCGACGCGGCGGCTTCGAGATACCCCTCGACGCGGATGCCCGGCCGGCCGTCATCCGCGCCGCCAACGTGCTGCGGCAGTACGACGAAGCCGATGTGCCCGCGGCGTGGGCGCTCATGCAGTCGCGGCTGCAGCCCGGCGGGCTGCTGCTCGACGCGACGTGCAACGAAGTCGGACGCGTCGCGAGCTGGGTGTCGCTCGACCCCGACGGCCCGCGCACGCTCACGGTGTCGCTGCACCTGGCCTCGGTCGAGCATCCCTCGATCGTGGCCGAACGGCTGCCGAAGGCGCTCATCCATCGCAATGTGCCCGGCGAGGGGGTGCACGCGCTGCTGCGCGAACTCGACGCGCAGTGGGCGCGCAACGCCCCGCTCGCCACCTTCTCGCCCCGGCAGCGGTTCATCGCCGCGGTGCGCGGGCTGCGCGATGCCGGGTGGCCCGTGCGCGGCGGCGTCGCCCGCTGGAGGCTCGGCGAGCTGACCGTCGACTGGTCTGCCGTCGCGCCCGGTGCCCGCACTCGGCAGACTCCCGAACTGTAGGAAGCCGCCGAGGTCGCGCTCGACAGGTTCCTACACTTCGGGAGTCTGGTGAAGGTGCACCGTGCGTACCGGGCAGCGGAGCCGGGCCTCACGCTCGACGGCCCCCGGGGCGGCAGTCAGCACACCTTAGAGCGGGGGCAGCAGGGCGCGCGCCTCATCGGGCGGCAGGCCAAGGTGCACGAGCGTGTCGAACACGAGGGGGCGCAGCAGCACGATGACCACCTGGTCGGCGACCCCGTCGACGGCCGCGGGAGTGCACCGGCCGGCGAGCACCGTGGCGACTCCGCGGGCGGCATACCGCGCCGCCTCGTCGTCTCGACTGCGGCCGAGCAGCCGCACCACGGCGGCCGCCGAGTCGACGAGCTCGGCCAGCAGCGGGCGGGGGCCGCCGTCGCGCACGAGCACGTCGACGCGACGCGCGATCGCGCGCACGTGCCGCGTCGTCAGGTCGGCGACGCCGAGCAGCCGTTGCTCGTCGGCCAGTCGCGCGCGGCGCGATCGCAGCCAGGGCGACACGGCGGCCACACCGCGCGCGCTCTCGAGCGAGTGACCCCACTCGTCGAGAAGCGACTGCGTGCGGCGACTGCGGGCGAGGGCCAGTTCGGCCGCCGCGGGGTCGGCCGACCGGAGGGCGTCGCGCACCCCCGTGAGCGCCTGATCGAGCAGCGAGAAGAGGGCGGTGCCTTCGCCGCGCTGGCGCACGAGGTCGAAGCGCGGGATGAGCGCGGTGACGAGCAGCGCCATGATGCCGCCGATGAGCCCGTCGAGGCTGCGAGCGAAGACTCCGCCATCGGGTGCGGGCAGCACGGCGACGAGCATCGACTGCACGGCGGCCGCGATCGCGAAGGGCGCGGAGGGCGACACCGCCCTGGCGACGATGAGGGTGACGCCGAGTATCACGGCGATCTGCCAGGCCCCTTGGCCGATCACCTGCACGAGCAGCGCGGCGACGACGATGCCGATGTTGATGCCGACGACGGTCTCGGCGACGCGCCGCGGGGTGGCGTCGCGCGCGATGCCGAGCGAGATGATCGTCACGGTGACGGCGACGAGCGGCAGCTCGTGCCCGAGCAGGCTGCGGGCGATGAGGTAGGCGGCTGTCGAGGCGACGACGATCTGCACGACGGCGGGCAGCGAGCGCACGACGCGGTCGAGCGCGTCGCGAGCATCCATTCGCCGACGGATGCTGCGCTCGAGTCGCCGCAGCGAATCACCGTGCCGGCTCATGTCGGCGGCGTCAGCTCGGGCGGGTGACGGCGCCGAGGCGCGGAAGGCGCGGAACCCCGGCGGTGGCCCCCGCGTCTGGCGGCACGATCACCTGCTGCGCTGCGGCGATCGGCACCCCGTCGACCTCGACGGTGAGGGCCGCAGAAGGGTCGAGCGAGCGCTTGACGACGGCGAGCGCAATCGGCCCGAGCTCGTGGTGCCGAGCGCTCGACGTGACAACGCCGACAGCCGCGCCCTCGAGCATGACAGGGGCGCCGTGCCCGGGCAGCAGGGCGTCTGAGCCGTCGAGGTGCAGCATGACGAGCCTGCGCGGCGGGTGCCCGAGGTTGTGCACCTTTGCGACGGTCTCTTGACCGCGGTAACAGCCTTTGGCGAGGTGCACTGCCGAGCGCAACCAGTCGAGCTCGTGCGGAATCGTGCGGTCGTCGACCTCGGTGCCGAACCGCGGGCGCCACGCTGCGATGCGCAGTGCTTCGAGAGCGAGCGCCCCCGCCACTGCGAGCGCTGCGGCCCGCACCGCGTCGGCGATCTCGGCGAGGCGTGCACGTTCGACGAGCAGCTCGACGACGTCGAACTGCGCTGCCGGATGCTCGCTCTCGGCCGCATACTGCCACCCGCCGCTCTGCACCGACACCCAGGGGTCGCGCCAGAGCAGGGGCTGCCCGTTCGGTGCGGCCGGTGCGACGAGCGGCTCGGCGTCGAGGGGCAGCAGTTGGGCGAGCGTCGCCCACTGCGGCGAGACGTCGGCGACCTCGACGCGCATCATGAACCGCATGCGGTCGAGCCACGCGGCGAGGGCGGGTGCCGCTGCGCCGTCGACGAGCAGCCAGGCGACCTCGCCGTCGTCGATGACGTGCATGGCGTGCTCGAGCCGCCCGTTCGGGTCGAGCAGCAGCGTCTCGGCCGACTGGCCGGGGGCAAGTGATGTCAGCGACTGCGAGGTGAGCGAGTCGAGCCAGGTGAGGCGGTCGGGGCCGGTGACGGTGACGACGCCGCGGTCGCTGAGGTCGACGATGGCACGGCCGGCGGCGAGCATCCGCTGCTCTGCGACGGGGTCGCCGTAGTGGTCGGCGACGATGCCGTTCGCGCCCGCGACGGCGGCCGGCAGACTCAGCAGGGCGCTACTCGGCACGATGCAGGGTTCCTGAAGCGTGGGTGCGCAGGTCGTTGCCGAGGGCGGCGATATCCCAAGCCCACAGCAGCTTGCCGTCGACGAGCCCGTAGAGGCGCGTGGCGGCCGAGTAGTCTTTGGCGCTCGCCGAGCGCATGACGGCGTCGGTCTGCAGATCGATGCGGGCGTCGCCGACGTGGCCGAGGTAGAGCTCGCTGACCCCGCCGGGGTGGATGAGCGCCACCTCGACCTCGAAGCCGCCCTGCGGCGAGCGCAGCGTCTCGACCTCGTCGGCGGTGGCGAAGGGCCGAGCGCCCTCCCCCGGCAGCATGCCGGGGCCGGGGTCGCCGGGCTGCGACGGCCTGTGCAGACGCCAGTAGCCGGCTTCGGCGTTGAGGGGCGTGTTGTCGTCGTCGAGCAGCCACGTCGTCGACGCGTAGTTCAGGTAGTTGAGCCCGTCGTGACTGAAGCTGACCCGCTGGCCGAACTCGTGCTCGCGAACGCGGTCGCCGTCACGGTAGTGCACCACTCCGGTGCCGTCCCAGACGCCGACGAGCCACGCGAGGGGCGCGAGCTCGGCTGGCAGGCTCGTGTCGAGTGAGAACACGGCGCCGTGCGCGCTCAGCGCTGGCCGCGATACAGGTTGACGAGCACCACTGCCGAAACGAATCCGATCGCGAGCGTCGCCAGCCCGAGCAGGCCGAGGAAGAAGATCTCTAGGGCGAGAAGCATGCCGCCAGTCTACGATGCCGAGCCGAATGACGCCTGCACGAGCAGAGTGGCCGCCGAGGCGATGATCATGAGCACCATGACGCCCGAGATGGTGACGAGCATGCGCATCACGAGGCCGTCTTTCGACTGCAGGCTCACCTGGATGACGAAGGTCAGCAGCACCGACCCGGCGGCGATGGCGGGCAGCAGCGGCCACCACCCGGTCGGCGAGACCAGCAGGGCGACCACCACGAGCGCCGCGATCACGGCGAGCCAGACCGGCAGGGCGGTCGCGACGGTGCGAGACATGCCCCCATGCTAGGGCGCTTGTAGACTGACGCACGACACCGTGGAGGACGAATGGCTCAGCTGTTGATCCTGACCTCGCAGGTGAACACTGACGTTCTTCCGGCGCTGGGGCTGCTCAGTCATCGGGTGCGCCGCATTCCGGCCGAGCCCGCTGCGCTCGTCGGCGCGCCTCCGGCCGATGTCATCATCGTCGACGCCAGGGCAGACCTGCAGAGCGCGAAGTCGTTGTGCAAGATTCTGACCGCCACGGGGGCGGGGTCGCCCATCATCGTGGTGCTCACCGAGGGCGGCCTCACAGCGGTGAACGCCGAGTGGGGCGTCGATGACGTGCTGCTCGACACCGCGGGCCCCGCCGAGGTGGATGCTCGACTGCGCCTCGCCGTCGGCCGCCAGTCGCGCGACGAGGGGTCGAGCATGATCCGCGCCTCGGGGGTCACGATCGACGAGGCGAGCTATTCGGCGAAGGTGCACGGCCGCACGCTCGACCTCACGTTCAAAGAGTTCGAGCTGCTGCGGTTCTTCGCCACGCACCCGAGTCGCGTGTTCACGCGCGAGCAGCTGCTGAGCGAGGTGTGGGGCTATGACTACTTCGGCGGCACCCGCACCGTCGACGTGCACGTGCGGCGCTTGCGCGCCAAGCTCGGCGACATGGAGTCGCTCATCGGCACGGTGCGCAATGTGGGCTACCGGTTCACGGTGCACGAAGACGACGCCGAGCAGGCCGCGAACCGCGTCGGCGCCTAACGGCTGAGGGCCGCCAGCCGGTCTTCGCCCACTGGCTCGTCGCCGAGCAGCGGCAGCACGGCGACCCTCGGGGCGAGGGCTCTCACGCGGTCGATCTGCTCGAGCTCGGCCCGTGCGCGCTGGCGCAAGAACGGCGACTCGGGCTGCGCCGCAGCGACCGAGTTGTTGATGACCCACGCCCAGGGCGTGATGCCCGCTCGAGCGAGGTCTGCCTGCAGCTCTGCCGCTTCGAGCACGGGGGTCGTCTCGGCCAGGGTCACGATGATCATCTTGGTGAGCGCGGGGTCTTGCAGCCGCATCATGGGGGTCGTGAAGTGCATGCCGGCCGGCATGTTGCGGGCGATCTCGCGGTGGTACGACCCCGTGGCGTCGAGCAGCAGCAGCGTGTGGCCGGTCGGCGCGGTGTCGACGATGACGAAGCGCGAGCGCGCGGCCGAGATGACTTTCGAGAACTGCTGGAAGACCGCCACCTCGTCGGTGCACGGCGACATCAGGTCTTCTGCCAGCGCCGCGCGCCCCGCACCGTCGAGAGCGGCCCCTTTCGTCGCCATGACGTGCTCGCGGTACAGGCGCGTCGACTCGGCGGGGTCGATGCGCGAGACGGTCAGGCGGTCGACGTCGCCGTGCAGGGTCTCGATGAGGTGCGCCGCGGGGTCGGTGGTCGTCAGATGCACATCATGGCCCCGGTGCGCGAGCGCCACGGCGAGCGCGGCGGCGACGGTGGTCTTGCCGACCCCGCCTTTGCCCATGCACATGATGAGTCCGTGCCCGTCGCGCTCGAGCTCGTCGACGAGCGCGGCGAGGCCGCGGTCTGCGAGTGCGTGAGCTTCGAGGTTCGGGATGCTCGCCGCGACCCCCGCCGCCTCTGCCGTCTCGGCGGCGGGTGGTGCGAGCAGCCCGCGCAGAGCATCCACCCCCACCATGTTCACGGGGCGAAGGTCGATGAGGTCTCGCGGCAGCTCGGCGATGCCGGAGGGCATGGCCGCGATCGCGGCCTGCTCGCGGTCGCGCACGGCTCTCGCCAACGGCTCGTCGCCGGCCCGCTGCGGCAGCACGCCGTTGATCACGAGGTGCGCCTCGGTCATGCCGATCTCGGCCAGTTCGTGGTGCGTGCGATGCAGTTCGGCGAGCGACGATGGCTGGGCTCGCGCCACCAGAATCATGCGTGTCGACTGCGGGTCGGCGAGCACTCGCACGGCGGCGGCATACATCTCGCGCTGTCGCTCGAGCCCTGCCATGGGGCCGAGGCACGAGGGGTCGCCCTTGCCGTCGTCGAGAAAGGTCGTCCACGACCCTGGCAGCTGCAGCAGGCGGATGGTGTGCCCGGTCGGCGCGGTGTCGAAGATGACGTGGTCGAACTGCGCGGTCAGCGACTCGTCGGCCAGAAAGCCGGTGAACTCGTCGAATGACGCGATCTCGGTCGTGCACGAACCGGAGAGGCTTTCGACGATGCTCGCGAGCTCTGCCTCGGGCAGCAGGCCTCGCACGGGGCCGACGATGCGCTCGCGGTACTGCTCTGCCGCCTGCTCAGGGTCGATCTCGATGGCCGAGAGGCCGGGCACCGAGGGTATGGGGGTGATCGCGTTGCCGATCGTCGCACCGAAGACCTGCCCGACATTCGACGCGGGGTCGGTGCTCACGAGCAGCACTCTGGCGCCCTCGTCGGCGAGGTGGATGGCTGCTGCACAGGCGATCGAGGTCTTGCCGACGCCGCCTTTGCCGGTGAAGAAGGCGAAGCGGGGCAGCGCCGTGAGAAACCGCGCCGCAGTGCCAGAGGGCACCGGCAGAGTCGTGGGCATGACTCCATGCTCCCACTGAAGTGATGCGTGCCGCAGGGTGACGAGCGCGCGCTGGTCTACAGCGGTCGCACCTCGATGCCCAGCTCGAGCGCCAGCTCGCGCACGTGCGAGGCGATGAGGTCGCGGGTGTGCCGAATTCCCGACTTGCCGCTCGTGCTCTCGAGGGTGATGCTCCACGTGCGGAAGGGGTGGCCCTCGAGCGCGGTGAGCGAGTCGTTGCAGTTGAGCACGACGATGTGGTCTGCCGCGGCGATGAACTCGGGCACGACGGGCTTCGGATACTCGCCGAAGACCGCGACCCCCACCTCGTCGAGCGTCTCGATCACTGCGGGAAGCACGCGTGCCGAGGGGGTGTCGCCCGCGCTGACCACGCGGGTCTCTGGCGAGGCCGTCGCCCGCAGAATCGCCCCCGCGAGCTGCGAGCGCCCCGCGTTGCCCGAGCACACGAACAGCACCGACGGCGGCCGCGGAGCGTCTCGGTAGTGCTCGACCCAGCGCAGCGCCTCGAGTCGATCGGCGGCGAGCTGCGCGGTGAGCGCTCGAGCGTGCTGCGAGGGATGATCGAGGTGGCGGTAGCGTCGCAGGCTGTCGAGCACGATCTCGTGCACGACGTCGTCAGAGAACTGCGGCGCGAACTTGCCCGAGAGCCTTGCGGCCACCCGATCGACGACGGCGAGAGCGTCAGGTGCCTGCACGGTCATGCCTGTCGCCCCCATGGTCGTCAGCGCCGCACGCTCTGTGACGGTCGCGTAGCCAGCAAACGCGCACCGTGTGAACGGGCGGTGAACGTGCTGCAACTGCCGCGAATCCATTGGGCGATTGCTGACACAATGGCGCCATGCACGACTCGGGAATGACAGACACCGGCTACCAGGTCGACGGCGGTGTCGGCGGCGACTTTCTCGACGACTACGACGAGTCGACGAGCATCGACGACGGCACCCTGCCGATCGAGCGCTATCTCGACCGAGAGTTGAGCTGGTTGCGCTTCAATCAGCGCGTGCTCGAGCTCGCCGAAGACGCAGCGGTGCCCTTGCTCGAGCGTGCCAATTTTCTGGCGATCTTCGCGAGCAACCTCGACGAGTTCTTCATGGTGCGTGTCGCGGGGCTCAAGCGACGCATCGTCACGGGCCTGGCGGTGCCCACGAACACCGGGCGGGCGCCCGCCGACGTGCTCGCCGACATCAACGCTCTCGCCCTCGAGCTGCAGCTGCGGCACGCGGCCGCCTTCCATGACCTGGTGAAGCCCGCGCTCGACGACGCCGAGATCCACATCGAATCGTGGGCAGACTTGAGCGAGAGCGATCGCACCAGGGTCGACGAGATCTTCACGCAGCAGATCTTTCCGGTGCTCATGCCGCTCGCGGTCGACCCGGCGCACCCCTTCCCTTACATCTCGGGCCTCTCGCTCAACCTGTCGATCCGGGTGCGCAACCCGAAGACGCAGAAGGTCGAGTTCGCGCGCCTCAAGGTGCCGCAGATGCTGTCGCGCTTCGTGCAGCTGCCAGACGACGGCTCGGGCAGACTGCGGTTTCTGACCCTCGAAGACCTCATCAGCAATCACCTCGACCAGCTCTTTCCCGGCATGCAGATTCTCGAGCACCACGAGTTTCGCGTCACGCGCAACGAAGACGTCGAGATCGAAGAAGACGAGACCGAGAACCTCATTCAAGCGCTCGAACGCGAACTGCTGCGCCGCCGATTCGGCCCGCCCATCCGCCTCGAGATCACCGACGACATGGATGCCCTCACTCTCGAACTGCTCGTGCGCGAGCTCGGCATCACCGAGCAAGAGGTCTATCGCCTGCCGGCTCCCCTCGACCTGGGCGGGCTCTTCGAGATCGGCAAGCTCGATCGCCCCCACCTGAAGTACCCCAAGCACGTGCCCGTCACGCCCGTGCAGCTGCAGCCCGCCGAGCCGAACTCATCGCCCGACGTCTTCGCCGCCATCTCGCGCGGCGACATTCTCGTGCATCACCCCTATGAGTCGTTCGCCACGAGTGTGCAGGCGTTTCTCGAGCAGGCGGCACGCGACCCCAACGTGCTCGCCATCAAGCAGACGCTCTACCGCACGAGCGGCGACAGCCCCATCATCGAGGCGCTCATCGACGCCGCCGAGGCGGGCAAGGCCGTGCTCGCCCTCGTCGAGATCAAGGCGCGGTTCGATGAGCAGAACAACATCGAGTGGGCGCGCAAGCTCGAGAAGGCCGGAGTGCACGTGGTCTACGGGCTCGTCGGCCTCAAGACCCACTGCAAGCTCGCGCTCGTGGTGCGGCAAGAGAGCGACGGCACACTGGCGCACTACGCGCACATCGGCACGGGCAACTACAACCCCAAGACGAGCCGCATCTACGAAGACCTGGGGCTGTTCACGAGCGACGACCAGGTGGGCAAAGACCTCACGCGGCTGTTCAACGAGCTCTCGGGTTATGCCATCGAGAAGAAGTTCAAGCGCATGCTCGTCGCCCCTCGCTATCTGCGCCGCGGGCTGCTCAAGCTCATTCGCACCGAGACCGAGAATGCCCGCGCGGGGCGTCCGGCGGGCATCCGCATCAAGATCAATTCGCTCGTCGACGAAGCCATCATCGACGCGCTCTACCGGGCGAGCCAGGCGGGCGTGCCCGTCGACATCGCCGTGCGGGGCGTGTGCGCGCTGGTTCCGGGCATGGATGGCCTCAGCGAGACCATCCGCGTGCGCAGCGTGCTCGGCCGCTACCTCGAGCATTCGCGCATCTTCGCGTTTCACAACGATGGCGACCCGCAGGTGTTCATCGGCAGTGCCGACATGATGCACCGCAATCTCGACCGCCGCATCGAAGCGCTCATCAGGCTCACCGATGCTGCGCATCTCGCGCAGATCGACGAGCTCTTCGACACCACGATGAGCGAGTCGACGGCGTCGTGGCACCTGCAGCCGTCGGGCGATTGGCTGCGTGTGCACCAAGATGAGAAGGGTGAACCACTCGCTGACCTGCAGAATGTCGTCATGAGTTCGATCGCGAGCCGACGACGAGGCGGGGCTGCCCGCGCATGACGCCGCCCTCGGTGACGACCCGACCTGACATCGTGCAGGCGGCCGGCGCTGTCGTGTGGAAGATGGTCGACGGAAAGGCACGCATCCTGCTCGTGCATCGCACGCAGCACAAAGACGTGTCGTTGCCCAAGGGCAAGGTCGATCCTGGCGAGACGCTGCCGCACACGGCGGTGCGCGAGATCGCTGAAGAGACGGGCTTCGACGTCGTGCTCGGTGCGCCGCTCGGCGCCGTCGAATACACCCTGCCGAACGGGCGCGACAAGATCGTGCACTACTGGTCGGCCGAGGTCGACGCCGGCGCCGCCGAACGCCACAGCTATGAGGCCAACGGCGAGATCTTCGCGCTCGAATGGGTGCCGCTGACGAAGGCGGCCAAGAAGCTCACCTACGAGCACGACGCAGACGTCGTCGAGCGCTTCGCCGCCCAGGTCGACGCCGGGCGCGCGCGAACGTTCGCGCTCATCGTGCTGCGGCACGGCAAGGCGATGCCTCACGAGCGCTGGGACGGCCCCGACCACACCCGCCCCTTGCTGCACCAGGGCATCGAGCAGTCGGCCTCGGTCGCGGGCGGCGTGGCCGCCTTCGGCCCTCAGGTGCTCGTGAGCAGCCCGGCCGCCCGATGCGTGGCCACCATCGCTGCGACAGCAGCGCTGACCGACATCGCCGTCAAGCACTCGCGCAGCATCAGTCAAGATGCCTACAGCAGCGACGGCGATCGGGTGAGGGCTCACGTCGCCAAGAGGCTCGCGAAGCGGCGCACCACTGTGCTGTGCAGCCACGGCCCGGTGATTCCGCAAATCATCGCAGCGGCCGCCGAACTCGGCGGGGCAGCGGTGACGCCCGAGCTGCGTCGAGGTGCCGCGTTGTCGACCGGGGAGTACACCGTGATGCACTTCGCGCTCGAGGGCGAGCGGCCGTGGCTCGTAAGCATCGAGACGCACTCTCCCGTGCTGGTCTGAGTCAGCCGCTCGCGCGTTAACCTGCTGTTAACCTTTCTCGGCCTGAATGTGCTTGACTTCGCTGGCGGCGTTCGCGCGTCGACCCGTCGTGCTGTTGACCTCCATCGAAAGGGCTCGGGTGCTGTTCTCGCGCATCGCCGTCGGCGCCCTCGCACTCGCCTCGGTGGTGAGTCTCGCGGCCTGCGCAGTGAACGAACGAGACCGCGTGATTCTGCCCGGCAGCCTCGTCGGAACCCTCGACGGCTCAGGCTCGTCGGCTCAGAGCGCCGCACAAGAGGCGTGGATCGCGATGGTGCAGAACGCCAACGGCGGCCTCACCGTGAACTACGAGCCCTCGGGCTCGGGCGCCGGCAGAGAAGCCTTTCTCTCAGGGGGCGTCGACTACGCGGGCTCTGACTCGCCGCTCTCGCCCAGTGAGCTCGAGGGAGCGTTCGGGGGATGCGTCGACGGCACGACAGGCATCGACCTGCCTCTCTACATCTCGCCGCTGGCGATCATCTTCAACGTCGAGGGGGTCGACCGGCTCCGCCTCGACGCCGCGACGACGGCGCGCATCTTTCGGGGTGACATCACGCGCTGGAACCACCCCTCGATCGCCGCACTGAACGAGAACACCCGGCTGCCTGACGCCACCATCACCGCGGTGCACCGCTCAGACGCCTCCGGCACGACGAAGAACTTCACCGACTATCTGGCTCAAGCCGCGAGCGACGAATGGGGGGTCGACGCAGCCGACAACTGGCCGTTCGGCGGCGAGTCGGCGCAAGGCAACTCGGGCGTCGTCAACGCCGTCACCAACGGCATCAACACCATCGGCTACGCCGATGCCTCACGGGCAGGAGGGCTCGGCATCGCCTCGCTGCTGGTAGGCGACGAGTTCGTCGACTACACGCCCGAGGCCGCGGCCAGAGTGGTCGAACTCTCTCCGCTCGAAGACGGCCGAGCCGCGAACGACCTCGCGATCGCGATCGACCGCACCATCGACGAGCCGGGCACCTACCCGCTCGTCCTCGTGAGCTACGTCATCGCCTGCGAGCAGTACCGCGACCCCGACACTGCAGAGCTCGTACGGGGCTTCCTCGAGTTCGTCGCGAGCCCCGAGGGCCAGGCGGTCTCGGCCGAGTTCGCCGGTTCGGCCCCGCTGAGCCCTGGGCTCGCCGAGCGAGTGACGGCAGCGATCGGCAGCATCCGATGACGGCGACCGCGCCACGAGACACGCTGGCCTCTGCCGCCCGCGCTCGACTGGGCGACGTGGTCTTCAGGCGACTCGCGGTGGCGGCTGGTGTCACGATCTTGCTCGCGCTCGCCGCCGTCGCCGTGTTTCTCGTCGCCCAGTCGATTCCGGCGCTCATCGCCGACCCCGCCGACCTGCGGGGCCAGCCCGAGAGCTTCTGGCACTACGTCGGGCCGCTCGCTTTCGGCACCGTGTGGGCTGCGGCACTCGCACTGCTCATGGCGGTGCCGCTGTCGATCGGCATCGCGCTCTTCATCTCTCACTACGCCCCTCGTCGACTCGCCCAGCCCCTCGGCTACATCGTCGACCTGCTCGCGGCGGTTCCGAGCGTCGTCTACGGGCTCTGGGGCATCACGGTGCTCGCACCAGCGGCCGT
Source organism: Microcella sp. (assembly GCF_025808395.1). Lineage (NCBI taxonomy): Bacteria > Bacillati > Actinomycetota > Actinomycetes > Micrococcales > Microbacteriaceae > Microcella > Microcella sp. Next base: position 1,659,996 of record NZ_CP075524.1, read on the forward strand.
GCCGTTCTACACCTGGTTGACCGAGAACCTGGGGTGGATTCCTCTCTTCGCGCCGCCCGCCTCAGGAACGGGACGCACGGTGCTCACGGTCGCCATCGTGCTCGCGGTCATGGTGCTGCCGATCATCACCGCCCTGTGCCGCGAGGTCTTCGTGCAGACCCCCGTGCTGCACGAAGAAGCGGCGTTCGCCCTCGGCGCCACGCGCTGGGAGATGATTCGCATGGCGGTCTTTCCCTATGCACGATCGGGCATCGTCTCAGCCTCGATGCTCGGGCTCGGGCGCGCACTCGGCGAAACCATGGCGGTCGCGATGGTGCTCTCTCCATCGGCGATCGTGAGCCTCGCCATCTTGACCCCCGAGAACCCGTCGACCATCGCGGCCAACATCGCCCTCAACTTTCCTGAATCGGCCGGTCTTCAGGTGAATGCACTCATCGCCACCGGGCTCATCCTCTTCGTCATCACGCTCGCCGTGAACTCGATCGCCCGTGCGATCGTCACGCACCACGAGCGAGGGCTGGAGTCACGATGACCTCGGTCGCCGCACAGCCCAACGCCTACACCTCGGGGCGACTGCCCCGGTGGTTCGCGCCGACCCTGCTCGGGGTCTCAGTCGCGGCAGGCATGGGCGTCATCGGCCTGCTGGCGGGTGCCGGTGCGATCGCCGAGTTCTCGATCGTGCCAGCGATTCTGCTCGGGGCACTCACCTACGTCGTGATGATCACCGTGATCTCACGAGCGGCCGAAGGCGGCCGCGCAGCGACCGATCGACTCGTCACGGCACTCGTCGTCTCGGCCTTCGTGATCGCGCTGCTGCCGCTCATCTCGCTCTTGACCACCGTGATCATCAACGGCACCGACCGGTTCGACATCACGTTCTTCACCCACTCGATGCGCAGCGTCATCGGCGACGGCGGAGGCGCGCTGCACGCCATCGTCGGCACGCTCATCATCACGGCTCTCGCCACCGTCATCTCGGTGCCGGTGGGGCTGTTCACTGCGATCTACCTGGTGGAGTACGGCCGAGGGCGCCTGGCACGATCGATCACATTCTTCGTCGACGTGATGACGGGCATCCCCTCGATCGTCGCAGGGCTGTTCGCCTACGCGCTCTTCGCCCTCATCTTCGGCGAGGGCTTGCGCATGGGGTTCGCCGGGTCGATCGCGCTCGCCGTGCTCATGATTCCCGTGGTCGTGCGATCGAGCGAAGAGATGCTGAAGCTCGTGCCGCAAGAGCTGCGTGAGGCCTCATACGCGCTCGGTGTTCCGCGCTGGCGCACGATCGCCAAGGTCGTCTTGCCGACCGCCGCCGCCGGCATCATCACGGGCATCACGCTGGCCATCGCGCGCGTCATCGGCGAGACGGCGCCGCTCTTGATCGTGGCCGGCTTCACCTCGAGCATGAACTACAACCCCTTCAGCGAGCGCATGCAGAGCCTGCCCGTGTTCGTCTACACGCAGTACGCCAACCCCGGTTCGCAAGTCGACTACTACCTCGAACGCGCGTGGGCCGGAGCCTTGACCCTCATCCTCATCGTGATGGCGCTGAACCTCATCGCCCGACTCGTGGCGCGCGCCTTCGCACCGCGCACGCGCCGCTGACCCCGAACCGCACCAGGAGCCCGACGTGTCGAAACGCATCGAAGTCACCGACCTCAACGTCTACTACGGCAGCTTTCTCGCTGTGGAAGGGGTCACCCTGACGATCGAGCCGCGCAGCGTGACCGCCTTCATCGGGCCTTCGGGCTGCGGAAAGTCGACGTTCTTGCGCACGCTCAACCGCATGCACGAAGTGATTCCCGGCGCTCGCGTCGAGGGCGAGGTGCTCATCGACGGCAACAATCTCTACGCCCCCGGTGTCGACCCCGTGCTCGTGCGGCGCCAGGTCGGCATGGTGTTTCAGCGCCCCAACCCTTTTCCGACCATGTCGATTCGCGACAACGTTCTCGCCGGAGTCAAGCTCAACGCACGCCGCATGCCCAAGGCAGAAGCTGACGAGCTCGTCGAGGCCTCGCTCAACGGCGCCAACCTCTGGAACGAGGTGAAAGACCGTCTCGACCGTCCGGGGGCGAGCCTGTCTGGCGGGCAGCAGCAGCGCCTGTGCATCGCCCGCGCCATCGCGGTATCACCCGATGTGCTGCTCATGGACGAGCCCTGCTCGGCCCTCGACCCCATCTCGACCCTGGCGATCGAAGACCTCATCGAGCAGCTCAAAGACGACTACACGATCGTGATCGTCACGCACAACATGCAGCAGGCCAGCCGCGTGAGCGACAAGACAGCCTTCTTCACGATCGCGGGCACGGGCAAGCCGGGCCGACTCATCGAGTACGACGACACCACGACGATCTTCTCGAACCCCGCGCAGAAGTCGACCGAAGACTACGTGTCTGGCCGGTTCGGCTAGACCGAGGCGATCACCCGAAGCGGCCCGAGATGTAGCCCTCGGTGCGCTCGTCTTTCGGCTGCTCGAAGATCTGCGTCGTCATGCCGTACTCGACGAGCGTGCCCGTGCGGCTACCGGTCGCCTCGTCTTGTAGCACGCTGAAGAACGCCGTGCGGTCGGCGACTCGAGCGGCCTGCTGCATGTTGTGCGTGACGATCACGATCGAGTACGTGTCGCGCAGCTCGTGCATGAGGTCTTCGATGCGACCGGTCGCAATCGGGTCGAGGGCCGAGCAGGGCTCATCCATGAGGATGACGTCTGGGTCGGTCGCGATCGCGCGTGCGATGCACAGGCGCTGCTGCTGACCGCCCGAGAGTCCGTAGGCGTTCTGCTTGAGCTTGTCTTTCACCTCGTCCCACAGTGCCGCGCGGCGCAGCGTGCTCTCGACGAGGTCGTCCATGTTCTCGACGTTCATGCCCGTGACGCGAGGGCCGTAGGCGATGTTGTCGTAGATCGACTTCGGAAAGGGGTTGGGCTTCTGGAAGACCATGCCGATGTGACGGCGCACCTCGATCGGGTCGATCTTGGGCCCGTAGATGTCGATGCCGTGGTACTCGACGCGCCCCTCGACGCGCGCGGTGGCCACCAGGTCGTTCATGCGGTTGAGGCACCGCAGCACCGTCGACTTGCCGCAGCCCGAGGGCCCGATGAGCGCCGTGATCTCATTGACACCGAACGCCAGGTCGACGTTGCTCACGGCGTGGAAGTTGCCGTAGTAGACGTTCAGATCGTCGATGGTGAACACCGTGCGGTGCGGCCAGGATTCTGGACGGGTCTTTGCGGCTGGGTCAGTCATGAGATTCCTCAGTTCGTGGTCGGGTCAGAGTTGGCGGGCGTACCTGGCACGCAGCCAGATCGCGACCGAGTTCATGGTCAGCAGCAGGGCGACGAGCACGAGGGCGCCCGCTGCGGCCAGCACGCGGAACTCGTCTTGCGGACGCACCGCCCACTGGTAGATCTGCACGGGAATCGCGCTGTACGCACCCTCGAACGCGCTCTCGGGCAAGAACCGCACGAAGGTGGTCGCGCCGACGAGCAAGAGCGGGGCGGTCTCACCGATCGCCCGTGACATCGCGAGGATGGTGCCCGTCAGAATGCCGGGAACCGACAGCGGCAGCACCTGACGCCAGGTCGTCTGCCACTTCGTGGCACCGAGCCCCAGCGACGCGTCGCGCAGGGTCGGGGGCACGCCTCGAATCGCCTCTCGAGACGAGATGATCACCGTGGGCAGCACCATCATCGCGAGGGTGAGCGACCCCGCGAACGCGACGAAGCCCAGGCTCAGGGGGCCGCGCACGATGAAGGCGAGGCCGAGAATGCCGAAGACGATCGAGGGTACTGCGGCGAGGTTCTGAATGTTGACCTCGATGACGCGGTTGTACCACTTGTCGCGGTCTGCATACTCTTCGAGGTAGATCGCCGCGCTGACACCGAGCGGAACGATCGTGACGAGCGTGCCGAGCATGACATACGTCGTGCCGACGATCGCGGGCAGGAAGCCCGAGGTGTCGGTGTTGATCGACGACGGCATCTGCGTGAACAGATTGAGGTCGAGACGGTCAGAACCGCGAATGGCGACGAAGATGAGCAGCGTCGCGAGCATGACGAGGCCGAGCATGATCGAGAACAGCAGCACGGCGCGGAAGAGCTCGCCCTTGATGTCGATGCCGACGCGATCGAGTCGAATCGTCGAGCTGCGGGTCGCCTCCACGGCGATGCGGGTGCGCCCTGACGTCTTGCTCATTCGTATACCTCTCGGAATCGACGCACGAGTGCGATCGCGATCAAGTTGACCGTCAGCGTGATCAAGAAGAGCAGAGCGCCGACGGCGAAGACGGTGTAGTAGGCGGTGGTGCCGGTCGAGACATCTCCCGTGGCAGTGCGCCCGATGAACGCGGTCATGGTGAGAATCGGGTCGTTCGGCCACAGCGAGATGTTCGCCATCGCACCAGCGGCCATGAGCACGACCATGGTCTCGCCGACCGCGCGCGAGAGGCCGAGCACGAACGAGGCCGTGATGCCTGAGAGAGCGCTCGGCACGATGACCTTGGTCGCCACCTGCATGCGCGTGCTACCGAGACCGTAGGCGGCCTCGCGCAGGGCACGCGGCACTGCGTTCATCGAGTCGTAGGCCACCGAGGCGACGGTGGGAATGATCATGACGCCGAGCACGAGCCCGGCCGCAAGCACGAACTGGAATCCGGGCTCTTCACCGAGCTTGCCGGGAATCCAGGTGGGCCAGTTGTCTTTCAGCAGCGGCGCGACGAAAAAGAGGGCGAAGATGCCGTACACGACGGTCGGGATTCCCTCGAGAATCTCGAGCAGCGGCTGCAGAACCTTGCGCGTTCGCGGGCCCGCGTACTCGCTCATGTAGATAGCCGAGGCGAGCCCTGCGGGCAGAGCGATGACCGACGAGTAGATCACGATCGCCGCGGTGCCGGCGACGATGTGCACGACGCCGTAGGTGGGGGTCGCGAACAGGGGCGCCCACGGCTCCATTGAGAAGAAGCGGTCGAAAGGCACCTCGCGGAAGAAGTCGATCGTCGGCAGGATCAGTGCGACCACGATGCCGATCGTGATGAGCACGGCGAGCGCGGCAGCCAGAAACAGCCACGCCACGATCATCTTCTCGCCGATGCGCTTCGTCTTCGCGGTGAGCGAGAACTCTGCATCGGGGGTACTGGTGATCGTGGTCGTGGCCATTCCTGGACTACCTTCGCTCGTTGGTGTGCGGTGCTATGCCGAGTTAGAGCAGCGACTGCAGACGCTGCAGCGCCTCAGCCTCTTGGTCGGCGTTCAGCGGGATGAAGCCCGCCGTCTCGGCGATGCGAGCCTGGTTGGTCACGTAGAACTCGAGGAACGCGAGCACCTGAGGCTTCTGCAGAGCGTCAGCCGAGGGGTACACGTAGAGCTGGCGACCGAGCGGGCTGTACTCGCCCGTCAGCACGGTGTCGAGCGACGGTGCGACGCAGTCGCCGTTGTCGTTCGCGACCTCGATGGCGCGGATCGAGTCACCCGCGGCCTCGACGAACGAGAGCGGGATGAAGGCCGAGTTGCCGAGGCCGCCCTGCACACCGAGCACCGCAGCGTTGTCGTCTTCGCCGATGTCGTTGTAGGCCGCGTTGATCGCACCGCTCTCACCGTTGATCTCTGAGGTGAAGAAGTCGAAGGTGCCCGAGTCGGTGCCGGGGCCGTAGAGGATGATCTCTTGGCTCGGGAAGCCGGCGCGCACGTCGGCCCAGTTGGTGACGGGGTTCTCGGGGCGCCACATCGACGAGATCTCGTCGACCGTGAGGCACGTAGCCCAGTCGTTGTCGGCGTTCACGACGACTGCGAGGCCGTCGTTGGCGACACCGAGCTCGACGAAGTCGATGCCGTTGGCCTCGCAGCGCTCGGCCTCGTCGTCTTTGATCTGACGCGATGCCTCCGAGATGTCGGTCTCACCGTTGCAGAACTTCTCGAAGCCACCGCCGGTGCCCGAGACACCGACCGAGACCTGCACGTTGGGCTGGATCTCTTCGAAGAGCTCTGCGGCGACCTCAGTGTTGGGGGCAACCGTCGACGAGCCATCGATGATGACCGCGCCGCTGAGCAGCTCTTCGCCCGCGGGGGGCTCTTCGGCGGGAGCGTCGGCTCCGGCACAGGCGCTGAGCACGAGGGCGGCGGCCGCGAGCGTCGCCGCGAAAGCCCCCGTCTTGCTGTATTTGTTGAACACTTTTGCGATCCCTTCGTTGGCGGCGTGAGGGCCGCCTACCAGAATGTGACGTGTCAGCCGGTGGCCGACGCCCTCATGCAATCCACCGCACATGGACGGCAAGTAAACGGCCGGAGTCTTGCAGGGCAATACCCCGTGCCAGAGTCACCGCGGCGCCCAGACCCGCCCGCATGCCTGTCGGCTGGCGGTCGAGAACGCGGTCATGAGTGCGAGCATCGGCCCTCTCGGTGAACGACGGGTGAACGCCGAACGACGAATCGGGGCTCAGCGTGCGGCGATGAGCAGCCTCACGAGGGCGAACCCGATGGCGGCGCCCACGAGCTGCGCGGCGATGAACGGCAGCACGCTCTCGGGGGCGATGCCGGCGAAGCTGTCGCTGAGCATGCGGCCGACGGTGATGCCGGGGTTCGCGAAGCTCGTCGAACTCGTCGCGAAGTAGGCGCTCGTGATGTAGAGGCCCACCGCGGCGGGCACCCAGGCGCGCTGATCGCGACGGACGAGGGTCAGGATGACCGCCACGAGCCCGGCCGTGGCGACGAGTTCGCCGAGCAGCAGCCCTGGTTCGCCGCGCACGGTCGTGCTGACCGAGAGGGCGACCGACCGGAACATGAGGTTGGCGACGACAGCGCCCGCTGCGAAGCCCAGCAGCTGCGCGGCGATGGTGGGGGCGATCTCGCGTGCCGGCACGCGTCGGTCGGCGACGAGCGCGAGCGTGACGGCGGGGTTCAGGTGGGCTCCGCTGACCGGCCCCAGTATAAGGATGAGCACCGTGAGCGCCGCGCCGGTAGCGATCGCGTTGATGAGCAGCTGCACTCCGACGTCGTCTGAGATCAGGGTTGCCATGATGCCCGAGCCGATCACCGTGCCGCCCAGCACGCCGCTGCCCAGCGCCTCGGCGGCGAGTCTGATCGGCAGTCGCCGGGGGGCCACGACGACCGCGTCGGCAGAAGAGGATTCAGTCACGACGTCACTGTACGGGAACGAATAGACTCAGGTCTATGCAACATTCGCCGCGGGAGCCATCGGGTGGCGTGCGCGGGCTCGCTGCGCCGGGCCTGGCCGCTCTGGGCGACGCGACTCGTGCAGAGATCGTTCGCATTCTGCGTGATGAGCCCTCGCGCTCAGCGACGGTCGGGCGCCTCACGGCGTCGCTCGGCCTGCGTCAACCGACCGTGTCGCACCATCTCAAGGTGCTCGCGAGTGCAGGAGTCGTCGAGCGAGAGCCGCGCGGGCGCGAGGTGTGGTACTCGTTGCCCGACGCCGTCTCTGCCCGCCTCGACGAATGGCTCGAGCCGCCGGCGCCCGGCACGGTGAGCGGCAGCCTGCTGTCGAAGATCATCGATGACCTGACGATGAGATTCGTCGGCACCTTCTCGCGAGAGAGCGTCGAGCGGGTCGTGCTCGAGAGCTACGACCTCTTGCGCGAGCGCGACGGCTCTGGGCGCTCGCTGTCATCGGCGACCGCGCAGTTCGCCGCCGAACGACTGGCCGCGCGCGCGAGGGGCGACCGACGCGCCGACGCGGGCGACCCCGTCGAGGTGCTCTTCGTCTGCGTGCAGAATGCTGGTCGCTCGCAGCTCGCGGCGGCGATCATGCGCCACGTCGGAGGCGAGCGCGTGCGCGTGCGCACCGCAGGCTCGGCCCCGGTCGACCGCATTCGACCTGCCGTCGTGACAGCCCTGGACGAGATCGGGGTGCCGCTCGGCGGCGAGTTTCCGAAACCCCTCACCGACGACGTCGTTCGGGCAGCCGACATCGTCGTGACGATGGGCTGCGGTGACGCCTGCCCGGTGCTTGCCGGGCGCCGCTATCTCGACTGGCAGGTCGATGACCCGGCAGGGCAACCGCTCGAACGAGTGCGTGCGATTCGTGACGACATCGATGAGCGTGTGCGGCAGCTGCTCGCCGAGGTGCTGGGCTGAGCATCCCGCTCGCTCAATATCGACCTGCGTCTATACTTTCAGCATGACCTCTCACGCCCCCGACCGACCCACCGTGCTCTTCGTCTGCGTGCACAACGCCGGGCGCTCGCAGATGGCCGCCGGCTACCTGCAGCATCTCGCCGGCGATCGCGTCACCGTGCTGTCGGCCGGCTCAGAGCCCAAAGACCAGATCAACCCCGTCGCTGTCGCCGCGATGGCAGAAGAGGGCATCGACATCGCCCACAACGTACCGAAGGTGCTGACGACCGAATCGGTCGCCGAATCTGACGTCGTCATCACCATGGGCTGCGGCGACGTGTGCCCGGTCTTTCCCGGCAAGCGCTACGAAGACTGGGCGCTCGACGACCCGGCAGGGCAGGGCATCGACTCGGTGCGCGTGATCCGCGACGACATCAAGGGTCGCATCGAAGCGCTCATCGCCGAGATCGCGCCGGCGCACTAGCCGAAGCCCTCACACTCTGTCGGGCTCGCGCAGCGCGAGGGCGATCGAGGGCAGGGTCAGCGCCAGACCCTCGAAGGCCCAGAAGATCGCCATGGCGGCACCCCACGAGATCTCGACCGTCACCAGGTCGTTCTCGCTGACGATGACGAACCAGATCAGTGCCGCAGTCGCGGCGACGAGCGTCAGACCGACGAACCAGCGGTAGGCGTCGACGTACGACCTGTCGCGCTGCCGCGATTGGCGCTCATCGAGATACTCTTCGGGCAGGTCGGCGATGACTCGCACCGACATGCGCAGCGCCCACCAGGCGACGGCGGCGAGGCCGACCACCCCGAGCGCGGCGAGCGCCGGCAAGAACAACCACGCGAGTGGCATGGCGACGAGCATCGCGATCATGACGCCGACGACCGCGAGGCGGCCGCCGCGCGTGCGCAGGGCATCCCATCGCGTGTCGCGCATGACGCTCTCTGCCATCTCAGACACGGCCTTCTCGTTGCGCTCTCGAGCGCTGAGCTTCTTCTCGCTCATGGTGACTGCTCCACTTCTGTCTCGGCGAACGGGGTCAGGGAGAAGAGCTGCTCGACCGGCGCGCCCACGAGGTGCGAGATGCGCAGCGCCAGCGCCAGCGACGGGGCGTACTCGCCCCGCTCGAGGTAGCCCACCGTCTGGTAGTGCACTCCGACGGCGTCGGCGAACTCTTGTCGGCTCAGCCCCACGCGCACTCGGTGGTCTTCGATGCGCGTGTAGACCGGGTCTTCTGACTTCGGCTTTCGTCCCATGTCTGTAGCATAAATACTATGTAGTAATAATACAACACTGGAGTGCGACGCGGTGCAGAGACCGTGCCGGCGCGCTCAGGCGGTGGCGCTCAGGCGGTCGCGATCGCCACGATCGGGTCGGTCGTCGGAGCCGGGCTGCCCGACGCGGGCTCGACGGTGACCCCCACGATCGTGCCCGCTTCGAAGACGCCCTCGAGCACCTGCACGACGGTCTCACCCTCGTCGACGGCGAACAGGCCCGCCGGCGTCGGAACCCCGTCGGTGATGTACCACAGGGCGTAGCGCTCGTCGTCACTCAGCGGCTGCAGGCCCTCGAACACCATGACCGAGAGGCCCACAGACTCTGACGACACGAGCGTGGCCGAAGCGCCGCCCGCCACCGGTGAGACCAGCGTCGACACATCGGGTGCCGCGACGATCGCGGCGAGCTGCTCGCTGGCGCTCGACTCGACCGGTCGCACCAGGTCAGCCGCGAGCACGCCGCCGAAGAACACCGCGGCCGCGGCAGCCGCCGCCGTCACGAGCATGACCGGCCGAGAGAACCAGCGTGCGTTCGCACGACGCTCGGCTGGCGACCCGGCACCGCGCTCGAGGGTCGACTCGTCGGCGGCATCGTCGGCGGCAGGCGAGAGCTGAGGGGTCGAGGCGATTGCCGCCATGATCGAGCTCTTCAGCCCGGCAGAGGGCTCGACCGGTGGCACTGCGAGCCCCAGTGCCGCGCGCACGTCGTCGAACTCTTCGTCGCGCATCGCATCGGTGCCGTCGACGTCGTCATCGAATCGACTCATGACGCCACCCCCAGTTCTTCGCGCAGCCGCATCATGCCGTCGCGCAATCGAGTCTTCACTGTTCCCATCGGAATACCGAGCATGGCCGACACCTCGCTGTGGCTGTAGCCGCCGTAGTAGGCAAGCTCCACAGCCTGCCGCTGCAGCTCGGTCAACCGGCTCAAGGCCTTCTCCACTCGGTCATGTTCGATGCGGATCTCGACGCTCTCGACAACCGAATCGAAGTCTCGATCGAGATCACGGATGCCCACCCGGGTGTCGCGGTCGCGCGACGACTGCGCGCTGCGCACGCGATCGATCGCCCTCCGGTGGGCCATGGTGAGCATCCACGTCACCGCTTTTCCCTTATTCGGATCAAAGCGGGGAGCGGTTTGCCACACCTCCAGCAGCACCTCCTGCACGACCTCTTCAGACTGCGCGTGGTCTTTCAGCACGTGACGCACCAGCCCGAGCATGCGCGGGGCGATGATGTCGTACAACTCGCTGAACGCGCGCTGGTCGCCCTGCGCCACACGCAGCAGCAGAGCATTCGTGGTCTCGACCAGAGTGTCGCCCGCAGGCGCGGCATCGTCGAGTTCGATATCGGAGGGCACGAGTACCAGCATCTCAGCTACTCCCTGTCGAGACGGCCAGAAAGGCCGGTGAGGCGGGTCTCGGGTACCCTCCCCACCGGCCGGTGGTCGGCGCTGGCGCGCCAGCTGGTGCTACTGAATGCCGAGGTTCGCGGCGATACCGCCCGCAAGAGCCTGCGCGGTCATCGGCATGTGGCTCGCAGCCTCTTTCAGCAGGTCGAAGTACGCCGGGTCGCCGGCGATGTTCGCGTCGATCGCCGCGAGCAGGGTCACAGCGTGCATCTCGAGCTCGGCCTGCACTGCTTCGGCAGGCAGCTCGGGCACCACAGAGTTGATCAGCTGCCCGAACGACACCGCGTAGGCGCCCAGGTCGGCGACCGCCTGCTCGGCCATGGCCTCGTCACCCGTCGCCTTGCCGAGCGTGTAGTTCACGAAGAACGGAATGTGCGAGCGCCATGAGTCGAGAAACGGCTGCTCAGCGTCTGGATAGGCCGAGCCCACGAGTGCGGCCACCTCGACCGAGTTCGCGTCGAGAGCTGCGACAGCCGCCTGCACGTTCGGCGTGGTCAGGTCGCCACCGTCTTGCAGCGCCTGATCGATCGCGGCACCGGCGAGGTAGACGTGGTCGGCGAGCAGAGCGGTGAGCGCCGCGCGCAATCCGGCACCGTCACTGTTGACCGTGTCGATCGTGGTGGCGGCAGGTGCCTCCATCGGTTCGTCGGCCGGGGCTGCGGTCGAGCAACCGGTCAGAACGAGAGCGGCAGCCAGGCCGAGGCCGGCGAATGCGGTTGTGGTGCGCATGATGTGATCCCCTTATGTGTTGGTGATGGTGCGGTGATGGTGCGGTCATTCCTCGACGATGACGCGAGCGTTCATCGTGAGGTGCGGCTGGCAGAAGTACAGGTACTCCCCCGGCTCGGTGAAGGTGAACGAGAACTCGTCACCGGGCTGGCCCGCCGGCGCAAGAGCGTGATCGAACAGTCCGTCGGCCGCTTGCTCGCCGCGAAGCCCGGTGCTCTCATTGACGTCGCCCCAGGCACCCGACGTGATCGTGTGCCCGATGGTCTCGCCGTTGCGCCAGGTGACGGTCGTGCCGACCGCCACCGTGATGGTGTCTGGCATGAACCGCAGCCCGACAGTGATCACCTCGTGCTCGCCAGGCTGCTCGCTCGACTGCCCTGCGCAGCCCGTGAGGGCGACGACGAGGGCGACGAGCGTGGCGCTGAGGCGCAGACGGTTCGCAGTCGGTGACATGCCTCGTGTTCGGCGCCCAGGGGGTGACGGTTTGCCGACGACCGGTGCCCTCGGCGAACTCTCAGGTTCAGCGACGCTCGGCACCCGACGTTCGGGCATGAGAAAGCCGAGCCGCAGAACGCCTCTCGGCGAGTGGCCGCTCGTAGCGGCGAGAATTGGAGCCCGGGGTTACTGCGGCCCGGCTAGAGCAGTGTAACCGCGATGACCTGTGCGGCATTCCCCGAGCATCCGTCGCCGTGGGATGCTCGGTCTCAGTCGAGCGAACCGCTGCGCTCGAGGCGGGCGCTCGCCGTGAAGTCGTGCGCGCTCGAGTCGAGGCGCGCGGCCCGAGTCGTCAGCTCTGACGCCCGAGCGTCGTCGGCGGCCGAGTCGGCGTCGTCAGCGAGATCGGCGGCCCCGGCCGCTGCAGTGCGGCAGAACGCCGCAGCGCGGTCGAGCGCGATCGCGAAGTCGCCCTGGTATGCACCCCGCAGCACCTCGTCGGCGAGGCGCTGAATCTCGGCGGGGCCCGTCGGGCTCTCGGCGCCCGCGACGACGACATCAGCCGTCGAGAGCACCTCGCTGCCCCGCTGGTAGATGAGCGCGACGCCCGCCGGGTCGGCGCGGATCAGCGCGCGCAGCAACGACAGCCGCCACAGCACCCCCGGCAGCGAGCGCGCCGCCGCCTGCGACCACAGTTCGGCCAGGGTGTCGAGGCCGTGCTCATCGGTGTAGGCCACCATGCGCTCGATCAGGTCGGGGTCGTCGCTCGCACGCACTCGGTGCACGAGGGCTCGAGCAGAGTCGTGCGCGATGCGCAGCGTCACCGCCGGGTCGAGCCCGCCCTGCTGCACATCGAAGGCGTCGCTCGGCAGCCGCACCGGGCGACGTGGACGATCAGACATGCGGTCAACGCTAGCCCGCAACACTGTGCGCCGCGGCGCGGTAGATTAGAAGGTGCGGGCCTCTAGCTCAGTTGGTAGAGCAACGGACTTTTAATCCGTGGGTCGTGGGTTCGAGCCCCACGGGGCCTACTCTTCACTTTCGTGACCGTGCACTGCACGCTCACGCAAGCCCGACGGGGCCTACTCTTCTCAGTTTCTGAAGCCGTCGCGCGGGCCGGGGGTGTCGGCCGTCACCGTGAACTGGCCGATGACGGTCTCACCGTCTGACAGATACACCTTCACACTGAAGACGGCGTTCGGGTTCGTCGTCGACTTCGCCGAGTTGCGCGCCAGATCGAGCTCGCTCACCCGCACATAGCCGACCTCGCCCTCGTCAGAGAGCGTGAGCATGAGCTTCGGCACCGAGTCGTTGATCGGGCTACCGTACGTTTCGCCGTTCGCGTTGACGGCGAACTCGACAGGTCCGCCGAGAATCTCGCTCGAAGGCGACACCGAGTCGGTGAACGCGTCACCCAGCAGGGGCGCGACAGCGAATCCGCCGCCGACCACGGCAAGCCCCACCACCACCAGAACGATGGTCTTCGGTGCTACTGCCATGCGATTCCCCCGTCGACGATTCGTGCGTCGAGCACGCGGAGGGCATCCCCCTGCCCCCTGTGCTCATCCAACCAGTACCTCGGCTCGGGGTACAGCCCTGCCCGCACCCCCCTTTCGCGGGGAAACCCCCGGTTCTACGCGGGGCGGCAGATGCCCCAGCTGCCCGACCACGACGCACCGGGCGCGAGCCAGCGCAGCCCGGCCCCTGAGTTGAGGGCATCGGCCGGTGCCGTCATCGGCTCGACGGCGATCGCCGTGACGGGGCCGTCTGCCGTCGGAAAGATGCGGGTGATGAACAGCTGCAGCCACTCCCAGTCGCCGTCTTGCCACACTTCGGTCTCGGTGCCGTCGGGCGCGGCGAGCACGGTGCGGATGACGCCGTCTGGGTCGGGCTGCACGCGGAAGGCGTCGTCGAGGGCGAGCTCGCCGACGACTCGGCCCTCACTCAGATTCCACAGCCCCGTGGCCGGCTCCATGCCGACCGGGTTCAGTCGGTCATCGACCATGACGTGCTCGACGGTGCGAGCCGTGATCGTCAAAGAATCGACCGGATGCGCACCGACTCTGATGAACGGGTGGGTTCCGACAGCGAGGGGCGCCGACTGCGCACCCAGGTTCGTCGCCGAGTGGGTGACGCGAACACCGTTGCCGGTGAGCCGGTACTCCACCGTCGTCCACAGGTGAAACGGCCAGCCGTGCTGCGGCACGACTGCTGCGCCCAGCGTCACGGCATCGTCGCTGCGCTCGACCAGCTGGTATGTGGTGTTGCGCAGCAGGCCGTGAATCGCGTTGTTCTTGTCGACCTCGGTGATGTCGAGCTGCTGCGCTGCGCCGTCGAGCATCCAGACGCCGTCTCGCACCCGATTCGGCCACGGGGCGAGCACGATGCCGCAGCCGAACGGCGCCGTCGAGCTCTCGACATAGCCCTGCACGAGGTCGTGACCGTCGACGGTGAGCGACCGCAGCGATGCGGCCACGGCCGTGATCGTCGCTTCGACGGTGCCGTGCGCTCCGTCGTGGCGCAACGAGTGCTGCGTGCCGGTGGGGGGAGCGGGGTGGTGGGTGGCCTGGTCGTGCGTGGTGGTCATTCCGTCAGCCTAGTGAGCGCGCACTCTGACGAGCGAGACCGCCAGGCCCACGGCCCGCAGTGCTGCGACTCGGTCGGCGGGCGCCGCGTCGTCGGTGATGAGCTCGTCGAGCTCGTCGAGCGCCGCGACGCGGCCGAGGTGCACCTGCCCGAGCTTGGAGGAGTCAGCGACGAGCACGCGCCGCGCAGCACTCGCCACCATGCGGCGCTTCACCTCTGCCTCGGGAAGGTTGACGTTGGTGACGCCCGCCTCGGCATCGACGCCGGTCGCCCCCAGCACGGCCAGGTCGACGCGCACATCGTCGAGCAGCGTCGTGGCGAGCGGGTTGACGAGCGAGTGCTGCAGCGAGCGCAGTGTGCCGCCGGTGACGACGACGGTGAAGCGGGGCATCGCCTTCTCGAGCGCGAGCGCGATCGTGAGGCCGTTCGTCACGACCACGAGCTCGTCGAGGTCGGCGCGAGCAACAAGAGCGTGGGCGACCGCGAGCGTCGTCGACCCCACGTCGAGCAGCAGGCTGTCACCCGACCGCACGCGCGACGCCATCTCGACCGCGATCGCTCGCTTCGCCCTGCTCAGTCGCGTGCGCGACTGCTCGACACTGCTCTCGCGCTCGGCGACGAGGCCCCGCGGCATCGCGCCGCCGTGCACTCGCGTGACGCGGCCGTCGCCCTCGAGCACGGCGAGGTCGGTGCGCACGGTCACCTCGCTCACCCGCAGTTCACGGGCGAGGTCGACCACGCGGGCGAAACCGCGGTCGGCCACGAGGGTCGCGAGTCGTTCGCGACGCTGCGGTGCGGCATCCATGGTGCGCCCTTTCGATACTTGTCGATATCGAAAGCGTACTCTTTGCGAGATCGCAAGCCCCTCGCCGTACCATCGGGGAGTGCCGATTCGCTTTCATGCCACGACCCTTGCCGACGGGCGCGAGCTCATCTACGTCGACGACGCCGACACGACCCTCGGCGACACGCGCTCGATCGACCGCCGCGTGCTCGACCCACGCCCCGAGACCGCCAGCATGCGGCAAGACGTGCTGAGCGGAGAATGGGTGTCGATCGCGAGCAACCGGCAGAACCGTGTCTTCATGCCGCCGCCCGACCAAGACCCGCTCGCACCCGCCAGCGACGAGAACCCGAGCGAGATACCCAGCAACTACGACGTGGCCGTGTTCGAGAACCGGTCACCCAGCTTCGGGCCGGCGCTCGAGCACGAGAACGCGCCGAAGGGCCTGAACGACCTCGCCGAGATCGGCATCGGCCGCACCCGCACGAGCGTCGGGCGCTGCGAAGTGGTCTGCTTCTCGCCCGAGCACGAAGGCTCGTTCGGCTCGCAGAGCGTCAGCCGCGCGCGCACCGTCATCGAGGCATGGGCGCACCGCACGGCCGCGCTCAGCGCGATGCCCGGCATTCAGCAGGTGTTCCCCTTCGAGAACCGCGGCGCCGAGATCGGCGTCACCCTGCCCCACCCGCACGGGCAGATCTACGCCTACCCCTTCGTCACCCCGCGCACCCGCACGCTGCTGCGCTCGATCGAGCAGGTCGGGCCAGACCTCTTCGCCCGCGTGCTCGAGAGCGAGCAGGCGAGTGAGCGCGTCGTGCTGCGCGGCGAGCACTTCACCGCGTTCGTGCCCTTCGCCGCCCGCTGGCCCCTCGAAGTGCACGTGCTGCCCCACCGGCACGTGCCCGACTTCGCCGGGCTCACCGACGACGAGAAGGACGAGCTCGCCCCGTTCTATCGGCGCCTGCTGCGCGGCATCGACGCGCTCTACGAGACCCCGACGCCCTACATCGCCGCCTGGCACCAGGCACCCGTGCACGTCGGGCGCGACACCGTGCGGCTCATGCTGCAGGTGACGAGCCCCCGCCGCGGCGCTGACAGACTGAAGTACTTGGCCGGGTCGGAGGCCGCGATGGGCGCCTTCATCGGCGACGTCGCCCCCGAAGCCCAGGCCGAGTTCATTCGCAACGGAATCGAGAGCACCGGCAATGACTGACATTCGCGACGACGCCCGCGAGGGATTCGAGGCCGTCTTCGGCCATGCGCCCGACGGCCTCTGGTCGGCCCCCGGACGCGTCAACCTCATCGGCGAGCACACCGACTACAACGAGGGCTTCGTGCTGCCCTTCGCGATCGACCGACGCACGGTCGTCTCCCTCGGCGTGCGCGACGACCGCCTCGTGCGCGTCGCGAGCACCTTCGCCGACGAGCTCGCCGAGATCGACCTCGACGCGCTCTCGCCCGACGCCCTCGGCGGCTGGTCTGCGTACCCGCTCGGTGTCGCGTGGGCGTTCAGCGAGTTCGGTGCCGACCTCGCCGCCGTGCCCGGCGTCGACCTGTTCATCGACTCTGACGTGCCCGTCGGCGCGGGGCTCTCGAGCTCGGCCGCGATCGAGAGCGCCGTCGCCCTCGCCCTCAACGATGTCTGGCAGCTGGGCCTCGACCGCCGCACCCTCGCGCGCGTCGGCCAGCGGGCCGAGAACGTCGCGGTCGGCGCCCCCACGGGCATCATGGACCAGTCGGCGTCGCTGCTGGGTGCACTCGACCACGCCGTCTTTCTCGACTGCCGCACGCTCGAGAGCGAGCTCGTGCCGCTCAGACTTGTCGAAGCCGGGCTCGCCATCCTCGTCATCGACACTGGCGTCAAGCACAGCCACGCCACCGGCGGCTACGGCGAGCGCCGTGCCGCGTGCGAGCGCGGGGCCGCCGCGATGGGCGCATCGTCACTGCGCGACCTCACCGTCGACGACCTGCCGCGCGCGCAGCAGCTGCTCGATGACGTCACCTATCGGCGCATCCGCCACGTCATCACCGAGAATCAGCGCGTGCTCGACACCGTTGCCGTGCTGCGTGATCAGGGCGCATCGGCGATCGGCGAGCTGCTGGATGCCTCGCACCGCAGCATGCGCGACGACTTCGAGATCTCGGTGCCCGAGCTCGACCTCGCCGTCGAGACCGCGAACGGCGCCGGCGCGATCGGCGCCCGCATGACCGGCGGCGGATTCGGCGGCGCGGCCATCGCCCTGGTACGCGTCGACGACCTGTCACGAGTGCACGTCGCCGTCGACAACGCGTTCGGCGAGCACGGCTTCGGCCAGCCAGACACCTTCGTCGTCACGGCCTCAGACGGGGCCGCGCGCAACTAGCGGGTGATAGCGAGCGTCTGCGCCGTCGACTCGAGCACCTCGGCGGCGAGCGCCGGGTCGTCGCCGATGCTGCGGCCATAGCTCGGCACCATGCGGCGCAGCACGGGCCGCCACGCTTCGAGTCGGTCTGGGAAGCACTTCTCGATGACCTCGAGCATGATCGGTGCTGCCGTCGAGGCTCCGGGCGACGCCCCGAGCAGGCCAGCGATCGAACCATCGGCCGACGCGACCACCTCGGTGCCGAACTGCAGCACACCGCCCTTGCCCGGCTCGTTCTTGATGATCTGCACGCGCTGCCCGGCCGTCATCGCGTACCAGTCGTCAGCCTTCGCGTTGGGATAGAACGCGCGGAGGGCATCCAGCTTCTTCGATGGCGACGCCAGCAGCTCGCCCACCAGATAGGTGACCAGATCGAGGTTGCGCAGCGCGACCTGCACCATCGGCACGATGTTGTGCCAGCGGATCGAGGCGAACAGGTCGAACCACGAACCGGTCTTCAAGAACTTCGGCGTGAACCCTGCATACGGGCCGAACAGCAGGCTCGCCGTGCCGTCGACGACGCGAGTGTCGAGGTGCGGCACCGACATCGGCGGTGCACCGACCGACGCCTTGCCGTAGACCTTCGCGTGGTGCTGGGCGACCACGCTCGGCTCGTCGCACCGCAACCAGCCGCCGCTGACCGGAAAACCCCCGAAGCCGCGAATCTCAGCAATACCGCTCTTCTGCAGCAGCGGCAGAGCATGACCACCGGCTCCGACGAAGACGAAACGAGCCGTGACCTCAACCGGCGTCATGCCGACCTCGTGCCGCAGGCGAAGCTTCCAGAGCCCGTCGCGCGTGCGCGAGATGCCGGTGACCCGGTGCTCGCGCTGCACCGTCGCGCCCCTCGACTCGAGTCCCTCGACGAGCAGCTTCGTGAGCGCACCGAAGTCGACGTCGGTGCCCGCCGTCGTGCGCGTCGCCGCCACGGGCTGGCTCTTCACGCGGCCCGGCATGACGAGGGGCGCCCACTCGTGAATCTGCGCAGGGTCGTCAGAGAACTCGAAACCGGCGAAGAGGGGGTGCTCGCGCAGAGCCTCATAGCGCTTGCGCAGGTACTCGACGTTCTTCTCGCCCCACACCATGCTCATGTGCGGGGTCGCGCTCAGAAAGCTGCTCGGGTCGGGCAGCACCGATTCGCCCACCAGGTATGACCAGAACTGCCGCGAGACCTGAAACTGCTCGTTGATGACGACGGCTTTGGCGATCTCGATCGAGCCGTCGGGCCGCTCGGGGGTGTAGTTGAGCTCGCAGAGTGCCGCGTGGCCGGTGCCGGCGTTGTTCCACGGGTTCGAGCTCTCGAGGGCCACATCGCTGAGTCGCTCGTAGATGCGGATATCCCACTCGGGCTCGAGCTGCTGCAGCATCGTGGCGAGCGTGGCGCTCATGATGCCTCCGCCGATCAGCACGGCGTCGACGGGTGTCGCCTCAGAGGGTTCGGTCACGCCACGAGTTTACCGGCGCGCCGCAGTGCCGCCGTCGACCGCCGTTAGGCTGTGCCGGTGACTCTTGCCCTTCTTGCCGTCGGCGCAATTGGGGGGCTTTTCTCGGGACTGTTCGGGGTCGGCGGGGGCCTGCTCATGGTGCCCCTGCTCATGTGGTGGGCCCGCATGCCCCAGCGACGGGCCACCGCCACCTCGCTGCTCGCCATCGTGCCGACCGGCATCGTCGGATCGATCGGCTACGCCATCGGCGGTCAGATCGACGTGCTCGCCGGCGTCATCATCGGCGCAGGCGCCATCGCGGGCGCACCCCTCGGCACGCTGCTGCTGCGACGACTGCCGATCGTGTGGCTGCGGTGGATGCTCATCGCGGGCATGCTCGCCGCCGCGGTCTACCTCATGCTCGTCGAACCCGATCGCGGGGCAGCACTCGCACTGACGCCCGCCTCGGTGGCGGGCCTCGTGCTGCTCGGCGTGACGATGGGAGTGCTCGCCGGCCTCTTCGGGATCGGCGGCGGCATCGTCGCCGTGCCCGTGCTGATCGCGCTGTTCGGCATGGGCGACCTGCTCGCGAAGGGCACCTCGCTCGTCGCCATGATTCCCGCCGCAGTGGTGGGCACGCTCTCGAACCGTCGCGCTCGACTCGTTCGCGTGCGCGACGGGCTCATCGTCGGTGCCGCCGCCGTCGTCTTCTCACTGGCCGGGGTCGCCCTCGCCTTCGTCATTCCGCCTGCGCTGTCTGGCCTGCTGTTCGGCCTGCTGCTCGTCGCCGCGGCAGTGCAGCTCATCGTGCGCACGCTGCGACAGCCTCGCACCGAATAGCGGCTACAGCCCGAGCTGCTTCAGCGCGGCATCCATGCGCTCGGTCATGAGCGCATAGCCCTCGTCATTGGGGTGCAGCCCGTCACTCGCCATCTCTCCCGGCCTGCCCGCTATCCAGGTGCCGGCACCGGCGATGTGGTCTGCGCCGATCGCGAGCGCTTCACGCTGCACCCAGCCCGCGATGATGCCGAACGACTCCGGTTGCCGAGCCGTGTACCAGAACGGTTCGACGACGATGATGCGGGCATCCGGAAGCCCCTTGCGAAGCCGCTGCAGGTCGGTGGCGATCTGCGCCTCGATCGCGTCGGCCGCGTACGGAAAAGCGAAGTTGTCGTTGAGCCCCATGGTCACGAAGACGATGTCGGGGCGCTTCTCGATGATCATCGAGGGCAGGTCGCCGTCGCCGAAGAGCGTGCGGCGGTTGATGAAGCCCAGACCGTTGACGCTCGGGTTGAACTCGCGCCACCCGCGGTTCTCGGCGATTCGCGTCGACCAGCGTGCGCTCGGGTCGCTCGCGCCCGTGCCGAGCGTGTACGAGTCGCCGTAGAAGGCCGCGAGCGGCGCGGCCGCGCCGCTCGACGGCGACGGCGACGGGGCGGTGGATGCGCACGCGACGAACAGCGCGGCCACCACGCCCCCGGCGAGCACAGCGAGGGTAGCGCGGCGAGTGGTCATGCCGAGTATTCGACGCCCTCGGGCTGACAGTTCGCCGAGCGCAGCGGTCAGAGATCGGCGGCGGTCACCGGCTCGAGGGTTGGTCGCTTGGGTTCGCGATTGTCGCCAGAAGACCGGCCGGTGAGCCGACGGCCGATCCACGGCAGCACATAGTGCCGCCAGTATTCGGCGGTGCGCGGGCGCACGAGCTCGTCGTGATCGTCTGGCGCCGTCGAGGCATCAGCGATGGGCACCTGCAACGCGGCCAGCACATTGCTCGCGGCGATGGCATGGCCGCGAGCGTTCAAGTGCAGCCGATCGATCGACCAGTACTGCAGGTCGGGCAGGCGATCGTCGAACCAGTTGTCGACGAACACGATGCCGGTGCCCTCGAGTCGGTCACGCACAGCCTCGGCGAGCGCATCACCGCGCTTCTCGAATGACGCCCCCATCGGAATGTGCCGCGTCGGGTTGCCGCCGCTGACGACCACGGTGCTCACGCCGGTTTCGGCCGCCCTGACCGCCGCCTCGACCAGTCGGTCGGCGACCGCCGTGATCGAGACCCGCGGCCGCAGAATGTCGTTGCCGCCGCCGTTGATGCTGAGCAGCCGCGGGCCGAGCTCGAGAGCTGCGGGCAACTGATGGTCGATGATCGGCGCGAGCAGGCGCCCCCGAATCGCGAGGTTGGCGTAGCCGATCGACCCGCCCGCCGCGTGCGCGAGGCCGACGGCGACGAGATCGGCCCAGCCGCGCGGTGTTCCGTCGGCCCGCTCGTCACCCATGCCCTCGGTGAAGCTGTCACCGATTGCGGCGTAGCTCGTGACGGGCTCGGCGCGTGTGACGGGCTCGGCCATCGCGGCTACGCGGCGACGACGAGCTGCGCAGCCACCAGCTCGGCGAGCTGCACCGCGTTGAGCGCTGCGCCCTTGCGCAGGTTGTCGTTGCTGATGAACATCGCGAGGCCGCGGCCGTCTGGCACTCCCTCGTCGGCGCGGATGCGACCGACCAGAGACGGGTCGACTCCGGCGGCGTCGAGCGGGGTGGGAACATCTGCCAAGGTCACGCCCGCAGCGTTTGCCAGAAGCTCGCGCGCGCGCTCGGGGCTCAACGGCCGTTCGAACTCTGCGTTGATCGAGAGCGAGTGGCCCGTGAAGACGGGCACGCGCACGCACGTGCCGCTCACCAGCAGATTCGGCAGCTCGAGAATCTTGCGGCTCTCATTGCGCAGCTTCTTCTCTTCATCGGTCTCGCCGAGGCCGTCGTCGACGAAGCTGCCCGCCTGAGGAATCACGTTGAAGGCGATGTGGGTCGGAAACTTCTGGGCGTCGGGCATCGACACAGCGCGCCCGTCGCGCACGAGGCCGATCGCGTCTTGCGCGACCGCGGCCGTCGCCTGCTCGAGCAGCTCTTCGCCGCCCGCGAGCCCCGCACCCGAGACCGCCTGGTAGGTGCTGACGATGAGTCGCCTGAGACCCGCTTCGGCGTCGAGCACCTTGAGCACCGGCATGGCCGCCATGGTCGTGCAGTTGGGGTTGGCGATGATGCCCTTCGGCGGGTTCGCGAGGGCGTGCGGGTTCACTTCGGCGACCACGAGGGGCACCTCTGGGTCCATTCGCCAGCCGCTCGAGTTGTCGATGACGGTGACGCCCGCGGCGGCGAAGCGGGGCGCCTGCGCCTTGCTGGTCGTGGCGCCGGCGCTGAAGATCGCGATGTCGAGACCGCTCGGGTCGGCCGTCGCGGCGTCTTCGACGGTGATCGGAGTGCCATCGAAGTCGATGGTCGTTCCGGCGCTGCGCGCGCTCGCGAAGAAGCGGGTGCTCGCCAAAGGCATCGCGCGCTCGATCAGCAGCTGCCGCACGACGGCGCCGACCTGGCCAGTGGCGCCGACGACGCCGAGGTTCACGGGGGTGGTCATGAGGGTCAATCGTACTCGGGGCGCTCGCCGCGTGACGCTAGCGGCCGGTGCCCGCGTAGACGACGGCTTCAGCCTCGCCGTCGAGACCGAATGCCGTGTGCACGACCTGCAGCGCCTGGTGAAGGATGTCGGCGCGCATGACGACCGAGATGCGGATCTCTGAGGTGCTGATCATCTCCATGTTGATGCCCGCATCTTTGAGCGCCGTGAAGAGCTGAGCAGACACGCCCGCACTCGTGCGCATGCCACCGCCGATGACCGACAGCTTGCCGATCTGGTCGTCGTAGCCGAGCGCTTCGAACCCGAGCGTCGACTGGGTCGCGCGCAGAGCGGTGAGCACCTTCTCGCCGTCGCTCTTCGGCAGGGTGAAGCTGATGTCGGTGCGGCCCGTCGTCGCCGCCGACACGTTCTGCACGATCATGTCGATGTTGGCGCCCGTCTCGGCGACGATCGTGAAGATGTCTGCTGCCATGCCCGGGGTGTCGGGAACCCCGGCCACAGTGATCTTGGCTTCACCCAGGTCGCCGGCGACTCCGGTGATGATCGGCTCTTCCATGACTTCTCCCTCTTTCGGGGTGACGACCCACGTGCCTTCATTGTTCGTGAACGAACTGCGCACGTGCAGCGTGACGCCGTGGCGTCGAGCGAACTCGACGGCGCGAATGTGCAGCACCTTCGCACCCGCCGCAGCGAGCTCGAGCATCTCTTCGGTGGTGACGGTGTGCACCTTGCGGGCGTGCTTCACGATGCGCGGGTCTGCGGTGAACACTCCGTCGACGTCGGTGTAGATCTCGCACACCTCGGCCCCGAGCGCCGCAGCGAGGGCGACGGCGGTCGTGTCGCTGCCACCACGGCCGAGCGTGGTGATGTCGCGGCTGTCACGGTTGAAGCCCTGAAAGCCTGCGACGATCGCGATCGCACCGTCGTCGAGCGCCTCACGCACGCGCACGGGGGTCACGTCGACGATGCGAGCGGCGCCGTGCCGGGCATCGGTGATCATGCCCGCCTGGCTGCCCGTGAACGACCGTGCGTCGTACCCCATGCTCTTGATCGCCATCGCGAGCAATGCCATCGAGATGCGCTCACCCGTCGTGAGCAGCATGTCCATCTCTCGCGGCTCAGGAAGCGGAGACACCTGGTAGGCCAAGTCGATCAGCTCGTCAGTGGTGTCGCCCATCGCGCTCACGGCGACGACGACCTCGTTGCCGGCCTTGCGCGTCTCGACGATGCGCTTCGCGACCCGCTTGATGCTCTCGGCGTCTGCCACCGACGACCCACCGAACTTCTGCACGATGAGGCTCACGGCGGTTCTCCTGGCGGGGCGGGGACGGATGTCGATGGCGGCGGGAGCTGTGTGGATGCGCGCCCGCGGCGACGGCGCGACGGCGGTGACGAGCCTTGAGCCTCGATTCTACTGCTGAGGGATGCCCGCCGCGGCATGCAGCGCTTCACCGTGCGCTGCTCAGCGCTCAGTGCTCGACGGTGCGACGACCTTCGAATGCACGGCCCAGCGTGACCTCGTCGGCGTACTCGAGGTCTCCGCCGACGGGCAGACCGCTCGCCAGCCGCGACACTCGCAGGCCAGGCTGCACCAGCAGACGGGTGAGATAGGTAGCTGTCGCCTCTCCTTCGAGGTTGGGATCGGTGGCGATGATGACTTCGGTGACGGTGCCGTCGTTGAGCCGCGTCAGCAGCTGCGCGATGCGCAGATCGTCGGGGCCGATGCCGTCGATCGGGCTGATCGCCCCGCCGAGCACGTGGTACAGACCCCGGAACTCTCGGGTGCGCTCGATGGCGACGACGTCTTTCGCCTCTTCGACGACGCAGATCGTCGTCGGACTGCGTCGCACATCGCGGCAGATCGAGCACTGCGCCTCTTCGGCGACGTTGCCGCAGATCTCGCAGAACCGCACCTTCTCGCGCACGTCGACGAGCAGCTGGGCGAGGCGCCCGACATCGAACGACTCGGTCTGCAGTATGTGAAACGCGATGCGCTGCGCCGACTTCGGCCCGATGCCGGGCAAGCGCCCGAACTCGTCGATGAGGTCTTGAATGATGCCGTCGTACACGTCAGCCTTCGTCTCGGAATGGGTCGGGAGCATCAGCGCTCGACGGTCGGTCGAGGTCGACGGGGCCGGCCGGCGTGCTGACGCTCGTCGATGAGACCGGCGACACCGTCGGCTCGAGCACCTCTTCGAGCAGGAAGGTCGCGCCGAGCACTTCGCGCACGACGGCTTCGCCGTACCGTTGACGACCAGCGGCCTCAGCAGGATGCTGCCCTGCGGGCTTCGGCGCTACGGCGGCCTCTGCGATGGGCTCGGTCGACTCGGTCGACTCAGGCGGAGTCTGCTGAGCTGATGCTGGCTCGGTCGCCGCCGGCTCGGCGGAGGCTGAAGGCCGGGGCGTCGGAGGGGTGGATGCCGACTCTTGCTGCCCGACGCTCGCCGTATCGGTCGTCGACCGGGGAATCGGTGCGACGACCCAGTCGGTCACCGCTGCGGCTGGCACCGTCGGCGCGGGAGGGCCAGGGTCACCCGGCGCTCGGGTTGCGGCAGGGTCGGGGTCTGAGGCCGCGTCAGCGGGGGCATCGGTCGCTGAAGAGGGGGTGGCCGCCTCTGAACGCGCGACGTCACGCTGCCCGGGCTCGACCCTGATGCGAAACTTCACTCGCACGCCCGTCACCCGCTCGATGGCGGCTCGAACATGCTCACTCACACTGTCGGCGGGTGCGGCGCGTTCTTTGAATGCGGCGGCATCTGCTTCGCTCGTGAAGCTGATCGTGAGAACGTCTTCGTCGAGGGCTGCCGGCGTGGTCGCGAAGACGACCGTCCACGAGCTGCGCTTGACCTGCTGCACAGCATCGAGCACGGCGGGCCAGGCCTCGCGCACGGCATCAATCGTGAGGGGTGCGCGGGCGGGAGTCGGCTCGGCCGCCACCGCGGGCTTCGGCGAGGCGACGTCGGGAACTGCGGGTTTCGGTGCAGCGACGTCGGGAACTGCGGGTTTCGGCGCGGGCAGGTTCTGCGGGGGTGCAGCGGCTGGTGCCGCGCTTGCCGGGGCAGCAGCGACAGGCGCCTTCGGCGCCTCGTCGCCACCGAGTGCGACGAGCACCCGGGCGGTCATGAGTTCGAGGTGCAGGCGGGGCGAGGTCGCTCCGGTCATCTCGGTGAGCGCACGGTTGACGACGTCGGCTGCTCGAGAGAGCTCGGCCGGTGCGAAACCGTCGGCCTGGTCGCGCATGCTCTGCAGGTCGACGTCGGGGATTCCGTGCAGCACGGTCGCCGCGTTGTCGGCGGTGGCCTGCACGACGATGAGGTCGCGCAGGCGTTCGAGCAGGTCGTCGACGAATCGTCGCGGGTCTTGACCCGTCTGAATGACCCGGTCGACAGCAGAGAATGCTGCAGCCGCGTCTCTCGCCGAGATCGCGACGACGACCTCGTCGAGCAGCGCGCCATGCGTGTAGCCGAGCAGGGCCACGGCGCGCGCATAGGTGACGGTCGACTCGTCGCTGCCGGCGATGAGCTGATCGAGCAGCGACAGCGTGTCGCGCACCGAGCCGCCGCCCGCGCGGACGACGAGCGGCAGAACGCCCGGCTCGATGGTGACCTTCTCGCTGTCGCTGAGCTGCTGCACGTAGTCGAGCAGCTGCGCCGGCGGCACAAGCCTGAACGGGTAGTGGTGCGTGCGCGAGCGGATCGTGCCGATGACCTTCTCGGGCTCGGTCGTGGCGAAGATGAACTTGATGTGCTCTGGTGGCTCTTCGACGATCTTGAGCAGAGCGTTGAAGCCCTGCGGAGTCACCATGTGGGCTTCGTCGAGGATGAAGATCTTGTAGCGATCGCGGGCTGGCGCGAAGACGGCTCGTTCACGCAGGTCTCGAGCATCGTCGACACCGTTGTGGCTGGCGGCGTCGATCTCGACGACGTCGAGCGAGCCGCCGCCGTCACGGCCGAGCTCGACGCAGCTCGGGCAGACTCCGCACGGGGTGTCGGTGGGGCCTTCGGCGCAGTTGAGGCAACGAGCCAGAATGCGGGCGCTCGTCGTCTTGCCGCAACCTCGGGGCCCGCTGAACAGGTAGGCGTGATTCACGCGGTCGCCGCGCAGCGCTGCGCGCAGCGGGTCGGTCACGTGACTCTGGCCGATGAGCTCGGCGAACGTCTCGGGCCGATAGCGGCGATAGAGGGCGGTGACCACGTGCCCAGCGTAGTCGTCACCTCTGATGCTCGGGCCGGGCATCCCCGCCTCAGTGAACGAGGCGCGAGGCGGCGTGCGCGATGGCGAGCTCTTCGTCGGTGGGCACGACGAGCACCGCGATCGGCGCATCGTCGGCCGAGATCACGCGGGCGTCTCGAGAGCGCGCGGCGTTGCGGTCTGCATCGATCTCGAGCCCCAGGTGACCGAGGCCGTCGAGCGCGCGCGCCCGCAACGACGACGAGTTCTCGCCGATACCGGCGGTGAAGACCACGGCATCGAGCCCGCCCAGCTGAGCGAGGTAGGCCCCGACGTAGTGCCGAATGCGGTGCGCCCAGACGTCGAGCGCGAGCGCAGCATCCGCGTCGCCCGCCTCGAACGCCGCTTCGACGTCTCGCATGTCAGCCGAACCGGTGAGCCCGACCATGCCGCTGCTCGCGTTGAGCACGGAGTCGAGTTCGGTGCCCGAGAGGCCAGAGCGCAGCAGGTGCAGCAGCACGCCGGGGTCGACGTCACCCGAGCGCGTGCCCATCACGAGGCCCGCCAAGGGCGTCAGCCCCATCGAGGTGTCGATCGAGCGACCAGCGTCGACCGCGGTCACCGACGAGCCGTTGCCGAGGTGCAGCACGATGAGCTTGAGCGTCTCGAGCGGGCGGTCGAGTAGGGCAGCGGCGCGCTCGGCGACGAACTGGTGGCTCGTGCCGTGAAAGCCGTAGCGTCGAATGCCGTGCTCGGCGGCCACGCCCCGGTCGATCGCATAGGTGTATGCCGCTGGCGGCATCGATTGGTGGAAGGCGGTGTCGAAGACGGCGACATGCGGCACATCGGGCAAGGCGAGGCGAGCGGCTCGGATGCCCGCCAGGTTCGCCGGGTTGTGCAGCGGCGCGAGCGGCACGAGGGCTGCGATCGCCTGCTCGACCTCGTCGTCGATGCGCGTCGGTGCCGTGAAGCGCGAGCCGCCGTGCACCACCCGGTGCCCGACTGCGGCGATCGACGCGGCGTGCGAGCCGAGGCGCTCGAGCACGAGCCGCATGCCAGCCTCGTGGTCGACCGCGTCGCCACCGTCGTGCCCGATGCGCTCGAGCAGCCCCGAGAGCACGACGTGCTCGGTCTCGACGTCGACGAGCTGATACTTGATCGAGCTCGAGCCCGAGTTGACGACGAAGACGCGCACTAGCCCACGCCCCCGATGGTCGAGATGGGGGTGGTCGGGGGCGGCGGTGTGCGCTGCGCCTGAATCGCCGTGATGGCGACGGTGTTGACGATGTCGTTCACGAGGGCGCCGCGACTGAGGTCGTTGACGGGCTTGCGCAGCCCCTGCAGCACTGGCCCGATTGCGACGGCCCCGGCCGAGCGCTGCACTGCTTTATAGGTGTTGTTGCCGGTGTTGAGGTCAGGAAACACGAAGACGGTCGCGCGCCCCGCCACCGACGAGCCGGGCATCTTCGAGGCGGCGACACTGGGCTCTGCTGCCGCGTCGTACTGCATCGGCCCGTCGACGAGCAGCTCGGGAGCCCGCTCGCGCACGAGCCGCGTCGCCTCACGCACCTTCTCGACGTCGTCGCCCGACCCCGATTCGCCCGTCGAGTACGACAGCATCGCGACGCGCGGTTCGATCGCGAACTGCGCCGCAGTGCCGGCCGAGCTGATCGCGATGTCGGCCAGCTGTGTCGCCGTCGGGTCTGGCACGACCGCGCAGTCTCCGTAGACGAGCACCCGGTCAGACAGCGCCATGAGAAACACGCTCGAGACGATGCTCACTCCCGGATCGGTCTTGATGATCTCGAAGCTCGGCCGAATGGTGTGCGCCGTCGTGTGGGCGGCCCCCGAGACCATGCCGTCGGCGAGGCCGAGGTGCACCATCATCGTGCCGAAGTAGCTGACATCGGTGACGACGTCTCGCGCCGTCTCATAGGTGACGCCCTTGTGCGCCCGCAGCGTCGCGTATTCGTTCGCGAATCGTTCGCGCAGCGCCTCATCGAACGGGCTCAGGATGCTCGCTGCACCGAGCTCGAGCCCGAGCTCGGCCGCGCGGGCCCGAATCGCCTGCTCGTCTCCGAGAATCGTCAACTCGCACACGCCGCGCTGCAGCAGGGTGCTGGCCGCGCGCAGCACGCGGTCGTCGTCGCCTTCGGGCAGCACGATGTGCTTGCGGTTGCTGCGCGCGCGCTCGAGCAGGTCGTGCTCGAACATGAGCGGCGTCACGACGTCGGGCCTCGTCACCTCGAGGCGGTCGAGCAGCGCTCCGGCGTCGATGTTGTTCTCCCAGAGGCTCAAGGCCGTGTCGTACTTGCGCTGGCTGTCGGCGGCGAGCCGGCCGCGAGCATCCATCATCGCCAGAACGGTGTCGTAGGTTCCGGTGTCGACGGTGATGATCGGCAGGCTCGGGTCGAGCCCGTCGATGAGGTTCTGCACGGCGTCTGGCGTCTCGAAGCCGCCGTAGAGCACGATCGCCGCGATGCTCGGAAAGGTCTCGCTCGTGTGCGCCATGAGCACGGCGAGCAGCACGTCGCTGCGGTCGGCCGGCACGAGCACGATCGAGCCCTCGGTGAGCCGGGGCAGCACGTTCTCCATGCTCATCGCCGCGACGACCGCGCCGAGCACTTCGCGCTGCAGCAGCTCGGCGTCGCCCCGCACGAAGGTGCCGCCGCAGGCCTGCATGACAGCCGCCACAGTGGGGGCGATGAGGAATCGGTCTTCGGGTATTGCGCCCACCATCGCATCGGGGGCGAGGGTCGCGAGGGTGCTGACGATCTCGTCGAGCCGTTCGGGGTCGGCGCGGTTGGCGATGATGCCGAGCAGCTGGGCGTGCTCGTGCTGCAGCTCGGCGATGGCCACCTCGCCCGCGCGTCGAAGATCGTCGGCCGAGCGCGCCCCCGGGTCGGCGAGCCCTCGGCCGCTCGTCTCGCTCGAGTCGCGCCCTCCGAGCACGAGCAGCACGGGTGCGCCCAGGTTGGCAGCCGCTCGAGCGTTGACGCTCAGCTCGGTGGGGCTCGAGACGTCGGTGTAGTCGCTGCCGACGATGACGACCGTGTCGCACTGCTGCTCGACGAGGTGAAAGCGATCAACGATCTCGGCGAGCGCCGCATCGGGGTCGGCGTGCACCGCGTCATACCCCACGCCGATGCTGTCGTCGTAGCCGACCACGACGCCGTTGTGGGCGAGCAGCACTTCGAGCACGTAATCGCGCTCATCTCGTGAGCGCGCAATCGGCCGGAACACCCCGACTCGTTGCCCGCGTCGCGAGAGCGCGTCGATGACCCCGAGGGCCACGGTCGACTTGCCCGAGTTGCCTTCGGCTGAGGTGATGTAGATGCTGCTCGACACGGGGGTCAGCCTAGGGCGGTGGGCTGGGCGCGCCCAGAGCCGATGGTCCCGTCGACAGCTCGACGCATGCAGTGCTCGCACACTCCCGGTCGTCGCGCAAGCCCCTGACAGCGACCATGCGAGCCGCTTAGCGTCGAGGCACCGTTCGAGAGAGGAAGCCCAGATGTCATCGCTCTGGCTCGACCGCGCTGCCGCCATCGAGACCGACCCGTTCGAGCCCGAGAGACGCTACGACGTCGTCGTCGTCGGCGCCGGACTCACCGGACTCACGAGCGCGCTGCTGCTCGCACGCGCCGGGCGTCGGGTGGCGGTGCTCGAGGCGCGCTCGGTGGGGGCCGTGACCACAGGCAACACGACGGCGAAGGTGTCGTTGCTGCAGGGGTCGCACCTGCAGAGCATCCGTCGGCACAGCGGCCGCACGATTCTCGATGCCTACGTGCGTGCGAATCGGGCGGGCTTCGACTGGCTGCTGGGGTACGCCGACGAGCACCGCATTGCGGTGCAGCGCCGCTCGGCCGTCAGCGTCGCCCTGACGAGTGCCGGAACCTCGACCGTCCAGCGTGAATTCGAGGTCGCCCGCGACATCGGGCTACCGGTCGAGCTCGCCTCTGCCAGCGACCTGCCCCTGCGCACCTACGGCAGCGTCGTGCTGCCCGACCAGGCGCAGTTCGATCCGCTCGACGTGCTCGCCGCCATGACGGCAGAGCTTCGATCGCTCGGCGGCGTGGTCGTCGAGGGCGTTCGCGTGACGTCAGTGGTCTCTCGCCACGAGCCCGCTCGTGTCATCACCTCGAGTGGCGAGGCCAGTGCGAGCACCGTCGTCGTCGCCACGGGCACCCCCGTGCTCGACCGCGGCCTCTACTGGGCGAAGGTCAGCCCGCATCGCTCGTACGCCACCGCCTTTCGGGTGCCCGGCGCCCTGCCGACCGGCATGTACCTCAGTGTCGATGATCCGACGCGGTCGGTGCGCACCGCGCCCGACGGCGACGGAGGCGAACTGCTGCTCGTCGGCGGCAATGGGCACACGGTGGGGCGCGCCGACTCGCCAGCGGCGCTGCTCGACGAGCTCACCCGATGGACCACCTCGCACTGGCCGGGCGCCGAGCGCACCCACGTCTGGAGCGCGCAAGACTATGCGACCCCCCACCGAGTGCCCTACACCGGGTGGATGCCTCGCGGCTCGGGCCGCGTCTACCTCGCGACCGGCTACGACAAATGGGGCATGACGAACGCCGTGCAGAGCGCGCTGCAGCTGACCGCCGCCATCACGGGCGACGACGCCCCCGACTGGGGCCGCACGCTCGGTCGACGCATCACCACACCCCTCGCGCTCGCCTCCGGCATCGGCACCAACGCCGCCGTCGGCTGGTGGTATGCGAAAGGCTGGGCCAGGATGCTCGCCTCGCGGCTGCCCGCCGACCGACCCGCCGAGGGCGCAGGCTCTGTGGGCATGGCCGAGGGGCGCCCCACGGCAGAGTCGACGGTCGACGGCGCGACGTGCCGAGTGTCGGCGCTGTGCACGCACCTCGGCGCGGCCCTCAGCTGGAACGACCTCGAACGATCGTGGGATTGCCCTGCACACGGTTCGCGCTTCGCCGCCGACGGCACACTGCTGGAGGGGCCGGCGACGCGAGACCTCGCGCGGCGCTGAGCGGGCATCCCGCAACGAAAAGGACCCCTCGCGCACCCGCCAGAGCCTGGTTACCCTTGCTGCATTTCTGCCCTGGGGGAGTTGGCCTGGATGGCGCCACGCGAGGAGCCGCCTCCAGTTTACGGGTACGATTGCCCGAGTCGCGCGGCCTCGCTGCACGACCGCCTGGAGGATTCGCCTAGTGGCCTATGGCGCACGCTTGGAAAGCGTGTTGAGTGCAAGCTCTCAGGGGTTCGAATCCCCTATCCTCCGCTCTCAGAGTTCTAGCGATGAAAGACTCTCGCCAAGGGGCGCCCGCGTGGGGCATGATGAGCGCAGAGTGCGCATGATCATGCGTGCCGGAGCCGGAGGTCTCGCCCCATGTCTGCAGGTTCAGTCGTCGAGACCAGGTCGTCCTGGCTCCCTCTCATCGTCGTCATGCTGGCCCAGGTGCAATTGGCGTTCAACGCCTGGAACGTGTCGATCACCGGCATCACCGAAGACCTCGGCATCTCGCCGACCACGGTCGGTCTGGCGAACACCGCGAGCACCTTCGCCGTGTCTGCCTTCCTGCTGCTCGGCGCC
Organism: Microcella sp.; assembly: GCF_025808395.1. NCBI lineage: Bacteria > Bacillati > Actinomycetota > Actinomycetes > Micrococcales > Microbacteriaceae > Microcella > Microcella sp. Next base: position 1,692,252 of record NZ_CP075524.1, read on the forward strand.
AAGATCACGGCGAAGATCGGCCCCGTGCTCGCCTTCCGCATCGGTGTCATCATTCCCGCGCTCGCCGCGATGCTCATCGCGACCGCGCAAGACGGCTCGGTGCTCTTCATCGCGCAGTCGATCACGGGTGCGTCGAACGCCATCACCCTTCCGGCACTGACGATCATCATCGCGGCGAGCTTCCGCGGCAAGCAGCAGGCTTCGGCGATCGGCTACTTCGCAGCGAGCATCCCGCTCGCCCAGGTGGTCTCGCTGCTCATCGCCGGCCAGTTCGCCTCGACCATCGGCTGGCGCTGGTCGTTCGTGCTCGTGGCGTCGATCGGCCTGCTCAACTTCGCGCTCAGCTTCTTGCTCAAGCCGGTTCCGCCGCAGAAGAACCTCATCGTCGACTGGACGGGCGGCGTGCTCGCCGCGACCTCGATCATCTTGATCAGCTTCGGCATGAGCGTCATGAACGACTGGGGCCTGCTCACCGCGACGGGCAACGCGCCGATCTCGATCGGCGAGTTCTCGGTCGTGCCGTTCTTCTTCGTCGCCGCCGTCATCTTCGCGCAGCTCTTCCTCAGCCGCACACGCAAGCGCATGGCCGAGCAGCGCGTGCCGCTCGTCAACCTCGACATCGTGCGTGAGCCCGGTGAGCGCGCCACCGTGTGGGTCATGGGCCTCATGCTGTTCGTCGGCACCGCGGTGAGCTTCTTGATGCCGCTCTACATGCAGGTCGTGCAGGGCTTCGTGGGCATCCAGGTGTCGTTCGCGGTCATTCCGTACACGATCTCGATCTTCATCGCGAACACGCTCGTCGCACGGCTCTACGGCCGGTTCGCTCCGCGCTCGATTGCGAGCGTGAGCATGACGGTGGTGGCGCTAGCCCTCGTGTGGCTGTCGTTCACGATCGCGAACGACTGGGGCCAGGCGTCTGTCGTGCTCGGGCTGATCGTGCTCGGACTCGCCCAGGGCTGCGTCGTCGCCCTCGTGTTCAACTCGCTGCTGACCTCGGCTCCGGCCGAGAATGCGGGCGACGTCGGCGCCATCCGCGGGCTCACGCACAACCTGTCGGGCAGTGCGGGCATCGCGGTCGCGTCGGCGTTCGCCGTCGGCCTGCTCACCTCGAGCGCCTACGCGGCCGCGAACGACTCTGAGGTGTTCACGCCCGAGATCGTGCAGCAGATCAACTTCGACAACGTGAACTTCTTCACCAATGCCCAGCTCGAGCAGGTGCTCACCGAGCGCACCGACGCGACCGAGGCCGAGATCGCCTACGCGGTCGAGCAGTTCACCGAGTCACGCCTGAACGCGCTGCGCACCACGATGCTCGTGCTGGGCGGGCTCGCCGCGCTCGCGATCGTGCCCGCGCGCCGCATGCCCGGCTTCCAGAAAGAAGACCTGTTCGTCGGCTACCCCGAAGACCAGGAGCGCAAAGACTAGATGCGCGGGGCGACACCGCGAGATGACTGCGGGAGCTACGCGGCGAAGCGCTTCTCGACCGCGGCGAGCAGCGTGCGCAGCGAGACGCCCGTCGCACCCTCGGCGAGGTAGCCATAGGCCGGGCCCTCGTTGACGGCGGCACCCGCGATGTCGAGGTGCGCCCAGGGGATGGGGTTGCCGTCTGCACCCTTGCCGACGAACTCTTTCAAGAAGGTTCCGGCGACGAGCATGCCGCCGTCGCGGTTGCCCGGCTTGAGGTTGGCCATGTCGGCGAAGCGCGAGTCGAGCTGCGCGCGCAGCTCGGCGGGCAGCGGCATGTGCCAGTGCGGCTCGCCGGTCTGCTCGCCCGCGGCCACGATCTCGCCGACGAGGTCTGCATCGCCCATCACCCCGACGGTGCGACGACCGAGCGACACGATCGCTGCTCCCGTCAGCGTCGCCACATCGATGAGCGCGTCGGGCTGCTCTTCGCTCGCGAGCACCATGCCGTCGGCCATCACGAGGCGCCCCTCGGCGTCGGTGTTCATGACCTCGACCGTGGTGCCGCCGCGCATCGTCAAGATGTCGTTCACCCGAATCGCCGTCGACGACACGAGGTTCTCGGCCATGCACAACCACGCCGTCATGCGCACCGGCAGCCCGAGCCGAGCACTGGCGAGCACGAGCGCGAGCGTCACCGCCGCACCGCTCATGTCGTTCTGCATGCCGCTCATGGCCTCGGCCGGCTTGAGCGAGTAGCCGCCCGTGTCATAGGTGATGCCCTTGCCGACGAGGGCCACGTGCGTCGTGGCGCCCTCAGGCTGGTAGCTGACCTTGATGAGGCGCGGGGGGCGCGATGAGCCCTGACCGATGCCCATGATGCCGCCGCAGCCCTCGGCGACGAGCTTCTTCTCGTCCCACACCTCGACGGTCACCGGCGCACCCTCAGCGGCTTCGGTCGCCGCGTCGGCGAATGCCTGGGGGTAGAGGTCGCCGCCCGAGCGGTTCGTCAGATCGCGAACGAGGGCCACGTGATCGGCGATGAGCCGCACACGGTCGATCGCCTCGTCGCTGACCGTCGCCGACGTGCACACCGTCGCCGACGCCACCGGTGACTTCACCTTGACGGCCGTCTTCACTCGATAGTTGGTGAAGGCATACGCGGCGATGCTGGCGCCCTCGATCATCGCGTGCACGTGGCTCTCATCGTCGAGGCCGAAGGCGAGCGCCACCGACTCGGCACCGGCGAGCTGGCGCACGGCCGAACCAGCGGCCTGGCGGGCCGTGGTCGCCGTGACCTCAGCGCCGAGGCCGACGATCGCGACCGACGCGCGCGAGCCCTCGAGCGCGGGCAGGCGCACGAACTCATCGGCTTTGCCCGTCACTCCGATGGCGGCGAGGTGCTCGTGCAGGTGCGCGAGCGACGAGTGCGAGACGAGCTCGGGGCCGTCAGCACCGGCGCGCGATGCGACGACGACGACGTCGACATCGAGAGAAGCGGGGGCCTCGGCTGACGTGGTGATCGAGATGGTGGTCATGGTGGTTCCGTTTCTCGCACAGGGGAGTGACGAAGTGTCGCGCTCAGGCTATTCGCTTTGCGCTCTGAACGATATGGTGACGATGATTCTGTCGGCCACCTGGCGGCAGTCAGAGAGGCGCCGAGCATGCAGTCAGAATCCGAACCGAGCACCGGCGAGTCGAACGTCGGCTCTGCCACGAGCTTCTTGCGCAAGGGGCCCTTCGTCATCGGCTTCGTCGGCACCCTCGGCGTGCTGCTCGCGCTGGTGCTCGGCGCAGCGGTGTCGCAACTGGCCTATACGATCACCCTCATCTTCTTGGCGACCTTCATCAGTCTCGGGCTCTACCCCGTGGTCACCCGACTCGAGCGCCGCGGCCTGCCGAAGCCGGCTGCCATCGGCGTCGTGCTCGCAGCTTTTCTCGCCGTCGTCGCCGTGCTGCTCGTGCTCATCGTGCCCATCGTCATCGAGCAGGCCACCGAGCTCGCCCGCACGCTGCCCGAGAACCTCACCGACATCGAGAATCAGGGCTGGTTTCTCGACCTCGACGGGCAGTTCAACGGGTATCCGTTCATCTTGCTCGAGTGGGTGCGGGTCAGCTCTGCCGACCCCAACCTGTGGATCACCCTGGGCGGCGGTGCCCTGCGCATCGGCGCCGACATCATCAACGGAAGCTTCGGCGTGCTGCTCGTCGTCGTCATCACCCTCTACTTCGTCGCCTCGCTCGACAGCATGAAGAACGCCCTCTACGAGCTCGTGCCCGCCTCGAAACGCGCGGGCTTCGCCGAGATCGCCGAAGAGATCTTCGAGTCGATCGGCAAGTACCTGAGCGGCCAGATCGTGCTCGCGGCGATGAACGCCGCCTTCTCGTTCATTCTGCTGAGCGTCTTGGGCGTGCGCTATGCCGGAATCCTCGCCTTCATCGCCCTCTTCATCACCCTCATCCCCGTCATCGGCCCCCTCATCAGCACGACGCTCATGGTGCTCGTCTCGTTGTTCACCTCGCCGGCGACAGCCCTCATCGTGGCGATCGTCATGATCGTCTACATGCAGGTCGAGGCCTACCTCTTCACGCCGCGCATCATCGGCAAGGCGATCAGCATTCCCGCCTCGCTCGTGCTCATCGGGGCCGTGATCGGCGGCACCCTGCTCGGTCTGCTCGGGGCGCTGGTCGCTTCGCCGGTCGTGGCGAGCATCCTGCTGATCTTGAAGAAGGTCGTCGTGCCCCGCCAACGGGCGAGGTAGCACCTCATGCCTGCTGAGGTGAGCGCACTGCTGCCGGCGCTGCTGGTCGTGCTGCACGTCGTGCTCGGCTCGATCGCCGTCATCGTCATCTCGGCCCGCCGACGGCCCTCGACGGCGATCGCGTGGATGCTCACGATCATCTTCATTCCCTACCTCGGGGCGATCGCATTCTTTCTCGTGGGCTTCAGCCGGCTTCCGAAGGCTCGGCGCGACAAGCAGCGCGAGGTGAGCGAGCTCATTCTCGCCCGCACCGAGGGGCTCGACCGCGTGAGCCATCGCGACGAGTGGCCCGACTGGCTCGGCTCGTCGGTGCGGCTCAACGAGAACCTCGGCGCCCTGCCGATGGTGGGCGGCAATCGCGCCGAGCTCACCGACGACTACGAGGGCTCGATCGCGTCGATGGCGGCCGACATCGACACGGCCGAGCACTATGTGCACGTCGAGTTCTTCATCCTCGCGCTCGATGGCACGACCGAGCCGTTCTTCGCCGCGCTCGAGCGGGCGACCGCGCGCGGCGTCACGGTGAGGGTGCTGAGCGACCATCTGATGAGCATCCTGTCGCCCGCCCGAAAGGCGACGCTCGCCCGCTTGGCCGCAATGGGCGCTGAATGGCACGGGATGCTCCCCCTGCGCCCGCTGCGGGGCCAGTGGCAGCGCCCCGACCTGCGCAACCACCGCAAGCTCGTGGTCGTCGACGGGCGCGTGGGCCACACGGGCTCGCAGAACATGGTGCAGAGCAACTACGGCAAGAAGAAGGCCATCAAGCGCGGCCTGCACTGGCACGAGGTCATGGTGCGGCTCGAGGGCCCCGTCGTGCGCGAACTCGACGCCGTGTTCGTGACCGACTGGTACAGCGAGACCGACGAGCTGCTGCCGCTCGACACCTCACCGGTGGTGCTCGGCGACGACCCCGCCCTGCTCGACGCGCAAGTGCTGCCGAGCGGCCCGAGCTTCGAGAACGACAACAACCTCAAGCTCTACACGACGCTCATCCACAAGGCCGAGCGGCAGGTGAGCATCACGAGCCCCTATTTCGTGCCCGACGAGGCGATTCAGCTCGCGATCATCACGGCGGCGTCTCGCGGGCTGCTCGTCGAGCTCTACGTGAGCGAGATCGGTGACCAGTTCTTCGTCTACCACGCGCAGCGCTCGTACTACGAAGACCTGCTGCGCGCGGGGGTGCGCATCTACCTCTACCAGGCGCCCACCGTGCTGCACTCGAAGCACTTCACGATCGACGACGACGTGGCGATCGTGGGCTCGAGCAACATGGACATCCGCTCATTCAGCCTCAACATGGAAGTCTCTGTCATGGTGCACGGCGGCGAGTTCGTCGAGCGCATGCGCGAGATCGAGGCGTCGTATCGAGCACAGAGCCGCGAGCTGCACCTCGACGAGTGGGTGCGACGACCGTGGGGCGAGAAGGTGCGTGACAGCCTTGCCCGCCTCACGTCGTCACTGCAGTGAAGGCTAGGCGAGCGCCTTCGCCTTGATGGCGTCGAACTCTGCCTGCGAGATCGTGCCGTCGGCGAGCAGCGCCTTGGCCTTGGCGATCTCGTCGGCCGGGCTGGCGCCGGCGACGTCGCGAATGTAGGCCGCTGCGGCATCGTGCGACTTCTGCGCCTTCGCCTGGCTGCGCGCCGCCATGCCGCCACCGCGAGCGATGAGATAGACGAAGAGCGTCACGAAGGGCACGAACCAGATGAAGAGCAGCCAGACGGCCTTCCAGCCGCCGCTGAGCGACTCGTCACGGAAGAGATCGACGACGACGCTGAACAGCGTGATGAAGTAGGCGATGAACGCGAACGAGATGAAGAAGAGCAGAACGAGGTCCCAGACGTTGCCGAGAAACCCTTCCATGGGGTGTTCCTTTCGATGAAACGATGCGCGGCGATGCGTTCTCCGCAGGGCTCACTCTAGGGAGAAACCCTGCACTCGGTTAGTGTCTGATCGTGAGCGATATCGCGGTGACCATGCTGATACTCGCGATCGTCGTCTTCGCCTTCGTGAGCAATCGCATTCCGGTCGGTCTCATCGCGATCGGAGCCTCGCTCGCGCTGTATGCCACGGGCATTCTCGACCTCGGTCAGACCTTCGCCGGATTCGGTGATCCGGCCGTGATTCTCATCGCCAGTCTGTTCGTTGTGGCCGAGGGTCTCGACTCGTCGGGCCTCACGGCGTGGACGGGGCAGCGCCTCATCGCGAGCGGTGGCGGCAGCTCCCGCACGCTCACGGTCATCATCATGCTCGTCGTCGCTGTGCTCGCCGCGCTCATCAGCGTCAACGGAGCCGTGGCCGCTCTGCTGCCGGTCGTCGTCGTCATCGCCACGAAAATGTCGGTCGCCTCGGCGCGGCTGCTGCTGCCGCTCGCCTTCGGCGCCCACGCCGGCTCGCTGCTCACGCTCACCGGTTCACCCGTGAACGTCATCATGTCTGAGTTGGCCGAGGAAGAGACCGGTCGAGCGTTCGGCTTCTTCGAGTTCGGGCTCGTGGGGGTGCCCATCGTGGCCGGCACCATTCTCATCACGGTGCTCTTCGGCAATCGCCTGATTCCGGCCCGCATCCCCTCGACCCTCTCGACAGATCTCGGCGACCACGCTCGAACGCTGCTGGCCCAGTTCGGGGGCGCGCAGCCGTTCGGTCGCGTGCGCGTGCTCTCTGGTTCGCCACTCATCGGCAAGACCGAGAGCGAGATCGTCTTCGAGTCAGCGACCGCCGTCACGCTCATCGCCATCCAGTCGCCGTCGGCGCCAGGCGTGCGCGATGCCGACGCAGCGATCCGCGCCGGAGACGTGCTCATTCTGCAGGGAACCCCGACGGCCATTCGCTCGGTGAGCGACGACTCGAAGCTCGAAGGCGTCGGCACGAGCACGGTGGCCGCGAACTGGGCGACCCTCGACGCCGAATATGGCGTGGCCGAGATCGTCATCCCGCCTCGATCACGGGCGATCGGAGACCCGGTGTGGCCGGGCATGATCACCGAGAGCGGCGACCTCATCATCGTGGCCATTCAGCGCGGCGGCGACGATGTCGGCGACCAGACCGACCTGCGGCTCGAAGCCGGCGATATTCTGCTCGTGCAGGGCAGGTGGGATGCCCTCGATGAGAATCTGCGCGACCCCTCGGTCATGGTCGTCGATGCTCCCGACCAGATCCGCCGCCAGGCGGCTCCGATCGGCCGCCGTGCATACACCGCCCTCGTCGTGCTCGTGCTCATGGTGATCGCGCTCGCCACGGGCATCATGCCGCCCGCCGTCGCGGGCTTGCTCGCTGCGGGCGCGATGGTGCTCACCCGCACCGTGTCGATCGAGAAGGCCCACCGTTCGATTCAGTGGACGACCGTGCTGCTCGTCGGCGGCATGATTCCGGTGTCGACCGCGATCACGCAGACCGGTGCCGCCGATCTCATCGCCACCGGCATCGTCGACGTCGTCGGGTCGTTCGGGCCGCATGTCGTGCTCACGGCGCTGCTCGTGGTCACGCTCATCTTCGGGCAGCTCATCAGCAACACGGCGACGGCGCTCATCGTCGCGCCGATCGCGATCTCGGTCGCCTACGAGCTCGGCGTCTCGCCCTTGCCCTTCTTGCTCGCCGTCGCGGTGGTGTCGGCCGCCGCGCTGCTCACCCCGGTCGCGACGCCCGCCAACCTCATGATCATGGCGCCGGCGGGCCTGCAGTTCGGTGACTACTGGAAGTTCGGGTTGCCGATCATGGTGCTGTTTCTCGCGGTCGCCGCGCTGCTCGTGCCCGTGCTGTTTCCGTTCTAGCGACCCGACCGGTCAGCGCCGACCGAGGGTTCCGAAGATGCCGCGCACGACTTCGCGGATGACGGTCTGGCCAGCGCGCGAACCCAGCAGGTCGCCGACGACATCGCCGGGTCCGGCGGGTGCCTTCGTGGTGCGGCGCGTCGTGGTGCGCGTGGTCGTGCCGTCTCTCTTCTTGAGATCGCGCAGCGCTTTCTCGTACTCGGCCTGCGCCTTGTCACGCTGCGCGTCGGCATCTCGTGCCGCTTGCGCCTCGGCCGCCGCGTTCATGCGCGCCGCGAGCATCTCGTGCGCAGACTCGGGGTCGATCGCCTGGCCGTAGCGCGCCATGAGGGGCGACGAGGCGACCGAGTGCGCGATGACGTCGGCCGGGGCGGGATCCATCGAACCCTGCGGCGCCCGCAGCCTCGTCCAGGCCACGGGCGACGGGGCGCCCTTCTCGTTCATGACGGTGACGATCGCCTCGCCGATGCCGAGGTTCATGAGCACCTGCTCGAGGTCGTAGCCCGAGTTCGGGTAGGTGCGCACGGTCGAGCGCAGCGCCGTTTGGTCGTCTGGGGTGTGCGCTCGAAGCTGGTGCTGCACGCGTGACCCGAGCTGGGCGAGCACGTCAGACGGCACGTCTTTCGGCGTCTGCGTGACGAAGAAGATGCCGACCCCCTTCGAGCGGATGAGCCGAACGGTCTGCGTGATCGCCGAGAGAAACGCCTTGCTCGCATCCTTGAACAGCAAGTGAGCTTCGTCGAAGAAGAAGACGAGCTTCGGTCTGTCGATGTCGCCGACCTCTGGCAGGTCGTTGAACAGGTCGGCGAGCAGCCACATGAGAAAGGTCGAGAAGAGCGCGGGCTTGTCGGCGACGCCGGGAACTTCGAGCAGGCTCACGATGCCCCGCCCGTCGGCGGTGGTGCGCAAGAACTCGGCGGTGTCGAACTCGGGTTCGCCGAAGAACACGTCGGCGCCATCGGCGGCGAAGGTGATGAGCTCGCGCAGAATGACGCCAGCGGTGGCCTTGCTCAGCCCGCCCAGCTCGGCGAGGTCTGCCTTGCCCTCGGGGCTCGTCAAGAACTGTATGACGGTGCGCAGGTCGGTGAGGTCGACGAGCGGCAGCCCGTGCAGGTCGGCGTAGTGGAAGACGAGGCCGAGGCTCGACTCTTGCGTCTGGTTGAGCCCGAGCACTTTCGACAGCATGAGCGGCCCGAAGCTCGACACCGTGGCCCGCACGGGCACACCGTGCCCGACGCCGCCGAGGCAGTAGAACTCGGTGGGGTGCGCCGTGGGCTTCCAGTCTTGACCGATGCCGGCGGTGCGCGCGAGCAGCTTCTCGCCGCCTGCGCCCTCGACCGCGATGCCGCTGAGGTCGCCCTTGATGTCGGCGGCGAAGACGGGCACCCCTGCCGCACTCAACTGCTCGGCGAGCACCTGCAGCGTCTTCGTCTTGCCGGTGCCGGTGGCGCCGGCGACGAGCCCGTGCCGGTTGGTCATCGCGATCGGAATGCGCACCGGCACGTCGGGCATCGCGTCGCCGTTGACGAGGGCGCCCATCTCGAGCACTGCGCCCTGCATCGAGTACCCAGAACGGATGCTCGCCACGCGCTCGTCGTCGAGCGGGCCGCTCGCGGGTGCAGTCGGGGCGGTCACCGACTCTGCCGCCACGGCCTGCCGCTGCGCCGCCTCTGTCGCTGCGGCGAGCGCTGCCTGTGCCTCTTCGAGCGCCTTCTGGGCGGCCTCGACCGCGTGCTGGGCATCAGTCATGAGCACAGCCTACAAATCAGCGAGCAGCGCGGGCACGCTGCCGCAGCACCCCCCAGGTGAGCATGCCCGCGGCGAGCACCGCCGAGACGATGCCGAAGGTCAGCGAACCCCAGGCGAGGATGAGCGGCACCGAGAACGCGGTGATGAGCCCACCGCCGAGAAACGGTTCGTAGCCGAGCTGCTTGTAGCCGTAGGCGGTCGTGGCCTTGGTGCGCCGTTGCGGGTCGACCATGTCGGCGAGCACGAAACCGGTGGCCACGTTGCCCTGCGATTGACCGAAGTCGGCGATGGCATGCTCGAACCAGTCGCGCCCGTGAATGCGCGGGCCGAAGACGAGCAGCGCCACGACGCTCCAGGCGACGGCGATGACCGTGAAGACGACGAGCGCGGGAATGTTCGAGCCGAGTGCGGCGAGCGACATCGTGCCGATGGCCGAGGCGATGAGCACGTCGAGCGCGACCGCTGAGATGCCGTTGACGGCGCGCTTCGAGATGAGGTGGTCGTGCTTCAGGCGAGTGGCCGCAAGCTGCACGACGAACCCGCCGATGACCGTGAACGGAAAGAGCGGAAACGACTCGAAGACATCAGAGCCGAAGGCGCCGGCGATGGCGCGCAGCGTTTCGAGCAGCACCATCGCGAGCGCGATTGAGAGCGCGATCGCCACGACCGCCACCGTGACGGGGCCCATGCCGCGGTTCTCTGGCTCGGGAGCGTCGCCCTCGGGGTCGACGCCCGAGGCGTTGAGATCGTGAGCCTCATCGCGGCTGGGCGGAGTGGTGCGTGCGACGCTGATGCGCGGGTTGCGCACGGCCCACTTCACGAGCAGCGAACCGATGACGATGCCGGTCACCATCGAGATGGTGGCGAGCCCGAGCCCGAGGTCGATGAGCTCAGCCGCCCCGGCATCGGTCAAGAGTGGCCCCATGCCGGCGATGGTGCCGTGCCCGCCCGCGAACGACAGCTCGATGATCGAGCCGGCGAGGTCGCTGACACCGAAGAAGGGGGTGAGGATGAGCACGACGGCGAGCGAGCCCAAGGCGAACTGCCCGAACGACAGCGCGCTGCCGAAGATGACGTGCGGCGCCGAGGTCGTCCAGATCTCACGTGCAGATGGCAGCGCCTTGCCGAGCATGACGGCGGCGAAGACCACGTTGATGAGCAGCGCGGGCAGCGTGGCCCACACGGCGAGCACCGGTGCAGGTATCAGGCCTTCGGTGCCCGTCCAGAGCCCGAGCGCCTGCGGGCCGATGAGCAGAATGAGAAACCCTGCGATCACCGAGGTGGGGATGAACAGCGAGGCGAGCAGCGGCACGAACCTGCGCAACACCGCAGAGACGAGCAGCACGAGCCCGAGAACGACGATCGAGAAGCCCGCCCACTGTGGGGCGGTCAGGTCGAGATCCATGCCTCCAGTCAATCAGCAAGGTGCGCTGAGGCGAGCCTGGCTCCCGCGCGTCGCAGCCACTGCAGCGGTTCGCTCATAGCAGAGTCGGCCGAGCCCGCCACGTCGGTGAGCGAGACGGCGTCGCTGAACGCCGTCGTCTCTGCGTCGATCGCCCCGGCCACGAGCGCGCAGGGTACCCCGGCTGCCTCGGCGAGCCTGGCGACCTCGACGGGCGCCTTGCCCCCGGCCGACTGCCCGTCGAAGCGACCCTCACCAGTGATGACGAGGTCGGCGTCTGCAATCGCCGCGGGCAGGCCGATGGTCGCGGCGAGCTCGCGAGCGCCGGCGGCGAGCTCGGCGCCCCACGAGAGCAGCCCGAAACCGACTCCGCCCGCCGCTCCGGCGCCCGCGGCAGCAGGCGAGACGCCCTCGGGCGAGCCTGCAGCGAGCACTGCAGCGAGTCGCTCGAGCCCGCGCTCGGCGTCGAGCGCCATCGTGTCATCGATGCCCTTCTGCGCCCCGAAGACGGCGACCGCCCCTCGGCTGCCGAGCAGCGGGTTGTCGACGTCGGTGAGCACCACGGCGCCGCCCGGGGGCGGCGGCACGGCCGTCGTGAGGTCTGCGTGGTCGAGAGCGTGCAGTGCAGCATTGCCCAGCTGCAGGCTGTCGCCGTGCCCGTCGACGAGGGTCGCGCCGAGGGCGAGCAGTGCACCCGCGCCGCCGTCGGTCGAGCAGCTGCCCCCGATGGCGATCAGCAGCCGGTCGACCCCCGAGTCGAGCGCCGCGCGCATGACTTCGCCGAGACCGAGCGTGTGCGCCGTGAGCGGGGCCGGCTCGCTGAGCAGCAGCAGGCCCGAGGCTTCAGCGAGCTCGACGAGAGCGGTGCGACGCCCGGCGCCGTCGACGAACCGCAGCCAGGCAGCCTCGACGACGCGGCCGTCTGGCCCGGTGACGCGAGTCGACAGCACCTCACTGTGCGGCAGCGCTGCGGCCACAGCATCCACCGTTCCCTCTCCGCCGTCGGCCATCGGCACGATCGTGACCAGGTCTCTGGGGCGGATGCTCTGCCACCCCTCAGCGATCGCCCGCGCCGCCTCGGCCGCGGTCGCTGAGCCTTTGAGCGAGTCTGGTGCGACGACGATGCGCATCAGCTCACGGGGTGGGCTCGTCGAGCAGGGTCATGATCGAATCATAGGGAGCGAGCACGCGCACCTCTGACTCGGTGCGTGCCGACGGCGCGCCCCCCGCAGAGGCGAGCGCACTGGTCTCGAGCAGCACTCGGCCGGGAATCTGCAGCGTCACCGGCTCGGAGCCGTGGTTGATCACCGTCAGCACCGGCCCCCGCCGGGCGACCTCGACGGTGCCGGGCACGTCGCCGGCAGTCAGCTGGCCTCGTCGCAGCACCTCGCTCTCGCGCAAGTGCGCCCCCGCGAAGACCGGGTCGGCGAGAAGATGGTCGACGAGGGCGAGGGCAGTGTCTCTGTCGGGCAGCGTCGCGAGGTAGCGCGCTGCTCCGGCCCCGTGCGCGTGGCGCGTCAGTGCAGGGTCGCCCGCGCGCCGCCCGGCGCTGAATCGCGCCTCGGCCTCGGCCCCCGCCAGGTGCAGGTGCTCTGCGAGCAGGGTTCCGACGCCGTGCGGGCCGGGGCGGGCATCCGGTGCCGCATCATCGGTGGACGGGCCAAAGGGTGCCAGGCGCTCGCCCGGCTCAGACGCAGGCGCGTCGGGGGAGACGAGCGCTCCGAAGTCTTCGAGTCTGATGCCCAGCAGGTCTCGCCACCGCTGCTGGTAGCCGGGCCGGCCGTCGCTCGGCGTCGGAAAACGATCGAACTCATCGACGATGTCGGTGAACGGGCCGGCGAGCAGCTGGCCGCCGGCCGCCACCCAGTCAGCGATGTGCTGCGCATCGTCGTCGGTCAGCAGGTAGAGCGCCGGAGCGATGACGAGTCGGTGGTGAGGGGCCACCCGGCTTGGCGAGACGATGTCGACCATGACGTGGCGCTCGTGCAGGGCGTCGTACCAGCGCCACAGAATGGCCTGCTGGTCGAGAGCGACGGGATGGTCGGGGGCTTCGAGCGCCCACCAGCTGGGCCAGTCGAGCACGATGGCGACGCGAGCGTCGTCGACCGCAGGCGGAGGAAGCTCGGGCAGCGCGGCGAGACGAGCGCCGAGATCGACGACCTCGCGCCAGGTTCTCGTGTCGGTTCCGGCGAGCGGCAGCATCGCCGAGTGGAACTTCTCAGCCCCCGCTCGCGATTGCCTCCACTGGAAGAACAGCACCGAGTCGGCACCGCGGCCGATCGCCTGCGCGCTCAGCGCGGCCATCTGCCCCGGCGCCTTCGGTGCATTCGACGGGCGCCAGTTGAGCGCGTTCGTCGACTGCTCGAGCAGCAGCCACGGTGTGCCCGGCTTGAGCGAGCGCATGAGGTCACGCTGCAGTGCCGAGCGTCGAAAGCTCTCTGGGTCGTTCGGGTCGGGGTAGGCGTCGTCGCTGATGACGTCCATGTGTTCAGCCCACGCGAAGTAGTCGGTGGGCTTGAAGGCGCCCATCATGTTGGTGGTGATCGGCTGTCGTGCGCCGGCATCGCGCACAGTCTGCTTCTGCTGCAGATACCAGCTAAGCAGGGTGTCGCTCGTGAACCGTCTGAAGTCGAGCAGCTGCCCTGGGTTGTGCGAGTAGGGCGCCAGGCGGGGCGGCACGATCTCGTCGAAGGCTCGGTAGCGCTGCGACCAGAAGTTCGTGCCCCACGCCTCGTTGAGCGCGTCGACGCTGCCGTACCGGTCGGCGAGCCAGACCCTGAAGGCGTCGCGCGCCGCGTCGGAGTAGTCGAGCGGCAGGTGGCAGCCGAGCTCGTTGTCGACGTGCCAGAGCACGACCGCGGGGTGATCGGCATAGCGCTCGGCGAGTCGACGCACGAGCTCGAGGCCGTATCGGCGGTAGACGGGGCTCGCCACAGCGTGATGCTGCCGGCTGCCCGGCCAGTAGGCGGCTCCGCGCTCGTCGGCGGCGAGAGTCTCGGGGTGCAGGTGCGCCAGCCACGGCGGCGGGCTGGCCGTGGCCGTGGCGAGATCGACGGCGATGCCGCCCTCGTGCAGCAGCTCGATGACTCGATCGAGCCAGTCGAAGCTCCACTCGTCTGGCGCCGGCTGCAGCCGCGACCACGAGAAGATGCCGAGGCTCACCATGGTGACGCCGGCGTCACGCATGCGGGCGATGTCGTCTGGCCACACGCTCTCGGGCCATTGCTCGGGGTTGTAATCGGCGCCGTAGTGCACGGCGGCCTCCTTCTGTCGCGGTGTCAGTGGGCGGATTCGATGAGCGGATGCTCGCGCGCGATTCTGCGTTCGACGACGACCGCGGCGGCGAAGGCGAGGCAGCCGAGCGCGGGCACGATGAGCGGAGGCAGCTGCCATGCCGCGATCGCCGTGAGCCCGACGGCGACGACGAGCAGCACCGTGCCACCGACATCGGCGGTGAGGGCGGGTCGCAATGCTCGCGCCGCCTCCGCCCACCCGAGGGTCGGCCGCCACAGCGAGGCGAGTGCGACGAGCGCGGTGAGCACGGCCACGGTCGCGAGCGCGCACACCACCAGCACGAGCTCGCGACCGGGAAGGGAGGTGGTCGAGGCGACGAGTGCCGAGGCGCCGATCAGGCCGAGGGCGCCGATCACCGCCAGAGCCGTGACCATGCCGGGCAGCACCGCCGAGCGCACGTCGCGCCAGAACTCGGCAAGGCCGCTGCGCTCGGCGCGCAGGTAACGGCGCAGAGAGCGCACCCCCGCGGCCAGTGCCGCCGGCAGGGTCAGCAGGGGCAGGCCCACGACCGTCACGATCACCCCGATCCACAGCACTTCTCCAAAGAGCGTGAAGCCTGCCGCGGCACCGGGCCATCGCAGCCGACTGCCGTCGACCGGCTGCCGCTGCGGGCGACGGTGTGCGGTCATCCTGCGATTCTCAGCCCTTGAGGCCCTGCGTGGCCACACCTTCGACGAGAAAGCGCTGAAACACGATGAAGAACAGCAGCACGGGCAGCAGTGCGAGCACCGAGACGGCGATCGTGGCTCCGTAGTCGCTCACGAAGGTCTGGTCGTTGAAGATTCGCAGGGCGAGCGGCAGCGGGTAGTTGCGTGGGCTCGTCAGGTAGAGCAAGGGGCCGAGAAAGTCGTTCCAGCTCCAGATGAAGGCGAAGATCGACGACGTGATGAGCGCGGGCTTGATGAGCGGCAGGGTGATCGAGAAGTAGATGCGCGCGTGGCCGCAGCCGTCGATGCGCGCGGCCTCGTCGAGCTCACGCGGCAGGCTGCGGATGAACTGCACCATGAGGAAGACGAAGAAGGCTTCGGTGGCGAGGAACTTGCCGATGAGCAGCGGCCAGAACGTGTCGATCATGTCGAGGTTTCTGAAGATGATGTACTGCGGAATGATCAGCACGTGGAAGGGCAGCAAGAGCGTGCCGATCATGATGGCGAAGAACGCTCCTCGGCCCTTGAACGAGATGCGAGCGAAGGCGTAGGCGGCCATCGAGGCCGAGATGACGGTGCCGATGACCGAGCCGATGCCGAGCAGGAACGAGTTCAGGAAGAAGACTGCGAGCGGCACCCCGCCGACGCCGTCGAAGACTTTGATGAAGTTGTCGATTGTCGGAGCGATCGGGAAGAACGCCTGATTGCTGCCGAACTCGCTGTTGGGCTTGAACGAGGCCGAGACCATCCACGCGAGCGGGTACAGCACGACGAAGGTGAGTGCCAGAATCACGGTCGTCCAGATCGCACCCGTGACGCGGCGGTAGAGCTTCATGCCGGGCCGCACCGGGATGACGCTCGTGATCGGCATCGTGCGGGTGTCGTCGAGGTCGATGCTCGAAAGGGGCGCGGTCACTTGGAGTCTCCTGCGTAGTGCACCCACGATCGCGAGGTGCGGAAGAGGATGAAGGCGATGATGCCGACGGCGATGAGCAGCACCCAGGCCATGGCCGAGGCGTACCCCATCTGGCTGTTGGTGAAGGCGCGAGTGTAGAGGTAGACGGTGTAGAAGTTCGTCGCATCTGCCGGGCCGCCTGTTCCCGAGCCGATGATGTAGGCAGAGGCGAACACCTGGAAGGCGTTGATCATCTCGAGCAGCAGATTGAAGAAGATGACGGGCGAGAGCATGGGCAGCGTGACGCTTAAGAACTTGCGGATGGGGCCCGCACCGTCGACACTCGCAGCTTCATAGAGCTCGTGCGGCACTTGCTTGAGCCCGGCGAGGAAGATGACCATGGGTGCACCGAACTGCCAGACGGCGAGCAGGATCATCATGGGCAGGATGAGTGCGGGAATACCGACCCAGCCGCCGATCTCGATGCCGAAGAAGCTCAGCCCCGAGTCGACGGGCCCGTTGGTCGAGAACATCGCGCGCCACACGATGGCGATGCTCACGCTCGCTCCGATGAGCGAGGGCGCATAGAAGGCGCTGCGGAAGAACCCGGTGCCCCTGCGCGGCATGTTGAGCAGCATCGCGATGGCGAGGGCCGCCGCGAGCTTGATCGGAACGCCGACGAGCACGTAGAGCAGCGTGATGCGCACCGACCCCCAGTAGCGCTGATCGTTCATCATGCGCTCGAAGTTGGCGAAGCCGATCCATTCGGGGGCGTTGAAGATGCCGTAGTTGGTGAAGGCGAGGTAGAGCGACGCGAGCATCGGGCCGGCCGTGAGGGCGAAGAAGCCGAGCAGCCAGGGCGAGAGAAAGACGTAGCCCGCGATCGTGTCGCGGCGGCGAGTGCTCATGGCCCGCCCCGCCCGGGGGGCTCCCGCCCGGCGCTGCTGCGCCGGACGGGAGCCGGAGCCCGACTCACCCGGTGTCGCCGACCCTGCGGTCGTGTCGATCGTGGTCATGGGTCGTGACTCCTTCGTGCGGTAGGGCTCGTGTTGCTAGAGGCCGAGAATGACGGCGGCCTCGTCGAAGAACTGCTGCACAGCATCATCGACCGAGATCGCGTTCAGGCCGATCGACTTTCCGAGGCTCCAGAAGGTCTGCTCGAGCGAACCGTAGCCGATGACGGGCACGGGCGGCGCCGCACCGATGCGGTCGGCGACCGACTCGAGGTAGTCGGCGACCTGCGCGTCAGCGCCCTCGAGGTTGGCACCGGCGAGCTTGGTGCTCGAGGCGGGGAAGCCCAGTGTGGTGCCGAAGATCTCTCCGGCCTCGGGGCTGTTCACCACGAAGTCGAGGAAGAGGGCTGCGGCTTCGGGGTGCGCGGTGTTGGCCGAGATCGCCATCTGCAGACCGGTCTGGCGGTAGAGGTCTTGGCCGCCGGGCACGTCGAGCGGAGGGGCGACCATCGAGAGCGAGGCGGCGCCCGACTCGGCGAGGTATCCGCCGAGGAAGTTGCTCCAGCCCATCTCGCTCGCGGTCAGTCGAGCACCGAAGCCCGAGACGGGCGAGATCTCTTCGAGTCGCGACTGCGGAATGGTCACTGAGGCGCGGTCGGCCGCGCCCGACTCCCAGTAGGCCCTGAGGTCGTCTTCGGTGAGGCCGAGACCGCCATCGGCCGTGTAGAGGTTCTTGCCCTGGGCGCGCAGCACGTTCTCGAAGCTCTGGATGCGCTGCGTGAAGTCGGTGCCGCCGTAGACGCCGGCACTGGCACCGGCCGCGGTGACCTCGGCCATCCACGCCGAGTACTCGGCGTAGCTCGTTCCGCCCGGGTAGGGCTCGACGCCGAGCTCGGCAAGCAGGTCGTCGTTCTGGAAGACCGCCCACGCGCTGTAGCCGGTCGGCAGCGAGTACTGCGTGCCGCCGAGCTGGCCGGTGCCGAGCAGCGCGTCATCGAACGCCGAGAAGTCGACGTACTCAGAGACCGTGCCGAGGTCGAGCAGCAGGCCTGGCTCTGCGTACTGGCGCAGGTACGAGTCGCTGAATTGCCACACGTCGGGCAGTCCGCCGCCGGCGGCTTCGGTCTGTCGCACCTCCCAGTAGCTCGGGAAGTCGGTGAAGTTGCCGTTGATCGTGATGTTCGGGTGCTGCTCGTTGAACGCGTCGATGAGCGTCTGGTAGCGGGCGGCACGGTCGTCGTTGCCCCACCACGTGAAGGTGAGCTCGACCTCTGCCTCGGGGTCGAACTCGCTGGGGGCGTCGGCGGGCGCGCAGCCCGCGAGGGCGAGTGCCGCGGCTGCGGCAGTGGCGGTGGCCGCGAGGGCCATGCGCCGAGTGCGATTGCTGAACATCATTGTCCTCCTGGAAGACGTCGCTGTAGACCACGGATAGTCGCGCTTGGGAAAGCGTTATCCCACACCGTAGGCGACACGGTGTCGCTCGTCAAGCCTGAATGGGAATTCGCTTTCCCACACCGTGTCGAGGCGCCCAGCGGCACCCTCGGCGGCACATCCCGATCGACCCGAAGCTCACCGTCGACGACCACGGCCCGCGCGACGTGCACTGCACTGCGCTGCGCCTCGACATCGCGCTCGCCCACGCCGGCGATCTCTGAACCATCCCACGCCGGGTGGGTGAAGTAGATGATCCACGCCTCGTCGCCGAGCACCACGACATCGGCGTGACGAGCGACCTGGCGGTCATCCGGGTGCGCGCCAGGGGCATCGAGCACGAGCCCCAGCGTCGACCATGAGCGCGCGTCGGTCGAGCGGTGCACCCTGAGCCCGCGCCACTCGTCGGTGAGCATCCACCACCACCCCCCGAGGGCGAACGCCACCGGCCCCTCATGCGGGCGCCCCCCGATGGCGACTCCCTCGTAGTGCCACTCGGCGAGATCATCGCTCACGGCGACGGCGGTCGTCGAGCCTGCCGCCTCGTCTTTGCACCACAGCCGCCAGCGCCCGTCAGGGCACCGCGCGACGGCTGCGTCGATCACCCGCTCGCTCGGCAGCTCGACGCGGCCCTCGTGGCTCCACGCGCGAAGGTCGACTGACGTGAACCGCTCGATCGTGCGGGCGTGGCCGTGCCACTGCGTCGGAACGCCCTCGATGACGGTGACGAAGAGGTGATAGCGGCCGGCATCGCGCACGATCGCGGGAGCCCAGAAGGTGTGGACGCCCGGGCCGAGCCCGGCGACCTCTAGCCCCTCGAGCACGCCGGCGTAGTGCCACGACGCGCCGCCGTCGTGCGACACCGCCGAGCCGATCGCGCTGCCGTGCACCCAGCCGACGCCCGCATCGGGCGCGCCCGGTCGGCGCTGGGTGTAGAGCATCCACCACTCGCCCCCTGGTGCGTCGACGACGACCGGATCGGCCGCCCCGTCGGTCACCGGGTCGCGAAAGATCGCGGCGCTCACGCGAGCAGGCCCTCGAGCTCGCCCGCCGATGCGGCGCCGTCGATCGCGAGCACCGTCCACTGCCAGGTCGCCCGCCCGCCCACATCGAGCAGCCACTCCTCGTCGAAGAACGGTGCAGCGCACAGCATCGCCACGGGGTCGACGCGCACGAACCACGGGCTCGGGCTGACCGGATTCGCCGCGTGCGCTGCGATGGCCACCGTGGCTTCGGCCGATCGCAGGGCGGCCCAGGCACCAGGCATGCCCATCGCGGCATCGGCAGCCACGATCTCGCCGTCGATAAGCAGTTCGGCACCGATCAAGCCGGGTGCGCCGCGCAGAAACAGCCCGCCGTAGCCAGCGGAGGGTCGGCCCGCCGTCGTCGGGCTGCCGAACCGCAGGGGGGTCGCCGACGCATTGACGAGAGAGCTGCTCCACTTGAGCACGGTGGCAGAGCCGCGAGCGGCGCCGTCGTCGTGCAGTCGAAGGTGGCGGCTCTCGCGCACCAGAACCCGGCCCTCGGTCGTGCACCATTCGAGCTCTTCACGCGAGGCTCCCGTCGTGATGCGTCGCTCGATCAAGCGCTGCGTGCCGTTGTTGGCGAGCTGCACATACTCTGCGCCCGAGAACGTGGGGCCTCCCCAGAAGTTGTGCGCGACCGCGTCGGCGGCGTCGACGTTCGCCACCGCGAATGAGAGCCCTCGATGCCAGGGGTGGTCGAGCGGCTGGTCATCGGTGACCCGCACCCCGCTCGGTGTTGAGAGAGGGTGCACCCAGGGGCGCGGAGAGTCGTTGCCGCACCCCGGTTCGGGTGCGTTGAGCACGACGCCCGACGCGAGCTCGCGAGACGCCACCACCGTCATCTGCGCCCTCTCGTCGAGCGCAGGTCGCGCACGGCCGTGCCGAGGGGCCCGCGCAGCGCAGGGTCGGCGAGCTCGTGCCGAGTGACGACAGCGCCGCGACCGGCAGAGGCGTAGAGGGCCGTCACGATCTCGAGCGCTCGCGCGGGCTCGGCCGCGACGGGCGGCACGGGCTGGCCCGCAGCGATCGCCGCGTACACCTCGGCGAGCAGCACATCGTGACCGCTCGCGACCTCCGTCTCGGGCAGAGCCCACTGGGCGGCCTCAGCGGGGTCGATCGACTGCGCCGGGGTGATGCGCCAGTGGTCGTGGCCGTGGCCGTAGAGGTGGACGAGCTCGATGGTGGCGCGCTCGCAGTCGAGTCGAATGATCGACTGCTCGCGGGGAGCGAGCACGGTCGAGACGACGCTCGCGACGACCGGAGTGCCCGCGTGCTCGAACAGCACCGTGCCCGTCGCGAGGTCTTCGGTCTCGAGGTCGCGATCGAGACGCCAGAGCGTCGCCGAGGCTTCGCGCCACTCGCCCAGCAGGTGCGCAAGCAGGTCAAGCTGATGGATGCCGTGGCTCAGCAGCGTTCCGCCACCCTCGCCTGCCCAGGTGCCGCGCCACGGCACCTCGTAGTAGTCGCCGTCTCGATGCCACAGGGTGTGGCAGATCGCGAAGCGGGGAGCACCGAAGGCCCCCGCATCGAGCAGCCTCTTGACGTGCTGCACTGCGCTGCCGGTGCGCTGCTGAAAGACCACCGCGAGCCGACGGCCGGCAGCGGCCGCCGCTGCGGTCATGCTGTCGAGCTCGGCGAGCGAGAACGCTGGCGGCTTCTCGACGATGGCGTCGCACCCTGCGCCGACGACGGCATTCGTCTGGGCCGCGTGACCGCCCGGCGGTGTGCAGAGGTGCACGACGTCGAGCTCAGCGGTGGCGAGCATGCTCTCGAGCGAGTCGTGCACACTCGGCACCGCGCCCCCCGCCGCCCATCGGGCCGCGAAGTCTGCGGCGCGATCAGCGCTCGAATCGCTCACGGCGACGAGCTCGACCCGCGGCATGAGCGCGAGCGCCTGGGCATGCAGGTGCGCAACAGCACCGGTGCCGAGAATGCCGGCCCGCACGCGGGTGCTCTCGGTGGTTGCCTCTGGCACGTGACCTCCTCGATCGCCCCGAGCCTAGCAAGGAAAGCGCTTACCCACCGTGGGCACCACCGTCGGCCGCGCAGTGCGTGGCAAGATGTCCCACGATGACCGCCCCCGAGAACCCGCCGCAGGCGCCGCTGCCGGCCGAGAGTCGTGCCGCGGTGACGCTGCACGACGTCGCCCGCGAAGCCGGAGTCTCGCTAGCGACGGCCTCGCGCTCGCTCAACGGCAGCACGCGTAAGGTGGCCGAAGAGTATCGCCAGCGCGTGCTCGCTGCGGCAGAACGCCTTAACTACACGCCCAACCTCTCGGCCCAGGCCGTCGCTCGCGGCTCGACGCGCACCGTCGCCCTGCTGGTCGCCGATATCGCCGACCCCTACTTCTCGACCATCGCCTCGGGCGTCGGCGCAGCAGCCGACGAAGCGCAATTGCTCGTCACCATGGCGGCCACCGAGCGCGACCCCGAGCGCGAGCTCGAACTCGTGCGCACCATGCGCGGCCAACGGCCTCGCGTCATGATCCTCGCCAGTTCTCGCCGCACCGATGACCCGCTCGCTCCCGCCCTGCGGGCCGAGCTCGAGGCCTTCGAGCAGACGGGCGGGCGCGTCGTCGTCATCAGCACCAACGACTTGAACTTTCGCACCGTGCTGCTCGACAACGCCGCGGGTGCGCGCGACCTCGCCCTCGCACTCGCCGATCGCGGCTACCGCCACGTCGCCGTGCTCGCCGCACCCGAAGGGCTCGTGACCTCTGAAGACCGGCTGCGCGGATTCACCGAAGGGCTCGCTGCGCGCGGCATCGAGCTCGACCCTGCGGCAGTCGTGCGCACCGGGTTCACGCGCGATGGCGGATACGAGGGCATGCAGCGGCTGCTCGCGATGGGGCGTGAGATCGATCTCGTCTTCGCCGTGAACGATGTCATGGCGGTCGGCGCGCTCTCGGCGGTGCGCGATGCCGGGCTCACCCCCGGTGTCGATATCGCCCTCGCGGGCTTCGACGACATTCCGACCGTGCGCGACGTCACTCCTCCCCTGTCGACCGTCGCGATCCCGCTCGCCGAGGTGGGGCGCCGCGCACTGGCGATGGCGCTCGACGAACCGGCTGCCGGCAGCCATGAGCCCGTGGCGACGACGGTCGTGCTGCGAGCATCCACCCCGCACCGTCACTGAACCGGGCGGTTCTCACACCGCATCTCGCGACACTTTCGTGCGCCCTCTTGCTTCGACGCGCAACTCGCTCTACAGTTTGGTAAACGCTTTCCCGTATCGTGGGCACTGCCTCGCCATGTTCACGCGAAACCCCTGAGCAGAGAGAACCACCGTGTCAGAGTCGACCATCGGCATCATCATGAACGGCGCCTCCGGGCGCATGGGCTACCGGCAGCACCTCGTGCGCTCGATTCTCGCGATTCGCGACGAGGGCGGCGTCGAGCTCGCCGACGGCACTCGCGTGCAGGTCGAGCCCATGCTCGTCGGCCGCAACGAAGAGAAGCTCGCCGAACTCGCCGCCCGCCATGGCATCGAGCACTACTCGACCGACCTCGACGCGGCGCTCGCCGACCCGCGCTGGCAGATCTACGCCGACTTTCTCGTCACCAAAGCCCGCTTCGCTGCCATCCAGAAGGCGATCGCCGCCGGCAAGGCGATCTACACCGAGAAGCCCACCGCCGAGTCGTTCGACGACGCCTTGACCCTCGCGCGCCTCGCCGCCGACGCCGGCGTCAAGAACGGCGTCGTGCACGACAAGCTCTACCTTCCTGGGCTGCAGAAGCTCAAGCGGCTCATCGACTCCGGCTTCTTCGGCCGCATTCTCAGCGTGCGCGGCGAGTTCGGCTACTGGGTCTTCGAAGGCGACTGGCACCCCTCGCAGCGCCCCAGCTGGAACTACCGCAGCGAAGACGGCGGCGGCATCACCGTCGACATGTTCCCGCACTGGAGCTACGTGCTCGAGAACCTGTTCGGCCGGGTCGAGTCGGTCTACTCGCGCGCCGTCACCCACATTCCCTCGCGCGTCGACGAAGCCGGCACGCCGTACGCCGCCACCGCCGACGACGCCGCCTACGCCGTGTTCGAACTCGAGGGCGGCATCATCGCGCAGCTCAACTCGAGCTGGGCGGTGCGCGTCGACCGCGACGAGCTCGTGCAGTTTCAGGTCGATGGCACGCACGGCTCTGCCGTCGTCGGGCTCTTCGGCTGCAAGATCCAACCGCGCAACGCGACCCCGAAGCCCGTGTGGAACCCCGACCTCGTCGACGAGATCGACTACGACTCGACGTGGGTCGACGTGCCCACCAACGAGGTCTTCGAGAACGGCTTCAAGACGCAGTGGCAAGACTTCATCCGCCACGTCGTCGACGACGCCCCCCACCACTACGACTTCTTGGCCGGAGCTCGCGGCATGCTACTCGCCGAGAAGGGCCTCGAGTCGTCGCGCGACGGTCGGCGGGTCGACGTGCCCAGTGTCAGCGTCGACTCGCCGGTCGGCGCGCAGATCGCGTAGTCGACGATGGATGCCCTGACTCTGGTCTCGGCCGAGGGAGCCGTGTCGAGCATCCCGCTCGCCGAGGCACCCGCGCTGACCCGCCCGACCTCGCCGCTGCGCAGTCGCGTGGCCTACGCCGCCGCGCACGTCGTGCCGAAAGCGCACGCCGAGAACGTGCCCGGCCACCCCGCCGACATCGACTGGGATTCCACTCTCGCCTTCCGCCACCACCTGTGGTCGTGGGGGCTCGGAGTGGCCGACGCGATGGATACCGCGCAGCGCAACATGGGACTCGACGCCGCCGCCACCCGCGAGCTCGTGCGCCGCAGCGCTCACGAGGCGCGCAGCGTCGGCGGTGCGGTCGTCGTGGGCGTCAACACCGATCACGTCGATGAGCCGACGATCTCGCTGACCGCCGTCATCGATGCCTATCGACAGCAGCTGCACGAGACCGAAGAGGCCGGGGCGGGCGTGGTGCTCATGGCCAGTCGGCACCTCGCGCGCGTCGCCGAGCACGCCGACGACTACGTGCGCGTCTACGACGCGGTGCTACAGCACGCCACGACTCCCGTCGTGCTGCACTGGCTCGGCACAGCTTTCGACCCGCAGCTCGCCGGCTACTTCGGCAGTGACGACACCGAGGCGGCGACCCGCACGCTGCTGCGCATCATCGAGGCGCACCCCGACACGGTGCGTGGCGTCAAAATGAGCCTGCTCGATGCTGACGCCGAGATCGCGGTGCGCGCCGCCCTGCCGGCGCACGCTCGCATGCTCACGGGCGACGACTTTCACTACGTGAGCCTCATCGAGGGCGACGGCAGCCACCACTCCGACGCCCTGCTCGGCGCGTTCGCAGCGCTCGGGCCGCTCGCCTCCGCCGCCATCCAGCGGCTCGACGCCGACGACGTCGACGGCTACCGTCGACTGCTCGGCCCGACCGAAGAGCTCTCGCGGC
Source organism: Microcella sp. (assembly GCF_025808395.1). Taxonomy (NCBI): domain Bacteria; kingdom Bacillati; phylum Actinomycetota; class Actinomycetes; order Micrococcales; family Microbacteriaceae; genus Microcella; species Microcella sp. The sequence continues at coordinate 1,716,983 of NZ_CP075524.1, forward strand.
AGATCTTCGCCGCACCCACGTGGTTCTACAAGACGGGCGTCGCCTTTCTCGCCTGGCTCAACGGCCATCAGCCCGCATTCTCGATGGTCGGCGGCTTGCACGCCGGTCGCAGTGTTCCGCATCTCTCGCGCATCGTCGAGCTCGCGAACGGCTGCGGAGCACTCGAGCGCCCCGAGCTCGCCCTGCGCCGGTGGCACCACCTGCTCGCCACGCACGGAATCTCGTCGTGAGCATCCGGCGCCTGTCGCTCAACCAGGCCACCATCAAGCACGCCGACCTCGCGACAGCACTCGCCGTGACCTCCGGTGCGGGCATCGAGTCGATCGGCCTCTGGCGCGAACCCGTCGCAGCGGTGGGTCTCGCGACTGCTGCCACCATGCTCGCCGACAGCGGACTGCGCTTCTCGAGCCTGTGCCGCACGGGGTTCGTGACCGATGCCGAAGGGCCGGCTCGACGCGCGGCCATCGATGAGAACCGGCGCGGCATCGACGAGACCGCCGCTCTCGCGGCTGCGGGGGCGCCCGGCTCGGCCGCCGTGCTCGTCATCGTCGCCGGCGGGCTGCCCGAAGGCTCGCGAGACCTCATCGGGGCTCGCGAGCGCGTCGCCGAGGCACTCGACGAACTCGCGCCGCACGCGGCCGCGGCAGGGGTCACGCTCGCCATCGAACCGCTGCACCCGATGTATGCGAGCGACCGCGCCGTCGTCTCGACGCTCGCCCAGGCGCTCGACCTCGCCTCGCCGTTCGCCCCCGAGACGGTGGGCGTGGTGATTGACAGCTTTCACGTCTGGTGGGACCCGGCACTGCTGCCGAGCATTGCGCGCGCCGGCGCTGAAGGCCGCATCGCGAGCTATCAGGCCTGCGACTGGCGCACTCCGCTGCCCGCCGACGTCTTGCTGTCGCGCGTCTACCCCGGCGAGGGCATGATCGACTTCGGCCCCATGACCCGCGCCGTCGAGCACGCGCGCTACCGCGGCGACATTGAGGTCGAATTGTTCCATGCCGAGATCTGGGCCGATGACCCTGCCGCGGTGGCGGCCAGCACGGTGCGCGGCTTCGCGGCGGCCGTCGCCCCCCACCTGGCAGACTCGACGTCATGAGTGCAGCACGCATCACCGCCCACCCCGCGTTCGTCACCGGGGCGATCGACCGCCGCATCTTCGGGTCGTTCGTCGAGCACCTCGGCCGGGCCGTCTACACGGGCATCTACGAGCCCGGCCACCCCGCAGCCGATGCCGAGGGCTGGCGCACCGATGTCGCCGAGCTCACTCGAGAGCTGGGCACCACGGTCGTGCGATACCCGGGCGGAAACTTCGTGTCGAACTATCGGTGGGAAGACGGGGTGGGGCCGCGAGAGTCCCGACCGACCCGCATCGACCTCGCCTGGCGCACGATCGAACCGAATGCGATCGGCACCGACGACTTCGTGCGGTGGTGCGCACTGACGGGCACCGAGCCCATGATGGCAGTCAACCTCGGCACGCGAGGGGCGGCCGAAGCCGCCGATCTGGTCGAGTACTGCAACACGCCAGGCGGCACCACGCTCAGCGAGCTGCGGCGCGCAAACGGCGCAGACGCACCGCACGACATCAGGCTGTGGTGCCTCGGCAACGAGATGGACGGCCCGTGGCAGATCGGGCACCGCACGGCCGACGACTACGGCCGGCTCGCGAGCCAGGCAGCGCAGGCGATGCGCCGAGTCGACCCGACCATCGAGCTCGTCGCGTGCGGCAGCAGCGGTCGAGAGATGGCGACGTTCGGCGAGTGGGAGCGCGTCGTGCTCGAGCACGTCTTCGACGACGTCGAGTACATCTCGGTGCACGCCTACTATCAAGAGCGCGACGGCGACCGCGCGAGCTTTCTCGCCTCGGGCGCCTCGTTCGAAGCGTTCTTTCACGAGGTCATCGCGACGGCAGACGCGGTCGCGGCGAGGCGTCACTCGAGCAAGCGCATCAAGCTCTCGGTCGACGAGTGGAATGTCTGGTACATCGACGACTTCGCGGGCGAGACCAATCTCGAGCTGGCCGAGCGGCCCCGGCTCATCGAAGACGTCTACTCGGCTCTCGACGCCGTCGTCGTCGGCGACCTGCTGACGACGCTCGTGCGCAACGCCGACCGCGTCGCCGTCGCCTGCCTCGCGCAGCTCGTGAACGTCATCGCACCGATCATGACCGAGCCCGGCGGCGAGGCGTGGCGGCAGACGACGTTCTATCCGGTGGCGCTGCTGGCCCAGCATGCGCGGGGCGTGGCATTGGATGCTCGACTCGACGCACCGCGACTGACCACCGCGAAGCACGGCGAGGTCGACGCGCTCTCGGCCGCGGTGGTCTGGAACTCAGAGGCGGGCGAGCTCGTGCTCAGCATCACGAACCGTTCGACCGAGTCGGTCAGCACCGCCCTCGACCACGTCGGCTTCACCGACGTCGAGCTCATCGAGGCCGTGACCCTGGTCGCCGATGACGAGGGCCCCCGCCGCACGGCAGCCGAGGTGGCTGACGCTGCGCCTCGGCCCCTCGAGGGAGTCGTCGCGGGCGAGCACTCGACCTCGCTCACCCTGCCGCCCGAGAGTTGGAGCCTCGTGCGCCTGCGGGCGAGCGCCTGACGCCGGCGCAGCTCGGCCTCGCCGGGGTTCAGGGCGCCTGCACCCGGTGCAGCTCGGCATAGCGGCCGCCTGCCGCGAGCAGCTGCTCATGGTCGCCGATCTCGACGATGCGGCCCTGTTCGAGCACGACGATGCGGTCTGCCGAGCGGATCGTCGACAACCGGTGGGCGACCACGAGCGTCGTGCGACCAGACATGAGGCGAGCGAGGGCTTCGGCGATGGCGGCTTCAGACTCGCCGTCGAGCGCGCTCGTGGCCTCGTCGAGCAGCAGAATGCTCGGGTTGCGCACGAGGGCCCGCGCGATCGACAGCCGCTGCCGCTGGCCCCCTGACAACCGTGCACCGCGCTCGCCCACCACGGTGTTCCAGTCGTCGGGCAGCGAGCGCACGAATTCGAGCGCGTTCGCATCGCGCAGTGCGCGCTCGACGCGCTCGTCGTCGACCTCGCCGAGACCGTAGGCCACGTTGTCGCGCACGGTGCCTTCGAACAGCACCGACTCTTGAGGAACGACCGAGACGTGCCTGCGCACCGTGCGCACGTCGAGCTCGGCCATGTCGACGCCGTCGAGCAGCACGCGGCCGCCGGTCGGCCGCACGACCCCGAGCACCAAGTTGAGCAGTGTCGACTTGCCCGAGCCAGATGAACCGACGAACGCGATCGTCTCACCCGCGGCGATGTGCAGGTCGATGCCGTCGAGGGCGTGGAGCGCAGCATCCGGATACCGGAACGACACCCTCTCGAGCGCGATCTCGCCGCTGACGCTGTCGACGGCACGGCGGCCCTCATTGCGCTCGAGGTCGGGCTCGTGCAGCACTTCGGCGATCGATCGCACCGACTCGGTGCCGCGCGCGATGATCGGCAGCAGCATGAGCAGTCCGGTGGTGCTCGTCGTGAGCAGCGCGAAGTACGAGCTAAGCAGCACCACTTCTCCGGGAGTGATCGGCAGCAGGCCGGTCAACGAGAACCACGCGGCGAGCACCAGGCAGCCGACGCCGAGCAGCTGCAGGCTCACCCATGAGAGCGAGGCGAACCGACCGTTGAGCAGATCGAGAGCGAAGCCGGCGCTGCGCACGCCTTCTGCCCCGGCGGCCACGCGCTCGCGCGCCACCGACTCGAGGCCGTGCGCTCGCGTGATCGGCATGAGGGTGGCCATCTCGCCCACTCGCGCCGAGAAGTGCTCGACCTCGCGTCGAAAGGTCTCGTTGCGTGCATCGCTGCGGCGCTGCAGCACAGCCTTCAGCACGACGGCCAGCGGTATCGCGAGCGCGTAGACGGGCAAGAACTGGGGCACGCTGATCGCGGTCATCGTGACGGCACCGATGAGCACCATGGTGGCCGAGAGCATCGGGTGGGCGGTCTGCTGCAGCATCACCTCGATGTTCTCGACATCGCGCACCACCTTGGTCTGCACGATCGCAGAGTTTGCGCGCGCGTGAAACCCGATCGAGAGCTCTTGCAGTCGCGCGGCGAGCGCGTTGCGCAGGTCTGCACCGATGGCGCGCACAGCGCCCATGAAGAACCGGGTGTACGCGACATGGCCCGGATAGTTCTGCAGCAGCGCGACGACAGCGATGGCGGCCCAGAGTGCGAGCGACTGCACCGGGCCGCCGTCGACGACGATGTCGATGATGGCCGCCGTGATGACGGGCATGAGCCAGAGCGGCGTGTCTTTGACGGCGAAGAACGCGACGGCGATGAGCACGCGACGACGGTGGATGCCCAGCAAGCGCAGCACGCTGCGCACCGCCCGGCGTCCGTCGACGGCGTGCTGCACGGCGGCAGCAGTGTCGGAAAGCGTTTGCCGGGCCATGCCTCGATTCTAGAGTGACCGTCAGTGGGCGGGCGTGCGCTCTTGGAGGCCCCAGGCCTGGCCGTAGCCGCCCTCGGCCTCGGGCCTCGCCATGAGGTCGAGAAACGGCTCGGCGTCGAAGGCTTCGGGGCCGAGCACGCCTGCGCCGCTCCAGGCGCCGGTGGCGAGCAGCTCGAGGGCGATGACGGGGTTGAGCGCGGTCTGCCAGACGACGCACTGAGCCTCGTACTCGGCCATCGTCCACTCGTTGTCGCTCACGTGATACAGGTAGACATCGCGGGGCGAGCCGTCGACTCCGGTGCCGGTGACCCAGAGGCCCGCACAGGTCTTGCCGGTCATCCGTGGGCCGAGCGTGGCAGGGTCGGGCAGGCCGGCGGCGACGACGTCGCGCGGGGCCACCTCGACGGGGCCGTTCGCAGACCGCACGCGAAGGGGCTCGGTCTTGTCGAGCCCCAGCTGGTTGAGCGTCTTGAGAATGCCGATGAACTCGTCGCCGAGCCCGTACTTGAAGGTGACGCGCTTGGCGTCGACCCAGCGCGGCATGAGCAGCACTTCTTCGTGCTCGACGTTGACGCACTCGACTTCGCCGATGCCCTCGGGAAAGTCGAAGACCTCGGGCTCGCTGAACGGCGGCGTCGTGAACCAGCCCTTGTCTTTCTCCCAGATGACGGGAGGGTTGAGGCATTCTTCGATGGTCGTCCAGATGCTGAACGATGGAGCGAAGATCTCGTTGCCCTCGTCGTCGCGCACGACCAGGTTGGCGCCGTCGCGCGTGCCGAGCTCATCGATCTCGCTGAAGAGGTGGTCGGCGGCGTAGCGCGCGAACACGTCGCTGAGCCCCGGCTCGACGCCCATGCCGACGAGCGCGAGGCGCCCGGCAGCCTGCCACTCGTCGGCGACGGCGAACTGCTCGTCGCCGAGCTTGACGCCGGTCTTCGCATGCGGCTCGTCGGGGTGCGGCACCGACAGGCTCATCGCCATGTCGACGTAGTCGGCGCCTGCCGCTCTCGCGCCCGTGAAGATCGGCATGACGAACTTCGGCTCGACAGCGTTCATGACGTGGGTGGCTGCGTGCTCACGGGCGACCTTCTCGACCACGGCCGCGTCTGAGGCATCGATCTGGGCGGCGACGAACCGGTCGCCCTGCGGGCCGTGCTTCGCCGTGATCCGGGCGATCGTGCGCTCGGCGCGGCTGATGTCGTAGTCGCTCACGATGATCGTCTCGAAGAACGATCGACGGGCAGCGATCTTGGCGATGGCGTCTCCGACGCCTCCGGCGCCGACCAGCAGTATTCTCATGCGCTCATGTTATCCAGATGGACAACAGTTGCGCCAGCCCCTTCTCTGCGCCGCGGGATGCTCTGCCGACCATGCGACGAGGGGGCGGCCGCACGGCCGCCCCCTCGTCGTCAGCACATCGCTAGCGCGCGACGCTCGCACCCGAGCGGCGCTTGTTGTAGACGTCGAAGGCGACCGCGAGCAGCAGCACCAGGCCCTTGACGGCCTGCTGCCACTCGATGCCGATGCCCATGATCGACATGCCGTTGTTGAGCACGCCGATGATGAGACCACCGATGATGGCGCCGCCGACCGTGCCGATGCCGCCTTGCACTGCCGCGCCGCCGATGAAGGCCGCCGAGATGGCCTCGAGCTCGAAGCCGTCACCGGCCTTCGGCCCTGCCAGGTTGAGACGAGCCGTGAACACGAGGCCGGCGAGTGCAGCGAGTAGACCCATGTTGACGAACAGCCAGAAGTCGACCGAGCGAGTCTTGACACCCGACAGCTCGGCTGCGCGACGGTTGCCGCCGACCGCGTAGATGTGCCGGCCGAAGACGGTGCGGTTGGCGATGATGCCGTAGGCCATGACGAGCACGGCGAGCACGACGAGCGTGACGGGAATGCCCTTGAACGTCGAGAGCGCGTAGAAGAACGCACCGATGCCAATGGCCACGAACGACATCTTGATGATGAACCAGACCGTCGGGTCTACCTCTTGGCCATACTTCTTGCGCCCGTTGCGGGTGCGCAGCTGCTGGGCGATGAGGCCGATGATGGCGATGAGGCCGATCATGAGCGTCACGACATCGATCTGACCCCCGCCGAGTTCAACGGGAAAGTTGATGAAGCCGTTGCCGAGCGCTCGATACTCTTCGGGGAACGAGCCGATGTTGGCGTTGCCGAGCGTGATGAGGGCGAGCCCGCGGAAGATGAGCATGCCCGCCAGCGTCACGATGAACGCTGGTATGCCAACATACGCGATCCAGAAGCCCTGCCAGGCTCCCACGATGGCGCCGACGACGAGGGCACCGATGATCGCGAGCCACCACGGAAACCCGAGGTCTCGAATGAGCACACCAGACACGGCACCGATGAACGCGGCGATCGAGCCGACCGAAAGGTCGATATGGCCCGCCACGATGACGAGCACCATGCCGATCGCGAGAATCAAGATGTAGCCGTTCTGCACCACGAGGTTCGAGATGTTCTGCGGACGCAGCAGAATGCCGTTGGTCGTGATCGAGAACAGCACGACCACGGCGATGAGGGCGATGAAGATGCCGTTCTTGCCGAGGTCGGTGACGATGTGCTGCAGGGTGGGCGGTAGCGTGATGCGGCCGAGCTTCTTGGCCGGGGCTTTCGTCGCGGTGTCAGACATTAGCGCTGCTTCTCCAGGGTCATGAGCTTGAGGAGGGCTTCGGGGGTGGCGTCGGCCACGGGCATCTCGCCCGTGATCCGACCTTCAGAAAGTGCATAGATGCGATCGCAGATGCCGAGCAGCTCTGGCAGCTCAGACGAGATGACGATGATCGCCTTCCCTTCACTCGCGAGTCGATTGATGATCGTGTAGATCTCGTACTTGGCACCGACATCGATGCCGCGCGTGGGCTCGTCGAGAATGAGCACCTCGGGGTCGCTGTAGATCCACTTCGAGAGCACGACCTTCTGCTGGTTGCCGCCCGAGAGCTGCCCGGTCTTCGCGAGCACCGTGGGGCTCTTGATGTTCATGCTCTGCCGGTACTCGTTCGCGACTCGGTACTCTTCGTTGTCGTCGACGAGCCCGAACGTCACGAGCTTGCGCAGCGAGGCCATCGAGATGTTGCGCTTGATGTCTTCGATGAGGTTGAGCCCGAAGGTCTTGCGGTCTTCGGTCGCATAGGCGAGCCCGTTGCGAATCGCCTCGTCGACCGTGCGGGTCTTGATCTCTGTGCCCCGCTTGAAGACCTTGCCCGTGATGCGGCTGCCGTAGGTCTGGCCGAACAGGCTCATCGCGAACTCGGTGCGCCCCGCGCCCATGAGCCCCGCGATGCCCACGATCTCACCGGCGTGCACCTTCAGGTTGACGTTGTCGACCATCACGCGGTGCGAGTCTTGCGGGTGATGCGCCGTCCAGTTCTCGACCCGCAGCACCTCTTCACCGATGTGCGGTGTGTGGTCGGGGTAGCGGTGCTCAAGGTCGCGGCCCACCATGCCCTTGATGATGCGGTCTTCTGAGACATCGGCATGCTCGATCGTCTCGATCGTCTTGCCGTCGCGGATGACCGTGACAGAGTCGGCCACCTTCTTGATCTCGTTGAGCTTGTGGCTGATGATGATCGACGTGATGCCCTGGCCCTTGAGGTGCCGCATGAGGTCGAGCAAGTGATCTGAGTCGCTGTCGTTGAGGGCTGCCGTGGGCTCGTCAAGAATCAGCAGCTTCACCTCTTTCGAGAGCGCTTTGGCGATCTCGACGAGCTGCTGCTTGCCGACACCGATGTCGATGATGCGCCGCGTGGGGTCTTCGTCGAGCCCGACGCGCGCGAGCAGCTTCTTGGCTTCGAGGTTGGTGCGATGCCAGTCGATGAGCCCGAGCGGGCCCTTGACCTCGTTGTTGAGAAAGATGTTCTCGGCGATCGAGAGATAGCGGCTCAGCGCGAGCTCTTGGTGAATGATGACGATGCCCTTGGCTTCGCTCGCGCGGATGTCGCGAAACTCGACGACCTCGCCTTCGAAGACGATGTCGCCCTCGTAGGTGCCGTGCGGGTAGACGCCCGACAGCACCTTCATGAGCGTCGACTTGCCGGCACCATTCTCACCGCAGATGGCATGAATCTCGCCGCGGGCGACCTCGAGGGTCACATCGGCGAGCGCCTTCACGCCAGGGAAAGTCTTCGTGATCGACCGCATCTCGAGGATGTTCTGGGTCACGTTGAGCCCACTTCCTTACGTCTTCGGGGGAGGAGCCGGTGGTGGGGAGCCTAATCGCACTCCCCACCACCGGCCAGTATCACCTGGTGATGGGTGACCCGGTCTGGTTACAGACCGAGGTCAGCCGCCGTCCAGTAGCCGGTGTCGACGAGCGCCGACTGCACGTTCTCGGCGATGACGGGCACCGGGCCGAGCAGGTACGACGGCACGATCTTCACGCCGTTGTCGTAGGTCTCGACGTCGTTGATCTCGGGCTCGCCGCCCTCGAGCAGCGCCCTAGCCATCTGCGCCGCAACCTTGGCCAGCTCACGCGTGTCCTTGAAGATGGTCGCGAACTGCTCGCCCGCGAGAATCGCGCGCACCGAGTCAACCTCGGCGTCTTGACCCGAGATGATCGGGAAGTCGACGCCCACGGCGTAGCCGGCGTCGGTCAGGGCCGAGATGATGCCACGGCTCAGGCCGTCGTAGGGCGACAGCACTGCGTCGACCTTCGTGCCGTCAGAGTAGTTCGCCGTCAGCAGGTCTTCCATGCGGCTCTGGGCGACTTCGCCGTCCCAGCGCAGCGTGGCTGCCTGCTCGATCGAGGTCTGACCCGACTTCACGACGAGCGTTCCGTCGTCGATCAGCGGCTGCAGTTCGTTCATGGCGCCGTTGAAGAAGAAGAACGCGTTGTTGTCGTCGAGCGAGCCGGCGAACAGCTCGATGTTGAACGGTCCCGACGGTGCATCGGCCGCGGGGTTGCCCTCGAGGTCGGTGAGTCCGAGGCCGGTGAGCAGCGTCCACGCCTGCTGCTGACCCACGAGGAAGTTGTCGAAGGTCGCGTAGTAGTCGACGTTCGCCGAGTCGCGGATCAAGCGGTCGTAGGCGATGACGGGAATGCCGGCGTCAGCCGCATCCTGCAGCACCTGCGTCAGGGTCGTGCCGTCGATCGAGGCGATGATCAGGGCTTCTGCGCCCTGGGTGATCATGTTCTCGATCTGGTTGACCTGGGTCGGGATGTCGTCTTCGGCGTACTGCAGGTCGACGCGGTAGCCCGCGGCCTCCAGCTCAGCCTGAACAGCGTTGCCGTCAGCGATCCAGCGCTCTGACGAGCGAGTGGGCATGGCGACGCCGATGAGGCCTCCGTCGCCATCGCCACCGTTTTCTGCGGCGGGAGCCGCGCAGGCTGCGAGGCCGAGCGTCATAGCGCCCGCTGCGAGACCTGCGAGAAGAATGTTCTTCTTCACTGTGTGTCCTTTCATTGGGGATGTGGTGGTGCTTCAGTCAGCGTCTCTCCGACGAGTCGCCGACCGTTCTCGGGGCATGCCCCGAGAGGTCTGAGTGATCGACGCCGGGGTCATAGCCCCTGTGCCAATCGGTAGTAGGCGGCGTTCGAGCGCACGTCGCGCTGGAACCCCTCGAGCGTGGTCGCCTCGTCGATGACGAGCAGCTCGACGCCGGCCATCGTGGCGAAGTCTCGAAAGACGTCGACACCCACCTGAGTGGTCATGACCGTGTGATGGGCGGCTCCGGCCGTCAGCCAGGCTGCGGCAGAAGTGGTGAAGTCGGGCGCGGGCTTCCACACCGCGTGGCCGACGGGCAGGTGGGGCATCGGCGCCGGCAGGGCGACGTTCTCGACGACGTTCGCCACCAGGCGAAACCGGTCGCGCATGTCGCTGAGGGCTGCCACCACGGCCGGGCCGGCGTCGGCCGTGAAGACCAGTCGAACCGGGTCGTCTTTGCCGCCGATGCCGAGCGGGTGCACCTCGAGTCGAGGCTTCTGCGACGTGAGCGAGGGGCTCACCTCGAGCATGTGCGCACCCAGAATGAGTTCGTTGCCGGGCTCGAGGTGGTAGGTGTAGTCCTCCATGAGCGACGCACCGCCGGGCAGCCCGGCGCCCATGACGGCGGCCGCGCGCACGAGCACCGCGGTCTTCCAGTCGCCTTCGGCGCCAAAGCCGTAGCCGTCTGCCATGAGGCGCTGCACCGCGAGGCCCGGCAGCTGCTTGAGGTCGGCGAGGTCTTCGAAAGAGGTGGTGAAGGCGCCGAAGCCCCCTGCTTCGAGAAACCCGCGCAACCCGAGTTCGATCGCCGCTCCGTAGCGCAGCGACTCGTGCCGCTCGGCGCCCGGGTGCAGTTCGGGCGCCACGTCGTAGAGCTCGAGGTACTCGGCGACGAGTGCGTCGATGTCGGCATCGCCGACGGCGTGCACGGCGTCGGCGAGCTCGGTGACGCCCCACGTGTTGACCTGCACGCCGAACCGCAGTTCGGCCTCGGTCTTGTCGCCTTCGGTCACGGCGACGTAGCGCATGTTGTCGCCGAACCGCGCGAGCTTGAGCGCGTGCGTCGCGTGCCACCCTGCCGCAGCGCGAGCCCAGACCGCGACTCGGTCGGTCACGGCGGGGTTCGAGACATGCCCGACGACGGTCGTGCGCGGCACGCTCAAGCGCGCGGCGATGTACCCGAACTCGCGGTCGCCGTGGGCGGCCTGGTTGAGGTTCATGAAGTCGAAGTCGATCTCGCCCCACGGCAGCTCGGCATTGGCTTGCGTGTGCAAGTGCAGCAGCGGCTTGGTCAGGGCGTCGAGTCCGCTGATCCACATCTTCGCCGGGCTGAAGGTGTGCATCCACGTGATGACGCCGATGACGTTCTCGGCGGCGTTCGCCTCGCGTATGACGCGCAGAATGCTCGCCGAATCGACGAGGGTCGGCTTCCAGACGATCGAGACCGGGATGCTCGCCGCAGCTTGCAGCCCCGCGACGACCTGCTGCGACTGCTCGGCTACCTGGCGCAGGGTCTCATCGCCGTAGAGGTTCTGGCTTCCGGTGAGAAACCAGACCTCGTAGGTCGTCAGGTCGGGAACGATGCTGCGGGTCACTGAGTGCCTCCTGCTAGTGCGTCGACGGCGCGACGCTGAATGTCGAGCCCTGCCTCGTAGCGCGCGAGGTAGGCGGCGAAACCTGCCGTGTCGTCGGCGTGCGGCGCGACGATGTGCGTGTCGGCGCTCGCGAAGACGCGGCTCTCGAGAAAGGTGTCGAGGTCTCCGCCGCCGCTCGCGGCGAACGCGGCGAGCACGGCGATGCCCCAGGCTCCGCCCTCGGAGGCGCTCTCGGCGACGCCGACGGGGGCGTCGAGGGCCGTGGCGAGGTAGCGCTGGGCGACACCCGGCGTGCGGAACAGGCCCCCGTGCGCCTGCATGCGGTCGATCGCGACGCCCTCATCGTGCAGGGCGCGCATGCCGAGGCTGAGGGTCGCGAAGACGCCGAAGATGTGGGCGCGCATGAGGTTCGCGAGCGTCAGACGACTCTCGGGCGTGCGCACCACGAGCGGTCGACCCTCGGTGAGGTGGGCGATGGGCTCGCCGGCGACCTGGTTGTAGGCGAGCACTCCCCCGGCGTCGGGGTCGGCCTCGAGCGCCTCAGTGAGCAGGAGGCGGTACGACTCGTCGGCGTCAACGGGCGCGCCCGAGAGCTCGGCGAACCGGCGGAAGACCGCGACCCATTCGGCGAGTTCGCTCGTGCCGTTGTTGCAGTGCACCATCGCGACGGGATGCCCCGCCGGGGTTGCCACGACGTCGAGTTCGGGGTGCACCCTCTGCAGGGGTCGCTCGAGCACCACCATCGCGAAGATGCTCGTTCCGGCGCTGACGTTTCCGGTGCGGGGTGCGACGGCATGGGTCGCGACCATGCCGGTTCCGGCGTCGCCTTCGGGCGGGCAGAACAGCGCGCCGGGCTGCAGCGCACCGCTCGGGTCGAGCAGCAGTGCGCCCTCATCGGTCAGTGCGCCGGCGGCGTGACCCGCGGGCAGAACGGCGGGCATCAGGCTGGCGAGCGGGTGCGCGAGGGCCGAGCCCGCCGCGGCCGCGTCGTACCGCGCGAGCAGCTCGGAGTCGTAGTTCTCGCCAGCTGCATCGATCGGAAACATGCCCGAGGCATCGCCGATGCCGAGCACGCGCTCACCCGTGAGCTTCGCGTGCACATACCCGGCGAGGGTCGTGATGAAGCGCACCTGCGAGACGTGGCTCTCGCCGTCGAGCACCGCCTGGTGTAGGTGGGCGATCGACCACCGCAGGGGGATGTTCACGCCGAACAGGGCGGTGAGCTCAGCGGCCGCGGCGCCCGTGCTCGTGTTGCGCCAGGTGCGGAACGGCACCAGCAGCTCGTCGGCGTCGTCGAAAGCGAGGTAGCCGTGCATCATGGCCGAGACGCCGATGGCCGCCACGGCAGTGAGCTCGGCGCCGTGGCGCTCGCGCGCGTCGACCACGAGAGCGGCGTATGCACCCTGCACCCCGGCCCACACCTCGTCGAGCGAATACGTCCAGACACCGTCGACGAGCTGGTTCTGCCACTCGTGCGAGCCGGTCGCGAGCACCTCGCTCGGGTTCTCGCCCACGAGGCACGCCTTGATGCGCGTCGAGCCGAGTTCGATGCCGAGCACGGCGCGGCCCTCGGTGATGATCTGCGCGCCGCTCATCGGGTGTCACCGCCCTGCGCCCCGGGCTGGCCGTAGACGTTCTGGTAGCGCTCGAAGAGAGCGTCAATCGCGGCAGGCTCGATCGGCAGTGGGTCGCCGAGCTGTCGGGCGATGTGCACCGTTCGGGCCACGTCTTCGAGCATGACGGCTGCCTTGACCGCGTCTCGCGCGTCGCGGCCGATGGTGAAAGGCCCGTGATTGCGCATGAGCACCGCGCGTGAGCGGTGGCCGGTGAGGGTCTCGACGATGCCGCGGCCGATCGAGTCGTCGCCGATGATCGCGAAGGGCCCGACGGGAATCTCGCCGCCGAACTCGTCGGCCATCGCCGTGATGACGCACGGAATGCTCTCGCCGCGCGCGGCCCAGGCCGTGGCGTAGGTCGAGTGGGTGTGTACGACGCCGCCCACCTCGGGCATGGTGCGGTAGACGTAGGCGTGCGCCGCCGTGTCGCTCGAGGGCGCGCGGTCGCTGCCGGGAGTGTCGGGCACCACGGCACCGTCGAGGGTGCACAAGATCATGTTCGCAGCGTCGAGGTCGTCGTAGCTCACACCACTCGGCTTGATGACGAAGAGGTCGGCGCCGGGCACTCGGCCGCTGACGTTGCCCCCCGTCCAGACCACGAGCCCGTAGCGCACGAGTTCAGCGTGCAGTGCGGCGACCTCGTCGCGAACGCGCGCGATGGCGACTTGCACTTCGGGGCTCAGCGCGTTCACGAGACTCCATCGTCACTGCGGCGACGGTTGCCCGGCGCCGGGTAGCTTGCAGGGGGTGCGGTGTCGGCGAACCGACGACCCGCGCCGTGTGACCGTGATGTGACCGTTCACAAAGCGCTAGGTGACAGTACAGGCGAAACGGTCACATCTGTCAAGCCGATGCCGAGACGAAACGGTCACAAGTCGGTAACGACCGCGGAATAGCGAGTGCTAGTGGCGAGGCGCCGTCGATTCGCGCACCACGAGCTCGGGCTGCACGGGCTCATGGTTCATGCCCACATCACCGCGCAGCTCGCCCAGCAGCAGGGCCACGGCCCGCCTGCCGATCTCGGCAAAGTTCTGCCGCACGGTGGTGAGCGGCGGCGAGAAGTGCGCCGCCTCAGGAATATCGTCGAAGCCGACGATCGAGATGTCGCCCGGCACGTCGAGGCCCGACTCGCGGCACGCGTGCATGAACCCGAGCGCCATCTGGTCGTTGCCGATGAAGGCGGCCGTGAAGTCGCCGTACCGCAGCAGCTCGATGCCGGCGTAGTACCCGAACGAGGCCGTCCAGTCACCCAGGATGGGCGCTCGTGTGCGCAGATCGGCGTCGCTCAGCTCGCGCAGAAAGCCCTGCATGCGCGCCTCGGCCTCGATCCAGTCTTGCGGGCCAGAGATGTGCATGATCTCGGTGTGCCCCAGTTCGATCAGGTGCCTGGTCGCCAAACGGGCACCCTGAATCTGGTCGACCCACAGCGAGTGCGACGTGTTGAGCCCGGTCGCCTCGAGCGTGACGAAGGGCACACTGACTTGCAGATCGTTGATCGCCTCGAAGACTCGCACTTGCGGCGCGATCACGATGAGGGCCTCGATCGACTGGCTCATCAGGTAGTCGAGGCCCGCCTTGATCGAGGCGTAATCGCTCGAGTTGATGTTCGTGATCGACAGCCGATAGCCGGCTTCGCGCGCCGCCGTCTCGATGGCGTGGATGCTCGTCGCCGGCCCGTAGTGCACGGTCTGCGACGAGAGCACTCCGATCGTGCGTGAGCGGCTCGTGACGAGCGCGCGCGCCGCCTGATTCGGTCGGTAGCCGAGCTGCGCGATCGCGTCGCGCACGCGCTGCAGCGTTTCGGGCCGGATGTTCGGGCTGTCGTTGAGCACGCGAGACACCGTCTGGTACGAGACCCCGGCCACCCTCGCCACGTCGCGGATATTGGGCGCGCGAACGCGCTCGGGCTCAGCCGAGTGCTCGTCGTCGGTCGCCATCGAAGTCCGTTCGCGTCGCGATGTGTACGTTCACATCAGCACGCCCATTATGCACGCACTGGCGCTCTCACAGCACTGTCACGGGGCCTCACTAGACTGTGGCGACGATCCGGCGGCCCCGCAGTCGCCCCCGAGGAGGACACCCATGCTGCACACCGACATCCCCACCGACGAAGAACTGCGCTCGCTCGCCTCGACTCGCTCGCTGCACTGCGTGTCGATCTACCTGCCGACAAGCACCATCGCCGCAGAGGCCGAGCAGTCGCGCATCGAGCTCGGCAACCAGCTCACCGCGGTGGTCACGCAGCTCGAAGAGGTCGGAGCAGACAAAGCGGATGTCGCCGGAGTGCGCGAGCTCATCACGAACCTCATCGACGACTCCTTCTTCTGGAGCTATCAGTCGACGAGCCTCGTCATCTTCGCCACCCCCGAGCGCTTGCTCACCTATCGCATTCCCAACCGCGTGACGCCGACCGCGCAGGTCTCTGACCGCTTCCACCTCAAGCCCCTCCTGCGCGCCGTGAGTTTTCCGCAGGCGGCGTTCGTGCTCGCGCTCTCGCAGAATGCAGTGCGGCTGATCGAGGTGACGATCGACGGGTCGGCCGAAGAGGTGTCAGTGCCCGACCTGCCGGCCGACGCCTCTCGCATCTTCGCGACCCGTGGCGACAAGGGTTCGGCCCGCCTCATCGGCGCTGAAGGAGAAAAGACCCTGCTCGGTCACTACGCCCGGCAGATCGACGACGCGATCAGGCCCGTCGTCAACGGACTGCATGTTCCCCTCATCGTCGCCGCCACCGAGCCGCTGGCGAGCATCTTCACGAATGCCAGCCGCTACGCCGCGGTCGCGGGCGAGACCATCGGCGGCAACGCCGAGACGATGAGCCCGAATGAGCTGGCCGCCGAAGCCCGCCCGATTCTCGACCGGCTCTACGCCGGTGAGGTCGCCGCCCTCGCCGAGCGCGTCTCAGACGCCATCGGCAGCGGCACGGGGTCGTCTGACCTGAGCGACCTCGCGCGTGCGGCGACCTACGGCGCGCTCAGCACGCTCATGGTCGACATAGACGGCGTGATTCCCGGCTTCCTCGACGAGCAGTCTGGGGCCATCACGCTGTCAGAGGCCGACGACGCGATCGACTACGGCATCGTCGACGAGATCGCACGGCGTGCGCTGCTCACCGGTGCACGGGTCGTCGCCGTGCGGGCCGACGACGTGCCGGGCGACAGCCCCGCGGCGGGCATCATGCGGTTCGCCGTCTGACGACCGCGCGACTACAGGGCGTCGAGAGCCTGTCGCACATCGGCGACGAGGTCGTCGGCCTCTTCGATGCCGACTGACAGTCGAATGATGGCATCGCTCACCTCGAGGTCGGTGCCGCGCACCGAGGCGTGGGTCATCTCGCTCGGGTAGTTGACGAGCGACTCGACCCCGCCGAGCGATTCGGCGAGGCTGAAGACCCGCAAGCTCTCGGCGAAGGCGCGTGCCGCTGCGGCACCGCCAGCGAGCTCGAGCGAGAGCATCCCGCCGAAGAGTCGCATCTGGCGTGCGGCGAGCTCGTGACCGGGGTGGGTCGGCAGGCCGGGGTAGTAGACCCTTGCCACCGCCGAGTGCCCCACGATCGACTCGGCGATCGCGTGGGCATTGGCCGAGTGCTGCCGCATGCGCACCGCGAGGGTCTTGATGCCGCGAGTGGTGAGCCAGGCATCCATCGGGCTCGAGACGGCCCCCGCCGCGAACTGCAGAAACTGCACCTGCTCGGCGAGCTCTGCGTCATTCGTGACGACGGCTCCGCCGAGCACATCTGAGTGGCCGCCGAGGTATTTCGTCGTCGAGTGCACCACGACGTCGGCCCCGAGCACGAGCGGCTGCTGCAGAAAGGGGGTGGCGAAGGTGTTGTCGACGACGACGAGGGCTCCGACGCCGTGCGCGAGCTCGGCGAGCGCCGTGATGTCGGTGATCTTCATGAGCGGATTGCTCGGCGTCTCGAGCCAGAGCACGCGCGGGCGCAGCGACTCGAGCGCGTCGCGCGCGGCAGCGAGGTCGCTCAGTTCGAGGGTCGTCAGGCCGACACCCCACGGTTCGAAGATGCGGCGAACCAGTCGATGGGTGCCACCGTAGACGTCGTTGCCCATGAGCACGTGGTCGCCCGGGCGCAGCACCGCGCGCAGCAGGGCGTCTTCGGCGGCGAGACCCGAGGCGAACGACAGCGCGAACCCGGCGCCCTCGAGCGAGGCGAGCTGCGTCTGCAGCGCATCGCGCGTGGGGTTGCCGCCGCGCGCATACTCGTAGCCGCCCCGCAGGTCGCCGATCGATCGCTGCACGAAGGTCGACGTGAGATAGAGCGGCGGAATCACCGCTCCCGTCGTGGGGTCGAACTGCTGACCGGCGTGAATCGCCCTCGTCGCGAAGCCGTGCATCATCTCGTCGTCGCTCATCGGGCGTCACCCGAGGCCGACGAGAGCGCCGCGATGAGATCGGTGCGTGTCAGCAGCCCGATCGGGTTGCCTCCGTCGAGCACCATCAATGCTTCAGGATGCCGTCCGCCCGCCCCCCGATCACCGAAGCGCTCGCGAGCAGACTCGAGGCTCTCGTGTGCGCCGACCACGGGCAGGCTCGGCCCCATCGCCGCCGTCACCGGATCAGCGGGGGTCACCTCACCGGTCGCGAGCGCCCGCAGCAGGGTCGCCGAGTCGACCGAGCCGATCACTTCGCCGAGCACGACGGGAGGCTCGGCGGCGAGCACCGGCACGGCTCCCCCGGTGGCTTCGAGCACCGAGATCGCGTCGGCCACCGAGTGCTCGCGCCGCACGTGCGCGAGTGCACGCGGCGGGCTGCCGAGCAGCGCGGCGACGGTCGGCGAGCCTGTGGCGTGCGTGAAGCCGTGGCGGCGCATCCACCCGTCGTTGAAGATCTTGCCCAGGTAGCCGCGACCGCCGTCGGGCAGCAGCACAACGACGACGTCTTCGGGGCCGAGTTCGCGCGCCACTTCGAGTGCGCCTTCGGCGGCCATGCCGCATGAGCCGCCCACGAGCAGCCCCTCTTCGCGCGCGAGGCGCACGGTGAGGTCGAACGACTGCTGGTCGCTGACTGCGACGATGCGATCGACGACCGAGGGGTCGTAGGCCGCTGGCCAGAAGTCTTCGCCGACGCCCTCGACCAGGTAGGGGCGGCCGGTGCCGCCAGAGTAGACGCTGCCGACGGGGTCGACGCCGACGATCTGCACGCGACCGCCCGCGCGGTCGGCGCTCACCTCGCGCAGGTAGCGCCCCGTGCCGGTGATGGTGCCGCCCGTGCCGACGCCGGCCACGAAGTGCGTCACTCGGCCTTCTGTGTCGCGCCAGATCTCGGGGCCGGTCGTCTCATAGTGGCTGAGGGGACCGTTCGGGTTCGCATACTGGTTGGGCTTGAACGCCCCGTCGATCTCGCGCGCGAGGCGATCACTCACCGAGTAGTACGACTCGGGGTCTTCGGGCGCGACGGCGGTGGGGGTCACGACGATCTCGGCGCCGTATGCGGTGAGCACGTTGCGCTTGTCTTCGCCGACCTTGTCTGGCAGCACGAACACGCAGCGATAGCCGCGCTGCTGCGCGACGAGGGCGAGGCCGACGCCGGTGTTGCCGCTCGTCGGCTCGACAATGGTGCCGCCGGGCTTCAGCAGCCCCTCTCGCTCGGCAGCGTCGATGATGCGCGTCGCGATGCGGTCTTTCGCCGAGCCGCCCGGGTTCAGGTATTCGACTTTGGCGAGCACCGTCGCGGCGATGCCCTCGGTCACGCGGTTGAGCTTGACGAGCGGGGTGTCGCCGATGAGATCGACGATCGTGTCGGCGTACTTCATGCCCGCGAATCTATCAGCGGGCTTCGGTGTGTGACGTCGCCGCGGTCGTGATCGCCTAGTACGCGATCGCTCTCGACCCCGCCGGAACCTCGAGCCCTGCTACCGCGAACGCCTCGCGCACGAGCTTGCGCCGGTTGTCGATCTCGCGCCCGAAGTCTCGAGCGAGCTCTGGCTGCTCGTCGACGAGCTCGTCGACGACGTCGACCGGCACGAAGAGCACCGTCATCTCGGTGAGCGCGTCGACGACGGCGTTGATGCCCTGCCGCGTGAGCGAGGTGAGGCCCAGAATGGCGTCGCGGCCCAGCTCGGTCACGGGCACGCGAACCCCGCCGGCCGCTTCGACCATCATGCGCGCGGCACCCGAGACGACGAAGCGGATGCCGTTGGGCACTTCGCCCACGTGCTGCACGCGCTCGCCCTCGACATAACGTTCGACGCGCACGCGTCCGGCCAGATCGCGCACGCGCTCGGGCGTGCAGTAGAGCGCCGCGGCGAACTGGATGAGCAGCTCGCGCCGTCGCTCGACCGTGTCGTAGTCGACGTAGTAGTCGCCGTCGAGGTGCAGCCCGGCCCGACGCGCCGCGTACCAGAGCCTGCGCCGAAACTCGGTGAGCGCGTCGTACTCGTCGCCGGGCGTCGGCACCGGCAGGTTGATCTCGTACTCGCCGTCGGCGAAGGTGCCGACACTGGGCGTTGCTCCCGGGGCGAGCTGCGGCTGGTCGGCCGCGGTCTGCGTCATGACGCGGATGACGGTCTCGGGAGGGTCTTCGGTGGCGAACCGCACCATCGCGCACGCCGTGTATGGCGCGCGCTTGGCGGTGAAGTTGCGAAACGACGAACCAGCGAGCTCGGAGTTCGGCACGATGACGATGCCCGAGACGGTGCGAATGTGCACGCTGCGCCAGTTGACTTCAACCACGCTGCCCCGCACGTCGCCCACCTGCAGCCAGTCGCCGAGCTGGAAGGGCTGCTCGAACAGCAGCAGCAGGCCAGACAGCACTGAGCCGACGGCGTTCTGCAGCGCGAGGCCGATGACGATCGACCCGATGCCGAGCGCGGTGAAGAGCCCGCCGACGTCGGCGCCCCACACCCAGGAGAAGAGCAGGGCGAGCGAGATGATGATGAGCAGAAACCGCCCGACGTCGATGAAGATCGAGGGCAGCCGATCGCGCCAGGTGCCCTTGCGCGCGGTGGCGAACAGGGCGACGTTGACACCGTTGATGAGCACGAGAATGACGAGAAAGCCGAGCACGGTCGCGACGATGCGGCTCCACGAGGCATCGACCTCGGCTTGGTCGACCTGGCTCAGCAGCACGAGCAGCGCCGCGATCGGGGCGATCCAGTTGCGAATCAGTCGCACGACCCGCTCGGCGGGGTTGCCGCGCCGCACGAGCGCTTCGAGCACCTCGCTCAGCACGAGCAGCACGATGGGCAGACCGACGATCACGGTGAGCGAGGGCCAGAACCAGCTCTCGTTCCAGATCTCAGTCACCGCCGACCAGCCCTTCGACGCGCCAGACCCGCTGCGAGCCCTGCGTCGTGCGCACCTCGCCCACCTCGGTGAGCCGCACCCCATCAGACAGCCCTTGCGCAACGCGCTGGGTGACGAAGATGCCCGACTCAGAGCGGTCGGCCTGAATGCGGAACGCCAGGCTCACCGCTTCGCCCCAGAGGTCGTAGACCATGTGCGCCCTGCCGACGAGCCCGCTCGACGCCGAACCCAGGTCGAGGCCGGCACGCAGCGCGAGCCT
Organism: Microcella sp.; assembly: GCF_025808395.1. Classification (NCBI taxonomy): domain Bacteria; kingdom Bacillati; phylum Actinomycetota; class Actinomycetes; order Micrococcales; family Microbacteriaceae; genus Microcella; species Microcella sp. The sequence continues at coordinate 1,737,573 of NZ_CP075524.1, forward strand.
CGCCCCCCACTGGGCGCTGAACCGATCGAGAATGCGCTGCAGCTCGAGCGCGAACTCGACGATGCGCCTGGCGTTGTCGATGCGCGGCACCGTGAGGCCGCTCGACGCGAGGTAGCCCTGCGTCGTCGTGCGCACGTGCTCGACGCCGATGGCCGCCGCGGCGTCGTCGAACTGCCGCACGAGATCGTTGTAGGCCTCGAGGGTCGCTTCTGAGTCGAGCGCCAGAGTGAACTCGTCGAACCCGACGACGTCGGCGTAGAGCACGGCGACATCGTCGTGGTCTTCGGCGATCGTGTGCTGGCCTTCGCGATAGCGACGGATGATCGGCTCGGGCATGAGCGCGCGCAGCAGCGTCTCGCTCTCAGCGCTCTGAGCGTCAAGCAGCTCGGCCTTGACCTGCAGGCTGCGGCTCATGTCGTTGAAGGCCGAGGCGACGCTCATCATCTCGTCGCTGTTGCCCGCGTCGACCGTCACGCCCGTCTCACCCGCCGCGATGCGCTGCGCCGCGTCGCCGAGGCGGCGCAATGGCCGCACGAACACGCGGGCCAGCAGCAGCGACAGCACCGAGACGATGAGCGCGAGCACCGCCGACGAGATGACGAGGTTGCGCGTGAACTCTGATACGGGCGCGAACGCCTCGCCCGTGTCGACCTCGGCGATGACGATCCAGCCGAAGCCGTCGATGTCGACCTGGCCGAAGGCGCTCAGCGTCTCGCGGCCCAGGTAGTTGGTGGCGATCATGGTGCCTTCGCCGCCGGCGAGCGCAGCGGCCGCTGCCGCCGACCGCACCGGCACGACGTCGAGCGTGCTCTGCCGCACGAGCGCACGATCGACGGCGGCGGCAGGCACTCCCGCGCCCGTTGCTGCCGTCGCGAATGCCTCGGCGTCTTCGAGCAGCAGTCGCGAGGGCGACCGCATGAGGCCGTCGGCGCCGACCAGATAGGTCTCGCCCGTGGCACCGAGCCCGCCCTGGCTCCAGTCGCCGTCAGCCGTCATGACGTTGCTCAACCGTTGAATGGGCAGCTCGACGGCCATGGCGCCGACGAGCTCGCCACCCGAACCGATCGGCGTCACCGCCCAGGCCGCGGGCAGGCTGAGCGAGGGGGGATACTCGGCGAAGTCGGTGAAGGTCACGGCGCCCAACTGGTTGGCGCTCATCGCCGCGCTGTATGAGGTGGCGAGGTTCGAGAACCGGTAGGGCCCGGTGAGCACGTCGGTGCCGAGGTCGACGCCCTTGAACGCGCTGTAGACCACGATGCCGTCGGCGTCGATGAGCAAGACGTCTTCGTAGTCGAGCCGCTGAGTCATCGTTCTGAAGTAGTCGTGATACCGCGCGTGCGTCTCAGACCACGCGCTGCCGTCGCCGGCATCATCGACGGCGATGGCCGACGAGAACTCGGTGTGCGGCGCGGTGTAGTGAACGTGCAGGTAGCGCGCGGCGGCAGAGCTCGGCACGAAGCTCGACACATCGACCGGCCCGCCGGTCGCCTCGGCGAGCGCCGGCCCGAACACCGTCGAGTAGTAGGCGTCGAGCTCGGCGACCTGCTCGTCGGTGAGCTCTGCGTCGGCGAGTTCGTCGTATCCGGCCGAGAACGCCTGCACGGCGGCGACGACGCTCTCACCTCGAGCGTGCACTCCGACGGTGTTCTCGATCGTGGTGAAGAGTCTGGCGACTTCGCGCGCCCTCGAGTCGCGCACCTCGACGAGCCGCTCGAAGGCGGCATCGCGCAGCGAATCGGTCGCGTTGACATAGCCGATCATGCCGACGAGCACGTTCGACGAGAGGCTGACGCCCAAGAGCATGAGCAAGACGGTCGACTGGATGCTCAGCCCCGCCCGCTGGCGTCGCGCCCGAGCCGCGCGTGCCGCGGGCGGCGACTCATCGACAGCGTGCACCATGGGCTTCCTCGTGCTCAGTGGACGTCAGGCGGAGGGCGCGCAGAACGCGCGCGTGGGTTCACAGTACCGGTGCACCACCGGTTCTGGGGAGGGTAGTCGAGAACGCTTCACAGCGGCCGTCAGGAGTTTTCTGACATTCTGGGGGTCGGTGGCGTCGACGATCCGGCGCCTGAGCCTGCCCTCGCACCCCGACTGGAGCACCCCCGTGGCCGAGAACGACACCACTTCTGACGCCGATCTCACCGTCAAGCAGCAGCGTGAGAAGCGCCGCGCTGAGAAGGTCGCCGCCCTCAAGAAGAAGCAAGAGCGCGAGAAGCGCAACCGCATGATCGGCATCGTCGCGGCCTCGATGGCCGGTCTGCTCATCGTCGGCACGCTCGTGACGATCGTCGTCACGTCGGCAACGCCCCCGCGCGACCCCGCCGCGATCGAGATCGAGGGCCTGCAGACGTTCGATTCGCTCGAGGCCGTGCACGTGCAGAGCGCCGTCGAGTACACCATGACTCCCCCGGCGGGCGGCCCGCACAACCCCAGCTGGCTGAATTGCGGCATCTACGAGCAAGAGGTGCCGGCCGAGTACGCCGTGCACTCTCTCGAGCACGGTGCGGTGTGGGTCACCTACGACCCCGAACTCGTGAGCGGCGGCGACCTCGACGCGCTGCGCCGCGCGATGCCGAGCACCTACATCATCTTGTCGCCGTTCTCTGGTCTGCCCGCACCGGTGGTCGCGAGCGCATGGGGTTCGCAGGTCGCCCTCGATGGCGTCGACGACCCGCGCTTGAACGACTTCATCGTCAAGTTCCGCTTGTCTCCTGACGCCCCCGAGCCGGGCGCGCTCTGCAGCCAGTCGCTCGACGGGCCCGGCAAGATCTCGTGACCGTGACGACGCCCCCGGCCCCGGCGGGGCGCGCACGCGTGGTCGTCGCGGTCGGTCTGCTCGTGCTCGTGGCGCTCGTCGTCGGTGTGCTCGTCGGGCGGGTCACCTCACCCGGAACCCCGATGCCCACCGAGTCGAGCGCCGAGGCGGGCTTCGCTCGCGATATGCAGGTGCATCACGCGCAGGCCGTCGAGATGGCGCTGCTGGTGCGCGACCGCACCGACGACCCCGAGATCAGGCTGCTCGCCCTCGACATCGCCACGGCGCAGACGCAGCAGCAGGGGCAGATGTTCGCCTGGCTCGTCATGTGGGGGCTGCCCCAGACCAGCAGCGCGCCCGAGATGGAGTGGCTCTCGCGCCCCGTCATCGACGGCTCTGCCGGGCACGGCGGGCACGACTCGCACACCCCGGGCGAGCCCATGCCCGGTGTGGCGACCTTCGAGCAGATGCAGGCGCTGCAGAACGCGACCGGGGTCGACGCCGAACGCCTCTTTCTCGAGCTCATGATCGCCCACCACATCGGCGGGGTCGACATGGCCGAAGCCGTGCTCGCACGCAGCACTCACCCGCTCGTCACGCCTCTGGCGCGGGGCATGGTGCAGTTGCAGGCGAAAGAGATCGGCTACATGGAAGAGCTGCTCGCCGACCGGTCGTAGTCTGCCGACTGCTGCACGACGAGCCGCGCATAGACTCCGCTGAGAGCGACGAGCTCTGCGTGCGTGCCCGATTCGACGATGCGGCCGCCGTCGACGACGTTGATCACGTCGGCCGCGCTGATGGTCGAGAGCCGGTGGGCGATGGCGATCGTCGTGCGGCCGCGGCTCGCCGCGTCGAGCGCTGCCTGCACGACGCGCTCTGAGACAGAGTCGAGGGCGCTCGTGGCTTCGTCGAGAATGAGCACCGGCGGGTCTTTCAGCAGCACCCGCGCGATCGCGACGCGCTGCTTCTCGCCGCCCGACAGTCGATAGCCGCGTTCTCCGACGATGGTGTCGTAGCGGTCGGGAAAGCTGTCGATGGTGGCGTGGATGCTCGCCGCACGGCACGCGGCCTCGAGCTCAGCATCCGTCGCCTCGGGCCGCGCGTAGCGCAGATTCTCGGCGATCGACGCGTGAAAGAGGTAGGTCTCTTGGCTGACGATGCCCACGTGATCGATGAGGCTCTGCTGGCGCAGCCGGCGCACATCGACCCCTGCCACCTCGACGGTGCCGCCCGAGACGTCGTGCAGTCGTGGCACGAGGTACGAGATCGTGGTCTTGCCGGCACCCGAGGGCCCCACGAAGGCGACGAACTGGCCGGGCTCGATCGTGAATGACACTCCGTCGAGAGTGGGCGGGCTGTCGGCCGCAGCGTCTGGGTAGCGAAACGTGACGTTCTCGAAGGCGACCCGGCCGCGGTGGCGCTCGTCGATGTCGCGAGCGTCTGGCGCTTCGACGATCTGCGGCGCCAGATCGAGATATTCGAAGATGCGGGCGAACAGCGCGCCGCTGGTCTGCAGATCGAGCGCGACCCGCATGAGCCCCATGAGGGGAAAGGTGAGTCGAGCCTGCACCGTCGTGAAGGCGACGATCGTGCCCGCGGTCACCGAGACCTCCTGCTCGATGAGCCATGCCGCCACAAGGTAGACGACCGCGGGAATCACCGAGAGAAAGACGTTCACCGTGGCGAAGAACCATTGGCCGCTCATGGCCAGCTGCACTTGCAGTCGCCGCTGCGTGTCGTTCTCGAGCGAGTAGCGCTCGACCTCGCTCTGCTGCCGGAAGAAGCTTTTCGCGAGCAGGATTCCCGACACGCTCAGCGCCTCTTGCGTGATCGCCGTCATGTCGCTCAGCGACTCTTGGGTCTTGGTCGCGATGCGCGCACGCACTTGGCCGACGCGTCGCTGCGCCACGACCAGCACGGGCAGCAGCACGACCGCCACGATCGTGAGCTGCCAGCTCAGCAGCAGCATCGCCACGAACGCGGCGATGACCGTGACGGTGTTGCCGATGACGCTCGAGACCGTGTTGCTGAGCACGCCGGCGACCCCGCCGACGTCGTTCTGCAGTCGAGACTGGATGATGCCGGTCTTCGTGCGGGTGAAGAAGCCGAGCTCCATCGACTGCAGGTGCGCGAAGAGTCGAACGCGCAGGTCGGCCATCACGCTGTTGCCGATGCTGGCCGTCAGTCGAGTCTGGGCGATGCCGATGCCCGCCGCGAGCACCCAGAGCGCGAGCATGACGCCGACGATCTGCAGCAGCACCGGAACGTTCGGGCTGCCCTCCGGCGGAAAGAGGCCCACGTCGAACGCCTGCTGCGTGAGCAGGGGCGGAGCGACGCTGAGCGCTGCCGAGACCAGCACGAGCGCGATCGTGATCGTGAGGGCGCCGCGATGAGGCCTGAACAGGGCCGCGATGCGCGGCAGCAGGTCGGGAATGCGCGGCGCATCGGCGTTGGCGGCCCGCTGCGCCTCGGCGTCTGCGCTCGAGACGCGAGAACCCCGGCGGCCCCCACCCATGCTCATGGACTGAGCCTAGGCGGCACCACCGGGGTTCTCGGTGTCAGCAAGCGCGACGAGCCGCACTCATCCCTTCGTCGAGCCCGCCAGCAGGCCGCGCACGAAGTAGCGCTGCAGGCTGAAGAACACGATGAGCGGAATGATGAGCGAGATGAACGCCGCGGCTGGGAGTCGCTCGGTGTTGCGACCGAAGTTGCCGACCAGCTCGGCCAGTCGCTGCGTCAGCGGCGCGACATCGGCTGTGCCGCCCGAGAACACGAGCGCCACGAGCAGGTCGTTCCACACCCACAAGAACTGGAAGATGCCGATCGAGGCGAGCGCCGGCAGCGACAGCGGAATGATGATGCGGAAGAAGATCTGCGTGTGGTTCGCGCCGTCGACTCGAGCCGCTTCGATGACCTCTCCGGGAATCTCGCTGATGAAGTTGTGCAGCAAGAAGATGCACAGCGGCAGACCGAAGATCGTGTGCGCGATCCACACCGCGGGGAATGTTCCGCTGATGCCGAGAACGTTCGAGAAGATCTGCAGCAGGGGCACGAGTGCCATCTGCAACGGCACGATCTGCAGCGCGAACACGAGCACGAAGAGCGGGCCAGCACCGGGAAACTTGATCCAGGCGAAGGCATAGGCGGCCATCGTCGCGAGAGCGATCGGGAAGATCGCCGCCGGAATGGCGATGACGAGCGAGTTCACGAAGTACTGGCCCAGGTTCGCCGATGACGCGCCCGAGACCGTCAGCACTTCGAAGTAGTTCTCGAGCGTGAAGCTCGGACTGACGAAGATGTTCCACCAGCCGTTCGAGCGAATCTCTTGCGGCGTGCGGAACGACGAGACCAGCAGGCCGAACGTCGGGATCGTCCACAGTGTGGCGATGAGAATGGCCGCCGCCGTCGCCCACGGCGAGGTGAGCTTCTGCTTGACCCGCCGTGACTTGCTCGGCTCGCGCTCGACCTCGGTGGGGTCGGCGTTCTTCTGGCCGAGCGGGCGATCGAGCTTCTCCTCTGGCCGAGTCGTCGCGTCGCTCATCGGATCTCCTTCTGCTTGCGCATGACGCGCACGTTGTAGATGACGATCGGCATGACCATGACGAAGAGCACGAGGGCGAGCGCTGAGCCCTGCCCGAACTCTCCTCGGTTGAAGGCCTGCGTGTACATCTCGTTCGCGACGACCGAGGTGTCGAAGTTGCCGCCGGTCATGGCTCGCACGATGTCGAACACCTTCAGCGTCGCGATCGAGATGGTCGTGACCACCACGACGAGCGTGCCGCGGATTCCGGGCACCGTCACGTTCCAGAACTGCTGCCAGGGGTTGGCGCCGTCGAGTCTCGATGCTTCGATGATCTCGACCGGCACGCCCTTGATCGCCGCCGAGAGCAGCACCATGGCGAAACCGGTCTGAATCCACACCATCACGACGATCAAGAAGAACGTGTTCCACGGCGAGTTCTGCAAGAACTGCTGCGGCTCTTGACCGAGCCACACGAGAATCTGGTTCAAGATGCCGATCTGCTCGCTGAAGCCCACCGCACGGTACTCGTAGACGAAGCGCCAGATGATGCCGGCGCCGACGAACGAGATGGCCATCGGCATGAAGACGAGCGACTTCAGCACCTTCTCGCCCTTGCTCTTGTCGATGAAGACGGCGTAGGCGAGGCCGAAGACCGTCGACAGCGTCGGAACGAGCGCCACCCAGATGAGGGTGTTGCCGAGGGTGATGAGGATGGTCGGCTCGGTGAACATCCAGATGTAGTTGTCGAGACCGACGAACTCACGGCTGTTGCGGTTGAAGAACGAGATGATCGCCGTGTTGATCGCCGGGTAGATGAGACCGACGGTCAGCAAGATCATCGCCGGGGCGAGGAAGCCCAGCAGCTGCCAGATATCTCGACCCCGCTTCGGGGCCCGATCGGCAAGGAAGAGTATGAGACCGATGGCCGCAGCGAAGGCGGCGAGGCCTCCGAACATGACCCCGAATTTCTCGACGAGGTCAGACCAGAATGCCGACGTCATGCGTTAAACCTCCGTTGGTTTGAGACACACGCTACCTGACGACCTGGCCCACTGAGCAAGCGCTCAGTGGGCCAGGTGCAGGGTTGTTCACATCAGTGGCGGTAGACCACTGAGCCTTACGGGAACGTGCTGTCGATGAACGTCAGCAGTTCTTGCGTGCTGCGGGTGCCGCTGACCCAGTCGACCATGCCGGTCCAGAACGAGCTGGTGCCGACTTCGGCGGGCATGAGGTCAGAGGCGTCGAAACGGAACACCGTGTCTTCACCCTGGAGGATCTCGACCGACTGGCGGGCGAGGTCAGAACCGGCGAGCGACGGGTCGAGGCCCTTGTTCGCCGAGATGACACCACCGAGTGCCACGCGGTTGTTCGCCCACAGGCCGCTGGCCAGGTAGGTCTGAACAGCCGCGGTCGCCTCACGGTCGTTGAACGCCGCGACGAACTCGCCGCCACCGGTGACGGCAGCACCGTCATCGGCGTTCATCGGCGGGGTCAGGAACGCCCAGATGTCGCCGTTCTCAGACACGTCGACGCCAGCGCCCCACTGGGCCTCGTAGAACGAAGCCTGGTGGTGCAGCGAGCAGTTGCCGTCGAGAATCGCGAGGCCACCGTCTTGGAAGCTGGTCGAGATGATCGAGTCGACTCCACCGAATCCGCCGTTGACGAACTCAGGGTTGAGCAAGATCTCGCCGACGAGCTCGAACGCCTCGGTGATCTCGGGGCTCGAGAAGGGCAGGTCGCCCGCGACCCACGCGTCGTAGGCCTCAGGGCCTGCGGTGCGCAGCACGGCGTCTTCGACCCAGTCGGTTCCCGGCCAGCCGGTGGCGTCGCCCGAACCGAAGCCGACGCACCAGGGGCGGTATGCACCCTCGTTGCGCTCGGTCATCTGCTCGGTGAGTGCGACCATCTCGGCCCACGTCGTCGGAACCTCGTAGCCGTTCTCGGCGAAGTCGGCGGGCGAGTACCAGATGTAGCCCTTGACGCTCGCCATCAGCGGTGCAGCGTAGAAGGTGCCGTCGATGGTGCCGTAGCCCTTCCAGCTCTCGCTCCAGAACTCGTCGACGTTGGCTTCGACCGAGGCCGGGGCCGGAACGACGTAGCCGTCGCCGACGAGACGCTGCAGCAGGCCTGGCTGGGGGATGATCATGAGGTCGGGGGCGTCGCCCGCGGCCGCACGCACGTTGATCTGCGTCTCGGCTTCTTGCGTGCCCACGTAGCGGATGGTGATGCCGGTGCACTCCGAGAAGTCAGACCAGCTGGTGACGAGGTCGTCGGCCTCGACGTCGATGATGGTCGCGTAGACCTCGACGCTCTCGCCGTCGAACGTGCCGTACTGCTCGTACTCCGAGCAATCGACGTCGCCGCCGGCTCCCGGCTCTTCGGTGTCGGCCGCACAGCCGGCGAGAACCAGGCTGAGGGCGCCTACTGCCGCTGCAGGCGCTAGAAGCCTGCGTCGGAGAGTGGAACTCATGTGTTTCCTCCTCGTTGAGGTGGTCAGCGCGCCAGCTGGCGCGCGTGGTGGTGATGGTGCAGGGTGCGGAACGTTCGATGCCCTGCGAGCGCCAGTGGACACTCCATCGGGAACCGGTTCCAGGGGTCACGGTACGTCACGGCGCGCGCGCCCGCAACCCGTGTGCCCAGGCCCGTTACCGATCCGTTGCTCAACTCACTGGCTGCGCCCAGATATCTCCGATCGCAGATCACCGCCGCACCCCGTCGTTCCTGGCACCGGTTCCAGGTTCGTGGTATTCGGGCTACACTGGCGCGACGGCGTGCCCGATCGGCCTCAAGCCCAGCGCAGAACGTCGAGCGAGCATCCGTCGCCACCCCGTCGCGAACACGCCGCAGTCCAATGGAGGGCCCGAGGCAATGAGCATCTTGGCCGATGTCGCCCGCATCGCGGGCGTCTCGAAGTCGACGGCGTCGCGCGCCCTCAGTGGCCGCGGGTATGTCTCTGACGACACACGCCGGCGGGTCGAGGCGGCAGCGGCAGAACTCGGCTACGTGGTGTCGAGCACGGCGGCGAGCCTCGTCACCGGCCGAACCCGCAACGTCGGCGTCGTGATTCCCTACATCAATCGCTGGTACTTCGCCGAAGTGCTCGAGGGCATCGAGAAGGCACTCATCAGGTCGGGCTACGACCTCACGCTGTATCGGCTGAGCATGGACACCGACCTGCGGCGGCGAGTGTTCGACTACTTTCTGGTGCGCAAGCGCGTCGACGCCGTCATCGCCGTCACGATCGCGCTCAGCCCGCACGAAGTGCAGATGCTGCAGGCGCTCGGCAAGCCCCTCGCCGGCATCGGCGGTCGCATCGCCGGCATACCCTCGCTCTCGATCGACGACATCGAGACCGCACGACTCGCGACCGAGCACCTCATCAGTCTCGGACACCGCCGCATCGTGCACGTCGGGGGCGACCAGAACGAGCAGATGGACTTTCGTGTGCACTCGCAGCGCTACACGGGCTTCTGCCACGCGCTCGCCGACGCGGCGATCTCGACCGACGGGGCGTTCAGAGAAGCTGACTTCTCGATTCCGGGCGGCTACTCGGTGGGCCTCTCGCTGCTCGGCGACCCGCGCACCCGCCCGACGGCGATCTTCGCCGGCTGCGATGAGATCGCCATCGGCATCATGATCGCGGCTCGGCAGCTCGGCATCAGCATTCCCCAAGAGCTGTCGATCATCGGCATCGACGACCACCCCATGGCCGAGATGTTCGGCCTGACGACCCTCGCGCAACGACCCGGCTCGCAGGGCGACCGTGCCGTCGAGTTTCTCATCTCGCAGATCGAGCACGCCGATGCCTCGGTGCCCGACGAGCACGTGGTCTTGCCAACCCAGCTCATCGTGCGCACCTCGACGGCAGCCCGTCGCGACGCCTGACCGCCCCCGGTTCGCCCCGCAACGCAGCAGTGCCCGGCGCCGCTCTCGCGGAACCGGGCACTGCAAGGTCGCAGCTGAAGCCCCCTTCGGGGCGTCGACTACTTGAGGGTGACGGTGGCGCCAGCCTCTTCGAGCTGAGCCTTGGCCTTCTCGGCGGCCTCCTTGTTCGCACCCTCGAGCACGACACCGGGGGCGCCGTCAACGAGAGCCTTCGCCTCACCGAGGCCGAGGCTGGTGAGGGCGCGCACCTCCTTGATGACCTGGATCTTCTTGTCACCAGCGGCCTCGAGAACGACGTCGAACGAGTCCTTCTCCTCAACCTCTTCAGCGGCGGCTCCGCCACCGGCGGGGCCCGCTGCGGCCACGGCGACGGGGGCCGCGGCGGTGACCTCGAAGACCTCTTCGAACTTCTTCACGAACTCGCTGAGCTCGATGAGCGACAGCTCTTTGAACGCCTCGATGAGGTCGTCAGTGCTGAGCTTGGCCATGATTTCTCCTTCTTGCTTCGGTGGGTGTGGTGTGTCGTCAACCGGTCAGCGTCAGCTGCCGGACTCTTGCTTCTGCCGCAGGGCGTCGACCGCGCGGGCGGCCTGAGCCAGCGGCGCGTTGAACATGTACGCGGCACCGAACAGCGAAGCCTTGACGGCGCCGGCCAGCTTGGCCAGCACCACTTCACGGCTCTCGAGCTCGGCGAGCTTGCTGACCTCGGAGGCGTCGAGAGGCTTGCCGTCGAGGTAGCCGCCCTTCACCACGAGGTTGGGGTTCGCCTTGGCGAAGTCACGCAGAGCCTTGGCGACGTTCACGGGGTCTCCGTGCACGAACGCGATCGCAGACGGGCCAGCGAGCATGTCATCGAGTGAGTCGATGCCTGCCTGGTTCGCCGCGATCTTGGTCAGCGTGTTCTTCACCACGGCGTACGACGCGTCGTCACGAATGCTGCCGCGCAGCTGCTTGAGCTGCGCCACCGTGAGACCGCGGTACTCGGTGAGCAGTACGGCGGTCGAGCTGGAGAAAAGTTCTGTCAGCTCGGCGACCGTTGCTTCCTTGTTCGCCATGGTGCTCCTCTTGTTGGGGTTGGTCTTGCCATGACCACCCGGCACACATGACGAAAGGCCCCTGCGCATGCGCACGAGCCTCTTCGCGCACCCGATTCAGAACTCGGAATGCACGGCTTCAGTTCATTGCACCTGCGCGGGCCGTCGCCAGCTTCGTGAGAAGCCTGCGAACCTTCGATCGTCATGCGCCGCTCGCACACGAGGTGCTCGAGCAGGCACGCCGATAACCGGCGGTCTATGGCAAGAGGCCAGCATACGGTACGGCGAGCACGCACCGCAAAGCGAACGAGCGCCGGCTATACGTGGTCGAGCCACGAGTGGCTCGGAGCGTACCCGAGGTCTCGCCGAGCGGCGTCGATCGAGAGCAGGGTCTCGCGGCCGGTGACGGGGCGCGAGAGCGGAACTTCCGCGAACTCCTCCGCCATCAGCGCCGCCGAATCGCGCCGCATGACCGTGTCGGCGGCCGCGATGATGTAGGTCTCGTACCCTGGCCCGCGCACCGTGAGCGCGCGCTCGACCGCGTGGGCGCCGTCGCGGCGGTCGATGTACCCCCAGAGGTTCCAGCGGCGCACCGAGGCGTCGTCTTGCCACGACTCGAACTCGGCATAGTCGTCGGTGGCCATGACGTTGCTGAAGCGCAGCCCCGTGATCGAGAGCGATGGCGTGATGCGGCACAGCTTTCTGCCGAACTCTTCTTCGAGGTGCTTGCCGATCGCGTACATGAAGTTGGGTCGGGTCGGCTGGCTCTCGTCGATCGGTGCCGAGGGCGGCGGCTCGGTGAGCGGCAGGCCGAGCAGCGTCTCGCTCGACGCGTGCACGATGCGGCTGATGCCCGCCCGACGGGCGGCCTGGAACACCGCGATCGTCATCGACAGGTTCTCGTGCAGCAGCACCGTATCGGGGCGGATGCCCGGCGCGGGTGTCGCCGCCAGGTGCACGATCGCGTCGAGGCCGTCGTGACGTTCTTCGACCCCCGCGAGGGCGTCGAAGACCTGGCCCGCGTCGGTGAGGTCGACCCGCACGAATTCCTCACCGGGGGCGCCGACGGCGTCGAGACCGGTCACGGAGTGCCCGGCCTCGACCAGGTGGGTGACGACGGCCTGCCCGAGTTTTCCGGCCGAACCGGTGACGGCTACACGCATGGCCCGAGCCTAGGCGGTCTCGGTCGCGTCGTCTGATTCGGTGGCGGCGAGCGGCACGCTGACGCGGAATACGGTCTCGCCTGGCTGCGACGAGAAGCTCACCTCGCCATCGTGCGCCTGCACCACCGCCGCGACGATCGCGAGGCCGAGGCCCGTCGACCCGGTGGCGCGCGATCGCGACGTGTCGGCGCGGGCGAAGCGCTCGAAGAGCACGGGCTGAATATCGGGGGGTATTCCCGGCCCGGTGTCGACGACGGTGACGATGGCCCGACCGTCGAGCACGCCGAGCGCCGCCGTGACGCGAGTGCCCTCGGGCGTGTGGATGCGCGCGTTCGCCAGCAGGTTCGCGATGACCTGATGCAGGCGATGCTGATCGCCCTGCACGATGACGGGGTGCGACGGCAGCCGCTCGACCCACTCATGGGCGGGCGACGTGGCGCGGGCATCTGCGACGGCATCGGCGACGACGCTCGCGAGATCGACGGGGTCGTGTCGAAGCTCGCGCCCCTCGTCGAGTCGCGCGAGCAGCAGCAGGTCGTCGACGAGTTCTGACATGCGCACCGACTCAGACTCGATGCGAGCGAGGGCGTGACGAATGTCGTCGGGCAGCTCGTGCCCGCTGCGGCGGGTGAGCTCGCTGTATCCGCGAATCGCGGCGAGCGGCGTGCGCAGTTCGTGGCTGGCATCGGCGACGAACTGGCGCACCTTCTGCTCGCTCGCCTGTCGAGAGTCGAACGCCTGCTGCACGTGGTCGAGCATGCGCGTGAACGCTGCGCCCAACTGCCCCACCTCGGTGGTCGGGTCGGTGTCGAGCTGGGGCAGCCTCTCGGCCAGAGCGACCGCGCCTCGATCGAGGGGCAGCGTCGTCACGGCGGTGGCCGCCTCGCGCACCCGGGTGAGCGGGCGCAGGCCGAGGCGTACGACTTCGCGGCCCAGCACGGCCGCGCCGATGAGAATGCCGGCGAGCACGGCGGCGATCACCGCACCGAGCCGCGCCACCGTGATCGACACGTCTTTGGTCGAGATGCCCACGATGAGCACGGCGTCGGCGGCCGTCGGCGTCGCGAGCACCCGAAACTCGCCGAGACCGGCGGGCAACCGCACCGTGTCGGGGTGCCCGAGCGCGCGGGCGGCGAGCACTCTCACCTGCAGCGGCGTGAGCTCGCGCACGACGGCGTCATCATCGAGGTAGGCAGCCACGGCGCTGCCGTCGGCCTGCACCACGCCGATGAGCGAGCCGAGCGGCAGCCCGGGCCCGTCGAAGCTCGACGCCGGGCCGCGGCCCGGTGCCGAGATGCGCTCGATGCGGCTCGTCGTGATGCGCAGTTCGTCGTCGAGCTGCGCGAGCAGGCTGGCACGCACGAAGTAGACGCTGAGCACGCCGATCGCGAGCGTGGCGATGAGCAGCAGCGCCAGAATTCCTGCGACCAGCCGCTGGCGCAGCGACCAGCCGCCGACCATCAGTTGACCGGCTTGATCAGGTAGCCGACCCCGCGCACGGTGTGGATCATGGGCGGGCCGAGCGTGTCGATCTTCTTGCGCAGATACGAGATGTAGATCTCGACGATGCTCGAGCGGCCGCCGAAGTCGTAGCTCCATACCCGGTCGAGAATCTGCGCCTTGCTGAGCACGCGTCGCGGGTTGCGCATGAGGTAGCGCAGCAGCTCGAACTCGGTGGCGGTCAACTCGATCTGCGTGTCGCCCCGCTGAACCTCGTAGCTCTCTTCGTTGAGCACGAGGTCGCCCACGCGAATCTCGGGGTCTGCCCGTTCGCTGACGACGAGCGCGCTGCGGCGGATGAGTCCGCGCAGCCTGGCCACGAGCTCTTCGAGGCTGAACGGCTTGGTGACGTAGTCGTCGCCGCCCGCGGTCAGCCCGACGACTCGATCGTCGACGGAGTCTTTCGCGGTGAGGAAGAGCACGGGAACATCGGCGCCGTCGGCGCGCAGTCTGCGCAGCACCTCCAAGCCGTCGAGGTCAGGAAGCATGATGTCGAGCACGACCACGTCTGGAGCGAACTCGCGGCCGTGCTGCAGGGCCTGCTGTCCGGTCAGGGCGGTACGCACATCCCACCCCTCATATTTCAGCGCCATCGAGACGAGGTCGGCGAGCGACGGTTCGTCGTCGACGACGAGTGCTCGAACCGGCGAACCGTCTGGGCGCGTCAGGCGGGGAGTCTCAGGAAGCTCGTCGTGGGCCATCGTTCTAGTCAGCCTCACCACCCTATGAGTCACCTAGGAGCCTGCCATGCCCGTGATGGCTGCAGCATGCCGCGAGCCCCGGCCACGAGGGGTAGGTGGCCGGGGCTCGGGGAGCCGGAGGAAGTGGCTCAGGCGCGGTGCGCGCCGCGGGGCTTGCGCCCCGTTCCGGCAACGCCGGCGATGAGTGCGAAGAAGCCGATGAGCGAGAGGATCAGCACCAGGGGAAGAGAGATCATCGGTCTCACCAGCTTTCTTCGAACGTGTCAGGCGGGCATCGGCTTCGGGTGTCGATGTCGGCACTGTGGGGGACACGGGTTGTCCCCCTGCAACCAGTGTGCGTTAAGCGAACAGTGCTCGCAGTCCCCCCTCCGGGGGTGTTTCGGTCCCCACTATGGGGGACTCACTGTTTCACTTTTTGTACCCCGACCGGCTCGGCCGGTCGCACTAGTCCTGGTTCGAGAACGCGGCGTCGAACGACTGCTCGGGCAGATCCCAGAGCAGCGACCGCACGAACTGCACCGCCTCGGCGGCGCCGTGCAGCCTGCTCATGCCCGCGTCTTCCCACTCGATCGAGATGGGGCCGGCGTAGCCGATCGACTTCAATGCACGAAACGAGTCTTCCCACGGCACGTCGCCGTGGCCGGTCGAGACGAAGTCCCAACCGCGCTTCGGGTCGCCCCACGACAGGTGCGACCCCATGACGCCGGCGCGGCCGTACTGCGGCCGCACGCGCGTGTCTTTGCAGTCGACGTGGTAGATGCGGTCGGCGAAGTCGACGATGAAGCCCACCGGGTCGATGTTCTGCCACATCATGTGCGACGGGTCCCAGTTGAAGCCGAACGCCTCGCGGTGGTCGATCGCCTCGAGCGTGCGCACGCTCGTCCAGTAGTCGTAGGCGATCTCGCCGGGGTGCACTTCGTGGGCGAAGCGCACGCCCTCGCTGTCGAACACGTCGAGAATCGGGTTCCAGCGTCGAGCGAAGTCGTCATAGCCGCCGTCGATCACGCTCGCCGGCACGGGCGGGAACATCGCGACGTACGGCCAGATGCTCGATCCGGTGAAGCCCACGACCGTGTCGACTCCGAGCCGCCGCGCCGCGCGCGCCGCGAACTGCAGCTCGGTGGCGGCGCGCTGCCGCACCCCCTCGGCGTCGCCGTCGCCCCACACGCGGCTCGACAGAATCGCCTGGTGCCTGAAGTCGATCGGGTCGTCGCAGACCGCCTGCCCCGCCAGGTGGTGCGAGATGGCGTAGACCTTCAGGTTGTGCTTCTCGAGAATGTCGAGGCGGCCCTGCAGGTAGGCGTCGTCTTCGACTGCGCGCTGCACGTCGAGGTGCTCGCCCGAGGCTGCGATCTCGAGGCCGTCGTAGCCCCACTCGCTCGCGAGCTTCGCGACCTCTTCGAGCGTCAGGTCGGCCCACTGGCCGGTGAACAGGGTGACGGGGTGCGTGGCCATGATGACTCCTTCGTCGAGGTGCGGGGTTTAGAGGTCGACCCAGCCGCCGGTGCGGGCCGAGGTGAGAACAGCGTCGGTGATGCGGGCGGCACGCACGCCGTCGGCGAAGACCGGCAGGCCGCCGGGCGCGACTCCGCGCACCGCCGCATAGGTGTCGGCGGCGAACGCCGTGAAGGCATCCTGGTAGCCGAGCGGATGCCCGGGCGGCAGCACGGCGAGGCGCGCAGCATCGGCGTGCAGCTCGTCATTGTTGCGCAGGTGCGCGCGACTGCCCGTGCGCGAGCCGACCCAGAGCTCTTCGGGCCGCTCTTGCTCGAACCGCAACGACTCTGCCGCACCGTGCACTTCGAGCATGAGAGCGTTCTTGCGCCCGGGCGCCACTTGCGACACGAGCAGGCTGACGACGGCACCGCTCGACGTCTGGGCGAGCACGCCGACGAGGTCTTCGGTGCTGACCGGCCCCGTCGATGCCCGCTCGGCGAACACCGTGCTGGTCACCGCCTGCAGGCGGGCGAGTCGCTCGCCCGTGACGAACTCGAGCAGGTCGCAGACGTGCGACCCGATGTCGGCGAACGCACGCGACTCGCCGCCCGCGTCGGTCGAGACGCGCCAGTTGTCGTCGTCGGCCGCGAGCAGCCAGTCTTGCAGGTAGGCCCCCTGCACGCTGAACAGCCGCCCGACCTGCCCCGTCGCGATGCGCGCACGCGCCTCGCGCACCATGGGGTGAAAGCGGTAGACGAAGGGCACGGTCGCCACGACGCCCGCCGCCGTCGCCCGCTGCTCGAGGTCGACCGCGTCGTCGACGGTGGTCGCGAGCGGCTTCTCGGTGACGACGTGCTTGCCAGCGGCGATGGCACGCACGGTCAAGTCGTGGTGGGTGGCGTTCGGCGTGACGATGTGCACGACGTCGACGCTCGCGTCGGCGAGCAGAGCATCCACGTCATCGAAGGCGCGGTCGGCGCCGATGCGCTCGGCGGCCGCGCGCGAGCGTTCGGCGGTCGAGCTCGTCACGCCGATGATGCGCGCGCCGGCAGCGCGGGCTGCTCGGCTGTGCACATCGGCCATGAATCCGCCGCCGATGAAGGCGACACCCAGGGTCGAATCGGTCATGATGGCTTCCTACAGCGTCTGCTCGGTCGGGTTCCAGGTCTCGGGCAGCGCGGGCGGTATCGGCACCGTACTGGTGATGTCGACGGCGGCGCCATCGGTCTCGGCCGACAGCTGCGTCGACACCATGATGTCGAGCACGTGGAAGGCGAATTCGCCCGAAGCCCGCTCGGGCCGCCCGGCGCGGATGGCGCGGGCCAGTTCGACAACCCCGGCACCGCGCGAGAACGTCGAGCCGGTGGCGGGCACCACTTCGGCCTCAGACTCGTCGAACATGCCGTCGCGCCAGATGCGCAGCTCGCCGTCGAACATGTTCGGGTCGGGCAGGCTCAGGGTGCCTTCGGTTCCGGCGATCTCGACGACGCCCACGCGGGGTCGGCTCGACTGAAAGCTGAAGGTGCTCTGCGCGGTGGCGCCGCCTTCGAAGTCGATGAGCGCCGACACATGAGTGGGCACTTCGACGGCAAACGACTCGCCCTGGCGCGGCCCCGAGGCGATGATGCGGGATGCTCGCGCTTGCGACCCGCGGGCGGCGACCCGCGCCGCGGGGCCTAAAAGCTGCACGAGGGTCGAGAGGTAGTACGGGCCCATGTCGAACAGCGGCCCTGCACCGCGTGCATACAGAAAGTCGGGGTTGGGGTGCCAAGCCTCGGGGCCAGACACCTGGAAGGCCGTGAACGCCGTCAGCGGCGTGCCGATCGCGCCAGACTCGAGCAGCCGCCGGCCGGTCTGCACGCCCGCGCCGAGCACGGTGTCGGGGGCGCACGCCACGCGCAGGCCCACCCGATGCGCCTCATCGAGCAGGGCCTGCCCGCTCTCGAGGTCGAGCGCGAAGGGCTTCTCGCTCCAGACGTGCTTGCCGGCGGCCAGGGCGTCGAGCGCCACCGGCACGTGGGCGGCAGGAATCGTCAGGTTGACGACGATCTCGATGTCGTCGCGCGCGAGTAGCTCGCTCACCGTGCCGCTCGAGGGCACACCGTAGGCGGCGGCCTGGGCTGCGGCCCGCGCCGGGTCGAGGTCGGCGACCATGAGCACGGCGAGGTCAGCGGCGGTGACGAGGTTCTCGAGGTACTGGTTGCTGATGACGCCTGCGCCGATGACGCCGACGCCGACGGGGCCCGACATCACTGCACTCCGAGGGTGCGCACGTAGGCGACGCTCGCGGCGATGCCGTCGAAGATGTCGCCGGCGTATGCGTCGAATTCGATCACGGGGCGAGCCGTCGGTGCCGCAGCGAGCACCTCGGCGATGGCCATGACTCCCTGACCGGCCGGTTGCTGGGCGCTCGTCTCCATCGTGGCGGGGCCGTCTTTGACGTGGATGGCGACGACGCGCTCACCGAGTCGACTGAGCAGCGCCACGGGGTCGACGCCCCCGACCGCGCTCCAGTAGGTGTCGACCTCGAGCACGACCTCGTCGCCGACGAGGTCGGCGAACACTTCGAGCGCCGGCGTGCCGTCGATGCGCTGCTCGAGCTCCCACCAGTGATTGTGGTAGCCGACGCGTAGACCGTGGTCGGCGGCGGCGCGGGCCACGTCGGTGAGTGCGCGAGCGGTCTCGGCGATCGCCTCGCGGGTGCTCCAGGCCTCGTCGCGCACGTAGGGGTCGATGAGCGTCTCGACTCCGAGCCGCTTCGCCGCCGCGAAGGCCTCGTCGTGGCGGCCATCGAGCAGGCTGACGTGGCTCGTGGGTGCCGTGAGCGAGGCAGCGCGCAGGGCCGGCTCGAGGCTGTCGACGGCGTCGGTGAGCCCGAACGGCTCGACGGCGGTGAACCCGATCTCAGCCAATCGCGCGAGCGTCGCTTCGGGGTCGGCCGCGAGTGCGTCGCGCACGGTGTACAACTGCACAGAGACAGGGGGACGGGTCACAGCAGTGCTCCTCAGAGGTGGTCGATGGTGGCCTGCACCACTCTAGGCGCGGTCGGTGCGCCCTTCAACATAGGTATGATCTATTCGCTCCTGGCGCCCCGTTGCCCGACGCTCGTGCGCGAGAGGCGAATGACGCCTGCCCCCGTCAACCCGATGACGGCAGCGATCAGAATGACGTAGAACGCCACAGACAAGTAGCCGTTGGCCGAGAGATCGGGGTTCAAGAACGGGTAGGGGTACCACGCGCCACCCGTGACCGAATCGAACGTCAACGGCCCCCGCACGAGCGTGTAGACGGCCCACACCATGGGGAAGGCGATGATCGTGCCGATGTGCTTCCACTCGAGGCGGTGCCGCCCGGGGGCGAAGATCCAGTCGGCGAGCACATAGAGCGGCCCCCACAGATGCAAGATCTCATTCGACCACTCGAGGGTCGCCCCCTGCGGCAGCTCGATGCCGCGCAGCAGCAGGTTGTAGACGATGCCCGTCGTGACCATGAACGTCGTGACGACGGCTCGCAGCACCGAGAACCACATCGGACTCTGCTTCATGAGCGTGAGCCCCACGGCCATCACGAGCACCACGGTCGCGGCGACGTTCGACTCGATCGTGAAGAAACTGAAGAAGTTCGTCAACCTGAAGCCTATGTCGGTGAGCCCCTGCGACTGCCAGAAGGCGAGCGAGGTGACGATCTGACCGACGACGGCCGCGCCGATGGCGAGGACGGCCACGATGCGCAGCACCACGAACACAGCAGTCATGAGTCGGCCTTTCAGCGATGAGGGCGGTGAGAGCAATGCTATTGCTCCCACCTCTTCTCGCCACCGTGACGCCGCGTTAACACGATCGACCATCGCGTCGTGTTCACTAGACGCAGCAGGGAGGAGCCCGCGATGACGACGATGCGCGCGATGGTGGCAACAGGGGCCGGGGGGCCCGAAGTGATCGAATCGGCCGACTGGCCGCGTCCGGTTCGGGCGGGAGCCGAAGCACTCGTGCGCGTGCTCGCCTCGAGCATGAACCCGATCGATGCGAAGACTCGGGCGGGGCGGGGGGCCGCGGCGGCCATCCGGTCATACCCGGTCGTGCTCGGGCACGATCTGGCCGGCATCATCGAAGAAGCGCCGTACGAGGCGCACGCGCTGCAGCCCGGTCGAGCCGTCTACGGCATGACGCTCGTGCCGCGCTACGACGGCACGCACGCCGAGTTCGCCTCAGTGCCCGAGATGTTTCTCGCGCCCAAGCCTGCGAGCCTGAGCTTCACCGAAGCCGCCTGCGTGCCGCTCGCCGCCCTCACCGCCTGGGGCATGGTGGTCGACGTCGCCCGCGCCCACGAGGGCCAGCGCATGCTCATCCATGCTGGGGCCGGCGGGGTCGGCCACTTCGCGGTGCAGCTCGCCGCCTACTTCGGGGCGACCGTCACGGCGACGTGCTCGACCCGCAACGTCTCGTTCGTGCGCGAGCTCGGCGCCGCGCGCGTCATCGACTACACCGCCACACGGTTCGACGACGAGGTGAGCGACCACGATGTCGTGATCGACCTCATCGGCAATGTGCACGACGACACCGCCACACGGTCGCTGCGCACCCTG
The DNA here is from genome assembly GCF_025808395.1 of Microcella sp. NCBI lineage: Bacteria > Bacillati > Actinomycetota > Actinomycetes > Micrococcales > Microbacteriaceae > Microcella > Microcella sp. The sequence goes on from NZ_CP075524.1 coordinate 1,758,156, forward strand.
CGCCCCGGCGGGCTCATCGTCAACGCCCCGACCGGCAGTTGGCCGACCATGCACGACGAAGCCGCCGCCGCCGGAGTGCGCGCCACCTCGTACAAGCTCTCGCCGAGCGGCGCGACACTGGCCGTGCTCACGCGCATGATCGACGCTGGCGACCTGCGCGTGCACGTCGACCGGGTGTTTGCGCTCGACCAGGTCGCCGACGCCCACCGGTTCATCGACGAGGGCCGCACGCGCGGCAAGATCGCCATCGAGGTCGCCCGCGAGTAGCGCCGCTCACTCGAGCAGGCGCTCGCGCACGAAGTCGTCCTCGATGACCTCGCCGACGAGAAAGCCCTTGCGGCCGACGACGTCGAAACCCGCCTTCTCGTAGAACCGGTTGGCCCGTGCATTGTGGATGTTCACGCCGAGCCACACGCTCACCGCACCCTGCACGGCCGCAGACTGCAGCGCGTGCTCGACGAGCGCCGAGGCGACACCGCCGCCGTGCTGAGCCGGATGCACGTAGAGCTTGCTCAGCTCAGCCGTGGGGCGGCCCTGCACGGCGCGGGCGACGTCGGGGTCGCTCGGCTCGCCGTGCACGAGCATCGCGTAGCCGATGAGGCTCGTGGGCTCGGTGCCGCCCGGGCTCGACTCGGCTCGTCGCTCGGCGACGAGCACGAGGCGCTGCGGGTCGGCGAGGTACGACCCGAAGGCTGCGCGGCTCAAGTGCTGCTCGATGAACGCGGCCTTCGCCGACTCGGTCGTCGACGGCGGGCACGCGAGCGGAAACGTCAGCGCAGCGAGGGCGTGCAGCACCCCGGCCTCACCCTGCGCGGCAGGCCGCACCGCGAACGTCTCGTCGAGCATCCCCCCATTCTGCCCTCATCACACAACGCAGAAGGCCCCGCCGAAGCGGGGCCCTCCACGGTGAAACCCGTGAACTAGATGACGTTGACGTCGAGCGGAATGCCGGGGCCGAACGTCGTCGACACCGAACCCTTCTGCAGGTAGCGACCCTTCGAGCTCGACGGCTTGAGCCGCATGACCTCGTCAAGCGCCGCCTTGAGGTTCTCGCTCAGCTGCTCTTGCGTGAACGCCGTCTTGCCGACGATGAAGTGCACGTTGGCGTGCTTGTCGACGCGAAACTCGATCTTGCCGCCCTTGATGTCGGTGACAGCCTTGGCGACGTCGGGGGTGACGGTGCCGGTCTTCGGGTTGGGCATGAGGCCGCGGGGGCCCAGCACCTTGCCGAGTCGCCCGACCTGGCCCATGAGCTCGGGGGTCGAGACTGCCGAGTCGAACGCGGTGTAGCCGCCCGCGACCTTCTCGATGAGTTCGGCGCCGCCGACCTCGTCGGCTCCGGCGGCGATCGCTGCCTCGGCCGCGGGGCCGGTCGCGAACACGATGACGCGGGCAGTCTTGCCCGTGCCGTGCGGCAGGTTGACGGTGCCGCGCACCATCTGGTCTGCCTTGCGGGGGTCGACGCCGAGCTTCAGCGCGACCTCGACGGTCGAATTGGTGTTCTTCGAGCCGGTCTCTTTCGCCACCGCCACCGCCTCGTCGGGGGTGTAGTACTTGCCGGGCTCGATCTTCTCGGCCGCGGCCCGGTAGGCCTTCGACTTCTGTGCCATGTTGTGTCTCCTAGTAGTGAGTTCGCGGTTGACGAGCCTGGCTGGCTCTCCCGCTGTGTGTGTGTTCTGTTGTTGGGCGCCCAGTGAGCGGGCGCAGTCGCGCTCGATGTCGACGCCCACGACCCGTGGTGACGAGTTGCTGTCACGCCATCACTGGTCGAATAGCGACATGTCGCTATTCGACAGTGATGCCCATGCTCCGCGCCGTGCCCGCGATGATCTTCTCGGCCGCCTCGATGTCGTTGGCGTTGAGGTCGACCTGCTTGGCCTCGGCGATGCTGCGCACCTGCTCTTTGGTGAGCTTGGCGACCTTGACGGTGTGCGGGGTCGACGACCCCTTCTGCACTCCGGCAGCCTTCTTGATGAGCTCGGCGGCGGGCGGAGTCTTCAAGATGAACGTGAACGAACGGTCTTCGTACACGGTGATCTCGACCGGAATGACGTTGCCGCGCTGCGACTCGGTCGCGGCGTTGTACGCCTTGCAGAACTCCATGATGTTGACGCCGTGCTGACCGAGCGCCGGCCCGATGGGCGGGGCAGGGTTGGCGGCGCCGGCCTGAATCTGCAGCTTGATCAGACCCGTGACCTTCTTCTTCGGTGCCATATTCTTCTTCTTTCGTGTCGAGCAGCATCCAGGTGGATGCTGCGCTCCCGCCTGCGTGCCCTGTGCACGCCGCGGTGATCTCTGGTGTTACAGCTTGGTGACCTGGTCGAAGCTGAGCTCGACCGGGGTCTCGCGCTCGAAGAGCGAGACGAGCACGATGAGCTTGCCGCTCTCGGGCTTGATTTCGTTGATCGTTCCGGGCAGGCCGGCGAACGAGCCCTCTTTGATGGTGATGGTCTCGCCGACCTCGAAGTCGATCTCGGCCGGAATGACGCGAGCGGTGAGCCCGCTGCCCTTCGCGGCGCCCGCCTTGGCCGGAGCCTCGGCGATCTGCACGGTCGACTTCAGCATCTGAAACGCCTCGTCGAACCGCAGCGGGGTCGGGTTGTGGGCGTTGCCCACGAAGCCCGTCACTCCGGGAGTGTGGCGCACGACCGACCAGCTGTCTTCGTTGAGGTCCATGCGCACGAGCACGTAGCTCGGAATCCGCACGCGGGTGACGAGCTTGCGCTGCCCGTTCTTGATCTCGACGACGTCTTCCATCGGAACCTGCACCTCGAAGATGCTGTCTTCCATGTTCATCGAGACCTTGCGGTTCTCGATGTTCTGCTTGACGCGCTTCTCGAAGCCGGCGTACGAGTGCACGACGTACCACTTGCCGGCCTTCATGCGCAGTTCGAGCTTGAACTCTTCGTAGGGGTCGACGTCGACCTCTGCCTCGTCGTCGTCGCCCGACTCGTCGTGCGTCGCCTCGGCGGCGGCCTCGGCCTCGTCGGCAGAGTCGATGTCGAGGGCGTCGTCGACGACGGCGTCGGCCTCAGGGTCGACGGCCGCTTCGAGCGCGTCGAGCAGGCCTTCGAGGTCGGGCTCGGCGTTCTCGTCGACGACGTGCATCGCGCGGTGCTCGGCAGCGTCTGCCGAGTGCAGTTCGGCGTCGAGCACGTTGCCCTCTTGCGCCTCGTCTTCTTCAGACGACTGCTCTGCGGCAGTCGCGAGGTCGAGGTCGCTGGGCAGCTTCTCAGTCACTATCTCTCTTTTCGTTGCAATGCGGGGCGTGAGGTTCGGTGTGCGGCCTACTGGCCGAGCAACGCCGACCCGTCGCCGAAGACGAACGACACGACCCAGCCGAACACGATGTCGAGGCCCGAGACGATCGCCATCATGATGATCACGAAGACCAGCACGACGAGCGAGTAGGTGATGAGCTCGCGCCGGGTGGGGGTGACCACCTTGCTGAGCTCGTTGAGCACCTGGCGAATGAACAGGGCGAAACGACCGAAGGGTCCGCGCTTCTCGGCGCGATCACGCTTCGCCTTGGCGACGACGTCTTCGCCGCCCTGGTCGTCGATCACACTGCTCACGTGTTGCTCTACCTTCGTCGCTCGCACTGGGTGGTTCGGGTGGGTGGTGCACACCGCCGTTCTCGGCGCTCGCTCTCGAACTGCGAGAGTGAGCGCCGAGCCAGCGACTGTGCAGGGCGGACAGGACTCGAACCTGCAACCTGCGGTTTTGGAGACCGCTGCTCTACCAATTGAGCCACCGCCCTCTGCGGTGAGGTGCCGATCGCGGGCATGCCGAAGCATGGCAGAGATCAACTACCGGTCTCCAGTGTAGGCGACACCGGATGCTCTGCAAATCGAGAGTCGAGCATCCACTCGCTCGTTCTGTGCTCGTCACCCCGCGCGCTCTAGAGTTGAGAGCGTGACCGCCGACTCTGCACGCATCGCCCGCCGCATCGCCGCCATCAGCGAATCGGCGACGTTGAAGGTCGACGCGAAGGCGAAGGCGTTGAAGGCTGCCGGGCGCCCCGTCATCAGCTACGCGGCGGGCGAACCCGACTTCGCCACCCCCGAGCACATCGTCGAAGCGGCCGCGGCCGCGGCCCACGACCCCCGCAACCACCGCTACACACCCGCCGCCGGCCTGCCCGAGCTGCGCGAGGCCGTCGCCGAGAAGACGAAACGCGACAGCGGGCTCGACGTCCCGGCGAGCCGCGTCATCATCACCAACGGCGGCAAGCAGGCGGTGTTCCAGTCGTTCGCGACGATCGTCGACGAGGGCGACGAGGTGCTGCTGCCCGCCCCGTACTGGACGACGTATCCCGAAGTCGTGAGGCTGGCCGGAGGGGTGCCGGTCGAGGTGTTCGCCGGCGCCGACCAGAACTACCTCGTGACCGTCGAGCAGCTCGAAGCGACCCGCACCCCGCGCACAAAGATGCTGCTCTTCGTGAGCCCCTCGAACCCGACCGGCTCGGTCTACAGCGCCGAGCAGACGCGCGCGATCGGCGAGTGGGCGCTCGAGCACGGCATCTGGGTCATCACCGACGAGATCTACCAGTCGCTCACCTACGACGGCGAGCGCGCGGTGTCGATCGTCGAGGCGGTGCCCGAGCTGGCCGAGCAGTGCATCTTGGTCAACGGCGTCGCCAAGACGTATGCGATGACGGGCTGGCGCGTGGGGTGGATGGTCGGCCCGGCCGACGTCATCGCTGCCGCCTCGAACCTGCAGTCTCACCTGTCGAGCAACGTCGCCAACGTGTCGCAGCGCGCGGCGCTCGCCGCCCTGACCGGGCCGCAGGATGCCGTCGAGCTGATGAGAGCGGCCTTCGATCGGCGGCGTCGCGTGGCCGTCGCCGAGCTCAACCGCATCGCCGGCATGGTGACGCCCACACCCACGGGAGCGTTCTACGTCTACCCCGACGTCACCGGGCTGCTGCACCGAGAGTGGAAGGGCGTGACGCCCACGACCTCACTCGAGCTCGCCGACCTCATTCTCGAGCACGCCGAAGTGGCGGCCGTGCCCGGTGAGGCGTTCGGCCCGAGCGGCTATCTGCGCTTCAGCTATGCGCTCGGCGACGACGACCTGCTCGAGGGCATCCAGCGGCTGCAGGCGATCTTCGCCTGAGTCTCGGCGCGGCCGGCGCCACGGGGGCCGCCCGGCGCACTGCTGCAGGGGGCAGGTGCAGGGCGCCGGGCGGAGTCAGATCACGGGCGTGAGGCAAGCCGCCTCATGAGCAACAGTGCCAACCCGAGTGCGAGCAGGGTTGCCGCGATGGCAGCCCAGGGCAGCCACTCTGCCGGGCCGGTGCTGCCGAGCTCGCCCGGGTTGTACGGCACCTCGGTCGGCGCGCACGCCACGAGGGGGTCGTCGGTGCACGCGCTCTCGACGATCGGCGGCGAGTAGCCCGCGGGGTTCACGAGCGTTGCCCGGTTCACGAGTTCGTCGCTGCCCTGAATGACGTTGACGGTGGCCACCACGGTGAAGACGACCGAATCGTCTCGGTCGAGGGAGGGCACCTGCCACGTGATGACGCGCGTCGTGGGGTCGTAGGTGCCGCCACCGTCGGCCGAGACGAACGTGAGCCCGCTCGGCAACTGGTCGTCGACAGTGGTGGCGACGCTCGCGACGGTGCCCACATTGGTCACGGTGATCTCGTAGGTGAGCGTGTCACCCGGCCGTGCCTCGTCGTGATCGACGGTCTTGTGCAGCGAGAAGCGCTCGTCTGAGCCAGTGATGCCGACTCGAGGCGACTCGGTGGGCAGCAGCGCGAGCCCTCCCGTCGTCTGAGCGAAGGCGGCGACGGTGTTCCACGCCACCATGTCTTTGTCGATCGACGGAATCGCGGTGAAGAACGAGACACTGAACCCCTCACCCGTCTGGTAGCTCTCAGTCGAGACGTATCGCAGCGCATGCACGTTCTCGAGACCGCCGACCGCGTCAGGGTCGGTGCTCCAGTCGTCGTCGCACGCACCCTGCGCCGGATAGACCTCTGCGCGACACGGGTTCTGCGAGGCCGAGTACGACACCGTCACGCCGTCGGGCGCCTCGACCGGGGCACTCACGATGGGCCTGAACTCGCTGCCGCGAGCCTCGCCCGCCTGGTCGCCGCTGATGCCCGTGTCGCCGATGTGCGGCAGCACGTCGTAGACCACGACCCCATTGAGGGTCGGGGCGCCCGTGTTGGTCCACGTGATGCCGAAGACGGCAGTGCCATCGTCGAGAGCAACATGACCGAGGTTCGGAAACCCTTGCGGCGAATCATCGCGGTCACCCTGCACGTTCTTAGTGAGCGCGAACTGACCGCTCGTCGACGTGACGGTGCGCATCTCTGCGTGCGCCTCGCAGTGGCGGGGCGTCGTCGATTCGTCTCCTCGAAGCAGGTCGGGGTCGTCAGACTGGTAGTCGCCGGCGAAGCACTGACCGGCGAGCGTCGCACTGTCGTAGAACGACTGCGCGCGGTTCAGATAGATGCCCGGTTCTGACGGCTTCGTCACGACGAAGCTATCGACGACGAAGGTGAATCGCCCAGCTTGTGCGGGCAACTGATCGACTCGCACGGTGATGCGCACGAGCTGCTGGCCGTCGACTGCGTCGTCGATGACGTCGACGTCGAGCTCGTTAGCCGCAATCTGGACGGCAGGAGAGCCTGCGGGGCGAATCTCGATGCCGATGGTCTCGGGGTCGTCGACGAGCAGTGAGCCCACTGGCAGCAGGTCGGTGATGATGAACGCTGCCGAGGGCACACCAGGTGTCAGCAGCGTGGCCGTGAGGTCGACGCGCGCCTGCGTGCCCGTCGCGCCACCCACGTTCGTCATCGACTTCGCGATGCCGATCTGCGGGGTGTCGAGAATGAAGATGTCGGCGTTGGGCGAGTTCTGCGTGCGTACCGCAGTGGCGCCGTCACGCAAGAACCACTCGATGCTCGCCTGGTTCTGCAGCACGTCGCCGTCGGTCAGCGAGTCGTCGGCGAAGCCGTCGATGCGAATGTTGTCAGCACGGCGCCACTCTTGGCTCGCGTCGGTGGGAATCACGACCACGGCGACCTGCCCGAGTGAGCTCGTCGGAATCGTCCAGGTCGACCACTGCGCTGCTGTCGTGTCGAGCACCATGGCATGCTCGTCGCCGCTCGTGTCGATGAAGCGGGGCGCGTAGGCGGCGTCGGGCGCAGCGCCCGACCAGTCGATGCGAACGCCGAGCACGTGGAACGCGGGCTCGGCGCAGATGCCGGTGTCGACGGGCCGATAGACGACTCCGGTCTTGTTGCTCAAGCACGGCACGGGGTCGGTGATCTCATAGCGGTGCTCTTCGTATTGAATGCGCGGGGTCAACCGGTAGCTCGCGGGGTTGCCCTCGCCCATCGATGCGGGGCGCGCACTGTTGTCACCGTTGGGCAGCCAGCGGCCGGGGTACGTGGCGCGGAAGTCGGGTGATGCATCGTCTGAGCGGTTCAGAGGTGCGCTCGAGGTCTTGCCCAGCGAGGTCGTGCCCGTGATCGGGTCGTCGTTCTCGCCGAGGGCGATGATGGTGCGGCTCGCGTCGCGCGTCGACTCGTCACCGCCGCCGAGCGGCACCGCGGTCACCGTCACCGTGTTCACCACCTGGTCGTAGGGGGTGACGGGCTCGCCGTCGACCGCGCCCATCGTCGCGGTGACGGTCTGGGTCGCCGAGGCGGCGTCGGGGGCGGTTCCGCCGCACGCGGTCGGCACCGCTTCGGGTGTCGGGTATGTCCAGGTGATGGTGCGCTCTGCCGGGTTCCACACTCCGTCGCCCGAGGCCGCGGCGAAGTCGAGGCCTTCGGGCAGCGTGTCGACGATCGTCATCGCCGAGGCGTAGAGCGAACCGTGCGGCTTGCTCGACGGGCACGTGGCCGTGATGGTGTAGGTGATCGTCTCGCCTTCGGCATAGAAGGTTCGATCGCTGGTCTTGGCGGCGGTGAGCGGCACGGTTGCCGTCGCGGTGCCGACCGCGGCCGCAGGGGCGATGCTGCCGTCGGTGTCGGGGTCGTCAGTGATGATGGTGGGGCGCAACGACCAGCTGGTGCCGTCTGGGGTCACGAGGTTCGGCGGCGTCACCGTGAGCACGATGCTCTGCGAGGTGCCGGTGGCGATCGTGTCGGCGAGAACGATGACGAGCTCGTCTGCCACGACCGACCAGCTCTGCACGAAACCGGCGGGGCCCCCCGTGACGGCGAACGCCCACGCGGTCATGTCCCACGGGTCACCGTTCGAGGTCGCGTCGAGCGGAATCACGATGCTCGTGCCGTTGCAGCTCGGGTCATTGGCTCCCGCGCACGCCATGTTGATCTGGTAGGTGAAGGTGGCCCCCGATGGCTGGGTCGTGGCATTCGAGGCTTGGATGCTCACCGTCGTCGATGCGACAGCGTGAGCCGCACTGGCTCCGGCAAGCGCGGTGCCCACTCCGAGCAGCAGTGCGATAGCAGCCGAGAGGGCTCGACGCACGGCGCTCCTCGAGTGGTGTTTCTGGGCAGAATCGAGCGGGGCAGCAGGGGTTGGCATCGAGAGCGTCCTCGTCAGTTGAGCATGGCGGAGTCAGAGAGCACACGAATGCGCTCACCTACCTACATGCGAAACTCGCCCGGATATGACGCGAACTCTCGAGATTCGGTCGTCACCGACTTTTTTGCTCGTTCGGCGTCATAATCAGGCCTGAAGTCGCGTGTCAGTATTGAAGGGCGTCCGTCGGCTCAGGCTGGCGACGACAGGCTGAAGCACGCGGGGGGCGAGAACATGGGGGGTCGGGTCGACGACGTCTCTGACGATGCTCTGGCAGAACGGGCGCGCGACGGCGACACCGAGGCGTACGGCGAGCTGTGGCGGAGGCACGCGCACGCCGGGCTCGCGTCAGCTCGACAGTTTCAGTCGATCGCCGAACCAGAAGACATCGTCTCTGAGGCGTTCGCGCGCATTCTGCGAGCACTGCATCGCGACGGCGGACCCCGCGCGGGGTTTCGCCCCTACCTGTATCGCACGGTGCGCAATGTAGCGCTCGAGTGGGGGCGGTCGGCCCCTCCGCTCGACACCGTCAACCCCGACGCCGTCGACGAGATCGTCGTCGAGCCCGAGACCTCTGCGCTCGAGAGCATGGTCGTCATGCAGGCGTTTCGTCGCCTGCCCGAGCGGTGGCGCACGGTGCTGTGGTACACCGAGATCGAGGGAATGGAGCCCGCCGAGGCCGCGCCGCACCTGGGCCTCAGTGCGAACAGCGCCGCCGCTCTCGCCTATCGCGCGCGCGATGGGCTCAAGAAGGCGTGGTTGCAAGAGCACGTCGGAGACGTCACGCGCTCGCGCGAGTGCCAGTGGGCCGCGTCGCACATGGGCTCGTATGTTCGGGGCTCGCTCTCGCGTGCGAAGCTCGAGCGGTTCGACCGCCACCTCGACTCGTGCGCTCACTGCGCGGATCTGGTCGATGAACTCAACGACCTCGGCCGCAAGCTCGCGAGTGTCATCTTGCCGATCACGATCGGCGGGGCAGCCGCCGCAGCCGTCGCGCTGCGCGAACGTGACGCCACGACGACGCTTGACGCGGCCGCAGTGGGGCGTCGATCGGGCATCAGCGAGCGCACCGCCGCGGTGGCGTCTGTGGTACTCGCCGCGATGGCCATCACCTCAGCCTTCGCGATTCCTGTGTTGCCGTTCTCGATGGCACCAGATTCTGCTGCGGTCGACGATGTCGCCGCGCCCGTGGTGGCTCCTCCACCCGATTCCACCGCGCGGCCGGCTGAGGTGCCGGCACCCGACGACGACGACGCGCCCGAGCAGCCCTCGACGACCCCACCGCGGCCTGCTCCGATCGCCGCCCCACGACCCGCCCCGCTACCGCCGGTGGTGCTCTGGCCCGCCGACGGCACCCTGACGAACGAGGCGCGACCCGTGTTCAGCGGCACCGGAACACCCGGTGCCCGCGTCAGCGCCTGGTTCGCCGGCAGTGGTGCGGTCTCGGCGACAGTCGGCACTGGCGGCCACTGGCAGCTCACGCCGTCGAACCCCTTGCCCGATGGTGTCTGGAACCTCGGCTTCACCCAGATCGACCGCGCTGGCACCCACTCATCAACCACCACGATCACACTCGCCATCGACACCATCGCCCTCGCCCCCGTCATCGACGCGCTCCCCGCCGACCTCGTTTTCTTGCCTGAGCTCTCGGGCCTCGCCGAGCCGGGCGCCTCGGTGACGGTACTGATCGAGGGCGCGCCGGTCGCCGAGGTGTCGGCCAATGGTGACGGCGTGTGGTCGACACCTCTGCCCGACCCTGGAGAAGATGCTGGCGTGGCAATCACCGCCCAACAGGTCGACCGCGCGGGCAACGTCTCGCCCGAGTCAGATCCGATGCCTCCGTTGAACTTCGTGCGACCGTGGTTCGCCGCGCCCGCCGAGGGCGCTGTGCTGCCGTCGCAAGGAGGCGCGACGGTCGTGGCACTGCAGCTCGCCGGTGAGCCGGGTTGGCGTGTCGAAGTGCTCATCAACGGGGTCGCAACGGGCAACATCCATACGCTCGAGGCCGACCCTCTCGTGCGCCTGACCCCCGCGTTGGCCGACGGCAGTCACACGATCGGCCTGCGCTACATCGACCCCGGCACGGGCCGAGTGGGTTCTCTGCACCACATCACGTTCACGATCGCCTCGTAGCCGGCACCCTGCCGAGGGCCGGGGCGCCGCGCGGCCGCCCGCCTAGCGCTGCGCGGCGGCGTATGCCTCGCGCACGTCGGCAGGTATGCGCCCGCGGTCGCCGACCGTGTAGCCGTTGCGCTGCGCCCACTCACGCACGGCGGCGGTGTCGCTGTTGCCGGCCGAGCGCTTGCGCGGTGCCGCCCCAGAGCGGCGGCCCGTCGAGCGTGCTTTCGCGATGAACGGTGCGAGGGCATCCCGCAGCGTCTGCTGATTGCCGCGCGACAGGTCGATCTCATAGCTCGCGCCGTCGAGCGCGAACGTGACGGTGCCGCCGTCGCCCGGGGCGATCACGGTGCCGTCGAGATCGTCGACAAGTTCGGTGGTAATGCGCTTCACGGTATTTCCCCCTCGATATGCGGCAATTTCCCCACAGTTTATCGCCCGTGCCGTTCGCCATTCAGGCTGGCGTTTCACAGATGGCCGAATAACCGATCACCAACGGATGCTCAGCCTGAGTTGCGAACACGCGCGAGACGTGGCCGGGGTCAACCGGTCGGTTGACGCGCAATTCAGCCGGGCGGCCGTTTCGGTGCGGCGGTGCACCCGCGATGCTGAACTCATGACAACTCACGAGAACGTCGTCGAGGTGCGCGAGCTGCGCAAGACCTATGGCACCTACACCGCTGTCGACGGCATCACGTTCGATATTCACCGGGGCGAGACCTTCGCCCTGCTCGGCCCGAATGGTGCGGGCAAGTCGACCACGATCGAGATTCTCGAGGGCTACCGCGATCGCTCGAGTGGCGACGTGCGTGTGCTCGGCGTCGACCCTGAGAAGGCGATGCTCGACTGGAAGGCTCGGCTCGGCATCGTGCTGCAGTCGAGCGGCGAGAGCGGCAATGTGACCGTCGCCGAGCAGCTTCGGCACTTCGCCGCCCTCTACCCGAACCCCCGCGATGTCGATGAGGTGATCGCCGCGATCGGGCTCGAAGGCAAAGAGGGCGCGCTGATTCGCACGCTCTCGGGCGGTCAGCGGCGCCGCGTCGACGTGGCCGTCGGCATTGTGGGCCGCCCCGAGCTGCTGTTTCTCGACGAGCCGACGACGGGCTTCGACCCCGAGGCCCGCCGCAACTTCTGGCAGCTGATCCGGTCGCTGCAGAGCGAGGGCACGACCATCCTGCTCACGACGCACTACCTCGACGAGGCGGCGCAGCTCGGCGACCGGGCGGGCGTCATCGCCCAGGGGCGCATGGTCGACCTCGCCCCGATCGACGAGCTCGGGGGTCCGGATGCCCGGGTTCCTGTCGTGCGCTGGCGCGAGAACGACGCAGCACGAGAGCAGCGCACTGAGGCTCCCGCTGCGCTCGTCGCCGAACTGGTGGCGCGCCTGGGCGGCGAGCCCGAGGGGCTCGAAGTGATTCGCCCGAGCCTCGAAGACGTCTATCTCGACCTCGTCGGTCGAGAGCATGCGAGCGAGCTGGGCGCTGAAGCCCTCAACGAGATGGAGGCAGCACGATGACTGCGACGATGAGCACCGAGCGGCTACGCCGCACCGAATCGAGCGTCGGCCGCGCCCTGCGGCTGGGCTTCTTGCGCATCGGTTATGAAGTGCGCGCCTATTTTCGCCAGGGCGACACCGTATTCTTCACCTTTCTCTTTCCGGTGGTGATGCTGACCATTTTCTCGGTGTCGTTTAGCGAATCGAGTTTCGGGCAGACGGCGTCGGGCGAGACGATCACGGCGGCGTGGTTCTTTCTTCCCGCCATGCTGGCCGCGGGCGTGCTGCTGAGCGGTCTGCAGAATCTCGCCATCGATATCGCCGTCGAGAAGAGCGATGGCACTTTGAAGCGATTGGCGGGTTCTCCGCTGCCGGTGGTGAGCTATTTCATCGGCAAGCTCGGCCAGTCGTTCACGACGGGGCTCTTGCAGGCCGGCGTGCTGCTGCTGCTCGGCTTCACGGTGTTTCAGGTGCCGCTGCCCGAGAGCGCCGAGAGCTGGGTGACCTTCGCGTGGGTGTTCTCGCTCGGAGTGCTCTGCTCGGCCATTCTCGGCATCGCGCTGAGTGCCGTGCCCCGCAGCGGCAAGAGCGCGACGGCGGTCGTGATTCCGATCGCGCTCGTGCTGCAGTTCATCTCGGGCGTCTATTTGCGGTTCACCGACCTGCCCGAGTGGTTGCAGAACGTGGCGGCGGTGTTTCCGCTGAAGTGGATGGCGCAGGGCATGCGCAGCGCCTTCCTGCCCGACGAGCTCGTCGTGCTCGAGCAGGGTGAGTCGTGGAACCTGCCCGGCATCGCGATCGTGCTCGCCATCTGGCTCGTCGCGGGGCTCATCGTGACGAGCCTCACCTTCCGCTGGATTCGCAAAGACGCGTGAGGGTCAGGATGCTACGCTCGCGCACCTCGATCGACCCGGCCACCCGTGGCTAGGCTCGGTCGCATGACCGCCCGCCGAGTGTGGAGCGCCGCCGTGCTGGGCATGGCGGCGCTCTTGGCGACGCTGCTCGTCATCACGGTCGACCCGCCGTGGCGGCTCGCTCTCGGCTTCGCCGGTATCGCCGTGTTGGTCGTCGGCTGGTTCGCGTTCGGGATGCGGCGCGTTGATGACCCTCGGGGGGCTCCCCTGCTCATCGCCGCCGTCGCGGTGGCGTGCGCCCTCATGGTCTCGGGCACTCCGACGATGGCCATCGTGCAGGGCATCGCCTACCCGATCGCCTGGGTGTTCTGCGCGAGCGTGCGCCGGGCGGTCGTGAACAACATCGTGATCGCCGCGGGGGTCACGACGGGTTTCATCGTGAGCTTGGGCGCTTCGCCGTCGGCGCTGCTGCAGACCGCGTTCACGATGGTCATCTCGCTGGGCTTCAGCCTCATCATGGGCTTCTGGATCGCCCACATGAGCGAACTCGGCGAGCGCAACGGCCGCTTGCTCGCCGAGCTGCAGGGTGCGCAGTCGCAGATCGCCGCGCTGCACCGAGACGCGGGTGCGACGGCCGAGCGCGAGCACTTGGCGCGCGAGCTGCACGACACGATCGCGCAAGACCTGACGGGGCTCGTCATGCTCGCTCAGCGGGCACGGCGCGAACTGGGCGACGCCGACACGTTGCGCATGATCGAAGAGAGCGCCCGCGCGACCCTCGCCGAGACGCGTGCGCTGGTCGCCGCCGGCGCGGCACTGGGCGACACCGACGAGGGGCTCGCGCCGGCGCTGGCTCGCCTCGCCGAACGGTTCGCACGCGAGACGGGCGTGCAGGTCGACTGCGTCGTGCAGCCCGACCTGGCGCTCGGCCGCGATGCCGAGGTGGTGGTGCTGCGCTGCGTGCAAGAGGCGCTCGGCAATGCGCGCAAGCATGCGCGGGCATCCCGAGTCGGCATCGAGGTGACCACCGCCGATGGCGACCCGAACCGCGTTCGGCTCGTCGTGGCCGACGACGGCATCGGGTTCGACCCCGAGTCGAGGGCCGACGGCTTCGGGGTGAGCGGCATGACCGATCGGCTGTCGCTCGTGGGTGGCGTGCTCACCGTGCGCAGCGCCCCGGGGTCTGGCACGACGATCGTGGCCGAGCTGCCGAGTGCGACGGTGACCTCATGAGCGACAGTGTTCGCGTGCTCGTCGCCGACGACCACGCCGTGGTGCGCGCCGGCATCGTCGCGCTGCTGGCTGCCGAGAACGGCATCGAGGTGGTCGGCGAGGCGAGCGACGGCGAGCAGGCGGTCGAGCTGGCGGTGGCGCTGCGCCCCGATCTCGTGGTGATGGACGTGCGGATGCCCCGCCTCACGGGCGACGAGGCGACCGCCATCATTCGGCAGCGAGCCCCCGAGGTTCGCGTGCTCGTGCTCACCACCTATGAGACCGACGCGAGCATTCTCGCGGCCATCGAGGCCGGAGCGAGCGGCTATCTGCTGAAGGCTGCGCCGGCCGACGAGCTCATCGCGGGGGTGCGCTCGGTGGCGGCGGGCGAGGTGGCGTTGTCACCCACCATCGCCGCCCAGCTTGTCGCCCGGGTGCGCGAGCCAGCGCCCGTCGCGTTGACGCCGCGCGAAACCGAGGTGCTGCGGCTCGTCGCAGAAGGGCTGTCGAACCGCGAGATCGGCGAGCGGCTGTTCGTCGGTGAGGCGACGGTGAAGACTCACCTGCTGCGCACCTTCGAGAAGCTCGGGGTCAGCGATCGCACGCGCGCCGTCACCCTGGCGATGGAGCGCGGGCTGCTCTAGAGCTGCTGGTTGATGAAGACCGGTTCGGGGTGCAGTGCCACGCCGAACTCGCTCATCACGCGGGTCTGAATGTAGCGGGCGAGTTGCGCGATCTCGTCCGCTGTCGCGGTGCCGTGCGGGTTGGTGAGGGCGAGCGTGTGCTTCTTCGAGACGGATGCCCGTGACCCCGGCAGCGCGAACCCTCGAGTGATGCCCGAGTGCTCGATGAGCCAGGCCGCACTGAGCTTCACCGTCGACTCGACGGGCGGCGGCGGGGGTGCTGGCTCGGCGCCGAGCGGCACGGCGAGGGCGGGCGGGTCGGGCTGCTGCGCCCACCGCGGCGCTTCGGGCGGCAGCGTTCTGGCGAAGCTCTCGCTGACGATCGGGTTGGTGAAGAACGACCCGGCGCTCACCGAGTCGGGGTCGTGCTCGTCGAGCACCATGCCCTTGCCCGCGCGCAGTGCGAGCGTGGCCGAGCGCACGCCCGCGAGCAGTGCGCGATCTCCGATCTCGACGCCGAGCGAGTCTGCCAACTGGGCGTAGGCGACGGGTCTGCTGCGCGCGTCGTCGTTCACTTCGAGCGCGAGTTCGACGCTCAACACCACGACTGGCCACCCCTGCTTGATCGCACTCGTGCGATACGCCAGCCGCAGCTCGGGGGCCGGCACGAGTCGACGCTCGCCCGAGATCAGGTCGAGCACCTCGACCGACACGAGGCTTTCGGCCAGCTCTTGACCGTATGCGCCGATGTTCTGAATCGGGGCGGCTCCGGTCGAGCCGGGAATGCCGCTGAGCGCTTCGACGCCCGCCCAGCCCTGGTCGACGGTGTGGGCCACCAGGGCGTCCCACGGCTCACCGGCTTGCACGCGCAGCCTGATCGGTCGGCGCGAACCCTCCACGTCGGGCAAGCGTTCGACGCCGCGCGAGCGCACGAGAATGACCGTGCCCGGCACGCCTTCGTCACCGACGAGCACATTCGAGCCTCCGCCGAGCACGATCCAGTGCTCGCCCCTCGATTGAGCGTCGAGCACTGCGTCGACGAGCTCGTCGGCCGTCGTCGCCTCGACGATGCGCTCGGCCTGGCCGCCGACCCGCAGTGTGGTGAGTTCTGACAGCAGCATGCGGTCAGTCGAACGCGGTGACGCGAACCTGGGCCTTGCCGAGCACCGTCTGGTCGGCGAACGCCACGGTGAGGTCGATGCGAGCGGAGGTGTCGTCCACTGCACCGACCGTTGCCGTGATGGTGAGGTCGGCGCCGTCACGGGGGTCGACGACGACGGGGCGCGTGAACCTCACCTGGTAGTCGCTGACCCAGCCGCGGGCATCCGCCCAGTCGATGACGGGCTGCACGGCGATGCCCATCGTGAGCATGCCGTGGGCGAGTACGCCGGGCAGTCCGACCTCGGCGGCGACGTCGTCGCGGTAGTGAATGGGGTTGAAGTCTCCGCTCGCGCCCGCGTAGCGCACGAGGCTGTCGCGCGTGAGGTGCACGGTGCGTTCGGCGACAACCTGGCCGGTCTCGAGGCCATCGAGCAGGCTCATGAGTCGTCCCCTCTGATGACGAGCGTCGAGCTGCTCGTGACGACGTGGGCTCCGGTGGCGTCGGTCATGGCCGACTCGCTCGTGACCATGGCGTTGCCGCCGAGCGTCTTGATGCTCGTGACGCGCAGAGTCGCCGTCAGTTCGTCACCGGCGACGATGGGGCGCGAGTAGGAGAAGCGCTGGTCGCCGTGCACGACGCGGCTGAAGTCGATGCCCGCGTCGGGCTCGGCCAGCAGCTGCTGCAGGGTGGCCTCGGCGATGACGATCGGAAACGTCGGCGGCGCGACCACGTCGTCGAAGCCTGCGGCTCGCGCCGCGTCGACATCGTGGTGCAGGGGCGCGGTGGCGAAAACCGCGCGGGCGAACTCGCGCACCTTCTCGCGGCCGACTAGATACGGGGCCGTCGGGGCGAACGCGCGCTCGGTCAGTTCAGGGTTCACGGGCACACTCTCAGTCTAGGCGGGCCGGCGCAGCTCAGAAGAGGGTGGCGCCGAGCACGCGGTCGAGCATGCCGCGGCCGAGCGCACGCTCGGCGGCGAACCCGCGTGCCTCGCCGCGCACGAGCAGCTCAAGCCCTCGAGTCGCGGCAATCGCACGCAGCGCGAGATCGTCGCGCTCGGTGGGTATGCGGCCGTACCCGTGCAGAAAGGCGGCACGCAGCCATGGCTCATCTCGCCAGGGCCCGTACTCGAGCCAGAGCAGATCGGTGATGCGCGGCTCGAACTGCACTGCGCTGAAGTCGATGAGCCTGACCCGGCCGCCGGGGTCGATGACCCAGTGCCGGGGTTCGAAGCGGCCGTGCACGGGAACATGGTCGAGCTCACCGAGGTCTATGGCGGCGACGATGCACTCGCGGGCTCGAGCACGCTCGAGGGCGAGGCGCTGCCCACGCTCGTCGGCGGGGTCGGTGCCGTCGCCCCACAGTCGTTCGGCGGCGACGCTCCAGCGTTCGAACTCGGCGGCGATTGCCGGCCCGAACAGCGCGTGGCGGCGAGGAGGCTCGGCGTCGTGCAGTCGACGCAGCACATCGCCCGCGCGCTGGTGAATGTCGCCGTCGCGCTCATGCGGAGTGCCTGCTGCCGCTTCGCCGAGCAGTCGCGATAGCACGAGCAGTCTCAGTGCGGGGTCGCTCAGCACGATGCGCGGCGCATCGCCGCCGAGCGCTGCGGCGTACTGCTGCAGGGCTGTTGCTTCGCGGTGGTGGGGTGCGGCATCCCGATGCCATTTGACGACCACCTGCTCGTCGCCCCTCGTCACCACGTGCAAGACGCGCGATGCGCGATGCGCCCCCCAGTGCTCGACGACGACGTCGACCGGGCCGAGGGTGCGGTGCACGCGGTCGAGCACTTCGGCGTCGCTCGCGAGTCGCGTGGGGGCATCGACGGTGATGCTCATGGCCACTCCTTCTCACGACCGGGTGCCCCTATGCGAAACCCCGGCCCGCCGTCGTCGGCGTTCCGGGGTCTCGGGGGGCTGTGTGTCAGCGGGCTGCTACTGGCAGCTTTCGCACTGCAGCATGTCCATCGGGTCGACGGGCACGGCGTAGCCGCCAACGGTCTCGTTGTCGTTGTCCATGATGGACCTCCTTCACTGCGTTGTTCTCTGGTCTGTGTAGGCGCCGAAGCGACTGGGTCATCACTATATAACGGGAATCACACGAATGTCATTCCCCTACATGTTGTGTTTTCGGCGTGTCGCGCACTTTTTTCGACTCGACGTTGCGGCCCACTCGCAGGGCCGCCGCTCTACGCTGGTGCTGCCCCTCTTTGCTCCGCTACGCACCTAGAGAAACCATGCGATTTCTGCCCCGCCGCACCACCGACGACACGATGTGGTGGCCGTCGACGGTCGGCGGTGCCGCGCACCTCGTCGACGAGGGTGTTCTCGTTGCCCGCTCGGCCTTGCGCATGACTCTCAAGAATCTCGTCATCATGCATTCGCTGCGGGATGCCCAGCCGTGGCAGCACGACACCATCACCTCGCTCGCGCGCGACGCCGTGGCCGACCTCATCGCCGAACTGGGCGCCACGGCCGATCGCCTCGAAACGGATGTCGAGCGCTTCGCCGCACGAGCCGGCCGTTCGAGTCGCACGCAACGGCATCGCGCAGAACTCTCTCGGCTCACGATGCGCGCCCGCACCGCGCGCGGGGTTGTCGAGCGCTTGCGCGAACTACACGACGACCCCGAGGCGATCGACGCTCTCGTGCGCGTCGCCCGCGACGACATGCTCACCGAGCTGACGCAAGCCCGGCTGCAGCCCGAACGCGAAGCGATGCAGCAGTCTGACGACGAGCGTCGTGCCGCGATGGAGAGCGTCAAGGCAGACCTGCTCGAACTGCAGCAGCAGCGCGAGGCGTGGCGCGAACTGCGCGAGTCGGGGTGGTAGCGATCGACGAGTCGGTAGCGAGGGCGGGACTCGAACCCGCGACACCACGATTATGAGCCGTGTGCTCTAACCACCTGAGCTACCCCGCCGGGCAAGACACCCCCGCGAAGGAGTATCCAGAGCCCCGAGTCAGGATTGAACTGACGACCCCTTCCTTACCATGGAAGTGCTCTACCACTGAGCTATCGGGGCGTGGCCGCGCGCGAAACCGCAAACGGCACCAGAGAAGATTAGCACCTAGTCGAGGGGCGCTACCCCCGGCAACTGCCACGCGGTGAGCGCCATCCCGGTCGATCGCACGCGCGTGCCGTCGAGCGTCGCCGAGCCGATGAGCCGCTCGCCGCGACCGGCGATGGCGCTCGCCGGCAGCGTCACGTCGACGTCGCCTCGCGCGGCGAGTACGAGCACGCTCTCATCGGCGGTCTCGCGCACGAAGAGCAGGCTGTCGTCGTCGACGTGCAGCCAGCGCATGCCGCCGTGACTCAGCGCCGGATGCTCGCGCCGCAGCCGCACGAGGCTCGCGTAGAGCTCAATCGGGTCGGCATAGTCGTCGAGGCGATCCCATGGAATGGTGGTGCGCGAGTGCTCGCCGTTTTCGCCCGTGAAGCCGAACTCGTCGCCCGCGAACACGACGGGAATGCCGGGCAGGGTCATCGAGAGCCCGGCGGCGACTGCGATCGCCCCCGGGCGGGCGCGGTTGGCGAAGCGCGCAGTGTCGTGGGTGTCGAGCGCGTTCATGCCGTGCAGGCGCGAGCGCCACGGCATCGCCCCCGTGAAGCGTCGGTGGGCGTGGTAGACCTGCGTCGCCGTGTACTGCGGCATGACGGGGTAGGGCAGCCCGAAGAACCAGTCGATCTCGCCGGGCGTGCTCAACCACGCCCACACGGGCCGTGTGAAGTTGGCGTAGGTCATGGCGCCGTGCCAGCCGTCACCCTGCAGGTCTTTCGCGGCGTCGTTCGTGTATTCCGCGAGCAGCAGGGTGTCGGGGTTGATGTCGATCATCGTCTGGCGAATGGTGCGCCGCACCACGTGGTTGAGGTCGTCGTCGCCGAACCTGCCGGTCATGTTGGCCACGTCGATGCGCCAGCCGTCGAGCGAGAAGGGCGGCTTCATCCACTTCGCCACGACCGAGTCGGGGCCTTCGATGAAGCGTCGACGCAGCTCGAGCGAGTTCCAGTTGAGCTTGGGCAGGCTCGGCACTCCGAGCCACGACTCGTAGTCGCGCTGCTCGGCGTCGAGCCAGTAGTAGAACTCGCTCTCGGGAGTGCCGGGCTGCTCGTGTGAGGCGCGGAACCACTCGTGGGCATCCCCCGAATGATTGCTCGTGAGGTCGCCCATGACGCGGATTCCGCGCTCGTGCGCTGCGGCGGTGAGCCGCGCGAGGGCCTCGTCGCCGCCGAGCAGCGGGTCGACCCGGTCGAAGCTGTGGGCGTCATAGCGGTGGTTCGAGCGTGCAGGAAAAAACGGTGTCAGGTAGAGCAGCGTAACGCCCAGGCGCTCGAGGTGGTCGAGGTGCTCGGTGATGCCGTCGAGGTCACCGCCATAGAACTGCACGGGTGTCGAAGGGCCCTGGTAGATGGGCTCGTCGCTCCACTCGGCGGGCTCGGCCCACTCGGGCAGCGGCCGAGCATCGGCAGCGGCCGAGCGCGCGAAGCGGTCAGGAAACACCTGGTACATGACCGTCTCGGCCCCCCACGCGGGCGGCGGCGCGTGCGTGACGAGCTTGAAGTCGTCGTCGTCGCGCGTCTCGATGTCGCTCAGCCCCGTGCTGCACAACCAGTCGACGCGGCCGTCGTCGTGCTCGAGCACGAAGCGATAGCCGTGCACGGGGTTGCCGACCGTGATCTCGGCCTGCCACCACTGCGCGCCCGCGATCTCAGCGATGCGCCTCGCCTCATCGAAACGAGGTTCGTGATCGGGGTTCGATCGAGTGCGCACCGCGACGATGCGCCCGTATTCGTTCGGGATGCGCACGCGCACCCGCACGACGTCACCGAGCCGCGGGCTCGGGTTCGAGACGTAGAGCGCCGAACCGTCGTGGTGGGGTTCGAGAGCGAGCGGCAGGGCCGCGGTCACTTGACCGACCCCGCGGTGAGGCCACCGATGATGTACTTCTGCAAGTACAAGAACAGCGCCATGACGGGGATGGCCGCGAGCACGGCGCCGGCGGAGAAGATCGTCCAGTTGCGCGAGGTCTCTTGCGAGACGAACTGGTAGAGCCCCACCGCGAGCGTCTGCGATTGCGGGTTCGTGAGCACGATCGAGGCGATGACGAACTCGCTCGTCGTCGCGATGAACGACAGCAGGCCGACGACGGCGAGAATCGGGGCGACAAGGCGCAAGATGATCGTGAAGAAGATGCGGGCGTGGCTCGCGCCGTCGATCTTCGCCGCCTCGTCGATCGACACCGGCACCGTGTTGAAGAAGCCGTACATGAGATAGGTGTTCACGCCGAGCGCGCCGCCGAGGTAGACCAGAATGAGGCCCGCTTGCGTGCCGATGCCGATCTGCGGAAACACTTCGCCGATGCCGCTCAGCAGCAAGAAGATGGCGACGACGCCGAGCAGCTGCGGAAACATCTGCACCAGAATCAGCGTGAGCAGCCCGACGCGACGCCCCGTGAACCGCATGCGCGAGAACGCATAGGCGGCGAGAGCACCGAGAAAGACGGTACCGGCTGCGGCGACGAGCCCGATGACCATCGTGTTGATGAACCACGCCGCGTAGGGCTGCTGCGGCAACTGGAACAGCCTGACGTAGTTGCCGAAGTCGATCGTTCGGAAGAGCGTGTTCGAGCCGACGAGCGTGCCCGTGGGGTTGAGCGATGCCGAGAGCACATAGAGCAGCGGAAACGCCGCGAACGCGAGCATGACGAGACCGATGAGGTGCCGCCAGCCGGTGTCGCGCGCCCAGAACAAGAAGCCCCGCCTGCGGCGTTCGGGAATCGTGGTCGGGCGCTCGCCCCGCTGCGTGGTCGCCCCAGCGACCATCGGGTTCAGGCGGCTGCCGATCTCGGCGCCCTCGGCGGGGTTGAAGGGGTTCGTCATGTCAGTTCAGCTCCTCGAGCACCTTGGTCTGACGGAAGCTGATGATCGAAACCGTCGCGACGATGAAGAAGATGAGAATGGCGAACGCGCTCGCGAGCCCGTAGTCGCGGCCGGTGCCCTCACCGAACGCCACCTTGTAGACGAGCGTGATGAGAATGTCGGTGGCCCCGGCGTCGACACCCGCGGTGACGTCGCGCGGCCCGCCGCCGGTGAGCATGTAGATGATGTTGAAGTTGTTGAAGTTGAAGGCGAACGACGAGATGAGCAGTGGCGCCACCGAGACCAGCAGCAGCGGAAACTTGATGAGCCTGAACACCGCCCAGGGTTGCGCACCGTCGACGGTGGCCGCCTCGGTGAGCTCTTCAGGAATCGACTGCAGCGCCCCCGTGCAGATGAGGAACATGTAGGGGAACCCGAGCCACAGGTTGACGAGCAGCACGCTGAACTTCGCCAGCCACGGGTCTGTCAGCCAGGGGATGGCGGCGCCGCCGAACAGCACCTGGTTGATGAAGCCGAAGTCTTGATTGAAGAGGCCGAGCCAGACGAGCCCCGAGAGAAAACCCGGAAACGCGTAGGGCAAGATCATGATGAGCCGGTAGGCCTTCTTGCCCCGCATGTTCGGCTTGTTGAACACGATCGCCAAGAAGAGCCCGAGCGCGAAGGTCGTGGCCACCGAGAGAATCGCGAACGCGAAGGTCCAGATGGTGACGCTGATGAGCGGGCCGCGGATGTTCTCGGTCGTGAAGGCCTTGACGAAGTTGTCGAACCCGACGTTGATCGTCCACCCCGGAATCAGCTCACGGCCGGCGTCGTTGACGAAGGCGCCATCGCCGCCGTCTCGATAGACCCTGCCCTCACGGTCGATGAAGGTGTCGGTGGCCTCGTCGTAGGTGAGCGACGAGAGATAGAGGTAGGCGTTGCTGCCGTCTGGCGTGCGCAGGGCACCGTCATTGGGGTCGTCGGTGAGCGGAACCGCGATGTTGGTGATGGCACGCTGATTGCCGAGCAAGTCGTTGAAGGTGAGGGTCGTGAACCCCGGCAGCGAGTCGGCGCGGCCCGTGGAGTCGGTGCCGAAGTCGGTGACGCGTTCGAGCGGTCGCTCGTCGCCGCCGAGAAAGACCCCGCCATCGGGGTCGGTGACGAGAAACGAGTACTCGCCGAACTGCTCGAGCACCGTGATGCGAAAGGCCGGCGAGTCGGGCACGCGCGACTGCGCGGTCAGCAGAATGGTGGTGATCGCGTCGTCTTTCGAACCGTTGCGCCCGTCGCCGTAGTTGGTGAAGGCGATGTAGCCGCTGTAGACGACGACGAAGATCTGAAAGACGGCGAGAAACAGCAGCCCGGGGGCGAGGTATTTCGCGGGCAGCCAGCCGGGCCGCAGATAGATCCAGTTGATGATGACGGTGACGGCGAGCACGGCGCCGAAGGCGACCCATGACTCTTGCAGAAAGAGCATGAAGAGCCCGAAGACCGCGATCGCATCGATGATGCTCAAGAGGGCGATCTTGATCAGGATGCCCCGCACACTGCTGCTCGATCGCGGCGGCTTCATCGCCTGCCCGGGTGGGGCTGCATGCACCGCGAGGGCGGTCGCCGAAGGGGGGTTGCTCATGGTTCTCCGAACATCATCGTCGCGGCACCGAAGTGGTGCCGGAAGACCATCGGGGCAGTGTGGGCTCCGATGGCTTCCGGCACCAGGGTTATAGCGGTGAGATTAGCCGTCGATCTTCGACTGGATGCTCTCGACCATGGCGCGCCACAACTCGACCGGGTCACCCTGGCCGTTGATGATGGCAACCTCGGTCGAACCCCAGTCAGACCACACGACGTCCATCGCAGGAACGTTCGGCATGGGGTTGCCGTTGGCACCCACCTCACCGAACGCGGCGACGTCGGCGTTCGACTTCGCGGCCTCGAAGGCGCTCAGCAGTGCCGGGGCACGGCCACCGACCTCGTAGAGAGCGGTCTGCACTGCCTCGGTGCCGATGTAGTTCACGAGAAACTCGTTGGCCGCGAGCGTGTTCTCGCTGCGCGAGCTGATGAAGAAGCCCTGCACGCCCACGAACGGTGCAGCAACCTCGCCACCGGCCGACGGAATCGGGTCGATCGAGTAGTTGATGCCCGCTTCTTGGATGGCCGGCAGGTTCCACGGGCCGGTCAAGAAGAACGGCGACTTGCCGGCGACGAATTCTTCGCGGGCGATGTCACCCGAGATGTTGGTGTTGAGAATGCCGGCGGCACCCCACTCGCGCAGCTTGATGGCGAACGCCTCGCCGCCCTCGTTGCCGAGAGCGAGAGCCGAGGGGTCGTAGGTGCCGTCTGCCGTGATCTCGAACACCGGAGCGCCGAACGAGGCCTGCAGCGGGTAGAGGTGGTACGGGTCGGCGGCGTTCGGGTCGAGGCCCACCAAGAAGGGGTACTCGGCGCCCGATGCCTGACCGGCGGCGATCAGGTCGTCGAACGTGGCCGGAACCTCAGCGACGAGGTCGACGTTGCGCAGCATGGCGATGTTCTCGACCGAGTAGGGCAGACCGTAGTTCTGGCCTTCGTAGCTCATGGCCGTGATCGCGACCTCTTGGAAGTCGCCGGCCTTGTCGCCGAGCTCGAGCGGAGCGACGACGCCGTTCTGCACGAGCTTGCCGAGCCAGTCGTGCGCGCCCACGACGATGTCGGGGCCGTTGCCCGTGGGCGCCTGGGTGATGAAGTCGTCGCGAATCGCGCCGAAGTCTTTGGTGACGAGCTCGACGGTCACGCCGCGCTCTTCTTCGAACTGCGCTGCAATGCTCTCGAGCACGCCGGCGCGGTCTGCGTCGACCCAGACCGTGAGCGAGCCCTCGTACTGCGGGGCCTCGGGCTCAGCGGCAGAGCATCCGGAAAGAACGATCGCGGTGGCCGCTGCCATCGCTCCCGTCATCATCAAGCTGCGTGATGTCACCTTCATCGGTGGTCACCCTTTCGTGTGCGGACGACCCCGGTGCCGACCGGTGCGGGATGCCCTGCACGATGTGCAGCGCCACCCGACGCTCGAGAGGCCGTTCTCTTGGTGTGCTCGCGGACTGCAAGCGCTTCCATTAGGCCATATGCCCCGCTATTCTGCAAGCGCTTCCATTCGAGATGTCACGAATTTGTTATGGAGAGAGCGAGAAGCCCCGTGATCAGGCCAAGAACGGCAAGAAAGTGCGCCCCAAGCATGGAACCGGTCTCACGAACGGGCGTGGTGACATAAAGTGGCCCACATGCCTCACGACATCGCCACCCCAGTGACGCGACCCATCGAGCACCAGGGCACCGCCCGGCCCGGCTCTGAATGGTGGCGCTCTGCCGTCATCTACCAGATCTACCCCCGCTCGTTCGCCGACGCCTCGGGCGACGGCATCGGCGACCTCGCCGGCATCACCGGGCGCTTGCCCGCCCTGCGCGAGCTCGGCGTCGACGCCATCTGGCTCTCGCCGTTCTTCCGCTCGCCCCAGCGCGACGCCGGCTACGACGTGAGCGACTACTGCGACGTCGACCCCATCTTCGGCACGCTCGACGACTTCGATGCGCTGCGCGACACGGCGCACGACCTCGGGCTGCGAGTGATCGTCGACCTCGTGCCCAACCACTGCTCGAGCGAGCATCCATGGTTCATCGAAGCCCTCGCAGCCGGCCCCGGCTCGTCCGAGCGCGAACGCTTCATGTTCCGCGAAGGGCGCGGCGAGCACGGCGAGCTGCCCCCCAACAACTGGCAGTCGATCTTCGGTGGCAACGCGTGGACGCGCATCACCGAAGCCGACGGCACCCCCGGGCCCTGGTATCTGCACATCTTCGACACCTCGCAGCCCGACTTCAACTGGCGAAACCCCTGGGTCTGGCAGCAGTTTCGCGACATACTGCGGTTCTGGCTCGACCGCGGAGTAGACGGCTTCAGAGTCGACGTCGCGCACGGCCTCATCAAGAAAGACGGCCTGCCCGACATCGTCGAGCCCGAACCCGGCGAGAGCCTCGCCGAAGCGATGATGAAGCCCGACGAGGTGCCCTACTGGGCGCAGCCAGAAGTGCACGATGTCTGGCGCGACTGGAACCGCGTGCTCGCCGAATACGAAGGCGACCGCGTGCTGTGCGCCGAAGCGTGGGTCGAACCGCTCGAGAAGGCCGCCCTGTGGGTGCGACCCGACGAGATGCACCAGGCCTTCAACTTCAGCTACCTCGGCACGCCGTGGGAGGCAGAGCGGCTGCGATCGGTCATCGACGAATCGATCGCCGCCTTCACGGGCGTCGGCGCCCCCAGCACCTGGGTGCTCTCGAACCACGACGTCGTGCGCCACACCAGCCGCTACGGCCTGTCGACCTACGGCGCGGCACCCGCGAGCGGCATCGGCCCCAAGACCGAAGACAAGCCAGACGACGTGCTCGGCCTGCGCCGCGGTCGCGCTGCCACCGCACTCATGCTGAGCCTGCCCGGCAGCGCCTACCTCTACCAGGGCGAAGAGCTGGGCCTGCCCGAGGTGATCGAACTCGACGACCACGTGCGCGAAGACCCCACCTTCCACCGCACCAACGGCGAGGTCTACGGGCGAGACGGCTGCCGCGTGCCGATTCCGTGGGAGTCGTCAGCGCCGGCCTTCGGGTTCAGCAGCTCGGGCGACAGCTGGCTCCCGCAGCCGGCGCACTTCGCCCGGTTCGCCCGCGATGCCCAGCACGGGGTCGAAGGGTCGACGCTCGAGCTCTACCGCGCCGCGCTCGCACTGCGCGCCGCGCACGAGCTCGGCATGGGTGCTGTCGACTGGGTCGAAGGCTTCGGCCCCGACGTCGTGGCGCTGCGCAACCGCGACGTCACCGTCATCGCCAACCTTGGCTCCGCACCGGTCGAGCTGCCCGGCGGCGAGATCGTGCTGGCGAGCGGAGAGCTCGACGGCCGCACCCTGCCCACCGACACGACGGTGTGGCTGCTGGCCTAGCTCGCGTTCGCCTGCAACCAGGCGAAGGGGTCGATGGCGATGTCGTCGATGCGAATCTCGAAGTGCAAGTGGGCACCCGTCGACACACCGGTGCTGCCCACCGTGCCCACGAAGTCGCCCACCTGAATCTCTTGACCGACGACGAGCGGTGAGCTGTCGCGCGTCATGTGCGCGTAGGTGCTCGTCACCCGCTGACCGTTGATGACGTGGGCGATGATGGCGTGGTTGCCGAAGCCACCGCTGTGCTCGGCCTTGATGACGATGCCGTCGGCGATCGCATAGATCGGCGTGCCAGCGCCCGGGTTGAAGTCGAGGCCCTGGTGGTAGCTCGAGCACGAACGGCACGGGGCCGCGCGCTCACCGAAGCCTGAACTGATCGGCACCGCGTAGGGGAACGGCCAGCGCACAGCGCCCGTGCCGCTCGTTGAGTAAGAGAAGTTGCGGTTGCCGTACTTCAGTCGCAGCATCTCGGCGTATGAGGTGACGCTCCACTCGTCTCGCGATGCCGTCGTCGCGGCATAGTTCTCGCCCGCCTCGACGTCGAGCACCTGGCCCTCGGCGGGCGGCGAGGCGTTCGACGCGTCGGTGAGCGTCATGGCCGCCATGGCGTTCGACGACGGCGGAGCCGACGGGTCGAACAGCGCCGTGGCGGGCACCGAGGTGCCGACGAGCAGCGCGGCGGCGGCGAGCATGACGATCGGGGGGAAGGCGCGCTTGGCGATGCGACGACGCAACGGCGGGCGAGGCGCGACCGCCTTCTGAGGCTCGGGGGCGGTGAGCGCGGCGACCGGGGGCTGAGCGGCGACGAGCGCAGGCTGTGAGCGCTTCGCCGATCGCTCGGGGCGACGCGCCCCTGCGCGCGAGCGCGGCGACGAGGTGCGCGCCCGCTCGGCTTCGCGCTGCGCGCGACGGCTCAGCGGCACGAGGTCGGTCGAGCGGCTCGAATCGATCGGCACGAGCGCAGCGGTGGCGACGTCGGCGACGGGCGACAGAGCAGAGGATTTCTCGGTGAAGGTGAAGCCCAGAGACTCGAGGTCAGCAGTGGGGGTGTCTCGGGAGTTCTCATCTGAACTCCCCGACAGCCACGGGAACTCGTCGTTCACAGTGTCAGTCAGCCTCAGTGGTCAGTGCCGCGAGCCGGGCAAACACGCGCCCCTTCGTGGTGCGTGAGGGGCCCATGCTCGACATGGCACGCGAATTATCACGGATTGGTAAACCTTACCCCCGCGCCGCCGGTCAGCGAAAGTCCTTGAAGCTGATTCATAGATCAGGTACCGCGCCGACCTCGTGCAGCACGGCTTCGAGAGCTGCAGCGAGTTCGGGATGCGCGGCGAGCAGAAAACGATGATCGCCGCGAGCGCCGTGCGCCCCCGACACGCGAGCCCCGGCCTCGGCGGCGATGAGCCCGCCCGCCGCGTGATCCCACGGGCTCAGCGTGCGCTCGAAGTAGGCGTCGACGCGACCGCATGCCACCGCGCACAGATCGAGCGAGGCGGTGCCCATGCGTCGCACGTCGCGCACGAGCGGCAGCAGACGCGCCACCGCCGCGCCCTGCTCGGCGCGCGTGTCGGCAAGGTAGGCGAACCCGGTGGCGACGAGCGCCTGTGAGAGCTCGACGGCGGGATTCACCTGCAGGCTGCGCTCACCCACGTGCGCACCGCCGCCGGCCGTCGCCGAGAACAGTTCACCGCTGGCAGGGTTGACGACCACTCCGGCGAGCGCGCGCCACGACTGAGGGTCGGCCTCGCCTTCGACGACCGCGATGCTCACCGCATAGTGCGGAACGCCGTAGAGAAAGTTGACCGTGCCGTCGATGGGGTCGACCACCCAGGTGAGCCCGGTCGTGCTGCTGTCAGCCGCCGACTCTTCGCCGAAGAAGCCATCGCCAGGCCGCTGCTCGGCCAGCCGAGCCCTGATGAGGTCTTCGACATCGCGGTCGACCTGCGTGACGACGTCGACCGCCGACGACTTGCGGTCGGCCACCTCGACGGTGCCGCGCCGCGCGTCGGCCACGAACTCTGCCGCCTCGAGGGCGATCGTTCGCGCAACCGTCAGCAGTTCGGCAGCGGGGCGCGATGTGAGAGACATGGTGGCGAGTGAGGGATTCGAACCCCCGAATGCTGAGCAGTCTGATTTACAGTCAGATCCCTTTGGCCGCTTGGGTAACTCGCCATGCACGCCCGACCGGTGTGTTCACCGAGCGGATGCGCCCGTCAAGAATACAAGAGCGGCGGGGTGCGCGTCACCACGCAGCATCGGCGCCGTCACCACTGCGGTTATCCTGACCACAACAAGAGAGCGAGGCTGCCATCGCATGACCGGCATCGACGACGTCGCCCGTCGCGCAGGAGTCTCGACGGCCACCGTCTCGCGCGCCCTCAGCGGCCGCGGGCACGTCGCCGCCTCGACCCGCGAGAAGGTCGAAGCCGCTGCCGCCGAACTGGGCTATGTGGTGTCGGCGAGCGCCTCGAGCCTCGCCACGGGCCGCACCCGCAACATCGGCGTCGTCGTGCCCTTTCTCAACCGCTGGTTCTACACCTCGGTCATCGAAGGGGCGCAGCGTCGCCTCATGCAGTACGGCTACGACCTCACGCTCTACAACCTGTCTGGCGACGACCACGAGCGGTCGAAAGTCTTCGACGACCACCTGCTGCGCCAGCGGGTAGACGCCGTGATCGCCGTGAGCCTCGAACTGACCGCCGCCGAGATCGCCTCGCTGCACGCGCTGAGCAAGCCCCTCGTCGGCGTCGGCGGGCCGCTGAGCGGCGTGCGCACGCTCAGCATCGACGACGTGGCTGTCACCAAGCTCGCCACCGAGCACGTGCTGTCGCTCGGGCACACGCGCGTCGGGCACATCGGCGGCGACGTCGATCGCGAGCTCGCCTTTCACCTGCCCACGAACCGGCGGCTCGGCTACGAGGCGGCGCTGCGCGAAGCGGGGCTCATCCCCGAACCCGACCTCTACTTTCCGGCCGTGTTCACCATCGAGAGCGGCTACACCGCGGCGAAGCAGATGCTCGGCAACCCGCGCCTTCGCCCGACGGCGATCGTCGCCGCGAGCGACGAGATGGCGATCGGCGCCATTCTGGCGGCGCGCGACATGGGGCTCGACGTGCCGGGCGAGCTGTCGGTGATCGGCATCGACGACCACGAGCTCGCAGCGTTCTTCGGCCTGTCGACGGTGGCGCAGTACCCCGAGCTGCAGGGTGAGCGCGCCGTCGAACTGCTCATGGAAGAACTGCAGCCCCGCAGCGGTCACGACCTCGACGACGAGAACACTCCGCTGCCGTTCGAGCTCATCGTTCGCTCGACCACTGCTCGGCCGCAACGGCGTAGCGCTGCGACGCGGTAGCGACCGCGTCGAGGTAGCTGCTCGGGCTGTTGTAGGCCGCGATGCCGGCACGCCACGACTCTTCGTCGCCGAGCGTCGGCACCGCGCGGCACAGGTAGTTGGCGGCCGCGAGCGCGGCGTCGTCGATGTTGTGCGGGTCGGCGACGCCGTCGCCGCTCGCGTCGATCATCCAATTGCGCCACGTCGCCGGAATGAACTGCATCGGCCCGATCGCGCGGTCGAACTCGGTGTCTCCGTCGAACTCGCCGCCGTCGGTGTCGGCGATGAGCGCCGTGGTCGAGCCGTCGAGGGCGATGCCGATGATGGGCGGGCTCACGGTGCCGTCTTCGGCGATGGATGCTGAGCCATAGCTGCCGTGCCGCGACTCGACCCAGCCGATGCCGGCGAGCGTGTTCCAGCCGAGCTCGCAGTCTGGCCGCTCGTCATGCTTCGCGAGTGCGGCGCCCGCGTAGGCGGCAAGAGCCCGCGGGGTGATGCCCGTGGCCTCGGCGACCGCGGCCACCCACTGCGGGTCCACTCTGCCCGAGACCCCCGGGCGAGTCGGAGTCGCCGCTTCGGGAGGCAGCGGCGCGGGTGCGGCCCAGCGCGGCGGGGGCTCTGCGGGGGGCTGGGGCGCAGCATCCACCACCGCTACCGGTGGGCGGGGCGTCAGCAGATGCACGAGGCCGGCCACGACGAGCGTGCCGAGCACGAGCCCCACGATGAGTCGGGTGATCGCGGCAGGGCTCATGGTTACGATGGTCGCATGGCTGATTCCTCATTCGACATCGTGAGCAAGGTCGACAAGATGGAGGCGGAGAACGCCGTCAACCAGGCGCAGAAAGAAGTCGCGCAGCGCTACGACTTCAAAGGCGTCGGGGCGTCGATCGAGTGGAGCGGCGAGAAGCTGCTGCTCAAGGCGAGCGCCGAAGAGCGCGTCAAGGCTGTGCTCGAGGTGCTCGAGTCGAAGATGATCAAGCGCGGCATCGGTGTGCGCAGTCTCGACACCGGCGAGCCCTACGCGAGCGGCAAAGAGTTTCGCATCGAGGTGGGGCTGAAGAACGGTATCTCGAGCGACGACGCAAAGAAGATCTCGAAGATCATCCGCGACGAGGGGCCGAAGAGCGTGAAGAGTCAGATTCAGGGCGACGAGCTGCGAGTGCAGTCGAAGAGCCGCGACGACCTGCAGGCCACGATGGCGCTGCTGAAGGGCAAAGACCTCGACGTCGCGCTGCAGTTCGTGAACTTCCGCTGACGCTCGCACCGGCCGCGTCACGCGCGCTCACTAGACTGCGCCCATGACCGACGACGTGACGATCAGCGGCGTGGGGGCCTGGATCGCGCTCATCGTCTCGCTGCTGGTGCTCGTCGCGCTGTTCGCGATCGCGATCGCGGCGCTCATCGTTGTTCCGCGCAATCGCCGGCCGCCGAGTGCGCTCGCCTGGCTGCTGCTGATCTACATTCTTCCCTTCATCGGGTTCTTGCTGTTTCTCATGCTCGGGTCGCGTCGCCTGCCGAAGCGTCGACGTGATCAGCAAGACGAGATCAACACCTACATTCTCGAGACGACCGACGGCATGGATCGAGTCAGCAAAGACTCGCCGTGGCCGCCCTGGCTCGAGCCGATCGTCGAACTGAACCGCAACCTGGGGGCGATGCCGCTCGTCGGTGGCAACACCGCCAAGCTGTACACCGACTACTCGGGTTCGATCGCGGCGATGACGGCCGCTGTGCGGCTGGCCGAGCGCTCGGTGCACGTCGAGTTCTACATCATGTCTGTCGACGATGAGACTGAGATCTTCTTCGAGGCGCTGGCCGACGCCGCGGCACGAGGGGTGACCGTGCGCGTGCTGTACGACCATGTCGCGTCGCTGCGCGTGCCCGGCTACCGTCGGCTGCTGAAGAGGCTCGACTCGATGGGGGCCGAGCATCGCGCGATGCTGCCGATTCGGCCGTGGCGGGGTCAGTGGCAGCGGCCCGACTTGCGCAATCATCGCAAGTTCTTGATCGTCGACGGGTCGATCGCGTTCACCGGCTCGCAGAACCTGATCGCTCGCCACTATCACCGCCGCACCCGCCGCGATGGTTCGCAGCTGGTGTGGGAAGAGCTCATGGTGCGGTTCGCCGGCCCGATCGTGGCGGGCATCGAGGCGCTCTTCGCCACCGACTGGTACAGCGAGACGGGTGAGCTGCTGCTGCGTGAGACGGTTATTCCGCCCGAGATCGACCCCGGGCAGGGTCTCGATGCGCAGGTGGTGCCGAGCGGGCCGGCGTTCGAGGGCGAGAACAATCTGCGGCTGTTCAACTCGCTGGTCTATGCGGCGCAAGAGCAGATTCAGATCTGCTCGCCCTACTTCGTGCCCGATGAGTCGATGCTCTACGCGATCACCACGGCGGCTCAGAGCGGGCTCGACGTGCAGTTGTTCGTCTCTGAGATCGGCGATCAGACTCTGGTCTTTCACGCGCAGCGCTCGTACTACGAAGAGCTGCTGCGCGCCGGTGTGCGCATCTGGCTCTACCGTTCGCCAACGGTGCTGCACGCCAAGCACTTCACCGTCGACGACGAGGTGGCGATCATCGGCTCGAGCAACATGGATATGCGCTCGTTCAGCCTCAACCTCGAAGTGTCGGTCATGGTGCGAGGCGAGTCGATCATTCGCGAGCTGCGTGAGATCGAGCAGTCGTACCGCGACAATTCGACCGAGCTGCTGCTCGACGACTGGTTGCGGCGCCCGGCGCACATGCGCATCTTCGACGATCTGGCGCGCGTGACTGCAGCGGTGCAGTAGGGGCGAGTTCGAGGGGCGCGGCTCGGTGGGCGCTGCTCAGGAGACGCCGCTCAGTAGACGCCGCCTCTTCTCGGGCGTACCGTGTCGGCATGACGCAGAAGACGTTGCCGACCAACGTGCCGGTCGACGAGTTCTTGTCGACGCTCGACGCCCGGCGCGCTGCCGAAGGTGCTGAGCTCGTCGACCTCTACCGCTCGGCGACGGGAGCCGAACCGGTCATGTGGGGGCCGTCGATCGTCGGCTTCGGGCAGTACGCCTACACGTATGCGAGCGGGCATGAGGGAGTCTGGCCGCGCACGGGGTTCTCGCCTCGCAAGGCCAAGCTGTCGCTCTACGGTCTGCAGAGTCACCCCGACTCGGCCGCTCTGCTCGATCGACTCGGGCCGCACACCTCAGGCGCAGACTGCGTCTACGTGACGAGGTTGTCGGCGATCGACCTCGACGTGCTGCGCGAGCTCATCACCCTCGGATGGTCCACCACCGCCGACACCGCCCTCTGACGCGCAGGCTTCTCGCAGCCTCCTCCTCCCGCCGCCCGCGACCTCGCCGGCCACTCCCCGCTCCCGCATCCCCGCATCCCCGCCTCGCCGCGGGGAGGCGGTTCACACTTCGGCCTCCTTCCACAACAGCGGAAGCGGTGAATCGACGTCGCCCTGTCCGCTGTTGTGGAAGGAACACACAGTCAATGCCGGGGTGGGACGAAGCGCCCCGGTTGCACCGCGATACATACGGTGTATGCATTGGGTGTGATGTGTGCCGCAGGTGGGGCGGCGTGATCGACGTCGCCTCCTTCACAGGGGCTGACGTCGCGGGCGCATTCTCGCGCGAGCGACAGAGAGTGCGACGCCGAGCATCCTGACTCCATGCTTTCTCGATGCGCGGATACGGAGGCTTCGAAGAGTTCATTCGGTCGCGAGGCGGCATCGTCGCCCGCTACGAGCTGCTCGCGGCGGGGTGGACCGCCGACGAGCTGCGCATCGCGTATGGCAACTACGGTCGACCACCCCGATTGCGCAGGGGTTGGTACTTCTCGAGCGACGTACCGGAGGTGGTGCGTCGCGCATGGAAGCACGGGGGTCCGCTCGCGTGCGTCAGTGCGCTGCAGTGGCACGGAGTGCTGCCTAGCACAGCAGACAGTAACGAGCCCGCGCACAGCTCGGCCCTGCACATCTGCCTGCCCCGGCATGCTCACCGTCGACGCGTCGAAGCCAACTCTCCGCTGCGGGTGATCAGGCACTGGCACGACGCGTGCCTTCGCGAGGGCAACCGATGGGCGGTGCCCATCGAGGTCGCACTCGAGCAGCAGCGATGGTGCACCGCCCGGTGACCGGGCACCCCACCCGGCGACCTGCACTCAGTCTCGCGAGATGCGAATCATCTCGTCGCGCGGCACGACCTTGATGCGCTCGCGGCCCTGCGCCTGGCCGAGAGCGACTTCGTGGGCGTCGAGGCGGTGCCATCCGTCGAGGTTCGTGAAGAGCACACCGCGCTCGTCGAGCAGATCGACCACGGCCTGCTCGTCGGGCTCAGCAGGGCTCCACCACGACCCCTGGTCGGTGACCAGATGCTGCACCGTCTCCATCGCATCACTCTTCGTGTGGCCGATGAGGCCGACCGGGCCGCGCTTGATCCACCCCGTGGCGTAGACGCCCGGCAGCTGGCGGTTGTCGTCGCCCAGCACCTGACCCTCGTGGTTCGGAATCACCCCGTGCCGCTCATCGAACGGAATCTCGGGCAACGGCGACCCGAAGTAGCCGACCGCGCGATAGATCGCCTGCACCGCCACCTCGCGAACCTCGCCCGTGCCGCGCACGCCGCCGGCACCATCGGGCTCAGTGCGCTCATACCGAAAGCCCGACACCGCACCCTCGGCGTCGGTGAGCACCTCGCGCGGCAGCGCATAGAAGTGCAAGTGCAGCCGGCGAGACGCCGACCCTGTTTCACGAGCCCGCCACTGGGTGAAGATGCGGTCGATGACCGTGATCTGCTTGTTCGACTCGATCGCCCGACGCGACGCTTCGTCATAGTCGAAATCTTCATCGTGCACGATGACATCGACGTCGCGAAGCTCACCGAGCTCGCGCAGCTCGAGCGGCGTGAACTTCACCTGCATCGGCCCGCGGCGGCCGAACACGTGCACGTCGGTGACCGGCGATGCCTGCAGGCCCCGGAACACGTTGTCTGGCACTTCAGTAGGCAGCAGATCTTCAGGGTGCTTGGCGAGCATGCGCGCCACGTCGAGCGCCACATTGCCGTTGCCGATGACCGCCACCGACTCGGCCGTCAGCGACCACTCGCGCGGCACGTCGGGGTGGCCGTCGTACCAGCTGACGAAATCTGCCGCGCCATAGCTGCCACGAGCATCGATTCCGGGAAGGTCGAGCGCAGCATCCCGAATCGCGCCCGTCGAGAAGATGACCGCGTGATAGTGACGCTTCAGGTCGTCGAGCGTGATGTCGACGCCGTAGCGCACGTTGCCGAAGATGCGAATGTCGCCCGAGTCGAGCACGTCGCGCAGCGCATTGATGATGCCCTTGATGCGCGGGTGATCGGGGGCGACGCCGTAGCGCACGAGCCCATACGGCGCCGGAAGCTGCTCGAAGAGGTCGATCGAGACATCGAAAGGGCGCTCGTGCTTGAGCAGAATGTCGGCGGCGTAAATGCCGGCCGGGCCGGCACCGACGATGGCGAGCCTGAGCTTGGTCATGCGAGTTGACGTGCTTTCTGTGCGAGGGGTGGGCGGCACGAAGACCGGCTACGTGCTGCGGTCGACGACCGCTTCGGCGAACTTCGACAGCGCCAGCTTCACCGGCCCATCGGGCAGAGGGCTCAGAGCGGCGACAGCTTCATCAGCCCAGCGCCGCGCCTCATCGAGCGTCTCGATCGTCACATCGTGCGCGCGCAGCTCGGCGATCGCCGCCGCAAGCTCTTCTTCAGAGTCGTCGACCTCGACGTGCCGCTCGATGCGCGCGAGCAGCGCCGCCGCGTCACCATCAGACAGCGCGGCACGACGCAAGAACAGCAGCGGCAGGGTGGCGACGCCGCTGCGCAAGTCGGTTCCTTGCGGCTTGCCCGTGTCAGAGTCAGGCTCGGCGAGGTCGATGACGTCATCGATGAGCTGGAACGCCACACCGATCTTCTCGCCGAACGCCACCACCGGGGGCCCGAAGTGCTCGGGCGCGTTCGAGAAGATGACACCCATCTGCGCCGCCGCGGCGATGAGCGAACCCGTCTTGTCGGCGAGCACCTGCAGGTAGTGCTCGATCGGGTCGTCATCGAGGCGCGGCCCCAGAGTCTCGTGCAACTGCCCGAGGCACAACCGCTCGAACGTGTCGGCCTGCAGCTTGATGG
This sequence comes from Microcella sp., assembly GCF_025808395.1. Classification (NCBI taxonomy): domain Bacteria; kingdom Bacillati; phylum Actinomycetota; class Actinomycetes; order Micrococcales; family Microbacteriaceae; genus Microcella; species Microcella sp. The sequence continues at coordinate 1,794,352 of NZ_CP075524.1, forward strand.
CACCCTCGCCGAGGCCGGCCACGAGCTTGCTCGCCCGAGCGAACAGCAGGTCGCCGGTGAGGATCGCCACCGAGTTGCCCCACACGCTCTGCGCCGACGGCACACCGCGGCGCATCTCGGCTTCATCCATGACATCGTCGTGATAGAGCGACGCCAAGTGGGTGATCTCGATCGCTTGCGCCGCCGTGATGACGGCCTCGTTGTTGCCCTCGCCCAGTTGCGCTGTCAGCAGCGTCAGCACCGGCCGGATGCGCTTGCCGCCGGCCTCGAGCAGGTAGCGCGAGGTGACGTCGGCCATGTCGTCGGCGAACGAGACCTCGCGCAAGAGGCCCTCTTCGACCTCGACGAGCCCGGTCTCGATCGCGTCGGCGAACCGGCGCTCTTCACTCGACGCGAACAGCTTCTCGCCGAGGCCGAGTGACGCGCTGAGCGTCTTGCTGCGGCGAGCGAGCGGAGGAAGGCGAGTCAACGGTCTACCGATCTGTCTGGGCGCGAAGTGCTGCTACTCGGCGGTCTCGCCGGAAACGGACGAAGGTCGAGGTGCGCGGCGGCGCGCACGGGAAGCGCGCACCTGCGCGTCGGCCGGCTTGTGGCCGCGGTGCAGGGCGACGACGCCCGCCGACAGGTTGCGGTAGCCGACGCGCGTGAACCCGGCAGCGCGCAGCCACTGGCTCAGCACGCCCTGCTCGGGCCAGGCGTCAATCGACTCGAAGAGGTAGCGATAGGCCGAAGGGTTCGAGCTCGCGGCCCCGGCGATGATCGGCATGACGTGCTTCAGGTAGAGCTGGTACGCCCCGCGCAGCAGAGCCATGGGGGGTCGTGAGAACTCGCACACCACGACGCGCCCGCCCGGCTTGAGCACGCGGTGCATCTCGGCCAGGGCCACGTCGGGGTGCTGCACGTTGCGCAGCCCGAAGCTGATCGTCACCGCATCGAACTCGTCGTCGTCGAACGGAAGCTTCTCGGCATCGCCCTGCACGAAGGTGAGGTCGGGGTGCCGCCGGCGCCCCTCGTCGACCATGCCTGCCGAGAAGTCGAGGGCGATGACCGTTGCTCCCGTGCGGGCGAGCGCGGCCGAACTGGTGCCGGTTCCGGCGGCGATGTCGAGAATGCGCTCACCCCGCTTCGGGTCGACAGCGCGCACGGTGGCGATGCGCCAGAGCGTCGCGTTGCCCCCCGACAGCACGGTGTTGGTGCGGTCGTAGCCGCGGGCGACGCCATCGAACATCGCCGCGACCTCGCGCGGTGTCTTCGACAGATCGGCCCTCGTCACGCCAGCAAGTCTAGTGAGCGCCTGCCCCGGGTTCGCCGTGAGCGGCCTGGGGAGGTGTCGAGTGCCCAGTACCCTGAGCAGGTGCCAGATTCTGCCGCGACCGGGGCTCGCCTGCGCGCGGTCACCGACGTGGTGGCATCGCACGACGACCTGCTTCAGTTCGCCGACCCGGCCCACCCGCTCGCGGCCCTGCGGCGCGGCGACGGCATCGTCGGAATCGGCGTCGCCGCCCTTCTCACCTTCACGGGCCCGCAGCGCCTCACCGACGCGGCTGACGCCTGGCGGCGCCTCTGCGCCGACGCCGACGTGGTCGACGAGGTGCATGCTCCGGGCAGCGGGCTCGTGGCATTCGGCACGTTCGCGTTCGCTGACCATTCCAGCGCGACCAGTGTGCTCATCGTTCCTGAACTCATCGTCGGCCGCCATGACGGCATCAGCTGGCTCACGCGCATCGGCCCGTCAGACGCGGTCGACTCGTCAGCCTCGGCCGCCGCTGCTGCGATCGGTGAGCGACCGCGCGCGACCCTCGCCGCCGCATCGCTCAGCCGAGAGGGCTTCACCGAAGTGGTCGGTCGGGCCGTCGACGCTATTCGCGCGGGGCGGGTCGAGAAGGTGGTCATCGCGCGCGATGCCGTGGCGAGCATCCCGCACGATGCCGACCGTCGTTCGCTGCTGCGCGAACTCGCCGACCGCTACCCAGACTGCGTGACGTTCGCCGTCGACGGCCTGCTCGGCGCGAGCCCCGAGACTCTCGTGAGCGTGCACGCTCGCGAGGCGAGTGCGCGAGTGCTCGCGGGCAGCACAGCGCGCGGCGCGAGCACCGCAGACGATGCCGCGGTGTGCGCCGAGCTGGCGACGAGCCAGAAAGATCTCGACGAGCACGCCTTCGCGGTGCGCAGCGTGCTCGACGCGCTGCACCCCCACGTGCGCGCGATCACGGCGAGCGAGTCGCCCTTCACGCTCAAGCTGCCCAACCTGTGGCACCTCGCGACCGACATCGAGATGCAGCTGGGCGATGGCGCGAGCGCACTCGACCTGGTGGCGGCACTGCACCCGACGGCGGCCGTCGCCGGTTCGCCTCGGGATGCTGCGCTCGAGCTCATCGCCGAGCTCGAGCCCTTCGATCGCGGGCGCTACGCCGGCCCCGTCGGGTGGATCGACTACGACGGCGACGGCGAATGGGTCATCGCACTGCGCTGCGCCCGCGTCGACGACGACGGAACGCTGACGGCGTACGCCGGCGCGGGCATCGTCGCCGACTCTGACCCAGACTCTGAGCTGGCCGAGACGCGGCTCAAGTTTCGGCCCATCGCCGAAGCGCTGCGGTAGCGCTCAGCTCGCCGCGAGGCGCGCCTTCTCGACCTCGACGTCGAAGTCGGCCACCGGCCACTGCGGGTCGATGCCCTCGAGCGCGTCGATGAGCAGCGACTGCACGGCGAGGCGCGCGAACCACTTGCGGTCGGCGGGCACGATGAACCACGGGGCGTGGTCGGCGTCGGTGCGGGTGATGGCGAGCTCGTAGGCGCGCTGGTAGTCGTTCCACAGCAGTCGCTCGTCGATGTCGCCCGGGCGGTACTTCCAGTGCTTGTCTGGCCGTTCGAGCCGCTCAGCCAGTCGAGCCTTCTGCTCATCGGCGCTGATGTGCAGCATGACCTTCACGATGCTGATGCCGCTGTCGACGAGGCGGCGCTCGAACTGCACGATGTCGTCGTAGCGCTGCTCGATCTCGTCGGCCGGCGCCAGTTGTCGAACCCGGCCGATGAGCACGTCTTCGTAGTGCGAGCGGTCGAAGACCCCGATCTTGCCTGGTGCGGGCAGCTGCTGCTCGATGCGCCACAGAAAGTGGTGCGCGAGCTCGTCGGGGGTCGGCTTCTTGAACGCCGCGAGCTGCACCCCTTGCGGGTCGACGGCTCCGACGACGTGACGCACGATGCCACCCTTGCCCGCGGTGTCCATCGCCTGCAGCACGAGCAGCACGCGCCGGTTCTCGCCCGCAGTGCTCGCCGCGAAGAGTCGCTCTTGCAGCTCGCTGAGGCGATCGGCCCCGGCGGCGAGCGCCGCCTGGCCTTCGCTCTTGCCCCCGTCGAACCCTGGTGTCGCCGAGGTGTCGACGTCGTCGAGGTGCAGCTCAGAGGGGGCACGCAGCAGTGAATGCATGCCTCGGATGCTACCGCGCACCCACGGTCACGGCTCGAGCGGCACCTCGACGAGCAGCAGTGGCTCGGGCGCCGTGAGCGCGTCGTCGAGGTCGGCGCGCGTGGTCGCACGCCGGTATGCCCAGCCGCCGGCCGCCGCGAGGGCGGCGAAGTCGACCGCGTGCGGCGTGCGCATGACGCGGTCGAAGTCGTCGGGGTCGGCCGAGTCGGCCACTTCGAGCTCGTCGAAGATCGTGCCACCCCGGTCGTTGCCCACGAAGACGTGCACGCGCAGCCCCTCGGGCAGTGCGACGAGCAGGGCACCGGCGTCGTGCAGCGCCGCGAGGTCGCCCATGAGCACGCGCGTGGTGCCGGCATGGTCGCCCCGTGCGGCCGCGAGCGCGATGCCGGTCGCGGTCGAGATCGTGCCGTCGATGCCGGCGAGACCCCGGTTGGCGTGCACGCGAATCGCCTTGCCGGGCACGATCGCATCGGCGACGCGGATGAGGCGCGAAGCCGCCACGACGAGACGATCGTGGGGCCAGGTGGATGCCCACAGAGCCCGCGCGAGCATCCCTCGGTCGATCGGCGCACGCAGCACCGCCAGCTCGGCCTTCGCGAAGGCGGCGCGCACGCCGCGGTCGCCCGGCACGGCGAGCGTCAAGTCTGGAGCGGGGTCTTCGGGCGCCTCGCTCTCGAGCACGGCGCGCGACATGCTCACCCATCCGCCCACCCAGCGCCGCACCACCGCCGGGTCGGGTGCTGCGGTGACGCGCACTCCGTCGACGATGCGGGCGCGGCGACCGGGGTTGTAGTCGTCTGCGCCCGGCGAGCGCACGACGATGACCTCGACGTCGCCGCGTTCGAGCAGTTGCGGCACTTCGCGGCTCAGGGTCGGATGCCCGAGCACGATGGCCCGACCGACGGCGTCACCGTGCGGGCCGCGCAGCACGTCTCGGTAGGCCGCGACCATGTGGCGGCCGAATCGGGCTCCGCTCGACACTTCGGCGATGAGGGGTGCGCCGAGGTCGACCGCCAACTGCTCGGCGGCGGCGCCAGCGCCATGGCCGGCGATGACGACGGTGGCGTCGTCTGGGCGCAGATCGACCACGATCTCAGCCGGTTCTCCGCGACGCGGCGGCGAGCCGGCTGTCACATCGGGGTCGACAGTGACCGGCCCGCTGAGCGGTTCGCGAAAGGCGAGGTTGACGTGCACGGGGCCCTCGACACTCGCTCGCACCGCGAGCTCGGCGAGCTCGCGCGCTGCGACTGGCTCGGCCGGGTCGCCGGTGGGCGCCGAGACATCCCAGTCGGCGCGCACGAGGTCGCCGAAGATGCCGGGCTGCTGCGTGGTCTGGTTGCTGCCGATGCCGCGCAGCTCTGCCGGGCGGTCGGCACTCAGCACGATGATGCCGACCCCCGAGTGGTGAGCTTCGAGCACTGCCGGGTGCAGGTTGGCGATGGCGGTGCCCGAGGTGCAGATGACGGCGACGGGTCGGCCGCTCTCGACGGCGAGGCCGAGCGCCGTGAACCCGGCGACGCGCTCGTCGATGCGCACGTGCACCGTGACGACGCCGGCGCGGTCGCGCGCCGCGGCGGCGAGCGCGAGTGCTTGAGACCGCGAGCCGGGGCTGACGACGATGTCGGTCACACCGTGGTGCACGAGCCCGTCGAGCAGAGCCGCCGCGAAGGTGCTCGCCGGCGACGAGGCGTCAGCGCTCGGGGTCGGCGGGGGTGTCATCGTCGAGGTCGGCGAGTTCTTGCTCGAGTCGACGCAGCCGCTCATCTTGCTCGGCACGTCGAGCGATCTCGTCGGCGCTCAGGGTGCTCAAGAAGTCGGGGTCGTCGTCGGGGGCGACGGGCCGCGCCGGGTTGCTCGAGCGGCGTGCCTTGCCGACGAAGAGCCACAGCAGACCGCCGATGACGGGCAGCAGGGTGACGACGACCGCCCACAGCGCCTTCGGAAAGGCGCGCACCCGCGAACGCTCGGTCAGCAGCACATCGACGAGCGTGTAGATCGTGAACGCCACGGCGACCACGATGAGCACGATGAGCAGCCTGGTCATGCTCGAAGTCTACGCCGGGGGTCTGGGCGGGCACCGAGAGTGCCCTCGTAGACTGCACGGGTGAGCCCCTGGATTCTGTACAGCCTCGTGCGCCTCGGCCTCTTCGCCGCGACGTTCGCCGTGCTGCTCGTGCTCGACTTCGACTGGTGGTGGGCGGCGATCGTGGCGAGCATCATCGCCCTGACCATCTCGTACATCTTCTTCGCGCGCCTGCGCGATGCGGTGGCCGCCGACCTGCACGCCCGCCGCACCCGCCCGGCGGGCGACCCCGACGCCGCGGCAGAAGACGTCGGCGGCGACGCGACGCGACCGTAAGGGCTTCGTAAGAATCGCGAGGCGCATCGGCGCCGCATCGCACCTACGCTCGTTGATGCGGCCGCAGGCGGTCGTGCACCGAACGAAAGAGTGCTGAGATGACGTTTCGCTTCACTGTCGCCACTGCGGCGGCCATCGCTCTGCTCGCCGGCGTTGCCGGATGCTCCGCCGAGGCCGAGCCGCCCATGACGCCTCCCCCTGCCGCAACGGCGTCGCCTCCGCCCGCCCCCGTCGAGGGCGACGACGAGTCTGAGCCGGCGGTGCAGCCCGGCGCCTACGTCAACTACTACGACGGCGCAATCGCCGCCACTCCGGGAACGAAGGCGCTGTTCTTCCACGCCTCGTGGTGCCCGAAGTGCCGCGATCTCGAAGAAGACATCCTCGCCAACACGATTCCTGACGGATTCACCGTGTTCAAGGTCGACTACGACTCGGCCACCGAGTTGCGCCAGCGGTACGGCGTCACGGTGCAGACGACCATCGTCTACGTCGACGATGACGGCAACGCCCTCGCCAAGGGAGTGCTCTACGACGACACCACGCTGGCGGCCCTCATCGCGGCAGCACCCTAGGGGCCGAGATGGAAGGGCTCATCGTCGTCAGCCTCGTCGCGGGCATCCTCACGGTGGCTGCGCCGTGCGTGCTGCCCCTGCTGCCCGTCATCATCGGCGGCTCGATCGTGGCCGACGACGCCGACCCGCGCCGGGCGCGCTGGAGGCCCTACGTCATCGTGGCCTCGCTCGCGATCAGTGTCGTCGCGTTCACGCTGCTGCTCAAGGCGACGACGGCCCTGCTCGGTATTCCGACGCAGGTCTGGCAGATCATCTCGGGCGTCATCGTCATTCTGCTCGGCATCAACCTGCTGTTTCCGGCGATCTGGGAGTCACTCTCGACACGGCTCGGGCTCGGGGCTCGCAGCAACCGCGCACTCGACGCCTCGGTGCAGCGGCAATCGGTGGGGGGCGACATTCTGACGGGCGCCGCCCTGGGGCCGGTGTTCAGCAGCTGCAGCCCCACCTACGCCCTCATCGTCGCGACCGTGCTGCCGGTGTCGTTCGCCGAAGGCCTGCTCTATGTCACCCTCTACGCGATCGGGCTCGCGATACCCCTGCTGCTCGTCGCGCTCGCCGGGCGCAGCGCCGCACGCAGGCTCGGCTGGCTCGCCGACCCGCGCGGCTGGTTTCGGCGCACGATGGGCGTCGTCTTCGTGATCGTCGGCATCGCGGTCATCGTCGGCGGCGACAAAGCCCTGCAGACCCTGATTCTCGACCTGGGGTGGTATGACCCGATCGCCGACCTCGAAGGCGTGCTGCGCGGTGGTTGAGCCGTCGCGACGACCGGGTTCAGCCGATCGACCGCTCGACGGTCGTCGCGTGCTCGTCGTCGACGACGACCCCACTCTGCTCGAGATCGCCGCCGCCTACCTCAGTGCCGCGGGCGCCGCAGTCGACACCGCCGCCGACTCGGTCACGGCGCTGCAGCTCGCCACGCAGCAGCCGCCCGACCTCGTGGTGCTCGACCGCATGATTCCCGGCGTCGACGGCATCACCGTCGCGCACCGCCTCCGGCGCGAGTCGAGCGTGCCGATCATCATGCTCACCGCGCTCGCAGAACCCGAACACCGCATCGAAGGTCTCGAGGCGGGCGTCGACGACTATGTGGCGAAGCCCTTCTCACCGCGCGAGCTGGTGCTGCGCGCCGAAGCGCTGCTGAGGCGTGCTCGAGCCGGGGGCGAACCAGAGAGCGATGTCGTGCTCGGGCGGCTGCGCCTCGACGCCGCACGACGAGAGCTGCGACTCGACGGCACGGCGCTCGCGCTCACCGCTCGCGAATACGACCTGCTCGCCTACCTGGCGCGACGCCCCGACCGCACAATCAGCCGAGACGAGTTGCTCGCCGACGTGTGGGGGTGGACGATCGGAGACGTGTCGACCATCACCGTGCACGTTCGACGCCTGCGCGAGAAGCTCGAGGCCGACGCGGGGGCTCCGGAGATCATCCAGACCGTCTGGGGGGTCGGCTACCGACTGAACAGCAGCGCCCTCGACGACGACGCGGAGCCCTCACGATGACGGCTGGCGACTACGGCCAAGTGATCGCGACGTCGGCCGTCGTCGCGCTGGCGGTCGGCGCGATCGCCCTCGTGCTCTTGCGGCTCACGCGGCGCGCACCCCTGTTCGTGCACGTGGTCGTCATCGTGGCGGCCGCCGTCGCCGCCGTGGGCGGAGGCATCGCCGTGACGGCGAGCGCCATGTACATCTCAGACGACGACACTCGAGTCGCGCTCGCCGTGACGGCCACGAGCGGCGTCGTGTCGCTCATCATGGCGGCGGTGCTCGCCATGGGCCTCGCGAGAGACGCGCGCGGCCTCGGCCGAGACGCGCGGATGCTCGGCGCCGGCGAGCAGGTGACCCCCCGGCAGCGGTCGACCGCCGAACTGCACGCCGTGCAGAACGAACTGGTCGACTCGAGTGAGCGGCTGCTCGCCGCTCGAGACGCCTCAGAGCGGGCAGAGCAAGCCAGGCGCGACCTCGTCGAACGCATCGCCCACGACCTGCTGGCACCCCTCGCGAGCATTCGCGCGATCGCCGAGACACTCGAAGACGGCATGTCTGCCGAGCCCGAACGGCACGCTCGACAGCTGGGGTCTCACGTGACGCGGCTCACCGCGCTCATCGGCGACCTGTTCGCACTCTCGCGCATCGACGCCGGGTCGCTCACGATCACCCCCGAGCGGGTCTCGCTCAGCGACCTGGCGAGCGACGTCGTGGCCGACTACGCCCCGCTCGCCGCGCACCATGAGGTGACCCTGCGGGTGGTCGACGGCCCCGGCGTCACCGCCGACGTCGACCCGCGCGAGTTCAGCCGCGCTCTCACCAACGTGCTCATCAATGCGATCGAGCACTCGCCCGCGGGGGCGAGCGTGACCGTTGGGGTCGACACCGTGGGCGGCGACGAGGAGCGCGCTCGCGTGACCGTGCGCGACCACGGCCCCGGTGTCGACGCCGACGACCTGCCGAAGCTCGGCGTGGCCGGGTGGCGGGCCACCTCGGCTCGATCGACTCCTCGCGTCGGCATCGCTGGCGGAGCAGGACTCGGTCTCGCCATCACCCACGCGATCGTCACCGCGCACGGCGGCGAGGTCGTCGCGACGAACGCCGAGCCGGGGCTCGCCGTGTCGCTGCTGCTGCCCGTGCGGGCTTAGAACGCGATCGCCGCGGCGAGCGCCACACCCGTGACGAGCGCCGCGAGTGACGTGAGCTTGAGGGCGAGCACGAGCTCGCCCGGCGTGCGCGCCATCAGCACGATGAGCGCCACGGGTGCCGTGATGAGCAACGTGAAGTAGACGAGCGGCGCCCACGTGAACAGCAGCGCGAACGGCACGAGCATGCCGTAGACGCCCGCGAGCAGCACGACGAAGACGATGCGCGATGGCAGATCGCCGAACCGCACCGCGAGCGTCTTCTTGCCCACTCGAGCGTCATATTCTCGATCGCGAATGTTGTTGACGAGCAGAATCGCCGCGGCGAAGAGACCCGCGATGACGCCGGCGAAGACGGCCTCGAGCGGCAGCTGCTCGATCTGCACATAGGTCGTGCCGACGGTGGCGACGAGACCGAAGAAGATGAACGCGACCAGCTCGCCGAACCCGGCATAGCCGTAGGGCTTCTTGCCGCCGGTGTAGAACCAGGCCGCCGCGAGGGCGACGGCACCGACCGCGAGCAGCCACCAGATGGTGGTCAGCACGACGATCGCGATGCCAGCCGCCGCCGCGAGCGCGAAGAAGACGAGAGCCACGGTGAGCACCGTGCGGGGCTTCGCCGCACCCGAACCGGTGAGGCGCGTCGGCCCCACACGCAGGGCATCGGTTCCGCGCACGCCATCGCTGTAGTCGTTGGCGAAGTTGACGCCGATCTGCAAGAAGACCGCAACCCCGAGGCACAGCAGGGCGATCGCCAGGTTGTAGCCGAGCGTGTAGTACGCCACCGCGGTACCCATCGCCACGGGCGAGATAGCCAGGCTCAGGGTGCGCAGTCGCGCACCCGCCACCCAGTCGCGCCAGGTCGCCGCGGCCACCTTGGCCGGGTTGCCCGATGCCGCCGTCGCCTTCGCGGGGTTCGTGCGCTTGGTCGTCTTCTTGGCGGGCCTCTTCGCTCGCGCCTTTTTCGTCGTAGCCACGGCGGTGAGTCTAGTGACCCGCGGTCACCCGCTGCGCGATCGCGAGCCGGTCGGGTTTGCCGCTGGGCAACAGCGGAAGAGCATCCACCGTCATGATGCGATCGGGCCGCGCCTCAGGAGCCAACGCTGCCCCGACGGTTCGTCGCAGCTCATCGAGCGACGGCCGCGCCGTCGTTACCACGACGGGCACTTCGCCCCACTCGGGGTGATGGCCGGCCACCACCACGGCGTCACCGAGGCCCGGCTGCTCGCGCACGATGCGCTCGACATCAGAGAGCCGCACCTTGAGCCCGCCCGTGACGATCGTGTGATCGACCCTGCCGGTCACGCGCAGCACGCCGTCGACGATCTCGCCGGCGTCGTCGGTGCGATACCACCGCGCACCGTCGTGCTCGACGAACGCGGCCGCCGTGCGCTCGGGGTCGTCGAGGTAGTACTCGGCGAGCGTCGGGCCCCCGAGTTCGACCTGGCCGTCGACGATGCGCACCTCGGCCTGCCCGATCGCGACGCCGTCGTAGACCACACCACCGCAGGTCTCGCTCGAGCCGTAGGTGCGCGTGAGGTTCCAGCCCAGGGCCGTCGCGCGTGCGATGAGCGCCGCGGGGGTCGCCTGACCCCCGACGAGAATGCGCGTGAAGCCCGCGAGCGCGCGGCGCACGTCGTCGTCGGCCTCGGCCTCGTCGACGAGTCTGCCGAGCTGTGCCGGCACGAGCGCCGTGCACCGCACGGGGTCGTCCATCGCCGCGACCGCCCCGAGCACTCGCTCGCTGGTGAGTCGCCCCGGCGGCACCGCGATCGGAGTGGTGCCCGCCGAGAGCGACCTCGCGAGCACGTTGCTGCCCGCGATGTACTGCACGGGCAGGGCGAGCAGCCACTGGGCCCGGCCCACGGCACTTTCGGTCGCGGCGGCACTCGCGAGCACCGCGTCGGCGCTCAAGGCCACGCGCTTGGGCCGGCCCGTGGTTCCGCTCGTTTCGACGACGAGGGCCACGCGCTTCTCGACCTCGAGCGGAGCGGTGTGCACCGGGTTCACACCCCCACCGCGAAACAGCACGGCTGGCCCGTCACCGCTCAGCGCCTCACGCAGAGCGGCCAGACAGGCGAAGGGGTCTGCGGTGTCGACGACGGCAAGGGCTCGAGTCACGCTGCAACGCTACCCCGCACCTGTGGGCAGATCTGGCGCAGATGGGCGCTGCACTCTGACAGTGCGCCCATTTGCGCCAGATCTGACCCGTAGACCGTGGGGGCTCAGGATGCTGCTGCCGCGGCCGTGCGGATCATCAACTGATAGGGCAACTGGCGCTGCGCGAGCTGGTTGACGGTGCCGACGACGAAGACGCCGCTGCGAGCATCCCGATAGAAGACCACGCCGCTCGCCCCCGAATGCCCCTCGAACGAGAACGAGCGGAAGCCGGTGAGCACTGCCGGAAGCCGAAAGCGCATGACACCGGTGCCGTACTCGAGGGGCGAGAAGATGCGATGCCAGTCGGTGAGCATCTCGTCGAGCAGGCCTGCGGTGAAGAGCGAGCCGTCGAAGAACGCCTGCAGGAAGGTCACGCCGTCGCGCAGCGTCGAGACGATCCCGCCCTGCCCTCCGCACGAGGCGAGCAGCAGCGGCAGGCGCAGATCGCGATCACCGTGCCTGATCACCGCCATCTCGTCGAAGCGGTCGAGGTCGTCGAGGGTGAATACCCAGGTGCCCGCGAGGCCGAGTGGCTCGGTGATGCGCGCCCGCACCGACTCGGCGAACGAGCGGCCGTCGAGGCGAGTGATGACGCTGTCGAGCAGTTGAAAGCCGGTGTCTGAGTAGAGGCCGCGGCCACGGCGGGCGGGCGTCATGGCGCGGCTCCACTCGACGACGTCGGCCTCGCTCCACGCGAAGTCGGTGTCGAGGGCACGCTCGAGCGTGTTCGGCCCGTCGGGTCGGGGGCCTTCGAAGAAGTCGGCGAGGCCCGCCGTGTGGCCCAGCACCTCGCGCACGGTGATCTCGCGGCTGACGTCGCGGCCCCCCTCCACGGCCTGGCCGCTGAGGTCGAGGTCGGGCAGGTAGTCGGCGATCGGGGCATCCCAGTCGAGCCGGCCCTCATCGCGCAGTTGCGCGATGCACACGGTGGTGAAGAGCTTGCTCACGCTCGCGACGAAAAACGGGCGATCGAGGTCGCCGTGGTGCACGTCGAGTGCGGGCGTGTCGCCCTTCGCGGGGGCGACGACCCGCCACAGCAGTTCTCCGGTGCGGCGGTCGGCGTCGCTCTTGGCGATCAGGCGGCGGATGCGCTGCTCACGGTCAGTCATGATGCGGTTTTCTCCTCGGGGTGGTCGTGCAGTGTCGTGGGGCGCCGCGCTCGTGTGTTGACGGCGTTAACATTCGATCCCTTTTCTACACGTCGATGTGTACACTGTCAACATGGGGGCGGTGACGAGAGGGCGAACGGGCTACCACCACGGCTCGCTGCGTGAAGCGCTCATCGACGCTGGTGAGCAGCTCGCCCGGGCCGACGGCCTCGACGGTGTCACCGTGCGCCGCATCGCCGCAGCGTGCGGGGTGAGTGCCGCTGCCGTCTACCGGCACTTTCCGAGCGGCGACCACCTCATCGCGGCTGTCGCGCAACGAGCCCGCGAGATCATGGCGCGCGACATGTTCGCGCGCCTCGACGACGCCGCCGAGCGCCCGCCGCTCGACCGGCTGCGCGAAGTCGGCGAGTCATACATCGCCTTCGCCCTCGCCGAGCCGCAACTCTTCACGCTCGTCTCGATGCCCATGACCACCCCGCCCGACCGGCCCGACGACCCCAACGCGGCCGACCTCGTGCGCGACATCGTGCTCGAGTTCGAGCCGCCCGGCGTCGTCGACGAGCAGCGCGTGGCGAGCCGCGTCATGCTCGCGCAGGCGAGTGCACACGGGCTCGCCGTAATCCTGCGCGACTTCGTGCCCGACCCCGCGGTGCGCGAGCAACTCATCGCCGGGGTGCTCGACCGCGTGGGCGCGGGGCTCGAAGCCTAGGGGTGCCCGCAGCGAGCATCCATCGGTCCCGTATGACCATCCACGCGCTCGGCGAACGCAATAGCGAACCGATCGCCACACACCGCACCGCGCACCGAGCTCCGCTCAGTGCGGCGCGGCAATCAGTACTGCCAGGGGAAGGGCGACCAGTCGGGCGCGCGCTTCTGCAGAAACGAGTCGCGACCCTCGACGGCTTCGTCGGTGCCGTAGGCGAGCCGCGTGGCCTCGCCAGCGAAGAGCTGCTGGCCGACCATCCCGTCGTCGGTGAGATTCATCGCGTACTTGAGCATGCGAATGGCCGTCGGGCTCTTCGTGAGAATCGTCTCAGCCCAGTCGAGCGCCGTCGGCTCGAGGTCAGAGTGGGGCACGACGGCGTTGACCGTTCCCATCTCGTGGGCGCGATCGGCGTCGTACTCGCGCGCGAGAAAGAAGATCTCGCGCGCGACCTTCTGGCCTACCTGCTTCGCGAGGTAGGCGCTGCCGTAGCCGGCGTCGAACGAGCCCACATCGGCATCGGTCTGCTTGAAGCGCGCGTGCTCGCGGCTCGCGATCGTGAGGTCGCTCACGACGTGCAGCGAATGCCCGCCACCGGCCGCCCACCCCGGAACGACCGCGATCACCACCTTCGGCATGAACCGAATCAGCCGCTGCACCTCGAGAATGTGCAGCCGACTCGCGCGGGCCGGGTCGACCGTCTCGGCCGTCTCACCTTCGGCGTACTGATACCCGCTGCGCCCGCGAATGCGCTGGTCGCCCCCCGAGCAGAACGCCCAGCCGCCGTCTTTCGGGCTCGGGCCGTTGCCGGTCAGCAGCACGACCCCGATGCGGGGGTTCTGCCGCGCGTCATCGAGGGCGCGATAGAGCTCGTCGACCGTGTGCGGACGAAACGCGTTGCGCACCTCCGGCCGGTCAAACGCGATGCGCGCGATACGCCCCGACGTGTCGAGGTGGTAGGTGAGGTCGGTGAGGTCGTCGAAGCCCGGCGCGGCCACCCAGCGCGCGGCGTCGAAAGTGTCAGAAACGTGCGGCTCGGCCATGCCGCCAGCCTACGCGCGAGGCCCGGTGTCACACTGGGGGCATGGATGCTCGCCCCGAGCTCGACGACGTGCTCAGTCGCGCGCACGTGGTGAGCGTGCCGCTCGTCGCGCGATTCCGCGGCGTGGACCGCCGCGAGGTCGTGCTGCTCGACGGCCCCAGTGGATGGAGCGAGTTCAGCCCCTTCGTTGAATACGACGACGCCGAGGCGAGCACCTGGCTGGCCGCGGCCCTCGACTTCGGCTGGCGCGAGTCGAGTGCACCCGCGCTGAGGGAGAGCATCCCGGTGAATGCGACGCTGCCGGCGGTCGCCCTCGATGAGATCGCCACTGTGCTGAGCCGTTTCGGCGAGTGTCGCACGGTGAAGATCAAGGTGGCCGAGCGGGGCGAGTCGCTCGCCGACGACATCGCCCGCGTGCGCGAGACGCGGCGGCTACTCGGCCCGGCGGGCCGCATTCGCCTCGACGCGAACGGCGCCTGGAACCTCGATGAGGCCGAACACGCCGTGCGCGCGCTCGAGCAGTTCGATCTTGAGTACGTCGAACAGCCGTGCGCAACGGTGCCTGAACTGGCCGAACTGCGCAGACGCATCCACCGCATCGACGTGCTCGTGGCGGCCGACGAGAGCGTGCGCAAGGCGGCCGACCCGCTCGAGGTCGCGCGGGCCGAGGCCGCCGACCTGCTCGTCATCAAGGCGGCCCCGCTCGGCGGCATCGACCGCGCGCTGGCGATCGTGGCCGAGGCCGGTCTGCCCGCGGTGGTGTCGAGCGCGCTCGACACGAGCGTGGGGCTCGCGATGGGGGCCGAGCTCGCCGCGCGCCTGCCCGCGCTTGACTTCGACTGCGGGCTCGGCACGGCGGCGCTGCTCGCCGACGACGTCACGACGGCCTCGGTGAGCCCGCGAGACGGCGCGATCGCGGTGGGTCGAGTGACCGCCGATCCGGATGCCCTCCGCCGCCTCGCCGCCGACGACACCCGCACGGCCTGGTGGCGCGAGCGGCTCGCTCGGTGCCACACCCTGCTTGACCGCTAGGCAATAACTGCTCACCCGAGGTCGTGACCGACCCCGCTACTCTCGAGGAGTTGAGTTCTCACCCCCGAAGGAGGCACCATGCGCCACGCCACTCTGGCTCTCACCGCTGCGGCACTGCTCGTGCTGGCCGGCTGCTCGGCGGGCGGTGAGACCGAGGCCGAGGTCGACCCCGACACGAGTGCGACCGACACGGCGCCCGAACCCGCGCCGGTCGACCCCCTCGACCCTGCCTGCCTCGTGGGCGACTGGGTGGTCACCGAAGACCAAATGCAGAGCTTCTACGACGCGCTCATGGGCGAGATCGAGGGCATCACTTTCGTCGCTACAGGGTTCGCCGGCCTCAGCTTCACTGACACCGACTACCGCTGGACTCCAGAGTTCACGCTCACCCTCGAGATCGTCGGCGCCGAAGGCAAAGGCGTCACGACGGGCACCCTGGGTGGCACGTGGACGGCGACTGAGGGTGTCATCACGACGAGCGTCGGCGACAACAATCTTTCGGCCGAAGTCACCGTCAACGGGGCCACGCAAGACGGTTCGGCGCTACTCGGCTCGATCATCAACAGCGACCCCATCAACGACACGCCCTTCGACTGCAGCAACCCCGACGCTCCGGTGCTGCAGTTCGAGACCGCGACGGGCCGCACCCCGGTGGTGCTGGCGCGCGCAGGCTAGTCGAGACTTCCGCCGCTCTGAACCGCAACCCTTCCCGGGGTGGAGCCCAGAGCGGCGGAATAACGCAGAACGGCGGCGCACCCACGTGGGGTGCGCCGCCGTCAATGCTTGCTCTAGAAGGTGCCCTCGTTGAGGCGCGTCTGCAGCGCCTTGACGGTCTGCGGGCCGACAGCACCGTCGGCGGTCACGCCGAGGTGGTTCTGCAGCGCCTTCTTGCTCTGGGGGCCGAAGACCCCGTCAGCGGTGACGCCGAGCTTCGCCTGCAGCGCCTTGGTCGACTCGGGCCCGAAGACCCCGTCGACTGCGACACCGAGCACGGTCTGCAGTGCCTTCGTCGTCAGGGGGCCCCACTCGCCGTCTACGTCGAGCGAAGCCTTGGCCGCAGCCGCAGGGGCCGCGGCTGCCGGCGCCGCAGCGGCCTTCGCCTCGCGCGCTGCTTTCGCCTCGGCGAACGCCTTTTCATTGCGAGCCTGGATGCCCGCCTTGCGTGCCGCGTCGCTGCGTGCCTTCTTGGCCGCGTCGTCGTCGTCGATCTTCGCCATGAACTACTCCTCGATGTCGAGCCCGAGCACTGCCGTCGTCGACGACACCGGGCATGGTGGCGTCACGGTAGCACAGGGCGGTGACGCGGCGGGAGGGGCAGGGCGGCGCGAAACTCACAGCCCCGACAAGGCTTGTCCGAATCGGGGCCTACAGCCCCGAGTAAGAGTGCAACCCGGTGAAGGCGATGTTGACGACCGTGTAGTTGAAGATCACGGCAGAGAAACCGACGATCGCCAGCCAGGCAGATCGGTCGCCGCGCCAGCCGCGCGTCGCGCGAGCGTGAATGTAGCCGGCGAAGAGAGTCCAGATGATGAAGGTCCAGACCTCTTTGGTGTCCCACCCCCAGTAGCGACCCCACGCGCGCTCGGCCCAGATGGCGCCGGCGATGAGCGTGAAGGTCCAGAACACGAAGCCGACCACGTTGAGTCGGTAGGCGAGCGACTCGAGAGTGGCCGAGCCGGGCAGTGTGTCGAGAAACCGCAAGCCCTCGACCTTGCGCACTTCGCGCTGCGATCGCAGCAGCTGCATGATCGAGAGCCCGGCGCCGAGGGCGAAGAAGGCCGTGGCGAGCACGGCGACGAGCACGTGGATGACGAGCCAGGCCGACTGCAGCGCCGGCGGCAACGGCACGACGTCGACGTAGAAGTTGACGGTGACGATGCCGAGCGACAGCAGCGTGAACCCGGTGAAGTAGGCGCCGAGGTAGCGCACATCTTTCCAGAACTGCACGGCCAAGAAGGTGCCCATGCCGACGGCCGTGGCCGTGAGCCCGAACTCGAACATGTTGGCCCACGGCACCCGGTCGGCGGCGACACCGCGCAGAATGGTCGCGCCAAGGTGCAGCACGAACCCGAGCACGGCGAGGGCGAAGGCTACACGCTGGTACCGCGTCGCACCCACCGGCTCGGTGACCGCCTGCGCCTTCTCGAGCGTTGTCGTCGACGTCGACGCTTCGTGGGCAGAGCGCGTCGTCGTCGCCGTGCTCGAGGCCTCGGCGGGCTTCAGCGACGAGCGCTTGGCGAGGTCGAGCGTGAAGAAGATGAAGGCGATCGTGTACACGCCCATGGCCGAGTAGACGGCGACGAGTGACACGGCGACGAGGTTCTGCATGAGGCTTCTATCGTACGGTCGAATGCTGAGAAGGCCCCCGGTCGCGAGCGCTCGCTCGGGCCATAAGGCCCTGGGGCCTCACACCTCGCCCACGCGATAATTGCCCTCATGACCACGAAGCCCGCCAAGAAGCCAATGTCACCTCGCACTGCTCAGTTCATCGCGATCGGCGTAGCCCTCGCATTCATCGCGGCGATCGTCACGATCGTCGCCATCTCACTGGGGGGCGGGCGAACAACGGATGCTCTGCCGGAGGTCACGCCGAAGGGTGACGCCCAGGTGCAGCGGGCCGATTCACACTTCATCAACGACCCAGCACAGCCTGAAGTGACCATCGTCGAGTTTCTCGACTTCCAGTGCCCGGCCTGCGCCGTGGCGGCAGGGGCTGTGGCCGACGTCATCGACACTTACGGCGACCGTGTGGCCGTGGTGGTGCGCAACTTTCCGCTGACGAGCATCCACCCCCATGCTGTCGACTCAGCCGTCGCCTTCGAAGCAGCCGCCGCTCAGGGGGCGACCGTCGAGATGTATCGTGCGCTCTTCGCGACCCAGCAGCAGTGGAGCGGCCAGAGCGGGTCTCAGGCCGCCTACTTTCGCGACCTTGCTGAGCAGCTGCAGCTCGACATGGATGAGTACGACCGCGTGGTCGCCGACCCCGCCACACTCGAGCGAGTCGCGCGCGATCAGGCTGACGCCCTCGGGCTCGGCCTGCAAGGAACCCCGAGCTTCTTCATCGACGGCGAGCGCGTGACGATCTCGACCCTCGACGAGCTGAAGGCACTCGTCGAGCAGCGGCTCGGCTAGCGCGTCGAGAGGGTGTCGAGGTGCCGGTCGGCGAACTCGCCGACCGCTCGCTCGAGCCCCGGGTCGTCGCCGCGCGCGAGCCCCGCATACTGCAGTCGCACGCCCTCGCCCTCGGCCGTCGCGACGACCCACAGTCGCCGACGCGGAACGAACAGGCTCGTCAACAGCCCGGCGAGCACGAGTAGCGACGAGATCAGAACACCCGCTTGCGTGGGGTCGTGGTGAATGTCGAGGCTGACGAAGCGCGGCAGGCTCGTGAACTCGACGCTGCCTCGGCCGCCGGGCAGCTCGGCCGACTCGCCCAGAGTGAGCACGATCGAGTCGACGCCGGTGTCGCCTCCGGTGATCTGCTCAAGCTCATCGGTGTTGAGCGAGTAGGCGTTGCGCGGCACACCCTCGTCGAGCCCGAGATCGCCTTCGAAGGCGTTGAGGGTGAGCACGGGGTTGTCTGGTTCAGGAAACACTGATGTCAACGCGCCCGAGTCGAGGGCGATCGCCGAGGGGTAGAAGAACCCGATCATGCCCAACTGCTCGTCGAGCCCGTCGGGCACTTTGACGACGCCGAGGCTCGTGAGGTTGGCGTCGGTCGGCAAGAACGGCACAGGTTGGCTGAAGACCGGGGTTCCGTCGGCGTTGAACACGGTGATCCACGGCGCGAAACCGTTGCCCAACAGGTAGGCGTTCGTCGCCCCGATGGGCAGCGGCTCGTTCACTTTCACCGTCTCAGCGCGGGCCTCACCGTTCTCGACGACCGTCACCGAGGCCGTGAAGTCGAGCGGAATCGGCATGCCCGTCGTGCGATCAAGGTCATACACGGCCTCGAAGGCGTCGAGCCTGATCGAGAACGGGTCGAGGCGAGCCTCGTCGAAGAAGCGCCCGGGGCTGAACGAATCGAAGCTCGTCAACTGGTTGGTGAAGGTCTGCCCCTGCACGATGACCCGCTGGCCGTTGTAGCCGAACCCGCCCGCGAGCCCGACGGTGGCGAGAATGCCCACGAGGGCGGCGTGAAAGACGAGGTTGCCGGTCTCACGCAGGTAGCCGCGCTCGGCACTGAGCGAATCGCCGAAGCGTTCGACGCGAAAACGCTGACGATGCAGCAGGTCGCGCGCGTCGCCGAGAGCCGTCTCGACGTCGACGGATGCTCTCCGCTCGGTGTGCCCGACGAGCCGGTCGAGGCGTGCCGGCGTGGCGGGAGGTTTCGCGCGCAGGGCTCGCCAGTGGTGCTGGGTGCGCGGAATGATGCAGCCGATGAGCGACACGAAGAGCAGCAGGTAGATCGCCGAGAACCACACCGACGAGTAGGTGTCGAAGACCTGCAGAGCGTCGAGCACCTCGAACAGCTCGGGGTTGTCGCGCTGAAACCGCACGACGCCGTTCGGGTCGGCCGAGCGTTGCGGCACGAGCGAGCCGGGTATCGCAGCGACGGCCAGCATCAGTAGCAGCACGAGCGCGGTGCGCATGCTCGTCAGCTGCCGCCACGCGAAGCGCGCCCAGCCGACGGCGCCGAGCTTCGGCTGAGCGATGGGTGCGGCGGGGCGCTCGCTGTCGTGGTGGTCAGAGGGGCGTAACGGTTCCACCGATCACCGCCCCGAGGCTCGAGACGAACAACTGCCAGAGCCCGCTGACCATGGCGACGCCGATGACGATGAGCAGGGCTCCCCCGATGATGTTGATGACGCGAATGTTGCGCTTGAGCCACGCCGTCGCGCCGGCGACCCAGCGAAAGCCGAAAGCGACGAGCACGAACGGCACCCCGAGCCCGAGGCTGTAGGCGGTGCCGATGAGCGCTGCCCGCCCGAGGTCGCCCTCACCGAGCACCATCGCGTTGACGGCGATGAGGGTCGGGCCGATGCACGGCGCCCAACCGAGACCGAAGACGATGCCGAGCAAGGGCGCACCCGCCACCCCTGTCGCCGCCGTGATGCGCGGCGACAGCGAGCGCTGCATGAAGCTCACCTGGCCCACGAAGACGAGCCCCATGAAGATGACGATGACCCCGGCGATGCGAGTGATGAGGTCGAGCCACGGCAGCAGCAGCAGCCCCGCAGTGGCGAACACGATCGAGAAGGCGACGAAGACCAGGGTGAAGCCGAGCACAAACAGACCCACCCCGAGCAGCAGTCGCCCACGGCCCCGCTCGAACTCTTCGGCCCGCGTGAAGCCGCCGACATAGGCGAGATAGCCCGGCACCAGGGGCAGCACGCACGGTGACGCGAACGCCACGAAGCCCGCAGCGAGCGCGATCGGCAGAGCAAGCAGCAGGTTGCCGCTCAGCACGATCTCGCCGATGGGGTTCACCGCGGCGGCGAGCGCGCTCACGATGGTTCGGCGAGCAAGTCGGTGATCATCGAGCGCAACACGCTCGGTTCGGTGATGAGCCCTGAGATGCGCGCGGCTACCCGGCCCTCGCGGTCGAGCACGAGCGTCGTCGGCACAGCATTGGGCGCCACCTGACCGGCGAACGCGAGCCGAACACCGCCGTCATTGACGTCGATGATCGACGGATAGGTGACTCCGAACTCGGTCGCGAAGGTCAGCGCCGTTGCGGGCTGGTCATAGATGTTGACGCCGAGAAAATTGACACCGTCGGCGGCGAACCGCCGCCAGAGCGCCTCGAGGTCTGAGGCTTCGAGGCGGCACGGAGGGCATCCGGCATACCAAAAATTGACCACCAGAACGTCGCCGCGAAAGTCGTCGCTTGACACGCTGTCGCCGTTCTCGATGAGCCCCACAAACTCGACCGGCGCAGCGCGGTCGGCAGCGGTGATGACCGTGTAAGCCCCATCACCCGAGATGTAGCCCTGGCCAGAGCCCGAGCGGTACTGCTGGGCGAGAGAGTCGTTCGCGGTGCAGCCGGCGAGCAGGGCGACGGCCGACGCGAGCGCGAGCCCGGCGAGGGCGATGCGGGCCGGGGTGCGGCGGGTCGGGGTGCGGCGGCTCACACTGCTCCTAGGTCGGTTGCCTCTGCCGTCAAGTCTGCCGCGGGCTCCTGATAGTCGGTCTCAGTGAAGCGCCCGTCTGCCCACGCGAAACTCGTCACGCTCGACAGCGAGCAGCGTCGCTTGCGGGGGTCGTGGTGCAGGGGCTCGCCGGCGAGCGCGCGATGGGCCATCCAGATCGGCAGCTGGTGGCTCACCATCACCACCTCGCCAGCGTCGACCGACTCGCGGGCCTCGTGCATGACCGCGAGCATGCGAGCGGCGATATCGGCGAACGGCTCACCCCAGCTCGGCTTGCGCGGGTTCACGAGCAGCGGCCAGTGCCGCGGGTCGGCCAGTGTGCGGCCGTTCATGCGCTTGCCCTCGAAGCGGTTGGTCGGCTCGATGAGCCGCTCGTCGGTACGAATCGAGAGCCCGAAGCCCTCGGCCCACGGCGCTGCCGACTCTTGCGTGCGCTGCAGCGGGCTCGCGTAGAGCGCCGTCACCGAGTGGCCCGCCAGCAGAGTGACGGCCGCCGCCGCCATGCGCTGCCCGAGGTCGCTGAGCCTGAACTCTGGCAGTCGGCCGTAGAGCACGCGATCAGGGTTGTGAACCTCGCCGTGCCGCACGAGGTGGACGAAGTCGGCGGGCATACTCTCAGTCTAGAGTTCGGCGGCTTGGCGGCCGCCGGTAAGCACGCAGGAGCATCCGCCACCTCGCCGGTAGGCTTGGGCCTCGTGACTCGCACCCGTATCGCCCAACTCGCCCCCCTCGCCGACGGCCCCGTAATAGTAGCCGGATGGGTCGAGACCGTGCGCGATCAGAAGAAGGTGCAGTTCGTCATTCTGCGCGACGAGTCGGGGGCCGTGCAGCTGGTCAACCCTGCAACACGAGACCTCGACGAGGGCGCCTCGGCCGAGGAGCTCGCCGCGGCAGCGCTCACCGAGACGATCGGCACACTCGCCCACGGCACCATGGTGCGCGTCACGGGCGAGCTCAAGCACGACGAGCGCGTCAAGCTCGGCGGCATCGAGGTGAAGATCGGCACGCTCGAGGTGGTGAGCGAAGCCGTGCCCGAGACGCCGATCGCCGACGACTCAAGCCTCGACAAGCGGCTCGACTGGCGCTTTCTCGACCTGCGTCGCCCCGAGGCCTCGCTCGTCTTCAAGATTCAGACCACGTTCGAGCACGCGCTGCGCACCTGGTGGGTCGAGCGCGACTTCATCGAGATTCACACCCCCAAGCTCATGGCGAGCGCATCAGAGTCGCGTGCCGAGCTCTTCGAGATGGAGTACTTCGAGACGAAGGCCTACCTCGCCCAGAGCCCGCAGTTCTTCAAACAGATGGCACAGCCGGCCGGCTTCGGCGCCGTGTTCGAGATCGCTCCGGCCTTTCGCGCCGACCCCTCGTTCACGTCGCGCCACGCGACCGAGTTCACGTCGATCGACGCTGAGATGAGCTGGATCACCTCGCACGACGACGTCATGCAGATGCACGAGCAGGTGCTGACGTCGGCCTTCGCTGCCGTCCTCGAGAAGCACGGTGCGGCGATCAACGCCGCCTACGGGGTCGAGTTGGCGGTGCCGTCGACGCCGTTTCCGCGCATCCCCTTGGCCGAAGCGCGGCAGATCGTCGCCGACGGAGGCTATGAAATTCCTCGCGCCGATGGCGACCTCGACCCCGAAGGCGAGCGCCGCCTCTCGGCGTGGGTGAAGGCCAACCACGGTCACGACTTTGTCTTCGTGACCGACTACGCCTCGGGCATTCGGCCGTTCTACCACATGCGCCGCGAGGGCGACCCGAGCATCACCAACAGCTACGACCTGCTCTACAACGGCGTCGAGATCTCAACGGGTGCACAGCGTGAGCACCGCATTGACGTGCTCATCGCGCAGGCCCGCGAAAAGGGTCTCGAGCCCGAAGAGCTCGAGTTCTACCTCGACTTCTTCCGCTATGGGGTGCCCCCGCACGGCGGCTTCGGCATGGGCCTCGCGCGCGTGCTCATGCTCATGCTCGGCCTCGGCTCGATTCGCGAGACCACCTACTTGTTCCGCGGCCCGACGCGCCTGCTGCCGTAGGCCGGCCGCGCTGGTGTGCCGCCTCGATTCACGTCGGCGCCTCGCGCGCACCTCCCGTCACCACCCGCTCGCGCGAGTCGCGCTTCGTGGCAAGGGTCGCGACACATGGCGCGACCCTTGCCACATTGGGCGACTCTGGCAGTGGCTGCCGCGCGCGACCGCGCCTCAGGTCAGGTCGACGACGGTGGCGCCAGCAGCGCCCTTCATGACCGACTCGACGGCGCTCTTCGCCGACGCTTTGGCCACGTAGTTCTCGCTCACTGCGAGGGTCTGGCCGTTCGACGCGACGATGCGCCAGAAGTAAGGCTGGCTGGTGCTCTTGCCCTTGACGATCTCGAACTTCACGGGGTGCTCCTGTTGTCTCATGAGCGGCCCACGCCACTCTTAGTCGCGATGCTAGGGCGCGCAGTCGCGACGCGCCAGGGGCCGTGGTCAAGTATTGCTCTCACCGATTCCGACACTTCGCACGCATTTCTGAGCACGATGAGTCGGAATCGTTGAGAGTTGCGGGCGAAGTCGAGGGCGACGGCGGCGGCGACGACGTGGGCAACGCGGGCGGCGCGGGCGGCGCGGGCGCTCAGACGTCGAAGTCGGGGCGAATACTCCACCCCGTGTGGCTCTCGAGCCGCGCCATGAGCGTGAGTGCCTGCAGCCGTGCGTGGTCGTCGCTCACCGTGGAGTAGACGTCGATCGCGAGCGGCGGGGGCTCGCCGAACTTGGGGATTTCGATCTCGGCCCAGGCTCCGTCGCCGCGCTGTGCGCCGTCGAGCAACACGAAGGGGCGCACGGTGCGCTGTTGTTCGACTCGACCGTCGACGGCGAGGGCGACGATGGCGAGAGCATCCACTTTCGTCACCGCGCTCATGACAACGATCGTGGCGCAGTATTCCGCGGGCTGGTCGGGGCGGCGCAGCTTCTGCCGCAGCGGGTTGAGCATGCTCTCACGCTAGGCGGCGAAACTGAGCGCGCGCCGGGGCGGGAATACCTCACACTTTCTATGCGTTTGCATCGATATCATTGGCGCGACACGCGAAGGAGACCATCATGACCGTCGCCCCCGAAGGCCTGCACCACGTCACCGCGATCGCCGGCGACCCGCAGCAGAACATCGACTTCTACATTCACGGCCTCGGCCTGCGGCTCGTCAAGAAGACCGTCAACTTCGATGACCCCGGCACCTACCACCTGTACTACGGCGACGAGTCGGGGCGACCGGGCAGCCTCATGACGTTCTTTCCGTGGCGCGGCATTCAGCAGGGTCGCGTCGGCGCGGGCCAGTCGACCTCGACCGCCTTCTCGGTGCCGGCCGGGTCGCTCGGCTGGTGGGTCGACCACTTCGCCTCGATCGGCGCCGACGCGCGCATCACCTCGACGAGCTCGAGCGAAGAGCGGCTGCTCGTGGCCGACCCCGACGGGCTGCAGATCGAACTCGTCGCCACGAGCGAGCACGACCCGCGCGACCCGTGGGACTCGGCGAGTGTTCCGGCTGAGCACGCGATTCGCGGCCAGCACTCGAGCGTGCTCACCGTGCGCGACGCCGAGCAGACGATCGGCCTCATGGTGAACGACTTGGGAATGCGCGTCGTCGAGCAGAACGGCAACCGCACGCGGCTCGCCTCGGGCGACGGCATGCCCGGCGCGCTCGTCGACGTGCACGCCTCGACCCTCGCGCCGGCCGGCCTCACCGCCGGCGGCACCGTGCACCACATCGCCTTCCGGGTGCCCGACCAGGCGACGCAGCAGCAGTGGCGAGACGAACTCGCGAGCAAAGGCCACCGCGTCACCGAGATTCTCGACCGGCAGTACTTCACCTCGATCTACTTTCGCGAACCAGGAGGCGTGCTGTTCGAGATCGCCACTGACACCCCCGGCTTCGACATCGACGAGCCGCTTCTCGAACTCGGCCGCTCGCTCAAGCTGCCCCTATGGCTCGAGCCCTCACGCGAGCAGATCGAGCACGCGGTGATTCCGATCGCACTGCCCGACGAGAACAATCCGGGGGTGGCGGCATGATTCAGGATGCTCTCCCCACGATCAACCTCGACGAGTGGCCCCACCTCTTCACCGAGGGCGCCACGGCCGACGCACCCGTCGTGCTCACCCTGCACGGCACGGGCGGCGACGAGCGCGAGATCGCCGCGCTCGGCACCGCCCTCGTGCCCGGAGCCGCGGTGCTCTCGCCGCGCGGGCGCGTGCTCGAAGGCAGGGCGAACCGGTGGTTCCGTCGGCTGAGTGAAGGCGTCTTCGACGTCGACGACGTCATCGCGCGAGCCGCAGAGCTCGCCGCCTTCGTGGTCGCCGCGCAGTCGAGGTATGCGCTCGAGAACCGCACGCTCATCGCGACGGGGTTCTCGAACGGGGCCAACATCGCACTCGCGACCGCGCTGTTGCACCCCACCGTGGTATCCCGCGTCGTCGCGTTCAGCGGCATGCACCCTTTCGGCGACCGTGAGCTGCAAGGCTCGTCGCAGGGGGTCGAGCTGCTGCTGCTCAACGGAGACCATGACCCGATGGCGCCCGCCGCGAGCGTGGCGCAGCTGGAGGGGTTTGCGAGCGGGCGGGGAGCATCCGTCACCCGTCACACCCGACCCGGCGGCCACGGCGTCGACGGCAGTGAGGTGCAGGCCGCGAAGGTCTGGTTGGCCCGCTGACACTCGGCCGCGCGTATGCCAGTCTGGCTGCCTGCGTGATCGGAGGACTCAGTGAGCGACACCCTCGTGCCATCGACTGCGGCCATCGCCGACACCTGCGTGCGGCTCGCCGTTGAGGTTCGTCTCGGGCCGGCAGAGTTGCGGCCGATCTCGGCGCATGCGCCCATTGCCGGGCCAGCCTTGCCCGTGACCCATGCCGGCAGCGTTGACGCCTTTCTGGCAGCAATCGACGATGCTGAGCCCGGCGCCGTGCTTGTCGTCGACAACGGTGGCCGGCATGACGAGGCATGCGTCGGAGACCTCGTGGCCCTCGAGGCGAAGGCGGCCGGAGTGGCAGGCATCGTCATCTGGGGTCGCCATCGCGATACCGCGCAAATCATCGACATGGGGCTGCCCCTGCACAGCCTCGGCGCCCGCTCGGTGGGGCCGCGGCGAGTGCCGCCACCGGGCCGCAGCATGACGGTCGCGTGGCTCGACGGGGTCGAAGTCACGAGCGACGACGTGGTCGCGGCCGACGACGACGGTGTGATCATCGTCAGTGCCGCCGACTGGCAACGGGTGTCGGCGAGCGCGCTGCAGATTCAGCAGGTCGAAGTGGCTCAGGCCAATCGCATGCGTGCCGGTGAGAGCCTGCGTTCACAGCTCGACTTCGCCGGCTACCGGGCTCGACAGCTCGTTGAACCCGACCTCAGCCTGCGCGCCTACCTCGCCGAACGAGGCGGAGCTATCGAGGTATGACACCGGCAGTTGACGAGGTGAGCATCGCGACAAGCCGGTCAGCAAACGTGCCGTCAGTGACGAGTGCGACTCGGCACGAGGCACCGTCTTGGTCAGGAAAAGCTCGGTAGCGCCCGCGAGTGTCGCAGATCGTCGCACCGCGCGACGGGCCATCGGTGCAGTCGACCTCGACCGCGATGCGCGGAAAGACGCTCGGCACGACATCGCCCGTGAGCACCCCCGCCGCGACGGCGTCGTGACACGGTGAACACCGCACGCCGAACGAGTCGAAGCCGTAGCCCCCGAAGTAGAAGTCGCTGACGGCGGCGACGAACTGCGCCGCCGGGGCACTCGACGCGGCGAGCGCCGTGCGGTGCTCTTCGGTGATGATTTCGGTCATCGTCACGTCGAGCGGCACAAGCGTGGTCGGCCACGACGCCCCGAGCACTGCGCGCGCGGCCTCGGGGTCGTGGATGATGTTCGCCTCAGCAGCCGCCGACTGGTTGCCGGCGACGTCGGCGGCGCCACCCATGATGACGATGTCGACAACCCGCTCGGTGAGGTCAGGAATCGCCTCGAGAGCGTGCGCAATGTTGGTGAGCGGCCCCACCGCCAGCAGTCGCAGGCGCCCACGGTAACGCTGCGACAGCTCATCGATGAGGTCGACCGCCGTCAGGTCGCTCAGAGGTGTCGACACCTCGAGCGGCAGCCCCGAATCCCCGAGTCCGTCGTCGCCGTGCACGTGCGTCGCCAAGTAGGTGACCTCGCCGACGAGGGGGTTCTCGGCACCGACCGCCACGGGAACATCGGTGCGCCCCATGAGTTCAAGCACCCGTAGCGAGTTGTGCGCGCATTTCGCCGCCGTGTTGTTGCCGAAGACGCTCGTGATGCCGACCACCTCAACGGCGTCGTGGTGCAGCAGGTAGAGCAGCGCCATGGCGTCGTCGACGCCCGTGTCGCAATCGACGAGAACCGGAGTGCGGTCAGTCATGGCGGCAGTGCCTTTCTCCTCGACGGGCAGAACATCGTCAGCCCATCAGCACCCTTAGCGTCGCGTCAATCGCGCGTTCGCGCAGTCACTCGTCAGCTCGGCAGGTTCGCTTCGATGACCGAGATGATCTCGGGCGCATCGGGCACGATGTTCGGCCTGAAGCGGTGCACTTCTCCGCTCGGTAGCACGAGAAACTTCTCAAAGTTCCAGGTGATCGGCCCGGCGAGCCCGTGCGCGTCGGGCGTCTCGACGAGCTCGGCGTAGAGGGGGTGGCGCTTCTTGCCGTTGACCTTGACCTTCTCCGTCATCGGAAAGGTCACGCCCCACGTGGTGCTGCAGTATTCGGCGATCTTGCCTTCGCTCGACAACTCTTGCAAGAACTGGTTCGACGGCACGCCGAGCACGGTGAACCCGCGGTCACCGTAGGTTTTCTGCAACCGCTCGAGAGCTTCATACTGAGGCGCGAGCCCGCACCTCGATGCGACGTTGACGACGAGCACGACGCGGCCCGAGAACTCGGCGAAGGTCGTCTCGCGGCCATCGATCATCGTGAGAGGAGCATCCGTCAGTGCGGTCATGGCACCACGGTAAAGCGAGTGTGCTGTGAGTCACGTGAGCGTGCTACAGTCGCCCCATCATGAGCACGCTGTTCTGTTGTCGCTGTTGTCGCTAGTTCACTTCTCGAACTAGCTCCCCGGTGCGCCTTCTTCGCGCCCGCCCCCCGACAGCACAACTCACGAACAGGAAACCCCTATGCGCTCTCTGCCCATTCTCGACCTCGCCCTGCTCAACGGCACCGCCGATGACGCCGCTCGCTTTCGCGACGAACTGCGCCACGCCACCCACGAGGTCGGCTTCTTCTACCTCGTCGGCCACGGCCTCAGTGATGAGCTCATCGCCCGCATGATGCAGACGGCGCGCGACTTCTTCGCCCTGCCGGTCGAGTCAAAGCTCGCCATCGAGAACACGCACAGCCCGCACTTTCGCGGCTACACCCGCATGGGCGGTGAGCTCACACAAGGAGCCACCGACTGGCGAGAGCAGATTGATATCGGTGCTGAACGGGATGCTGTTCCGCTCGGCGAGGGTGTGCCCGACTTCTGGGCGCTCGAGGGCCCCAACCTCTGGCCGGCCGACTTGCCCGCGCTGCGCGAGGTCACGACCGAGTGGATGGACCGCCTCGGTGAGATCAGTGTGACGCTCTTGCGTTCGTGGGCCGAGGCGCTCGGGGCGCCCGCCGACACCTTCGACGCGGCCTTCGCCGGCAACGCCTCGCCGCACCTGAAAATCGCCCGTTACCCGGGGCGTGAGCAGACCGAGGGCACGCAGGGCGTCGGAGCCCACAAAGACCTCGGCGTGCTCACTTTGCTCTACGTCGAGGAGGGCAAGGGCGGACTGCAGGTGGAGAAAGACGGCGACTGGATCGACGCTCCCCCCGTGCCCGGCGCCTTCGTGGTCAACATCGGCGAGCTGCTCGAGATCGCGACGAACGGCTACCTCAAGGCGACCCTGCACCGCGTGCAGTCACCGCCCGCCGGTGACTCGCGCATCTCGGTGCCGTTCTTCTTCGGGCCGGCACTCGACGCCGAGATTCCGACGATCAACTTGCCTGCCTCATTGGCGGCTGAGGCCCGGGGTGTGACCCTCGACCCCGACAACCCGCTGCACCCGGTCTTCGGCGTCAACTGGCTCAAGAGCCGCGTGCGTTCGCACCCCAACGTCGTCGAGGCGCATTACCCGCACTGGCTCTAGGTCGCTCGGCTCGTGCTCGTCGCCGCGTAGCGTTCAGCGAGCGTGGCGAAGGCGGAGGCGAGCTCTGGCGGGCCGATGACGTCCATCGGCACGTCGAACCTGCCGAAGGAGGCAGCGAGCGCCACCCATGACCACGAGCCTGCTTCGAGGCTGCAGGTGTGATCGTCGATGGCGGTGACGACGCCGTCGCCCGCGAAGGGCAGAACCTCTCGTGCCGGAAGCGCCAAGCGCACGGTTCCGCGGCACGGCCAGTCGTTCACATCAGAACCTTTGAAGCGCGCGGAGACGAACTCGTGCACGTTGCCACCCGGCACCGAGCGAGGGGTGAAGCGGGGCCCGCTGGGTGTGCGGGGGTGAAGCCGATCGACGCTGTACAAGCGCCAGTCGTCGCGGTCGAGATCCCATCCCACGAGATACCAGCGCCCGTGTGAGGTCACGAGGTGGTGCGGCTCTATCCGGCGGGGCGGGGTCAGCTCGCGTGCGTCAGATTCTGTGGTGTCGCGGGGTGCGTAGTCGCAGCGAAGTGTCGCGTGGTCGCGAATCGCATCGGCGAGAGCGATGAGCACGTCGATCGAGATTTTCACTGGCGCTCCGTCACCAGGGCGACCGATGGTGATGATCTCTAGCGCATCGAGTCGATACGTCAGGCGTGAGGGCATCACTTGACGAATGGTGGCGAGGGCCCGAACGGCGGCCTCGTCGAGTCCGGCCCCGACCGCGGGTGCGGCCTGCAGCGCGATGGCGATGGCAATCGTCTGATCGTCGTCGAACAAGAGAGGCGGAAGTTCGCTGCCAGCATCGAGACGATATCCGCCATCGGGGCCGAGCGTGGCGTGGATGCTGTAGCCCATCTCGCGGAGCCGCTCGATGTCTCGGCGCACCGTGCGGTCGCTGATGTTGAGGCGTTCGGCCAGAAGTGACCCCGGCCAGTCGCGACGGGTTTGCAGCAGTGACAACAGATTGAGCAGCCGCGTTGTCGTTGTCACGCACTCGAGATTAGTCGAGGTCTAGGACAAGAACTGACCTATACACACGAGAGGGTAGATCCATCGCGCCGATCGGGCCGACTCTCACCTCGAACATCAAGGAGCTCACATGACCATCCAGACCACCACTCACCTCAACTTCACGGGCGACGCTCGCGCAGCACTCGAGTTCTACCAGTCGGTCTTCGGCGGGCATCTCGTCATCAACACCTACGCCGACTTCGGCATGCCTGCCGATGTGCCTGGCGCCGACAAGGTTGTCTTCGGCCTCGTCGCGGCCGACAACGGCTTTCGCATCATGGGCTACGACATCCCCGGTCAGACCGAGGGTTCGATCGCGGGCGGGGGCTCGACTCGTCGCGAGAACAACGTCACGATCACCGACCAGGCCGTGTTTGTGTCCGTCAGCGCAGACTCCCTCGACGAACTCCAGGGCTACTGGAACGGCCTGGCCGTCGGCGCCACCATCGTCGAGCCCTTGGCGGCGTCGGCATGGAGCGCCGGCTTCGGGATGCTCACCGACCGTTTCGGCGTCACCTTCAGCGTCAGCGTCACCGCGTCGTAGGCCGCCGGCGCCTCCTGGTGTCCCCTGCCGTTGCAGAACGCGAGAGGCTAGTCGGAATGCACGAACGCCGACGTGTGGGTGCCCGTCGCGACGAGGGGCGCCCACACCGTTAGCCCACGGAAACGCAAGAGACCCCCGAACCAAGAAGTTCGAGGGTCTTCTCTGTCGTGCGACAGGACTTGGCGGTGACGGTGGGATTTGAACCCACGGTGGGCTCAACACCCACACAACTTTTCGAGAGTTGCACCTTCGGCCGCTCGGACACGTCACCGCGAGAGAGTTTAGTACAGGCGCGCGGGCGGGTCGAACCGCGCGAGCGCAGGGCAGGGCATCCTGAGCAGTTCGCCTCAAAAGCCGCACCCCGACTGGCAGACTGAAGCGATGTTCGACAAGACCACGATCTCTGCAGAACTCGCCGAAGTGACCGAGCACTGGACTCCGCGGGTGATTGGTCGTGTGAACGACCAGTACGTCAAGGTCGCCAAGCTGCTGGGCGAGTTCGTCTGGCACGCGCACGACAACGAAGACGAGCTGTTCTGGGTGGTCTCGGGGCGGCTGCGCATTCAACTCGAAGGCCGCGACGAGGTGGTGCTCGAACCCGGTGAGTTCTTCGTGGTGCCGCGCGGGATGCGTCACAATCCGGTGGCCGACAGCGAGGTCGAGATCGTGCTCATCGAGACCGTCACGACCACCCACACGGGCGATGTCGTTCACGAGAAGACGGTGCCGATCGAGCGCCAGCTACCTGAGAACCGCCGAGCTAGCTAGGTCGAGTCGCGCGTCGGTGCATCGCCGTATCCTGTAGCAACCATGGCCAAACCGACCGCGAACTTCGTGTGCACCGAGTGCGGGTGGACGACCCTGAAGTGGGCGGGCCGCTGCGGCGAGTGCCAGCAGTGGGGCACCGTCATCGAGAAGGATGCCCCGACGCGGCACACCGCGCCGGCCCGGGTCGCTGAGGGCCGGGCTGCCCGCCCGATCACCTCGATCGAGCCGCGGGGCGAGAGCCACACGCCCACGGGCATCAGAGAATTCGACCGCGTACTCGGCGGCGGCATCGTGCCGGGCGCCGCCATTCTGCTGTCGGGTGAGCCGGGGGTCGGCAAGTCGACTCTGTTGCTCGAAGTCGCCGCGCGCGCCGCGAAGCTCGGCCAGCGCGTGCTCTACGTATCGGCCGAAGAGTCGGTGGCACAAGTGCGGCTGCGGGCGGGTCGCACGGGCGCGCTGACCCCCGAGCTCTACCTCGCGAGCGAGACCGACCTCGCAACCATCCTCGGTCAGATCGATGAAGTGCAGCCGGCCCTCGTCATCGTCGACTCGGTGCAGACCGTCGCCTCATCACTCGTCGACGGGCTGGCGGGCGGGGTCAGCCAAGTGCGCGAGGTCGCAGCCACGCTCATCCGCGTCGCAAAAGACCGTGACATTCCCGTCGTGCTCGTCGGCCACGTCACGAAAGACGGCACCATCGCCGGCCCCCGCCTGCTCGAGCATCTCGTCGACGTCGTCTGCCAGTTCGAGGGTGACCGCCAGACGGCGCTGCGCTTCGTGCGCGCGCTCAAGAACCGCTTCGGCCCCACCGACGAGGTCGGCTGCTTCGAGATGACGGGCGACGGCATCGCCGAGGTGGCCGACCCGTCGATCTTGTTCCGCTCGGGGTCGACCACGCCGGTGAGCGGCACGTGCGTTGCCATCGCCATGGAAGGCCGCCGCGCCCTGCCCGTCGAAGTGCAAGCGCTCATCGTCGCCTCGAACGCACCCCAGCCGAGGCGTGTCGTCAACGGCGTCGACTCGTCTCGCGTCGCCATGCTGCTCGCCGTGCTCGAACGCCGCTGCGGCATGCCGCTCAGTGGGTTCGACGTGTACGTCTCGACCGTCGGCGGAATCCGGCTGACCGAGCCTGCCGCCGACCTGGCGATCGCGCTGGCGGTTGCGAGCGCCCGCCGCGAGAAGGCTCTGGATGCTCACCTCGCCGCCATCGGAGAAATCAGTCTCGCCGGCGAGATACGCGCCGTGTCGGGCGCCCCGCAGCGCGCCGCCGAAGCAGCGCGCCTCGGCTACACCTCGATCGTCGACGCGTCATCGCTGCACTTGCGAGAAGCCGTGCGACTCGCGTTCGCGAGCGCGCACGACGAGAAGCTCGACGTGCCCGAGTTCTAGGCTGCACGTCTCGCCCCCCGCGCGCCGCCACCGCTACGCGAAAGTCGGGCTTTGTGGCGCGGGTCGCGAAACATTGCGCGACTCGTGCCACTTTCGGCGACTCTCACGGTGAGGGGTCGCCGCGGGCACGGCGAGGGGTGGGGCTCGGCGGGAGTCAGTCAGTCAGCGGAGAGCCGCAGGGCGTCGAGCACATCGTGCGGCTCGGCCTGCATCGCGTGCGGCCCCGCGACGTCGAACCACACCGCCTCGAGCACGCCCAGGTTCTGCTCGATGAAGTCGGCGAGCGTCGCGGCGTCATAGGCGAGCACGCGGTGCTCGGGCTCGCTCGGCGTCATCGCCGCATAGTGCTCTGGCGCCGAGAAGAGCAACAGCATGTACTTGTCGGCCTCACCGCGCCGAAACACCCGCACCTGCGGCGACCCCTCCACCGGCAGCAAAGGAACGATCACGTGATCGTTGCGCAACGCGAAGGCGACGGCCGCCGCGTCTTGCTGCTCGAGCGCGGCGCCCAGACGCTGCTCGGGTGGCAGCGTCGACGCGGGCAACCCCGGCGGGCTCGACCCCGACACAGGCGCACGCCGAGCGGGGCGTTTCGAAGTCTTCTTCTTGGGCATCCTGAACAGCCTACGGGGCCGTCTCGAAAGCTAGTTCAGAATGAACGGGCGATCGCCTTCGCTCGCGAACTCGCCCACCGTCACGCTCAGTCGATAGGTGGCTCCGCCAGCGATGACGTCGGGCCGGGCCGCGTCGCAGTCGCCCGGGGTCGAGCGGGTGCGGCTCCACGGGAAGGGTGTGCTGTCGAGCGCAACACCCGGCTCGAGCAGCACCGTCGCCGGCAGCGCGGGGTCTTGGCAGTCGGTCGACGCCCAGATGCGGTCGCTGCCCGACATGATGAGATACTCCTGCACGTCGGGGCCGGCCTGGATGGTGCACGGGGCGGATCCGGTGTTGAGCAGTGTGAACGACAGTAGTGGCTGCTGACCCGCCGGGTAGCTCGACGCGTCGGTCACCGGGGTGACCTCGACCTGACCGGCCGTGCACGCGGCTGCCTCACCCTCAGCGCCCTCGTCGTCGGGGGCCGCCGACTCGGTCGACTGCGGATCGGGGCTCGGCTGCTCGCCGGGGTCGCCCGCCCCGGGCCTCACGATGATGAGCACGATGATGACGATGACCGCCAGCAGGCCCAAGCCCACGACGAGTCGCCGCCGCCAGTAGACCTCGGGCGGCTGCGGTCCGACCGGATGACGCAGCGTCGACATACGCACAGAGTATGCCCGGCGGGCAGCGGTGGCCGGATGCTCGCGCGGCGTGTGCCCGTTCTCGCAGGCCGCGCTTACGCCGTGAGCGACTTGAGCATGCGCGTGTTGCCGAGGGTGTTGGGCTTGACGCGCGAGAGGTCGAGAAACTCGGCGATGCCCTCATCGGGCGAGCGCAGCAGTTCGCTGTATACCTCAGGGTCGACCAGCAACTGTTCGTCGGTGGCGCTGAAGCCGTGCCGCGTAAAGAAGTCGACCTCAAACGTGAGACAGAACAGTCGACGCAAGCCGAGCCTGAGCGCTTCGTCTTCGAGCGAGGTCAGCAAGGCGTGACCGACGCCCGCGCCGCGCCAGCTGTCGGCGACGGCGAGGGTGCGCACTTCGCCCAAGTCTTCCCAGATGACGTGCAAGGCGCCACACCCGATGACGTTGCCCGTGGTGTCGTCGACGGCCACGCGAAACTCTTGCAACGACTCGAAGAACACGACGAGTTCTTTGCCCAGCAGAATGCGCTGCTGCACGAGCGGTTCGACAAGCCGCTTGATCGCCCGAACATCACCCGTGCGTGCTTCGCGCACGCTGAAACTTCTCGCCGTCACCGCCCCAGCCTAGGGCCGCCGAGCACCCTCAGTCGTCGGCGGGCAGCTCACCAGCCGACGCCGAGACCCCAGCCTCGACAGCCGCGAGCTCTTTCTGCGTCGTGACGAAGGTGAACTCGCCGTCGACGAAGTCGACCGCGACGTGGTCACCGCCGTTGAGCTCGCCGTGCAGAATGCGCTCGCTCAGCGCGTCTTCGATCTCGTGCTGCACCGCGCGGCGCAACGGTCGGGCACCGAGCGTCGGGTCCCAGCCCAGCTTGATGAGCTGCGCCTTCGCCGCCGCCGACACCTCGATCGTCATGTCGCGGTCGAGCAGTCGCTCGCGCAGCCGCTTGATGAAGAGATCGACGATCTGCATGAGCTCGTCTTCGGTGAGTTGCGGGAACACGATGGTCTCGTCGACACGGTTCAAGAACTCGGGCTTGAAGTGCTTCTTGAGCTCTTCGACGACCTTCGCCCGCATGGCCGAATACGACGCAGCGGTGTCACCTTCGATCGTGAAGCCCACGGGCCCGCCCGTGATGTCTTTCGTGCCGAGGTTGGTCGTCATGATGATGACCGTGTTCTTGAAGTCGACGACGCGACCCTGACCGTCGGTCAGGCGACCCTCTTCGAGCACCTGCAGTAGCGAGTTGAAGATGTCGGGGTGCGCCTTCTCGATCTCGTCGAAGAGCACCACCGAGAACGGCTTGCGGCGCACCTTCTCGGTGAGCTGCCCGCCCTCTTCGAACCCGACGAAGCCGGGGGGGGCTCCGAACAGGCGCGAGACGGTGTGCTTCTCGCCGTACTCCGACATGTCGAGCGCGATGAGCGCGCCCTCGTCGTCGAAGAGAAACTCGGCGAGCGCCTTGGCCAGCTCGGTCTTTCCGACACCGGTGGGGCCGGCGAAGATGAATGAGCCGCTCGGACGCTTCGGGTCTTTCAGGCCGGCGCGCGTGCGGCGAATGGTCTTCGCGAGCACCGAGATCGCCTCTTCTTGGCCGATGACCCGCTGGTGCAGGGCCTTCTCCATGAAGATCAAGCGAGAGCTCTCTTCTTCGGTGAGCTTGAACACCGGGATGCCCGTGGCCTGCGCCAGCACTTCGGCGATAACGCCCTCGTCGACGGTGCCGCTCGCGGCGACTTCGCCGGCGCGCCACTGCTTCTCGAGCCGCAGCCGCTCACCGAGCAGCTTCTTCTCGTCGTCACGAAGGCTCGCGGCTTTCTCGAAGTCTTGGTTCTCGATCGCCAGCTCTTTCTCGGTGCGCACTCCGGCGATCTTCTCGTCAAACTCGCGCAGCTCGGGCGGCGCCGACAAGATCGACAGCCGCAAGCGTGCGCCGGCTTCGTCGATGAGGTCGATCGCCTTGTCGGGCAAGAAGCGGTCTTGCACGTAGCGGTCGGCGAGGTTCACCGCGGCGACGATGGCACCGTCGGTGATCGACACCTTGTGGAACGCCTCGTAGCGGTCGCGCAGGCCCTTCAAGATGTTGATGGCGTGCGGCAACGCGGGCTCGTTCACCTGCACTGGTTGGAAGCGGCGCTCGAGCGCAGCATCCTTTTCAAAATGCTTGCGGTATTCATCGAGCGTCGTCGCACCGATCGTCTGCAATTCTCCCCGCGCCAAGAGCGGCTTCAAGATGCTCGCCGCATCGATCGCGCCCTCTGCAGCACCCGCGCCGACGAGCGTGTGAATCTCGTCGATGAACACGATGATGTCGCCGCGCGTGCGAATCTCTTTCGTCACCTTCTTGAGGCGCTCTTCGAAGTCGCCGCGGTAGCGACTGCCGGCGATGAGGCTGCCCAGGTCGAGTGAGTAGAGCTGCTTGTCTTTGAGCGTCTCGGGCACCTCGCCCTTGACGATGGCCTGAGCCAAGCCCTCAACGACGGCGGTCTTGCCGACGCCGGGCTCGCCGATGAGCACGGGGTTGTTCTTCGAGCGGCGCGAGAGAATCTGCATGACCCGCTCGGCTTCTTTCTCGCGCCCGATGACCGGGTCGAGCTTGCCTTCGCGCGCGGCCGCCGTGAGGTTGCGGCCGAACTGGTCGAGCACTTGCGAGCCCTTGTCGGGGCTCGGGCTGTCGCCGCCGACGGCGACGGCCTCTTTGCCCTGGTAGCCGCTCAACAGCTGAATGACCTGTTGACGCACGCGGTTAAGGTCGGCGCCGAGCTTGACGAGCACCTGGGCGGCGACGCCTTCACCCTCGCGGATGAGGCCGAGCAGAATGTGCTCGGTGCCGATGTAGTTGTGGCCGAGCTGCAGCGCTTCACGCAACGAGAGCTCGAGCACCTTCTTGGCGCGCGGCGTGAACGGAATGTGCCCGGTCGGCTGCTGCTGCCCCTGCCCGATGATGTCTTGCACTTGCTCGCGCACGGCGTCGAGCGAGATGTTGAGCGACTCGAGCGCCTTCGCGGCGACGCCTTCACCCTCGTGGATCAGGCCGAGAAGAATGTGCTCGGTGCCGATGTAGTTGTGGTTGAGCATCTTGGCTTCTTCTTGCGCCAGCACGACCACACGTCGGGCCCGGTCGGTAAACCGTTCGAACATCTCGCACTCTCCTCACGCGGCGCCGAAGGTTGCGGAACCGCTGTATCGAGGGTAACCAGCGCACCCTGGGTTAACTGCCCGTGTTCGCCCTAGGCGTGACCGAGTTGCGCTTCGCACCGTACGTCAATAGGTTAACGACATTCGATAATAATGTTCAACGATAAGGATGCTGATGCCAGCACTACCCCCTCCCTCCAGCGACTCGATCCATCGTCACGACCGCACCGCGCTGCGCGTCATCGGCGTGCTCGCGCTCGTCGGCGCGGCCGCCGCGCTCATCGGGGCGGTGGTCTCTGCACTCTTGCCCGTGCTCTCAGACCAGGGTCTGACGGTCGAGCTGCTGCTCGCCCCCGGAGCCACTGTCGGTGACCACGCTGAACTCGCACCGGCGATCAGGAGCATCACCCCGGAGTCGGCGGTGGTGACCCTCGAGGCCTCGACACTCAGCGGCGGCGCGGTCGCGCTGCTGCTCATCGAACGAGCGCTCAGCGGCATCATCGCGACGGTCGTCGGTGCGGCCCTCGGGTACACCCTGCTGCGCATCGCGCGCGGCGAAGCGTTTCATCGCTCGCTGTTCGCGGTGACCGTCGCCGTGGGCGCCGCGCTGTCGATCGGCACGATTCTCGCGGTCGGGCTCGGCGGGCTCGGCCGCATGATGGCCGCCTTCGAGCTCAACGAGTTGCTTGGCGGCGAGCGCTTCCTGCCCGGCTTCACCGCTGATCCGACCGTCGTGCTCATCGGGTTCGCAGTGCTCGGCCTCGCCTACGTGTTCCGCATCGGCGAGCGCCTGCAGCGCGAGACTGCGGGGTTGGTCTGATGAGCCCGGCGGTCTCTGGTGATGAAGAGACGGGCATCCACTGCCGACTCGACGAGCTGCTCGCCGAACGCGGGCTGACGCTGACCAAGCTGAGCGAGCTCGTCGGCGTGAGCCTCGTCAACCTGTCGGTGCTCAAGAACGACCGCGCTCGCGCGATCAGGTTCTCGACCCTGCGCGCGATCTGCGAGGTGCTCGACTGCGAGGTCGGCGATCTGCTCGTCGTCGACCGCGCCTGACACCTCGCAGCCGCGACCGTGCACGAACATCTGCAGATTCGCGTCCACAGCCAAGTTCGGCCTCTGCAATGCAGTTTTGCAGACGATCGTGCATGCCCATCGAGACGGTGGCGCAAAACAGTGGTCGGCAGGATCGCAAAAACTCGTCCACGCGCATCGACGTAGGGTGACAGGGTGAGCAACCTTGAGGTCGAGCCCGACGAGCTGATCGCCGACGCGCAACCCGCCGCGAGCATCCAGGTGCTTGAGCCGCGCGAAGTTCCGCTGGGCGGGCCGCGAGCGATGACCGTGCGCCGCACGCTGCCACAGAGGGCCCGCAGCCTCATCGGTGCGTGGTGCTTCGTCGACCACTACGGGCCAGATGATGTCGCCGAGACGGGCGGCATGGTCGTGCCGCCGCACCCCCACACGGGGCTGCAGACGGTGAGCTGGCTCTTCGAGGGCGAGGTCGAGCACCGCGATTCGACGGGCGCTCACGCCATGGTGCGACCCGGCGAGGTCAACCTCATGACGGCGGGCAGAGGCATTCAGCACTCAGAGGTGTCGACCGCGGCAACAACTCGACTGCACGGCGCCCAACTGTGGGTGGCGCTGCCCGACCGCGACCGGCACACGGCCCCGCTCTTCGAGCACGCCGAGCCCGAGCCTTTCACTATCGGCGACGCGACGCTGCGAGTCTTCGTCGGGCAGCTCGCGGGATCGGCGGCGAACGTCACCACCTTCTCGCCCCTCGTCGCGGTGCAACTCGACCTGCCGGCCGGCGCTAGCGTCGACCTGCCTGTCGACCCGAGCTTCGAGCACGGACTTCTCGTTGATGCTGGCACCGCGCTCTTCGACGACCACGCTATTGCGACCGCACACCTCGGGTATCGCGGCCCCGGTGCCTCGACGCTGCGAGTGACCGCCGCCGACGGCCCGCTGCGTGCCCTGCTGCTCGGCGGTGCACCGCTCGGCGAGCCGATCGTGATGTGGTGGAACTTCATCGGCCGAGACCACGACGAGATTGTCGCCTACCGCGAGCAGTGGCAGGCCGAGGTGATCGACGACAGCAAGCCCGCGGGCCGGTTCGGAGAAGTCTCGGGCTGGAACGGTCGTGCCCTGCCGGCTCCGGCGCTGCCGACCGTGCGGCTCAAGCCTCGCGATCAGCGCTGATCAGTCTGCCGCCTCGTCGAGCACGGCGGGCAACTGTCGGTCGTCGGGCTGCGCGAGCGCGTGCCACGTGAAGCGCTCGGCGAGTTGCTCGCAGGCGCGCACGGCGCGCACGCTGTTGCCGCGGTCGTCGAGCAGGGGCCTGTAGAGCCCGAGACCGAACTGTGCGGGGCTCGCGGTGATGATGCCGCCCGAGACTCCGCTCTTGGCGGGGCTGCCGACGCGCAGCAACCACTGACCCGAGGCGTCGTACATGCCGCATGTCGCCATGATCGTGAGCACGTGCCGGGCGACGGTCGACGAGAACACCTGCTCGTTGGTGAGCGGGTTGCGGCCTCCGCCGGCGAGCGTCGCGGCCATGACCGCCAGGTCTCCTGCAGTGACGAGCACCGCGCACTGGCGCAAGTACACCTCAAGGGTCTCGTCGACGTCGGTCGTGAGTGACCCGGCACTGCGCATGAAGTAGGCGAGGGCCCGATTTCGGTCGGCCGTGGCGAGTTCTTGCTCGAACACGTTCTCGTCGACGTCAAGCTCGCGGCCGGCGCACGATGACAGCATGCCGAGCACACGGTCGAATCGTTCGGCCGACGACGAGGCCTCAACGAGCGAGCACGTGACGATCGCCCCCGCGTTGATCATGGGGTTGTCGGGGCGCCCGGTGCCCTCTTCGAGACTGACGGCGTTGTACGACTCTCCACTCGGTTCGACGCCGACGCGGTCGAGCACGCCCTCGAGCCCGTGGTCGACGAGCGCGAGCGCCAGGGTGAAGCACTTCGAGATCGACTGCAGCGTGAAGGCAACGTCGTGGTCGCCAGCGGCGGCGAACCCGCCGTCTGGCGTGCAGATCGCGAGCCCGAAGAGCGTCGGGTCGACCTCACTCAGCGGCGGAATGTAGTCGGCGAGCCCACCCTCGTTGACCTGCACCAGCTCGTCGTGCACCCGTTGCAGCTCGTCGGTCACCACGCTCGGTAGATCGTGCAGCATGGCCCGCCCCTACTCGTGCGGGTCGGGTTTGAGCGCGGCGAGTCGTGCCCGCTCTTCGTCTTCGATCTGCGCGAAAGTCTGGCGCTCGGCACGGTCGGCGCGAATGATCGCGCGCATCGCGAACCAGAAGATGAGCCCGACGATGATGGTCGGAGTCACCGAAAAGACCGCGTTGCCCCAAAAGTCGTCAGGCATGGTCACCAGAATACGTGGGTCGTGCAGTGAGTGCGTCGAGAAGCCTGCCAGGAGGGCTACTCTGTCGCGCGGCGCTTGCGCTGCAGCTGCCCGAAGACGAGCACGACGAGGGCGAGGGTGGCGGCCGCCCCCAAGACGACGGGGGCGAGAACGCTGGCGTCGGCGAGGGGCGCGAGCGCAGCATCCGTCACCGGGTCATCGTCGAGCGATTCGGTGGGCAACTGGGGGCCATCGAGGGCGTCGTTCTCGCTGTTGAGCACGGTGATGTCGCCGACGGCGGTCGACAGTTGGCCGTCTGCGACGACGGCGATCACGCAGTAGACGCCATCGGCGACGACGGCACTCTGGATGCTCGTCGCGAAGTTGCCGTCACTGCCGGCGCGCACCGCCACATCGTGCACGGTGGCACCGCACTCGCTGAACGTCTGCGGGGCCAGCGACAGCGTGACGTCGGTGTCGGCGCTCGCGCGACCGGCGACATCGAACATGCCTGACACGGTGGTTCCGCCGACGGGTGTGGTGATGCGCAACGACTGCGAGGCCAGGCTGGGGCTCGCAGCGAGGAGCCCAGCCAACACGATGGCAGGGATGACACCACTGAGGGTGCGCAATCGCGGTGACAGCATGAGATCGCCGTTCGGGTGAGACGATCGGCGCGCGATCGGGTGAATCGACGCCGTGATTCGGGTTCACTCAGGCTAGAGCGCGCGGGCGCGCGCAGGCAGACCCCCCTTAGGGGGTCAAAGGTCGAGTGAGACTCACGACTTGGCGAGAATGCCGAAGACGCCCGAGAGCAGCAGGTAGGCACCGATGCCGCCGACGACGAGCCACAGCGCGAGCCGGTTCATGCTGATGGCAGGCTTCTTCTCGTCGTCGCCGGGCAGTTTGAGCTCGTCGTCTCGATTGAACGCCATGACGCGACCCTACTTCACCAGCGGAAAGAGAATGGTCTCGCGAATGCCGAGCCCGGTGAGTGCCATGAGCAGACGGTCAATGCCCATGCCCATGCCTCCCGACGGCGGCATGCCATGTTCGAGCGCGGTCAAGAAGGCCTCGTCGAGCTGCATGGCCTCGAGGTCGCCGCCCGCCGCGAGCTTCGCCTGCTCGACGAAGCGTTCGCGCTGCACGACCGGGTCGACGAGCTCTGAGTAGGCCGTCGCGAGTTCGAAGCCGCGCACGTAGAGATCCCACTTCTCGACGACGCCGGGCGTCGAGCGGTGCTCGCGCACGAGCGGGCTCGTGTCGACCGGAAAATCCATGACGAAGGTCGGTCGCGTGAGGCCGCCCTTCACGAAGTGCTCCCACAGCTCTTCGACATACTTGCCGGGCAGCGGGTGGTCGATCTCGATGTCGACCGTGTCAGCGAGCTTCTTCAGGTCGGCCATCGAGGTCTGCGGAGTGATCTCGACGCCGGCCGCGGCGCTGAGCGACTCATACATGCTGAGGCGATCCCATTCGCCGCCGAGGTCATACTCGGTGCCGTCGGCC
Source organism: Microcella sp. (assembly GCF_025808395.1). Lineage (NCBI taxonomy): Bacteria > Bacillati > Actinomycetota > Actinomycetes > Micrococcales > Microbacteriaceae > Microcella > Microcella sp. The sequence goes on from NZ_CP075524.1 coordinate 1,836,587, forward strand.
CACGTGACCACGTGCGAGCCCGACACGGCGACGGCCGCGTTCTGAATCATCTCTTGCGTCAGGTCGGCCATCTGGTGATAGTCACCGTAGGCCTGATAGGCCTCGAGCATCGCGAACTCGGGGCTGTGCGTCGAGTCGGCGCCTTCGTTGCGAAAGTTGCGGTTGATCTCGAACACTCGCTCGATGCCGCCGACGACCGCGCGCTTCAAGAAGAGTTCGGGTGCGATGCGCAAGAACAGTTCAGTATCGAAGGCGTTCGAGTGGGTGACGAAGGGGCGAGCGGATGCTCCACCGTGCATCGTCTGCAACATGGGCGTCTCGACCTCGAGATAGTCGTGACTCGCGAAGGTGCTGCGCAGACTGGCGACGGCCGCGGCGCGGGCGCGCACGGTCTGGCGCGCCTGCTCGCGCACTATGAGGTCGAGGTAGCGCTGGCGCACGCGCGTCTCGTCGCTGAGCTCACTGTGCAGGTTCGGCAGCGGAAGAATCGCCTTCGACGAGATCGCCCAGCTCGACACCATGACGCTGAGCTCGCCGCGCTTGCTCGTGATGACCTCGCCCTCGACGAACACGTGGTCGCCGAGGTCGACGAACTCTTTCCATCGGTCGAGCGACGTCTCGCCCACTTCGGCGAGGCTCACCATCACCTGCAGGCGGCTGCCGTCACCCGACTGCAGGGTGGCGAAGCAGAGCTTGCCGGTGTTGCGGCTGAAGACGACACGACCGGCAAGGGCCACTCGCTCACCCGTGGCCGTGTCGACCTCGAGTTCTGGGTAGCGCGCGCGAACATCCGCAATCGTCGTCGTCACCTCGAGGCCGATCGCGTAGGGCGCCAGCCCGGCATCGAGCATGCGCTGCCGCTTGTCGAGGCGCACCTGCTTCTGCTCGGCGATCTCTTCGATCGTCGGCTCGGCGGCGTGTTCGGCGGGTGCGGTGTTGTCGCTCATCAGGCTCCTCGGTTCAGCGTTTCAGCCTACCGGCGGGCGGGGCCGCGCTCTGCGGCCGCACCCCCGTTCGCTCATTCGGACGCACGACCGTTGCACACGGCGTGTTGCCGCAACCCGCCGTGTGGAACACGCGCGAACCCGAATGACGACACGGGCGGGGGCGGGATGCTCGCGCGCCGTCGACCTCAGCCGAGGTGCAGCAGCTCGGTGTCGATGAGTCGGGTGTCGCCGACCCGCGCGGCGATGAGGGCCCTAGCCGGCCCGCGGTGGTCGTCATCGACGGGCTGAAAGGTGTCGGGGCGCACAACAGCGATGTAGTCGAGCTGCACGTCATCTGCCCCCATGAGCACACCTTGCATGGCGGCGAGCACGGCGTCGATGCCCCGATCGGCCGCCGACTGCGCGGCTTCGAGCGCGTCGGGCAGCGCGCGAGCGGCACGGCGTTGACGCTCGCCCAGAAAACGGTTGCGGCTCGAGAGGGCGAGGCCGTCGTCGGCCCGCACGGTGTCGACCACCTCAACGCGGGTGCGAATGTCGAGGTCGCGCACCATGCGCTGCACGAGAAACACCTGCTGCGCGTCTTTCTGACCGAAGAGCACCAGGTGCGGTTGCGCGATGCCGAGCAGTTTGGCGACCACGGTGAGCATGCCGTCGAAGTGCCCGGGGCGCGAGCGGCCTTCGTAAAGGCCGCCGAGCGAGCCCGCGGTGACGCGCGTCTGCGCGGCGCCGTGGGGGTACATCTCGTCGTCGGCGGGGGCGAACACTGCGGCCACTCCGTGTCCGGCGAGGGCGTCGCGGTCGGCGTCGAGCTCGCGGGGATAGCGTTCGAAGTCTTCAGCGGGGCCGAATTGCAGGGGGTTGACGAAGATCGACACGATGACGACGTCGGCGAGCTCTCGCGCGCGGTCAACGAGCGCGAGGTGCCCCTCGTGCAGCGACCCCATGGTCGGCACGAGCGCGATGGTGGCCCCGTCGGCGCGCGCGGCGTCGAGTCGTGAGCGTAGACCCGCGATGGTCGTTTCGACGGGGGGTGGGGTTGTGGTGCTCACCGGTCTCCTCGCGCTGGGCCCGACGCGGGGCCGAGATCGCTCGCCGAGTCGTTGCCGTTGAGGTCGACGTGGCTCAGGTTGATGCTATCGACCGTGGCACGCTGCAACGCGTTCTCGACGGCTGAGCGCACGACGGGCCCGAGCACGCTGCCGGGCTGCTCGACTCCGATGGCGCGCAGCGCGTCGACAGACTGCGACACGATGGCCGTCGAGAACTGTGAGGCCGCGGTGATCGCGTCGGCGTAGGTCTCTCGATCGCTCTCGTCGACGATGACGGGTTCTGCCCCCATCTCGACAACGAGCGCTTGGGCAATGGGCAGCACGGGTGTTGGCGCGGTCACTGCGCACCACGCGTCGCGCAAGCGGGCGAGGTCGATGCTCGTGCCGGTGAACGCGATCGCCGGATGCACCGCCAACGGTATGCCCCCCGCGAGCCGCGCGGGGTCGAGCACCGAGGTGCCGTACCGCGCCGCGGTGTGCATGACGAGCTGCCCCGGCTGCCAGGCGCCGAGCGCGGCGAGCCCGGCGACGAGGTCAGCCAACTGGTCGTCGGGCACGGCGATGATGACGAGCTCGCTGCGTTCGACGATGGTCGCAACGTCGAGCACGGCGACGCCGGGTAACACGATCTCGACGCGATCGCGCTCGTCATCGGTGGTCGCCGAGATGCCAACGATGGCGTGTCCGGCACCGGCGAGGGCCGCGCCGAGCACCGGCCCGACTCGACCGGCACCGATGATGCCGATGCCGAGCCGCCCGTCGCGCGCACTCACGTGGTGCGCCACCGGTGCGAGCGGTCGGTGTCGGCGCTGTCGATCGCCGCAGCGACTGCGTCGTCGAAGAACTGCATGGCGTCGCTGCGGTCGAGGGCACCGAGGGTAGGCGAGATCGGCCCGGCGACGGTGTGCACGTGAATCGAGGCGAGTCTCAGCGAGCGCAAGATCGGCCCCTGGTGTATCGACACCGACTGGGTGCGCGCGAAGGGCACGATCGTGAGCCCGCGCCAGATGGCTCCCGTGCGCAGCAGCACCGCTTGCTGCGTGAGCGCGAAACCGTTGCGGCGGCGTGAGAACCAGCGCAGCCCTCGGGCGCGCGGCGGCGACACGGTGAAACCGCCGCCGTCGCCCGAGCCGAGCAGCCCGAGCTCGATCGACTCTCGCGAATCGTCTGTCACCACGTCGGGCAGCAAGAGTTGCAGCACTGCGCGCACGTCGTCGAGGTTGCCGACGGGCAAGATGGTTGTCTGCTGCTGACCGGCAGCGCCGCTCTGCGACGACCGCGACGCACGGTTGACGGCGATCTGCCACCAGCCGGCCGGGCGCCACAGCAGCGGCTGGCTGACCTTCACCGAGTGGATGCGCCCGGGCGGCAGCGTCTCGTTGGTGGTCGAGAGCAGCCCGAAGCCGACGCGCACACCGTCGGGCGTCGCCGCGATCGAGTAGCGCAGCGAGCGCGTGATGCGCGAGATGAGAAAGCCGCCGAGACCAATGAGGGTCGGAAAGACGGCGAAGAGCACGAACAGCTCGCCGGTGACACCGACGAACACGGCGATGCCGATCAGCATGGCGACGAGAATGATCGTGGTCTCGCTGAGCAGGGTCGAGCCGATGAGCCGACCAGGGTTCATGCGCACGATCGACTGAGGTTCGACGAGTTCAACGTCGAGCTCGGGGGCGAGCAGTTCAGAGACACGCTCATCGAGCATCCCCTGAATGGGGTGCTCGCCACTCGCGACCGCGCCCTCCGCGGCAGCCGCTGGCCGCTGGGCGCCCGAGGCGAGCAACAGAATGTCGCGCCGCAGGGCGTCGGCGTCGCGCCCGCGCAGGTAGGCCAGCTGCACGTTGGCGTCATTGCCGGCCGACGAGACCTCGAGCTTGGCCGCACCGAACAGGCGCGGAATGAACGGGCGCGACACGTTGATGCCCTGAATGCGGTCGAGGCGACCCTTGCGATTGGTGCGAAACAGGATGCCCGAGCGCACTTCGACGACCTCGTCAGTGATGCGGAAGGTGTGCATGCGCCACGACAGGTAGAAGCCCGCGATGATGATGAGCAGCAGCCCTACGACGGCGAGCAACACATAGATGATGAGGTCTTCGCGCACGATGTAGTCGATCGCGTCGCTCTCGAAGTCACCGCCCGGAGTCGAGACGAAGATGTTGTCGGCGCCGAAGAACAGCTCGAACAGGCGATCGCGCAGGTTGACGATGATGACACCGAGAATGGCGATGAAAGCGATGCCGCCGCGAAACAGCGGGGTCGCGGGGTGCAGCCGGTGCCACTCGCCGTCGGCGTAGTCGGTCGCCAGCGGTGCGGCCGGCGTCGCCGGGTGCTCGGCGGGCTGCTCGCTCACAGGCCTGCCCGGCGCGATTCGGCGACGGCCACGAGGTGGTCGCGCAACTGTTCGGCGGTCTCGAGAGTGAGACCCGGAATCACGACGCCGCTCGAGGCGGCCGCCGTCACGAACTTGAGCTCGGCGAGCCCGAAGGCACGAGTGAGGGGCCCACGCGTAATGTCGACGAGCTGCATGCGGCCGTAGGGCACGGCGACGAAGCGCTGAAAGAGAATGCCGCGGCGAAAGAGCAGGTCGTCGTCGCGCAAGATGTAGCCGATCGCGCGCACGCGTCGCGGGGTCAGGGCGAGCACGATCAGAAAGAGGGCGCCGAGAGCCGAGCCGATGATCCAGCCGTACTGCCAGCCGACCCAGAACGGAACAAACCCAGCCGCCGTGACGATAGCGCCCGTGATGAGCGTCGAGATCATGTCGACCGGAATGTACTTGGGCGACACCCGCTGCCACTCGGTTTCGGGGCGCTCGAGGCGCCGGTTCTCGGCTGCGCTGGCGTCAGCGGGGCCGGTGTCATCAGTGGTGGTCACGAAGACTCCTCGGTGAGTGTGTCGGTCGGCTCGTCGGGCGGTATCGCGCACAAGTGCTCAGCCACGAGCGCGGCGGCCACGAGCATGACGGCAGTGATGAGTGTCGCCCCCGCGGTCAGCGTCGAGCCTAGCGGCACGACCGCACGGCTGAGCAGGTAGGTGAGAATGCCCGCGGCCGCACCGGCGAGCAGAGCGCCCGCGAGCGAACTCGCTTTCGCGAGCACGACCACTCGCGTGGCGTAGAACGGGTCAATGCGACGCTCGCCCACCGCAGCGCGCCGCACCGGCCACGCGAGCGCGATGAGCAGCACGGCGATGAGGGCGAGCGCGACCGCGAGCGACACGGGCGGCACGAACACGGCGAAGCCTCGCATCGCGAGCACAACATCGAGCAGGTACGCCACGACGAACCCGGCGAGCGCCGCCACGAGCAAAGGCAGGGGGCGGGTTCTGGTCACGGCCGGCCCTCGTGCGCCCGCCGCTCGGCGAGCAATTCGGCGACCGGTGCGCGCCCGGGCACGATGGCGTCGGGCTGCACCTCGAGCCACGGCGCGAGCACGAAGTCGCGTTCGTGCGCCCGCGGGTGCGGAACCTCGAGCTCGGGGCTCGTGATGACGAGATCGTCGACGGCGATGAGGTCGAGATCGAGCGTGCGATCACCCCACCGCTCGGCGCGTTCACGACCGTGTGACTGCTCGATCGCCCTCAGCGCGTCGAGCAACTCGTGGGGCGTGAGCTCGGTGCGCAACAGCAGCACGCCGTTGAGGTAGGCGGGCCGCTCGGGGTCGAGCCCGTCGACGGTGAGCGCGACAGTGCCGTGCCACGACGACACCGCCTCGACACGGCAGCCCGGCAACGCGTCGAGTGCACGCACGGCGCTGTCGAGCGTGGTGGCCCGATCACCGAGGTTGCTACCGAGGGCGATGACGGCGAGCGAGTCGGTCATGAGCGGCCCCGCACGATCGTGACGCTGACGTCGTCGAACGGCACCGGTATCGGCGCCTGCGGCTTGTGCACCGTCACTTCGACCTCGTGCACGGCCGCGTAGCCGAGCGCGAGCGCGGCCACCCGTTCGGCGACGGTCTCGATGAGGTCGACCGGGTCGCGCTCGACGGCCTCGACCACGGCGACGGCGAGCTCGCCGTAGTGCACGGTGTCGGCGACGTCATCGCTCTGCGACGCCCGCGCGAGGTCGACGGTGACGCGCACGTCGATGATGAAATCTTGGCCGTCACGACGCTCGTGCTCGTACACGCCGTGGTGCCCTCGGGCGCGTAGCCCGGTGAGGGTGATGGCGTCGCGCGGGGTCGTCATGCCGCACCCCCGCCCCAGCCAGAGCGCCAAGCCTCGACGACGTCGAGGGCGCGCGCGTTCGCGCGCACGTCGTGCACGCGCAGCGCGTCGACCCCGGCGAGGCTTGCGAGCGCGCTGATGACCGCGGTCGGCAGGTCGCGCTCGTCGGCGGCCTCACCCTCGGGCAGCAGCGCCCCGACGAAGCGCTTGCGCGACGCACCGACCAGCACGCGCGCGCCGAGCACGTCGAGCTCGCTCAGGTGCGCGAGCAGCTGCCAGTTGTGTTCGTGCTGCTTGGCGAAACCGAGGCCAGGGTCGATCCAGAGGCGTCGGGGGGCGATGCCTGCCTCGAGCAGGGCGTCGAGCCGGGCACGCAACTCGTCGCGCACATCGTGGGGGGCCCACGTGTAGGTGCTGCGGGCATCCCACACCTCGCTCGGCCCCCGCCAGTGCATCGCCACAAAGTCGACCTCGAGTTCGGCGACGAGCGGTGCCATGTCGGCATCGTGCAGGCCGCCGCTGACGTCGTTGACGATGACGGCTCCGGCGTCGACGGCGGCCGCCGCGGTGGCGGCATGCATGGTATCGATCGACACGTGGATGCCCTGCCCCGCGAGCCCCGCCACGACGGGCACCACGCGCTCACGTTCAACCTTCGGGGTCACGGGTGCTGCGCCCGGCCGGGTCGACTCGCCGCCGACGTCGATGACGGATGCGCCCTCAGCCACCATGCGCACCCCGTGCTCGATGGCCGCGTCAGCGTCGAGGTAGCGCCCGCCGTCGCTGAACGAGTCGGGGGTGACGTTGAGAATGCCCCAGAGGTCTGGGCGCCGCGCTGCAGACATCAACCGCGCCCGCCGATGAGCGACATCACCTCGGCGCGGCGAACCGGGTCGGCGAGTGCGCCGCGGGAGGCGACCGTAACGGTCGAACTCTCGGCCTGCCGAGGGCCGCGGGCGCCGACGCAGCCGTGCCGCGCGTCGATGACGACGAGCACGCCGTGCGGGGCGAGCCCCGACTCGAGGGCGGCGACGACGTCTTCGCCGAGTCGCTCTTGCAGTTGGGGGCGCGAGGCGACGGTCTCGACGACGCGCGCGATGCGCCCGATGCCGACCAGTCGTTCGGCGGGAAGGTAGGCGACGTGAGCCACCCCGGTGAAGGGCAGCAGGTGGTGCTCGCAGATCGAGCGCAGGGCAATGTCGCGCAGCAGCACGAGTTCTCCGCGTTCGCCCGGGTCGGTCTGCATTTCGATGTCGTCGCTCAGCAGCGGCACGGGGTCGACGCCGACTCCGGCGAAGAACTCGGCGTATGACTCGGCGACCCGCTGGGGGGTGGTGAGCAGCCCAGGGCGAGTGGCATCGTCACCGATCGCCGCCAGAATTTCGGCGACGGCCGCTTCGATGCGGCCGGTGTCGACGGGTGACATGGTCGGTGCTCAGTCTCGCGGTGATGCCGGGCGGTCGGCGGCGCGGGCGCTCGCTGCGCCATCGTGCGTCGTGTGGGCGAGGGCACCCGCGTCAATGGGTGCCTTGCTCGGCATCGGCACGGGCGGCAGGTCGGGCAGCGGTCGGTCACTGCTCGAGAGCCACTGCGGGCGCTCGGGCAGCTTCTTGACGTCGGCGAAGATCTCGGCGAGCTGCAGGTGGTCGAGCGTCTCTTTCTCGAGCAGCTCGGTCGCGAGCCGGTCGAGAATGTCGCGGTTGTCGTTGATGACCTTCCAGGCTTCGTCGTGCGCCTGCTCGATGAGTGCCCGCACTTCGGTGTCGACGCGCTCGGCGAGCTTCTCGCTGTAGTCGCGCTGGTGGCCCATGTCTTTGCCGAGAAAGACCTCGCCGCTCGACTGCCCGAGCTTGATGGCGCCGACGTCGGTGCTCATGCCGTATTCGGTGACCATGCGGCGCGCGATCGACGTGGCCTTTTCGATGTCGTTCGACGCACCCGTCGTGGGGTCGTGAAAGACGATCTCTTCGGCCACGCGGCCACCCATGGCGTAGGTGAGTTGGTCGAGCAACTCGTTGCGGGTCACCGAATACTTGTCGTCGATCGGCAGCACCATCGTGTAGCCGAGCGCTCGACCGCGCGGCAGAATCGTCACCTTCGTGACGGGGTCGGTGTGCCGCATCGCCGCGGCCGCGAGCGCGTGGCCGCCCTCGTGGTAGGCGGTGATGAGCTTCTCGTGGTCGCGCATGATGCGCGTGCGCCGCTGCGGGCCGGCCATGACGCGGTCGACGGCCTCGTCGAGCGCCTCGTTGGTGATGATCTCGCCGTTGACACGCGCGGTGAGCAGTGCGGCCTCGTTGAGCACGTTGGCCAAGTCGGCGCCCGTGTAGCCGGGAGTCTTGCGGGCGAGCACCTCGAGGTCGACGTTCTCGGCCATCGGCTTGCCTTTGGCGTGCACGCCGAGAATCTTCGCGCGGCCCTTCATGTCGGGCGCATCGACCTGAATCTGACGGTCGAAGCGGCCCGGGCGCAGCAAGGCCGGGTCGAGAATGTCGGGCCGGTTGGTGGCCGCGATCATGATGACGTTGGTGTTGGGGTCGAAGCCGTCCATCTCGACGAGCATCTGGTTGAGCGTCTGCTCGCGCTCATCGTGCCCGCCACCCATGCCGGCGCCGCGGTGGCGACCGACGGCGTCGATCTCGTCGACGAAGATGATGGCGGGCGAGTTCTCTTTCGCCTGCGTGAAGAGGTCGCGCACACGGCTCGCACCGACGCCCACGAACATCTCGACGAAGTCTGACCCCGAGATCGAGTAGAACGGCACGCCCGCTTCACCGGCCACCGAGCGAGCGAGCAGCGTCTTGCCCGTGCCGGGAGGGCCGTAGAGCAGCACACCCTTCGGAATGCGAGCGCCGACAGCCAAGAACCGAGCCGGGTCTTTCAAGAAGTCTTTGATCTCTTCGAGCTCTTCGATGGCTTCTTCGGCACCGGCGACATCGGCGAAGGTCACTTGCGGGGTCTCTTTGCTGACGAGCTTCGCGCGCGACTTGCCGAACTGCATGACACGCCCGCCACCGCCCTGCAGGCGGGTCAGCAAGAAATAGAAGATGACGCCGATGATGAGAAACGGGATGATCAGGCCGAGCACGCTGACGAAGAAGTTCGACTGCGGAACCTCGTCAGTGAACTCGCCCTCGATATCGGCCGCGTCGACGGCCGCGATAATCGCGTCGGCACGCTGCTCGACGTAGTAGAACTGCACGTTCTGACCGAGCTCGTCGTCGGCCTCGGCGAGCACGACGTCGACCCGCTGCTCGCGGTCGACAATCTTGACCGACGTGATGGTCTCGGTCTGCAGCAGTTCGAGCCCGCGCTGCACGCTGATCTCGCGAAAACCGCCGATGCCGCCCAGCAGTGCGAAACCCGCCCAGATGACCACGGCACCGACGAGGATGAAGGGCAGCGGCCCGCGAAAGAAGCGCTTCGCAGTCATGGGTTGGCGAGCCATCGGGCGCGCACCTTTCTGTCATTCGAGCAAGACCGCCAGGTTATCGCGCGCCACCATGGGAAGGGGTGGAAGTTCGCGGTGGGCAGATTCAGCTGCTGTAGACGTGCGGGGCGAGCACGCCGACGGCCCGCAGGTTGCGGTACTTCTCGGCGTAGTCGAGCCCGTAGCCGACGACGAAGGCCGGCGGAATGTCAAAGCCCACATACTCGACGTCAACCTCGACCTTGGCGGCTTCTGGCTTGCGCAGCAGGGCCAGAATCTTGACGCTCTTGGCTCCACGTGATTCGAGGTTGGCCCGCAACCACGAGAGCGTCAGCCCCGAGTCGATGATGTCTTCGACGATGAGCACGTCGCGCCCGGCGATCTCAGTGTCGAGGTCTTTGAGAATGCGCACGACGCCGCTCGACTCAGTGCTCGCGCCGTAGCTCGAGACGGCCATCCAGTCCATTTCGACGTGGCAATTGAGTTCGCGCGCGAAATCGGCCATCACCATGACGGCGCCCTTCAGCACGCCGACGAGCAGGGGCGGGGTGTCGCCGTAGTCGGCTTCGACGCGTCGCGCGAGCTCGGCGAGCTTCTCGTGAATCTCGTGCTCAGTGACGAGCACTTCGGTCAGGTCAGAGCGGATGTCTTCGACGTCCACGGGGCTCCTTCAACGCTGGTCGCGGTCTTCGGCGGCGGTGAACACAATGCTGCCTGCCGTGCGCTCCACCCTAATGCCGGGCAAGTGCACGGCACCTTGCCCGTGCCAGTCGGTGACGAGCCTGGCGACCTCGAGCGTCTGGTCTCGGCTGATCGAGACGCCAAACTCTGCTCGTGCCACCAGGCGGATCATGCGGTGCCGCAGCGCTGCAGGGTTGGCGGCGAGCCACGCGACGGGCAGTGAGCACCCGGCCTCGGCGTGTTCGACCACGTCGCCGGTGGCTTCGTCGACCATGCGGTCGAGCGCCTCGGCATCTTCGCGGGCGATCGCAGCGGTGCGGGCGAGCGCGTCGACCACGCCAGCGTCGAGTGCCTCTTCGAGCATCGGCAACACTGCGTGCCGCACGCGCACGCGCGTGTAGCGCTCGTCGTCGTTGTGCGGGTCGTGCCACGGCAGCAGTTGCTGATCGGCGCAGGCGGCGTGCAGGGTCGATCGTCGCAGGCCGAGCAGCGGTCGGCGGTAGAGCCCCGAGACCTCGGCCATGCCGGCCAGACTGCGGGTGCCGCTGCCGCGCGCGATGCCGAGCAGCACCGTCTCGGCCTGATCGTCGAGGGTATGGCCCAGCAGAACTGCCGCAGCGCCGAGGCCGCGCGCCACGCTCTCGAGGCGCTCGAAGCGTGCATCACGTGCCGCCGCTTCGGGGCCGTTCTGCGCACCGACGGCGACCCGTTCGACTCGCACGGGGTCGAGCCCCAGCGCGAGGGCGGCGTCTGCCGCGCGTCGGGCGACCGTAGCCGACTCGGCTTGCAGACCGTGGTCGATGACGACGGCGCCGGCGCGCACCCCCAGCCGGGGAGCTTCGAACGCGGTCGCCGCGGCGAGGGCCAGCGAGTCAGGCCCCCCGCTGAGGGCGACGAGCACGAGCGGTCGCGAGCTCTCGTGCGGTGACCCCTCTGCACTCAGGTCGGCAAGGCTCTCACGCACCGCGCGCCGCACGTCGGCGACGGCCGGGGTGAGGCGGGGCCGACGAGAGTCGACCGAGGGGCGTGCGGGGGGCATCCACTAAGGTTAGAGCCGGTCTCGCCTGCGCGACCCTGCCGATTTTCTCCGCCATCTCTCTCGTCGAAGGAGCACCCCTGTGGGCGCCTACCCCGTCATCATCGAAGTGCCGAAGGGCAGCCGCAACAAGTATGAGATCGACCACGAGACGGGTCGCGTCATGCTCGACCGCGTGCTCTTCACGTCGTTCGTCTACCCGACCGACTACGGGTTCTTCGAGAACACGCTCGGTCTTGACGGCGACCCGGTCGATGCGCTCGTGCTCACCGAGTACCCGCTCTTTCCGGGGGTTGGTGTGTCGGTGCGCCCGGTCGGCGTCTTCAACATGACCGACGACGGCGGCAGTGACGCCAAAGTTGTCTGCGTGATCGCGAAAGACCCGCGGTGGGATCACATTCACGACGTCGACGATGTGCCCGAGTTCACGCGCAAAGAGATCGAGCACTTCTTCGAGCACTACAAAGACCTCGAGCCGGGCAAGTGGGTCAAGACCGAGGGCTGGGGCGACGCCGCCGAAGCCGAGGCGGTCATTCAGGCCGGCATTGCCGCCTACGTGCCGCCGGCGCACTAGGCGCTGGGGCGCGCGACGACCGGTATGCGGTCGTAGTTGCGCACCGTCACGATGCGCACGGGGTTGCCTGGTGAGGGCGCTTCGAGCATCTGGCCGTTGCCGATGTAGAGGGTGACGTGATACTTCGACCCGGATGCTGAGCCGCCGTAGCTGTAGAAAATGAGGTCGCCGGGCTGCGCCTGGGCGTAGGGCAGCAACTGCCCGCGCGTGGCCGCGCGGTTGTACTGCGCCGACACCGAGTGCCCGCCGATCGCGAGCCCCGCCGCCGAGTACGACATCATCGTGAGCCCCGAGCAGTCCCACGAGTTCGGGCCGCTGCCACCGAACTGGTAGGGCTTGCCGAGCTGTGCGCGAGCGAAGGCGATCGCGGCATTCACGATGGTGGCGTTCGGCGGGCCGACCCCTGACGGTGGGGGCGTGACGGGCGGGGTGCTCGGCGAGGGCGCCGGGCTGCTGGGGCTGGGGGCAGGACTGCTCGGTGACGGTGCCGGGTTGCTGGGGCTCGGGGCCGGGTTGCCCGGGTTCTGTGACCCTCCGCCGTCGCCTCCGCCGGCGCCACCGCCGTTGCCTCCCCCGCCGATCGAGTCGAGGTACTCGCGTTCGAGTGCCGCACTGCGACCGGTGAGCGTGGCCAGTTGGGCCGACAAGCGGCTCAGGGTGGTTTCGTGCTCGGCGACGCGGGCTTCGGCCTGAGCGGCGGCGGCGGCTGCTTCGTCGAGCGCGGTCTGGGCTTCGTCGGCGCGCAGTTCGCGTTCGGCGCGAGCGACGGCGGCTTGCTCACCCAGTGAGGTGGCGACGTTGCGGTCGAGCACGGCGAGCGCCATGACGGCGTCGGCGCGGGTGCCGAGAATGCTCATGGTTCCGAGGCGGTAGAGCAGGGCATCCGCGTCATCGCCGCTCGTCACGAGGGCCGCCGTGATGTCACCGCCGCCCGCTCGTGAGAGTTGCGCCGCGACCTGTGCGGCCTGACGCGCTGTCGTGTCTGCGCGTTCGAGGGCGGCGTCTCGTTGCCGTTCGATCGAGCGCACGACGTGGTCGGCGTCGTCGAGGGCGGCTCGCGCCAGCTGCAGGGCTTCACCGCGCGCGAGGGCTTCACGCGCCGCCGCCGCATACTGCTCTTCGAGCGAGCGCACGGTGTCGATGATGCGCGAGATGGCGATTTCGGTGGCGGCGACATCGCCTTTGGCGGCTTCGACGTCGTCCCAGCTCGGAGCATTCGGCGCCGCGAGTGCCGAGTGCTCGTGTGCTGAGGTCACCCCGAGCGCGAGTACCAGAGCCGTCACGAGGGTGACGACTCTGATCGCGAGCCACTCGGGGCGTCGCATCAGAGCCGGCTACCCAATCGTGAGCCCCTTGTTGCGCAGGTAGGGCAACGGGTTGGTGGGGGTGCCGCTTTCGCGCACCTCGAAGTGCAGGTGGCAGCCGTTGGAGGTTCCGGTGGTGCCGACGCGGGCGATGTTCTGGCCAACCGTGACCGGCTGCCCCATCTGCACGAGAATGCCACCTTGCTGAATGTGCGCGTAGCCGGTGGTGAGGCCATTGCCGTGGTTGATGCGAATGAAGTAGCCGTAGCCGCCGTTCCAGCCGGCGTACTCGACGGTGCCACTCGAGGCGGCATACATGGGGCGACCGCACGGTGCCGCGAAGTCGGTGCCGGCGTGAAAGGCGACGTTGCCGCTGATGGGGTGCACGCGCGTGCCGAAGTGCGACGAGATCCAGCCGTTGACCGGAACCGCCCAGCCGTTGACGATCTGCCCCGCGTTGAGGCTCGAGCCAGCTCCGTATTGCGCGGCGATGCCCGCTGCGTAGTCTTTCTCGGTCGCGTCACGGTTTTCGACGAGCACGGCGAGCTGGGCTTCGAGTCGCGCCTGGTTCTCTTGCTGTGCGAAGAGCGCGGCTTGCGCGGCTTCGGCTGCCGCTTGCGCGGCTTCGTAGGCGGCTTGAGCTTCGAGCCGCAACTGGTCACGAATCTCGGCGGCGACGTTGGCCTGGTCGGTCAGCGATTGGGCGGCGTTCTGGTCTTGCAGTGCGACCGCGTAGATTCCGTCGGCCTGTTCGGTGATCTTGCTGGCAAAGCCGAGGCGTGACAACAGCGAGTCGGCCTGGCCGGGGTTGGTGAAGAGCGCGGCTGAGAGGTCGCCGCCGCCCGATCGAGCGAGTTCGGCGACGAATTGGCCGGCGCGCAGTCGCGATTCGTCGGCACGCTCTTGAGCTTCGTCGGCTTGGCTCTGCAGTTGCTGGGCCGTGTAGGCGGCTTCGTCGAAGGCGAGCTGGGCTTCGTAGTAGACGGTGCCGAGCTCTTCAGCGATGGCTTGCGTGCGCTGCACTTCGGCGGTGATCGCGGCGATGGCGGCTTTGATCTGGGTGATCTTGGCTTGAGCGGCGGCGACGTTGCGTCGCGCTTCGAGCACGTCGCTCCATGAGGGGTAGTCGGTGGCGTAGGCCGGCTTCTCGGTGGTGGCGATCGAGCCTGTCACGAGTAGGGCGATGGCCGCGATGGCGGCCGTGAAGGCGCTCGCGCGACGGCGGTGCGGCCGCACGGCGGCATCCTCCGTCGTCGTCATCCCGCTCCCCCAGCGTGTGTGTGACCGCAGTCGTGACTGCATTGCGCCTACCCACTTCCGGCATTCATGAGTCGACCTGCGATCACGTTATGTCGCAACTCTCACATGAGCACCATTGACAACAGTATCAACGAGCGCGCTGTTCGGCCAGCATTCTCGCCGCACAGCACGCAGGGCGACCCCCGCCGAAGCGGGCACACCCGTGCGGCGACGGTAACCCGCGACTGCGCCTGCTCGGGGGAGGCCGCTCGGATCGTCGCTGAACCCGCTCTGCCCCGCGTTTGGCAAACTGCGGGCCCGCACCGTATGCTTGTGCCTCGGTTGCTTTGCGGCTCGCGCCACCAGGCCCCATCGTTTAGTGGCCTAGGACACCGCCCTTTCACGGCGGCAGCACGGGTTCGAATCCCGTTGGGGTCACCAGCAGAGCACCACACAACTGAATATGTTTGGCCCTGTAGCGCAGTTGGTTAGCGCGCCGCCCTGTCACGGCGGAGGTCGCCGGTTCAAGTCCGGTCAGGGTCGCCACGGCAATGGGCCCTCTCTTCGGAGGGGGCTTGTTCCGTATCGGGGCCTTCGGGCCTCGAGGCTCTGTAGCTCAGTTGGTAGAGCGTTCGACTGAAAATCGAAAGGTCACCGGATCGATGCCGGTCGGAGCCACTGATCGAACCCCCGCCGAGTGCGGGGGTTCCGTCGTTGATGGGCCTCCGCGCTCACGAGCCGCCTGATCACGACGCACACCGATTCGACCTGTTGGCGAGCTGGCCGGCAGCCGCTCCGGCCGAGGGATGCTCGGGGCGAGTCGAGGCGGGCTTCGTCGTGACGAGGCCCGGCTAGTCGACGTGCTCAGCGAAACTTGTAGGGCTGATTCGTTTTCCACACCGTGATTGGCTCGTGTGGATCGATCTCGGTTTCGAACCTGGCTCGCGGTCGGCTCGCACACTCAGGGCTCCGCCAAGAAAACGTAGTCCGCCGAGAACGTTCTCCAAAGTCGTGCACCACCGGATCGACATCGCCCGCGGAGTCGAGGTCAATCCTTCTTCGCGGCGCCACGCGATAGCGTATTCGAGGTTGCTCACGATGCTGGAATACTCGCTGCGGAGCGCACGGGATCGCGCCCTGATCACGTCATCGCCGACCAGCCCCTGCGCTCCCACGCGGGCTGCGGAGACGGATTGGGAATCAGCAGCTGCTCGCCCCTTCTCTCCTCGACGAGAAGGAGACCGATTGCAATGAGGGCGTCGATCGCATCGCCGATCGTGGCGATACGCATCCGATCGCTGAGTGCAGCCAGAAGGTCGACACTGCCGTTCAGAGTCGACCGAGGCGGCACCGCCATCTCCTCAGCATCTGAACCACCCATTTCCCAGGGCGGCATCCTCCGAGCCATGCGTTTCGCTAGTTCGAGTCGAGTCATGGGTGCCGCCGACCACAATTCCAAGTATGCGAGACGGAATCCGTTCGAGTCCGCTAGCACATCCGACCAGCCAGACGACTGAAGCCCTTGCATCGCAGCCCGCCACGGCGAGCTCGGCGACTGAGAGTGACCACCACCGGCGATCCGGCGAGGCCCCCGTCCATCGGGTCGATGGGGCCGTCGTGAGGGTACGGCTGCAGCAATCACTCCTCAGGAGCCATCGAGTCTAGATCGACCCCGGAGTCATATTGATAGCGAGGGCGACCCCGTGCCAAAACCCGGACTCGCCCACGGCCGAGCCCAGACACGTCAAGACCGACCTTTCCCGCATCGAAACCGCTGAGCATGAGCTTGCCCGCAGCGGGCACCTCCTCGAAAGGGAGGTCGTCTATGTCCTCCCAGCCATCGGGGGTCGACGGGCGGGCATCCCAGCCTTCTGCGCGAAGATGCGCGCGCGAGTACTTGCTTCCCGCTTCGAGGCTGATGAATCCCGGAGCAGACCCGGCAAACGAGGCAGCCGGGCTGAGAACCGCCTCTTCCTGCCCGGCCGATAGAAGCGCGAAGTCGGTGCTCAGGGTGGTCTGAACAGCATCGACGAGTTCAGGCATAGCCTGACCATATCTCGCAGACGGTATCTGGGCTCGGCCTCATCAGCTGAGGGCCAGAGGCTGCCGTCGTCACCGGCACCGTGGTCGCGCTCGCGAACGACTTCATCGCGACGTTTACCGACCTGGGCTATGTGTGGGCGCCTGCCGGCTTCAACTCTTACAACCTGCGCAACCGCACGACCGGCACGGTGGAGCACACGGCCACCCGCGCCGACCTCGTGTTCGGCTCGAACTCGATTCTGCGCTCATACGCCGAGGTCTACGCGCAAGACGACAGCCGCGAGAAGTTCGTGCACGACTTCGTCGCCGCCTGGACCAAGGTCATGAACGCCGACCGCTTCGACCTCGTGGCGAGCTAGCCGTCAGCTCGTCCGGCCGACGGATGCTCGGGCCGGGGTCTCTGCGGAGGCCCCGGCCCTTCCGTTGTTGGGGGAGTTTCAGTTCACCGCACTGCTCGTTAGGCTGCGCTCATGGCTGACCGCAATGAGTTCAGGGTCTTCGTCGTCGATGCACTGCGATCGCTTGGTGGCTCCGCAACTGTGCTGGATGTCACCAAACACGTCTGGCAGGTGCACGAGGCAGATCTGCGGCAGTCAGGCGACCTCTTCTACACCTGGCAGTACGACATCCGGTGGGCGGCCCAATATCTCCGAAACAACGGATACCTGAAGCCGGTCAATCGGGACAGGAGTCACCCGTGGGAGCTGACGCAAGAAGGCTGGAACGTGGAGCTCGAGGCCCTGGCCTCCTCCGCCAGCGAAAAGCGCAAGGCCACTGGCTAAAGAGCGGCCGCGAGGAGTCGACCGATCGCCGCTCCGAGCGGAATCGGTACCGCGTTCCCGATCTGGCGGGCAATGTCGGTGCGTGAACCAACGAATCGATGTCTCGGGCTGAAGCCCTGCAGCAAAGCAGCCTCGTAGTGCGTGATCGCACGATCCTCGACGGGATGGATGTACCGACCCTTCTCTGGCTTGAAGAACTCAGTACGGATCGTGACAGAGGGCTTGTCCCAGCGGAGTCTGCCCATCACATCGCCAGACCCCGTCTTGTGCTTGACCCAACATGGGGCCATCAACTCCGGATACGGCTCCAAGTCCCGACGGTTACCCCCTTCAGGAATCACAGAGAACCGCTTCAAGGAAAGAGCCGTGTAGTTCCGGCTCCAGTGCATGTCACGAGCTACGAAGGTCCCAGGAAAGGCTCGACCGTGGAACTCTGTCTGTCTCTCGGACAGCAACTCATCTCGATCAGGGAGGCGGGGCACCTTAGCCAACACATCCCGCACCGTGACCCACGGCAGTAGCCCGTCATTTGGGCTAGCGGAGTGAGTCTTGGCAAGGGAACCAGGAGACCCGAGGTCTCGGTGGTAGCCGATCATGACGGTTCGACGACGAGACTGGGCTGCGCCGAAGTCGGCAGCGTTGTAGACATCTGCATCGAACGCGTAGTCGTCGAGCTCTCCCCCAGGCTCGGTCGCTGCCAAGAACTGGCCGAACTGAGGGGAGCGCTTGAACTCAGCGACGTTCTCGACAACGAAGTACTTCGGCTTGGCGCGCCTAATGGTCTCTGCGTACTGGCGCCAGAGCGCATTGCGCTCATCCTCAACGTCACGCTTGCCCAAGCTGGAGAACCCCTGGCACGGCGGGCCCCCGACGATCACATCCACCGACGGGACTTCGCCGAGAAGCCACTCCCGAATGTCGCCTACAAACACCGAATCGGGACCGTGGCTAGCGGCGTACGAGGCGGCAGCGGCCACATCCCATTCGACGGCGCCTGCGGTCTTGAACCGGTCCGAGGCCTCTCGAAGTCCAGATGAAAGGCCGCCCGCGCCAGCGAACAAGTCGAGAATTCGAATGTCGCCAGCCACCACGCCATCCTACGAGGAAGGCGGGCTGAGAGACCTGCGCGACTCACATCCCCTGCCACCACTTCTGAGGTGCCTCGATTTGTCGGACGCTCGGGATATGTTGAAGCGAAGTCAACGAACAGTGATGTTCACCTAAAGGGAGGCTGGCCCCTATATGTGGGAGAAGTCTGATCCTTCGCTCGAAGCGCAGGTACTTGAGCGCCAGCGGATCACGATCGAGAACTACCGCAATGACCCCGACCTCCTTGCCGAGCATGTGGGCATGGAGGACAACTTCCAGGCGGGCGGATACGGCGAACGGCAAATCGAGGAGCTACTTCAGAATGCCATCGACCAGTTGGGATCGCCCGGTCGCGTGGAGCTGCGGCTAGCCGATGGCAGCCTGTACTGCGCCAACGAGGGCGAACCGTTCGCTTCAGCCGGAATCCGGGCCGTCACAGGTGCATTCCTTAGCTCCAAAGCAGATGAGAAGATCGGCCGCTTCGGGCTTGGATTCAAATCCGTGCTCGGGGTGACGAACAGACCGCAGATCCTCAGCCGAACGATCTCGTTCGGTTTCAACGAACCTGAGGCAACATCACTGCTCGAGGGGTTGCCGTACGACACGTCTCGACTGCCGACACTTCGAGTGCCGAGCTTGCTCGACGCTCACTCGATCGCCGCGAACGACCCGAATGTCGCGGAGATGATGGGCTGGGCTTCAACAATCGTGAAGCTACCTCTCACGCGCGGCGGCGAGAGACTACGCCAGCGCCTCAAACAATTCGACGTCCGCTACCTGCTCTTCCCGGACAACCTGGCACAAGTCGACATTTCCCTCTCGGATGCCGAGGGAGGACTGCGCCGAGAAGTCTTTCGCCGGCGTCCCGGAACAAGTTCGCAGCTTGTGGAGCTTGAGGCGCCTGATGGCGAGGCTACCAACTGGCGAGTGCTTCGGCGAGCACATCATGTTTCAGAGGGCGTCGCTCGCGACCTTCCTGGACTATTCCGGCGTGACGAGGTCACTGTCTATTATGCACTGGAGAGCGGTAAGTCAGGAGTAGGTGAGTTCTGGGCTTGGTTCCCCCTGCAAGATGAGACCACCGCAAGCGGCATTTTCAACGCGCCCTGGCAGGTCAATGATGACCGCACATCGATGTTGCCGGGCAGCGCGCTAAACAAGGAGCTCCTTGGAGTAGCAGCAGAGCTCCTATTGGAGGCGGCGCTTCTTGAGTCAACTCCGGAGGATCCTGCGAAGCACTTCGATGTCTTGCCCGCGAGAGGTAGAGAGACGCGCTCTGCTGCTGACAAGTTCCTTTCCGAACGTATTCCGCAAATGGCTCGGAAATACGAGTTGATCCCGACAGGACGAGGAGAGATGTGGGCGCCTTCACGGGTCCGTGCACCCTTCATGTCCAGCCAACCAAACCCGTTCGACCTCCCTTTGGAGGCAATGCAGCGTTGGGCAGAGGGTGCGGGCGCTGCCGACGCCCCCCACTGGAGTTGCTACCGAACGCCCACTCGCAGAGCCCGATTGGCACAGCTGCTCCTTGGCGACGATGAGCGTCCCATCTGTGTCACGGTCAGCCCTGGATCTTGGCTCTCTGAAGCTGCCGAGGCACGGTCGGCGGATGCGATCGACGCCGCCCTATCGGTATTCCTCCGCCTGAAGGAAGAGAAGGAAGAGATCTGGAAGCAATTCCAGAACGGAATGATCATCCCTCTCGAAGGTGGAGGTTTCGCGAGAGCGGCGGATGCGGCAGCAGTCCTCCTCCCCGTGGCACATTCAGAGGCGCCCTTAGGCGTGTCGATGGTAGAAGCCGAGTTTGCCGATGACCCTGGCATTCGAAGGAAGTTGTCTGAGCTCGGGGTTAAGGAAGTCTCAGCAGATCAAGCTGCCCTGGCGACCGCGATGACTGGCCATGCCAACTGGACAGATGCTGATTGGGCTCAGTTCTGGATCGTGCTGGCAAACGCTTCACCTTCTGGCGGCCGAAGCGCTTTGGAGACACTGCAGGAGCGAATGGTTCCGATCAAGGTGCCTACAAGTGCTGGAACCTGGCGAGAAGCAATCGATGTGTTCCTGGATCCGGCGATGGCTCCGGGGATCCCCTCCAGGCAACCCTCGTTCCAGGCGGTCGCGGGGCGGCGCGATTTGCTCGAAATAGCCGGATGTCTCGTCGACCCAATTCACAGCTACCCAGTACACCGCGAACGCGTCTTCGAGATCTACTCCGAGAAGATGAAGCAGGATGTCAATGCCAAGGTCCAAGAGGAATACGGTCGCGGCAGGAGCGCAACACTCAAGTTCTCGGACCCTCATGGAGCAGGGCCCCTTGACGTCCTGCTAGAGCTCTCCGAAATCGCCGATCCTCAGGCGTCGAGAGCACTGGCTGAATGGTCTAGCCGAATCCTGCTGGCAAACCGGTCAGGTTCAGTGACGGCAGGCCTTCGAATCTCCGGCCAGAGCAAGGACGCGACGGTCACCATGGTCGCCCCTGACGTTTGGGCCGTGGAGGCCTTTGGGCGAGTTCCCACATCCCTCGGCCCCCAGCCGATCAGGACCGCTCTGGCATCATCGCTCTCACAATTCGGTCAGTACCTCGCAATTGCATTGCCGCAACTCGCTGGCGCGTACCCGTTCCCCAGAAGCCTTGTCGACGCGCCGGACGCTGCCTTCAAAGCGCTCTTCACCCGCGACAACTTCTCCGCGGACGAACCCGGGCACCTCGCGGAGCTACTTGCGGAAGCCTCCACCCGCAAGGCGTTCAAGAGGGTGGACGAGCTGCCGGCCTTCGACCCGAAGAATCAACATGTCCGCTTAACGCCTGTCCTTGAAGTCGTCCTGGCAACGACAGAGGAAATGGACGATCTCGGGTCGCACAGCCTCCGCTACCTACCGTCCGGGCCTTGGGACGACGCGCTCGTAAATGCATGGGGCGTTCAAAGAGCTGCTGACGTCATCGCAAGGGCGATCGACTGGACGCCAAGCGAAGACGCTGTCCCCGTCCTGGATGTGTACCCGAGCCTCCGTGATGCCGTGGCCCATTCGGTCGATGACTACACGCTTCGTCGGTGCATCAGAATCACCAGGCGAACCACAAGTCCGGCAGGAGTCCGAGAGCAACGACTCGCGGCCCACGTGGACGGCAAGACTGTGCTCATTGATGCAGAGCTTGATCCAATTGCCGAGCTCATTCAGTTGAGTGCCGCGCTACGACTTGGGTTGAACGAGTCAGACGCCGCGAGAGTGATTGCGAACGACAGGGAACTGCGGCACAGCAAACTCGTGCAGGACGTACTCGCTGAACCGTCTGAGGCCAAGAAGCTTCTGCTGCTTGTCGGTCGCGACGCCCTTGTCGAAAACCTCCCGCATGGACTCTTGGGGGTAATCGAACAGCGCCAGGGCAAGAAATCTGACCTCGAAGTCGCAGACCTATTCATCACGACGCGCAGCAACGACTCACTGCGTTGGCTCAAGGAGCCTCTCGGGGCTGCGGGGCTCGCGGTTCCCCGGGCCTGGGACGGCACAGCTGAAGCTGATCAGTTCGTGACTTCGCTCGGGTTCCCTCGCGCGTATGCCGGCACGCGCGAGAAGAAAGCGGCTCCAGTCGAGCTGGTCCTCGGGAAAGTTGACCTCAAACCGCTGCACGATTTCCAGATGAAGCTGCGCGATCAGATACGCGAGCTTGTCCTCATTCGAGACAAGGATGGCCAGCACAGACGCGGGCTCTTGTATCTCCCGACTGGCGCGGGCAAGACGCGCGTGACCACGGAGTCGATCGTTGCGATGCTGCGAGATGAGGAGCTCGCTTCGCCCGTCCTCTGGATTGCGCAATCGGAAGAGCTGTGTGAGCAAGCGATCTACTCCTGGGCTGAGGTCTGGCGCGCCATCGGGGATGAGCGGCCGCTCGAGATCACCCGATACTGGGGCAACTACGAAGCGGATGAATCACTTCAAGAGCTACAGGTCGTGGTGGCAACCGACGCCAAGCTGGCATCGATGATCGACCGAGGGAGTCGCGCTCACGAGTGGCTCCGGGACTCGAAACTCGTCGTGATTGATGAGGCGCACACGGCTGGCTCCCCGACCTACACCAAGATCCTGAGCTGGCTGGGGATCACCCGAGACGCTCGAGGGTCCTCGACGGCGCGGTCGCTGCTCGGGCTGACTGCCACCCCATATCGGGGGACCAACGTCGAAGTAAACAAGCAGTTCGTTGCCAGATTCGGTGAAAGGCGATTGAACGCCCTCGACCTCGAAGACCCGATCGGCCAGCTCCGCGAAATGCAGGTGCTCTCCCGGGTCGAACACCAGTTGTTGGATGGTGTGATCGTGGACGACGCCCCGACCGAGGGGATCACAGGGGCGCGCGCTTGGGATGATGTTTCGAGAGCAACACTCATCAAGCTTGGCGAGAACCTCGACCGCACACAGCAGCTTGTCGACCACATCATGGGGCAGGATGCAGATTGGCCGATCTTGGTGTTCACCCCCTCGGTCGTATCTGCCCACGTGACGGCCGCGCTGATCAGGACCCTGGGCAGGAAAGCGGACGCTGTCGATGGAGAAATGAGGGGCCAGGAACGCAGGCGAAAGATCGATGCCTTCAAGTCGGGGGAGACGAAGGTTCTCGTCAACTGCGACTTGCTGACACAAGGGTTTGACGCCCCACAGGTTCGGGCTCTCTACATTGCGCGACCGACCTTCTCCCCAAATAGGTATGTGCAGATGGTGGGGCGCGGGCTCCGGGGACCCCTGAACGGAGGCACCGATGAGTGCCTCGTCGTGAACGTGGCGGACACCTTCACCCAGTTCGATCGAAAACTGGCATTCACGGAGTTCGACTACCTGTGGGCCAAGAAGGGCGTGAAGAACAAGTGAGATCGGCTGGCCAGGACGAGTTCGTCAACTACCTGAACCGCAACTTCGTGGGCCCACGGGACGGAGACGACGAACTCCTCGCGTCAAACCCGGTCTATGCGTACCTGACAGGAATGCTCTTTCCGACTGAAGTCGGAGAGGGTCTCGCGCCTGAGACGCTCGATGAAGACCTCAGCCCCGACGAAGCGGGGGTCGAGGACGACATTGACCCGGAGTTCCCTGACGAAGAGGATCACGACCAGGACGACATCGGGAACCTTACTGCCGCCTCGGGGTGGACACCGTCTTCAATGGGCCTGTCTTTTATGCATGACGCTCCCGAGCTAGTCGTCAGCGTTCGAGGCGCTTCATACAACCGAGAAGAAGAAGGGCACGAACAGTCTGCCGACGGCACGGAAGGGCGTTGGCGTCGTACGGCGCTCGAAGAGCAGTCCGTGATTATCGCCGCGGGAACCAGTGGCAAAGAGACGATCTGGGGAGGTCGGGCTCGATTGCAGTGGCGTTCGAGGACGGGCAAGCATGCGGAGATCGTCACCGTCTCGCTCTCGAACACTGCGCAAGTGCCACTTGGCCGAGCGAAGAAGGATGTAGAAGAAGTCCTCTTCCAGTGTGGATACGACGTCGAGGCGGTTGGGGGTGTCATTGAGCCGTACCCAGGAGATGTCGTCGTGAACGCGACGCCGGAGGACCGCGAACTCGAGTACCGATTCCGGAATCACCTCAGCTATGCCATCGGGCACGGGGTCGCTGCGGACTGGACCGATGACCTGCCAGTCACACGAATCTCAACAGACTCTCTGCCGTCCGAGACAGTGCCTCGGGTGAAGCCACGTGAAGCTTCGAGCGACGCTCTACGAATGTCCTGGTTGGCAGACCGTAGCCTGCAATCGAGAGTCCTCACGGATGCACTTTCCGTGTTCGTAGCTGAGTACGAAGGATGGGTGTCCGATCGGAAGGCAGAAGCTGAGTCAGCGGGCAAGCACCGCGAAGTCGCCCGTGAGCTCGTCCATCGGATGGAGCAGGCAACCATCCGTATGCGTGAGGGCATTCTCCTCATAGAGAACGAAGGGTTGATTCGCGAAGCCTTCCAACTCGCCAACACCGCGATGAGGCTGCAAAGCACTAGGGGAATCGAGCCGCCTCCGGAGAAGGAACCCGCCTGGCGACCCTTCCAGCTAGCCTTCATCCTCATGGCGTTGGCCTCAACAGCCGAGGAGGACCATCACGATCGCGAGCTCGTCGATCTGATTTGGTTCCCCACGGGCGGCGGAAAGACCGAGGCCTACCTTGGCCTTGCCGCGTTCGAGATGATTCGACGCCGGCTGGTGGACGGCTTGGCTGGCGGAGGAACCGCAGTAATCACGCGATACACGATGCGCCTGCTGACAGCCCAGCAGTTCCAGCGGGCGGCACGGCTCGTCTGCGCCCTGGAACTACTACGACGGAATGGCACGCTACCTTCGCACACGCCGCAATTCAGCATCGGGCTGCTCTTGGGTGGCACTACTACTCCCAACGACTACAAGGCGGCGGAACGCATCCTGACAGAAGCGCGAGGACAACTCAGTCCGAGCAACCCATTCCAGGTTCGTACCTGTCCGTGGTGCGATACGCAGCTGATGCCCGAACGGAGATCCCTGAGGGATGACGCATATGGCTTCCGCGCGACAGGGAGAAGTTTCACGATCAACTGCGTGAATAAGTATTGCGAGTTCCACGCCTTCTTGCCCATGCAGGTCGTCGATGAGGGAATCTTCCAGAACCCCCCGACAATCGTGGTCGCTACGGTCGATAAGTTCGCGCGCTTGGCTTGGATTCCTAGTGGCGGTTCCATCTTCGGACTCAGTGGCTCTCCGTTCAACCCGCCCTCCCTCGTGATCCAGGACGAGCTTCACCTGATTTCTGGCCCGCTTGGCACGATCGTCGGAATCTATGAGGCTGCAATCCACGCACTTCTCAAGTGGCGTGGACGCTCTCCCAAGATCGTGGCTTCCACCGCAACAATTCGCTCGGCAAACGAGCAGGTTCGGGGCCTCATGGCCTCGAGAGTGGATGTCTTTCCGCCGAGTGGCTTGGACGCTGACGACAACTACTTCGCCGAACTGGATCGAGAGGGGCCCGGACGCCTCTACGTTGGCATCTTGCCGCAGGCATTCGCGCCTGCCTGGGCGATCGGTCAAGCCGCCGGCCGACTCATGGCAGCGCCCCCTGCGATACCGTCCCTATCAGACGCCGAACGTGACGCGTACTGGACGCTGGTCGCGTATCACAACAGCCTCAGGGAGCTCGGTCGCACGGTGACGATCCTCCGCGACGATGTGAGGACCATGTTGGAGCGTGAGGCAACATCAGGATTCACTGGTCGAAAGATCGGAGCAGAGGGAATTGAGGAACTGACCAGCAACGTGGACTCCCATGAGCTAGTCAAGATCCTCGAGCGCCTGAGCGCTTCGGAAGGCTCACCCGATGTGATCGACGCGATCGCGGCCACGAACATTCTGTCCGTGGGAATCGATGTGGATCGTCTCGGGCTCATGCTCGTGAACGGTCAACCCAAGACAACGGCGGAGTACATCCAGGCAACAAGTCGCGTCGGGCGCGCAAAGGTACCGGGGATCGTTTTAACGTTGTACCGGTCGGGGAAGGCGCGAGACCGGTCCACGTTCGAGGGCTTCCGGACTTTCCACGGTTCCTTCTACAGGTTCGTGGAGCCGACTTCGGTGACGCCATGGGCCTTCCAAGCCCGTCAACGGGCGCTGCGGGCCGCACTCGTGATCTTGATGCGTCATGCGGCTGGCTACGCGAAGAACGACGATGCGGCCGCCTTTGATGAGTCTTCCGCGTTCGTCCGAAAGGCAATCAACTTGTTGATGGATCACATTCGGATCGCGGACGAGAGAGAAGCGCCTGCCGTCGAAGCCGAGCTTCGTCGAGCGGTCGCTGACTGGAGCGCGCGCGCGAAGAGCACTGGAGGGAAACTGAAGTACCAGGGGTCGAAGAGCGGGGAAGAACGCTTGCTGAAGACTTTTGGTGATAGCGGCCAGGGGTGGCCAACGATGCATTCAATGCGATCTGTCGAACGCGGAGTACGCCTTCGGCCTCGGGGGGAGAAGGCGTGAGCAAGAGGATTCTGCAGCTTGGCGTAGCCAAGTTGATCGCACCATTCGGCCCCGGGGCAGTGGTCGACATTCTCGGCGAGTCATTCATGACGTTGACGGCCGAGAAGTGGCCCAAGCGCACACTTCTAACCCCCATCGATTGCCTACGGCTTTCCTCCAGGCTGGGGGTTCAGCGGTTCTACGGCCCTCCCACATCTGATGACATGGAGAGCCCCAACTCTCTCGGCATTCCGGTCATCCGGTACCCCGCTTGGCTGTTCTGCCAGACCTGTCGGCGGATGATTCGCTGGACGGGCAAGCTCGAGAACGGGAAGAGCCCGGAGTGTCCGAGCGATTCCGGGCGGCTCGTCCCGCTGCGCTTTGTCGTGGTCTGTCGTGAACGCAGTCATGCCGCAGACGTTCCCTGGTCCGAATGGTTACATCGAGCACCAGGCGCGACGCCAGACTGCGGCGACAGCGGCTCCCTTCGTTTCCGACCCATCGACGGTGGATCCCCCGGCCTTTCTGGCCTCGAAGTGATGTGCGACAAGTGCAGAAGTAGGAGGACGCTAGGCGATCTTCGCGGAGATGTCCTCATCCGCGAAGGCCTCAGATGTCACGGAACTCAGCCGTGGGAATCCAGCTGGGGGACCTGCGAAGGTCCTCTGGAAGTCATGCAGCGGGGAGCCACAAGCTTCCATTATGCGGAGACAGAGGCCGCAATCGATATCCCCGACCTCTCGGCGTCGACGCTGGACATCGAAGACAGAATTCGCACAAGCACCTACTACCTTGGCTTGAAGAGCACACCGCTCGACGACCCCTTTGCAGCCCAAATGGCTCAGCGCATCGCGGATGAGTTTGGGATCACCAAGGACTTGGTGTTCTCCATTGTGCGACGAGACCAAGCTGCAGATGACGAGGGCGGACCGGTCCGGAGCGCAATCCTCGGCGAAGAATTCGCGGCCTTTCGGGCAGCGGCGAACGACGACGCTGATGAAGAGAACTTCAAAACTCGTTCTCAGAGCTTCAACCGCGAGTCAGGCGACATCGTCGAACGAGCCCTCGCTGGACTCATTGACAGTGTGATCCTCGTCGACCGCTTGCGCGAAGTACGGGCAAGTCTCGGCTTCAAACGCTATCGACCGGACTCCGACCTAGTCGACTCGGTGGCGCACGACGGCACTGAGGCCAAGTGGCTACCAGCGTATGAAGGCTTCGGTGAAGGCGTCTTCCTCCGCTTCAACTCAACCGCACTCGATACTTGGTCCGACAGCCCGGGAGCTCAAGCGCGATCAAAGCAGCTGGCAGACAAGTTCGATGCATCGGGATTCTCAAAGCGGCTACACCCGTTCTCGGCGCAGTATGTAGCGCTGCATTCATTCGCTCACGCTCTTCTCCGAGAGTTCGCGTTCTCTTCGGGCTACCCCGCCGCGTCCCTGCATGAACGGATCTACTGCGAATCTTCAGGAGACTACGGAGTCTTCATCTACACGACATCAAGCGATCCGGAGGGAACCCTCGGCGGACTCGTGCGAGAAGGAGAGCCCGATCGATTGGGGAACACTCTCGCTCGGGCCGCCGAACAGTTGAGTTGGTGCTCCAACGATCCCGTTTGTGGTGAGTCGCAACCTCAGAACCTCGACGGGCTGAATCTCGCAGCCTGCCATTCATGCCTGCTCACTTCCGAGACGTCGTGCGACGGCTTCAACCTTCTGCTTGACCGGGTGATGCTCGTGGGTTCCACAGACGGGAGCGCACCCGGGTTGCTGGAGGGCCTCTTGCAGGCCATCACAACCTCAGCGGATTAGGGCTTCAAGCGACTGTTCGACCTTCAGTTCTCAAAGAGCCACGTGCAGGTCTAGCCTGGGGCGCATGGCAGACAAGAGCCGAGCATCCACCGGCAACGACGGGTTCACCGCGGACGAGCGCGCCGCGATGAAGGAGCGGGCGGCCGAGCTGCGCGCGCAGGCGAAGCGGGCCAAGGGCGCGGCGAAGGCCGAGGCCGAGCTCAACGACCTGCTCGAGGCGATCGCGAAGCTTCCTGACGAGGGTGACCGCGCGCTCGCCACGACGCTGCACGAGGTGATGATGGCGGCGGCACCGCAGCTGGCTCCGCGCACCTGGTACGGCATGCCCGCCTACGCGCTCGACGGCAAAGTGCTGTGCTTCGTGCAGCCGGCCAGCAAGTTCGACACCCGCTACACGACCCTCGGGTTCAACGACACGGCGAAGCTCGACGACGGCGCGATGTGGCCGGCGTCGTTCGCCGTGCTGAAGCTCGGCGCCTCAGAGAAGAAGGCGATCACCGAGCTCGTGCAGCGCGCAGTGGGGTAGCGAGCGCACGACTGTCGTCGCTAGGGTCGCGACATGAACAACGAGCAGCACGACACCGGCGCTATCGGGTTCGACCGTGAGCGCCACGCGGGCGCCGACGGCGCCACCGGTGGCTTCACCTGGTTGCCTGATCAGCCGGTAGAGACCATCGCCGAAGTGGGTGTGCTGGGAGATGACGCGGCGTTCGTCGACTCAGTCGCGGCAGATGGCGACGACTGAACCCTGAGCGACGATGGCGGCTGTCACGCAGCCGTCGCCATGCGACCGTGCTGTCTGGCCGCCGCGCGCCCGCGATTGCCGCACCCTACGAACTGACCAGCAACTTTGAGAGGCGGTCGAGCGCGCCGGGCACGAGCGCGTAGTACGCCCAGGTGCCGCGCTTCGACCGGGTGAGCAGCCCGGCCTCCATCAAGATCTTGAGGTGGTGCGACACCGTGGGCTGGCTCAGGCCGATCGGGTCAATGAGGTCGCAGACGCACGCCTCATGACCCTCTGATGCGGCGATCATCGAGACCAGTCGCACCCGGGTCGGGTCGCCGAGGGCCTTGAACGTGCGCGCGAGAACCTCAGCCTGGTCGGCATCGATGGTCTCGCTCGTGAGCGGCGCACAGCACAGTTCACTGTCACCAGCGGTGAGCGCAATGGTCGAGGTCATGACTCAATGATACTCGTATATTGACAAACTTCGATGGATGCGCGCACACTATCCATCGACAAACGTCGATACAGCGAAGGACTCCCCATGACCCTCACCGAGCTCAGCCCACCTCGCACGCGTGACGACCGCCTCACCGGACTGCCGGTCGCCATCATCGGCGCCGGCCCGGTCGGCCTGGCGGCCGCTGCGAACCTCGTCGAGCGCGGCATCGACTTCGTCATCTTTGAGGCTGGCGAGTCGATCGCGCACAGTGTCGACCAGTGGGGCCACGTGCGCCTGTTCTCGCCGTGGAAGCTCGTCGTCGACCCCGCCTCGCGTCGGGTTCTCGAAGAAACCGGGTGGCAGCATCCCGAACCAGAAGCCCTGCCGACCGGCCTCGAACTCGTCGAGCACTACCTCGCCCCGCTCGCCGCGCTCGACTCGATCGCCGCGCGCATCAACACGGGCACCGAGGTCGTCGGGGTGTCGCGCGAGGGCATGGATCGCACGCGCACCGCGAACCGCGAGGCGGCCCCGTTCGTGCTGCGCCTGCGCACCGGCGACACAACCATCGAGTCGACCGCGCGCGCCGTCATCGACGCCTCGGGCACCTACCGCTCACCCAACAGCCTGGCGTCGAACGGGCTCGACCCCCTTGGGTTCGACGAGGTGGCCAACCTCGTGCACCACGCTCTGCCCGACGTGCTCGGTCGTGACAGGGCGCAGTTCGCGGGGCGCCACACCACCGTCGTGGGGGCGGGCCACTCTGCCGCCAACACTCTGCTCGCGCTCGCCACGCTCGCCGAGAGCGAGCCAGGCACCCGCATCACCTGGGTGATTCGCTCGGCGTCGGCCGTGCGCATGACGACCTCGGCCGATGACGAGCTGACAGCGCGTGCGTCGCTCGGCGCTCGCGTCGATCACCTCGTCGCGACTGGGGCCATCGAGAAGCTCGACCGTTTCGAGATCATCGCACTCTCGCGCCAGGCTGACGGAGTGCGCCTCGTGGGCTCGCGCAACGGCGACCTTGTCGAGCACGATACCGACCGCGTCGTGAACGCCACGGGCTTTCGGCCCGACCTCAGCATGCTGCGCGAAGTGCGCCTCGATCTCGACGAGATCGTCGAGGCGCCTGCGCGACTCGCGCCCCTCATCGACCCCAATGTGCACACGTGCGGCACCGTCGAGCCCCACGGATTCGCCGAGCTGCAGCAACCCGAGCACGGCTTCTTCGTGGTCGGCATGAAGAGCTACGGCCGTGCGCCCACCTTTCTGCTCGCCACGGGCTATGAGCAAGTGCGCTCGATCACGGCATGGCTGGCGGGTGACCTCGCTGCCGCGTCGGCGGTGCAGCTGACGCTGCTGGCAACCGGTGTGTGCTCGACGGATGCCGCGCCCGCCGAGCTCGGATGCTGCGGGTGATCATCCGCGAGCTTCGTGCCACAGACTGGCCGTCGGTGCAGGCCATCTACCAAGAGGGCATCGACGGTGGACACGCGACGTTCGAGTCTCACGCGCCCTCGTGGGCAGACTTCGACCGGGGCCATCTGCGCGAGGCACGACTCGTCGTCGTCGACGAAGACGATGCAGTTCTGGGGTGGGTCGCCGCCTCACCGGTGTCGACGCGTGCCGTCTACCGGGGCGTCGTCGAAGACTCGGTCTACGTCGCCGCGGCGGCTCAGGGCCGCGGTGTCGGAGGCGCCCTGCTGCGGGCGTTCATCGAAGCATCTGAGGGTGTCGGAATCTGGACGGTGCAGGCCAGCATCTTTCCCGAGAACACTGCGAGTCTTGCGTTGCACGAACGCGAGGGGTTTCGAGTGGTGGGCCGTCGTGAGGCGATTGCACGCATGACGCACGGGCCTCTCGCCGGAGTCTGGCGCGACACCCTGATCGTCGAGCGGCGCACTAACCTGTATCGGTGATCGGCCTCGGCACTCTGCTCAACATCGCCACCATCGTCGTCGGCGCGACCATCGGCGTGCTCATCGGCCGCCGCCTGCCTGAGCGCACCACGCGCGTCGTCACCGACGCTCTCGGCCTCATCACGATCGTGTTGGGCGGCCTCAACCTCATCGCGCTCACCGACACTGACTTCGTCGGCGCGGTCGGCGCCGGCGGCACCTTTCTGGTCGTCATCGGCGCCCTGCTGATCGGCAGCATCGTCGGCTCGCTCGCCGGCATCGAGGCGCGGCTTGAGCGGTTCGGCGGCTGGTTGCAGCGCCGCTTCACTCGGCCGGCGGCGAGGGATGCGGAGGCCATCCACCCCGATGGCGCACCGCTCGCCCTCACGGGCCGCGACCGCTTCATCACCGGCTTCGTCGACGCCTCATTGGTCTTCGCGATCGGGCCGCTCGCCATTCTCGGCGCCTTTCAAGACGGCACCGGGCAGGGCTTCGACCAACTCGCGCTCAAGTCGACCCTCGACGGCTTCGCCTCGGTGGCCTTCGCGGCCTCGCTCGGCTGGGGCGTGGCGTTCTCGGCGATTCCGGTCGGCGTCTGGCAGGGGCTGCTGACGGTGCTCGCGTTCTTCTTAGGCACCGTCATGTCGGGGGCGGCGATCGCCGCGCTGACCGCGACGGGCGGAGTGCTGCTGCTCGGCGTCGGCCTGCGCCTGCTCAACCTGCGCGCCGTCGCCGTGGCCGACATGCTGCCGGCGCTCGTCGTGGCACCGTTGCTCACGGTCGGCGTCGCGGCGCTACTGACCTAGCAGTCGCAGCTGATGGCGTGCTCGACGGGCGCCGTCAGCGGGTCGGTCGCACGGTGAATCGGCCCCGCCTCGCCCTCGACCGGGTAACCCTCGCGCGCCCAATATTCGAACCCGCCGAGCATCTCTTTCACCGGAACGCCTAGGCTCGCGAGCTCGAGCGCACCTTTCGCGCCGCCGTTGCAGCCCGGCCCCCAGCAGTAGACGATGACCGGGATGCCCTCGCCGAGTTCACCGACCCGCTCGGCCAGCTCTTGCCGGGGGATATGCAGTGCCCCGGCCGCGTGCCCCTGATTCCACGCGGCCTGCCCGCGCACGTCGACGAGGTGAAACTCGACCCCCGCCGCGCGCGCCGCAGCGACATCTGAGGCGTCGGTCTCGAACGAGATCTTCGCGGCATAGTGCGCGGCCGTCGCACCGGGGTCGGCGAACGCGCCGAGGGGCGAGTCGCTCATGCGGACACCTCCTCGTCAGCGAGCGCGCTGATGAACCGGATGAAGATCGCGATCCAGGCGAAGATGATCGCGAAGGCGACGAGTTCGAACGCCGTCAGGTTGTAGTACTGCACTGGCTCGAAGAGCAGAGCGCCGCCGATGAGGGCGAAGGCGAATCCCGCGCAGACGACGAAGAAGCGGCGGGGCAGGCCCGTAAGAATCCACGGTGAGGCGAACAGCAGCACCAGGAAGGCGACGGCCATGCCCATCGCCGAGAGGTTGTGCAGAAGCACGCTCACGGTGAGCGGAAAGATGCCGACGCAGGCGAGCATGACGCCCATGATCACGAACACGATCGACACGGTGCGCGGCGCACTGGCCTTGACGAGCACGCCGCGGTCGACGAGCACCTGCAGGTCGCGCTGCAGGTAGAGCGCAAAGGTGGTCACGAGCACTCCGGCGATGATGAGCGTCAGATTGAACAGACTGCTCGAGCGGTCGCCGAAGGTTCCCAACTGGCTGAAGTGGTACTCCCACCAGGCGGGGTCGCTCGAGGTGGCCATCGCCGTGATGGTGCCGAACGTCATGAACAGCACCAGCAGGCTCGAGAGCTTCGGGGTGGTGATCGATGACACCGAAAGGTAGATCCAGTACCCGGCGAGGGCCGTGACGAGCGCCATCGCGATGGTGGTGAACGGCGCGTCGAGCACGAGACCCTGAAAGCTGCGCTGCAGCAGCAAGAACGTGGCGATGGCGGCGAGCACCGCGAGCACGGCGTGCACGAGCGCGACCGAGGTGGCGTCGACGATGAACTTCCACGACGCGAGCTCGAGGCGCCACTGCTGCCCGTCGATGCTGCGACTGCGCCAGTAGCCCACGTAGGCGACGATGACGCCCGCGGTGAGAATCGAGCCTGCCGACGCGACGCCGAGAGAGATGCCACCCCAGATCGGTGGGTTAGTGCCGGCGAACATGATGCCGCCCACGATGAGGGTCACGACGCCGACCGCGATCGCCACCCCGAATGCTTCAGACTCGACGTCGACCAGCGTTCGTGAACTCGACGCCGGCCGCGCAGCACTGCCCGTGATGCTCATGGCGCTCAGTCTAGATTCGCGCCGGGAACAATGGCGCGGCGAGTTGCGTTGACGCTGACATGACTGACACGACTTCGACCATCACCATGTATGGCGCCGACTGGTGCCGCGACTGCCGCCGCACCGAAGCCCTGCTCAACGAGCTCGGCGTCGACTGGACCAAGGTCGACGTTGAGGCCTCGGCCGAAGCCGCCGCAGAAGCGCAAGCGATCAGCGGGCGCATGAATATTCCCGTCGTGGTCTTCGCCGACGGTTCGCACCTGGTCGAGCCCAGCGACGACGCCGTGCGCGAGAAGCTGGGCGTCTAACCCTCGGCTCTACCCGAGCGTGCGTCGAAAGAATGCGTCGATGCGGCGCCATGTGTCGGCCGCTTCGTCGGGCTTATAGCCGAGTCGCAGCACCGGCCCCATCGTGATGCGGGCAAGCCGCGTGCCGTTGGGTATGTCGTTGAGAAACGCGTGCCCGGCCTCGGGGTATTCCACCACGTCGTGCTCGATGCCGCGCGCGTCGAGCGCTGCCTCGAGCTTCTGCGCCGCGCCCTTCAGCGTCAGATCTCGCCCCCCGAACGTGCCGACAACAGGGCATGCGCCGTCGAGTGCGTCATCGAGATCGGCCGGCAGGTGGCCGTAGTTGACGGATGCTGCACCATAGCCGCCCTGCCCCGCTAGTAGCAGCGCGAAGCCTCCGCCCATGCAGAACCCGATCACACCGACGGCCCCGCTCGTGTCGTCGCGCTCGAGCAGCGTTCGCCGCGCCGCTTCGATGTCGTCGAAGGCCGCACCGGTGCCGTTGCGCAGTGCCCGAAAGGTGGCGACCAGGCAGCGCCGAGCACCGCCGCGGCTGTAGAGGTTGGGCATGAGCACGACATACCCCATGCTGCGCAACCGTTCGAGGTGCGCACGCATGGCGTCGTCGATGCCGAAGAGCTCGTGCACGACGACGAGTGCGGTGAATGGCCTGGGCCCGTCAGGAACCCCGAGCACGCCTGTCAGCTCACCGCCTCGAGTGTCGCCGGGTTGCGCGATGACAATGTCAGTGAGACTCATGGCGTCAGCTTTCCGATGCCGGGCACGAGCCTGCCGACGCGCGCCGCATAGGCTGCGTAGTCGGGGTAGCGCGCTGCGAGCATCCATTCTTCGAATCTCGACTTCGCCATGAGCACACTGAGCAGCGCGACCCAGGCGAGCAAGTGCAGCACTGAGGCTCCGATGATGACGAGGCCGATGCCGAGCAGCAGCAGACCCGAATAGATGGGGTGCCGCACGAACCCGTAAACACCCGTTGTCACGAGCTCGCCGTCGGCCTTCGGCACGGGGCTCGGTGTGAGGGTGCGGCCGAGCCCGGCGCCTGCGGCGAGCGCGATGCCGATGCCGAGCGCTACGAAGACCAACCCGAACACGACGGTGCCGATGCCTCGGCTCCACAGGTCGCCCCACGGCATGAAGCCCAGCAGCAGCAAGAAGAGAAATTGGGCGCCGACGAGCGCCCACGCCGCGGCGGGGTGTAACTGCGCAGTCGGGTCAGCGACACTCATACCGCTGACCCTACGCCGCGGGCGCCGTTAGCGCTTGGCCTTCTTCGCCGCGATCAGGTCTTTCTCATCGATCGGCGCGAGCCCGCGAGCGCGCAAGTCGGCATAGTGCGCGCGCGCTTCGTCTTGCCGCGCCTTCTCAGCACCCGTCGCGATGTCGGCCCGAATGTGCTCGGGCGCCAGCTCGAATGCGTCGGTGAGCGCAACAGCGTGCGGCCGCAGACGGGGCAACAACCGGTCGTCGATGTAGTCGGTGATCGCCTGCGCGCGGTGGTCGCTCAGCCGACCGTGAATGACGTACCAGGCGAGGTTCTTCTCGATCAGACCGAGCCCGAAGAGGTCGCGCAACCACGTCATCACCTGGCGGTTGCCCTCGTGCTCGATGGTCTCGAGTGCTTCGGTGAAGGCCTCCCACTGCAGCAGCTCACCGTGCGCCTTGGCCGCTTCGATGAGGGCGTTCTGGTGGCGGTTGAAGAGGGCGGCCGCTTCGCGCTTCGGCAACTTTGATGCACTGCGCAAGCGCCCCGCGAGCTCGGCCACCATCGTCTCGACGCGGTCGGTGAGCAGCTGGCGTTGTGACGCGGTGTCACGCACGTAACCGATCGAGCGAGCGGTCGACCCGAAGTCGACGACCGACTGGGCGAGCCGTCGAAGACCCGACCGGTTGACGACAGCCTCGCCGACCTGGTCGGCAACGTAGTGGGCCATGACCCCGGCATCGGCTTTGGCGAAGGTGCGGCTGTAGTCGGTGAGCAGTCGCTTGGCGACGAGCTGCAGCAGCACGTTGTTGTCGCCCTCGAACGTGGCATAGATGTCCATGTCGGCGCGCAACTGGGTGAGGCGGTTGGCGGCGAGGTAGCCCTGACCGCCGCACGCTTCGCGCGCCTCTTGAATGATGTCGAGCGCTGCCCACGTGCTCAGCGGTTTGAGCGCGGCGGCGAGAGTCTCGAGGTCTTCTCGGTCGGCGTCGGTGTCTGCCGTGCCTGAGAACACGGCGTCGAACTTCTCGAGAAACACTTCGTGAGCGAACGACATGGCGTAGGTCGTGGCGAGGCGCGGCAGCAGGCGACGCTGGTGGCGCTGGTAGTCGAGCAGCACCACTTCGTTCTCGTCGCCGCCGTCGAACTGGCGGCGCTCGTTGCCGTAGCGAATCGCGATGGTGAGGGCGAGCTTGCTCGCCACGACCGAGGCGCCGTCGAGCGACACGCGACCCTGCACGAGCGTGCCGAGCATCGTGAAGAAGCGGCGGCCGGGGCTCTCGATGGGTGAGGTGTAGACGCCGTTCTCGTCGACGTCGCCGTAGCGGTTGAGCAGGTTGGTGCGGGGCACGCGCACCTCGGTGAAGTGCAGGCGCCCGTTGTCGATGCCGTTGAGGCCGCCCTTGAGCCCGTCGTCGTCGCCGCCGACGCCGGGCAAGAAGTCGCCGTTCTCGTCGCGAATCGGAACATAGAAGGCGTGCACCCCGTGGTTGACTCCGCGCGTGATGAGTTGCGCGAAGACGACGGCGGCCCGCCCGTGCAGGGCGGCGTTGCCGAGGTAGTCCTTCCAGGCGGCTCGGAACGGCGTGTGGATGACCCACTCATCATTCGCTGCGTCGTAGGTGGCCGTCGTGCCGACCGCCGAGACGTCGCTGCCGTGCCCGGTCTCGGTCATGGCGAAAGCACCAGGCGTGGTGAGGTCTAGCGCGTCGGGCAGCCAGGCGGCGTGGTGCGGCGCGGTGCCCAAGTGCAAGATGGCCGAGGCGTAGAGGCCCCACTGCACACCCGACTTGATCTGCATGCTCGGGTCGGCGAGCAGCAGCTCTTCGAAGCTCGCGATGAACCCACCGTGGTCGTCGTCGCCGCCGAACTCTGCCGGAAACGCCCGGTGCACCGAGCCCTGCTCGACGAGCAGCTTCAGCTGACCGAGCACGCGATCGCGGTGCTCGTCCATGCCGAGGGTCGGAATGCGGTGGAACTCTTCGCGCTTCATGAGCTCGCGCGAGGCGCGACGGCTGTCGGCCCATCGGCCCATCAGCTGCTGGCCGAGCGCGGCCACATCGAGCGTGGGCGAGCCTTCTGCCGACACGATCGACTCGCCGACCGCGGCGCCCGCCGGAGCGGGTTCGCCGAGCGGCGTCGCGGCCTGCTCGGCGCTCGTGGTTTTCTTGGTCGGGCTGGCTTTGCGGCGGGGTGCATCAATCGTGCTCATAACTTCACGGTAGAAGTGTGGAGTGCCGCCGTGTGATTCGTCGTGCACCGCCGACGAACGGCTTCGGCGAGTTCGGGCCGTGATTGTGGATGCTCTCACATTGCTGTGCGCAGGCTTAGTAGAGAACCTCTGCTCGCCGCACGGTGTTCGCCGCTCGCGAATACCCGTGGGGGTATGTGTCTCGTGTGAGAGAATGGGGTCATGGCTACCGTGACCCTGACTCAGGCGGACTTCGAACAGACCGTCACTGCCCCCGGCATCACCCTCGTCGACTTCTGGGCCGAGTGGTGCGGCCCGTGCCGCCAGTTCGCCCCCATCTTCGAGAGCGCGAGCGAGCAGCATGCCGACGTCACCTTCGGCAAGGTCGACACCGAGGCCGAGCAGGCGCTCGCGTCAGCGGCGAGCATCCGCTCGATTCCGACGCTCATGGCGTTTCGCGACGGCATTCTCGTCTTCGCTCAGCCCGGCGCGCTTCCCGCGCCCGCACTAGAGCAGGTCATCACCGCGGTGAAAGGCCTCGACATGGATGAGGTGCGGGCGCAGGTCGCAGCCGCCGCCCAGGCTCCGCCCGCGAGCGCCTAAGCGCTCGGGTTCTTACAGTTCAGCACGGGTGCGAAAGAAGCGTCGCACTCGCTCGCCCACGTTCGCGGGGGGCGGCTCGTTGTACTGGTCGACATACTCTTGACCGCTCATGCGCTGAATCTGCACCATGACGGCGTCGGTCGCGTGACGCCTCGCACGGCCCGATGACGCTTCGCCGAACGTCGAGAGGTCGAGCGGTTCGCCGAACTCGATCGTGATCGGCACCCGGCGTATGCGCCGCGAGCCGACGGGCTGCAGGTGCTGCGTGCCGCTGAGCGCCACGGGCACGACGGGAACCCCCGCCGTGAGGGCAAGCCACGCGACTCCGGTCTTGCCACGGTAGAGACGACCGTCGCGCGATCGGGTGCCCTCGGGGTAGATCGAGAACGCTTCGCCCGACTCGATCTTCGCGAGGCCAGCATCGAGCGCTTCTTGCGCCGCCTGACCGGCACCACGCTTCACCGGAATCGCTCCGACCGAGGTGAAGAAGTTGCGCGAGATCGCACCCTTCACACCCTTGCCGGTGAAGTATTCGTCTTTCGCCAGAAAGCTCACGCGTCGGCGCGCGAGCATGCTGATGATGATCGAGTCAATGAACGACAGGTGGTTGCTCGCGACGACCACTCCACCCTCGGCGGGAAGGTTGTCGCGCCCGATGATCGTGGGCTTGTAGATGGCCTTCGCGATCGGCGCAACGAAGGCGCGAGCCACGAACGTCAGCATGAGTTCATCGTGCCACGAAGCCTATTCCGCCGCGGGAATGTCGAGCGCGGGCGGCTCATCACCCCGCACGATCGCGAGCACCGCCTCGCCGAATCGTTCAAGCTTCGCAGCGCCGACCCCGCTCACTTGCCCGAGCTCGTCGAGCGTGGCCGGTTCAGTAAGGGCGATGCCGCGCAGGGTCGCGTCACCGAACACAATGTAGGCGGGCGCAGACAGCGCCTTTGCGGTGGATGCTCGCCACGCCCTCAACCGCTCGAACAGCCCCGCGGCCTGCACCGGAAGGTCGCTCGGCGCCGAGCGCTTCGAGCCCCGACTCGCACGCGGCGCCTCGCGGCGCAAGCGCACCGGTCGTTCGCCCCGCAGCACGGCGGCGCTGCCCTCGGTGATGCCGAGCGTGCCGTATTCGCCCTGCACCGCGAGCAGGCCTTGGGCGAGCAGTTGCCGCACCACGCCGCGCCACTCTTGCTCGCTGAACTCGGTGCCGATGCCGAAGGTGCTCAGCTCGTGGTGCCCGAGTTGCTCGATGCGCGGGGTGCGCTTGCCCAGCAGAATGTCGATGAGCTGACCGGCGCCGTAGCGCTGGTTGCGCTCGCGGTCGAGCCGCACGACCGTCGACAGCAGCTTCTGCGCCGCGACGGTGCCATCGATGCTTTCGGGCGGCGAGAGGCACGTGTCGCAGTTTCCGCACGCTGTGGTGGTTTGGCCGAAGTAGTCGAGCAGTTGCACGCGTCGGCACTCGACCGTCTCGCACAGGGCCAGCATGGCGTCGAGCAGTTGGCTCATGCGCCGTTTGTGCGCGAGGTCGCCCTCTGACCTCTCGATGATCTGCCGCAACTGCACGACGTCTTGCAGGCCGTAGGCGAGCCACGCGGTCGACGGCAGCCCGTCGCGCCCCGCACGCCCCGTCTCTTGGTAATAGCCTTCGACACTCTTAGGCAGGTCGAGGTGGGCGACGAACCGCACGTCGGGCTTGTCGATGCCCATGCCGAACGCGATCGTCGCCACCATCACGATGCCCTCTTCACGCAAGAATCGTGCCTGGTGGTTGGCCCGCGTCGCCGCGTCGAGGCCTGCGTGATACGGAAGAGCGGGGATGCCGTGCTCGGCGAGCGCGAGCGCGGTCTTCTCGACAGATGCCCTCGACAGGCAATAGACAATGCCCGCATCGCCGGGGTGCTCGCTGCGGATCAACTGCAGTAGTTGTTGCACCGGCTGGTTCTTCGGTTCGATGCGGTACTGAATGTTGGGCCGGTCGAAGCTCGCCACGAACTTTCGCGCCTGGCCCAGATCGAGCCGCGCGACGATCTCGCGGGCGGTCGCCTCGGTGGCGGTCGCCGTCAGTGCGATGCGCGGGATGCTCGGCCAGCGTTCGTGCAACATCGACAGCGCCAGATAGTCGGGTCTGAAGTCGTGCCCCCACTGTGACACGCAGTGAGCCTCGTCGATCGCGAACAGTGCCACGGTGATGCGGTCGAACAACTCTGCAGTGCTCGGCACGGTGACTCGCTCGGGCGCCAGGTAGAGCAGATCTACCTCTCCGGCGAGCAGGGCGGCTTCGACGGCCCGCCGCTCATCGGGCGACTGGGTCGAGTTGAGAAAGGCTGCGCGCACGCCGACGGCGGCGAGAGCATCCACCTGGTCTTTCATCAGGGCGATGAGTGGCGAGACGACGACGCCGACGCCCTCGCGCACCAGCGAAGGAATCTGGTAGCAGAGGCTCTTGCCGCCGCCCGTCGGCATGAGCACGAGGGCGTCACCACCGGCGACGACGTGGTCGATGATGGCCTGCTGCTCGCCGCGGAATGCCGGGTAGCCGAACACCGACTCGAGCACCTGCTGGGCGGTCGCGGTGGTCGTGGTCACTCGCCCCAGGCTAGTCGCCGCCGCCGACCGCGTCGGCGCAACTATTCACACGGATCGCTAGAAAGGGTTCCGTCGGTTGAGAGCCAGTCTCCGTCTTCGAAGCCAACAAGAATCTCTTCAGTCAGAAGGAAGTCACCGCTGTGGAGCACTCCGCCGTCATCTCGGAAGCTGAAATCGAGCTGCTCCTCAGGCTTCAATGGCGCGAGGTGCGTCGAACCTTCCGGCAGCGCGATCAGCGTGCTGAACGAAGTCGGCGACCCGTCCTCGACCTCGATGACGCCCGGAGTCAACGGAAGACCATCGCGCTCGCCCCGGAAAACACCTCGACTCAAGGCCCCGAAGTCGACCGTTCCGGTGCCACAAAACATGAAGTCAACCGATTGAGCGGAGTTGCGGATGTGAATCGCGTCGGAGAGCGGGCGCGACGGAAAGAACATGGTGCAGCTGGAAATCGCGCACAGCATCAGCAGCGTGCCGACCGCAGCGAGAGTACGTTGCCACATTGACGGGAGCATCACGTGCAGCCCTTCCTCGTTGTGCGCGAACGGCGCCACCGACAGTCGACAGTGGTACGGTGACATTACTCCCCCGGGCGCTTCGGCCACCGGGTACGGGGCCCCCTCGGGGGCCCCTGTTTTCATTTTTGCCCCCAGAAGCATTGGGCTCACCGCCATTCAGCGGGCCGGTGGACGGTCTTGCCATCGGGCGTGACTACTGCACGCGGCAACTGCGATGCGAGCAACACGGCTCTGCGTATGGGTTTGATGAAGAGCGGCCGCTGCTGAAGCAGCCGTGCGGCCGGCGACTCGACCGGTGAGAAAAGCCCGAAGCGAGCATTCAGTTCATCACCCAGAAGCCTCAGCATGTCGGCGAAGTCGGAGTCATTCGACACAAGCACATAGACGTCAGCTCGCTGTCGACTCGCGTCGACAACCATGCGTGCCGCGAGGTTGACGTCAGAACCCTTCTCTTCTGTCTTGCGCACCTTGACCCGTCGTGGCGCTCCGGCCTCGTCAAGTTCGATTGGTATCACCGGAAGGCGTCGGGTGTCGTGACGGAATTGACCGAAGTGCTGCCGCACAGTGGGAAGCGAGGTGAGTGCGCGTAGATACGTCTGCTGCCGGATCGGCGCCTGCGGGTCGGTGCCCAGAGCGGGCTTGAGGAGTGCCGTGAAGTACTCGACCCCCACAATGTCATGAGTCGGCAGAAGTAGCTCGGAGAGCTTGACCAGGTCAAGCCACTTCGCGTCGGGATGGTGCTGCAGCTTCTGTCGATAGAGGTTGAAACCATCGACGTACACGGCTGCCTTGAGTCGACTCGTCACCGCCTGAGGCTCTCAGGCAAGTGTCACGCCGCGTCTCTGCTTTCCCCAGCCCTTGCCGCGTGCGGTCAGCGGGGGCGCAGAAAGGCCACCGCTGACCAATCAGAGCCGCTCGCGCGCAACGTGTGAACGCGCGTGCTCGATCGCGTCGTCGAGGGAGGCGATGAGGTGGCGTGGGTGCCGCAGATGGTGAGTGACTCCGACGCGCTCGATGAGGCCGAGGTGCTGCGGCTGCACGCCCTTGACGATGGCGGTGACTCCTCGCCGTTCGAGGGCGTCGATGATGTCGGCGATGACGCGGGCGCCCGTGGCGTCGAGTGAGCGCAACTGCGAGAGCCTGATGATGACGACTGAGACCTCGTCGATGGCCGCGATCTCGTCAAGCACGCGCTCGGCCGCTCCGAAGAAGAGGGCGCCGTCGAGCCGCACGAGGGCGATGCGCTCGTCGCCATCGGCTGCGGGGCCGGGCAGCGGCTCGCGCGTGACGCTGCTCGAGCGTGCCAGATCGCGCAAGGCCATGAGGGCGGCTGCGGCGATGCCGATGAGCACCGCGACAATGAGGTCGAACGAAATCGTCACGATCGCGGTGATGATGAAGATCGCGGCGTCTGATCGCGTCGAGCGCACGATCGCGCGCACCGTCGCCGGGGCCACCATGCGAGTGGCGGTCACGATGAGCACGCCAGCGAGAGCGGCGAGCGGGATGCCCGAGACAAGCCCACTCGCGGCATACACGACGAGCAACAGAACAAGCGAGTGCACGATGGCCGACAGCCGCGACCGACCCCCACTGCGCACGTTGACGGCCGTGCGCGCGATGGCGCCCGTGGCCGGCATGCCCCCGAAGAGGCCCGAAGCGATCGAGGCCAGGCCCTGCCCGACGAGTTCGCGGTCGGCGTCGACGCCGCCAGTCGGTGCGAGCGAGGCAGCAACGCGCGCCGAGAGCAGCGACTCGATGGCGGCGAGCGCGGCAACAGCGGCGGCCGGGCCGATGAGCACGAGAGGGTCGATGCTGCCGAGTGCCGGAAGCCCGGGGGCGGGCAAGCTCGCCGGCAGGGCTCCGATGATCGACACGGGGGCGTTGAGCAGGTGCGTGAGCACCGTGGCGACGACGATGGCGATGAGTGAGGCGGGCAGCAGACGGTGCACCCTGGGCAGCACGACCATGATCGCGACGACCAGCAGGGTCACACCGATCGCCCAAGCGGTCGCAGGCCACTGCAGCTGACCGAGCGCTGCGACGGCTGCGGCCACGGCGTGCGGGTCGACCTGTGCCGCCACCCCGAGGGCCGCCGGAATCTGCTGCGCCGCGATGATGATCGCGATGCCGAGCGTGAACCCTTCGATCACCGGCCACGGAATGTAGGTGACGGTGCGGCCGAGCCTCAGCGCCCCGCCGATGATGACGAAGACACCCGCCATGAGCGACACCACGGCCACGACCTCGACACCGAACTGCACGACGATCGGTGCGAGCACGACCACCATCGCGCCGGTCGGCCCCGAGACTTGCACGTTCGACCCACCGAAGACGGCCGCGACGACGCCCGCGACGATGGCGGTGATGAGCCCCGCCTCTGCGCCCACCCCTGAGCTGACGCCGAAGGCGAGCGCAAGCGGCAGTGCGACGACTCCGACGGTGACCCCCGCCAGAGTGTCGGCGCGCCAGGTTCGCCGCAGCATGCTGTAGTCGGCTCGACTCGGCAGCAGGGCACGCACGCCTCGACCGACGACGCGCAGGCGGCGGCGCGCATCCGTCATGGTCGTCACGTCACCTCGACGGGCGGCATCGCCCGAGCCGCGTCGCGCAGCGATTGCTCATCGTCGGCGATGCGCATGAGCAGTTCGCGCGCGATGACCAGCAGTTGGGCGGCCTCGCGATGCGCCAGACGGCAATAGACCAGGCTGCCGCGCCGCTCAGACTCGACGAGCCGATGGCGTCGCAGCACCGCGAGATGCTGCGACAAGTGCGAGGCTTCGAGGCCGGTCTGCTCGAGCAGGTCGGCCACAGTGCGCTCGTCGGCAGAACTCAATAGTTCGAGCACGCGAATACGCAGCGGATGCGCGAGGCCCTTGAAGAAGTCGGCCTTGACTTGATAGAGCGGGCGATGCTGACGCTCAGGCTCAGGGTCGCTCTTGCGCCAGGCACCGCCGTCGCTTGTCGACATGATGAAGTCATCATATCAGGCTGGCACGCACTCACCTCGCTGGCCAGCGCGGCGGGGCCGACCCGCTCAGATGTGGATGGCGGGGTCGACGAGAAAGCCGTCAGCACCCGTCGTGCCCGCGCCGCGATCGAGCGGGCGTGAGGTCGCCGGAACCCCGGTGGCGACCGAGTCGGGGGGAACATCCTTCGTCACCAGCGCCATCGCGCCAATCTGCGAACGCGCACCGATCGTGACCGGGCCGAGAATCGTCGCCCCAGCACCGATGAGCACGCCGTCGTGCACCGTCGGGTGCCGCTTGACCTTCTGCAGGGTGCGGCCGCCGAGCGTGACTCCGTGGTAGAGCATGACGTCGTCGCCGATCTCGGCCGTCTCGCCGATGACCACGCCCATGCCGTGGTCGATGAAGAGGCGCTTGCCGATGGTCGCACCGGGGTGAATCTCAATGCCCGTCCACCACCGGGCACCCTGCGACACCATGCGCGCGAGCAACCGCAGCCGCCAACGCCACAATCGGTGCGCGATGCGGTGCCACCAGAGAGCGTGTAGGCCCGCCGAGGTGAGCAGCACTTCGAGGCCCGAGCGCGCGGCCGGGTCGCGCAGTCGGGCGTTGCGGATGTCCTCCCGCATGCCCATCTACGCGCGAAGGTCGTCGTAGAGCACGCTCGAGAGGTACCGTTCGCCGTAGCTCGCGACGATGACGACGATGAGTTTGCCGGCGTTCTCGGGTCGCTTCGCGAGCTCGACAGCGGCGTGCACGGTGGCCCCCGACGAGATGCCGGCGAGAATGCCCTCTTCGGCTGAGAGGCGGCGGGCCATGCTGATGGCCTGCGTGATGTTGACGTCGACCACTTCGTCGTAGATGTCGCGATCGAGCACTCCGGGCACGAAGTTGGCGCCGATG
Organism: Microcella sp.; assembly: GCF_025808395.1. Lineage (NCBI taxonomy): Bacteria > Bacillati > Actinomycetota > Actinomycetes > Micrococcales > Microbacteriaceae > Microcella > Microcella sp. The sequence continues at coordinate 1,881,380 of NZ_CP075524.1, forward strand.
CCGGCGATCTTGTGGGGGCCGGGCTGGCCACCGTTGAGAATGGGGCTCTCTTCAGGCTCGACGGCGACGACCTTCAGCTCGGGCTTCTGCTGCTTGAGGTATTGACCCGTGCCGGTGAGGGTTCCGCCGGTGCCCACGCCCGAGACGAAGATGTCGACGGCGCCGTCGGTGTCGTTCCACACTTCGGGGCCGGTCGTGCGGCGGTGAATCTCGGGGTTGGCGGCGTTCTCGAACTGGCGGGCGAGAATGGTGCCGGGTCGCTCGGCGACGATCTTCTCGGCGGCGGCGACCGCACCCTTCATGCCCTCGCCGGCGGGAGTGAGGATGAGTTCTGCACCGTATGCCGCGAGCAGCATCTTGCGCTCGGTGCTCATCGACTCGGGCATGGTGAGCACGGTCTTGTAGCCGCGGGCAGCGCCGATCATGGCGAGCGCGATGCCGGTGTTGCCGCTCGTCGCCTCGACGATGGTGCCGCCGGGCTTGAGCTCTCCGCTCTTCTCGGCGGCGTCGATGATGGCGACGCCGAGTCGGTCTTTGACGCTCGCCGAGGGGTTGTAGAACTCGAGTTTGGCGAGCACCGTGGCCGCAGCACCGTCGGTCACTCGGTTGAGGGTGACGAGCGGCGTGTTGCCGAACACCTCGGTGATGTCTGAATAGATGCGGGCCATGGTGACTCCTCGTCGTTTGGGGGCGCGGGTTTAGCGTACGGGTCGCGCGTGCGAGCATCCCGAATATGACGCCGTTCGACCACTCCCGCCAACGACGCTCGTCGCTCGCGTATTCCCTGAGTGCGGTCCGCCCTCCGCTCATCACGGTTGCGGAGCGGGGAGGGGGTTTTTCTCTCGCGAGACTCCCGAAGTGTAGGAGGTTGGCGCGCGAGAAGCCGCCGCAACCCCCTACACTTCGGGAACGTTTTCGAAGAGCACGTCAGCCCCCACCCAGCCCACCCGCACTGAGTAACCCTGGCCGCCCATCCAGGCAGACCCTGGCACACACTGGCCCCCCGGCACGACCACCCCGCCCGCCGGCACTACTACCCCGCCCGCCGCGCACCCTGCCCGGCCCGCGCCCTGCCAGAATTGGCGCGGAGGTGCACCACGATGCTCACAGTGGTTCTCGGGCTTGCGGGTGCCCTGGTCTACGGCGCGGCCGACTTTCTCGGCGGCCTCGCCGCTCGGCGCATCAGCGCGCTGAGGGTTACGGCGATCGGCGCGCTGTCGGGGGTTGTGCTGCTCTTCATCGCAGCCGTCGTCGTCGGCGGGCGCTGGTCGGTCGAAGCGCTCTTCTGGGGCGGGCTCTCGGGCGTCACCGGCGCCGCCGCCATCGCCCTGCTCTATGCGTGTCTCGCGATCGGGCCGATGAGCATCTTGTCGCCCCTCACCGCGGTGACGTCGGCGATCGTTCCGCTCACGTGGGGGCTCGCCACGGGCTCACAGTTGGGCATCATCGCCTACCCGGCTTTCGCGCTCGCACTCGTCGCCGTCGTGCTGGTCGGACTCGTGCCCGATCAACGGGCAGTGCGCCCGACGATGCCGGGTCTGCTCATGGCGACCGGCTCGGGCATCTTGATCGGCGCTTTCTACATTCTGATCGACCAGACACCCGACGATTCGGGGCTCATCCCCCTCGTGGCCAACCGCACGGTCAACGCCTCCATCATGATCACGTTGATCATCGTGCTTGCGGTGGTGGCGGGGCGGCGTCACATTCGCGCCCAGGATGCTCCGCTCGCCGTCATCGCCGGCACCCACGCCGCGCCGCACGCGCTCGAGCAGGTCGAAGCTCCCGCTCGCCTCTCGCTGCTGCGGGCTAGTGCCGCTGCACTGCGGGGCGGATGGCGGGGCGGGCTGCTGCTCGCCATCGGGTGCGGAGTGCTCGACGCCATCGCCAACATCATCGTGCTCGCGGGTCTGCGGCTGGGCGACCTCACGGTCGTCTCGGTGCTCACGGCGCTCTACCCCGCCGGAACGATCTTGCTCGCCGCGGTCGTCTTGCGTGAACGCATCGCACCGCTGCAGTGGGTGGGGCTAGCGCTCGCCCTCGCCGCGAGCGCGATGCTCGCCGCAGCCTGAGCGTCGCCGCCGCCGCGCCGCTCTCGCCCGCGGCCGCCACCCCGCCGCGCGGCCACTCCGCGCAGCACCGCACGCTGCAAGTCGCTCTTCGTGGCACAAGTCGCCGAACGTTTCACGACCCATGCCACAGAAAGCGACTCGCGCGAGTGCCTCGTGGGGTGCTGAAACGTTCCCGAAGTGTAGGAGGTCGTGCCGGCTTCGCTCCCGCCGACCTCCTACAGTTCGGGAGTCTGCCGAGATGAACAACTACCTCCCCCAGAGACCCGGGCGAAGCGCCCGGGGCCCGGGAGACGTGCCAGGTAGCCGACGGCGAGGGGACCGAGGGGCGAGAAGTCGCTGAGTTCTATAGGGCCGCGAGCTCGTCGAGCAGGCGGTCTCCGGGCCGCACGTCGTAGGTCTCGGCGGTGATCTCAGCACGCGAGAGCAGTTCGGCGAAGCGCCGCGCGCGCGGACGGGTGATGAGCGTCACGACCGTTCCGATCTTGCCGGCACGGCCGGTGCGACCCGAGCGGTGCAGATAGGTCTTGTACTCATCGGGCGCGTCGGCCTGCACGACGAGCGAGATGTCGTCGACGTGGATGCCTCGCGCCGCGACATCCGTCGCCACCAGCACCGACACGCGCCCGTTCGTGAGCTTCTCGAGGTTGCGCGAGCGGCGAGCCTGGTTGAGGTCGCCGTGCAGGCTGACGGCCGGAATTCCCGCGTCGTCGAGCTGGTCTGCCAACTCTTCGGCGAACGCCCGAGTGCGAGCGAACACGAGCGTCTTGCCCCTGCCGGCCGAGAGCTGCTCGATCACGGCGCGCTTGTCGCGCTGCTCGACGAGCAGCACCTTGTGCTCGATCGTCGACGACTTCTGGTCTTCACCGGCGACCTCATAGACCGAAGGGTTGCGCAAGAACTCGGTGACGAGCGACGCGACTCCCGAGTCGAGCGTCGCCGAGAACAGCAGCTTCTGGCTGTCGCGCTTCGTGCGGCGGATGATGCGCTGCACTGGCTCGAGAAAGCCCAGTTCGCACATGTGGTCGGCCTCATCGAGCACGACGACCTCGACCTGGCTGAGGTTGAGGCGCCCCTGCTCGATGAGGTCTTCGATGCGACCGGGGGTGCCGATGATGATGTCGACGCCGCGCTGCAGAGCGCCGACCTGGCGGCCCTGGGGGACGCCGCCGTAGATCTGCGTCGTGAACAGCCCGACACTGCGCGCGATCGGCTGCACGGTTCCGTCGATCTGCAGCGCGAGCTCGCGGGTCGGTGCGAGGATGAGCGCGCGCGGGGCGCGACCCATCTGACGGTTCTTGCCGCCGCCGTTCTCCATGAGGCGCTCGACGAGCGGGGCTCCGAAGGCGATGGTCTTGCCCGAGCCGGTGCGGCCCCGGCCGAGCACGTCTCTGCCCGCGAGCACATCAGGAATCGTCGCCGCCTGAATCGGGAAGGGCGCGATGGCCCCGAGGTCTTCGAGCGTGCGCGAGATGTTGTCGCCCAGACCCAGATCACGAAACGTGATGCCCTCGACGTCTTTCGCGACGACAGCATTGGCGGTCAAGCGCTCGAGCACCACATCGTCGACCTTGCCGGCCTTCGCGTCACGGCTCGGGTAGAAGCTCGACTCGCGACGCACCGGGCGCTCGTCACGGTCGAACGCACGAGCGGGGCGCTCGTCGCGGTCGACGCTGCGGGCCGGGCGAGAGTCGCGGTCGACGCTGCGGGCCGGGCGAGAGTCGCGAGCGGGTCGAGAGTCGCGAGCGGGCCGCTCGGCACGACCTGACGACTCCTTCTTCGGTCGCCAGTCGGGTCGGTGGGCCGCGCGACCTGAGCCGGTGCGAGCCGTTCCATCGCTGTCGCGGACCGGGCGGCCGTCGCGAGCCGGTCGTCCGTCTCGGGAGGGGCGACTCGTGCGGGCAGTGCGGTCGTCGTGCTCCGGACGCTCACCGCGGGCAGACCGCTCATCACGGGCAGGGCGACCCGCGCGGTCGTCACGAGCAGGGCGACCAGCGCGCTCATCACGAGCAGGGCGCTCATCGCGACCGGCGCGCTCATCGCGAGCAGGGCGGCTGCGCTCCGGGGCGTGGCCGCGGTCGACGCGCTCGTCGCGGCTCCAACGGGCCTTCTTCGTGGGGGCCGTCGAGGCGTCTTCGGGGCGGTAGCCGCGGTGCTTCGGGCTGCGCGAGCCGGTGGCTGCGCCGCGCGACGAACCACTCGAGGCGCTGCGTGCGGACGAGTTCTGTGAGGTGCGGGGCGTGCGCGGAGCGCCGCCCTTGTTGTTCTGAGCCATGGTTCTTTCTGGGGTTACGCAAGAAGCTTCGCCGGCGCAGCAGCGCCGTGATCCCAGGCAGTCGTCGACTGGCTGTCGAAAGCTGGGGGCCGTCACATCTCGAAGTGTTCTCTGACCGCCGATTGGCGCAGAGCACCGGCCCGGAAGACTCACACAGTGCACACGTGATCGCTCACGCCGCTTCCAGCCGACCCCCCCATGGTACCCGAGCTGCCCCCGAAGGCCAGTATTCTGGGCCGATCGTGACCACTATCGCCGTCGAAGACCCCCGTCAGCCCGAGATCGCGTCGATGCTGCGCGAGGGTGCCGAGTTCGCGCTCGCCCTGTACCCGCCCGAAGGGTGCTTTCTGCTCGACCTCGACGAGTTGAGTGCGCCCGGCGTCTCGGTGTTCGTCGCACGCGATGACGCCGGAGTCGCGCTCGGCATGGCCGCGCTGGTCGACAACACCGACTCGACCGGCGAGCTCAAGCGCATGTTCGTGCGAGATGCTGCGCGGGGGCATGGTGTGGCGACGCTGCTTCTGGAGGCTCTCGAGGCGGCCGCGCGCGAGTCGAGCATCCACACGCTGCGGCTCGAGACTGGCACGTTGCACGTGGCCGCGCAGGCGCTCTATGCCAAGCACGGGTTCGACGGCATCGCCCCGTTCGGGCCCTACGTGGGCAGCGAGTACAGCGTCTGCATGCAGAAGTCGCTCGGCTAGCTGCCGCGCAGGCGCGCAATCTCTTCTCGCAGCCGCCTGATGTGGTCGGGCGATGCCGAACCACCAGCCTCGACGGCGTCGAGTTCGCCGCTGAGCTCGTCGAGTTCGGCCGCCCCTCGGTCGACCGGCAGGCGGATGCTGCCTGTCGCCGACACTTCGCCGGCGCGGTCGGTGTGCACTTCTTCACGCGCTTGATCCATGGCGGTGAGCACGATGCCGATGAGCACGTTGAGCACGGTAAAGACGATGAAGAACATGTACGAGAGGAAGAAGAGGAGCGCGATCGGTGTGATGTCGAGCCCGGCAAGAAACGAGTCGGGAAAGTTTTCGAGCGTCAGCATGACCGTGAGCGTCAGCATTGCCGCGCCGACGTTGCCCCACTGCTCGGGGTTCTCAGTGCCGAACAGGTAGACGCCCGCCATGGCGTAGATAAACATCAAGAAGCCGATGAGCACGGCAAGGTTGGCGAGCGGAGCGACCGACTTGACCATCGACAGCATGAGGATGCGCGCTTCGGGCAAGAAACGGAAGATGCGCAGAATGCGCAGCAGCCGCACGAGTCGGAAGATGACGGTGGCACCGTCGAGGAAGGGGATGGCGATGACGATGATGAAGTCGAAAACGTTCCAGGGGTTGCGGAAGAACATCCACGGCTTCTTGCCGTATGACACGATGCGAAAGACCAGTTCGACCGTGTAGAAGATGATCGCGAAGCGGTCGATCATCGTCGCGATCAGCACCACCTCGGGCGACACCCCGCTGAAGGTCAGCACGGCGAGCGCGGCGGCGTTGGCGATGATGACGGCGAGCACGACGAACTCGAAACCGTTGCCGTACATGAGCTTGGCCAACCACTGCACGCGGTAGGCCGGCAGCTGCATGGTGGCTGACGTGAACAGCCCGGGTGAGACGGTCGTTGACTCAGAGGGGGAGGGGGTGGGCGCGGTCATGGCGAATCGCTTTCGGTCAGGGGGTGTGCCCAACCTAGCGCCGCTCAGCCCACTTGCGAAGGTTGCCGTTCGTGGCAAGGGTTGAGAAACGTTTCGGCACCCTTGCCACGAACGGCCACTCTCACGGCGTTGCCGGCCGCGCTCGGCGTGCGGGCTGCCCGTCGAGCTCTGCCGCCTTCGCCGCGCGCTTCTCCTCGCGGCGCTCGCGCGCACCCTCCACGAGGTAGTACAGCGCGGGCAGCACCACGAGGGTGAGCAGCGTCGACGAGATGAGCCCGCCGATGACGACGATGGCGAGCGGCTGCGAGATGAATCCTCCGCTGCCGGTGAGCCCGATGGCGAGCGGGATGAGCGCGAAGATGGTGGCGGCCGCCGTCATGAGGATGGGGCGCAGGCGTCGCGACGAGCCCTCGATGACCGATTGACGCACCGACATGCCGCGTTCTCTGAACTGGTTGACGAGGTCGATGAGCACGATCGCGTTGGTGACGACGATGCCGATGAGCATGAGCACGCCGATGAGCGACGGCACTCCGAGCGGAATGTTCGCGATCAACTGCAGGCCGATGGCGCCGGTCGCCGCAAACGGAATCGACACGAGCAGCAGCAGCGGCTGCCGCAGGCTCTTGAAGGTGGCCACCATGACGACGTAGACGATGAGAATGGCGGCGAGCAGCGCGAGGCCGAGTTGGCTGAAGGCGTCAGCCTGCTGGGCGGTGACGCCGCCGAGGTTCGCCGAGGCGCTGTCGGGCAAGGTGGTCGCGTCGACGGCCTCGCGCACCGCGGTCGAGACGCCCCCGATGTCGGCGATGCCGGGAGTCACCGAGACGGTCGCGCTGCGCACGCCGCGAATGGTCGTGATGTTCGCCGGGCCGGTCGCCTCGTCGACGGTCGCCAGCTCGCTGAGGGGCTGGGGGCCGATTGCGGTCGGGATGCTGAAGTCACGCAACTCTTGCGCCGTGGTGGGCGCGCTCTCGTTGGGCAAGTAGATCGACAGGGTCTTGCCGTCGATGACGACCTGACCGACCGAGGCCGGAAACATGGCCTGCGCAACGATGCCGCCGACGGCGATCTCGCTGAGCCCCAGTTCTGCGGCCCTCTCGCGGTCGACTTCGATGGCGAGGTAGGGCTGAGTCGACGCGAGGTTGCTGCTCGCTTCGGCGACCACATCGACGTCGCGCACGGCGGCGAGGATGCGGTCGGAGGCTTCGCGCAGGTCGCTCTCGTTCGCCGCCGTGATGCGCACGTCGATCGTCGATGATGCGAATCCCGAACCGGCAGACTGCAGGGCGAGGTCGCCCACGCCGTCGAGGTCGGCGACGGCGTCGCGCACCGCATTCTGCAGTTCGACCTGGTCGAACGACTCGTCGGTGGTGATCGAGTAGGTGATGTCGCCACCGCCTCTGAAGAAGGCGAGCGCCGACCCGTCACCCGAGCCGATCGACACCTGCACGGTCTCGATGCCGTCGACCTCGAGCAGGGTGTCTTCGACTACCGAGGCCGCGCGGTCGAGTTCTTCGAGGCTCGTGCCGTTCTCGAGCGACTGCGTGACGGTGAGCGTGTTCTGCCCCGAGTCGCCGATGAAGTTGGTCTGCAGGTTGGTGGCGAGCCCGGCGGTACCGCCGAGCAGCATGAGCGAGAGCAGCACGGTGGCGACGGGGCGCTTGAGCGTCCAGCGCACGACGGGCAGGTAGCTGCGCTGCAGCCGGGTGGGCTGAGCCGATTCTTCTTCGAGCGAGAGCGCGGCAGCGTGCGAGCCGACCTTGGGTGGGCGCAAGAACCAGTACGACAGCACCGGCACGATCGTGAGTGAGACGAAGAGCGAGGCGGCGAGGGCGATGGCGGTCGTCAACGCGAAGGGGCGGAAGAGTTCGCCCGTGATGTCTCCGACGAGCGCGAGGGGCAAGAAGACGGCGATGGTCGTCGCGGTGGCCGCCGTGATCGCGGTGGCCACTTCGCGCACGCCGACGAGAATCGCCTGCATCTTCGGCTCACCGAGGGCGAGGTGCCGCTTGATGTTTTCGACGACGACGATCGAGTCGTCGACGACGCGGCCGACGGAGATGGTGATGGCGCCGAGGGTCAAGATGTTGAGCGAATACCCGGCCGCCTGCATGCCGATGAAGGTGAGCAGAATCGAGGTGGGTATCGAGATGGCGGTGACGAGGGTCGATCGCACCGACAGCAAGAAGACCAGAATGATGATGACGGCGAAGATGAGGCCGAGGGTGCCTTCGACGGCGAGCGCCTCGATCGAGCTCTCGATGAACGGTGCCTGATCGAACACCACAGTGAAGGTGGTGTTCGAGCCGATGGCGGTGGCGATCGCGGGCAGGGCATCTTGCACCAGTCGTGACACTTCGACGGTGTTGCCGGCGGGAGTCTTCGTAACGGCGAGGGTCAGCGAGGGTTCGCCGTTGACGCGCGAGACGCCTTGAATGGGGTCGCTGACGATGGCGAGCTCGGCGACGTCGGCGATGGTCGTGACGCCGTCGCTCTCGGCACCGATGAGGGGCAGGGCGCCGAGTTCGTCGATGCCCTCGATGCGCACGCCCGTCAGCACCGACAGAGTTGTGCCGTCTTCGGTGATGGTGCCTGCGGGCAGCAGCACGCCGTAGGCGTCGAGCGCGTCGGTGATGTCGGCGCGACTCAGCCCCAGGGTGAACAGCTCGTCGTCGTCTGGCGTGATCGTGACGCGGTCGCCGACAGCACCGAAGACGGCGACCTCGCGCACGCCTTCGAGTTCGGTGAGCTCGGGCACTGCCTGGTTCTGCAACGCGGCGGCGAGGTCGCCAGGTGAGAGGTTGCTCGTGACTGCGATTTGGATGACGGGCAAGTCGTCGATCGAGCCGGTGACCACCTGGGGTTCGACGTCGTTCGGCAGCGAGAGTCGGTTGACGGCGAGTTGCACGCGCTGCTCGGCGCGGGCGATATCGGTGCCGAACTCGAATCGCGCGCTGACGATCGAGAAGCCGGTGCTCGAGGTGGCGTTCGAGCTTTCGAGGTTGGGCACGCCCTGCACGGCCGTTTCGATGGGCGTGCTGACGTCGGCTTCGACGGCTTCGGGCGCGGCACCGGGGTAGGCAGTGATGATGAGCACTTGCGGAAAACTGACCGAGGGAATCAGCTCTTGCTTGAGGCTCGTCAACGACAGGTAGCCGAAGAACCCCACAACGATCGTGACCAGGGCGATGAGGGCGCGGTTGCGCAGGCTGAACACCGAAAGCAAGTGCACGGTCAACTCCGGTCAGTGGGCGAGCGGTGCTCGGGGGCTGTGGGTGGCATGTCGAACGCGGGTCAGCATCCCAGCATCCGCTGTGTATTCGCACAGCGAGCGATGGGCGCCGACCTCGAATTCGACCGATCGGTCAGGATGCCCGAGTCACGCTACACGACGGCCGCGAGCACCTCATCTGAGGCGACGAGCGGCTCGCGCTGCACGACACGGTTCCAGGCGAGCTCGAGCAGGTCGAGGGCTCGGAGCGTGTGCTCGGCCGGGTGGCAGAACGGCAGGCGCAGAAAGCGCTCGAAGGCTCCGTCGATGCCGAAGCGCGGCCCGGCGCCGATGAGCAGCCCTTCGGCGCGCGCGGCGAGTGCGAGCTGCGAGCTGACGGGGGCCCCGAGGTTGACCCACAGGCTCAGGCCGCCGTCGACGTGGGGCACTGCCCAGCTCGGAAAGCGCTGCTCGAGCTCTGCGATCATGAGCGAGTGCCCGGTGCGCAGGTCGGCGCGGCGGGCAGCCAGCACGCGATCATACGAGTCGAGAAGACGCAGTAGCACGAGTTGCTCGAGCACGGGAGACCCGAGGTCGCCGGCGAGGCGAGCAAGCGAGAGGCGCGTGATGAGGTCGCGGTCGCCGCGCACCCAGCCGAGTCTGATGCCGCCCCAGATGCTCTTGCCGACCGAGCCGACGGTGACCACGGTGGCGCCGCGCTGCTCGGCGCCGATGGCGAAGGGCGCTGGCTGGTCGTCGCGGCCGAAGCCGAGTTCAGCCATGGTCTCGTCGACGAGCAGCACGGTGCCGTGCGCGGCGGCGAGGCTCTGCAGTCGCTGCCGCTGCTCGTCGGGCATGGTGCGGCCGGTGGGGTTGTGAAAGTCGGGCATGAGGTAGGCGAGCGCGGGGGCGGTGCGCGGCATCACTTGCTCGAGCACTTCGTTGCTCCAGCCCTCGTCGGTCGTGACCGGAACAGTGACGAGTCGCGCGCCCGCATGCTGCAGGGCTTCGACGGCGTGCGGGTAGCTCGGCGCTTCGATGAGGGCTCGGTCGCCGCGCGAGAGCAGGGTGCGAGTGATGAGGGCGATCGCGTGCTGCGCACCGAGGGTGATGAGTATCTCGTCGGCCGTGGTCGGCAGCCCGCGTGCCGTGTAGCGGTCGGCGATGGCCTGGCGCAGCACTCGCAGGCCGACGGGGTCGAAGCCGCTTTCGTGCAGGTGGGCGGGCAGCAGGTCGGCGGCTTCTCGGGCGGCTTCGGCGACGAGCGGAATGGCGGTGAGGGTCGCTTTCGAGAGGTCGATGATGCCCGGGCCGGCAGACTCCCCGAGTGCAGGAGCCCCGTCGTCGAAGCTGCGGGGTAGCCGCGCGACGGTGCCTGACCCGCGCAGGCTTTCGGCGAACCCGAGCTCGCGCAGTCGCGCGTAGGCGGCGGCGACGGTGGTGCGGCTGAGGTCTTCGTGCTCGGCGAGCAGGCGCTCGGCGGGCAGCCGGGTGCCGAGCGAGATGCGCCCGTCGAGAATGAGTAGGCGCACGCGGTCGGCGAGCGCCTCGTAGAGCGGAGTGGTGCCGTGCGGGCGCCACTCACCCAATTGAGAGGCCAATGCTCGAGCCGAGAGGGAGGGCATGCGGCCACCGTATCAGAATTGGCCTCTTGCTGGCAGTCCAATTTCCCATGGATGATGATGCCATGTTCGCGACTCAACTCATGATCCGCCGCTGGGGCCAGCTGATGCTCGGCCTCTTCCTCTACGGCGTCGCGGTCGCGCTACTCGTGCGGGCCAACGTGGGGCTCGACCCGTGGATGGTGTTCTCGCAGGGCCTCGAGGTGCAGACGGGGTGGTCGATCGGTCTCACCGTGGTGCTCGTGGGTGCCGTGGTGTTGCTGCTCTGGATTCCGCTCAAGCAGAGGCCAGGCATCGGCACGGTGCTCAACGTTCTGCTCATCGGCCCGGTCGTCGACCTCACGATGCTCGTCGTTGAGACGCCTGACGAGTGGTGGGCGCAGTGGCTTGTCTTCTTCGGCGGGCTCGCCCTGCTGGCGATCGCCACGGGGCTCTACATCGGGGCCCGCTTCGGGCCGGGGCCGCGCGACGGCCTCATGACCGGAGCCCACGCGCGCTTCGGCTGGAAGATCTGGAAGGTGCGCACGGGCGTCGAAGTGACAGTGCTCGCGATCGGCTGGCTGCTCGGCGGCACCGTCGGGCTCGGCACCGTCGCCTTCGCACTGCTCATCGGCCCCATGGTCGGCGTCACGCTGCCGCTCTTGCGCGTGCCTGAACCTCACAACCCCGGGCCGGCGGCACCTACGCCCGCCGTCGGCCCGGCATCGTCGACCGTGGGCACGGTGCCAGCATGATCGGCCTCATGATCGCGCTCGGCGGTCTGTGCCTCTGGGGCATCATCGCGACGATCGAGTTGGTGGCGAGAGACGGGTATGGGCCCATACCCGTCCGCTCGCACTGGGGTTTCTACGCGAGCTCGCTCGCCGCGTAGACGCGCATCGCCTCGCGCACGAACTCGGCGGCCTCGGGGCCGCCGTAGTGCTTCGCGAAGCGCGGGTCTGCGACATACATATCGCCAAGCCCGAGGTATGCCTCGGCACTCGGAGCCGTGTCGCCCCAGCCGGCTCGCACCCAGGCGTAGTGCCGGGCGGTCAGGGCTTGCACGTCTGCGTCGTCAGCCGGAGTGCCGGCCGCGTGCGCGGCGGCGAAGCCGCGCTGCAGTTGGTCGACCTCGTTCTTGAAGGCCGCTTGGCCCTCGGCGCCGAGTTCTCGCCACCAGCGGTCGCTGCGGGCGTAGGCGTCTGCACCCCAACGCTGTTCGACCTCGTCTTGGTAGACGGTGTGGTCGAATCCGTCGAACATGTCTTCTGCCATCAGTTGTTCACCTCCTTCCAGTTGTCGAATGGTGGTCGTGACGCTCGCGATCTGCCGCGCGACCCGCTCTCGCTCGAGTTCGAGCCAGTGCAGGTGCGTGACGAGTGCACGAACGTCGTCGGTCTGCCCCGCGAGCACCTCGGCGATGGCGGGCAGCCCGAGCCCCAGGTCTCGCAGCATCAAGATGCGCTGCAGGCGCGTGAGCGCTGCTTCGTCGTAGTACCGGTAGCCGTTGGCGCCAATGCTCGACGGATGCAGCAGCCCGATGTCGTGATAGTGCCGCAGGGTGCGGCTCGTGGTGCCCGAGAGTCGGGCGATGTCGTGAATCGACCACTGCATACGTGCTCCTCTCGTGCTCGTCACGTGCATGCTCGCGCTGTTCGCGTGCGTCGCCCACGTTAGAGGTTGACGTTGCGTCAATGTCAAGCGGTCGGGAAAGCATCCCTGTTGCGCTTCGTCGATTCGCGATATATCGTGAGTCTCGAAGACGCGATATATCGCGATAGGGATGCCCCACCGGGGTGTGAGCAAGGAGCCCGTATGGCCACCGAAACCTGGATTGTCACCGAACCGACCGTCATCGATCTTGAGATCGTGCGCGCCCTCAAGGTGGGGCTCATCGGCGGGCAGGTCGACATCGTCGCCCACGACGAGCCTGGTGCTCGCGTCGAAGTGCACTCGGTGGCGGGCCGCGATCTGCGCGTCGCGCTCGAGGGTGACACTCTCGTGGTCGATCACCCGCAGATCAGGTGGGAGACCTTCTTTGACAACTTCAAGCTGTTCAGCGGCAAGGCGAAGGCTGACGTGAGCATTCTGGTGCCGCGCAGTGCTCGGTTGACGGTGGGGGTGGTGACGGCCGAGGCGCTCATCAGCGGCATGCACTGCGACGCGTCGGTCAACACGGTGAGCGGAGACGTGGTGCTTGACGGAGTGGTGGGCGACGTGTCGGTGCACGCCGTGAGCGGCGAAGTGTCGATTCGCGAGCACCGCGGAAGCCTCGACGTTCAGACGGTCGGCGGTGACGTGACGGTATCGGGCGAGGTGCGGCGTCTGACGTGCGACAGTGTCTCGGCGAACGTGGTGGCCGACCTTCGCGGTACCCCAGACCGCGTGCGCAACAGCACCGTCGCGGGCGACCTCACGGTGCGGCTCGACGCAGGGGTCGCCGCGCAGTATCTGATCAACACGATGACGGGGCGCTTGCAGCTCGACGACGCGCGCATCAGCGGAGTGAAGGGCCAGTACTCGGGCCGGTATGGCCAGTTGGCGGGTGCGTTCACCGAGGTGCGCGCGAACTCAGTGTCGGGTGACGTGTCGGTGGTGCACACCGATCGTGGGTCTTCTGCGACGCCTGAGGCTGACACTGCTGAGGCTTCGGCGTGAGCCCCGCGGTGTTCGGCCACGGGCACTTGCGGCTCTATTTGCTGTTTGTGCTCGATGAGCGGCCGATGCACGGCTACGAGATCATTCAGGCGTTGAGCGATCGCTTTGGCGGAACGTATGTTCCGTCGGCGGGCACGATCTACCCGCGGTTGGCGAAGCTTGAGTCTGAGGGTCTGGTGTCGAAAGAGTCTGATGGTCGCAAGACCGTCTACGCCTTGACCGACGCGGGGCGTGCTGAGTTGAACGACCGCCGCGACGAGCTCGACGGTATCGAGGCCGGGCTTGGTGATTCGGTGCGGCGTCTCGCCGATGAGGTGCGAGCCTCGGTCGGTGAGGCGATGGGCGCGTTGCGGGCTGAACTCGCCGCGGCTGCGCGCGAGGCGCGCGACGATGCTCGAACGGCGGGCACGTGGACTTCTGACACGCAGTGGGCGGCTCGGGCGGCGGATGCAGCCGGTGCCGCGGGTGCTGCTGCGGGCGCGGCTGCGGCCGAGGCTGTGCACGACGTGACGACGTCGATGCATTCGACGCTGCGCGAGTCTCGGTCTGACGCTCGTGCGCAGGTGCAACGCGCCGAGGTGCTGTTGGCCGAGTTTCGGCAAGACGTGCGCACCGAGTTGCGGTCGGCCGCGTCGCGCGGGTCGCTCGACTCGTCGACGATCGATGCCCTCGACTCGGGGCTGCGCGAGCTGCGCGCGAGCATCCTGAACCGACTGCACTGAACCGGTCGCACCATTCTGACTGCACTGAGCGCGCGGGCGCGTAGCGCGAGCGGGGCCGCCTACTGGGCCCAGCGCAGCGGCAGGTAGAGGTCTTGCACGCGGTCGGCGACGGCCGTGTGATCGTTGCGCGTGTAGAGGCCGCAGGCGTCGACCGTGCAGTCGACGTTCTCGTCGGCGGCCGCAGGCAGTTCGATGTAGGCGGTGAAGGATCCGGCTGATCGGTCGTCGAACCCTCGCGCGCCGAAGAGGCGCCAGGCGAAGGCCTCGTTGATCCAGTTCGAGGCGGCGTACTGCACGACCCCCTCGTCGAACTCTTCGACCTCTTGCGAGCCCACACCGCCGAGGCACGGGCCGGGCTTGCCATCGAGCTCGTCGGGCACGCGGCACACCGCCACGTAGATTCCCTGGTCGGGGTTGAACCCCGTGCCGCTCACGACCAGCCGGTCGCCAGCAGACACCGCCGACAGGTCGGGCTCGGCGCCAAACTCGTCGACGACGCTCAGCGTGCGGGTGCGCTCGTCGTCGCCCGTCGCCACCACCTCAGTGAAGAACACACCATCGGCGACGCGCGCCTGCCCCGAGCTGCCCTGCGGCTGGTGCGTGAGAATCGGCACGACGACCGCCGCGACGAGCACGAGCAACGCCACGACCACCCCCGCGACGACCCACGGCCACCGTCGACGACGGCGCGGCGAAACGGCGGGGGACTGGGTCACCTCGCCAGTGTATTGAGCGAACCGCGGCAGAGCATGGGCCGAACGTCCCGCGACCGGGCAGCGCCACCACGAGCGCCGCTTGACATTCACGCATCGCGCACTATGGTTAAGCATCCGCTTAATTAAGGAGTTAGCGAAATGGATGTCGAGACGCAGTTGACCCAGGTGTTCTCCGCGCTCGCCGACCCCACGCGGCGTCGCATCTTGTCCCAACTCGCGACCGGCCCTGCGCGCGTGGGCGACGTTGCCGCGCAGTTCGACGTGAGCCCTCCGGCGATCTCGCAACACCTCAAAGTGCTCGAGCGCGCGGGCCTCGTCTCGCGCACGGCGCAGGCGCAGTGGCGCACGCTGTCGCTGCAGACCGAGCCGCTCGAGCAGGCCTCGGCCTGGGTCGACGCGCAGCGCCGCGAGTGGAACCTGCGACTCGACGCTCTCGAGAAGCATCTCGAGACCATGAAGCACGCCACCACGACCCCTCAGAAGGAGCCATCATGACCACCTCAGCAGCGACGACCGGAGAGTTCACCATCACCCGCACGTTCGACGCCCCGCGCGAACTCGTCTGGCGGGCCTGGACCGACGAGGGCGAACTCGCCCAGTGGTTGCACCCCTTCGGCGTCACCACCGACTCGGTCTCGTTCGACGTCAGGGTCGGCGGCCGCTACACCTACACGATGACGAACGTCGAGACGGGAGACACCTACCCGACCGGCGGGCAGTACGTCGAGATCGAGCCGTTCGATCGCCTCGTCTTCTCGTGGGGTGAACCTGACGCCCACGTCGATGAAGCGCCGCGCATCACACTCACCTTCATTGACCGCGGCGAGCAGACCGAGCTCGTCTTCCACTTGCGCGGCTACGACGGCACGCCCGGCGACGGCTTCGTCTACGACGGCTGGGACGAAGCGCTGACGAACATGCAGCGGCACTTGGCCGGTGAGCCCCTGGGGTAACCGTCGGTCACCAAGGGCTCTGCCTTCGGCGTCATCGAACCCGAGTGTTCCCCACGACGTTGCTTAACGAGCGATCGATCCCGGATCGTCAACTGCCCTGGTCGTGAGGTTTGACGGTGTGGTCGTGAGAAGACGGCTGGAATCCGAGGGACAGGTAGAGCGCTTTGGCTTGTGGTGCGGAGTCGTCGACCCGGAGGGCGATGCGCGTACGCAGAGCGTTTTGCACCCTCTGCACCAGCAAGCGCCCCAGCCCCATGCGGCGGTGTGGGGGCGTGACGAACAGCTCGAGGATGAATGCTCCGCGCGGCACGTTGTCCCAGGGAGGGTCTTCGACCGTCACGATCGCCCCGGCCAGTTCGTTGCCCACCCAAACGCCAAGAGAAGCGTTCGCGAGCAACCGCCCGTACTCGCCTGCCCAGGTGAGGTCAATCTCGGAGCGCGCCTCGGCCGCGGTCATCTCGTGCGGAGACCCGACGTAAGCCTGGTGATAGGCGTTCGCCAACTCATCGAGACGTGTCGGAGAGAGCGACCGGAGCAACGTTCCTTCCGCGAGCGGCACGCGTATGAATTCGCGCGGTTCGCAGATGAAGAGAGCATTGGCCACGTGACCAGCCTAGGAGGGCGTGTGGATGGTCAGCCCACGATCTCCCGTGAACCCACGCCCCGCAAGTAGGCTGGCGCGGTGACAGCACCGGCGAGCTTGAAGGCGGGCGCGAGCCCTCTCGACCTGCTCGCGGTCTTCGCCGGTGGCCTCGTCGGCACCACCCTGCGCGTGCTCGTCGACCTGGCCCTGCCGCACGGCCTGCGGGCTTTCGCCCTCAGCACCCTGCTCGTCAACGTGGTCGGAGCCTTCGTGCTCGGGCTGCTCGTCGCCGCACTCTGGCAGCGCGTGCCGGGGTGGGCCCGCGTGGGGCTCGGCCCGGGCATCCTGGGCACCTTCACCACCTTCTCGGCGCTCGCCTATTCGATCGTCGCCCTCACGCAAGACGGCGACGCGCTGGGGGCCGTGCTGTCGATCGTGCTGAGCCTCGGGCTCGGGATGCTCTCCGCCTGGGCAGGCCTCGTGCTCGGTGCCCGGCTGGGGCATCGACAGCCGCCCGACCTGGACGAGGCCGAGACGTGACCCCCCTCGTGCTGCTCGCCGTCGCCGTGGGCGGAGCCCTCGGCGCCGTGCTGCGTCAACTCACCTCGGTGGCCCTCGCGGGCCGAGGCCGCATTCCGTGGGGCGTGGCCGTGGTCAACGTCGTCGGCTCGTTCATCGCGGGAGCCGCGCTCGGCCTGCCCCTCGACCCCACCGTGCAACTCATCATCTTCAGCGGCCTGTGCGGAGGCCTCACCACCTTCAGCTCGCTCGCCGTCGAGACCGTGCAGCTCGTCCTCGACGGCAAGCACCGCGCCGCAATCGCGAGCGTCACGCTCAACTTCATGGTCGGCGTGCCCGCCGCCCTGCTCGGGTTCGTGCTCGGCGCGCTCGTCGTCGCGTAGCGCGAACGCTAGCTGCGCCCGAACTCCACGCGGTAGTCGCTGATGTACACGTGCTCGTCATCCTTCATGTCTTTGAAGTACAACCGAGCCTCAGCGCCGAGCCGCAAGCACGTGCGCTTCGCCTGCAAGTCTTCAGCCGAGTCGGTCGGCTGCAGCGACGGGTACCAGAGGGTGTGCCCCGGTCGGTGGATGACGCGCACGGGCGTCGACCACTGCTGCGCGTTGTCGCCGACCCCGAGGTCACGATTGGGGTTGATCGACACGAAGAGACTGTCGCCCACCCAGAAGCTGCCGTCGACGCGGCCGAGCATCATCACCCACACCTGCAGGTGCTCGTTCCAGCTGACCGAGGGGCCCCAATAGTAGAGCTCGTCGCCTTGCGACACAGCGCCACCACCCTCAGACGTCGGGATGCGCAGGCTCGCGATGGGCTGCCCCACGCCGTCCCACGGCGCATCGAAGGCGGTGCCGCTCCACCGACGTGCGGCGCCGGTCGGAGCATCCAAGTCGGCCAAGGGCACGCGCGCGACGCTCACGCACTGCGCTGCCGCCTCGGTCTCGCGATCCCATGTCGACGCATCCCACGCCTCGGGGTAGGCGTACTCGCCGAAGAAGACATACAGGTGATCACCCGACGCGACGGCGCTCGGGTCGCCGACCCCACCCGGAAAACAGTTGTTGCGATTGACGGGCAGCCGAATCATGCGGTCGTCGCGGTCTTCGAGCAGAATGCCGTGGTTCGTCCAGCTCTCGCCGCCGTCGGTCGACTTCATGATGCCGATGCGCGGCACCGCCTGCACGCCCTCGGGCCCGGTCAGCCCGGGGGGCCAGTCGACGTCGCGGTAGCCCTCGCCGGTCTCTTCCTGATACGGCAGCGTCGAGGGGTAGTTCTCGTTGTGATACAGCGCGTAGAGCGTGCGGCCCGACTCGTCGGCGGGGTCTTGGTAGATCGTCTCGAACCACACGGCTCCGTGCAGCCCCGGCTCTCCGGGCGGCGTGTTCGGGGGCAGCGCCGGCTCGGTGAACTCGTGCGACTCTCGCGCGAACGCCTCAGCGACGGTCGCGCCGCCCGCGAACTTCAGTTCGCGCGCGTCACCCCACAACGGGTCTTCGCCGTACTTTCCCGGAAAGATGCGAAACTCGTCGCCCACCCACGCGGTCGCCATGTTGCAGTCGACGAAGCTCGCGAAGGTGACGCGCTCGGTGGGCACGAGCGTCAACGTGATGCCGTCGACGCCCGTGTCGATGATGGTCGGTTCGGTGCGGCTGGTCTCGCTCATGAGGCTCCTACAGTTCGGGAGTTTCTGACAGGGAATACAGACAGGTCACGCACACGGGTGGTCATGCGACGGTGAACCGGATGCTCGCCCGCACGTCACGCGCAGCGAGCCGATACTGCGGCAGCACTCCGGGCCCGCACGCGGCCGTGCCCACCCCGTGCTGCGCGAGGTCAAGCACCACGTGCGTGCGGCCGTCGCCGCGCAGCAGATGATCGTGGGTCGTCGCGGCAACCGTTTCGGTCGACCACCGCCGCACCGTCAGCGCGACACCGTCAGGCGCCTCGACCTCGAGCGCCGCGCCGGCCGCCTCGACCCGAGCCCACTGCACGTCGCCCCGCGCCCCCGACTCTTGCGGACGCACCGTGCGCTCATGCACCTCGTCGAGCGAGCGGTCGAACCAGCCCCAGTGCGCGGCCTGACCCGTGTCGGGATACGCCGGGCCCGGCCCACGGCCGAACCACTGCACGCGCTCAGCAACACCGGGTAGCGCGAACGAGATGCCCACGCGCGCCCACTCGACAGCCTGCTCGCCGGCGATGAGCGGCAGCACCTCGACGTCGAGCTGCAGCCCGTCGGGTGCGGCAGTCCAACGGCACCGCAACTGCACGGCGACATCCGTCGCCGCGGCGCCGACGCGCGTCACGACTTCGACGTGCTCGGCCGTGCGGTCGATCGAGACCAGCCGTGACACGAGGCGGTCGAGCCCGAGCGCCGCCCAGTGGTCGGCGTCTGAGGGCGCCCCGGCGCGATCCCACCCCGCACCGAAGTCGTTGTCGATGGGCGCCCGCCACAGCTCGAGTCGCCAGGCCTCGACCGGCTGGGCCCCGAACGCCGTGACCGCCCCCGTCGCCTCGTCGAGGTGCAGCTCATCGAGCGTCAGCCCCGCCGGGTCGGGCAGGCCGGCCGGCCGCGCCCGCTCGGGCGCGACCGTCACGAGTTGCGCGCGCGAGACGACGTGCCCGGCCTCGGCCCACGCGGTCGCCGAGCGCTCGACGAGCTCGACCGTGGCGACCCCGCCCGACGCGACAGCACCGAGCAGCTCGTCCGGCAACGGCAGCGTCACCGTGCCGCGCGGCCCGACGGGCTCATGCTCGATCGACCCCGAGGCGACGGGCCCCGCGGCCGATTCGACGCGCCACTGCAGCGCGAATCGGCCGGTGTCGGTGTGGTCGAGTCGACTGCGCAGGTGCAGCAACCCAGCATCAGCATCCACCGTCAGCACCACGGGGGCGAAGACGGCCGCGAGATCGGCGAGCTGCGCGCGCGGGGTGCGGTCAGCGGCGATGAGACCGTCGATGACGAAGTTGCCGTCGTGCACGACCTCGCCGAAGTCGCCGCCGTAGAACGTGCCGACGGTTCCATCGGGCAGGGTGCGGTGGATGCCGTGCTCGAGCCACTCCCACACGAAGCCGCCCATGAGGCGCGGGTATCGGTCGAACAGCTCTTGATATTCGGTCATGCCCCCGGGGCCCGTGCCCATCGCGTGCACGTACTCGCACAGCACGAACGGCATCGCGCGCCGGCGCGCATCGAGTGCCGCTGCGTCGTCGTCTGGGCCGAGCGTCAGCCACTCGTTCGCGGCGAGCGGCGTCTCGGCGCGCTGCCCGATCTGCTCGACCTCAGCGTGCGAGGCATACATGCGGCTGTAGACGTCGACGTCTCGGCACGCGAGATCGCCCTCGTAGTGCAGCGCACGAGTCGCGTCACGCCCGCGAATCTCGGCGGCCATGGCGGCAAGGTTCTGCCCCGTGCCGGCCTCGTTGCCGAGCGACCACATGATGATCGAGGGGTGGTTCTTGTCGCGCTCGACCATGCGCGCTGCGCGGTCGCGCAAGGTCGCCTGCCACGCCACATCGTCGGTGGGGTTGCCGCGCCAGCCGATGTCGCCGAAGCCGTGCGTCTCGAGGTCGCACTCGTCGATCACCCAGAAGCCGAGCTCGTCGGCGAGGTCGAGCAGCTCGCTCGACGGCGGGTAGTGGGCGGTGCGAATCGCGTTGACGTTGTGCTGCTTCATGAGGTGCAGGTCGCGTTCGAGCGTCTCGCGCGGCACCGCGCGACCGTAGTCGGGGTGGTGTTCGTGCCGGTTGACGCCGCGCAGCTGCACGGGTGCACCGTTCACCGTGAAGACGCCGTCGACGATCGCCACCGAGCGAAATCCGATACGGGTCTCGACGCGCTCGTGCGGCGTCGACACCCGCAGGGTGTACAGCTGGGGGCTCTCGGCCGACCACGGCAGAGCATCCGCCACCGGCACCTCGACACCGGGCGTCACCGTCAGCCCCAGCTCGACCACCTCGATCGAGACTCCGGATGCCGCGCTCACGTCAACCCGCAGGCTCGCGCCGTTCGGCCCCCACGCCGCCACCGCGCGCACGTCGTCGATGGCGAGTTCGGGCCGCTCGCGCAGCGTGACGGAGCGGATGATGCCGGGGTTCCACCACTCGTCTTGATCTTCGACGTACGAGTGAGCGCTGAAGGTGTGCACGCGCACGGCGAGCACGTTGTCGGCCGCAAGCAGCCCGCTCACGTCGAACTCGGTCGGCAGGCGGCTGCCGCGCGTCGAGCCCACAAAGGTGCCGTTGAGCCACACGTCGCCCGCGCCCTCGAGGCCCTCGAATCGCAGGTGAGCGCGCTCGGGCACGGCGGCGAGTGCGAACCGCAGCCGGTGGTCGGCGACGGGGTTCGCGTCTGGCGGGTGCGGAGGGTCGATCGCGAACGGGTACTTGACGTTCGTGTAGGCAGGGGCGCCGTGCGGCCCACCAACCGTCTCGTCGTGAATGGGCATCGTGAAGCTCGACGGCACGGCGATCGTGCCCCAGTCGCTGTCATCGACGTCGAGGCGCTCGATGCCAACCGACGCGGCCGCTGCCGACGGCGCCCACCTGAAGCGCCACTGCCCGTCGAGCGAGACGACGCGCGCGTCGGTGCTCACCGTCGCGACGGGCGGCAGCGCGCCGGGCGCCGGGTTCGGGTCGGCGAGCGGGTGCGGCGCGACCGGGTGAGACACTGCGGGGCGCTCGCTCATCGTGCGCTCACCCCGCGCCACCGCACCGTGCGCAGCTGGAACGCCCGGAACGGCAACTCGATGCTCGACCCCGAACCGGCAGGCTCGCAGTCGAGCACGCGCTCGAGCAGGTCGGTCGACTCGATCGCCTCGGCCGTGCCGTCGAGCGAGAGCACCGTGTGCGCTCGCCCGCCGCGCGACTCGTAGAGCCGCACGATGAGGTCGCCCGAGCCGTCTTCGGCGAGCTTGACCGTCTCGATGACGACGGCGGGGTTGCTGCTCGAGACGATCGGCGCGATCGGCGCCGCGGCGCGCACGGCCCGCAGCGGTGTCGCGAGGTCGTAGCCGAGCTCGACGGCGTCGCCGATGGTCGCGCCGGGTGCGATGCGAAAGCGCAGCACGTGCTCGCCCTGATCGGTCTCGGGGTCAGGAAAGAGTGGAGCCCGCAACAGCGAGAACCGCACTGTCGTCGTCGTGCCGCCGTCTGCTCGGGTGTCGCGCGAGACGTCGTAGCCGTAGGTTGAGTCGTTGGCGATCGCCACTCCATAGCCCGGCTCGGCGAGGTGCACGAAGCGGTGCTGGCAGGCTTCGAACCGCGCGGCATCCCAACTGGTGTTGGTGTGGGTGGGGCGAAACAGGTGCCCGAACTGCGTCTCGGCTGCGATGCGGTCGGCGTGCACGTCAAGCGGCATGGCGAGCTTGAGAATCTTCTCGCGCTCGCGCCAGTCGATGCGGTTCTCGATCTCGAGCGCGGTCGCCCCAGCGCGCAGCGTGAGGCGCTGCTCGATGATCGACTCGCCGACCCGCCGCACCGTGATGACGGTCGCCTCGTGGTCGGTCGCCCGCACGCGCCGCTCGTCGACCTCGAGCAGTTCGGTGACGGTGCGCATGTAGTGCTGGTCGATGTCCCATGCATCCCACAGGTTGGGCAGGTCGGTGTGCAGGCGCAGCACGTTCGCGGGGCTGCCGGGCGCGACCGCCTCGCGACCGTCTGCGTGCGCGCGCAGCGAGGTCAGGTGACCGCGAGCATCCACCACCGCTCTGACGATGCCGTTGTCGAGCACCGTCGCGCCGTCGGCGGCGTCGGCCGCAGCGACGGCGGGATGCTCCGCCTCGCGCACGGCCGCCCCCAACGCCACGACTCCCTCACGCGCGAATGGCGAGGCGTTGACGACGAGCTCGTGGCCCTCACCCTCTGCGGGCGAGCTGGCGAGCGCCTGCAGCGCCTCGGCGATGATGCCCTCAAGTGTCTCGGTGACGGCCGCGTGCCGGTGCTCGGCCTCACGGTGCACCCAGGCGATGGCGGTGCCGGGCAAGATGTCGTGAAACTGCAGCAGCAGCACGGTGTGCCAGGCGCGTTCGAGTGCCTCGAGCGGGTATTCGTACCCTGCTCGCAGCGCCGCCGTCGCGGCCCACAGCTCGGCTTGCCGCAGCAGCGACTCGTTGCGGCGGTTGCCCTGCTTGGTGCGCAGTTGCGAGGTGAAGACGCCGCGGTGCAGTTCGAGATACATCTCGCCGCTCCACACCGGAGCATTCGGGTATTCGGCCTCGGCCGCCTCGAAGAAGTCGCGCGAGCTGCCCATCGTGACGCGCGGCGAGCCTTCGAGGTCTGCGGTGCGGTGCGCGGCGGCGATCATCTCGCGCGTCGGGCCGCCGCCGCCGTCGCCCCAGCCGAAGGGCACGAGCGACATCGTGGCGCGGCCCTTCTCTGAGAAGTTGCGCTCTGCGTGCGCAAGCTCCTTGCCCGAGAGCTCGCTGATGTAGGTGTCGACGGGCGGAAAGTGGGTGAAGACGCGCGTGCCGTCGATGCCTTCCCACCAGAAGGTGTGGTGGGGCATGCGGTTGATCTGGTTCCACGAGATCTTCTGCGTCAGAAACCAGCGCGAGCCGGCCGCGGCGACGATCTGCGGCAGGGCGCCCGAATAGCCGAACGAGTCGGGCATCCACGCTTCTTCGCACTCGACGCCGAACTCGTCGATGAAGAACCGCTTGCCCGCGATGAACTGCCGCGCCATCGCTTCGCCGCCGGGCATGTTGGTGTCGCTCTCGACCCACATGCCGCCGACGGGCACGAATTGGCCGGCCGCGACCTTCTCCTTGATGCGCTCGAACACTCGCGGGTGGTGCTCTTTCATCCAGAGGTACTGCTGCGCGCTCGAGCACGAGAACACGAAGTCTGGGTGCTCGTCCATGAGGTCCATGACGTTCGTGAAGGTGCGGGCGCACTTGCGCACGGTCTCGCGCAGGGGCCACAGCCACGCCGAGTCGATGTGCGCGTGTCCGGTGGCGAGCACGCGGTGTGCGCTTGCGTGGGCGGGGCGGGCGAGCACGTCGGCGAGGGCGTCGCGACCGGCGTGGGCTGTGGTCGGGATGCTCTGCGCATCGAGCACGTCGAGCATGTCTTCGAGCGCGCGCAGAATCTCGTGGCGGCGCGACGAGCCCTCGGGCAGCTCGGCCATGAGGCCGCGCAGGGTGAAGATGTCGCTCAGCAGCTCCCACACCGTGACGTCGAGCAGAGCCACCTCGAGCTGCTTGAGCTCGTAGAGCGGCTCGTCGGGCGCGGTCTCCCACGCCCCGTACGGCGTCGGGTCGAAGGTGTAGTCGCCCGCGACGTCGGGGTTCGCGGCGGCTTCGAGAACAACGTCGATCGCGGTCTCACCGGGCGCGACCGGTAACCACGAGTTCAACGGAGCGATCGACTTAATGAGCGTGCCGTCTGGCCGGTAGGCGAGACCTTCGGCTTGAAAGCCCGAGCGGCTGCGGTTGTAGCCGAAGTCGACGAGCACTTCGATGCGGGTGCCCTCGGGCGGCTGCGGCAACCACTCGGCCGGCACCTCGCCCGTGACGCGCAACCACACGGTCGACCACGCTCGGCCCCAGCGCCAGCCGAGCGGCACGGGCTCGAACTGCTGCTCGACGGCGGTCTCAAAGGGCACGGGCTCGCGCTCGACCTGCCACGCGGTCGCGGCGAGCGGGCGAGCATCCCGATACAGCGCCGGCTGCAGGTGATCGCGAACGAAACGATCGAGGCGGGCCTCGACGAGACGGTGGTCGTTGTGCATGAGTGCTTTCTGCGTCAGACGCGGTCAGGTGGTGCGGTCAGAGTGCTGGCGAGACCTTCAGCAACCACGACGTGATCGCGTCGTCGCCGAGCAGGGCCAGGCCGATGTCGAGCAGTTCGGCGCCCGACGAGTTCCATGCGTCACCGGTGGCGAGGTTCGACACCGTGTAGGTGGCGTCGGGGTCGAGCCCGCGCACGTGCGCCACGCTCGGCCGCGCTCCGCCCGGCAGCACGAACGCGCCCACGATCACGCGGCCGTCGGGGTGCGACAACTGCATGATCGGTGCGCGCTCGCCGAAGCCGCCGCGCTCTGGCGTGGGGGTGAGCGGTTGCAGCACGCCGTCGCGCACGAGCGGCGCGAGCTCGCGCTGAAAGAGGTCGACGTGCACCCGCAGCCGCTCGAGCAGTTCGGGTCGCAGCTCGGGCAGCCGCAGGCTCACGCCGAAGCGGTGCAGCATAGCCGCCCGCAGTGTGGTGTCGAACTCGTCGGGCGTGAGGGTCGCCCAGTCGAGATACGAGGGTTCGAAGTCGCCGCGCCATTGCGACCACGACCAGTGCAGAATGCCGATCGGCGGCAGCAGGTTGCGCACGCCCCACAGCACTTCGAGGTGGTGCTCGGTGAAGTCGGGGTCGCTCAAGAAGAAGCCGTGCACGTGCCGCGCGAGCCCCAGGTCGATGCGCAGCCCGCCCGACGAGCACGATTCGAGCATGATCTCGGGGTGCCGCGCGCGCACCTCGTCGAGCACCGAATAGAGGCCCTCGTAGTGCCGCAGCAGCCCGTCGCCCGCGCCGTGCCCATGGTCGGTGCGCGTGCAGCCTGCGTCGGGGTCGATGTTGAAGTCGAGCTTGATCCAGCGCGCGCCGGTGGTCGTGATGAGCGTGCTCATCGATTCGAGCACGTGCTCGCGACCGGCGGGCGAGCCCATGCAGACGTAGCCGAGAAATGTGGGGTCGTCATCGTCGAGCGATTCGGTCTGCACGCGATACGACGGGTCGGGTCGTCGCCCTTCGACGGTGTGCGCCATCGCTTCGGGCTTCGCGGCGCGCAGCAGCGAGTGCGAGCCGACCGCTTCGGCTTCGATCCACATGCCGGGCAGCACCCCGGCGTCGCGGATGCTTTGCCCGAGGGCCGCGAGCCCCGACGGAAACCTCGCCGTGTTGACGCTCGACCAGTCGCCGCGCTGCTCGCTCCACACGCTCGTCGGGTCGGCCGTGCCGAACCACCCGGCGTCGACGGTGGCGATCTCGATGCCGAGGTCGGCGGCAACCCGCGCGTTCTCGGCGATGACGCCTTCGTCGACCTCTTGGTCTTCGTATGGCCACCAGTGGTTCCACTCGACGGGCACGCTGTCGGTGAACTCGGTGCGGGGCAGCCAGTCGGCGGCGACGGCGCGCTGCAGAGCAACGGCGGCCGCATCCAGATCGGTGGCGACGGTCAGCACCACGCTCGGTGCTGTCACCGATTCGCCCGGGGCGAGCTCGACGGCGAACTGCCACGGCGAGATGCCGGCCGAGACGAAGCCGCCCGCCATCGCGTGAATGTGCCAGTTGCCGCTGTAGGCGGGCGCAATGGTGATCGCGGCGGGGGGCTCGCCCGCGCCGGGGCCCGTGCCAGTGCCGCCGCGTTCGAGCCCCAGCCACGGAATCATGCCGTGCGAACTGCGCCCCGCCCGGCTCTCGAGCACGAGATGGTGGCCGGCGTGCCCGGCGATGGGCCGAAACTCGTCGCCCCAGGCGCTGCGATACGAGTGGGTGCGCCAGGCTGATCCGGCATCGAGCACGAGAGGGTCCATGCGCGTGATGGTGACGGGATGCTCGCCGTCGTTGCGCAGCACCATCGCGCACTCCCACACGGGTTGGTCGGCCACTCGGCGAGCGCTCCACGCGGCGTGCACGCTCGCGCCGTCGGCCAGGCCGTCGAGCGCGCCCTCGATTGTCAGCAGGTCGGCGTCGCCGCTCACGACGGGGGTGGCCCACGCGTGCGACACACGGCGGTCGACCTCGACGACGAGGGGTGCGCAGTCGCTCAGAATGGTGTCGGCGAGAACAACAGAGACTCGGCCGCCCGAGTCGGGGCGGGTGCGCAGCAGTGCGTCGGTCATGCAGAGGTCCTCACCTGTAGGCTTTACATCATACCTAATGGGCTCGCGCCCACCACACCCTATGCGAAGGATTCGCCGGTGACCACCACTGATCGCCCCTCGGTCGGCCCCCTCCGGGTCGGCGTCGTCGGCCTCGGCTATGCCGGCACGACCCACCTCACCTCGTTCGGGCAGATTCCCGGCGTCGAGGTCATCGCGCTCGCCGGTAAAGAGCCTGACCGGCTCGCCGCCCTCGGCGAGATGTATGAGCTGCCTCACTTGTTCGACGACTGGCAGGCGCTCGTCGCGATGCCCGAACTCGACATCGTCAGCATCGCCACCCCGAATGCGCTGCACCACCCGATCGCGGTGGCCGCGCTCGCGGCGGGCAAGCACGTGTTCTGCGAGAAGCCGCTGGCGCTCGACACCGCGCAGGCCATCGAGATGGTGCAGGCGGCGAAAGACCACGATCGCGTGCTCGAGGTGGCCTTCAATCACCGCCGCCGGGCCGACGTGCAGTTCGCCCGCCGCTACCTCGAGACCGAGGGCATCGGTCGCATCTACCACGCACGTGCGTCGTGGAAGCGGCGCTCGGGCATTCCGGGATTGCGCTCGTGGTTCACGAACAAGGCCATGGCGGGCGGCGGCGCGCTCATCGACCTCGGGCCGCACGTGCTCGACTCGCTGCTGTTCTTGCTCGGCGAGCCTCGCGTGGTCGCCGTCAGCGCTGTCACGCACGGCGAACTCGGCCGGGCCGGTTACGGCGCGATGAACCGGCAAGAGCAGATGGCGAGCGACACGGGTGACTTCGAGGTCGACGACCTCGCGAGCGCGCTCTTTCGACTCGACGACGGCTCGAGCGTCGCATTCGAGATCAGCTGGGCAGGCCACACGGTCGACGACGAAGACATCTCGATCGAGCTGCTGGGGGTCGACGGTGGGCTGCGTCTGTTCGTGCCGCGCTATGCGAGCGACGACACCCTGCGCATGTATCGCGACATCGACGGCGTCGCCGTCACCCTCACGCCCGAGGTGCACGTGCCGGGCGGCGAGCACCCGCTCGTCATCGCCGAGTTCGTCGAGGCCGTGCGCAGCGGCGACTGGAATGCGCACCGCGGCGACTTCGCGCTGCACCGCACCGCCGTGCTCGACGCGTGCTACCGATCGGCGGCCGAAGGCAGAGAGGTCAGACTCGACTCATGACAAGCCCACTGCGCGTGACGGTCTGGAACGAGAACCGTCACGAGAACTACCCAGACTCGCTCACCGCGCGCTTGTATCCGACCGGGATGCACGGCGCGATCGCTGACGGGCTCACCTCGTTGCTCGGCTCAGCAGTCGAGGTGCGCACTGCCACGCTCGACGAGCCCGAGCACGGCTTGCCACAGTCGGTCGTCGACGCGACCGACGTTCTGCTGTGGTGGGGCCATGAGGCGCACCCCGAGGTCGACGACGCGATCGTCGACCGGGTGTATGACGCGGTGCTCGGCGGTATGGGCATCATCGTGCTGCACTCGGGCCACTACTCGAAGATCTTCAAGAAGCTCATGGGCACCTCGTGCTCACTGCGCTGGCGCAACGACGGCGACCGCGAAGTGGTCTGGACGGTCGACCCCACTCACCCCATCGCCGCCGGAGTGCCCGACCCGCTCGTCATCGAAGCTCAAGAGATGTATGGCGAGTTCTTCGATATTCCCACCCCCGACGAGCTCATCTTCATCTCGTCGTTCTCGGGTGGCGAAGTCTTTCGCTCGGGCGCGACGTGGACTCGAGGGCACGGGCGAGTGTTCTACTTCTCGCCCGGAGACCAGGAGTACCCCGTGTATCACCACCCGAGCATCCACCGTGTGCTCGCCAACGGCGTGCAGTGGGCCGCCCCCACTCGCCGTGGCCCCGCCCTCGACGCGACCTTCCACGAGCGAGGCTGGTTCGACGACGCACGCTGATCGCCGAACCTCGCGAGGCCGGGTGCTCGGGCAACCCGACCCCGCGAGAGCGCATGCGTCTTAGCGGCTGACGCCGACCTGCAGGCCCTGCATGACGTACTTCGACGCGAAGAGCAGCAGCAGCAGGGGCACAGAAGCGGTGATGAACAAGCCCGCCGACACCAAAGGCTGATCGGTCAAGAACCGCGTTCCGATGCTGGCGAGCGTTGGTGTGAGTAGCTTCATCGACTGTTCTGGAATGAGGATGAGTGCCCAGAGCAGCTCGTTCCAGACGCCCAAGAACTGCAACACCGCGAGGGTCGCGATTCCGCTGGAACCCATGGGCAGGATGATCGACCACAGCGTGCGGAAGAACCCTGCACCGTCGATGCGCGCCGCCTCGATGACCTCGACGGGAATGCCTCGAAACGAGAGAGAGAGGAAGAACACCGCGAAGGGTAGAGCGCTCGATACGTAGACGAGGATGAGCCCCCAGTAATTGCCGACGAGGCCCAAGCGGGCCAGCATCACGTAGGTCGGAATGATGAGCACCGCGCCCGGAATCAGCATGAGAGACACGAATATGGCCGTGGCGTACTTGGCCCCTGGCACCGGGTACTTCGCGAGCCCGTAGCCCGCAAGGGTCGCCAGAACGAGAACGAGCACGATCGTGACGACCGCCACATACAGGCTGTTCAAGAACGCTTGACCGACGCCGTACACCTCGATCAGGCGGGCGTAGTTGTCGAACGTCCACTCGCCCGGCAAGCCGAAGGGGTCACGCAGGTAGTCAACGTTGGGTCGAGCCGAGGTGATGATGACGAAGTAGAGCGGGTACACGATCGACGTCGCGATGAGCGCCAGAATGATGAAGACCGGCCCGTTCGCGCGCCCTGACGTGAGGCGCTTGCTGATGATCGTTTCTTCAGCCATGGTCAGTCCTCCTCTTGCAACTTGAACACCTTGTTCTGCAGCAGGGTCAAGATGCCGATGAACAGGAACAGCATCACGGCGAGCGCCGCCCCCGACCCGAGATTCGAGCTCGAGAAGGCCCTCAAGTACACGAGGTAATCAATGGTGGTGGTGTCATAGCCCGGCCCACCGGCGGTCATGACGAACACGAAGCCGAAGAGACCCGTGAACGTGTAGATCACGTTGATGATGAAGACGAAGCCCAGCACGCGGCGGATGTTCGGCAGGGTGATGTACCAGAGCCTCTTCCACCAGCCGGCGCCGTCGATGGCAGCAGCTTCGAACACGGCGGGGTTGATCGCGGTGAGGCCGGCGAACAAGAGCAGCGACATGTAGCCAAAGCCAGACCACACGAGGGCGAGAATGATGATCGCGATCGCCAGATTGCCGTCGGTGAAGAACTCTACCGGTGCTATGCCGAAGAGGCCGAGGGCCTGGTTCACGCCGCCGTAGTAGCCGAAGGCGTTGCGGAACATGATGCCGATGACGGCGATCGAGAGCACGTTCGGCAAGAAGAAGATGATGCGGAAGAACTTCCAGCCGCGAACCCGCTCGAAGAGCAGCACCGAGACCACTACGGCGACGAAGATGACCAGAGGGATGGCGATGAGGTACTTGAGGTTGTTGACGAAGACCTGTTGCACGATCGGGTCGTTGACCATGGCGATGTAGTTCTCGAGCCACCGCCACTCGAAGGTCAGGCCGTTCGTGCGCGTGAACGAGATGAAGAAGGCGAAAGCGATCGGATACGCCGAAAAGGTGATGACGAGCAGCAGCGCGGGGAGCACTGCAAGCAGACCGATCAGCCGGTCCTTCTTGCGCATCGCACCGGGCCGACGGGTGTTCGCAGACGGGTCCCCGCCCGTGGGTGCCGCCGAGGCGACACCCACGCGCGAGGACAAAGACGCAGAGGTCACTGGTTCGCGATCTCCTGCTCATATGACGCCTTCAGCTGCGCCACCGCGTCTGCGGGCGAGAGAGTGCCCAAGAACACTGCTGCATTCACGCGGTAGAACAGGTCGATCGTCGCCTGCGGCATGACGCTGTCGAAGGCGAAGGTGACGCCATCTGTCGATGCCGAGAGCTGCTCGAACTGCTCACGCAGCAGCGGGTTCTGAATCTTCGAGGGGTCACCTTCAGGGTGGTTCGAGCCCTGCGTCTGGTAGATCTCGACGAAGATGTCTTGGTTGGCCGGGTCAGCCAAGAACTCGAGGAACTGCACCGCGAGGTCTTGGTTGCGAGCCGTGTTGGTGATCGAGATGGCGATCTCGGGGCCGCCTGCACCGATCTTCGGGTACGGGGCGCCCTCGAGCATCGGGATGAAGAACGAGCTCACATTGCCCTCGCCGAAGCTCTCGAGCATGAGGTTGTTCTCCCAGCTGCCGACCAGGTAGTAGGCCGCCCCGTTGTCGATGAAGAGCGGTGCACCGCCACCGCTCAGCTGACCGGCGTCGGGGTTCGTGAGCCCACTCGCACCCCACTCGGCGAAGGCCTGGTATGCCTTGACCATGGCGGGGTGGTCAACGGGAATCTCGCCGGCGAACATCTCAGTGAAGACGGTCTCACCGAGCTCACCGCCCACGATGGCGCTGATGAACCAGGCGCCGACGTAGCCTTCGAGGTTGGCAACAGAGAACCCGACCGCGTCGGTGTTGTCCATGACCTGCTGGCCGTTTTCGAGCAACTCTTCCCAGGTCTCAGGAGTGTCGGCCGGGTCGAGACCGGCCTCCTCCAGGAGCGCGTTGTTCTGGAAAATCGTGAAGAGGTTGCCAGCGCCGTAGGGCATGCCGAGAATGCGACCGGCAGGGTCGTATCCCTCGCGGTTGACGTTGAAGCCCTGGAGCGAGTCGAGGGTCTTTTGCGACAACAACGGCTCGAGGTCGACGAAGAAGTCTCCGAAGGAGATGGTCGGGCCACCTGCGTACTGCACGCGAATATCGGGCCCGGTGCCGGCGATCATCGCCGCCTGAAACTGGGCGCTGTTCGTCGAGATGTCTTGACCCTGCTGAGCGGTCGTGATCTTGACTCCGGGGTTCGCCTCTTCGAAGGCAACCGCCATCCGGTCGAGGAACGAGTTCTCGAGGTCGGGCTCACCGTTGTCGAGGGTGCGCCCGAGAATTCCGGTGTCCCAGATGAGAAGCTCTTGAACCTCTCCGTCGGCGGGAGTCGCCGGAGCACAGGCGGCCATACCCACCATGACACCGGCGGTGAGGAGCGCAAGCGCTCCTGCTTTTCGTGTCTTCATTGCTGTGTCCTTCCATTCGGAGCACTCGACTGGCGGGAGCCGGTCGGGGTGTTTCGCGCGTTCGATCGCACCACGACTGTGCGCTGCGATCGAGCGGCGAGCTTCGCGCGGGCCGGGGTGCCCGTCGAAGAGACTGAGGGTCGCGAAAAGGATGGCAGGCAGGGCGTTCGTCCGGCGTTCGCCGGTGGGGCCCACATCAACTGCGACATCATCGTCCCGTTTCTCCGCACAGCGGCCAGAGCCGCGCTTGTTTCGCCATTAGATCATACCTAGCCCACGATTGCGCAAGATGGTGGATGAAATTGTTACCGGACTCACGCTTCGGCTTGCGGCTAACATATGATCTAATGATGCATCGCACGGTGGCGATCGTGGGTTTCCCCCAGTTTCGCCGTCGCGGCGGCTCAAGCTTCTCGATCGTGAAGGCGGACAACGGCCCATGAATATCGACTCCGTCGACTTCTACTACGCATCGATGCCCGAGGTGACCCTCGAGGCCGACGGCAGTCAAGACGCGCTGCTCGTGCGCGTGGTCGCCGACGGCCACGTCGGCTGGGGCGAATGCGAAGCGTCGCCCCTGACCTCGATCGCCGCCTTCGTGACCCCGCGCTCGCACGGAGTGTGCCAGCCCGTCGCGGCATCCGTCATCGGCGAGCGCGTCGACAGCCCCGACGACATTCACCGTCTTGCCCAACTGGTGGGCCGCAACAGCATGGACCTGTTGCAGGCCGGCCACACCTGGTCTGGCATCGAGATCGCGCTGTGGGATCTGCTCGGCAAAGTGCGTGAAGAACCCGTGTGGCGCATGCTGGGCTACACCGAGAACCACGCCAAACTGCCCTACGCATCGATGCTCATGGGAGACACGCCGCAGGGCACCCTTGATCGAGCCCGCCTCGCGCGGCAGAACGGCTTTCGCGCCGTCAAGTTCGGGTGGGGTAGCTACGGCACCGGCTCGGCAGCTGACGATGCCGACCACGTCGCCGCCGCCCGTGAGGGCCTCGGCGACGACGCACAGCTCTTGATTGACGCCGGCCAGATCTGGGGCGACGACGTTGATGCTGCCATCGCTCGACTCGAAGCGCTCGAGAACGCGCACGCCACGTGGCTCGAAGAGCCCTTCGTGCCGCACGCCTATGTGGCGCACGCTGCCCTCGCATCGCGAGCGCGCACGGTCGGTATTGCCGGTGGCGAGGGTGCGCACACGGTGCACATGGCCACCAACCTCATCGACTACGGCAACGTGCGCTTCATTCAGGTTGACGCGGCGCGCATCGGAGGCATCGGCCCGTCGAAGGCAGTGGCCGACCACGCCGTGCGGCACGGCGTCACCTACGTCAACCACACCTTTACGTCGCACCTCGCCCTCTCGGCCTCACTGCAGCCCTATGCCGGTCTGGCCGAGCACCGCATTTGCGAATACCCCGTCGAGCCCAAGCAGGTAGCACTGGCGATCTCGAGCAATCACATTCGGCCAGACGAGAACGGTGAGGTGCGGGCACCGGATGCTCCGGGGCTGGGTATCGACGTCGACCTCGTGGGTCTCGTGCCCTACTTGCGACACGTCGAGATCTCGATCGACCACGAGCGCGTCTACACGAGCCCCGATGTGCCCCTTAGGGTGAGTGAAGTCGTCTAGGCAACGAGGAGGTCGCGAGTGGCAGAGATCTCAGGTGACGCAGACCGAGGCTCTGGCTACGCCATGCGCGGCCTGCAGGCGCGTGTCATCGACGGCGTCGGTCGGCAGATCGTCGGCGGCCACTACGCCCCGGGTGATCTGCTGCCTCGTGAAGCCGAGCTCACCGACGAATACGCAGTCTCGCGCACCTCGGTGCGCGAAGGCATGCGCGTGCTCGCGGCAAAGGGGCTCGTCGACATTCGACAGAAGGTCGGCACCCGGGTGCGGCAGCCAGAGTTCTGGAACGTCTTCGACAGCGACATCTTGCGGTGGCACTCAGAGGTCGGCCGCGGCGACGAGATCATGCGCAACCTCGTCGAGGTGCGGCAGATCATGGAGCCGGCCGCAGCGCGGCTGGCCGCCGGGCGTGCGTCGATGGACGACCTTCGCCGCATGGACGACGCGTTGCACGACATGGTCGCCAACGCCGACAACCGCGAGGGCTACGCCCACGCCGACGTCGAGTTTCACCTCTCGGTCTACGCGGCATCGCACAACGTGCTGCTGCGCCAGTTCGGCAGCGTCGTCGCCGACTTCATGTATGCCTCGTTCAACGTGCAGCAGGCGACAGCGGCCGACGACGAGGTCTTTCGCGAAGACGCCGCGACGCACGCCGCCGTCTTCGAGGCGATCAACCGCGGCAACGGAGAGAAGGCGGCCGAAGCCATGCTGCACGTCGTGCTCGACGGCAAGAACGCGCTCATCAAGGCTCTCAGCGATCAGCGCGACGCCGCCCCGGCGCACTAGGGCCCCGCGCGGAGTCGGCGCATGACCGCCCAACCCCCGGTGCACCTCGCCCACGGCGCCGTGAGCGCCACTGTTCTGCCCGACGAAGGCGGCGTTCTCATCGACCTGCTCGTGCACGGTCGGCCGGTGCTCGCCCGCACTCCCTGGGCAAGCGCTGTCGCACCGGCTGCACGACCGGCGCCCACCGAAGACGAATGGGTCGCGCGGTGGCGCGGCGGCTGGCAACTGTGTTTTCCGACGGCGGGCCAGCCCGACGCTCGCGCGCAGCCAGCCCAGTCGTTTCACGGAGTCGCGTCGCAAGCGCCGTGGCTGCTCGTGTCGCAGTCGACCGACAGCGCGGCGCTCGGCTGGAACGACCGCGAGGGCCTGTGGGCAGAGCGGCTCTGGCGCGCGACCGAGCACGGCATCTCGGTGGCCACGAGGGTCGGCAACGATGGCGATGACACTCGTGTGCTCGCTATCGCCGAGCACCTGATTCTCGGGGGCGACGTGCTCGCTGGGCCGTTAGCCATCGACGTCGACCCCGCGACGATGCTGCGCCCGCTCGACTATGCGGGCCTGCCCGCGGGCGATGCGACGCCGTGGCCGGGCGACGACGCAGAGCGGTTCACGATCGTCGATGCCGCGACTCCCGCGCGCGTCGCCGCGCTGCAGACTGTGCGCCCCCAGCGGGTGAAGGTCACCGGCCCGCACGTGCGGGCCGCGGTGAGCTGGCAGGGCGAGACGCTGCCGCACGCACTGCTGTGGCAAGAGCTCGGCGTCTCGACTGAGCCCCCGTGGAACGGCGAGGTGATGGCGCTCGGCATAGAACCCACCTCGACACCGCACGGCGGCGGAACCGCGCTCGACGATGGTCTCGTGCGGTTGCCGCCCGGAGGCGAGCTCACCTGGAGTGTCGACCTGCACGTGACCTGGACGAAAGAGACCCCATGACCCCACCTTCGACATCAGAACCGTTGCGCACGATCGTCACCGGCGCATCGAACGGCATCGGCGCGGCGATCGCCGACCGGCTGCGAGCCCGCGGCGACCGTGTCATCGGTCTCGATCGTGAGGAGGGGCCCGATGTCGTGCTCACCGACCTCGCAGACCCCGGTGCTCGCGCAAGCGGTGCCGCGACCGCGCTCGAGCGCCTGGGCGGCGTCGACGTGCTCGTGACCGTGGCGGGCATCTTTCGGCAGGGCTCGATTCACGACAGCGACTTCGACGACTGGCGCGCCGTCTGGGCGGTGAATCTGGATGCTCCCCTCGACCTCATGCGCCAGCTCAGCCCGCACATGATCGAGCAGGGGTTCGGGCGCATCGTGACGATCACGAGCGTGCACGCCCGACAGGCGCAACCGGGGTGCCTCGCCTATGACGTGTCGAAAGCGGGCCTCGAGGCCGCGACCCGTTCTGCTGCACTCGATCTCGCTCCGCACGGCGTGCTCGCCAACGCCGTCGCGCCGGGCTTCGTGCGCACGCGCATGAGCCTGCTGCCCGACGGATCCGACGAGACCGACACCGACGCATTCCGTCAGCAGTATGTCGAAAGCGGCAAGCTGCCGCTGGGCCGCGGTGCGCTGCCCACCGAGGTGGCACCGGCCGTCGACTTTCTCTCTGCACGCGAGAACACCTACATCACCGGCCAGGTGCTGACCGTCGACGGCGGTCTCACCATGACGTTCTAGGGGCACGAACGATGACGATGCTCGACGGTCTCGGCTTTCCTGAAGCACTGCGCTGGCGCGGAGAGTCTCTCTGGTTCAGCGACATGTTCCGCTCACGCGTGATGCGCTGGCAACCGGGCCGGCCGGCCGAGACCGTGCTCGACCTCGAGGGGGGCGGCCCCACCATGCCGGGTGGCCTCGGATGGCTGCCCGACG
Organism: Microcella sp.; assembly: GCF_025808395.1. NCBI lineage: Bacteria > Bacillati > Actinomycetota > Actinomycetes > Micrococcales > Microbacteriaceae > Microcella > Microcella sp. The sequence continues at coordinate 1,917,582 of NZ_CP075524.1, forward strand.
GTTCGCTGCTCGTCGTCGACTGCACCGAGCGTCGCCTGTTGCGCGAGCACGACGGCACCGTCACGACGCACGCCGACCTGTCGGGCCTGATGACGCATTCCGCGAACGACATGCACGTCGATCCTGACGGCACTGCCTGGGTGGGCGGCTACGGTTTCGACCCCGAGGCCGACGAGCCTGTCGCTGCGCCGCTCGTGCGCGTGCATCCCGATGGCACCGTCTCGACCACTGCGGCCGCCTTCGTCTTCGCGAACGGCTGCGAGCGCGAGGCGAGCGGGGCCTTGCTCGTGGCCGAGACCTTCGCCGACCGGGTGAGCGCGCTCTCGAGCCAGAACGAGCTCAGCGTGCGGGCGAGGCTCGCGTCGGGCAGCGGGCCAGACGGCCTGTCGATCGCACCAGACGGCACGGTCTATGTGGCACTGGCCTTCGCGGGCGCCCTCGTGCGCCTCGCGTCGGCCGACGCGGGGCCGGATGCTGCTGCCGAGCTCGTGCATGCCCCCAAGCCGATCGCCGACGGGCCGGGAGCCGGGCCGCTCGGCGTCTACGACTGCGCCGTGCACCCTGACGGCACCCGCATCGCGGTCGCGATGGCGAGCCTCGACGAGGCCCTCGCCGAGCGCGTCGACACCGGCCGCATCGTGTTACTCGATCTCTAGGGGTTCGTCGCGGCCTATGGTCGGGTCGCATCCTTCGTGCTCGGCCTGCTCGTCGCCGCCCTCTGGCCGCCCGTGCCGAGCTGGGTGCGCGTGGGGCTCGGCCCAGGCATCCTCGGCTCGTTCACGACGTTCTCGGCCCTCGCTATCTCGGTCGTCGCCCTGGCGCGCTCCGGCGAGGTCCTCGTCGCGTTGCTGTCGATCGTGCTGAGCATCGGGTTCGGGATGCTCTCCGCCTGGGCCGGCCTCGCCCTCGGTGCCCGGCTCAACCCGCGGCAGACTCCCGAATTCAAGGAAGTCGACGAGTGGCCCCCCTCGTGCTGCTCGCCGTCGCCGTGGGCGGAGCCCTCGGCGCCGTGCTGCGTCAACTCACGTCGGTGAATCTCGCGGGCCGCGGTCGTGTGCCGCTCGGCGTGCTCGTGGTCAACGTCGTCGGGTCGTTCATCGCCGGAGTCGCCCTCGGCGCCCCGCTCGACCCCACGGTGCAGCTGATTATCGTCAGCGGCCTGTGCGGCGGCCTCACAACCTTCAGCACCTTCGCCGTCGAGACCATTCAGCTCGTGATGGCCGGCAAGCACCGGGCCGCGCTCATGAGCGTCGGCCGAAACCTCGTCTTCGGCATCGCGGCTGCCCTGATCGGCCCCACGCTCGGCCTGTCCCTCGGCATCACCCTCGCCTGACCGGCCACTGACCAAGCAGCTGGCCAGGCGAGCAAATCCCACAATCCCATCTCGGCGGCCTCTGTCGTATTTGTGGTGTGGCGCCGAGAGACGCCGCAGATCATGCGGGCCAGTGTGCTCGAGAGCACTGCAGTGTTGGCTAGATCGGGCGCTCGCTGTAGGGCGTGATAGCCGACCTGTAAACCCAAACAGAAGTGGGTACTTGCAGCTAGACGTGGAAGCCAGGGCTGAGACCGGTGAGTTCGCTTCAAGGCAGGTGGAGTGGGGGTCGCTATGGCGAAAGTCTGCGAGCCACGTTCAATAAAGCAGCCAGGTCGCAGGCCAGGCGCTACACCACCCTTGCCAAAGTGACCGCTTCCTGGCCGAACGCGGACAGGTAGTCGTGATCGAGCCACCCATAGCCGCCGGCAGCCCAGCCTTCTCCCCAACTGTTCTGAACGAGAAAGTAGCGTTGCCCCGCAACCGTAGCTGCTCCGACGCACGCAACCGCGTGCCTGCCAAGGGGCTTCGAGGCTGAATTAACGGCAACCACTCCCGATGCGGGCGGCCAGTAGAACTCACCCGTCACCTCAATCACGACTAGCGCGAGCTGGCCTCGGGCAAGTACCGCTTCGAGCTCCGCTTCGACTCCGTCCCGAGCTAGTCGGAAGTGCAAAGAGGCACCCTGACGCCACGGTGGCAACCCGGCTCTAGATGGGGCTGGCTCAGTTAGTTCTGCTAGCCCAGGATTGAACGGCCAGTCGGCTAGGGTTGGTTGACCATCGCTCTTGAGCGCGTCTGCGATCGCGGCGGTCGAAGTTCCGTGTTCGCTGGTTCGGCCTTGACGATGGGCGTGCGCCCAAAGCGCTTCAGGAGCCAAAGAGGCGATATCCTCTCCCTCCCGCGTTCGCTCGGCTTCATGTACAAGAGACATGGCAAAGGGGACGCACAGAGGTCGATTGCCCTGGGAATGGACGACCTCCGTCACCTGACTTCGAAGATCGATGTCAGGGTACGTCACCCGTTCTCACCGATCACGGCGGCGATCCTAGAATTTTTCGCCCACTGCTGGGGGCCGTTAAGGATTTCGATCTCGAGGGCCATCTCCGCCACGGGAGGAGCGGGGTCGAACGGAGACGCGTAGATCAGCTCCACCTTCCAGACTCCCCTTCTTTCCGCGACAAGCGTCACAACGCGTTCGCCGCCATTGCCCACCAGGTCGGAAGCTGTCTCACTGCGTACGAAACGGTCGGCAACGGGGCGCAAGAGCTCTCCGGCCTCTCCGAGCCGAGGCGCTTCGATCGACTCTGCGGTCGCGAAACGGAGAGCAACACCGTTCCCAAAGGCGGGAGGCGCCGTTGTCTCGGCAGTTGCTTGAACCGCCTCGTCGTACGAGCCGCGCGACATCCATCGGTGGCCCGTAGACGGATTCTCCGCAAGGCAGAGGACCACATCGTCCCCGACGAATGCACTTACGGAGCGTTCACCAGGTTGACTCACGAGCCACACATCCGCCGCGGTATTTGTGGGGGCACGGTCACGCCCAAGTTCTCGCTTGATGCGTGAGGGGGGCACGCGCAGGAGATCGTCGCGGACTCCACGATCAATGAAGCTGAGGTTCTCAAGTTGGCGTGTGGCTGCTTCGTAGCTCACATGGAGGTCCCGGGCGATTGAGTACATCTGTACAGGTGTGACTTCACTATTCCGTCGTACCCCATAGCGACCAGCCACGCTGCCAACCAGAGGGAGCGGCATCAAGAAGTATGCAGCAAAGATCTGCGCTTCGCGCTCGCGAGGGACGGTGGATCCCACTCCGTATATCTCTGCGATGCCATCCGCAGCCGGATTCCCGGCCAATTGGTCGCGATGGAGAAACCAATGTCCAAGCTCATGAGCGGCTGTGTACCGCTGGGAACCGGGTCCGCGGGAAGTCGATATCAGCACGCCTGGTTGGGCCAGTTCAGCGGTGGGGTCGAGTATCGCGCCGAGCAGGCCTTCCAAAGGCTGAAATACCAGCTTCAGTCCTAGTTCGCCAAAGAGTGGAAACGGGTCAATCGGGAGAGACTGGTCGACACCAAGTTCGTTGAGCGCTTCGCCAGCAGCCTGCATCGCATCGAGAGCATGTTGCGCCACGCCTAGGACCGACTTTCGGGCACATTTCCCGATGCCAGGAACTGGGCGAACTTGAGTAACTGGACGCGATCGTTCTCCGTTAGACCCCTTGCTACGCGAAACAGCGCTGCATCCGCACCCACCTGTGTTGCTTCGTTTCCGAGCAACCACTCGACCCGACGGTCGTAAAGCTTCGCCAATTGCGCAAGTTCCGTAGCGCTGACATTCCGAGTTCCGGCCTCGATCGCATGCACGCTAGTCCTCTGGATGTTGAGTGCCGTGCTCACGTCCTCCTGTGTTAAGCCAACATATTCTCGCGACTCCTTCAGTCGCCGTGCGAGATCTTTCCGCTGTCCTTCAGTTGCATCAGTCATTCGTTTCTCCTAGAGCCGATGCGGTCGCAATCGCCAAATCTCCTTGGTGACTCATTGACAGCGACCAGTCGCAAATGCCGAGCAAGCTTGCTGCGCTCTTCGCGCTCTTCCGGAGGATGAGGGATGGGGCTACTCCTTCGATTGAGCGCACCTCTATATCGATCGGATCGATTGATCCGATTCCCCGGCCGAGAGCCTTGATTACTGCCTCCTTTGCGGCCCATCTTGTCGCCAGTCGATCCGAGCGACCGACCGAGTACTCGCGTTCGTGAGCCGTCCAAGTCGACTCTAAGAAGTAAGCTCCCCCCGCGGCGATGAGCTTTCCCATGTCCGAAATGCTCACGATATCCACACCATTGAAAACCCGTAGACGGCTCATTCGCTCAGGACCGCTCGTGCGGACTCCACCATCGAAGTGATCTCGCGCTTTCGGTACGGGTTGAACTCTGCGCTCACCTTTGTTGCGTGAATGACGAGCTCGCCGGGGGTGTATCCGGTCTGGTCGCACAAGAAGGCAAGCAACCTAGACAGGCCCACTAGGTTCCCGAAGCCCCTCGTGATCAGGAACCAGTTTCTGTATAGCGCGGTCAACGAAAGCCGCCCCTCGTGGACTGTCATTGAAATGTGCACGAGGCACGGAAACGACATCGTTCGGTTGTCATCGGCCGCGTACTCCATGATCGTGACGGCTTCACCAGGCTTCTCAAGCGTCAGATCAGCGGCGCTGTATGATGCTTGGTTTCTCTCGTGCGCGTTCCGAAGCTGCTCGACCCGCTTTGAAAGTTGGTTCACACCGCCCGCGTCTTTGCCGGGCCATGTAATCATGCGACTGAAGTAGGTGCCCCGCCTGTTGGTCGGCTCGGTCTTGAGGGTTTCGAGCATGTCGATGTAGTTCTCATATAGACGCGTGGCACACGCGTTGAGCTTTTCCTCGCTTGCCTTACTCATGCCAGGGAACCAACTCGGTCCAGAGTTGCGGTACAGCGATCTCGGGAACAGAGTGTTGGCGACCGTCTCGACTCGTTGCCGCTTGGCCCCGGCTAGCGCCATTCCTACGAGGTCTGCCACTCCAGCGTGTGGGTCGCTAAGAGGATCGGTGACCGTCAACACAAGGTTGGTAGTGACTCCGCTCCTGTATGTGACGGCCACGTCGAGAGCGTCAACCCAAGCCTCGGCAATGTTTGCGCGCGGGGGGATGCTGACGGTCATGCAGTCACCGGTTTCCGCGCTTGCAAAGCTGAGAAGATCAGTGCCGACACTGCGGCCATCGTGGCCCAGTTTCTTTCTGCGACCTTAGACAGCTTGATGAGACGCTTCTTGCCAAACAACGCGTTGAAGCGATTCACCGCTAGCACGGCCTGTGGGGACTCTAGGACTGGGGAGCCGTCCGTGCTCACCGCAGTGCTGCTGGCGAACTCTGCGGGGGTCTCGCCGTACGCGCCCGCGATCGTGTCCTCGACGATCGCGCGAACCTCAACAGCGGACAAGGTATACGCGTCGTCGACTGACATGGGGAATACCGCAGTTCGCGGTGTTGCCATCATCGTCATAACTCTAGTGTCAGATATTCCGACACTAATGTCAAGTAATCACACTGACACGAGTTGCGGCTGGCGCGTTACATCGACAACGTGCTCATCCTTGGAAAGATGAGGGTTGATTCCCCACTTAGGCGGAAAGAAGAACTCGAGCGGCTCTGTAGAAGCTGAGAATCTCGCTTTGATCCGGCTCCGGGCGCTAAGGAGCTCCGGGACGGCCTCCCGGCAGTACTTGTCCGTTTCGCAGAAGAGACCCTGAGCGTCTATCGCATGTAACCGGCGACCCCAGAGCCCGTTGAACTCGTAGCCGAGTCGATCGAACTCAGCTTCCTGGTGGTCGACCATCCACATGATCGCCTCGCGAGGACTCAGCCCGTTCAGGTCAAGGAAAACCTTCTTGATTCCGCGTACGGCTCCAGGGCCGGGCTGCGTGAAGTCGTTCTCTGAAAAGTTGATCGGCTCCGAATAGTTCAGGTCAATTGCCGTCTGATATGACATAAAGTCACCCATTAGCGGAAACTCGTGCAGCATCAGGTAGATGCTTTCGAGCGAAGCTGCCGCTAGCAGCCTATCCGCGAGACTCTCCATTAGGAACATGTGCTGAAACAGCGACACGTGGTTCAAATGCTTGAGTGACTGACCATACGCATCGGTCGCGCAAAGTATGAACGCACCCGTGTAGAGGCCGCCATTCTCAGCACGAGTCTCCGAAAGGGCCCGCTCAAAACTGCCATCAGCCAGATCCTGCAATCTTGGCGATCTCTCGAGCTTTGTCGTGACGGAATTCCACGTGCGAATGTTGCTGAAGGTACGGAAAGCGACGATCTGGAAGAGTCGGTCCTGCGGAGTCGAGTCGTCCTGCTTGTACGCCACATCACGGATCATGTACTGGCTTACCCGGTCGGCCGCGCGGAAGACGTTGCAGAACTTGAACTCCTGCAAGATTGGATCGTGCGTCCACGGCCACGGCGCACCGCTAACACGAGCCTCAAATGCCTTCTGTCTCTCAGCCGCGAACTTCCAATAGAGCTCGTACACACCGGGTCGGGGGATGGGATTCCTCATAATGAGTTCTTCTCCGTTATTTCTGTTTCATGAATACGCCGGTTCCGTGCAGATTGAAGAAGCGATCGTCGTCTGCCAACAGCTCTCTTGCGGCCATCCTCTCGCCTAATGTGTAGCGGAAACGTGCGACACCCGTTAGGTGATCGAAGACGATCGCGCCCCCAGTCACCACGTTCTCACGCATGGCCTCGATCGCCGCCCTCGCCGAGCTGTAGTTGTCCGTGTCGACGAAGCCAACGACGACCGGAGTCTGGCCGAGCTGGTTGGCAGTCTCGACGATGTCGCCTCGGATGAGCTCAACACCATCGGCCTCGAGGTAGCGCTCGACAGAAGCGAAGTCGGTGAATACAGCACCAGGGTGAGCGTACATATCGAGCGCAGATCGACGCGGTGGGAACCCGCCGAACGTGTCGAAGCCGATCACACGCCATTCACGAGCAAAGGCCTTCGCCAATCGAGCCAGGAACATCGTTGTCCCACCCTTGAACACGCCGAACTCGACAATCGCGCCCTCGAGATCTAAGCGTGCCGCATTCCGAACACACTCGTACAGGTGTATCAAGGTATTTGGATAGCCGTTCGCGATCGAAGGCACATGTAGGTTCGCTAGCGTCTGCTCAAAGAGGTCATCCCGAAACTCATAGTGCGCGTACCCGGCGATAATTATGCTCGGGGCGTACTTGAGATAAGGCAGGGCGTCTCGAATCGCAGCTTCCTTGGACAGGTCCTCGGCGACCACAATAACTTCGGGAGCGTCAGTAGCGAGAGTGCTCAGCGCGCGCGATACCCCCGACGCAGTCGCCGTCGGGCCGTCGCCGTACCAACGCACCGTGCACGCCGGCGAACGGCGGGACATTAGTTCAATGACTTCATGCCCAACTTCATCGGATCCGATGACGCCGAAGCGAGTCGCACCACCGGCGACTTGCTCGAAGATGTCCTCTCGCAGCTTTGCCCTGTCTTCCGGCCGCATCTCTATTCGAACTCTCGTCGGAGAGCGGAGAGGGGATTTGGAGTTCCGCTGGCTACCGCCATGAGGACCCTCGCGGCGAGGTCAGATAGTCGACGAGCTGCGGCGACCTTCTCCTCCATCGATGGCGAACCGAGACGCACGAGCTTGTCCACCTTGTCAAACTGTTGAACGACCGCCTCAACCTCCGCCTCGATCTTTCCGAAGTCTCCTCGGAGACCACGTTGCGTGATCAGCTCTTCGAAACCCAATGGTCCATCGCTAAACCCTGATCCACTGCGGCCGAATATCGCTCGAGCAGCTGACTCGTCTTGATCTGCGAGGTAGGTCTCGTACTTCAGCGCGTACACAAAGAGGTCCGCTGCAGTGTCAATCAGTGACTCACTCCCAGACGGAGACCCGCCGATCACGTTCCCGATTCGGTCAGCTTTACGCGCGATGTTCGCGAGAATGCTGACTTGTTCCCCCCGCCGCTTCCACGAGTCGCCGTACGAAGCGTCTTTTGAACGGTGCAACTCTGCCAGCACCGACTCGAGGGCGCCGGTTTCATGATCTTCCGGCGGCTGTTCAAGTAGATCGCGCGAGTCCTTGAATAGCAACTCGCGCAACGCGAAGGCTGTGTCCGTCTTGCCGATTTCGCCAACAAGTCGCCGAAGAGCAAGGTCGCTTGCCCCATGCTGCTTGGCCCACTTGATCTGGACTGCGTAGAGAAAGTCGCGTAGGAGGGGGTCTGGGAAATTCTTGATGTCCTGCGCTCGATTATCGCCAGCGCGCAGTCCGGCTTCGATCTCGAACCAATGGCCTACCGTAGCGTCGAACGATTCCCACGGAGTCGCGAAACTAACCGGGTTCCATCCCGACTCGTAGCCAGAACGTGCGTCGAATTGCGACAAGCAGCGGTCGGCGCGCGCCTCGAACTCGTCATACAAATGCAGCGAGGATATGAAGAAGCTGGCACTGCCAACTGAAGCACCGAGCCAGAAAGCCATGGCCTCGTGCAGCACGCTCCACTCGAAAGTGTTTATCCCCGAGAAGCCCCAGAGGATGTCGTTAGACCGAATCACGATGTTGAGATCGAGGCGACCGTCGCGGAGCATGAAGTGCAGCCAGTTGTTGCAAGGGACGTCTTTGCTTGCGTTGTCGAAGTCCTGCGCCGGATCGTAAAGAGCGGCGACCGCGCGACGGGACGTTGGATCGTTCAGCAGGAGCTGTCGTATCTGGTCAATTTGGTCTACCAAGTCTCCCCATGCTCGAAGCCGCGGGCCATACGCCGCACGCCAAACTGCGCCGTCATCGGAGTAGTCCGTCGCGCGAGTCAGGTAGCGAGAAAGGAACTCCATGTCCGAACGACCGGCGAGGACCCACATGGTTTCCGCGATTGTGGCCACACAGTCGTTGCCGCGGCCTGGAACAGTGATGAATCGCTCGCGAGGGTTCGTCAAGATAACCAGACGGGCGAGGAGCTCGTGGGTTGTTCGACCCCTTACCTCTACTGGCCTGCCTTGCTGTCGAACACTGTGGAGTTCACGAACGAATGCAAACGTCGCATTTCGATAACGCATTGAACCTCCTGATCGAAGCACGTAGCGGGTGCGGTCGGTGTTTCCGGATCACGGATCGGCGGTCTGCGGCCCTAGATGCTCCATTGCAAGCCCGTTGTGCGCAAGGTTCGCTGACTTGATGAGAGGTTATCGACTTGTTGAGTCACTTCCAGGTTCACACGCCGAAATCTTCACTTTGCACTCTGGGCCCCTGCATGATGCGTAGGCGAGAGACACCACGAGAGGCGGCCGTTCAGCAGGCGAATACAGCCACGCCAGCAAACTCATTTGATAGCCAACTCGGGACAGCCTGGTCAGCAAGCACGTCTCTCACATAGTCGGGCGCTTCCCAGCGCAAGCCATCGAGTATCTCTGAGTAGTAGGGGCGGCCATAGTGTCCAGTGTCATCTGGCAACTTGCGAAACACGGACTCGGTGCCACGAGTGACCGTGGCTTCCGCAGCGGCGCTATGCGATAGCCATCGATTTGAGCAAACGCGGTCGAACAACAGTTGTGCGACTCGCCGAGCACCCCCCTGCTCCCCTTCGAGGAACTCTGCCAAATCCGTATCGGCCAAGTGAAGGTTCCGATCCCAGATGGGCGCCGCAATAACTCTTGGATCAAGCACATCTTCCAGAGGCAGCGCGATGTCCAGCATCAGCGATACCTCCTGGTCGTGTGCACCTACCGCTGAAGCGAGAACGATGGCGGGAGCCAGCGACACGGTTGCGCGTTCACACGACACACACGCTTCGAAGTGCTTCGGCGCCCGACAGAACGCGCCCTGGCGCGCGTTTACCGTTCCCAAGTAGAGGGCGTAAATCGGCGGTACCCGAAGATCAAGTCCGGCCCGTAAGAGGTTCTGCCGTTGTCGCCCAAGGTCGTAATCGAAGTCAATATCCCACGCCGAAGCTTCTCGTTTCAGACGTTTGGCTTGTACCACCATGCCGAACGCCTCGCCTTTTGAGTCCACCCACCACCAGAGCCAGTCAGCACCAACGCGCTTCTCCTGATGACGGGTGAAGGGAGCGAACTTTACAACCGGGAACGCTGCAGCCAAAAGCAACTCGGTCACGGGCTCCTCGTGCCAGGAGGCCCCGGCCGCTTCGTACACGGACATGTGTTCGCTTGCCGCAATGCGAGCTCTGCGAAGGGCCTCGTGTGGCGTTTCTGCAGGGTACATGTGGACGATGCTCTCAGACCTAGGTGCAGATGGTCAGCAAAGATGAGCCGGTGGTGCGTAACCGCAGACATCCACGCAAGACGATGCGCGGCGGGTCGAGTGCGGAAAGTCGACCGTGTCCTGATGCAATCAGGTGAGCCGCACTCTTTGGGGTGCGGCTCGCCAGCATTAGCCGTTCCCCGAATGAGCAAGGTGCGTCTTCTACATACCAGCCAGCGCAAAGAGAATGTGAGCCTTGCGCCCGAGTGTCTGGGATCGCAATGCCGATGACTTGGAGCGGCGAGGTGAAAGCAACCGAGATCGAGTTGGCCACGCCCCTGACCCAGCGCAATGTGAACCCTCGCCTGACCGGCCGCCCGCAAGCAGCCGGCCAGGCGAGCACCACACCACCACCTACCCCTTCTCAGCGCCCTCCGTCGTGTTCATGATGCGACGCTGGAAGATGAAGAACAGCACGGCCACCGGAATGCTCATGAGCACGGCGGCTGCGAGCTGCAGCGGGAACTGGTTGCCGGCGCCGAGCGTGCCTGACACGAGCTGGGCGACGCCGACCGTCAGCGTGTTGAGCTCTTGACTCTGACGGCTGACGATGAAATGGCCCAGTTCGTTCCACGAACCTTGGAACGAAAGGATGAAGATCGTCACGAGCGCAGGCGTCGCCATCGGCAGCACGACCGACCAGAAGCGCCGGAAGTTGCCGGCGCCGTCGATGCGCGCCGCCTCTTCGATCGACTCAGGAATCGAGTCGAAGAACTGCTTCATGATGAACACCCCGGCTGCTGTCGAGAGCAGCGGAATGATCATGCCGCCGTACGTGTCGTAGAGCCCGATCTGGTTGAGGATCAAGAACCGCGGAATCAGCAGCACGACGCCCGGCACCGACAAGATGCCGATGAAGAGCACGAAGATCACGGTGCGTCCGCGAAACTTCAGCCTCGAGAGCGCGTAGCCGGCCATCGAGTCGAACAGCACTCGACCGACCGTCACGCACACGGTGATGAGCACCGTGTTGCCCGCCCAGAGCGGGAACGGCGAGTTCGCGAACAGTCGCTCGTAGGCGGCGAAGGTGATCGTCGCGGGAATCAGGGCCAGCGGGTCTTGCGTCGCCTCAGCATCCGTCTTGAATGACCCCGAGATCGAGATCAAGAACGGGTAGATGTAGACGAGCGCGAGGAAGATCAGCATGAGATAGCCGAGCAGGATGCTGCTGCGCGCCTTTGCGCCGAGCTTCTTGCGTCGCACCTTGGCGGCCGCAGCCGCCTTGGCCTTCGAGGTCGGCTCGGGCGAAGACGCACTTGCTTCGGGCTTGAGATCGGTCATGACACACCTCCCTTGACGGCTGTCTGCGCGACGCCGCGCTTCTTCGGCGCGCGATCACGCAGAATCCAGCGCTGCAGCAGCGTGAGCAGAATGATGAACACGAACAGGATGAACGCGATGGCCGCGCCCTGACCCCACTGCAGGTCGATGAACGACGACTCGTAGAGCAGGTAAGCCGGCGTCATGAGCGTGCCGCCCGGGGCTCCTCCACCGAGGATGTAGATCTGGTCGAACACCTGCCACGAGCCGATCAACCCCAGCGTGAGCACGGTGAAGAGCGTCGGCTTGAGCATCGGTAGCGTGATGGAGAAGAACTTGCGAAACGGCCCCGCGCCATCCATGAGCGCCGCCTCTTCGATCTCGGCACCAATGCTCTGCAGTGCTGCCAAGAACAGCAGCATGAAGGTGCCCGAAGTCGTGAAGACCGCCAAGAAGATGAGCACCATCATGGCGACGGAGGGGCCGCTCAGCCACTCCCACCAGCTGACACCGAGCATCCCACCGTCGGCGAGAAAAGGGGGAGGCGTCGTGAGCCCGAAGATGCTGACGAAGCCGTGGAAAATGCCCGTCGGGTCGTTGAACCAGTTGGGGCCTTGGATGCCAATGGCACGCAGCACCGCGTTCACGGCGCCGGTGCCGAGAAAGAGAAACTGGAAGACGATCACGATGGCGACCGACGAGGTCACCGACGGAAAGTAGAAGGCGGTGCGGAAGAAGCCGCGACCCTTCAACACAGCGCGGTTCACCTGCACGGCCAAGAAGAGCGAGAGAGCAGTTTGCAGCGGCACGACGAGCAGCACGTAATAGAAGTTGTTGCGAATCGAGCGCCCGAAGTTGCGTTGATCAAGGCCGTCTTCGACCGTGATCGCCGCGTAGTTCTCGAGCCCGACGAAGTTCACGCGGGGGTTCAAGGGCGACTGAAAGCCGTTCCAGTCGCTCACGCTCACCCAGAAGGCGAGCAGAACCGGAATGGCCAAGAAGACGACCGTGATGATCACCGCCGGAGCGATGAACAGATAGCCGGCGCGGGCCTCGCCGCGGCGGATTCCTCCGCCGCGGCGAGTGCGCTGTGCAGCGCGTGCCATTGCTTTACTGCGCCGAATCGAATGCCGCTTGCAGGTTCGTCTGCAGCGACGCGAGGATGCTCGCGGGGTTGGCGGCGCCGAACGTCTCGAGCTCGCTGTTGAACTCGGTGAGCACGGCTGCCGCACCGGCGAACGACACGGGGCTGACCGCGTAGTCGACACCGGCGACGAAGGCCGCGTTCTCGGGGAACTGCTCGGCGTAAGCAGCCGAACCCGAGGTGGTGGAGGGGATCACGCCGAAGGCGGCGGCGGCAGCAAGCTGCTCGTCGTCACTCGTCAAGAACTCGATGAACTGCATCGACGCATCGCGCGTCGGCGAGTCGATCGGCATGCCCCAGCACGTGGCGAACGAGAACGTCGACGGGCCCGCGGGGCCCGCCGGCAGCTCGACCGAGATGAACTCGCGGTCGGGAAAGTCGTTCTGCATGGCGCCATTGATCCACGGGCCCTCGATCACCATGGCCGCGCGACCGAGACCGAAGGCTTCTCCGCCCCAGCCCGACTCGAGGTCGGGCGGGAAGGCGAGCGAGCCTTCGTCGACGAGGCTCTGCACGTAGGCGAGACCCTCAGCGTTCTCGGCCGAGTCAGCGGTGACCTCGCCGTTGTCGATGAGCGTGCCACCGGCCTGGTTCATGAAGACACCCACGCGGGCATACTCGCGACCCATCGAGAGGCCGACCTGGCCATCAGTGGTGAGCGTGGCGGCAACCGCCGACAGGTCGTCCCATGTGGTGGGCACGTCAGCGTCGGTGAGGCCAGCGGCCGCCCACGCGTCGGTGTTGATCTGCAGACCGAGCGTCGAGAAGTCTTTCGGCGCGCAGTAGAACTCGTCCTGGTAGCTGAACTGCTCTTGCAGTGCGGGCAAGAACTCGCCCGCGTTCGCCAGGTCAGCTGCGTAGGGCTCAAGGAAGCCCTGCGCCGCGTAGGTCTGGAACTGGTCCCACGGCAAATAGAACACGTCGGGCGCACTGTTGCCGGCGAAGCCCTGACCGAGTTGCTGAATGAGGTCGTTGGCGATGATGACCTCGACCTCGGTGCCCGTCTCTTCGGTGAAGCGAGCTGCCGCGTCTTCGTAGTAGCCCGACTCTGCCGGGCTCGACGATGCGATGAGCATCGACAGCGATTCGGTTTCACTTGATCCGTTGCCGCTCTCGCTAGCCGGCGTGCACGCGGCTAGAGTGACGACGAGCCCCGCGGCGAGAGCAGCGGCGCTCCATTGTGATGTCCTCACGATGTTTCCTTTCGATGAGTGATTGCCGGGGCTTCAGGCACCGGTGGTCTCGCCGAACGCACGGTGGGTAGACCGACGTTCGACAAGTCGAGGCACGAGCAGCCGATTCGTCGGCTGCTCGTTGCTGTCTGGATTCGGCAAGACGACATCGCCGTCGGGCCCGAACAGCAGAGTCAGGGTGGCCGCGACAACCTCGTCGAGCGGCTGGTCGATGCTCGACAGCCCGATCGCCGACGCAACCGGGGTGTTGTCAAACCCGACGACGGGCAGTTCGGGCTGCCCGAGCGCGGTCGCGGCCATCGATGCGCCGAGCGCGAGCGAGTCGCTCGCGCACACGATCGCATCGCACGGCTCGTCGAGCGCCAGCAGGTGACGGGCCGAGGCCGAACCCTGGTCGACGCCGTCTTCGGTGACCACTTGGTAGGTCGCCAGGCCGTCGGCGTCGAAGCCACTTGCCTCTTCCCACCCCGCGCGGCGCTCGTCACCCGTGCCCGAGGGGCTCGGCCAGCCGATGTAGCCGACGCGCGAGCATCCGGATGCTCGCAATTTCGCCGTCGCATCGCGCACGCCCGCCCGGCCATCGACGTCGACCCAGCGGTGCCGCGGGTCGTCGAGCGACGCGCCCCACGGCCGCCCGAACGACACGAACGGCACCTCGTGCTCGATGAGCCACGAGATGCGCGGGTCGCCGTGAAAGGTCGCGATGAGAATGAAGGCGTCGATGTCGCTGCCATCGCGCAGGCGGCGGATGTGCGCGAGCTCGTCTTCGGCGCCGTTGGCCGTGAAGATCATGACCCGCAGGTCGCGCTCGTCGGCCTGCTCGGCAAGCTTGTGCACGAAGCGGTCGAGCACGGCGCCCGAAATGCCGTCGCGCAACGGGTCGAGGCGCAGACCGATCGTCGATGACTTGCGGGTGCGCAGACGACGAGCCGAAGCGTGCGGCCGGTAGCCGAGCCGGTCGATGGCCTCTTGCACCCTGACGCGGGTTTCTTCCCGCACGATCTGGGGCGAATTGATGACATTCGAGACGGTCTGGCGTGAGACCTGCGCGGCCTCGGCGACATCGTCGACGGTGGGCATCTTCGCCATCATCCGCCCCCTTTGGTGGTCTGCCCGCCGTGCTGATGAGATTCGGCGAGAAATTCGATCGATCCATTTTGAACGATCAAATAATTCGGTAGTGTTGCCCACATCAGACACCGGTGTCAACCCCTCCGGCGTCGAAACCCTCGACCAGGCCGGGAGGCTGACCGACGTGACCGCATCGCTGCAACCCCTGCTCAACGACGAACTCGTCGTATTGCGGGCGCCCACGCAAGCCTGGTCATCGTCGACGGGCGCGATGGGTTCGGCGAGAATCCACGGCGTCTACGTGAGCGATGTGCGCGTGATTCGAGCGTTGCGCATTCGCATCGGCGATCAGGATGCTGAACACCTGTCAACCGGAATCCGCAGCGCTGACACGGTGAGCGTCGAGTCGCTCTTGCGCCACCTTGACGACCGCACGCCCGACCCCGAAGTGCGGTTGACCCTCGACCGCGTCGTCGACGCCCGCGGGCTGCGCGACACCCTCACCGTGCGCAACCGCCACGAGTTCGCACTCTCGGCACCGATCGTCATCGAGCTCGATCTCGACGCCACGAGCATGGAATCGGTGAAGCTCGGGCACGAACCCGAAGACGCGCCGACGGTGAGCCTCGACGGCGAGACCGCGCGGTGGACGGGCCACAGCGTGTCGGCGAGCGTCACTTCGGCAGAGTTGCGCGTCGAGAGCACCCCCACCGGAATCAGGCTCGTCGGCGAACTGTCGATCGCCGCGGCCAGCTCGATCAGCGTCTCGTGGCGACTCGAGGCTGACGACGCGATCGGCGCAGTACGCGGCGACGAGCGGCCCGCGCCGTGGAGCCGACCCGAGGTGCTCGCCGGCGACCAGCGGCTGAGTCGGTGGGTCGACCGAGCGCTCGACGACCTTGACGCGTTGCGCATGACGACGGCGCAGCATCCCGATCAGACGTTCCTCGCCGCTGGTGCACCGTGGTTCTTCACGCTGTTCGGGCGCGACTCGATCTGGGCCGCGCGCATGATGCTGCCGCTCGGCACCGGGCTCGCGGGCAGCACATTGCGCGTGCTCGCGGGGTTGCAGGGCACACAGCAGCAGCCCGCCTCGGCCGAAGAGCCCGGCAAGATCATGCACGAGCTGCGGCGCGAGGCGCTCGTGATCGACGACGACATCACGCTGCCTCCGCTCTACTACGGCACGGTCGACGCGACTCCGTTGTTTGTGTGCCTGCTGCACGATGCCTGGAAGTGGGGGCTGCCCGACGACGAGGTGCGCGCTCTGCTGCCGAGCCTCGAAGCGGCGCTGGGCTGGATGCGCGACGACGGCGACGCCGACGGCGACGGCCTGCTCGAATACATCGACCGCAGTGGGCACGGCCTCGCGAACCAGGGTTGGAAAGACTCGGGCGACAGTGTGCAGTGGCGCGACGGCTCGCTCGCCGAAGGCCCGATCGCGCTGTGCGAAGTGCAGGCCTATGCCTACGAGGC
The DNA here is from genome assembly GCF_025808395.1 of Microcella sp. NCBI lineage: Bacteria > Bacillati > Actinomycetota > Actinomycetes > Micrococcales > Microbacteriaceae > Microcella > Microcella sp. The sequence goes on from NZ_CP075524.1 coordinate 1,933,860, forward strand.
GGCCATGGGGGGCGCCGCGCTGCTCGAGGCCTTCGGCCGCCCCGGCGCCGAGGAGTGGCGCGCGTGGGCGGCACGGCTGCGCGCGTCATTCCACCAGAAGTTCTGGATCACCGACGCCGAACGCTGCGGAGAACTCGGCCCCTACCCCGCGATCGCGCTCGACGCGCACAAGCGCCCCGTCGACACCGTCACGAGCAACCTCGGGCACTTGCTGGGCACCGGCCTGCTCGACGCCGAGCAGGCGGCTCTCATGGCCGCCCGCCTGGGCTCACCCGAACTCGACTCGGGCTACGGCCTGCGCACCATGTCGACCGACTCGGCCGGCTACTGGCCGCTCAGCTACCACGGCGGCTCGGTCTGGACCCACGACACCGCGATCGCCGTGCTCGGCCTCGCACGTGAAGGCCACGGCGAGGTCGCGTCGTCACTCGCGCGCGGTCTGCTGCGCGCCGCCGAAGGCTTCGACTACCGCATGCCCGAACTGCACTCGGGCGACCCGGTCGACGAGGTCGCGCGCCCGGTGCCGTATCCGGCCGCGTGTCGACCCCAGGCATGGTCAGCGGCCTCGTCGGTCGCCGTGCTCACTGCTGCCCTTGGGCTGACACCGGATGCCGCAGCGGGCACCGTGCACTCGTCACCGCTCGCCGGGCTCGGCTCTGTCGCCGTGCGCGGCCTGCGGCTCGGAAGCCGCACGATCGACATCGGCGTCTAGTCGCGCCGAGCGCTCGGCCATGGCTCGCCGAACCGGCGGCAGCAGCACGACCACGGCGATGACGGCGAGCACGACGAGCAGCACGGCGAGCACGGCACCGGTGATCGCCACGATCATGAAGGCGTCCACGCTCAGCGCCCCATCTTGCTGAGGGTGGCGACGACCTGGCGTGCAATGTTGCGCCCTGCGCGGTTGGCGCCGATCGTCGACGCGGCAGGGCCGTAGCCGGCGAAGAAGACGCGGGGGTCGCGCTCAGAGTGGTGGCTCGCCACCGAGACTCCGCCCTCTTTCTCGCGCAACTTGAGGGGGGCGAGATGGCGCAGCTCGGGGCGAAAGCCGGTGGCCCAGATGATCGCGTCGGCGTGCTGACGGGTGCCGTCCGCCCAGACCACCGCGTCGGTCTCGACGCGATCGAACATCGGCCGGTAGTCGAGCACGCCGCGGTCGATCGCGGCCTGAATGCGACGCGTGCGCGGCACCCCCGTGCCTGAGACGATGCTCGGCAGCGCTCGGCCAGCTCGTGCCGCGTCGTCTTGCGCAGCCACTGCCTTCTCGGCGGCCTCGAGGTTGAGCTCGACCTCATCGAGAAACTCGGGCGGGCGACGCGTCGCCCACGTGATGCTGGCCGCGTGCGGCTCGAGCTCGAGAATGAATCCGATGGCACTCGTGCCCGCACCGACGACGACGACGTCTTTGTCGGCGAACGACTCGGCCGACTCGTAATCGCTCGTGTGCACGTGCTGGCCGGTGAACTCGCGCACTCCCGGGTAGTAGGGAATGAACGGCGAGCCCCACGTGCCCGTCGCGTTGACGATCGTCGAGGCCCCCAGCTCGAGCGGGCCGTTCTCGGTGGTGAAGCGCACGAGCAGGTCGCGCCCGAGATCGCTGATGTGCGTGACGTTCGCCGGCCGCACCACCTGCAGGCCGAAGTGCTCTTCGTAGCGTCGGTAGTAGTCGGCCACGATGTCGCGGGCGGGCGCGTGCTGGTCGGCGGTGGCGAAGCTCACGCCGAGCTCGTCCATGCCAGGCAGGTCGTTGACGCGGTGCGCCGAACCCAGCCGCAGCGCCTCCCAGCGAAACTGCCAGGCGCCGCCCGTACTGGGCCCGCGATCGAGCAGCACGAACTCTTGACCGGCTTCGAGGCCGAGTCGTCGAAGGTAGTACGCCACCGAGAGGCCAGCCTGGCCCGCACCGATGACCACGCACGAGGTGGTCAGGTCGGGGTCAGTCACCCGGCCAAGGCTACCCGTTTCGCACCGAGCGTCGAAGGCCCCGCGTTCGCGGGGGCAGGGGGGCGTGCGTGCTAAACTTCGGCACAGTTTTTCAACCGTTCTGACTCGGCTTTCTGGGTGTCTCCCAGACTCACCCGTCGACACACTGTGAGGGGGTCACGCATGGGGCGCGGCCGACAAAAAGCAAAGCACACCAAGGTGGCTCGGGAACTCAAGTACTACACCCCCGACACCAACCTGACCGCGCTCGAGCGAGAGCTCGCCGCGGCATCGCACGAGAACGAGTACGTCGACAAGTGGGCTGACCTGGTCGACGACGACGAGCTCGACGAAGACGACGACAGCGAGAGCCCGGCGGCGCAGACCGCCTGATCGCTCCCGCCCGATCGCTTCCACGCCTGCACCGAGCTCGTTCGCGGCGTTCGACGCGCTACGGCTATCCGGCGTATGACCCCACGAGCTTCACGGCCCCGCCGTCGACGCCCTTCGCGCCCTGCTCGAACTCGGCCACGTCGTGCGCACTCGTCGACACGCGGCCGGCGACCCATGAGCGAACACCGCGACTCTCGAGCGAGCGGATGATCGAACTCGCGCTGTCGTGGGCAACCACCGCGAGCATCCCGATACCCAGATTCCAGGTTCCCTCGGTCGATTCGAGGGTGTCGCCGGCGAGGTCGGCGAGCACGCGGAAGACGGTCGGCGGGCTCCACGAGCCGCGGTCGAGCTCGACCCAGCTGCCGACGGGCAGCACGCGCGCGAGATTCGCGGCGATGCCGCCTCCCGTCACGTGACTCAGGGCGTGCACGGCACCCGGCAGCTCGGCGAGCACCTCGAGCAGCGGAGCGGTGTAGAGCGCGGTCGGCTCGAGCAGCGTCGTGCCGACGACTCCGCCGAACTCGGCCAGCTCGTCGTGGTACCCGATCGAGCGGGAGGCGAGGATGTGCCGCACGAGCGAGAATCCGTTGCTGTGCAGGCCGCTCGACGCCATCGCCACGACGACATCGCCGTGCTGCACGCGCTCGGGGCCCAGCAGCTCGTCAGCCTCGACCACGCCCACAGCGGCACCCGCGACGTCGTAGTCGTCGGGGCCGAGCAGGCCGGGGTGCTCGGCCGTCTCACCGCCGACGAGCGCCGTGCCCGTGGCGGCGCATGCCTCGGCGATGCCGCGCACGATATCGGCGATGCGCTCGGGGTGCACCTTGCCGCACGCGATGTAATCGGTCATGACGAGCGGCTTCGCCCCGACCACCACGATGTCGTCGACGACCATCGCCACGAGGTCTTGACCGATCGTGTCGTGAATGTCGAGCGCTTGCGCGATCGCCACCTTGGTGCCGACACCGTCGGTGCTTGTCGCGAGCAGCGGGCGGCGGTAGTCGCGCAGAGCGCTCACGTCGAACAGCCCCGCGAAGCCACCGACACCACCGATGACCTCGGGGCCGTGGGTCGCCGCGACCGAGGCCTTCATGAGTTCGACCGCCCGGTCGCCCGCCGCAGTGTCGACCCCGGCAGCGGCATAGGAGTTCGTCATTCGTTCATCCGTTCCGCGGTCTGACAGACTGGCCTGCGTCACCCTCAACCTTACGGTCTGGAGCCACTGGCGAATGTGCGGCATCGTCGGCCTCGTCTCGTCGAGTCCCGTCAACCAGCAGGTCTACGACGCGCTGGCCCTTCTGCAGCACCGCGGTCAAGACTCGACCGGTATTGCCACCGCCGAGGGCCGAGTGCTGCACATGGCGAAGGCCAAAGGCCAGGTGCGCGAGGCGTATCGCACGCGCGACATGCGGGCCCTGCTGGGCACCATGGGTCTGGGGCACGTTCGGTACGCCACGCGGGGGTCGGCATCCAGTGAAGAAGAGGCGCAGCCGTTCTACGTGAACGCGCCATACGGCATCATCCTCGTGCACAACGGCAACCTCACGAACACGCGCGAGCTCACGCGCGAGCTGTTCGACGTCGACCGCCGTCACCTCAACACCAACAGCGACACCGAGTTGCTCGTCAACGTGCTCGCTCACGAACTGCAGGCACAGGTCTCGGGCGACGACCTCGACCCCGATCAAGTGTTTGCGGCGATCACTCGTGTGCACGAGCGCGTCGAAGGCTCATACGCGGCGATCGCGCTCATCGCCGGGCACGGCCTGCTGGCGTTTCGCGACCCCTTCGGCATTCGCCCGCTCGTGCTCGGCCGCCGCACCACCGGGCTCACGGGCGACGAGTGGGTGGTCGCGAGCGAGTCGCTCGTGCTCGAGGCCGGCGGATACGAGATCGTGCGCGACCTCGCCCCCGGTGAGGCTGTGTTCATCACGAGCGCGGGCGAGATGGTGTCGCGGCAGTGCGCCGCGAACCCCCGTCTGATTCCGTGCTCGTTCGAATACGTCTACCTCGCCCGGCCCGACTCGATCATGAACGGCATCTCGGTCTATGAGGCGCGGCTGCGGCTCGGCGACCGCCTCGCCGACACGATCGCGCGCTACACGCCGAAGGGCGACATCGACGTGGTCATGCCGATTCCCGACTCATCTCGGCCGGCCGCCATGCAGGTGGCGCAGAAGCTCGGCATCGAATACCGCGAAGGCTTCTACAAGAACCGCTATGTGGGCCGCACCTTCATCATGCCGGGCCAGGCCGAGCGCAAGAAGAGCGTCAAGCAGAAGCTCAACGCGATGTCGAGCGAGTTCGCCGGCAAGAGCATCCTCATCGTCGACGATTCGATCGTGCGCGGCACGACCTCGAAAGAGATCGTCGAGATGGCACGTGCCGCGGGTGCCGCGAAGGTCACCTTCACCTCAGCCGCGCCGCCCGTGCGCTACCCGCACGTCTACGGCATCAACATGCCGACGCGCAGCGAGCTCGTGGCGCACGGCCGCAAGATTCCTGAGATCAACACCGAACTGGGAAGCGACTACCTCATCTATCAAGAGGTCGCCGACATGCAAGCGGCCATCATCGAGGGCAGCGACATCACCGAGCTCGAGATGAGCTGCTTCACGGGCGACTACGTCACCGGCACGGTCAGCCCCGAATACCTGCAGTGGGTCGAGCACAACCAGCTCAGCTGAGCCGGCAAGCCGTCACTGCACGAGCACGATCGTGATGCTCGACGAGTTCGAGCCGAGCACGATGGGCTTGATGAGGGCGTTGATGAGGGCATCCACCGTTCCCGTCAGCCCGCCCAGCAGCCCGCCCGTGCCCGGCAGCAGCGTTTCGAGGTAGCCCCTGTCGACCGTCTGCACGAGCGCGAGCGACGACACCCCGCCCGGAACCCCCGTCGCCGCGATCGTGAAGGTGCCGTTCGAGTTCACAGTGGTGGTCGCATAGACCTGCCCGGCGGCCTGCAGCGACAAGTGTGCGCCCGGCGTCGCGGTGCCCGTGAGGGTGAGCGAGATGTCGGCGCCGACGATGCCGCCCGGGGCAGTGTGACCCGCGGGTGCGTCCCCTCCGGTGATCGTGTCGGTGAGGCCGCCGACGAGGTCGCCGACGAGTCCCGTCGCATCGCTCGCGACCGAGGCTGCGTCATCGATCGGCGACGGGATGCTCACCAGGTCATCAGCAGACCCCTCAGCGTCGCGGTCTGGCGCCTCGAGCGCTGACGCTCCAGCGCCTCCGTCGTCTGCGGGCTGCTCGCTCACCGTCGACTGGTGCATCGTGTCGACGGTCGACTGGGTGGCCGCGATGCTGCCGGCGACTCCGACGATCGCGATGACCGTGCCGGCGGCCACCTTCGTCACGAGGGCGGCGGTGGTGGCGCTCATCGCGCCGAACACGGCCACGACCGACTCGGGCAGGGCGGCGTCGCTCAGCACCCCGTGCGCGGCGTCGGCCGGCGGTATCGCCTCAGCGGCGAACGCGGCGCCGCCGCCCTGCTCGGTCAGTGCGAGTGCCCCACCAGCGCCGACCACGAGCGGCAGCAGAATCGTGTGCAGGCGCGCCCCGACATCGTGCACCTCTTCTGAGACGATCGCGCAGTGGGCGCAGTGGGCGAGGTGGAAGGCGAGCCGTTCGGCGTCGCGCGGCCGCAGCCTGTCGCGTTCGTGCTCGCCCAGGTGCTCGGCGGCCCAGCGGCACTCGCCCTCGACCTGAGCGGCGTCGACGTGCGCCTGCAACCAGGCGATACGCAGCCCTTCTCGGGCGCGAAACGACAGTGCTGCCGTCGCGTTGGCCGAGAGGCCCAACAGCGGAGCCGCCTCGTGCGGGTCGAGGCCCTCGACCTCGGTGTACCAGAGCACGGTCTGCCACCGCTCGGGCAGTGAACGAAAGGCCTGGGCGGTGAGCGAGCGGTCGAGCGCGCCGATCGCGACATCGTCTTCGGCCTCACCCGGGTCGAGCAGCACCTCGAGGTCGTCGACCGCGAACTCTTTCGTCGCCCGCCCCTGCGAGGCGGCGACGTTCTTGATCGTCGTGTAGAGATAGGGGCGAAACGCACCCTCGGGGCCCCCGCCGGCGAGCACGATGCGCAGGATGCGCGCAAAGGCCTCGGCCACGATGTCGTCGGCATCGAGGCGAGTCACCGCTCGCGCCACTCGAAGCCCCGCCTGATGGTGCCTTCGCCAGAGCTCGGCATACGCCGCACGGTCGCCTCGACGAGCGCGGCGCACCAGTTCGTGATCCGCGGGGCCTTCCGCCCCGCGCACGCGTTCGAGGAACCTCATTGACTCCCCCATATCTCTTGGCTACTCCTGCACCCGAGAATGTGCAACCCCCGGGGTGTATCCCGTGCCGCGATCGTTATCGCGACGAGGGGGTGGCCAGAGAGTCTTCACCCTCTCTGGCCACCCGGCGACGCGCCTACCCGATCAGCACGTCCCGGCTCAGCGCGAACCCCCCGCGCCGAGCCTTCAGCAGGGCCACGCCGGCAGCGATGAGCACCATGATGAGGGCGATCAGCGCGCCGATGTTCGCACCGGTGAAGGCCAGGGGGCCTCCGCCGTCGGTGAAGCTGGGCGGCGGGGCGGCCACGCAGTCGTCACCTGTGCATCCCGGCCCTCCCGGCCCCCCCGGGCCGTCGGGGTCTTCTCCATCGTCAGTCGGCAGCACACCGGGGCCGACAGTCGCCGTCGCGAGGTTGAGGGTCACGAGCGAGCCCTGCAGCGCAGCGACCCGAACCGCGGTCTGAGTGAAGTAGGTTCCGTCAGCGGCCGAGATCGACCCGGTGCTCTTCACGTTGACCTTCACCGACAGCACGTCAGACAGCGCGGTTCCGAGCCCGGCACCCCCGAGCAGGCCGCTCGTCGCGGGGTCGACGAGCGTGGCCTGCAGCGCCGAGCGCACCGCCGCGATCGTCGAATCACCGTTGCCGATGGTGCTGACAATAGGCACCGACAGCCCCTTGAGAACCGCGGAGATGTCGAGCGCGACCGGAACCCCGAGAACGGTGAGCGTCGCGGTGGCGACGTCGGCGTCGGCCTTGCCGAGCATCGAGAGGTCGCCGGCGATGCGCAGGTCGAGCGCGGTGCGCAGGTCAGGCAGCACCTTCGTCGTCACGGTGCAGACGAGTTCGGTCAGGGGGCCGGTGAGGCCTCCCGTCAGTCCGCCGACCAGCCCCCCGACGATCGGCAGATCACTCACGATCGGCACTTCGACGCAGGTCTCGACCGTCTCTGCCTGCTGCGGCGTGAGCACGTTCACCGACGCGCGAATGTCGACTCGCACGTTCTTCAGGGTCGCGCGCACGACGTCGACCACATCATCGGCGATGTCGGCCACCGACCCCGTGATCGAGTTGAGCACGGGCACCAGAATCGCCTCGCTGAGCAGTTCGGTCGAGGGCGGCAGGCTGTTGAGGTTGCGCCCCAGGAGCGTCTGCAGGTCGATCACGATGGCGCCCTGCTCGAGGTCGACCGAGGCTCCCCTCGTATCGAGCCGCGCCGTCAGCAGCGGCTCGACGGCCCCGCGCAGGTTCGAGTCGATCGACACGTCGACGTTGACGAGACTCGCGTTGCTGCCGAGCACGCCCCCCAGTGACGAACGCAGTGCCGAGGCGAGCGGGCCGGAGCTGCCGCCGAGTGAGGCGATGCGCGCTTCAGCCGGTTCGATCGCCGCGAGCACCTTCGAGGTGAGGTTCGAGATGGCGGGCGTGCGCACGAGCAACTGCGCCCCCGCCAGCGTGTAGTCGCCCGACGCCACCTCGCCGTGACCTTCGGCGCTCGCACCGACGGCACCCAGCCGCAGGTCGAGCGAGGTGATGGTCGAGGTGAATCGCGAGCCCAAGAGCGCGGTGAGGTCGATGACCATGGCGCCCGAAGCATTGGCGTCGCTCGGGTGCACATCAGCAGCGCCGCCGTTGCCCACCGTCTTCACGTGCGCCTCAGCCGAGCCGTCGCTCCACGCGCCTGCCCACTGCATGGCGGCACCAGCGTCGACGCCGCTCCCGAGATCGAGCGCCACCCCGTTCGGCAGCGCAACATTGACCGAGCGCAGCACCTCGACGGCGAGCGGGTTGGCCGAGATGACCTCGCGCTTGCTGCCGTTGTTGAGAGCCGCCGCTGCCTGCACCGCGACGAGTGTTCGCAGGTCTGCGCCGCCGATCGTGCCCCCGACCAGTTCAGCGCGAGCGTAGGCGACCGGTGTCTCTGCGGCGTGCGCCGCTGATGCCCCCAGCAGCACGGGGCCTGCGGCGAGCGCCGCCGCGAGCACGATCGCGCTCGTGCGACGCCCCCGCGCCCCCGCGCGAGGGCCGTGGAAATCTGTCGATATCACTGTTCTGTCCCTTCCCCTGAGAGACCGAGGCGAGAGCCTCTGTCATTGGGAGGGACAGTAGAACGGTCGGTCTCTTACGCGGATGAGCAGAAAAAGTTCAGAAATCGACCAAACCGTTCGACCGAGCGCTCCGAAGCGCCCGACCGGCGAGGGCCTCGAGACCTGAGAGTGGGCGGGCGCTAGCGGGTGGTGCTGCCGGGCGCGGGGTCGAGGTCGTCGTCGATCACGCCATCGATCGGCAGAGCATCCACCGCCTCATGCTCGGCCTCGACGAGCCGCGCCCGCTTCTGCGAACGGCGATCGAGCGCAATGCCGACGAGTGCGCCCAGCACGACCCCCGCCGTGATGCCGTAGAGCGAGAAATAGCCGACGAGCGCCGGCAGGCCCACTTGGGGATCGGCCGGAAAGAGCGGAGTGATCACGAGCGTCACCAGCAGGCCGATGAGACCCCCGACGACCATGAATGCCGGAATCTTGGGGGCGCGACGCACCCGCACCTCGGTGCGGGCCGATGTCGAATCAGGTGCCGAATCAGGGGCTGCAGCAGATGGCGAACTCACGCGCCCATTCTGGCGCACCCCGCTGTGAGCGCCCGTCAGTAGTCGAGGGGCATGAGGGCAGAGAGATCAGAACGGGCTCCGGATGCGTGCACCCGGCCCGCCGACGCCGCCTCACCCCAGGTGGTGCCTCCCGTCGCCAGCGCGACAAAGGTCTCGGCGTCGATCTCGACCACGTTCGGCGGGGTTCCGCGCGTATGCCGAGGGCCCTCGACGGCCTGCACTGCCCCGAACGGCGGAACCCGCACTTCGACACTGCGACCCGGGCTCGCCTCGGCGAGCACTTGCAGCAGGTAGCGCACCGCCGTCGCGAGGTCGTCGCGTTGCGCGCCGCCGTCGACCACCGCGCGCACCGCCACCCGCCCGGTCGCCTCGTCGATGCGCGCGCGTGCCATGCGCCAAGACTACGACTGCACGCCACACCCCCCCGAGTGGTCAGTTGTCGCCGCAACCGTGCAGGGTAGCGACGACAACTGGCAACTCACGGCTGCGGGAGGGCGGGATGCGCGCTCTCGGTAGGCTGACCGGGTGAGAATTCTCGTCCTCGGTTCGGGTGCCCGCGAGCACGCCATCATCACGTCGCTGCTGAGCGAAGACGTCGCCCACGAGATCACGGCGGCTCCCGGCAACGCCGGCATCGCCGAGGTCGTCGAGACGGTGGCGCTCGATGCCACTCGCGGCGACGTCGTCGCCGACTACGCCGTCGACAACGACATCGAGCTCGTCGTCATCGGCCCCGAGGCCCCCCTCGTCGCGGGAGTCGCCGACGCAGTGCGCCGCCGCGGCATCGCCGTGTTCGGCCCCGGGGCCGCCGCAGCGCAGCTCGAGGGCTCGAAGACCTTCGCGAAGCGCGTCATGGACGACGCTGGCGTTCCGACCGGCCGCGCGATTCGCGCCGGCACCTATGACGAGGTGGTCGCGGCGATCGACGAGCTCGGGGCGCCCTACGTCGTGAAGGCAGACGGACTCGCCGCCGGCAAGGGCGTCATCGTCACCGACGACCGCACCGCGGCGCTCTCGCACGCCGAGCACTACCTGCAGCAGGGCGGCGTGCTCGTCGAAGAGCATTTGAGCGGCCAAGAAGTCAGCCTGTTTCTGCTGAGCGACGGCCACACGGTGGTGCCGCTGAGCCCCGCGCAAGACTACAAGCGCATCGGCGACGGCGACGAGGGCCCCAACACGGGCGGCATGGGAGCCTACTCGCCGCTGCCGTGGGCGCCCGAGGGTTTCGTCGACGAGGTGATCCGCACGGTCGCCGAGCCGACGGTGCGCCAGCTCGAGCGCGAATCGACCCCGTTCATCGGGCTGCTCTACTGCGGTCTGATCGTCACCAAGCAGGGCATCCGGGTCATCGAATTCAACGCCCGCTTCGGCGACCCCGAGACGCAAGTGGTGCTGCCGCGCCTCATCACGCCGCTGAGCGAGCTGCTGTTCGCGGCGAGCACAGGCCAGCTCTCGGGCCGCCCGCACCCCGAGTTCTCGAACGACGTGTGCGTCACGGTCGTGCTCGCGAGCGAGGGCTACCCGGTGTCGTCGGCCCCCAATCGCCCGATCACGGGGCTCGACGAAGCAGCCACCGTCGAGGGAGTGCACGTGTGCCACGCCGCGACCGCGCGCACCGACACCGGCTTCGTCGCCACCGGCGGGCGCGTGCTGAGCGTCGTCGCGACCGGCAGCGACTTCGCCCACGCCCGCGACCGCGCCTACGAGGCCATCGGCCGCATCGGCCTCGAGGGCGGGCAGTACCGCACCGACATCGCGGCGCGCGTGCTCTGATGACCTCGGTGGATGCTCTCGCCGCGCTCGGCTGGCACCACGTCTATTCGGGCAAAGTGCGCGATCTCTTCGAGCACGCCGACCACCCGACGCTCATGCTCGTCGTCGCGAGTGATCGGGTGAGTGCGTTCGACCATGTGCTCGAGCCGGGCATCCCGAGCAAGGGGGCGTTGCTGACGCAGTTGAGCCGGTGGTGGTTCTCGCGCTTGGCGGTGCCGAACCACCTCGCCGACGGGCCGGCAGTGCCGGCCGAGGTCGCCGAGCGCGCCATGCTCGTGAAGCGACTCGACATGCACCCCATCGAGTGCGTCGTGCGCGGGTATCTCACGGGTTCGGGGTGGCTCGAGTACCAGGCGTCGGGCACGGTGTGCGGCATCGCCTTACCTGAGGGCCTCAACGACGGAGACCGTCTGCCCGAGCCGCTCTACACTCCCGCGTTCAAGGCCGAGCTCGGCGAGCACGACGAGAACATCACGTTCGAGCGGTCGGTCGAGCTCGTGGGGCTCGAGGTGGCGACGGCGCTGCGCGACACCTCGCTCGCGATCTTCACCACCGCGTCGCAGATCGCGCTCGAGCGCGGAGTGATTCTCGCCGACACCAAGTTCGAGTTCGGCACCGACCCGGCGACGGGCGAGCTGACCCTCGCCGACGAGGTGCTTACGAGCGACAGCTCTCGCTACTGGGATGCCACGCTGTATGCCGCTGGCGGCCCTTCGCGCCTCGACAGCTTCGACAAGCAGATCGTGCGCGACTGGCTCGCCGGCCACTGGGATCGCACGGGCACCCCGCCCGCGCTGCCCCCCGAGATCGTCGAGCGCACCGCTGCCCGCTACCGCGAGCTCATCCACCGCCTGACCGCCTAGCGTCACGCCCGGGCGGCCTCTCGCGGCGTCCTCGCGCACCAGCGCAGTGGAGCGTCACCCGCCGAGTTGCCAGTTGTTGCCGCAACCCCAGCGCGTTGCGACAACAAGTGGCAAGTCGGGGCATGGGCGCGCACCGAGGGCTCGCGCTGCGCCGCGGAATGACGCGGGATGCTCGCGCGTTGACCCTCGCATGAGCAACCAGTCGCGGCTCGCCGCCGACACCTCGATGGGCCCGGTGACCCTCGATGTCGCCGACCTCGACTCGATGACGGCGTACTACCGCGACGCCGTCGGCTTGACCGTGCTCGACGCGACGGGCCCGGTCGTGACGCTGGGTCGCGCGGGCGACACGGCATCAGCATCCGTGCCCCTGGTGATTCTGCGCCACAGCCCCGCCCTCACCCACGCCGGCCCGCGCGAGGCGGGCCTCTTCCACACCGCGATCCTGTTCGAGACGCAATCGGCCCTCGCCGCGGCGGTCTACACCGTCGCCACGACGCACCCGAACCGGTTCACGGGCTCGAGCGACCACCTCGTGAGCCAGGCCTTCTACTTCGACGACCCCGAGGGCAACGGGGTCGAGCTCTACTGGGATCGCGACCGCAGCGAATGGTCGTGGGTGCACGGCACGATCGAGATGGGCACGATCTTTCTCGACCCGAACACGTTCTTGCGCGAGCACCTCACCGACGACGCACTCGCGGCGCACGGCTCAGCCCCGGCCGTCGTCGGGCACGTGCACCTCAGCGTCGGCGACACGGCGACCGCGCGGCACTTCTACGTCGACCAGCTCGGCTTCGACCTGACGACGACCTACGGCGATCAGGCGATCTTCGTGAGCGCGGGCGGCTACCACCACCACATGGCGATGAACACGTGGCGCAGCGGTGGCGCCGGCCGACGGATGCCCGCTCTGGGTCTCGGCCAGGTCGACATCGTGCTGCCGGGAGCCGACGAGCTCGGCGCCACCGCCGAGCGACTGCGCCACTTCGACCTCGCAGTGCGCGACGACGGGCGCACGCTCGAGGTCGACGACCCGTGGGGCACCCAGATTCGCCTGACGGCAGCCACCTAGACTCGCGCTCATGAGCGATGTTCGGCCCCCGCGGAGCCTGCGGCTCAGTCGCGCGATCGCGGCGGCGCAGGCTCCCGTGCTGCTCGCTCAGGGGCGCCAATTGCGGCGTGACACTCCGCGACTTCCGGATGCTCCGCTGCCGTGGAGCGGCACCGTCGAGCCGAGCGTGCCCGACGTCGAGGGCCGGGCATCGCGCCCGCTGCACCTGCTCGTGATCGGAGACTCGACGGCCGCGGGTGTCGGCGTCGACCACGCCGACCTCGGCCTGGGCGGGCGACTCGCCGAGGCCCTCGCCCGCCGCACCGCGCGCCCCGTGCACTGGCGCGCGGCGGGCCGCAATGGCGCCACCGCTGGCGACCTCGTGAAACACTTCGCGGCGCCCGCGCTCGACGAACCCACCGACCTGGTATTTCTCACCGTCGGTGCCAACGACGCTCTCGCCTTGCGGTCGACTCGCGCGTTTCGCCGCGATGTTCGTCGCCTCATCGAGCTGACTTTCAGCGAGCATCCGCAGGCCGCTCTGCTTATGTCGTCGCTGCCCGCATTTTTTCGTTTCACGCTGTTGCCCGACCCGCTCAAGCGCAGCCTCTATCGTCACTCGCAAGCCCTCGAGAGCGAAGCGCGCACGCTCGTCGACGCGCACCCGCGAGCCCACATGTCGCCGCCTCCACCGCCGTACACCGACGGTTTCTTCGCGAGCGACGACTTTCACCCGAGCGCGCTGGGCTATCAAGACTGGGCCGAGTTCGCTGTCGATGACGCGTTCAGTGTCGGCTTCGACCGGCTGCTGGGCGACGCGTGAGCGCGGGCACCCCGCCTAGACTCGCGGCTGTGACCTCAGCCCCCCGACCGTTGCGCGGCCGAGCACTGAGTCGAGCCGTCGCGGTGGCGCTCGCGCCCGTGCTGGTGCCTCAGACGGTGAAGCTGAGGCGCACCGTGCCGAAGCTGCCCGAGGCGGCCCTGCCGTGGGAGGGCGGCGGCGGCACCGACCCGATTCGCCTGCTCGTGCTCGGCGACTCGATGGCGGTGGGCGTCGGCGTCGACGACGCGGCCGACGGCCTCGCCGGGCACCTCGCCCAGCAGCTCACCGAGCGCACTGGCCGCCCCGTGCGGTGGCGGGCGCGCGGTCGCAACGGAGCCACCGCCCGCGACGTGATTCGCGATCATCTGGCGGATGCCCTGCTCGAGCCCGCCGACCTCGTGTTTCTCAGCATCGGTGCGAACGATGCCATGCAGGTGCGGTCGCACCGGGCGTTCCGTCGCGATGTGCGGCACATTCTGCACGATGTCTTCGCGGCGCACCCCGACGCGATCGTGCTCATCAGCGCCCTGCCCGCCTTCCACCGGTTCGGGCTGCTGCCCGAACCGCTGCGCAGCACGCTCTACCTGCACACCGAGGCTCTCGAGGTGGCGGCGCGTCGGGCGCTCGAACGCTTTCCCCGCGCGCACATGACCCCGCCGCTGCCCCCCTATGCCGAGGGTTTCTTCGCGAGCGACGACTTTCACCCGAGCGCTCAGGGCTACCGTGACTGGGCCGCATTCGTCGTCGAGGATGCTTTTCAGCACGGCATCGGCGCGGCGCTCGAACGATGAGCGGCCTGCACGTCGACGTCGCCGGGCCCGACGACGGCGAGAGCGTTCTGCTGCTGCACGGCGGCAACGTCGGCGGCTGGATGTGGGCGCCGGTGCGCGGCCAGCTCGACTCGCTGCACACGCTCGTGCCCGACCTGCCCGGCTTCGGGCAGTCGCTCGACCTCGGCTGGAACGGCATCGACGATGCCGCCGACCACCTCGCTAGCACCATTCGCGAGCACGCGCACGGCGGTCGCGCCCACGTCGTCGGCATCTCGCTCGGCGCAGCCGTCGCCCTCGCCCTCGTGATGCGCCACCCAGATCTCGTGCGCAGCGCCATCGTGTCTGGCACACCCATTCGCGGGCTCGGCCCCGTCATGCGCGTGCTCACGCGAGTGCAACTGCGCTTGTGGAAGTCGGTGGTCTACTGGTCGACGCTCGGCCGGTGGTACCACCTGCCACCGGCGGTGCTCGAGACCTTCATCGAGAAGGGCATCGGCCTCGACCCCGACGCGGCGCCCGAAGTGGTGCGGCAGGTGAACGCCGGAATACGCGACCTCGTCGCGCAGCTCGGCGGCTGCGCCGTGCCGATGCTCGGGCTCGCGGGCAGTCGCGAATCAACTGTCGTCACGCACGCTCTCGCCGATCTCGCACGCGCCGAGCACGTCGTGCTGCGGCTGGCGCCCGGCAAGCACCACGTCTGGAACCTGCAGGCGCCCACCCTTTTCGCCGACGCAGTGCGTGACTGGGTCGAGCACGGGCGGCCCCACCTCGACCTCGCACCCGTGCCCCGCAGCGTCGCCCGCCACGCGCGCCGCATCGCGCGTCGCGCTCGTGCGGCGTCGGGCCAGGCCACCCGATGACTCCGCGCGCGCTGAGCGAGCTCGCCGACCTCGTGCTCGTCGTCGAGGGGATGCGCGCGGCCCGGCCCCGAGCATCCGGTCGCCTCATCGTCGGTCTCGTCGGTGCTCCCGGCGCGGGCAAGTCGACGATCGCCGCCGCGCTGTCGGCCGAGCTGCCCGACTCGGTGGTGCTGCCGATGGACGGCTTTCACCTGCCGCAGGCCGAGCTCGTGCGACTGGGGCGCCGCGATCGCATGGGCGCCCCCGACACCTTCGACGTCGATGCGTTCGTCGCCCTGCTCACCGACCTGCGCTCGGGTGCCGGTTCAGGAAGACGGATGCTCGCCCCGGGCTTCGACCGGCGGGTCGAAGAGCCCGTGCCGGGCGCGATCGAGTTGCTTCCTGAACGAGCAACGGTGGTCGTCGAGGGCAACTACCTGCTGCTGCCGCGCGACGGCTGGCAGCGCGTCTCACCCTTGCTCGATCTGAGCGTCGGCATCGTGCTCGACGACGACACGAGGCACGAGCGGCTGATCGCGCGCCATATCGCCTTCGGCAAGGCACCGGATGCTGCGCGCGCCTGGGCACTCGGCCCCGACGAGCGCAACGCGGCCGCCATCGCGGCGACGCTCGATCGCGCCGACTACCTGCTCGAGGGCTGACGCGAGGGGCCTCTGACCCGTCGATAGACTGGGCGCATCCACCCGCCGACTCATCCGCAGGGAGCCCATCGTGCCCACCATCGTCGTCGAGGTCATGCCCAAGGCCGAACTGCTCGACCCGGCCGGCAAGGCCGTCGCGGGGGCACTGCACCGCCTCGGCCACGAGGCGATCAGCGATGTGCGCATCGGCAAGCGCTTCGAGCTGCACATCGACGGCGAGGTCGACGCCGAGCTGATGGCCACGGTCGAGCAGCTCGCGGCCGACATGCTGAGCAACGGCGTCATCGAAGACGTCATCAGCGTGCACGTCGACGGTGCGGGCGTGGCCGGAGAGACCCGCTAGTGCGCGTCGGCGTCGTCACCTTTCCCGGTTCGCTCGACGATCGCGACGCGCAGCGCGCCGTGCGTCTCGCGGGCGCCGAGCCCGTCGAGCTCTGGCATGGCACGCACGACCTCATGGGCGTCGACGCGATCGTGCTGCCTGGCGGGTTCAGCTATGGCGACTATCTGCGCGCCGGCGCGATCGCCGCACGCTCACCGATCATGGCCGAAGTCATCGACGCTGCGAACAA
Organism: Microcella sp.; assembly: GCF_025808395.1. Lineage (NCBI taxonomy): Bacteria > Bacillati > Actinomycetota > Actinomycetes > Micrococcales > Microbacteriaceae > Microcella > Microcella sp. The sequence goes on from NZ_CP075524.1 coordinate 1,950,422, forward strand.
TGGCATGCCCGTGCTGGGCATCTGCAACGGCTTTCAGATACTCGTCGAGGCGCACTTGCTGCCGGGCGGGCTCATCCGCAACGACCACGGCGACTTCATCCGCCGTGACCAGCGGCTGCGCGTCGAGAGCACCGATTCGGCGTGGACGAACGGCTTCGAGCTCGGCCAAGAGATCACCATTCCGCTCAAGAACGGCGAGGGCGGCTTCATCGCCGACGAGTCGACGCTCGACCGGCTCGAAGGCGAGGGTCTCGTGGCGTTCCGCTACCTCGACGTGAACCCGAACGGCTCGTTGCGCGACATCGCGGGACTACGCAACGAGCGCGGCAACGTCGTCGGCCTCATGCCGCACCCCGAGCACGCCGTCGAGCCGGGCTTCGGCCCCGACACCCCCGCCGCCATGCGCTCGGGCGTCGACGGCCTCACCTTCTTCACGAGCGTGCTGACTGCATCGGTGCTGCGCTAGCTCACCACCCGAGCCGACGAGCGATCGCGTCTGCCGCTTCTGTCGGAAACTCGTTCCACTCGGGTTCGAGCTCTCGGCGCGTGAGTTCGAACAGACTCTTCGCTGCGCGCTCGGCGGGCTGCGCGATCGCTGCTTCGATGTCGGCCGCGATCTCGGGAAACGTCGCTTCGAAACGCCGCGTCGGCTCGAGGCCAGCAGGTTCACCGCCCTGTTCCTGCGCGCGGGCTCGCAGCGCGAGCACCAGGTGCTTCACCGCCCACTGCCTGATGAACTGGCCACCGTTGATCGTCTCGCCCCGTCGCAGCCGACCGGTGCCGATGAGCAGCTTGACGAGCACCAGTCTCGTGTCATTGAGGGCATCGCCGGTCGGCAGGCTGGCGGCGCGCGCTTGCGATTGGGCGATCAACCGCGCCGTCGAGCCCTCGTCATCGTCGACCGCGACGGTGGCCTCTTCGGCGAGCGCGCCCGCGAGTTCGCCCGGCTCGGCGAGCGCGAACTCGAGCACATGGCCGTGGTCGTACACGGCGACGAAGCCGATCTCGCCTTCTCGCGCTGTCAGCACGAGGCGCTCGCGGTCTGGCAGCCAGTCGAGGTCGCGGCGAGCAGCGGCACCCGCTCCGGGCGCGGCGAGTGCGAAGAAGTCGTGGTCTGACCATTCGTCGCGCCTCGAGGCGGCGGCGTGCGAGCTCGAGCCGAGAAAGACGAGGCCCGTGAGGGCAGGATGCTCGCGCACCGCCGCCGTCAACGCGGCGGTCATGCGCTCGAAGTCGTCAGAGCCGATCGGCAAGGAATGGGTCATGGGTCACCTCAGAGAAGGGGTGCAAGCGCACCAGCGGAAGCAGTACTCGCTGCGACGCGGTTGCACGGTAGCCATGACAGAGCCGTTGAGTTGTGTGTGGTGATGCTGGCATACGCTGACATAGCTGGACAAGTACCGACCGGTCGGTATGCTGGTGCCATGAGAACCTTCCGCATCCCTTCGGCGTTGCACGACGTCTTTGGCGAGCGCCAATCGGCCGCATCGCTGACACTCATCGCACTCGCTATGCCCGTCGCGGTGCTTGCGGCCCTTCCGGCATTCCTGACAGTCGAACCCTGGCGCGCGGTGCTCGCCGGGCTGCTCGTCGCTGACATTGCAGCGGGCGCCATCGCGAACTTCACCCGCAGCACGAACGACCACTACGCGGCAAGCGCGTTGCGACGCACGGTGTTTCTCGTCGTGCACGTGCACATCTTCGTCGTTGCCCTGTTGCTCGACCTGCCGATCATTCCGGCTCTCGTCGCATGGGCGCTGACGATCGCCGCAGCCACGGCCGTGGTGCTACTGAAAGCAACTGGCCTGCAACGGCCGGTAGCGGGCATGGGGGTTGTCGTCGTGCTCGGTGCGACCGCGATGACGCCCGAGGCGACCATGGTGCTCCTGTTCATGACAGCCCTCTTCGCGATCAAAGTCGTGCTCGCCTTCGCCATCGACCACAGCGCCGACACGGGCCCGTGAGCCACACCGGCCCTTCCGTCACGGTGCGTCCGGCAGAGCGCGACGAGCGCCACGCGGCCGCACAGCTGCTGGCCACCGCCTTCATGCACGACCCCCTCATCGTCGTGGCGACCGACGCGGCGAGTGACCCCCGCGCCTCGCGCGAGGCGATCTTTGGCGCCTCGATCGTCGGCACCTTGCAGTCCGGCGGCGAACTCGTGCTCGCCGAGCGCGCTGGCGCGATCATTGGGGCCGCCCTCATTGCTGATCCGCAGCGCGGCACCGCGGCTCGAGCCATACGATCGGTCATCGCTCGACTGATCTCTGGCGTGCGCTTTCTCGCACTCGCCCCGCGCCTCGCCCCAGGGGCGCTCCAGCACCTCAATGACGCCGACCTCGCCTCGCGCCGGCTCGCACCCGAGAATCCCCACCATGTGCTCGTTGCCGTGGGCGTCACCGAATCGGCACGCGGGCTCGGCGTCGGAAGGCAGCTCGTCGAGCACGCCGTTGCCCGCGCGTGGCGTGATCGGCGCTCGTGGGGGGTCAGGCTCGAGACTGAGAACCCCGGCAACGTCGACCGCTACGCTCGCTGGGGCTTCACGAGTCTCGGCGTGGTGCCGTTGCAGCACTTCGACGTGCACGTCATGGCGAAAGCCAGTGGGCAAAGAGACTGACGAGGAGAAGTAGATGTCAGATGCCAGAGCGAGCATCATCGATGCGGCCTTCCGGCTCTTTCTCGAGAAGGGTTACGACGGCACGAGCCTGAACCGCATTCTCGACGAGGTTCCGTTCTCGAAGGGCGCGTTGTACCACCACTTCAAGAACAAAGAGGCCCTGCTCGATGCGGTCATCGAGCGGTTCTTCTCTACCTCGCTCGTCGACCCAGTGCGCCCTCGCCCCGCGACGCCGCTCGCTCTCGCCCACCGTCTCGTCGACGACTACGTCGACGCGGTCGAGAGCATCTCGGCAATCGCAAGCCCTCTGGCGTACTACTCCTTCCTCATTCAGGTCGCTCCTCGAGTGCAGCCGGCACTGAACGCCGCTCGAGTGCATATCGACGACGAACTCTCGACCGCCCTAGGCGCGCTGTTGCCCGCCGACCCTGACGCAGCTCGAGTGATTGCTGCCGACCTCACGGCTCTCGTCGAGGGCGCAGGGCTTCTCGACGTGCTGCTGCAGCGTGTGCCCGACCGAGAGCATCTGCACGAACGCGTCGACGGGCTCGTGCGTGCGCACCTCGCTGCACGAGGTGTCGCCCTCCCGGTGATGGAATAGGTGCATGACCCCGAAGAAGCTCTATCGCATCGTGGCGATCGCCGAGGCGATCACGTGGACCTTGCTCATCACTGGCCTCATTCTTCGCGCCACGGCTGACCTGGCCATTGCGGTGACGATCGGCGGCAGCATCCACGGGTTCGTGTTTCTCGCCTATGGCGCCACGGCGGTGCTCACGGCAGTGAACCAGCGATGGGGCGTCGGCCTCGGCACGGTCGCGGTGATCACGGCGATCATTCCCTACGCGACGATTCCTTTCGACATCTGGGCGCACCGCACCGGCAGGCTCGAGGGCGACTGGCGTCGCGAGGCGACGGACGACCCGCGTGATCAGCGCTGGTTCGATCGTCTGGTGCGGTGGATGCTCAACCACCCCTACCTGCTGGCGGCACTCATTCTGCTCGCGGTCGTGGTGCTGTTCACCGTGCTGCTGATGCTGGGCCCGCCGATTCCGAAGGGCTGATCGGGTCGGCCGACGGCGCCATCATCTGCTGCGCGCGCTGCTCGGCCTCTGGGGTGCCGCTGAAGAGCTGTTTGTTGGCCGAGCCGTCGCCGCTGTCACGCGGCCGCTTCTCGGTGTCGACCATGAGCACGCGCGTGCGGGGAATGGCCGCGGGGTTGACGGTGCGCACCCAGTCGACGATCTGCTCGCGCACATAGGCGCGCAAGTCGAAGAGGGCACCCGCATCGCCGGCGCTGATGAGTATGCGCACGCGGATGAGCCCGCCGGTCGCATCGAGCACCTGCAGCACCGACACGCGCTTGTCCCACAGGGGCGACTCGTCGAGTATCTCGGTCAAGCGCTCACGCATGCCTGAGGTGCTGACCCGCCAGTCGACGTCGAACTCGACCGAGCCGAGCAGCTCGCTGCCCGTTCTGGTCCAGTTCTCGAAGGCCTGCGTCGTGAAGTGGGTCGACGGCACGACCAGTCGGCGGTCGTCCCAGATGCGCACGACCACGTAGGTGAGGGTGATCTCTTCGATGCGCCCCCACTCGCCTTCGACGATGACGATGTCGTCGACGCGGATGGCGTCGTTGAAGGTGATCTGAAACCCGGCGAAGACGTTGGCGAGCGTCGACTGCGCGGCAAGGCCGGCCACGATGCTCGCGATGCCGGCCGAGGCGAGCAGGCTCGCGCCGACGGCCTGCATCTGGGGGAAGGTGAGCAGGGCGACGCTCACGGCCACGATGACGATGACGACCAGCGAGAGGCGTTGCAGAAACTCCAACTGGGTGCGGGCTCGGCGGGCGACGCGGTTGTTCTCGACGTTGATGGGGTATCGAATGAGGGCGGCGGCGAAGGCGAAGTCGACTGCTTCGACCACGAGCCAGGCGACGAGGGCGATGGTGCCGAGCGTCAGCACCCGGTCGACGACGGCAGACAGGGGCGTCACCGGTGCCGCGATGTCGATGGCGACCCAGATCGCGGCCACGAGCAGCAGCAGTCGTACCGAGGGTCGCGTCTCGCGGGCCAGTTGCGCCGCCCAGGCGTGCCGAATCGACAGCAGCTTCACGACGAGCTCGAGCAGCAGCATGAGCAGCAGCGCCACTCCCACCGCGATGCCGGCGACGATGAGCAGCTCGATCCACGACCGCAGTTCGACGTCGGCGATCTCGACGATCTCGACGACGTCGTCATCGACGACCGTGCGCGCGAGCGCTGTGACGATCATGAGTTCAGCGCGGCGCCGAGAAACATCGCGCCCATGAAGACGAGCAGCGCGATGAGGGCATACATCCAGATGGTGCGAGCGTTCACGGGGGCTCCTCGGGCTCTCGGCCGGACGGCGGTCGGCGACGAGCACCAGCCTAGGCGCGGATAGTATCGAAGCAACCGGCTCGCCCTCGATTCTGGAGCATCCGCATCGTGCCCACCCCTCCGCAGATTCCCGCTCCCGACACCGTCGAGAACGCCGCCGCCACCCCTGAGAAGGTGCAGCCCTTCGAGGCGCTCGGCCTCAAGGCCGATGAGTATGCCGAGATCAAGAACCTGCTCGGTCGTCGCCCCACGAGCGGCGAACTCGCCATGTATTCGGTCATGTGGAGCGAGCACTGCTCGTACAAGTCGAGCAAGGTGCACTTGAAGCAGTTCGGCCAGAAGGTCAGCGACGCGATGCGCACCCACCTCATGGTGGGCATGGGTGAGAACGCTGGGGTCGTCGACATCGGTGAGGGCTGGGCGGTCACCTTCAAGATCGAGAGCCACAATCACCCGAGCTACATCGAGCCGTTCCAAGGTGCGGCGACGGGCGTCGGCGGCATCGTGCGCGACATCATCTCGATGGGCGCGCGCCCCGTTGCGGTGATGGATGCCCTGCGCTTCGGTGCCATCGACCACACCGACACGGCTCGCGTCGTGCCGGGGGTCGTGAGCGGCATCAGCCACTACGGCAACTGCCTGGGGCTGCCCAACATCGGGGGCGAGACCGTCTTCGACGCCGTGTATCAGGCCAACCCGCTCGTCAACGCGCTCGCTGTCGGGGCCTTGCGCCACGAAGACCTGCACCTGGCGAACGCGCGCGGTGTCGGCAACAAAGTCGTGCTGTTCGGTGCACGCACGGGCGGCGACGGCATCGGCGGCGCGAGCATCCTCGCGAGCGACACGTTCAGTGAGGGCGGCCCGACGAAGCGACCCGCGGTGCAGGTCGGCGACCCTTTCGCCGAGAAGGTGCTCATCGAGTGCTGCCTCGAGCTGTATCGCGGCGACCTGGTCGAGGGCATCCAAGATCTCGGCGCAGCCGGCATCTCGTGCGCCACCTCTGAGCTGGCGTCGAACGGCGATGGCGGCATGGTCATCGATCTCGACGCCGTGCTGCTGCGCGACCCCACGCTCACCGCTGAAGAGATTCTGATGAGCGAGAGCCAAGAGCGCATGATGGCGATCGTGCACCCCGACAAGCTCGAGGCGTTTCTCGCCGTGACGGCGAAGTGGGATGTCGAGACGAGCGTGCTCGGCGAGGTCACCGACACGGGTCGGCTCGTCATCCACTGGCGTGGCGAGACGATCGTCGACGTCGACCCGACGACGGTCGCGATCGACGGCCCCGTCTACCACCGCCCCTTCGCGCGCCCCGCCTGGCAAGACTCACTGCAGGCCGACTCGAGCGCGCGCCTTGCTCGCCCGACAGACGACGAGGCCCTGCGCGCTCAGGCGCTGCAGGTGCTCGCCGGCCCGAACCTCGCCGACACCGCGTGGATCACCGACCAGTACGACTACTACGTCATGGGCAACACGGCCCTGGCGACGCCCGACGACGCGGGCATGATCCGCATCGACGAAGAGTCGGGTCTCGGCGTCGCCCTCGCGACCGACGCGAACGGCCGCTACTGCCAGCTCGACCCCTACGTCGGCGCGCAACTCGCACTGTCGGAGGCCTACCGCAACGTCGCCGCGAGCGGCGCCGTGCCCCGTGCGGTGAGCGACTGCCTCAACTTCGGCAGCCCCGAGAACCCCGACGTGATGTGGCAGTTCGAGCGGGCCGTGACGGGTCTCGCCGACGCGTGCCTCGAGCTGGGAATCCCCGTCACCGGCGGCAACGTGTCGTTCTACAACCAGACCGGCGATGTTCCCATTCACCCGACCCCCGTCGTCGCGGTCATGGGCGTCATCGACCACGTCGACCGCCGCCTGCCGTCGGGGTGGCAAGACGAGGGCGAGAACCTCTACCTGCTGGGCACGACGCGCGACGAGCTCGACGGCTCGGTGTGGGCTGACGTCGTGCACGGTCACCTCGGCGGTCTGCCGCCGCGGGTCGACCTCGCCGCCGAGCGCAACCTTGCGGGTCTGCTCGCTGCGGCCGCCGAAGAGGGCCTCGTGACGAGCGCGCACGACCTCTCAGGGGGCGGCCTGCTCGCGACGCTCGCAGAAGGGGTGCTGCGTTTCGGTCTCGGTGCGCGCGTCTGGCTCATGGAACTCATGGAACGCGACGGGGTGGATGCTCTCGCCGCCCTGCTCTCAGAATCTCAGGCTCGCGCCCTCGTGTCGGTGGCTCGCGAAGACGACGTCAAGTTTCGCGGCCTGGCCGAGGGGCGCGGCGTGCCCGTGCTGCGCATCGGCGTCACCGACGCCGAGATCGACGGACTCGAGGTGCAAGACCGCTTCGCCATCACGCTCGCCGAGCTCGCCCACGCGCACCGCGACACCCTGCCCGCGCGCTTCGGCCCCCGCGTCGGCCATTCATCGTCGGCATAGCAACGCCGCGCTAGGCTCGCCAGAGTGACGACGACAGGCAAGAACAGCGCCCAGGGCCTCACTCTCGCCGAGGTTCGCTCGCGCACTGAGCTCGGCCAGGTCAACGTCATGCCGAGCGACACGGGCCGCTCGTTCTGGCGCATCATGCAGGCCAACCTGTTCACGCTGTTCAACCTCATCGTCGGCGGCAGCTTCGCGTTGCTGCTCGTGCTCGGCTACTGGCAAGACGCGCTCTTCGGCTTCTTCGTCATCGCGAATGTCGTCATCGGTGTCGCGCAAGAGTTCCGCGCGAAGCTCACGCTCAGTCGCCTCGCGGTGCTCAACGCACCGAGGGCCAGGGTGCTACGCGACGGCGAGGTCATCGAGATCCGCGTGGGCGAGGTCGTGCTCGACGACATTCTGGTGCTCGCCGCGGGCGACCAGGTCACGGCCGATGCCGAGGTCATCGAAGCCCACGGGCTCGACATCGACGAGTCGCTGCTCACTGGCGAGGCCGACCCGGTCGCCTCACCGACGGGGCGCGAGCTCATGTCGGGCTCGACGGTCGTCGCGGGCAGCGGGCTCGCGAAGGTCATCAGGGTCGGCGCCGACTCGTACGCGGCCCGCATCACGGCCGAGGCCAAGCAGTTCTCGCTCGTGCGCAGCGAACTGCGCAGCGGCATCGCGAAGATCATCAGATGGATCACCATTCTGCTGCTGCCGGTCGGCGCCCTCGTCGTCAACGGTCAGATGCAGGCGGTCGGCGGCTGGGAGGCCGCGATCGCGACGGGTGCGTGGCGTGACGCGACGGTGGCCTCGGCCGCGAGCCTCATCGCCATGATTCCGCAGGGTCTCGTGTTCATGACGAGCGTCGCCCTTGCTGTCGGCGCTGTGAAGCTCGCCCGCCACGAGGTGCTCGTGCAAGAGCTTGCTGCCGTCGAGGGCCTTGCGCGGGTCGACATGCTCTGCCTCGACAAGACCGGCACGCTCACCGAGGGCCGCATGGTGCTCGACGGCGTCGAGACCCTCACCGGCTCAGACCTCGACCCGGCCGCCGAGGCGGCCCTCGCCTGGATGGGCGCCGACCGCAACGCCAACGCCACCTCGGTCGCGCTCGTCGAGCGCTTCACGGCCGTGCCCGTCGAGCAGCCGGTGCGCGCGATCGAGTTCTCGAGCCGCCGCAAGTGGAGCGCCGTCTCGTTCGCCGACGGCCCCGCGCGCGGAACCTGGGTGCTCGGAGCCCCCGACATCGTGCTCGCCGACGTGCCCGATGCTCAGGATGCCCTCACCAGGTTCGCCGAGCGCGCGACCGCGGGCGAGCGCACCGTGGTGCTCGCGCGCACCGACGTCGTGCTCGACCCCCCGGTCGACCCGCCGGAGGGCGAGCGCCTGCCCGAACCCGACCTTCCCGGGGCGCTCAGCGCTGTCGCCCTCGTGTCGTTCCGCGAGAAGGTGCGCGAGGACGCGCACGAGACGCTCGGCTACTTTCGCGAGCAGGAGGTCGAGCTGTGCGTCATCTCGGGTGATGACCCGCGCACCGTGGCCGCGGTCGCGCGTGAGGCGGGCATCCTGCACGACGGCCCCGGATACGACGCGCGCCGACTGCCCGACGACGAGGCCGAGCTCGATGCGGTCATGGCCGAGCACCGTGTGTTCGGGCGGGTGAGCCCCGAGCAGAAGAAGGCGATGGTGCTCTCGCTGCAGCGGCTTGGCCACACGGTCGCGATGACGGGTGACGGCGTCAATGACGCACTCGCGCTCAAGCACGCCGACATGGGCATCGCGATGGGGTCGGGTGCGGCGGCCACGCGCGCCGTCGCGCGCCTCGTGCTGCTCGACGGCCAGTTCAGTCGTCTGCCGCGCATCGTCGCCGAAGGTCGGCAAGTCATCGCCAACGTCGAGCGTCTTGCCAAGCTGTTCTTGTCGAAGACGACCTACGCGATTCTGTTCGCAGTCGTCTTCGGGGCTCTGCTGTGGCCGTTCCCGTTCTTGCCGCGCCAGTTGTCGATCGTCGACGGGCTCACGATCGGCCTGCCGGCGCTCGTGCTCGCCCTGCTGCCGAACATTCAGCGCTACCGCCCGGGTTTTCTGCGCCGGGCTGCGCAGTTCTGCATACCGTCAGGGCTCGTGGTGGGCGGCACGCTCATCTCGGTCGTCGCCTACGCCTATCTCGGCGGGCACGAGGCGGCCGTCGTGCAGACCGCAGCCGTCATCACGCTTACCCTCACCGCCCTGTGGGTGCTCGTGATCTTGTCTCGACCGTTCACGCTCGTGACGAGCCTCGTCGTCGTCGCGGCCTACCTCGGCCTGCCCGTGCTGCTCGCTATTCCGATCGTCACCGACTTCTTGAAGCTGGGAGCCCCGCCGCTCGAGCTCATCATGGTCGCCGTCGGCGCGAGCCTGATCGGTTCAGTGGCGCTCGAGGTCATGCATCGCGTGGTGTCGCGCCGCGACCCGGCAGCCGCAGCCTCCGCTGCGCGAGCAGCACGCCGAGGATGACGAGCAGCGCACCCACGGGCTCGTTCCACACGAGCACCTCGCCGAGGATGAGCACGCCCAGCAGCACGCCGACGGGCGGCGAGATGTAGGTGACCGTCGCAGCCCGCGTCGGCCCCCAGGCTCGGATGACGTTCTGGTTCCACGCGTATGCGAGGCCCGTGCCGAGCGCCCCGAGCAGCACGATGGCGATGACCACGGTCGGCGTGAGCTGCACGGGGTCGGCGCCGATGATCGGCGTCAGCATGAGCATCCATACCGCGGCCAGCCCGATCATGACGAACGAGATCATGATCGCGCTCAGGCCGGTGTCGCTCAGATAGCGGCGCATGTACGACAGGCTGAAGCCGTAGCAGGCCGTCGCGCCGAGCAGGGCGAGATAGGGCGCGATGCCGCCGGCACCGGGTTCGAAGCCCTGCCACGGGCCGATGATGACGATGACGCCCACGAGGCCGACCGCGATGCCCAGCCGCTGCTCGCGCGTGAGCTTCTCGATGCGAAAGGCGAGCCCCGCGATGAGCGCCGTCATGATGGGCGTGGTGGCGTTGAGAATGCTCGCGACCCCCGAGGCGACGAACTGTTGCGACCACGAGAACAACAGGTACGGGATGACCGCGAAGGTCACCGACAGCAGTGCGAGGTGGCCCCACACCCGCTTCGATCGCGGCAGGCGATCGCGAGTCACGAGGGCGATGAGCCCGAGCGTGATCGCTCCGAACAGCGTGCGACCCGTGGCGACCTGCACGGGCGAGAGCCCCTCGAGCGCGAGCGCGATGAACAGAAAGCTCGCGCCCCAGACGACGCCCGCGAGGGTGAACTGAATCGCGACCCAGGCGTTGCCAGTGGGCGGGGAAGCTGCAAGCGAAGTGCCGGTCACCTCGAGAGACTACTGCCGAGTGCCGACGCTACGACCCGGTGCGCAGCGTGATGTCTCGAATGCGCTAGTCGCCCTCTGAAGCGTCTGTCGAGATCGCCCCGGTCGTGGCGATCTGCTCGTGGTGCTGAATGACTTCGGCGACGACGAAGTTGAACCACTTCTCGGCGAAGGCCGGGTCGAGGTGCGCTTCTTCGGCGAGTGCCCGCAGGCGGGCGATCTGCGTCTTCTCGCGCTCGGGGTCGCTCGGCGGCATGTCGGTGGCGGCCTTCAGCCTGCCCACCTGCTGGGTGCACTTGAATCGCTCGGCCAGCAGGTGAATCAGTGCGGCGTCGATGTTGTCGATGCTGCGGCGCAGTGACACCAGTTCGTCGTGGGCCGCGTCATCCATGTTCTGAGCGTATCGCTCACTGCCGACTCGCGGGCGCGCCAGTATAGCGACATTCGGCCATCGCGGCAGGGGGGTTGTCTCGCCGTCGCGAACGCCGTTGAGTGACTGGTGAGGCGGATCACCTTTTCGTTTCAAGAAAGGGATCACTCATGCATCGCACCTTGCCGACTGACCGCATCTCGGTCGTCATTCCGGTTCGCAACGACCGGCAGTATCTCGAGCGGTGCCTCGACGCCCTCGCACTGCAGACCTACCCGGCGTTCGAAGTCATCGTGGTCGACAACGCGAGTGATGACGCGAGCGGCGTGCTCGCGTCGTATCGCGGCGCTCGAGTGGTGCGCGAGCCCGTGGTGGGCATTCCGGCGGCGAGCGCCACCGGCTACGACTCGGCCCAGGGCGACATCATCGCGCGCCTCGACTCAGACAGCGTGCCGGGGGTCACATGGCTGGCCTCGGTCTGCGAGGCCTTTCAGCGTCACCCGAACGCCGCGGCAGTCACCGGTTCAGGTGTCGCGATGGACGACGACGGCACCCCGCGTCGTCGTGCGTCGAGCTTCTACATGCGCGCCTACTTCTTCTTCGTGGGCCTCGCTCTCGGTCACCCGCCGCTCTGGGGCTCGGCGCTGGCCATGCGGCGAGCGGTGTGGCTCGAGGTGCGCGACGAGTTCTGCCGGAACGACCAGAGGGTGCACGACGACATGGATCTCAGCATTCACCTCGGGCCGGGGCACGAGATCGTCTTCGATCACCGCTTGACGCTGCCGGTGTCGTCTCGACCGCTCAGCCTTGATGGCAGCGCGCTCGTGCGTTTCGCGCGCGGCTTCTACACGATTCTGCGCCACTGGCCTCGTGAGTTTCCGCTCGCCCGCTTCGTGCGGCGAGCGCAGGCGCGGCGCGAGCTTGAGGCCCAGCCAGCCTGACCCGCGGTGACGACGTCGGCGGCGCTCTAGAGTGTCGCCATGACGACGGATGCTCGCTCGCGCACGGCGTGGCGCGACCACCCCGCCCCGCGGGTGCTCGGGTCTGCCCTCGGCTGGTTCGGGCTGGCGCTCGCGCTCACGCTGCTCGTGCAGGCCACGGCTGCGCTGAGCGACCTCGGCGGGTTCTGCGCTCGCGGCGGAGCCTTCGAGATCACCGTCGAGTGCACTGATGCGATCGACGCCTTTCTGGTCTGGCCCGAGCTGGGCGGTCTGGTGGCTGTCGGTGCGAGCCTGCTGCTCACGCGCGGCTTCGGCACCCCGGTGGCCGTCTACGCCTGGACCGCCGTGTTCCTCAGCCTCGGCGGAGTGTTCGCTCGATCGTTCGTCGAGCGAGGCGACTGGTCGGGGCTCATCATCGCCGTGCTGTTCGCTCTCGTGGCGATCGCGCCTCTCGCCGTGGTGCTGCCGGTGGCGCCGCAGAGACTGGTGCTCGGCCGCGTCGACGTGCGCGGGCATCCCTTCTCTGATGCGCATCTCAGCCGCCCCGGAATCGTGGCGCGCACTCCCCCCGCGCCGCCGGGCGAGAACCCGCCGTCGGCCGCCGACTGGCTGCTGAGTCTCGGCATCGTCGCCGCCTCTGCGTCGCTCGGCATCGCGCTCGGCTCGGTCTGGTTCACGGCGGCCACCACCCTCTAGAGTGACGCCATGACGACGGATGCTCGCTCGCGCACGACATGGCGCGACCACCCCGCCACGCGGGTGCTCGGTTCGGCGTTCGGCTGGTTCAGCGGAGCGCTCGCGATCACGCTGCTCTTCCAGTCGGTGACCGCTCTCTCAGACCTGGTGGGCTTCTGCGCTCGCGGCGGGCCATACGAGATCGCCGTCGAGTGCACCGACGCGATCGTCGCGTTCACGCCGACGAGCGTGCTGGGCGGTCTCGCCGCCGTCTTCATCGGCTCGCTCCTCGCCCAGGGGTTCGGCGCGTCGATGCTCGCCTTCGCCTGGCCGGCGCTGTTCGTGAGCCTCTCGGTCACGTTCTTTCGCTCGTTCGCCCTCTACGCCGACTGGTCGGGGCTGCTCATCGGCATCATGTTTCTCGCGATGGGGCTCGCCCCGCTCGTGCTCATGCTGCGTGCCGCCCCGCAACGCACCATACTCGGCCGAGTCGACGCTCGCGGTGAAGCGTTCTGGGAGCCCCACCCGTCGCAGCCCCACCTGCTGTCACTGCGCCGCCCGAAAGAGCCCGGCGAGAATCATGCGACCGCGGGTGACTGGCTGCTGAGCGTGGGGGTGGCGATCGGCGCCGTCACGGCAGGGGTCTGGCTCGGGGTTGTCTGGTTCGGGGCCGTCGCCTAGCTGGTTCGCTCAGCCGAGCCTCGCGAGCAGTGCGGCTCGCACGCGCGGCCAGTCGTCGATCGTGATCGAGTAGACCGCCGCGTCGCGCCATGAGCCGTCAGCCCGCTGCTGGTCACGGCGCGCGATGCCTTCGAACTGCGCACCGAGCTTCTCGATGCCTGCCCGTGAGCGGTCGTTGAGCACGTCGGCCTGCAGCTTCACACGACCGTAGCCGTGGTCGAAGAGGTGGCTCAGCAGCAGCAGCTTGCAGGCAGGGTTGACGCGGGTGCCCCAAGCACGCGGCGTGTAGGCAGTCCAGCCGATGTGGGCCGACTCGGTGGCGGGCACGATGTCGCCGATGCTCGAGGTTCCGATGACGTCGCCGGCGTCGTCGTGCACGACATAGGTGTTGCCTCGGCCGATGGGCAGATACGTGGGCAGCCAGGCAGCGAACTCGGCTCCGGTGCGCGTGCCCGCTGGTCCGCCGCCCCACCCGCCCGCGAAGACTGCCGCGGAGCCGAGAGCCTCGGTGAGGCCCGCGAGGTGCTCGTCGCGGTAGGGCTCGAGCCGCACTCCATAGCCCTCGAGCACGGTCTGCGGCAGGTCGTGTGCTGTCACGCTCAGCTCAGCAGGTCGTGGCGCACGACGATGGCGTCGCGGGCGGGGCCGACGCCGATGGCTGAGATGCGTGCGCCGCTCAACGCCTCGATGGCGAGCACGTAGTCTTGCGCGTTCTTCGGCAGGTCGTCGAAGCTGCGCGCGCCCGTGATGTCTTCTGTCCAGCCCGCGAAGTTCTCGTAGATCGGCACCGCGTGATGAAAGTCGCTCTGCGAGACGGGCACCTCGTCGACGCGCTGGCCGTCGACCTCGTAGGCGACGCAGACGGGGATGCTCTCGAGCCCCGTGAGCACGTCGAGCTTGGTCATCACGAAGTCGGTGACACCGTTGACGCGGGCGGTGTAGCGAGCGATGGGGGCGTCGTACCAGCCGCAGCGGCGCGGGCGACCCGTGGTCGTGCCGAACTCGAAGCCGGTCTTGCGCAAGAACTCGCCCGACTCGTCGAACAGCTCGGTCGGAAAGGGGCCGGCGCCGACGCGAGTCGTGTACGCCTTGACGATGCCGATGACGCGGTCGATGCGGTTCGGCCCGATGCCCGAGCCGGTGGCGGCGCCGCCGCTCGTCGAGCTCGATGAGGTGACGAAGGGGTAGGTGCCGTGGTCGACGTCGAGCATGGTCGCCTGGCCGCCCTCAAAGAGCACCGTCTCGCCGCGCTCGAGTGCCTGGTGCAGCACGAGGGCCGTGTCGGCCACCATCGGCCGCAGGCGGTCGGCATAGCCCAGCAGTTCGTCGACGACTTCGTCGACCATGATCGCGCGTCGGTTGTAGATCTTCACGAGCAGGTGGTTCTTGACGTTGAGTGCACCCTCGACCTTCTGCCGCAGGATGTTCTCGTCGAACAGGTCTTGAATGCGGATGCCCACGCGGTTGATCTTGTCGGCGTACGCCGGGCCGATGCCGCGCCCCGTCGTTCCGATCTGACGCTTGCCGAGAAAGCGCTCGGTGACCTTGTCGAGCGTGCGGTGGTACGAGGTGATGACGTGCGCGTTGGCGCTGATGAGCAGTTTCGACACGTCGACGCCGCGAGCGCTCAGCGCGTCGAGCTCGCCGAAGAGCACCTCGATGTCGACGACGACGCCGTTGGCGATGACGGGGGTGACGCCCTCGGTGAGAATGCCGCTCGGCAGCAGGTGCAGGGCATACTTCTCGTCGCCGATGACCACGGTGTGGCCGGCGTTGTTGCCGCCGTTGAACTTGACGACGTAGTCGATGCGACCGGCAAGCAGGTCGGTGGCCTTGCCTTTTCCTTCATCGCCCCATTGGGCGCCGATGATGACAACGGCAGGCATGGTGGTCCCTTCGAAGTGGTGGAGGGGTTGCGCCTCAGTCTATCGGGGCGGGTTGCCGGCCCATTGGCCCCTGGCGGGCACGGGGTTCGCTTGCGCGAGTGATCCGGGCTCGAGGCCGAGCCGCTGCTCGGCGAGGTCGAAGACGATCGCGTTCGCCTCATCGACTCCGATGGCACCGACGGCGTGGTGCTGCACGGCCACCCCGTCGGCGACGGCGGTGAGCAGTCGCGAGTCGGCCGCGGGGTCGGCGCTCGCGCCGGCCCCGGCATCCACCACTCGTTCGATGACCTCGGTGAGGATGCGCTCGCAGTCACGGTGATGCCGGTCGAGCGCGGCCGCGAGCGCGGGGGTGCGGGGGGCTTCGCTCCACGCGTCGATCCAGACTCGGTAGTGGTCTTCGGGGGTGGCCGCGAGCCACCCTGCGAGGGCGCTGACGGGGTCGAGCCCGTCGAGCAGTTCGCGATCGCTCGCGAGCTCGATCGAGACGGCGGCATCGAAGGCCGCGGCCACGAGTTCATCGCGAGAGCTGAAGTAGTGCCGCAGCAGGCCGTGCACGACGCCGACCTCGGTCGCCACTTCTCGCAGTGTGACGCCCGCGAACCCTTTGCGCGCGACGATGCGCAACGTCGCGCGTACGATGTCGTCGCGGCGTTCGTCTGAGGTCTTGCGCTCTGCCACGCTGTCGAGCATAGGCCGAGGGCGGCCCGCGTTGTCCACTCGGACAAGCGGTGATACGGTTATTGTCCACCTGGACAACTCTGCTCCTGGACAACACAAGGGAATGCCATGACGCAGCACGATGGGCGACGCCTCCTGCCGAGCGTCGTCGTGTCGATGGTGATTCTGTCGTCGGCCTCGTTCGTCATCTTTCCGCTCATTCCGTCGCTGCAGGGCAGCCTCGGGGTGAGCACCGCCGAGATCGGCTACCTCGCGGCGGCCGGGTTCGGCGCGGCCCTCATCGCCGAGCTGCTCGTCGCACCCTTCGCCGACCGCGGGCATGCCCGGCTCATGGCCGTCGGCGGCGTGCTGCTCGTCGCCGTCTCGCTCGGCCTCAGCGCCGCCGCCATCGCGGGCTGGCAGCTCATCGCCGCGCGCGGGCTCGGCGGCTTCGGCTTCGGCATCTTCGTCATCGCCGCGAGTGCTCTGCTCGTGCGCAGCGACCCCACTCGCAGCGGAGAGCTGCTCGGCCGACTCGGTGCGGCCGAGCTCGCGGGCATCGCCGTCGGGCCTCTCGCCTCGGGTGTCGCGATCTCTGTCGCGAGCCCCTCGGCCATCCTCGCCGTCTCGGCGGTCGTCGTGCTCGCGGCCGTCGCTCCAGTGCTCGCCGGGTTTCGCGAGGCGGCGTCGTCGCCCTCGCTCGCTGACGACCCGCATCCCACCACAGGCGGCATCGCCGCCGGCGTCATGGGCTTCGACGGCACCGACGCCGGGGGCGCGCTGCGGCTCGGGGCGGGTGCGCCGCGCTCGAGCCTCGACCTGCTGCGCTCGCCCCGCATCATCGGCATCGTGCTGCTCTACGCCGCCGTCATGGTGCCGACGGGAGCCTACGACGGCATCTGGCCGCGCTTCATGGCCGACATCGGCGCCGGGCCGCTGCTCACCGCGGCGAGCTACGCACTGTTCGCGGTGCCCTACGTCATCGTCGCCGGCTGGGCCGGCCGCATGGCCGACCGGCGCGGCGGCGTCTCGGCCTACTGGCGCGGGCTCGCCATTCTGCTGCCGATCGTGCTGCTCTACGGCTTCGTCGGCAACCCCTTCATCGCCACCGGCATGGGCTTCGTCGAGTCGACGGGGCAAGCACTCGCCTTCATCGGTGCGGCCGCCGCCATGGCATACGCCGTCGACCCCGCGCGCGCAGGCTCGGCCCAGGGGCTGCTGCGCGGCATCGGCCTCGTCGCCGCGACTGTCGCCGCCGCGCTCTCGGGCCTCGCCTACGAGGCCGGTGGGCAGCTACTGCTGTTCGGCGGCACCGCCGCGGCCGTGCTCGTCATCGCGAGCGTCGGGCTGCTGCTCGCGCGCGACGCCCGCGGAGGCTCACGCGACGCTCGAGCTTCGCGCTCCTAGCTGCGCCACCCCTCACCGAGTTGCCAGTTGTTGCCGCTTCACCCAAGGGTTGCAACAACTAGTGACCACTCGAGCCGGTCGCGAACGTCAAGCCTGGTAGCAGGTGCGTCGGGCAAGCTGACGGCATGGGTCGTCAGCGAGAGCGCGCCGAGACCGACGAGCGCGCCGACAGGGTGTGCGCCTCGTGCGGCCGACGCATCGAGTGGCGCGCTCGGTGGGCGCGCGACTGGCACGCGGTGCGCTGGTGCAGCGAGGCCTGCCGCACTCGGGCAGTTCGGCCCGTCGATCGCGAGCTCGAGGCGGGCATCCTGAGCCTTCTCGCTCACCGCCCCGCTGGGGCGACGATCTGCCCGAGCGAGGCGGCGCGCGCGGTCTGCGAGTCTGCGGCTGATGGCGCGTGGCGCGACCTCATGGAGCCCGCCCGTCGCGCGCCCTAGTCGCCTGCGGGCGTCTGCTGGTGCGCCCCGACGCGCCAGCGGCCCTCGTGATAGACGTAGGTCGTCGACGCCCACAGGTCGACGGGCTGACGCTCGCGCACACCGCGCAGGCGGTAGACGAGCATCGCGGCCCGGTCGCCGAGGCGCACGACCCGCTGATCGCTCATCGTGTATTCGCTCCAGACGACACCATCAAGGGCCACAATGACCGCGCCACGCTCAATAAGCGAACCTGGAAACACCATGATCGCGTCAGGCAACATGGCGTTGAACGAGTGGGTTCCCCCCTCGCCGCGAGTCATCGCCTGCCACCCCTCGTGCTCAGAGTGAATCAGTTGCGCGGGCAGATCGTCAGTGATCGCGGTCATGGTGCCAGTCCATCGGCTGCGGCGAGCGCCGTCAAGACGGTGATGTGGGCGGATGCTCGTCACGAGCCCGCGTGCACCCTCACCCACTCGTGCATCACGATTGCCGCGGCCGCGCTTGCGTTGATCGAGCGCGTCGACCCGTACTGCGTGATCTCGATGACCTCGTCGGCGGCGGCGAGCGCTTCGGGCGATAGGCCCGGGCCTTCCTGCCCGAAGAGCAGGATGCAGGCGCGCGGCAGGGGCGCAGCATCCACCGGTCGTGATCCCTCCACGTTGTCGACCGCCACGATCGGCAGCCCGCTCTCGCGAGCAAACGCGACGAGCTCGCCGATGTCGGAGTGGTGCCGCACGTGCTGGTAGCGGTCGGTGACCATGGCGCCGCGCTTGTTCCAGCGGCGGCGGCCGACGATGTGCACCTCACGCGCGAGGAAGGCGTTGGCGTTGCGCACGATCGAGCCGATGTTGAGGTCGTGCTGCCAGTTCTCGATCGCCACGTGAAAGGGGTGCCGGCGAGCGTCGAGGTCGGCGACGATCGCCTCCATGCTCCAGTAGCGAAAGCGGTCGATGACGTTGCGGGTGTCGCCGTTCGCCAGCAGCTCGGGGTCGTAGCGCGGGTCTGTCGGCCACTCGCCCTGCCAGGGGCCGACGCCGTGCGTCGTCACCTCGTGGCTGGGGTCGCCGGGGCCCGGCTCGACGGTCATGGCTCCAGGCTAGGGGCCTTCTGCGCCTATGCCGTCGCACTGCCGTCACGTACTCTGATGACATCATGGCCAGCGCTACCCGAGACCGTGCCGTCGACCTGACGCGTGCCGCCTGCCTCGTCGTCGTTGTCGGGCTGCACGTCATGATGGCCGGCATCACGGTCGAGACCGACGGGCTCGCTATCTCGAACTCGCTCGACGGGCATCCGATCTTCGCCTGGAGCACGTGGGTCGTGCAGGTCATGCCGCTCTTCTTCGTCATGGGCGGCTTCTCGAGCCTGCTCGCGTGGCGCCGCCAACGCGATCGCGGGGTGATGGCGAGCGCCTACGTGCGCGACCGCGTGGCCAGGCTGGCGAGGCCGGCGCTGCTGCCGCTCGCCCTCGTGGGCATCACGCTCGCGATTCTCGCCCTGGTCGGCCTGCCAGACGCGGTGCTCACCGAGGTGGGCTTTCGCATCGGTCAGCCGCTCTGGTTCTTGGCCGTCTACCTGGGCTGCGCTGGTCTCGTGCCGTTCATGGCACGCCTGCATGAGCGGGCTCCGTGGCTGACGCTGTTCGGGATGCTCGCCGGGGTCATGGTGGTCGACACCGTCTCGCTGCTCACCGCGCAGCCGTTGATCGGAGCCCTGAATCTGCTGTTTGTGTGGGTGTTCATTCAGCAGCTCGGTTTCTGTCTCGCCGACGGGTGGTTCGACTGGCGTCGGCGGTGGCTGCTGCTCGTCGCGGGCATCGGCGCGTTCGGGGTGCTGCTGTTTCTGACGACGATCGTCGGCTATTCGACCGACATGTACGACAACCTGAACCCTCCGACGGCGGCGATTCTCGTGCTCGGTGTCGGGCAGGTGCTGCTGTTCGCGTGGATGCGCCCGTGGTTGTCGCGCCTGGCCGAGCGCGAGACCTTCGCGGGGCTGAGTGACGCGATCAACCGCAACGCGATGCAGATCTACTTGTGGCATGTGCCGGTCATCGTGATTCTGGCCGTGGTGCTGGTGATCTCGGGGGCACCGTTCCCTGAGCCGTTGAGCGAGGAGTGGTGGCAGAGCCGACCGCCGTTCCTCATCGCGGTGGCGCTGCTGCTGATTCCGATCGTGATGGGGGTGGCGTGGATCGAGCGGCGCGGCGAACGCGTCGTGCCCGCCCCGGTGGGGCCGTGGCTCGCGGCGCTCAAGGTGCTGCTCGGCATCGCGGGTGTGGTGACGATTCTCATCGGCGGATTCACTCCGGCCTACAGCGCGGCGATCGGGGTCACGCTCATGCTGCTGGCGGTGCTGCTGCGGTCGCCCCGGCGACGGGCGGTGGATGCTCGCTCTGACCAGCCCGTCGCTGCGACGCCCTCTGCTCTCACCGACCCCGCCGCTTCCGCTTCCGGCTCCGCTCCAGAGCGCTCCGCTCCCTCACAAAAGCCCTGATCAGAACCTTTTCCACAGCGAGGTGTCGACCTGCTCCGCTGCCGTCGCAATGTCGGTGGTGCACGGTTGACTACTGGCATGTCGACCACCCCCGCACCCGATGCCGCGCGCACCGCGAGGGCCCTCGATGGGCCGTGGCCGACGACACTCGACGCACCCGCGTCTGTGCCGAGCACGGCCGCGGCCGTCGTCGACACCGCGATCGGCACAGTGCTCGACTCGATCGTCGAAGTCGAGCGGCTCATGGCATCGCTCTCGGCATATCGAGCCGTCGCGATAGACGAGGTGCACCGGCTCGCGCTCGCGGCCGAGGGCCCTGCGCGATCGGGGCCGGGTCGACCGTGGTCGCCGACGGTCTCTGCTCGCCGTGTCGCCGCGAGTGAGCTCGCGACGGCGACGCGCATCAGTGAGCGCGAGGCTGAGCAGCTTGTCGCCGACAGCGCGGCACTCGTGCATTCGCTGCCGACGACTCTCGAGGCGCTGCGCTCGGGGGTCGTGTCATACCGGCACGCGAGCATCCTCATCGATGAGGCGCGCTCGCTGCCCGACGAGTCGTGGGCCGCGTTCGAGGCCTCCGCCCTGCCGCTCGCCGAGTCGCGCACTCCAGCCGGCTTCCGACAGCGCGCGCGAGCACTTCGCGAGCGCGAGCACCCCGCCTCGATCTCCGAGCGTCGTCGGGTCGCCGAAGAGTCGCGCTCGGTGTTCGTCGAGCCCGGCCGCGACGGCATGGCGTGGCTCACTGCTCATCTCCCCGCCGAGCAGGCGATCGGCGCGTACCGCCGCATCACTGAGATCGCCACCGGCCTCGCTGCCGCCGACGATGCACGCACCCTCACGCAGCGTCGCGCCGACGTGCTGGCCGACCTCCTCACCGACGGAGTCGTGCGCGGCAGCGCAGTCGGCTCGGGCGTTCGCGCGACGGTGCTTGTCACGGTGCCCGCCCTCACCTTGCTCAACCGCGCGAGTAGCGGTTGTATCGGCCCCGACACGTCGCCGCCCGCCCAGGCAGGCGGCGCGACTCCCGCGCCTGCTGCTGCTCACCTCGAAGGCTATGGCCCGATCGCCGACGACGTCGCTCGCCGGCTCGCCGCCCACGCACCGAGCTTCGTGCGGTTGCTCACTCACCCCGAGTCGGGCACCGTGCTCTCGGTCGGCAGAGACCGATACGCGGTGCCGCGAGATCTGAAGCTGTGGTTGCGGGTGCGCGACGAGACCTGCCGATTTCCGGGGTGCGGTCGCTCAGCAGCTCAGGCCGACATCGACCACACGATCGATTGGCAGCACCAGGGCGCCACTCGACATGACAACCTCGCGCACCTGTGCGAGGCACACCACCGACTCAAGCATCAGACTGCCTGGCAGGTCAGCCAGGCCGGTGGTGGTGCGCTCGACTGGCGCGCGCCGAGCGGGCGCCGGTATCGCACCGAGCCCGCGACGCAGATCGCGAGCTGAGAACCCGCGCCGCCCTGCGCACAGCGCGTGTGCACCCCTGTTAACGTCAGTGCATGAGCACGTCTGCTGCAGCCGCCTCGTGGAGCCCCGACGGCCCCGACCTGCTCATCCACGGAGACAACCTGACGGTCATGGCCGGCCTGCCCGATGAGAGCATGCAGCTGATCTACCTCGACCCTCCGTTCAATACTGGTCGCACGCAGCGTCGCACCACGGTTCGCAGCACCCGCGACCCCGACGGCGCGCACCTGGGGTTCTCGGGCACCACCTACGCCCGCACGATCGAAGCGCTCAGCAGCTATGACGACACGTTCGCCGACTACTGGGGCTTTCTCGCACCCCGGCTGATCGAAGCTCGCCGGCTGCTGCGCGACGACGGCACGCTCTACGTGCACCTCGACTGGCGCGAAGCGCACTACGCGAAGGTGGCGCTCGATGCGCTCTTCGGCCGCGAGTGCTTTCTCAACGAACTCATCTGGGCGTACGACTACGGGGCCAAAGCCAGACGGCGCTGGCCGACCAAGCACGACACGATCTTGGTCTACGTGAAGAACCCGCAGACCTACTACTTCGACAGCAGCGCCGTCGACCGTGAGCCCTACATGGCCCCGGGCCTCGTGACTGCCGAGAAAGCGGCGCGCGGCAAGCTGCCGACCGACGTCTGGTGGCACACGATCGTCGCGACGAACGGTGCCGAGAAGACCGGCTACCCCACCCAGAAACCCCTCGGCGTGCTGCGCCGCATCGTGCAGGCCTCGAGCCGCGAAGGCGACTGGGTGCTCGACCCCTTCGCCGGCAGCGGAACCACCGCCGCCGCCGCCCACGCGCTCGGCCGACGCAGCATCAGCATCGACGAGAGCGCCGACGCGATCGCGATCGCAGCGCTGCGCCTCAACGGGCCCTTCGGGGGCGACTGAACGAGCCCCGAACCCGCCGCTGCAGCAGAGCTAGAGTGGTGCAGTGATCGAACTTGCACTCACCGGCTCGAACGACCTCGTACCGCTCATCGCCGGCATCGCGGCGGCCATCGTCGTGCTCGGCGCTGCGCTGCTCATCGTGCGCGCAGTGCTGAAGCGGCGCGCAGACAACGGGTGAGCATCCCGTTCACCGACCGAGACCGAACCCGAAACATCACGCCAGTAGGCTGACCCGCATGGCTGACCGTCGCGACATCGAGTGCTGGCTGACCGACATGGACGGCGTTCTCGTGCACGAGAACACTCCGCTGCCGGGTGCCGTCGAGCTCATCGCCCAGTGGCGCGACACGGGCACGCCGTTTCTGGTGCTCACCAACAACTCGATCTTCACCCCCCGCGACCTCGCCGCCCGGCTGCGCGCCTCAGGGCTCGACGTGCCGGAGGAGTCGATCTGGACATCGGCGCTCGCGACAGCAGACTTCTGCGCGAGCCAGATACCGGGCGGCCGCGCCTACGTCATCGGCGAAGCCGGCCTCACGACGGCGCTGCACGAGGCTGGCTTCATCATGACCGAGACCGACCCCGACTACGTGGTCGTCGGCGAGACCCGCAACTACTCGTTCGACGCGATCACGAAAGCGATCAGGTTGATCGGCCAGGGCGCCCGGTTCATCGCGACGAACCCCGACGCCACAGGCCCGAGTGCTGAAGGGCCCATGCCGGCGACCGGCGCCATCTCGGCGCTCATCACGAAGGCCACCGGCAAAGACCCCTACGTGGTGGGCAAGCCGAACCCGATGATGTTCCGCTCGGCGATGAACCGCATCGGCGCGCACAGTGAGAACACCGCCATGATCGGCGACCGCATGGATACCGACATCGTCGCCGGCATCGAAGCCGGCCTGCACACGGTGCTCGTGCTCACCGGCATCAGCGACGACAACGAGATCGCGAAGTACCCGTTCCGACCCGACGAGATTCTCGCGGGAGTGCACGAGCTCGTCGCGACCGAACCCGTCGAAGTCGAGCTGTAAGGTCGCCTTCGAGCGCGCCGAACCAGGTCGACGGCTCGCTCAAGGTGCGGGCGGCGGAATCGCGAGCGACCCCGTGAGCGGTTCTCCCGATGACCTGCTGACGAAGCAGAAGAAGTCGGTCAGGCCGTCATCCCACTGCTCTTCCGTCACCGCGAACGCTCCCTGCAGCTGAATGTCGGTGAAAGCGCCGGCGGCGGCAAGATCGATCACGCCGGGAGCACTGCACAGAATCGCGATCTGCGCAGCGAGCGCTTCTTCGCCCGGGTACTGTCCGAACTCGGCCTGCCCCTCAGGCAGCGGGAAGGGAGCCCTCGCCACCAACTGACCGGTGTGCGGCACCCCGCAGTCGACCACCGTGAACTCGTCTTGCCACGCGTTCGCATACGGTTCGAGGCACTCGCCGCCCCACAACTCGTCCCAGCGGTAATCGCCAGGAGGCACCGGACCGACCAGCCGCTCCACCTCGGTCGGGGTCGGGGTCGGGGTGGGAGTGGGCGTCGGTTCGGCTCCCGGAGCCGGGCCGAGAAGGTCGGGGATGCGCGTGCCCACGAAGAACAGGGCGACAAGAGCAAGCAGCGCGACGAGCGAACCGGCGATCCAGAGCAGCACCTTCTGGTTCTTCGTCAGCGGCGCGCGCGGCGGTGTGCCCTCGCCATCGGCACCGCCCTTGCGCGTCGACCGCGGCGCGGCAGGGATGAGCTCGTCGTCGAACTCTCTGAAGTTCTCCGAACCGAACAGCTCGTCGAGCGCTCCGCCCTCCTCGGGCGTGCGCATGAGCTCGGTCGCCGCGTCACCAGCAGGTCGCCCTGCCTGGTCGATCGCGGGCATCGCCTCCGTCGGCTCGAGCACGACCTCCACGGGTTCGGTCGCTGACGGCTCGGGTGCTGACGGCTGAGGTGCTGGCGGCTGTGACGCTAGCGACTCAGGCGCTGGCCACCCCGTTGGCGGGGGTGCGGCAACGGGAGGCAGCGTGGGCGGCGGCTGGAGCGGTGGCGCCACGAGCGGAGGCGGCGGCGCGAGAGGCGGGGGGAGCAGTGGCGGGGTCAGCAGCGGGCCGGGTTCGGGAGTGGAGCCCGGCGACTGCGGCGCGGGCGGCGCAGACTCGGGCTGCGGCTCGGGCGCACCGAACTGCGAGCGGAACCACTCGTCGGCGTCGAATCCGCCCGAGTTGGTGTCGTCGGTGCCGGGGTCGCGCTCGTCGATCATGCGAGCCCCAGATCGCTCAGGCCGATAGCGGCGCGGTATTCATACCCGGCTTCCTCGATCACGCGGCGAGCATCCGTCGCCCTGTCGACGACGACGGCGACCGCGACGACCGTCGCGCCGGCCGCCTCGAGAGCGCGCGCCGCAGTGAGCGGCGACCCGCCCGTGGTCGACGTGTCTTCGAGCACGACGACGCGCTTGCCCGACACGTCGGGGCCTTCGACCTGCTTGCCGCGCCCGTGGTCTTTCGGCGCTTTGCGCACCACGAAGGCGTCATACGTCGTTCCGCGGGCGGCGCCCTGGTGCAGCACTGCCGCGGCGATGGGGTCGGCGCCCATCGTGAGCCCCCCGACTGCGGCGATGTCGGGAATGTCGGCGATGAGGTCGACCATGACCTGCCCGATGAGGGGTGCGGCCCGATGATCAAGGCTCATGGCCCGCAGGTCGATGTAGTAGCTCGACTTCGCGCCGCTCGTCAGCGTGAAATCGCCGTGGAACACGGCTTCATCGCGAATGAGCTCGATGAGCTGCGCCTTCACCTCGTTCACACCCTTCACTGTAGTTCGTAGGCTGAACCTCATGCGCATCGCCACCTGGAACGTCAACTCCATCCGCACCCGGCACGGCCGCGTCGTCGACTGGCTCGTGAATGCCGACGTCGACGTGCTGGCGATGCAAGAGATCAAGTGCAAGCCCGACCAGTTTCCGATGCAGCCGTTCGAGGCGGCCGGGTACGAGGTGGTGCTGCACGGCCTCAATCAGTGGAACGGCGTCGCCATTGCGAGCCGTCTGCCGATGACCGACATCGAGGTCGGCTTCAGCGGCCAGCCCGGGTTCGCGAAGGGCCATGAGGGTCCGGATGCTCCGCTCGAGGCTCGCGCAATCGGCGCGACGATCGACGACGTGCGGGTGTGGAGCCTCTACGTTCCGAACGGCCGCGCGCTCGACGACCCGCACATGGACTACAAGCTGCGGTTCTTACGCGCCCTCGCCGACGACAGCGCACGCTGGCTGCGCGACAACCCCGGCGGGGCGCTCGCGCTGACGGGCGACTTCAACGTCGCGCCCACCGACGCCGACATGGGCGACCCGAGCTTCATCCCCGGCCTCTCGACGCACATCTCGCCGCAAGAGCGCGAGGCGTTCGCCGCGCTCGAGGCGGCCGGACTGAGCGACGTCGTGCGCCCCCTCGTGCCCGAGGGCTTCACCTTCTGGGATTACAAGCAGCTGCGGTTTCCGCGCAACGAGGGAATGCGCATCGACTTCATTCTGGGCTCGCCGGGCTTCGCCGATCGGGTGGTGGATGCCCGCATCGAGCGCGAGCAGCGCAAGGGCGACGCCCCGAGCGACCATGTGCCCGTCGTGGTCGACCTCGAGAGCGACGCCGACGACGACCGCCCGATGATCTTCTGAGTGCGGCACCGCGCAGTCTCGCCGAGTAATCACTACTCATGACGACGCCCGGCGCCCTGCGGCATGCTGAGTTCACAGCATCGCCGCGCTCTGCGCGGCCCCGTGAACGTCATCGATAGGAGCCCCCCATGCGCCGCACCGCCCCCGCCACCGCCGCCCTCGGTCTCAGCCTTGCCCTCGCTCTGAGCGGGTGCTTCGCGAACCCGCTCGACGGACTCGTCGACGGCCTCGTCGAGGGCGGGGTCGAGCAGCTGATCGAAAACCAGACCGGCGTCGACGTCGACATCAACGGCACGGGTGCGAGCCTGCCGGCCAGTTGGCCCGCAGAGGTTCCGACGCCGAATGGCCAGATTCTTTTCTCGGCCGCCGCCGGAGACGTCTTCTCGGTATCGATCAGCGTCGCCTCGACCGAGGCCGCCGAGGCGGGGTACCAGGCGATTCTTGCCAACGGATTCACCGAGAGTTCGGTGTTCGACCTCGGTGACGGCACGAAGTCGTACACAGCGTCGAACGAGACCTACGCCGTCTCGTACATCTTCGGCCCGAGCGACGACGGCACGTCGACCGTGCAGATGACCGTCTCGACGTCGTCGAACTGAGCTCGCTAGAGCTGCCCGCGCAGCTCTTCTTCGAGCTCGCCCCTGCCGCTGATGCCGAGCTTGCGGTAGACGCTCGACAGGTGATTGTCGACGGTGCGCACTGAGACTCCGAGCCGGTCGGCGATCTCGCGGCTGCGCTCGCGCCGTGCGGCAGCCTGCGCGATGAGCCACTCGCGCTCGGTGAGACCGTACTCGAGTCGTGCGCTCGAGGTCGTGCGCACGGGCACCACGTCGCGCGCGAGTTCTGCCGCGAGCACGCGAGCTCGGCGCTGCAGCATCCGGTCGCCGTCTGCCCACTCGACCGCACTCGCCACCGCGTCGTGCGCTGCCGCCGTCAGGCCCGCGCGGTCAAGAGTGGGGGCGAGCTCGATCACGGCAGCAGCATCCTGGGCGTCGATGGCGGCCGCGAGATCGGCGATCGCCGTGATGAGCCTCGAGGCGGCGACGGGCGCCCCCTGGGCCACCATGGGGGCGACGGCGGATGCTCCGCCGATGCGCACGGCCACCGAAGCGGCGAGGCTCGCGAGCAGCAGGTGCCCGAGCTCGAGCCCTCGTGCGACGGCGTGGGCGAGCCCCGCGACCGCGGTGTCGGGGTCGTTCTGGTGCACCGAGATCCACGCCTCGGCTTCGGCGGTCTGCAGCACGACCTTGACGTCGTCGCGCTGAGTGGGCGCCAAGAGGTCGAGCAGTCGTCGCGCCTCGTCGATCTGCCCGAGCTGCGCGTGCACGGTGGCGGCGAGCGCGGTGGCCGCGCCGACGAGCCCCGTGAAGTCTCGCCATCGCAACTGCTGAACGGCGAGCAGGGCAAGGGGCAGCGCGTCGTTCAGGCGGCCGCCGTGCAGGTGGATGAGTGCCAGAGCGTACGACCAGTTGCCGGCCGAGTCGGCGAATGGTTGCAGCCTGCGCTGCTCGGCGAAACTCTGCGCCTCAGCGATGCGGCCGTCGGCGACGTGGATGAGAAAGCTCGAGAGGTCGAGCAGATCGCCGGCGTGCGGCTGCACGTGCGCGAAGTGCTCGGCGAGGGGCCGCCCGGCGTCGACCGCCGTGCGGGCGGCGTCGACTCGGCCCATCATGGTGGCGATCATGGCGTTGCCGATGGCGGCGCCGAGGGCCGCGGCCGAGTCGGCGGGGGTGGAGCCGGTGGGTGCGGAGCCGGCGGGTGCGGTGCCAGTGGGTGCCGAGTGCGCGGCCGCCTCGCCGTCGAGCGCGCTCGCATCGCCGGCCATGAGGCGCCACTTGGCCAGGTCGGGGGTGACGAGCGCCGCCGCCGCGGGGTCGAGGGTCGACAGCACGGCGGCGGCACGCGCCACGGCGGTCGCCGGTTCGTGGGCACGCAGGGCGGTGTGCTGCCCCCACCGCAGCTCGACGCGGGCACGAGCCTCGTCGTCGTCGGCGAGCGCGGCCGCTCGTTCGAACGCCGCGTCGACCTGGGCGGGGTCACCGGCGAGCGCGCTCAGCGACGCGGCCACCGTGAGCGCAGCTCGGGCATCGTCGGCGACGGCGAGCGCAGCCTCGCCCAGCTGCAGCGCCCGCTGATGGTCGGCGACGCGATGGGCGTAGTCGGCGGCCCACACCAGGTCGTCGACGAGCACCTCGGCACCGCAGTCGTGCAGCAGGCAGAGAGCGGTGAACCGCACGGGCGGCTCGTCGAGAGCGAGCAGTCGCTCTGCCGCGGTTCGACGCCGTTCGGCGCGCACGACAGCGGTCATGTGGGCGACGAGCGCTTCGGCGTAGACGGGGTGCGCCAAGTGCACATAGCCGGCTTCACGCGGCTCGGCGGGCGTGAGCACGGCGGCGTCGAGCAGATCGGTGACGGCGTCGGCCTCACCTGCGGTGAACGCCGCGTGCGGCCAGGGCTGGGCGACGGCCACGAGCTCGACGATCGCTCGTTCGGCGTCGCTGAGCGATGCCAGCCGCCCCGACACCGAGTCGAGCACGCGGGTGGGCACCGCGGCAGCGTCGACCTCGGCGCCGTGGTCGCCCACGCGCACGCCGCCGGCCGCCTCGGCCGCGAACACCAGCTCGCGCAAGAACAGCGGGTTTCCGCGTGAGGTCTCGTATAGGCGCTTGAGGGTCTCGGGCCTCGGGTCGACTGAGAAGCGGCGACTCAGCACGGTGCGCGTCTCGTCGATCGTGAGGGGTTCGAGCTCGGTGACGGTGACCAGGTCTTCGTGCAGCAGTCTCGCCACGGGCCCGGTCATGGCGTGCTCGTCGCGCGCCGTCAGCAGGGCGGGCACCCCGAACACGCGCACAAGCTGATAGAGCGCGGCCGCCGATGCCTCGTCGAGCAGCGGGGCGTCGTCGATGACGAGAAGGTAGTCGCTCGCGTGCCGCCCGACGAGGGTCATGAGGTCGGCCAGTCGAGTGCTGATGTCGCTGACGGTGCCCGCCGGCGCGTCAGTCGGAGCCACGGCGAGCAGCGGCGCGAGAGCCCCCAAGGGCACTCCGCGCAATTCGTCGAGAGCCACGACGGGCACCACCGTTCGCCCCCGCGCAGCGAGGCTCGAGGCGGCGGCCGCGGCGACGGTGGTCTTGCCCACTCCGGTGGCGCCGCGCAGCAATTGAGAGCGCGCCGGAGTGCGGGTGAGGCCTTCGATGAGGGCGTCGAGCACTGCGGTGCGCGCGACGAGGGGCCACGGTGCCATTCGTGCTCCCTCAGCCGACTGCGGTCTGGCGATTGCGTGAGGCGCCCTGGCGCCCAGCAAGTATCAGAGGCACACTGTAAGGCACGCACACGACAGGAGCCCCCTCATGCGCCGTACGCCAGCAGTAGCCGCCGCCATCAGTGTAAGTCTCGCCGTCTCGCTCTCGGGATGCTTCGCGAATCCACTCGATCAACTGACGGAGGGTCTCGTCGAGGGCCTGGTCGAAGGTGGCATCGAGCAGCTCATCGAGAACGAGTCGGGTCTCGAGATCGACTTCGGCGGTGGAGCGGCCTTGCCGTCGTCGTGGCCAGCAGAGCTGCCGGTGCCGAACGGCGAGATCATCCTCTCGGGTGCCTCAGACGGCACGGCCACGATCGCGATGAACACCACCGAGCGCTTCGCCCAGGAGGGCCTCGACGCCTTGCTGGGGTCGGGCTTCACGATCGTGCAAGAGTCGGGCATCGGCACCGACGCGAAGGTCTACATTCTCGAGAGCGACTCCCTCACCGTCTCCTACGCCTGGGGTTCGAGCTCTGACGACGACGTGGTCTTCTTGCAATACGGAGCGACCCCCAAGAACTGACCACCGGCGCGCTGTTTCCACGCGCGATACTGAGCGTGCACGCACGATTCGTGCGCGCTTCGCAACCACGACCCCCAGACTCCTGCGTAGGCTCGATGATGGCCAGTTGTCACTGCTGCGCCGGCACCCGAGCAGACGAAGGAGGGACCCATGACCGAGACCACCAGCACCGGGACGACCATCATCGGAGAGCCCGAGGTCGTCGAAGACGGCGCGGCCGTCGACCGCACGGCGCTGACCGATGCGGCGCTCACGGCCGCCGAGATCGTCGCTGACCCCGCCTGGTCGCGCCTCAAGACCGCGGCCGAGTCGCTGCGACCCTTGCAGGTGCATGACGGCAGCATCCCCGAGCCTGCTCACCACGCCGACGCCGCCGTGCACGTCGCGACCATCGTCGATGCGTTGCGGCACTTCGCCCCGCTCATGCCGCACGACGAGAGCTACCTGAGGGCATGCGCGCTCGACTTCGAGCGCTGGGTCGAGAGCGGCTTCGTCGTGCCCGACTTCTATGACGCCCTCGACGCCTTCCACCCGGCGCGCGATCGCCGAGACGGCGTTGCGCATCTCGTCGTCTTTCCGATGTACACGCAGAACGGCTCGGCCGATCGCCTGGTCGAAGCCGTCGTCTTCGAGATCATCTGGCCCGAGTTCGTGGCGAACCTCGAAGCCGGCGACTATCGCAACCCGCTGTACCTCGGGCTGCGGTTCGCCGACTTCACCGCCGGCTACGACACCAACTCGGCCGTGCTGTTTCCCGAATCGGTCGCGGTCACGCCGCGCGTGCCCGCGGGCGCACCAGACGGCGCCCCCGCGCAGTTGCCCACCTTCACGTGGGGAGCGATCTTCGCCGACCGCGAAGCAGCCCGCTTCCGTCGCGTGGTGCGCGCCGCCGCCGAGATCACCAAGCTCGAGCTGCCCGAAGACGCGCTCGAGCTGCTCGACGACCAGGCGCTCGCCGAACGCACCTTCGTCATGTGGGACATGATTCACGACCGCACCCACATGCGCGGCGACCTGCCGTTCGACCCCTTCATGATCAAGCAGCGCATGCCGTTCTTCTTGTACTCGCTCGAAGAGCTGCGGTGCGACCTGACGGCGTTTCGTGAAGCCGTCGCGCTGTGGCGGCACCCCGACACCGACGACGTCACGCGGCAGCACGCGCGCCTCGTGCAGTACGCCGTCATCTTCGACCGCATCTTCCGGTTCGCCATCACCGGAACCCGCGTGCGCAATTACGACGGAGTGGGCGGTCAGCTGCTGTTCGCGTGGATGCACCAGAAGGGTGTCTTGCACTGGACAGACACTCAGCTCGCCATCGACTGGGATGCCGTTCCTGACGTCGTCGTCGACCTCTCGAACGCCATCAACGACCTGTACTGGGCCTCGATCGATCGACCCAAGATGGTGCACTGGCTGAAGGCCTACGAGCTGGTCTCGAGCACGCTCACCCCGCACCCGGCGTCTGCCTGGGCTCGCGGCTTGAGCGATGAGGTGCTCGCGGGCCCGCCCAAGGGCTACACCGATCTGGTGCTCGACGACGAGTTTCCGCTCTCGATGTTCTACGAGGCACTGCAGAAGAAGATGGCCGTGGTCATCGAGTCGACCGCGGGCATCACCGGAACGAGCGAGTGAGCGACGCTCTCGCCGGTCGCACGATCGTCGTCGCCGGCGCGGGCGGAGTCGGGGGTCGCTCCGTGTGCGCGGCCCTCACCGCCGCGGGTGCGCACGTCGTGGCCGTCGGGTCGCGAGCAGAGTCACTGAGCGACGTGGATGCGGCAGAGACCGCGGTCGTCGACCTCGCCGACCCGTCGGCCGTGGCCGCGTGGGCGGCTGAGCTGCGCGGGCGTCGGCCGAGCATCGACGGGCTGCTGCACCTCGTGGGCGGGTGGCGCGGCGGCTCAGACCCTGACGACTTCGACTGGCTCGAACGTCGTGTGCTCACCACTCTGCGAGTTGCCAGCCGCGAGCTGCGCGACGACCTCGGAGCGTCGAGCGCGGGGCGTGTGGCGATCGTCAGCTCAGCATCCGTCGCCGCACCGAAGTGGGGCATGGCCAACTACGTCACGCTGAAGGCGGCAGCCGAGATGTGGATGCAGGCGCTCGCGAGCGGATGGCGCACGAAGCAGCTGCCGGCCGCCGCCGTCACCTTCGTCGTCGGCGCGCTCGACGAGCCGGGTGCCGTCGACGACCTCGCCGCCGCGTGCGCCGCACTCTGGTCGGTGGGGCACGAGCAGCTCAACGGCGCCCTCGTCGACCTGAGCACGAGAGAATGATCGAGTGAGAGTTCACGACACCAACCGCCGCGGCTTCGCCAGCGACAACTACGCCGGCGTGCATCCCGAAGTGTTCGCCGCACTCGCCGACGCCAACGGCGGTCATCAAGTGGCCTACGGCGAAGACGAGTACACCGCGAGGCTCACCGAGGTCGTCAAGGCCGAGTTCGGCGAGCAGGCCGAGGTCTTTCCGGTGTTCAACGGCACAGGCGCCAACGTGCTCGCCCTCACCGCCGTCATGCCGCGCTGGGGTGCCGTCGTGGCGACGAGCACCGCGCACATCCACAGCGATGAGGGCGGCGCGCCCGAGCGGGTGAGCGGCCTCAAGCTCTTCACGGTGCCCACCGATGACGGCAAGCTGACTCCCGAGCTCGTCGCGACCGAGGCCTGGGGCTGGGGCGACGAGCACCGCGCGCAACCGCTCGCCGTCAGCATCACCAACACGACCGAGCTCGGCACGCTCTACACGCCAGTCGAGGTGCGTGCGCTCGCCGACTTCGCCCACGAGCACGGCATGGCTCTGCACCTCGACGGTGCACGAGTCTGGAACGCCGCAGCCGCCCTCGGCACCTCGCTGCGCGCCTTCACCGCAGACGCTGGGGTCGACGTGCTCTCGCTCGGCGGCACCAAGAACGGCCTCATGGGCGCCGAAGCGGTCGTCGTGCTCAACCCCGACCGCGTCGACGGGCTGCTGTATCTGCGCAAGATGAACATGCAGCTTGCGAGCAAGATGCGCTTCATCAGCGCGCAGCTGCTCACGCTGTTCGACGAGGGGCTGGGAATCCGTTCTGCGATGCACGCGAACGCGATGGCGGCCCGCTTGCGATCGGCGCTCGAAGGGATGCTCGCCGACGGCTCGCTGCCCGCCGGGTCGCTCGCCTTCAGCCAGCAGACGCAGGCGAATGCCGTGTTCGCCGTGCTCGACAACGCCGCGGCCGACCGCATTCGTGAGCGCGTGCGCTTCTACGACTGGGATCGCGCTCGGGGTGAAGTGCGCTGGATGTGCGCCTTCGACACGACCGAGGCCGACATCGACGGCTTCGTCGAGGTCATCCGCGAAGAACTCACGCGCTGACCTCGACGAGGGGCAGGGCCGACGACACCTGCAGAGCCGTACGACGCACCACGCGTTCGAGTTCGTCGGCTCGAGACGCGAAGTCATCGGCAGAGACCGAAACCGACACTGCTCCGATCGTCGAGCCGCGCTCTGACCGCACGGGGGCCGCAATGCAGGCGAGCCTGGGCATGTACTCTTCGACCTCGACCGAGAGCTGATCTCTGCGAATGCGCGCGAGTTCTTCGCGCAGCGGTTCACTGCCCGTGATGCTCGATCGCGTGAGCGCCGGGCGATCACTGCGCTCGACAAGCGCAGGGCTCGCCGCGAGCATGAGCTTGCCAAATGCCGTCGCGTGGTTTGCCTCGGCGAAACCGACGTGAAGCTGGCTGATGCGCGGGTGCTCGACCGAGTCTGAGATGTGGGCGACCACGACGTCGCCGTCGACGAATCCCGTCAGGTAGACGGGGGCGTGGGCCGCTGCGCGCGCGGCGTCGAGAAGCCGTCGAATCGGCGGCGTGGCGAGCACCTGGCGCTGCAAAGCCAGCCCCAGCAGGCCCACCGTCTTGCCGAGGCGATAGCGGTGGTCGGGACCACGCACTACATAGCCCTGGCGCTGCAGCACACCGACGAGCCGGTACGCGGTAGCAGAACTCACCCGCAGGCGTTCGGCGACGTCGGCGATCTCGACACCGTTCGCGGCGCGTGCCACTGCCTCGAGGGCGCCCAGAACTCGCTCCACCGACTGCGTGCCGGTGGGCGAGTCGATGCGCGACTTCTTCGCCACGACGCCATGCTACGCGCACGCACAACGAGCGCGACGGGCGACTTCGGCGACTTCTCTCACATGGTGCGAAGCGCCCTTGCCGGGGTGAACGCGAGAGCGAAGACTGCCCCCGACGTGGCCACCGAGCCACCCAGACAGAGAGGTCGCCCCCATGAGCGAGAAGATTCTGATGCTGACCGGAGACGCCGCGGAAACGCTGGAAGTCTTCTACCCGTATCACCGCCTTCAAGAGGCCGGGTTTGACGTGCACATCGCCGCCCCCGAGAAGAAGCGCCTGCAGTTCGTGGTGCATGACTTCGTCGACGGATTCGACACCTACACCGAGAAGCCGGGCCACACGTGGCAGGCAGACCTCGCCTTCGCCGACGTGCAGGTCGACGATTATGTGGGTCTCGTCGTGCCCGGTGGCCGTGCCCCCGAGTTCATCCGCAACAACGACGACGCCAAGCGCATCGTGCGTCACTTCATGGAGAAGGACGCCCCCGTTGCCGCGCTGTGCCACGGGCCGCTCTTGCTCGCCGCCGCGGGAACCCTCGCCGGCCGCACCTCGTCGGCCTACCCCGAACTCGCGATCGATGTTGAGCTCGGAGGCGGCACGTTCGAAGATGGCCCGGCTGTCGTCGATCGCAATCTCGTGACCGGCCGGGCCTGGCCAGACAACGGCCTCTGGATCGGCGCATTCCTAGGGGTGCTCGCCGCACGCGTTCCCGCGTAGCGTGACGTCATCTACTCACCGCTCACCCTGCGCTCCGCCCACAGCCTCGCCCACTGCTCTGCGGTGATGCGAGACACGGGTCGATCAGGGTCGATGCCGAGGCGGCGGCAGCGATCGCGCGCCAGGCGCCGTGATGCGCGGTCGACCTGCGCGAGCGCGATCGCTGCTGTTCCCGGCACCGCGAAGACTGACGCGACCCAGCGCTGATAGGCCATGAGCCCGTGCGCCGGAACGAGCGGCGACCGACGGCGGTCGATGAGCAAGAGCGCGGCGTCGACCGCTGGCCTCGGCCGAAATGCGGTCGACGCGATGCGTCTATCAAGATGAAACTCGAACCAGGGCAGCCACTGCGCCGTGAGCTGGCTCCCACCTCCGATGCCCGCACGCCTGCGGGCAGCCTCCCACTGCATGATGAGCACCGCTCTCGACCAGTGATCGGCGCTGAGGATTCGCCGCAGTATCGCGGTCGTGAGGTGGAACGGCAGATTGCCGACGAGCACGAACGGCGACGTCGGCAGCGTGGCGCGCAGCACATCGCCTTCGACGACCGTGACGTGCGCCGCAACCCGCGCGCGCAACGCCGTAGCGCGTCGAGGGTCGAGCTCGAGTGCGGTGATCGGCCGCCGTAGCGCCGCGAGCGGCACCGTGAGCCGGCCGAGCCCGGCCGCGAGCTCGACGATCGGGCCGCGCGTCGCGGCCACGCGCTCGACGACCGCCTGAATGGCAGCACGGTCGATGAGGTCGTTCTGGCCGAGGTCATGGCGGCGACTCGGCGGGTGACCCGCACGGGGGGCGCGGGAGTCAGGTTGGCGAGGTGATGACGATGAATGGCGTCGACGAGACATGGCTGCTCCACTGCTGAGAGGGTGCTGCGCAGCGCACAGAGGCTGACACAGCGATGACCGGGAAGAACGGTCGAGCAGAGCGAAGACTCGCGATGTGAGTCGCGTCGAAAGGGTGAGTCGGTCGTCGGCTCGCCGTCAGCGGCGGCGCAACCGGATCAAGATCGAGGTATCCATGATGTGGTCGACGATAGCACCGCGACGCGATTCGCCGCGTAGCGTTGGGTCATGCGATTCGGACTCTTCATTCCCCAAGGCTGGCGGCACGACCTGGTCGAGATCGACCCGAACGAGCACTGGGGGGTGATGAAGGGTCTCGCCCAGCACGCTGACGCTGGGCCCTGGGAGTCGATCTGGGTCTACGACCACTTTCACACCGTGCCAGTGCCGAGCGACGAGGCGACGCACGAGGCCTGGACCCTCATGGCGGCCTTCGGCGCCATCACCGAGCGCGTGCGCCTCGGACAGATGTGCACGTGCATGGGATACCGCAATCCCGCGTACCTCGCGAAGGTCGCGGCCACGGTCGACCACGTCTCGGCCGGACGGGTCGAGATGGGCATCGGCGGCGGGTGGTACGAGCACGAGTGGAACGCCTACGGCTACGGCTTTCCCGAGATCGGCGACCGCTTGCGCATGCTCGACGAGGGAGTGCAGATCATGCGCCAGGCGTGGTCGGAGGGCACGGCGACACTCGACGGCCGCTACTACCAGGTCGACGGCGCGATCGTTCGGCCGCTGCCTGTGCAGAAGCAGGGCATCCCGTTCTGGATCGCCGGAGGCGGCGAGAAGGTGACGCTGCGCATCGCAGCGCAGTATGCGCAGTACACGAACTTCACCGGCACGCCCGAAGAGTTCACCCACAAGAGCGACGTGCTGCGCGGCCACTGCGAGCGGCTCGGCACGAGCTTCGACGCGATCACCCGGTCGTCGAACTTCAACACCGTCGTCGGGCGCGATGAGGCCGAGGTGGCAGAACGCATCGACGCGATCGAAGCCCGACTGGCGCGCTTCGTCGGCGCTGAACGGGCCGCGGCACAAGTGGCCGACCTGCGACAGGGGTCAGAGCGCGGGCTGGCGGGCACTCCTGAGCAAGTCATCGAGAAGCTGCGGGCGCGCGAAGCCCTCGGCATGACCTACGCCATCCACTACTTCGCCGAAGCCGCCTACGACACGAGCGGCATCGAACTGTTCGAGCGCGAGGTGGTGCCCGCGCTGCAGTAATCTCGACGGGCCGGTCGCGCCGCGGGTGGCCCGATCGAGAGGATGACCGTGCTGGACGCACTCGTTGCTGGGGTCATCGCCGGCTATGCCATTGCGATTCCCGTCGGGGCGATCGCGGCGCTGCTCATCACCCTCGGGGCGCAGCACGGAGCCAGGGTCGCCGCGGGCGGAGCCTTCGGTGCGGCGACCGTCGACGGCATCTACGCGACGGTGGCGGTGACGGCCGGAGCGGTCATCGCACCACTCATCGCGCTCGTCGAAGAGCCGCTGCGGTGGGTCTCGGTGGTCGTGCTGATCGTGCTCGGCATCGTGCTGGCGTGGCCGGCGTTTCGGCGGCGCACGGCCCCCGTGGCTGCCGCTGAGGTGCAGCATGAGAAGACGGGCACGGCGAAGAAGCGCGTGACGGCGCGACGCCTCTTCGTTACCGTCGGCGTGCTCACTCTCGTCAACCCGGTCACGATCATCTACTTCGCCGCCCTCATCGGCAGCTCGACGATCGCCGCGGATGCGGGGGCTCCCGAGCGCATCGTCTTCGTGCTCGCCGCCTTCG
The DNA here is from genome assembly GCF_025808395.1 of Microcella sp. Classification (NCBI taxonomy): domain Bacteria; kingdom Bacillati; phylum Actinomycetota; class Actinomycetes; order Micrococcales; family Microbacteriaceae; genus Microcella; species Microcella sp. The sequence goes on from NZ_CP075524.1 coordinate 1,988,004, forward strand.
CCGCCTCGTTGAGTTGGCAGTTGCTGCTCACGACTGCGGGCTCGGTCGTCGGGCGAGTGCTCACCGGGCCGACCGGCGCGCGCGTCACGGCACTCGTCGGGGGCACGCTCGTCATCGCGCTCGCGGTGCGCGCTGCGCTCGCGCCCTGACGTCAGGCACTACAGCTCAGGGACATCCATGCGCTCGACGGCGAGCGAGTCTCCGCCAGGCGCCACATCGACGCGCACCACGTCGCCATCGGTGATCTGACCCCCGAGAATGGCGCGAGCCAGAGCATCGTCGATCTCGTGCTGCATGAGCCGGCGCAACGGGCGCGCGCCGTACACGGGGTCGTAGCCGCGCTCGGCGAGCCAGGTGCGGGCATCCGGCGTCACCGCCAGCTGCAGGCGACGATCGGTGAGTCGACGTTCGAGACGGTCGATCTGCAGCGAGACGATCTGCCCCAGGTCGTCAGTCGAGAGCGGTGAGAACACGACGATGTCGTCGAGGCGGTTGATGAACTCGGGCTTGAAGGCCTGACGCACGATGTCGTTGACTCCGGCGACCTTCGACGGCCAGTCGAGCGACGGGTCGATGAGCAGTTGCGAGCCGAGGTTCGAGGTGAGGATGAGGATGGTGTTGCGAAAATCGACGGTGCGGCCCTGACCGTCGGTCAGCCGGCCGTCGTCGAGCACCTGCAGCAGCAGGTCGAAGACCTCGGGGTGCGCCTTCTCGACCTCGTCGAGCAGAATCACCGAGTATGGCCGCCGCCGCACAGCCTCGGTCAGCTGGCCACCCTGCTCGTAGCCCACGTAGCCGGGGGGTGCGCCGATGAGGCGCGAGACCGAGAACTTCTCGCCGTACTCGCTCATGTCGATGCGGATGAGCGCCTTCTCGTCGTCGAACAGGTAGTCGGCGAGCGCCTTCGCGAGCTCGGTCTTGCCGACGCCCGTCGGGCCGAGGAAGAGGAACGAGCCGGTCGGGCGGTCGGGGTCGCTGATGCCCGCCCGCGTGCGGCGCACGGCCTCGCTCACGGCCACGACGGCGTCGCGCTGCCCGATGATGCGCTTGCCGAGCTCGGCCTCGAGGGTCAGCAGCTTCTCGGTCTCGCCCTGGGTGAGCTTGTCGACCGGAATACCCGTCCAGGCAGCGACGACCGCTGCGATGTCTTCGTCGGTCACCTGGTCGTTGACCATGCGCGGCCCGCTCTCGACGCTCTCGGCGTCGACGAGCTGCTGCTCGATGCCGGGAATCACTTCGTAATTGAGCTTCGAGGCCTTCTGGTAGTCGCCCTCGCGCATGGCGCGATCGAGCTCGATGCGCACGTCGTTGAGCCTCGTCTTGAGGTCGCCGACCGCGGTGAGCCCCGACTTCTCGGCAGCCCAGCGCTGCTGCAGGGCGTCGCGCTGCTGCGTCTTCTCGGCGAGCTCTTCACGCAGTTTCACGAGCCGCGCCTTCGACGCCTCGTCTTTCTCCTTCTTGAGTGCGAGCTCTTCGATCTCGAGTCGCGTGACGGCGCGCTTGAGCTCGTCGAGTTCGACGGGGCTCGACTCGATCTCCATCTTCAGGCGGCTCGCTGCTTCGTCGACGAGGTCGATGGCCTTGTCGGGCAGCTGACGGCTCGAGATGTAGCGGTTGCTGAGCGATGCCGCGGCGACGAGAGCGCTGTCGGCGATCGTGACCTTGTGGTGCGCCTCGTAGCGCTCTTTGAGCCCGCGCAGAATGGCCACCGTGTCTTCGACGCTCGGCTCGCCCACGAACACCTGCTGAAAGCGCCGCTCGAGCGCGGCGTCTTTCTCGATGTACTCGCGGTACTCGTTGAGGGTCGTGGCGCCGATCATGCGCAGCTCCCCGCGCGCGAGCATGGGCTTGAGCATGTTCGCGGCGGCGACCGAGCCCTCGCCGCCACCTGCGCCCATCAGCGTGTGCAGCTCGTCGATGAAGGTGATGACCTGGCCGTTCGATTCGTCGATCTCTTTCAGCACGGCCTTGAGCCGCTCTTCGAACTCGCCGCGATACTTGGCACCGGCGACGAGGGCTGCGAGGTCGAGGCCGACGAGCTGCTTGTCCTTCAGCGAGTCTGGAACATCGCCGGCAACGATGCGCTGCGCAAGGCCTTCGACGACGGCGGTCTTGCCCACGCCGGGCTCGCCGATGAGCACTGGGTTGTTCTTGGTGCGACGGCTCAGCACCTGGCTGACGCGTCGAATCTCGGCGTCACGCCCGATGACCGGGTCGAGCTTGCCCGACCGCGCGATCTCGGTGAGGTTGACGCCGTACTGCTCGAGGGCAGACTTCTGCTCGTCGGTGCTCGAGGGCGCGCCCTGCATGTTGGCCATTGTGTGCTCCTGTTGCTGAACCTGAGTCGGTGTGACTCAAGTTTACGACGCGGCGATGTGAGATGCCAGAGAGCGAGCGCGACGAGCGTGCGCCCACGGCGAACGACGCCGAGAGATCACCGCTTTCGTGAGACCGTCACGGTGAACTTCGCAGTGCGGCGCACCTGCCGCGTGGGGCCGACTGCTCGCTCGAGCGCGGGTGCATAGGCGAGGTGCGTGTTCCAGACGGTCCACAGCTGGCCGCCGGGCCGCAGCAACCGCGCGGCGTCGGCGAACAAGCGCAGGGCCACGCCGGTGTGCACCGCGGCCCCCACATGAAAGGGCGGATTCAGCATGATCAGGTCGGCACTCGCATCGGGCTGCTGCGACAGTGCGTCATCGTGCACGGTGTCGACAGCCACCCCGTTCGCCTCGGCGGTGAGCGCAGCACTCGCCACGGCGACCGCCGACACGTCGCTCGCGATCACGCGCGCGCCTGGTGCCCGGCGGGCGAGCACCGCGGCGATCACGCCCGACCCGCAGGCCAGGTCGATCGCGGTGCCGTACTCGGGCAACTGGTCGGCCGCCTGCAGCAGGGCTCGGGTGCCGATATCGACGGATGCTCCCGCAAACACCCCCGCATGGGCCACCACGTGCAGCCCGAGATCGGGGTCGAAGGCACGTGCCGGGGCCAGGGGCTCAAGCACGCGCGGGCCGCGCGCGGTGAGCAGTCGTGCTTTGCCCCGCGCAAGCGACACCTCGACCTGCGCGAAGCTCGCGCGCAGCACCTCGTTCTGGGCTGGAGTCATGTGCTTGTGCATGTTGCCAGCGATGAGCACGAGGTCGGGGTGCGCTCGAGCGGCCAGCTCGCGTGCCACCGCGTCGAGGCGGTCGAGCGACCGCGGCAGGCGCACGAGGGCGAGCCGGGCATCCGGCGTCATCACGTCACTGAGCGCATGTTGCGAGTAGTCGCCCGCGCCTGCCGCATTGGCGACGAGAGCTCGCTGGGCCACGAGAGAGTCTTGGTGCACGCGCACTCGGTGTGCCCCGAGAGCGAGGGCGCCGAGCGTGAGGGCTCCGTGGGTGTCGTCGACGACCACGACCTCGACCGGGCGGGTGGCGAGAAACAGGGCTGCGGTGTCGAGCAGGTAGCGGTCGGCGGCATCCCAGGCGCGCAGCTCTGCGGTCTCGAGGTCGGGGCGCCGCCGAAGGCCCGCGAGCAGCGCGTCGAGGTCTGCGCTCACACCACCGGGCACGTCAACCGCGCCGCATGGGGCGCCAGACGACGAGCTGGTTCGCCTTCTGCACTCGCGTGCCGGCCTTGATCGAGACGACGTCGCCTTCGGCGCCAGCGGCGAAGACGCGGCGGCCGGGGCGCGACAGCAGCTCATCGGCGAGCGCGGTCTCGAGCTCGCGCACTCGCGCGCGCAGCGCGATCACCTCGTTCTCGAGCTCGAGAATGCGCTTGATGCCCTCGAGGTTGAGGCCTTCGCCGCTGAGCCGGGCGATCTCGCGCAGCTGCATGACATCGCGCATCGAGTAGCGGCGGCTCTGACCAGCCGTGCGCGTCGGCGACACGAGCCCCAGCCTGTCGTACTGCCGCAGGGTCTGCGGGTGCATGCCGGCGAGCTCGGCGGCCACGGCGATCGCGAAGATCGGGCTGTTCTCGTCCATGGCCTGCACCTCTCTCAGCCTCGTGCTCTGGTGATCAGCTCGTCGCGCGGGTTGTCGCTCGGCACCGAGGCGGCGAAGGCCTGCAGGTGCTTCTGCGCGTCGGCGCTCAGGTGCGAGGGCACCGACACCTGCACGGTCGCGAGCAGGTCACCGGTGCCTTTCGCGGTGGCGACCCCTCGCCCCTTGACGCGCAGCACCCTGCCGCTCGGGGTTCCCGGCGCCACTTTGAGCTTGACGGGGTCGCCGCCCAGCGTGGGCACTTCGATCGTCGCGCCGAGGGCGGCCTCGACGAACGTCACCGGAACATCGACCCGCAAGTGCGTGCCGTCTCGCTCGAAGACGGGATGCTTGCGCACCGTCACCGTGAGCACCAGGTCTCCGGCCTCGCCGCCGTCAGGGCTGCGCTCGCCTTTGCCGCGCAAGCGGATCTTCTGGCCATCGGCGACTCCCGCAGGAATCTTCACCTGAATGGGCTTGCCGCCGCCGGGTCGTTCGAGGGTGACGGTGTCGCCCTGAATGGCGGTCATGAAGTCGAGCGTGACGCTCGCCGACTGATCGCGACCCTTCGTCGGCCCGCCATAGCCGCGAAAACCGCCGCTCGTCTGACCGAAGCGGCCGTTGCCGAACATGCCGCCAAAGATGTCGTCGAATCCGCCGGGGGCCGTGCGTCGACCGCCGGGTGCGCCCCCGAACATGCCGCCGAACACGTCGTCGAATCCGCCCGGAGCGCCACCCGCCGTGAAGCGGGCTCCTGAGCCCATCGCCCGCAACTGGTCGTATTCGGCACGCTGGGCGGGGTCTGACAGCACCGAGTGCGCTTCGCTGATCTCTTTGAAGCGCGCCTCGGCGGCCGCGTCGCCCGGGTTCGAGTCTGGGTGAAACTGACGCGCGAGCTTGCGATAGGCCTTCTTCAGCTCGGCCTCGGTGACGTCTTTCGTGACGCCGAGAACGGCATAGAAGTCTTTCTCGAACCAGTCTTGGCTCGCCATGCCTCACCTACCCCTGCGGAACCGAGACAGCCACCTTCGCGGGCCGCACCAGACGATCGCCGAGGGCGTAGCCGCCCTCGATGACGTCTGCGACGGTCTGCGTGGTCGCCTCGGCACTCGGAAGCTGCACGATGGCCTCGTGGAACGCCGGGTCGAAGGGCTCGCCGACGACTCCGACCGAGGTCAGACCGTAGCGCTCGAACGCCTGCCGCAGCTTCTGCGCAACGAGCTCGAGGGGGCTGCCTTCGAGGTCGCCGTGCGCGGCCGCGCGGTCGAGATCGTCGATCGCGGGCAGCAGCGAGCGGATCACGTCGGCGATGACCGCCTCGCGATTCGCCGCGCGGTCGCGCTCGACGCGAGTGCGGAAGTTCGCCAGTTCTGCCTCGGCTCGGGCGGCGCGGTCTCGATACTCTTCGATCTCGCGCTGCCCGGCCTCGCTCAAGATGTGGTCGATGTCGGCGTCGAGGCTCTGATCGTCAGACAGCCCGGCGCCCGACTCAGACACCTCGACGTCGGCGTCTTCGGCGGCGATCAGATCGTCGACCGATTCTGCGTCGGTGGGGGCGCCGTCGTCGGCCAGTGGCGACTCGTCGACCACTCGCGCCTCGCCCGTCTCAGGGTCGATGCGTCGCTTGTCGCGAATGACGGGCTCGTGCTCGTCGTCGTCGCGCTTCTTGGCCGCCATGACTACTTCGCGTCCTTGTCAGAGTCGTCCTTCGCCGGCTCGTCTTCATCGTCGACGATCTCGGCGTCGACCACATCCTCATCCGACGACGAGCCGTCTTCCTGATCGGCCGACGGGGTCGGCTCGGTCTGCGAGGCGTTGTAGATGGCCTCACCGAGCTTCGTCTGCGAGGCGTTGAGGGTGTCGAAGGCCGACTTCACTGCGGCGTCGTCGTCGCCCGCGAGGGCCGTCTTGAGAGCATCCACGTCAGCCTGCACTTCGCTCTTGACGTCGTCAGGAAGCTTGTCGGCGTTCTCGGTCATGAGCTTCTCGATCGAGTAGACGAGCTGCTCTGAGTTGTTGCGCACCTCGGCCTTCTCACGGCGCTCTTTGTCTTCGGCGGCGTGCTCTTCGGCTTCACGCACCATGCGCTCGATGTCTTCTTTCGCGAGCGACGAGCCGCCCGTGATCGTCATCGACTGCTCTTTGCCGGTGCCCTTGTCTTTCGCGCTCACGTGCACGATGCCGTTGGCGTCGATGTCGAAGGTGACCTCGACCTGCGGAATTCCGCGCGGCGCGGGGGCGATGCCGGTGAGCTCGAAGGTTCCGAGGTTCTTGTTGTCTCGCGTGAACTCGCGCTCACCCTGGAACACCTGGATGGCGACGCTCGGCTGGTTGTCGTCAGCGGTCGTGAAGGTCTCGCTGCGCTTGGTCGGAATCGCCGTGTTGCGCTCGATGAGCTTCGTCATGATGCCGCCCTTGGTCTCGATGCCGAGGCTCAGGGGGGTCACGTCGATGAGCAGCACGTCTTTGCGCTCGCCCTTCAGCACGCCGGCCTGCAGGGCGGCGCCGACGGCGACGACCTCGTCAGGGTTGACGCCCTTGTTGGGCTCTTTGCCGCCGGTGAGCTTCTTGACGAGCTCGGTGACGGCGGGCATGCGGGTCGAACCGCCGACGAGCACGACGTGCGCGATGTCGCTGAGCTTGACGCCCGCCTCGCGGATGACGTCGTCGAAGGGCTTCTTGGTGCGGTCGAGCAGATCGCTCGTGAGCTCTTCGAACTTGGCTCGGGTCAGCGTCTCGTCGAGGTTGGCGGGGCCGTTCTCGGTGAGCGACAGGTACGGCAGCTGAATGCTCGTGCTCGTCGAGCTCGAGAGCTCTTTCTTGGCCTGCTCAGCGGCCTCCTTGAGGCGCTGCTTGGCGATCTTGTCGTTCGTGACGTCGACGCCCGTGGTCTCTTTGAAGCGCTTGATGAGGTAGTCGACGACGCGGTTGTCCCAGTCGTCGCCGCCGAGGCGGTTGTCGCCCGCAGTCGCCTTCACCTGGATGGTGCTGAAGTCGTCGTCTTTGCCCACTTCGAGCAGGCTGACGTCGAAGGTTCCGCCGCCGAGGTCAAACACCAGAATGAGCTCGTCTTCTTTGCCCTTGTCGAGGCCGTAGGCGAGCGCCGCAGCGGTGGGCTCGTTGATGATGCGCAGCACGTTGAGGCCCGCGATCTCACCGGCCTCTTTCGTGGCCTGGCGCTCGGCGTCGTTGAAGTAGGCCGGAACCGTGATGACGGCGTCGGTGACGCTCTCGCCCAGGTACTGCTCGGCATCGCGCTTGAGCTTCGCGAGCGTGCGCGCGCTGATCTCTTGCGGGGTGTACTTCTTGTCGTCGATCTCGACCTTCCAGTCGGTGCCCATGTGGCGCTTGACGCTCGCGATGGTGCGGTCGACGTTCGTGACGGCCTGGCGCTTCGCGGTCTCGCCGACGAGCACTTCGCCGTCTTTCGTGAAGGCGACGACCGAGGGGGTCGTGCGGAATCCTTCAGCGTTGGCGATGACGGTGGGTTCGCCACCCTCGAGAACTGAGACGACGGAGTTGGTGGTTCCGAGGTCGATGCCGACGGCACGGGCCATGGTGGTGCTCCTTCTGGATCTGGGGAGCGCGAAAGGTTGAGTCGCGCTGTATCAAGTCTGAGATCCAGGATGCTCGCTGTCAAGTCGAGCGGTGAAAACTTGAGTTGTGCTGGCTCAACTCTCAGGAAGCCGCGGCGGGTGCACGTCAGGCTGCGGCGACGAGCCGAAGTCTGCGCCACGCTGCGACCGTCGCCGCGCACAGCAGCAGGCCCGTGGTCGCCGCGACGACGAGGCCTGCGATGCTCGCGCCGTCTGCGCCGAACATCGCCCAGAGGGTGGGCGACGAGAAGGCGAACCAGTCGCCGGCGCCGAGCACCACCGCCACCTGGCTCGCGGCGACGAGCGCGATGATGACGCCGATCGGCGCGAGGTAGCCGCGCGAGAGCGTCGCGACAAGCGAGGCCACCGAGCTGAGCAGCGCCGTGATGAGCAGCGCCGTGCCGAGCCGGCCGATCGCACCCCAGGTCTCGAGCCCGGGCCAGCCGTAGCCGAGGGCGAGCATCACGACGACCATGGCCGTGAGTACGAGCACGGTCACCACGGCGCACCACACGACGTGCACGATCAGCTTCGCGAAGGCGATCGTCGAGCGCGACGTGGGGCGGGCGAACAGGCCGGCGATCGTGCCGTCGACGAATTCGCGGCCGGTGATCCACGCGGCGCAGACGCCGAAGGCCAGCAGCGAGGCGACTGCGGCAATCTGCGTCGCGACGGCGACGAAGCTCGGGGCGTCGCTCACCGCGAATGCGGCGAACTTCTCGCCAGCGAGGGTGGGTGCGGCACCGATGTCGAGCGTCATGGCAGAGGTGATGCCCACGACCCCGACGACGAGCAGAGACCCGGCGATCGCGGCGACGCGCGACGCGCGAAGCTTGCGCACCTCGGCGCGCAGCGCCCGAGCGATGGCGCTCACCAGGTCACCCCATCGATCTGCGCGACGAGCGAGAAGAAGGCTCGCTCGAGGTCTGCCCCACCGGGGTCGAGCTCGCCAACGATGCCGCCCCGGTGGATGACGGTGATGCGATGGGCGACGCGCGCGACCTCATCGAGGTGATGGCTCGAGACGAGCACGGCCGCGCCAGCGGCCGCGCGATCACGCAGACTGCCGCGCAGCGCGATCGTCGCGGCCGGATCGAGCGCGTTGGTCGGCTCGTCGAGCACGAGCAAGCGCGGGGCCGCGAGCAGTGCCGCGGCGATGCCGGTGCGCTGGCGGTTTCCTGACGACAGCGCCGAGACGCGCTTGGCACGCATGGGCTCGAGCGCGAGCTCGGCGATGACGTCGTCAACCGCGCCCGCAGGGGCATCGGCGAGTTCTGCCGCCACTCGCAGGGTGCCCTCGACCGTGTGGTCTGGGTACGCGAAGGGTCGGCCGACGTAGTGGCCGACGGCCCCCCAGTCGACCCCGTGATCGATGCCTCGGCCCCCGATGCAGATGGTGCCCGAGCTGAACGGCACCATGCCGAGCGTGGCGCTCATGAGCGTCGACTTGCCCGCGCCATTGAGCCCGACGAGCGCGTGGATCTCGCCGGCGTCGACCCTCAGGCTGACCTCTGCGATGCCCGCACCGCCGCGATAGGTAACAGAAGCGCGATCGATCTCGAGCATGGCGGCGCTCATCGTGCCGCCCTGAGGGTGTCGAGTGCGCGGCCCACGGTCTGGGCGAGCTGCGGTGCGTCGTCAACCGTGCGCGTGAGGGCGGCCGTGATCGCCGCGAGCACCGCGGCCGCCGCGACGTGCGACTGCACAGCATCAGCGCCGTCGGCCACGAGTTGCTCGGCGATGAGGTTCTGCGTCACGAGGTTGTTCTCGGCGATGGGCCCGATGAGCTCGGGCGTCGTCGCGACGATGCGCGCCCGACGTGCTGCGAACTCGTCGTCGGCAACCTCGAGGTGGCGCAGGGCGAGCGTCAGAGCATCCATCACCCGCACGATCGGTGGCAGCTGACTCGGCTGCGCCGCGACGGCGTCGACGATGCGAGGGTCGAACGGGTCGTCGATCGCGAGTGCCGCCTTGGTCGAGTAGTGCCGATACACCGTCATCTCGCTCACTCCCGCGCGCTCGGCCACCTCTGACACCGAGGTCGCGGCGAAGCCCTGTGCTTCGAAGAGATCGACGGCCGCGTGCTGAATGCGAGCACGAGTCTGAGCGGTGCGGTTCACGCTCTAATGTTAGTCACTAACATTTGCGAGGTCAAGCTCGACCGCGTCGATCTGTGTGGGCCTGAGCGCTACCGCCCGTTTACCCGTGCGGGGTAGCGTGAGCGCATGACTGAGAAGCCTTCCGACAACGAGGTCGGATCCATCCCCCACCCCACTGACAAGACCGTTCCGGTCACGGCGAACACTGGCGCCGTCGGCGTCATGGGCCTCGACCTGCAAGACGGCGTGCAGGTGCCCCGCAAGCGCGTCTTCGCCTGGGCGTTCTGGGACTGGGCGACGCAGCCGTTCAACACCGTGCTCATCACCTTCGTGTGGGTGCCCAGCTATCTCACGAGCACGTTCTTCGTCGACCCCGAGGTGGTGGGCACCGCCGGCGAAGAAGCAGCCCTCGGGCAGCTGGCGAGCTCGCTCGGGTTCGGCATCACCCTCGCCGGCTTCGCCATTCTGCTGCTCGCGCCCGTGCTCGGGCAGCGCGCCGACCGGGCGGGGCGGCAGAAGATGTCGCTCTTCGTCTTCACGGCGCTGCTCGTCGTCGCCCAGCTGGGTCTGGCCTTCGTGCAACCAGGCGCCCAATGGTTCTTCGTCGGGGTCTTTCTCATTGCGATCGGCAGCGTCTTCGCCGAGATCGCCAACGTCAACTACAACGCGCTGCTCATCTCGGTCTCGACCCCGAAGTCGATCGGCAAGGTCTCTGGCCTCGGCTGGGGCTTCGGCTACCTCGGCGGCATCGTCGCGCTCGCCGTCGTCGTCGGGCTGATCCTCGGCGGCGTGCTCGACGGCGACGCCGCGTCGACCTTCCAGCTCATCGCGTTCGGCAGCACGATCTGGACGATCCTCTTCGCCATCCCCATCTTCCTCAGCGTGCCCGAGCCCCCCAAGGTCGTCCAGGCCGAGCGGGTCGGCTTCTTCCGCAGCTATGTCGAGTTGGTGCGCAGCATCATCCGGCTCTACAAAGAGACGCGCCCGACGTTCTGGTTCTTGCTGGCGAGCGCCGTCTACCGAGACGGGCTCTCGGCGGTCTTCGTGTTCGGCTCGGTCATCGCGGCGATCGTGTTCGGGTTCGGATTCACCGACCTCGTGATCTTCGGCATCGCGCTCAACATCGTCGCCGGCGTCTCGACGATTCTCGCGGGTCGTCTCGACGACCACTTCGGCCCGAAGCGCGTGATACTCGTCTCAGTCTTCGGCCTCGTTGCGTGCACGCTCGTCGTGTTCTTCTTCGCCGATCTCGGTGCAGGGCTCTTCTGGGCAGCCGGCCTCGTGCTCGCCATGTTCGTCGGGCCGGCACAGGCCGCCTCGCGATCGTTCCTCGCGCGAGTCACACCCGCCGGCAAAGAGGGCGAAGTCTTCGGCCTCTATGCCACGACCGGTCGCGCGGCCGGCTGGATGGCGTCGTTGCTGTGGGGAGTGTTCATCGCGGTCGCGGCGAGCCAGACCCTCTACGGCATCCTCGGCATCGCGCTCGTGCTGCTCGTCGGCGGAATCCTGCTGCTGTTCGTGAAGGCACCGCCGCTCGCTGCGAGGGCATAGCACCCACGCCGAGCCGCACTCCTAGCGCGCGGCGTCGACGAATCGGGCAAGCAGCTCGGCGAACTGCCTGCGCTCGCCGGCGCTGAAGCCCTGCAGGGCTGCTTCGACGGCTGAACGGCGTTCGCGACGGCGCTCGTCGAGCACGGCCCGCCCGGCGTCGGTGAGGGCGATGACGCTGCGGCGGGCATCCGTCGGGTCAGTCGAGCGCGTCACCAAGCCGCGCTCGACGCAATCGGCGACCACGCGGCTCGCGCGCGGCTGATCGACGTGGATCGCCTCGGCGAGCTCGTTGACGCTCGCGCCGTCGCCGAGACGGTCGAGCACCGAGAGCAGGCGATAGCGCGCCATCGACGCGAAGGGATGCTCGTGGCGACCGCCCTTCCACCCGAACGGCCCGTGCGGGCCTGGGCGGCCCGGGTGGTGGCGCTCTCGACCACCCGAGCGGCGCAGCTCGCTGATCGCGCGCTCGATGGCCTCGATCGGGTCGGTGTCGTCTGGGCGGGCATCCATGCATGTCACGGTACATCGATTGACACTCGACAGAGATGTATGTACAGTTACATTCAATGTCACTTGACATACAAATTCTTGAAGGAGCACCGATGAAGAACACGCACGACACACCCGGTCGATGGATCCACGCCCTCCGGGCACGCAAGCACGCACTCGCTCGCGAGTACTCTCGCAACCTCGACGCGACCGCTCGAGAGGGCATCAGCGACGAAGACTACGAGACCACCATGACCACGCTCGAGACGATGGCCCGCAACCTGGGCTGGGATGAGAGCCACGGCGGGCCCGATGGGCCGCCGTTCGGCCGCGGGCGACGCGGGCCCAGAGTGCACCAGCGCAAGTGGCACCACCGCGGCTGGCACCACCGCGGCTGGCATGGCCACGCTCACCAGCACGAGCACTGCCAGCACGAGCACGAGGCGCGCGAAAAACCCGCCGACGTGTGACAGTAGTCGCATGACGACTACCGCCGAGAAGGCCGCCGCACTGACAGCACTGCACGTTCCGGGTGATCCGCTCATTGTGGTGAATGTGTGGGATGCCATGACGGCGCGCATCGTCGCCCGCACTCCGGGCGTGCGTGCGCTCGCCACGGCGAGCCACGCGGTGGCCTTCTCACTCGGCGTCGACGACGGAGAGCGCATGAGCGTCGACCTGGCGCTGAGCGCCGCCGCCCGCATCACCGCGGCCACCGAGTTGCCCGTGAGCGTCGACTTCGAAAGGGGTTACGCCCCCGACGCCGAGGGAGTGCGCGACAACGTCGCTCGACTCATTGAGGCGGGCGCCGCGGGGCTCAACATCGAAGACTCGCTCGACGGAGCCACGAGCGCGCTGCGACCGATCGACGAGGCGGCCGCTCGCGTGGCCGCAGCGCGTGCAGCCGCAGACGCGGCGGGTGTTCCGCTCGCCATCAACGCGCGCACCGACACTCTCGCGGGTGCCCCCGAAGCGTGGGGAGAAGCGATCGAGCGAGCGAACGCCTACGTCGACGCGGGCGCCACGAGCATCTTCATGCTCGGGCTGGGCACCGAAAAGCAGGTGGCGGATGCTGTGGCCGAGGTTCGCGCGCCTGTGGCAGTGTTCGCCCGCCCGGGCTACCTGTCGCTCGAGCGGCTCGCCGAACTGGGCGTGGGGCGCATCTCGTTCGGTCCCCAAGTTCTCGGCCTGACCCTGAAGCACCTCGCCGAAGCCACGGCGCAGCTCACCGCGCGGGGCGAGTACCCCGCCGAGCTCGGCTACCGTTACGAGTTGTGAGCACTGAACCGGTGAGCAACGAGCACGACGACGCTGACGACGACCAGCTCGCGCCGGGCTGGCAGCCCCTGCTCGAGCGGCCCGGCTACGAACAGTGGTGGGATGGCACCGACTTGCGGGGTCGCCCGCACCGAGAGCCCGACCCGTTCTCGGCCTTCACACCCGACCTCGCTCGCAGTCTGCGGCCGGGGCCGAATCGCGCCGCGCGCCTCGCCCGAATCGGTATCGTCGCGACGATCGCAGTCTTCGTGCTGCAGACGTTGACGAGCACCGGTCTCGTCGCCCTGCCAGGAGTCGACCCGCTGACCGTCACCCTCGCCGCACTCGCGATCGCCGCACTCGTCGCCGTGCTCACCGCCCTCGCCGCGGTGCTCGCACTTCGCGCGGCACCCCAACTCGGCGGCCGCGCGATCGCGACCCTCGCCCTCGGCGTGAGCATCATCCTCGGGCTCGCTCCCGTGCTGCTACTCGTGGCGATCGGCCTCGCCGGCGGCCTGTGAGCGTGAGCGTCGACGCAGACGCAGCACGACCAGCAGCATAACGATGGCGATGAGTAGCGCAATGATCATGCCGACCCACAGCAGGGTGAGGTCGGGGCCCTCGTCAACCTGAGACTCGGCGTTGAGCGTGATGGGACGATCGAATTCGGTCGTCCACGTCACGGTGCGACCGCTCTGCGCGCCGTCATGCGACAGCACCTCGCCGGGGAAGGTCACCGACACGGTGATGTCTCCGCTCGACTCGGCCTCAGCATCCGGATCAATTGGTTCTGCGGGAGCCTCGCTGCCCTCATCGGTGAAATCGATGACGCCAGAGACCACCACGCGGTCGCCCGAGCGCACGATCGTCAGATTCTCAGCGTTGCCGCTGTCGGCGAAGGCGCTGAGCGGGGCGTCTCGAAGCTCGAATCGCGAGCCCACGTAGCCGTCATCGGTGTACGCGGTGCGCGTGACGCCGACGGTTCCGCTGAGGGCGGGCACGAGACTCTGCTCGAGCTGCTGCGCTCGCTCGGCGGCGACCGCCTCGCCGTCTTCGGCGTCGTCGTTGATGACGACAGCGACGACGACCGAGCCCGAGACCGTGTCGTTCGCGCTGATCGTGAGGTCGGCTTGAAAGCGAATGCAACCCGCGAGCACGAGCAGCAACAGTGCCACTGATACCGACGTAGTGAACTTTCTCATGTGTCACCCTCCCATAGGCGTTGATGGCCGGGCGTGAATCGCACAGCCTGCACTCAGGTGCGGCCCCTCACCGCACTCTCACGATCGCCGCCGACCGAGCTGGCAGCTCGAGCTGCGCGACCTGGTTCGCGACGTCAACATGCAGCACCGCTTCACCCGTGGTGAGCAGCACCTCAGGCATCGCCGCGGGGCGGCCCTCAGCGATCGCCACGGCGAACTCCATGACGGTCTCGCGCTCGAAAGCGACGCACACAGCGACGAGCCCCGCGGCCGGGTCATCGACACCTGCGCCGCGCAGCATGCGGAACGCTTCGGGGGGCGCGGCCTCATCGGCTCCTGAACTCGCTGCCGACGTGTGGGCGAAGCGCGGGTCGGTGAGCTCGGGCGTAGCCCGCCGCAGAGCGATGAGCTCGCGGTGCAGGTCGAGCAAGCGCGCGTGCGCGCCGTTCTCGCGTTCTGCCCAGTCGAGTCGCGAACGCTCGAACGTAGCCGGGTCTTGGGGGTCTGGCACCACTGACTCGTCCCAGCCCATCTTCACGAACTCGTCGAGGCGACCTTGCGCCGTTGCGCGACCGAGCTCGGGCTCGGGGTGCGAGGTGAAGAACTGCCACGGCGTCGACGCACCCCACTCCTCCCCCATGAAGAGCATGGGTGTGAACGGGCTCGTCAGCGAAAGCACCGCCGCAATGCTGAGCGAGTCGTCGTCGACGAGCGCCGACAAGCGATCGCCCGCGGCCCGATTGCCGATCTGGTCGTGATTCTGCGCGCACGTCACGAGTCGCCACATCGGCACTTCGGGCGAGATCGGATGCCCGTGATCACGCTCGCGAAAGCTCGAGTAGGTGCCCGCATGGAAGAACCCTCGCTCGGTCGTCGTGGCGAGTGCATCTCGAGTGGCGAAATCGGCGTAGTAGCCCGCCGACTCACCAGACACTGCAGTGTGGATCGCGTGGTGGTGGTCGTCGCTCCACTGCGCTGTCAGACCGTAGCCGCCCGCCTCGCGAGGCATGATGAGCCGCGGATCATTGAGGTCGCTCTCGGCGATGAGGGTCAGGGGACGTCCGAGGTGCGCAGAGCGGGCATCCGTCTCTTCCGCCATCGCCTGCAGAATGTGGTCGTCGGCGTCATCGACCAGCGCGTGCACGGCGTCGAGCCGCAGGCCGTCGACATGGAAGTCGTCGAACCACATCGCGAGGTTGTCGAGCACGTATCGCCGCACTTCGGGGTGCGCGACGTTGACCGAGTCTCCCCAGGTGTTGGCACTCGCATCATGCAGGTACGGCCCGAAGCGGGGTAGGTAGTTGCCGCTCGGCCCGAGGTGGTTGTAGACCACATCTTGCACGACCGCGAGCCCGCGAGCGTGGCACGCGTCGACGAAGCGACGATACGCGGCGGGCCCGCCGTACGGCTCGTGCACGGCGAACCACAGAACGCCGTCATAGCCCCAGTTGTGGGTGCCGTTCACGGCGTTCACCGGCAGCACTTCGACGATATCGATGCCGAGCTCGACGAGGTGATCGAGACGCTCGATGGCCGAGTCGAGCGTGCCGCCGGGGGTAAAGGTGCCAATGTGCAACTCGTAGATGACGGCTCCGGCGAGCTGGCGACCGCGCCAGTGCTGGTCTGCCCAGTCGTGTGTGTTCGCATCGTCGAGGGCGCTCAAACCATGCACGCCGTCGGGCTGTCGGCGCGAGCGCGGGTCGGGAAGCGGGTGCACCGAGTCGTCGAGCACGAAGCCGTAGCGGTCGTCGCTCTCGAGCGCCGCGAGGGCGGTGAACCACCCGCCACCGGTGGCGGCCATCGGCACGCGCTCGGCATCGGCGCCGCGTTCGCGGTGCAGCTCAACCGTCTCAGCGTGCGGTGCCCAGACACGGGCGTCGACGTGGTGCGTGCGGTCAATCATGCTTCTCCTCGAGCAGCAGGGCGACGGGGTAGCGATCGAGTAGGCGAGCAAGGGGCAGTTCGCCGCCGTCGAATCGCGCCCCCGTGATGACGTCGACGACGGGACGGTGCGGCAGCACGACGACGGCATCGCCCCAGCCTCCTGCGCGCGCGAGGCCCAGGGGCAGGCGAGTCGCGAGAGTCGCCGCCCCACCGCGATCGAAGGCGATGCCGTGATCTGCTGTCGACCCCACGATCGGCAACGGTGCATACCGCGTGAAGAGCTCGGCACGGTCACGACGCGCCCGCAACGCGCGGCTTGTGACGAGTAGCTTGGCGGCTCCGCTCGAGTCGACGGGCGGAAGCTCGCCGGCGTCGAGTCGCGCGAGCATCGAGCGGCGCACGTCGTAGTCGACCGGGCGACGGTTGTCGGGGTCGACGAGGCTCGTCTCCCACAACTCGCTGCCCTGATAGACATCGGGAATGCCGGGGCCCGTCAGTTGCAGCAGCTTCGCGCTCAGGCCGTTTGACCATCCGGCCGCCGCGACGTCGTCGACGAACGACTCGATGAGGGCCCGAGTAGTCACATCGTCGAAGGCGGCATCGACGGCGGCGTGCATCCGCGCCTCGAAGCGTTCGTCGGGCGCCGCCCACTTCGTCGCTGTTCCCGCCTCGCGGGCCGCCTTCTCGGCGTAGGCGTGGGCGCGCTCGCGACTGAGCGGCCACGCGCCCACGAGCGACTCCCACACGATGTTCTCGAACGGCCCATCGCCCATCGGAGCCCGCTCGCGCACGGCGACGAGCACCGCACCCCAACGATCTGGCACTTCAGCCAGTGTGGTGATGCGGGCACGCGTGTCTTCGCCGCGCTTGGTGTCGTGCGTCGACAGGGTCGTGAGCGACGCCGGAAACGAGCCCTGCCGATGCGCCTGCCGTCGGTGGAACTCGTCGACGTCGATCGCGAACTCTGACGGATCTGCCCCCACCTCGGTCAGCGATGCCAGCCGCGAGTAGCGATAGAACGCGGTGTCTTCGACGCCCTTCGCCATGACCATGCCGCTGGTCTGCTGAAATCGCAGGGCCGCCGGTTGCGCCGGGTCGCTGAGCACAGGAGTCAACGCATCGAGCGCCACGCTCAGGTCAGGCCTCGACCGCCGCGCCTCTGCGATGGCGTCATGCAGGTTATCGAGCCCAACGGGCAGATACGAGCGGTACACCGGAAAGCACGCGAGAACTTCGGCCAACGCATCGGCAGCGCTCTCGATCGGGCGAGGAAGCTCGCGCTCGAGTCGCAGAACTTCGCTGCGCAGAATGGTGTCGGCGATGCGTCGCTTCGTCGACCGGATCATCGTCGACCAACTCTCGACCGACTCTGAGCCGCGCAAACGCGCATCGAGTCGACTGAGCGGCACCCGCCCTGCGGGGTCGACGAGCACGCGATCGATCGACGCGAGAGCGTCGTAGCCGGTGGTGCCAGCCGTCTGCCAGTGACCGGGCAAAGGCTCGTCGCCCTCCAGAATCTTCTCGACCCACACGGGGGCATGTTCTGTCAGTTCTGCCAGATCGTCGAGATAGGCGCCGGGGTCGCGGAGGCCGTCGGGGTGATCGACGCGAATGCCGTCGACAAGGCCCTCGCGCACCCACCGCACGATCTCACGATGGCTCTCCTCCAAGACCCAGGGCACTTCGACGCGAATCGCCGCCAGAGTGTTCACGGCGAAGAACCGCCGGTAGTTCAGTTCGGCGTCGGCACGCGTCCACTGCACGAACTCGTAGTGCTGGCGCTCGAGCACGCGGCGCAGTTCGGCAGGGCCGGCCGCCGCGAGAGCTTCCACGTCATCGGCCGAGCCTTCGGCGAGCGGGTATTCGGTCTCGTAGACGCGAACCGCATCAGCGAGCAGCGTGATGTGCCCCGCGGCGATGACCGTCGGCAGGTCGTCGCCGAGCACCGGCAACCGGATGCGCCCGCCGCCGAACTGCCAATCGACATCGAAGGCCTCGGCCATGGGGCCGGTCTGGCCCGTGCGCAGCAGCTGCCACCACCAGTTGTTCTGGCGCGGGTCTTCGACCCCCACATGGTTGGGCACGATGTCGACGAGCACTCCGAGACCGTGCTCTCGCGCGGCCGCGACCGCCCGGCCGAGACCCTCGGCGCCCCCGCGCTCAGCATCGACGACAGAGTGGTCGACGACGTCGTAGCCGTGCGTCGACCCCCGCGTCGACTGCAGCACTGGCGACAGATACACCCAGTCGGCACCGAGCGCGTGCACGTAGTCGGCAAGGCCTGCCACCTGGTCGAGCGTGAACCCGGCCGACACTTGCACCCGATAGGTCGACAACGGCAGCCGTCGGGCGCTCATGCCTCGGCTCCCGTCGCCGCAGTCGACAGCGAGTCGGCCACCGAGTCGTCGAGGGTCGGTTCGACCTCCATCCACTCGCGCAGCACCACGAGGCTGATCGCCGAGAGCGTGAACTGCGACCCAGCCTCGACGACGGGCGCGCCGTCGATGCCCGAGGTGTCGACGAGTCGCTCCCAGCGCGCACCGTGCTCGGCGCTCGGCAGCGTCACCTCGACGGGCTCGTCGTGTGCCGACACGTACACGAGGAACGAGCGGTCGACGATGGGCTCGCCTCGAGCATCCCGTTCTCGAATGCCGTGACCGTTCAGATAGACGCCGACCGAGCGCCCGAAGCCGGCGTCCCAGTCTGACTCGTCCATCGCTGACCCATCTGGGCGCAGCCAGACGATGTCAGCCACCGGTTCGGTCGCGTGCCTGCGCGTCGGGTGACCGTCGAAGAATCGGGTGCGCCGGAAGACCGGATGCTCGCGCCGCAGCCGCGCGATTGATCCGACGAACTCGATGAGCGCGGCATCGGCCGTCGACCAGTTGATCCACGAGAGAGGCGAGTCGTGCGCGTAGACGTTGTTGTTGCCGTTCTGGGTGCGTCCGAGCTCGTCGCCGTGAGAGATCATGGGCACGCCCTGCGACAGCAGCAGCGTCGCGAGAAGGTTGCGCACCTGGCGAGCGCGCAGCGCCGTGATCGTCGGGTCGTCGGTCGGCCCCTCGACGCCCATGTTGTACGACCGGTTGTGCGAATCTCCGTCAGCGTTGCCCTCACCGTTCGCCTCGTTGTGCTTCTCGTTGTACGAGACCAGGTCAGTGAGCGTAAAGCCGTCGTGCGCGGTGATGAAGTTGATCGACGCGACCGGGCGACGACCCGAGTTCTCGTAGAGATCGGCCGAGCCCGTCAGGCGCGCGGCGAACTCGCCCAGCGTGCCCTCCTCCCCGCGCCAGAAGTCGCGCACCGTGTCGCGATAGCGGCCGTTCCACTCCGTCCACTGCGCCGGAAAGTTGCCCACTTGGTAGCCGCCGGGCCCGACATCCCAGGGCTCGGCGATGAGCTTCACTTGCGAAACCACCGGGTCTTGGTGCACGAGGTCGAAGAAGGCGGCGAGGCGGTCGACATCGTAGAACTCGCGCGCGAGCGCCGAGGCGAGGTCGAAGCGGAACCCGTCCACGTGCATCTCGGTCACCCAGTAGCGCAGCGAATCCATGATGAGCTGCAGCGAGTGGGGGTGCCGCACATTGAGGCTGTTGCCTGTTCCCGTGTAGTCCATGTAGTACTGGGGGTCGTCGTCGACGAGACGGTAGTACGCCGCGTTGTCGATCCCCTTGAACGACAGCATCGGGCCCAGGTGGTTGCCCTCCGCCGTGTGGTTGTAGACCACGTCGAGAATGACCTCGATTCCCGCCGCGTGCAGCGAGCGCACCATGGTCTTGAACTCAGAGACCTGGTCACCGCGATCGCCGCTCGACGAGTAGGCGTTGTGCGGAGCCAGAAAGCCAATCGTGTTGTAGCCCCAATAGTTCGACAGCCCTTGATCGACGAGGTGCTTATCGTGCACGAACTGATGCACCGGCATGAGCTCGATCGCCGTGACACCGAGTCGCTGCAGATGGTCGATGATGGCAGGGTGTGCGACACCCGCGTAGGTGCCGCGTAGCGCTTCGGGCACCTCTGGATGCGTGCGGGTCAGGCCCGCGACGTGCGCTTCGTAGATGACGCTCTCGCTGTACGGGATGCCCGGCGCTCGGTCACCCGCCCAGTCGAAGTAGGGGTTCACGACGACCCCGAGCATCGCGTGCGCCGCCGAGTCAGCCTCATTGCGCTGGTTCGGGTCGTCGAACCGGTAGGCGAACAGCGACTCATCCCAATCGACCTCGCCGTGCACGGCTTTCGCGTAGGGGTCGAGCAGCAGTTTCTCACCAGCGCACCGCTGACCCCACGACGGGTCGTACGGCCCGTGCACGCGGTAGCCGTAGCACTGACCGGGTTGCACCCCCGGAAGGTAGGCGTGCCAGACGAAGGCGTCGACGTCGATGAGTTCGATCTGAGTCTCGACTCGATCGTCATCGAAGAGGCACAGTTCAACCCGCTCAGCCACCTCGCTGAAGAGTGCGAAGTTGGTGCCGCTACCGTCGAAGGTAGCCCCCAACGGATAAGCATTTCCCGGCCACGTGTTCAAAGTCAAGCCCCCCATGATTTCGACGGTACCCCTCGAACGGGGTACATATCTGCCCCTAGCATTAGGGCCTTATGGGGGCTATAGGGTTCGTGGTGACGCACTTCGGCAACAGGTACATCGTTGCGCCGGAGATGGCGGAGATCTTCATGCGGCGCCGCAAGGGTTTGCTCGACGCCGGGCAGGCAGAGCTCGTGCCCCTGCCCCACGCCGGGGGAGTCGACATTCTGTGGATTGACGCGAACGTGCCGTGCGACATCACACCGATCACGGTGACCGACGGCGACGACGTCGAGGCTGCTCGACGGCGATGGGGGCTCTGCCGCAAAAAGCGCGTGACGACCGAGGTCGTCGAGACGCAGAGCCGCTCGAGCTCGATCGGCGAGGCGCCAGCGCTCAGCGAATGAGCGACCAGTAGATCATCAGCATCGTGACGATCGCGCCAGCGATGAAGTTGAGCAGCAAGAAGCGCTTCCACCCGCGGTTCGCCGACTCGGAGGTCTCGTCGGTGATGCGCCAGAACTGCGCCGTGATGACGATGTATGGCACCGCGGCGAGCGCCGCCAACGGCCCCGGCCACTCGGTGCCGAGCAGCAGCAGCCCGGCGAGGGCGTAGGCGCCGACGGCGAGTCTCGTCGTCGCGCGTGCGCCGAACACGGTGGCGATCGAGGCGAGACCTCCCTCGCGATCGGCAATGACGTCTTGCACGGCGCCGAACGCGTGCGAGGCCATGCCCCACAAGAAGAACGAGACGATGATGAGCCACAGAGCCACGGTGAACTCCGCGCCCGCGAACACGAGCCCGTAGACGGCGGGGCTCACGAAGTGCGTTGACGAAGTCACCGAGTCGAGAACGGGCTTCTCTTTGAAGCGCAGCCCCTTCGCCGAGTAGGCGACCACCGCGAACACGCTCACCGTGAGCACCACCCACGACAGCGGCGAACCGAGAGCGAC
This sequence comes from Microcella sp., assembly GCF_025808395.1. NCBI lineage: Bacteria > Bacillati > Actinomycetota > Actinomycetes > Micrococcales > Microbacteriaceae > Microcella > Microcella sp. Next base: position 2,009,526 of record NZ_CP075524.1, read on the forward strand.
CAGCGCGATGAGGAACGGCACGTTCGAGATGACGGCGGCCCACAGTGTGGTGCGGTGGATGCTCGGGTCGAGCAGTGCCCCTTCAACGCCTCCCTTGCGCGGGTTGCGAATGTCGCTCTCATAGTCGAAGACGTCGTTGATGCCGTACATCGCCAGGTTGTACGGCACGAGAAAGTAGATCGTGCCCACCCAGAAGGCGGCATCGAGGCGGCCCGTGGTCAGCAGGTAGGCAGCGGCGAACGGAAACGCCGTGTTGATCCAGCTCAGCGGGCGCGAGCTCAGCACCAGTTGCCCGAGGGTGCTCATGAGGTGCTCGACTCGGTCGGCGCGGGGCGCTGCAGCAGGTGCCAGAGCGACGGCAGCAGCACGAGCGCGGCCACGGTGTAGGCGAAGTCTTCGATGGGAGCGACGCCGATGCGCACGCCGCTGATGAGCTCGTCGTCGTACGCGACGAGCCCGGTGCCGATGATGACGTTGTCGAAGATCGCCGTGAGCGCGAGCAGCAGCACTGCCGCGAGGCCCACCGCCCGCCACCGCGGTGCCCGGCGTGCGACCATGGCGGCGATCGCGACGAATGCCACGATCGCCACGAAGACGATATTGAGCAGGGTGTAGGTCATCCGTCGGCCCTCGCTTCGACGGAGTGCCCGCGGCGACTGCGCGACCATCGGCCGTCGAGCCAGTCGCCGGCCGCGGCATAGGCGTTCATCGTGTTGTAGCAGAGCAGCACGAGAAAGAAGACCTCTTCGATCGGCAGCTCGGGCCCGATGAGCAGTCCCGTCATGAACTCGTTCTGGCCGCGGAAGAAGATGCCGAGCAGAATGCCGCCGAGATCCCAGACGAGAAAGAAGACGACGCCGGCTGCGAGCACGATCGCCGCCCGACGCGCATCGCGCCAGAGGAACAGCGTGAACCGCCGATCGAGCATCACCATGCCGGTGATGGCCACGGCGAGCGCGGCGAGGTAGGCGAAGTTGATGAACGACATCGCGTATGGCTCGTCAGTCGGTGGTGGGGGCGGCGTCGGAGACCGCACGGTGCGCGTCTACCACCACGGTCGGCACGAGGGGCTCGGGCAGCGGCCCGGTCGAGGTGTCTCCGCGCAGCCGCTTCACGAGCACTTCGGCGCTGATGAGGCACATCGGAAGCCCGATGCCCGGAATCGTCGACCCTCCCGCGTAGTAGAGGCCCTTGACCTTCTTCGACACATTTCCCGCCCTGAAGAAGGCGCTCTGCGACAAGATGTGCGCTGGCCCCAGCGCCGTTCCGCGCCAGGCGTTGAGGTCGTCGTTGAAGTTTCCCGGCCCGTAGGTGCGGCGCACGACGATGCGCTCTGCGAGGTCTGGAATCTTCGCCCAGTCGGCGATCTGCGCGATGATGCGATCGGCGTAGACCTCGAGCGGGGTGTCGCCGTCACCGTCGACGTCGCCTCGACCGAACGAGAGGTCTGCGGGGGCCGGTACGAGCACGAACACGTTCTCGTGGCCCTCGGGCGCCACCGAGGGGTCGACTCCGCTCGGCTTGCAGATGTACAACGATGCGGGGTCGGGCAGGCTCGGTTGCGGGCCGAAGATCGCCTCGAAGTTCTCGCGCCAGTCTGCGGCGAACAGCAGCGTGTGGTGTTCCAGCTGCGGCAGCTCGCCTCTGACGCCCAAGTAGAGCAGCAGAGCGCTGGGGCCGGCCGTCTTCTTGTCCCAGTACGACTGCGGGTAGGTCTGCAGCTCGGCGGGCAGCAACTGGGTCTCGCTGTGGTGCAGGTCGGCAGCCGACACCACGATGTCGGCCTCGATGACCTCGCCCCCCTCGAGCTCGACCCCCGTCGTCTTCTTGGTGGTCTCGTCGACGATGATGCGTGCGACGGGCGACGAGGTGCGGATGCTCGCACCCTGCTGCTCGGTCACCGCGGCGATGCGCTCGATGAGCGTCGTGAAGCCGCCCATCGGGTACAGCACCCCGTCGGTGAGGTCGAGGTGCGACATGAGGTGGTACATGCTCGGCGTGAGAAACGGCGACGAGCCGAGAAACACTGCCGGGTACCCGAGAATCTGGCGCAGGCGCAGGTCGGTAAAGCGCTTCGCGACGAACGCGTCGAGGTTCTGCAGCAGCAGACCCACGAGCTTGCCGGTTCGTGCCAGAACATCGCCGCGCACGAGCGTGCCGAGCGAGGCGAAGCTCGTGTAGAGAAACCGCTTCTTGGCCATGTCATAGGTGTCGAGCGCCGAATCGAGGTAGCGGTCGAGCTTCTCGCCAGCCCCTGGCTCGATCGATTCGAACAGGGCGATGTTCTCGTCGCGCGAGGCCGTGACATCGGTCGGCTCGTCGAAGCCCTCGGTGATGACGCGGTAGCCGGGGTCGAGCTGCACGAGGTCGAGCTGCTCGGCCGCGCTCGTGCCGCACAGCTTGAAGAAGTGGTCGAAGACCTCGGGCATGAGATACCACGAGGGCCCCATGTCGAACCGGAACCCGTCTTTCTGCCACGATCCCACGCGACCGCCGAGCGCCGAGCGCTTCTCGACCAGCGTCACGTCGTGACCATCGCGCGCCAGCAGCGCCGCGCTCGCGAGACCCGCGATGCCTCCACCGATGACGACGACGCGACTCATGCTGGGGCTCCGATCGACGAGGTGGGTGCGGCCGCCCGGGGGCGAGGAGTTCTGCCGGCGAGAGCGCCGAGGGCGATGCGCGCCTTGACCGGGTCGGGCACCCGCACGCGCGCCCGCACGAGCTGCGATGCGGGGGTCTTGCGCAGTCGCACGGCGAGCTCGGTGAAGAGCCCCTGCGCGAGGGCGACGGCGCGTCGACTGCCGCGCGGCAGTTCGCCGATCACGGCTGCCGAGACCCGCAAGTCGTCATCGATGTCATCCAGAAGCCGCACCTTGTCGTCTTCGGTGAACGATTCGACCCGCACACCCGGAAAGTAGCTGCGGCCGAGAGTCTCGAAGTCGGCCGAGAGATCGCGCAAGAAGTTGACCTTCTGGAAGGCGGCACCCAGTGCGCGTGCTCCGGCGACGAGGCGATCGTTCTGCTCGTCATCGAGCTGCTCGCCCTGCAGGAATGCCCGCAGGCACATGAGCCCGACCACTTCGGCCGAGCCGTACACGTAGCGCTCGAAGCTCTCGGGGTCGTGCTCGGTATCGGTGAGATCCATGCGCATGGAGTGGAAGAAGGGCTCGGTGAGCTCTTCGCCGAACCCGACCTCGCGGGCGGTGCGGGCGAACGCGTGCACGACGAGATTGGTGCTGTAGCCCGACTGCATCGCAGCGTTCGTCTCGGCCTCGAACTCGTTGAGATAGCGAGCGGCATGCACCGCGTCGAGCCCGGCCTCGGCGACGCCGCCGTCGACGATCTCGTCGGCGACGCGCACGAGCGCGTAGATGTTCTCGACGTGCTGGCGCACCGTCGCATCGAGCAGTCTCGACGCGAGACCGAACGATGTCGAGTAGCGGCGGATGACCGTGGAGGCCGTCTCGTCGGCGACGCGGTCATACAGACTCAAGCGGTTCATCTCACCCGTTTCAGCACGGTCTCGGCGACGGGGTGCAACTCATCTCGCAGAGACGAAGGAATGTGCGGCTCGGCCAATCGAGCGAGCGCGCGATTCGCATAGCCTCGCACGAGGTCGTCGGCGAAGGCGCGAGCACCGCACTCGATGAGCAGCAGTCGCGCCTCAGCAGCCTCATCGAGGGTGAGGTCGGCCTTGCCGACGAGGGTGCTGAGGGTCGCCCAGGCCGGCGTCGAGCAGGCGAACGCGATCATGACGGTGCGCTTGCCCTCGCGCAGGTCGCCGATCGTGGTCTTGCCGGTGGCCTCTTCTTCTCCGAACACGCCGAGCACGTCGTCGACGATTTGGTAGGCGATGCCGATGTCGCGACCGAAGTCGCCGAGCGACGCGACGGTCTCATCGCCCGCCCCCGCCAAGATCGCCCCCGCCTGCAGCGGCGCTTCGAACGAGTAGACGGCGGTCTTGAGCCGCTCCATCGTCAGAATGTCGTCGACGAGCGGCATGGCAGGGTCGATCGAGAAGTCCACGTCGATGAGCTCTCCGGCCGCGCTCGTGAACATCGCTTCATCGAGCACGTCGAGCAGCCGCTCGCGCATGGGCGAGGCGACGCCGCTCTTGTCGATCAGCCGGTAGGCGTTGAACAGGGCGAGGTCTCCGGCGATCACCGCCGCCGAGACCCCCCGGTGCTCGGCGATCTCGACGCTGATTCCTCGATCGACGGCGTTGTCGCGATAGGCACCAGAGATGTTCGGGATGCCCCTCCGCACGAAATCGCGATCGATGACGTCGTCGTGCACGATGAGTGCGGTGTGCAGCAGCTCGAACGCCGCGCCTACATAGGCGGCAGCATCCGTATCAGTACCGCCCAGTCCCTCATAGGCGGCCATCACCATGCGCGGCCTGAAGCGCTTGCCGCCCTGGGTGTTGCGCTCGAGCAGGCCCCAGAGGTGCTCGTAGTGCTCTCCCAGGGGCGCGGCGCGCTTCTTGGATAGGCTGAAGAAGCGCTCCAGCACAGCGTCGACCATCGCCGCTCGCGCCTCTGCGATCGACACCTGGTCGTTCCTCTTCACCCGAGCAGACTACCCCGGCCTATGAGCGAGTTTCCTGAAACTGTGGTGTTGCTGTCTGACGACGGCACGCCCATCGGCACTGCCCTGAAAGCGACCGTGCACACGGCAGACACGCCCCTGCACCTGGCCTTCTCATGCCACGTGTTCGACGACCGCGGCCGAGTGCTCGTGACCCGTCGGGCGCTCACGAAGCTCACATGGCCCGGGGTCTGGACGAACGCGTTCTGCGGGCACCCGGCCCCCGACGAAGGCACCCCAGACGCCATCACCCGACGGGCTCGACACGAGCTCGGCGTCGACCTCACCGACCTGCGCCTCGCGCTGCCCGACTTTCGGTATCGCGCCGTCGACGCCTCGGGGGTGGTCGAGAACGAGATCTGCCCCGTCTACACCGCGCGAGCCGTCGGCGATCTCGCGCCGGCCGTCGATGAGGTGGCCGAGTGGGCGTGGCTCGACCCCGAGCAGCTGCAGACCGCGGTCGTCGCGGCGCCCTTCGCCTTCAGCCCGTGGCTGGGGTGGCAGCTCGCCGCGTGGCCGACCGGCTACCGGGCACCAGACTGAGCATCGGTCGCGGCCTCGGGCAGCGACGCAGGGGGCGTTCGTGGAATCCGCACCGTCACTGTCGTGCCCCGCTCCCCGTCTGACGTGAGCACGATGTCGCCGCCGATGCGGCTCTGCAGCAGACTCTTCACGATCGGCAGGCCCAGGCCCGTGCCAGGAACATCGCGATGCCGCGGAGTCTGCACCCGGTAGAAGCGCTCCCATATGGCGTCTTGCTCGCTCGGGGGAATGCCGGGGCCCTCATCGACGACGATCAGCTCGACGACATCGTCATGCTCGATGAGCCTGACGGTGACCGTGCCATCGGGTGGACTGAACTTGATCGCGTTCGACAGCAGGTTCGAACTCACCCGCACGAGATCTTGTTCAACCCCGCGGATGACCACCGCCCGCTCGGGAGCCCTCAGGTCGACCCGCACGTGTCGTTCAGCGGGCACGAGGCCTGCCACGTCTTCGATGCAGTGCTGCAGCAACTGAGTCATGTCGACGTCTGCGACAGCTCTCGTGCTCACGCTCGCCGTGCTCAGCCGGCTGAGCTCGAGAACGTCTTCGATGACGTCGGCCAGGCGTCGAGCGTTGCGGTAGATGATGTGCCCTGCTTGGCGCACATCGGGGTCGACGTCGTCATCGACGAGGGTCTCAGAGAAGCCGATGATGCTCGTCACGGGTGTGCGCAGTTCGTGGCTGACCGCCGAGATGAAGTCGTCTTTCTGCGAGTTCAGCAGTCGTAGCTCGTCTGCCACGCGCTGAGCATCGCGCTCACGCTGCGCGAGCGTGCGCAGATTCTCGCGCCACTCGGCGCTCTGCCCTGCAACGAACAGCGCCGCCGCTGCGTGCGTCATGATGAACAACTGCAGCGCGAAGACCGCGCCCCTCAGGTCTGCTTGCAGCAATACCGCAAAAGGCCCCACGCCCAACGCTGTCGCGAGTGTCGCCGCGATGGCGAGAACGACATTCTGCACGGCGGGCACGAGCGGGGGCAATCGGTATGCGCCCCACATCAGTGTCGTCAAGATCAGAAACGTAAGGGCGAGTGCCTGAGCGAGCGCGAAAACCACGACCGCCAAGAACACCAGCGACAGCGTCTGCACCAGAGGCTCCCAGCGCGGCGCGCGCAATGGCTCCGCGATCGGGACAAGGGCGAGGGGAGCGATCGCGAAGAGAGCACTGCCGTGCGAGGTGAAGAGCGAGACGGCGGTAACGACGGGATCCGCTCCGGCGAGAAGGAAAGCGGCACTCGCCGTCAGCACCGAAAAGACACTGATCGCCACCCCGACGCTGACCAGAAACCAGCCGATCTGTTTCAGCGTGGTGAAGTCTGCGTGGGCAGCTCCTCCCGTCAGCACTCGCACGACAATCCACAGCTCAACCGCGTTGGTGATCCCGTATGCGATGGAGAGGTCAAGGGGGTGCCCCCCCAGAACGTTGCCGGCCGCGACAGTGACCACGATTACCGCGCACACGGCGAGCCGCCGACCTCGACTCGCGAGCACTGCGAAGAACAAGGCTCCGCTCGCGGGCCACCAGAGAGCGATCGGCACATCAGGGCTACGAGCTTGCAGACTCCACAGGGCGATGCCCACCGAGGCGATGATGAACGCCGCGATCGCCGCGCGACGCTGCCCTGTGGGCAAGTCGTGCATCCGGGCGGCGATGCCTCGAGCATCCATGGGTCATCCTCGACTCAACGGCGTCGTCATCGCGCACCGCTTGGGGCCGACAATACCGCTGGAGCGACCGCAGGCAGCCGAACTTCGACGGTGGTTCCGCCTCCCGGAGTCTCTGCCAATCTCACTGTGCCGCCGAGTCGAGCCTCGACGAGAGCCTTGACGATCGGCAGCCCGAGGCCCGTGCCCGGCACCGATCGGTGCGAGTCGAGCGGAGCGCGCACGAAACGCTCCCAGACCATGTCTCGGTACTCGGTCGGGATTCCGAGGCCGTGGTCGACGACTCGAATCACGGCCCCGTCACCGTCACGAGCGATCTCGATCGTCACGACTCCGTCATCGTGCGAGAACTTCACCGCGTTCGACAGCAGATTGGCGCAGACCCTCAACAGGTCGCGAGTGCGCGAGGTCACGATCAGCGACTCATGGGGCTCGGCGACCTCGACCCGCACACGACGAGCCAGCGCAAGGCCATCGGCGTCTGCCGCGCACTCGAGTGCGAGCGACATGAGGTCGACCGGGGCAGGCGGTGACATCGGCCCGCCGAGAGCACTGAGCTTGCTGAGCTCGAGCACGTCTTCGATGACATCGGCCAGTCGGCGGGCGTTGCGCGCGATGACCACTCCCGCTTGCGCGATGTCTTCGGGCAGCCTCGCTTCATCGAGCTGCTCGCTGAACCCCAGAATGCTGGTCACGGGCGTGCGCAGTTCGTGGCTCACCGCCGAGATGAAGTCATCCTGCTGGGCATTGAGGCGCCTCAGCTCTGCGGCGCTCTCATGCGCGATGCGCTCGCGTTCCTCCCGCTCAGACACATCAGTGGTGACGATGGTGACCAGATCTGCTCCGCCGCCGTTGCGCTGATCGGCGACCGCCACTTCGATCGTGCGCCCCTCACGGTCGATGACCAGCTGCACCGATTGGCCAGGCTCGAGCGGATGGCCGAGGGCTTCGTCGAGCGCATCGATGCCGAACGGCGGAGCATCAGCACCGAGATCGCGGCGCGCCCGATCGTTGATCGCCACCACTCGAAGCTCGCCATCCGCCCTTTCTGCGATCACGATGCCGGCCAGCGCGTTGACGATGCCCGCACGCAGCACCTCTTCTTGAGCGCGCAGCCGGTTGACCACGGCGAACCAGTCTGCCCGCGCGGCTGCGGTCAAGAGGGCGGTAGAGCAGTACACCAGCAAGAACACTTGAATGAGCACAACCGACGCGCGGCTGCCTCCGTCGAAGGCGGCGAACGGCCCGCCCCCGAGCGACGAGAGCACGATGACCGCCGCCGCCGTGAGCAAGAGCTGGGCCGAGCTGATGATGAGCGGAAACCGGAACGCCGCCCACAGCAGGGCCACGAACGGCATCGCGGCAACCGGCCACGCATTGCCCGGCCAGAAGACGACCGCGATAAGAGCGAGCAAGACTGTCGACTGCGCCGCGAGCTCGAGGCGACGCACTGTGCGGCCCTCAGACCACGGCACCATGACGATGGGCAGCATCACGAGCGTCGCAGCCGCGTGCGACGCCGACAGCTGCAAGACCGCTTCCGCGAGAGGGCGCTGCAGGAAAATGGCTGCCACCACACCGAGCACGAGCCCCGAGCTAGCCGCGCCCGCGAGCGTCACCCACAGCAGCCGAGTCACGTGTGCGAGCGTCGCCACACGTAGCGGTACGCCCCTCGGCGCGAGCAGTGCGGCGATGACGACGACCTCGATGCTGTTGCCCATGCCCAGCAGGAAGGCGAACACCGGGTCGCGCCCTGCGAGCAGGTTTCCGATGCCGGTCGCGATGATGACGAGCAGGATGACGAGCCACCGCTCGCGACCGCGAGAGAGCATCCCGGCCACCGCCGCGAACCCGGCGGCGGGCCACCACGCCGCGAGCGACGGGTCAGGAAAGCTGTAGGCGACCGCGACGTAGGCGCTTACCACACAGGCGAGCAGAAGGCCCGCGATGACCGCGCGGCGCGCCGCGGGGCGTGCATTCGACACCCGCTTGATGATGCCCAACGATCACCCCTCTTCGGCGAGGCTCGCCACGTCGTGCCACAGCAACCGCTCTGCGTGAGAGACTATCCGCATTGCGAGGGGACGTGAGGGCGCATGGCGCAGATCCTGATAGTCGAAGACGAGCCAGACGTGTTGCTGCTGCTCGAGAACCGGGTGCGGGGGGCCGGGCACGACGTCGAGAGCGCCACCGACGGTGAGACCGCCCTCGAACTCGTGGCTGGTCGCCGCCCAGACGTCATCGTGCTCGACTGGATGATGCCCCGTCTGAGCGGCATCGACGTGCTCGAGCGGTTGCGCGCAGACGACCCGCAGCACGACATCAAGGTGCTCATGCTGACGGCCAAGTCGCAGCAGAGCGACATCGACCGCGCCTACGAAGCGGGTGCCGACGACTACATCGTGAAGCCGTTCAGCTCGCGCGACTTCATCGAGCGACTCGCGGCGCTCGCCGCGAGCTGAGCCGCGACGTCGATCAGGCGGGGTCGATCGCCGTTCGGTGGAAGTTCTGCCACGACCGTGACGCCGTCGGGCCGCGCTGCCCCTGGTAGCGGTTGAGATAGCTGCCCGTGCCGTAGGGGTTCTCGGCCGCTGAGCTGAGGCGGAAGAAGCACAGCTGGCCGATCTTCATGCCCGACCACAGCTTGATCGGCAGAGTGGCGACATTGCTCAGCTCGAGCGTCACGTGCCCGCTGAAGCCCGGATCGATGAAGCCCGCCGTCGAGTGGGTGAGCAGCCCCAGCCGCCCGAGCGAGCTCTTGCCCTCGAGTCGTGCCGCCACGTCATCGGGCAGGGTGACCTGCTCGTAGGTCGAGCCGAGCACGAACTCGCCCGGGTGCAGAATGAACGGCTCATCTGGTTTCGCCTGCACGAGTCTCGTCAGCTCAGGCTGCTCTTCAGCCGGATCGATGAACGGGTACTTGTGGTTGTCGAACAGCCGAAAATAGGTGTCGAGCCGAACGTCGACGCTCGAGGGTTGCACCATGCCCAGATCGAGGGGGTCGAGGCCGATGCGGCCTGACGACAGTTCAGCACGGATGTCGCGATCGCTCAGCAGCATGCCGCCAGCCTAGCGAGCCGAATCGATCGACGACGGCGGCCGCCAGTGACGAATCTGCTCCATCAGCCCGCCGGCCAACAACCTCGGGTCGTGACCGCCAGAGCGTCCCACCGCGAGCATGCCGAGCAGTGCGGCTTCGACGAGTGCCGCACGCGAAGAGCCGAGCGCCGGATCGAGGTCGTCGAGGTCGACGGCACGTCGCAGCGTTGCCGTGATCGCTCGGCGAAGCGCCTCGCGATACCGATCGACCTGTTCGCCGCCATCGCCGCGCACGAGGCTGCGGATCGCGAAGCAGCCAGGGGGGTGCTGCGTCGAGTCGAGCATGTCGGCGACGCGGCTGACGAGCGCGACGAGGTCGTCGACGCCCGAGGTTCCGGTGATCGCAGGAGCGAGCAGGTCGTTCTCGGCGGAGTCGACGTAGGCGCGCACGCAACGATCGAACAGCCCCGCCTTGCCGCCGAGTGCCGTGTAGATCGTCGAGCGGTTGAGGTGCGTCGCCCGTTCGAGCTCGTCGACCGACGTGGCATCGCTGCCCTGCGCCCAGAACACTGCGGTCGCCCGGCCGACCACCTCGTCGAGGTCGTACCCGCTCGGCCTGCCGCGTGCCGCGTTTGACTTTTTCTGAACCATCTGTTTCATAATAGCATCACGTTATTGAAACACTCATTTCAGAAAGGCTGCATCATGTCGCTTCTTCCCCGCACGCTTCGCCTCGTCACCAGGGCCAACCGGCATGACCCCGGCGTCGACACCATTGGCGGGGTCGCCCTCGGCGGAGTCGACCCGCTCTCGTATCACCTCGACGGCGAGCCCTTGGCCGGAGACGAGCGGTGGCAGCACGAATGGAGCGGCGCGCAATGGTGGTTCGTCTCGGCTGAGCGTCGCGACCGGTTCGCCGCAGATCCCGAGCGCTGGGCGCCGCGATTCGGCGGACACTGCGCTGTCGGCCGCGCCACCGGAGTATGGATCGACGGCGACCCTCGTCACTGGCACCTCGACGGCGAGAACCTCTACCTCAACAAGAATCTCGCTGCCCACCACGCTCACGGCGTGCTGCGCGGGCGCATTCACGCACTCGACGCCGGCACCGCATCGCGGGTTCGATAGACTGCCTGACGTGCCGCTGAGCGGCGCGCGGGGATGTAGTTCAATGGTAGAACTTCAGCTTCCCAAGCTGATAGCGCGGGTTCGATTCCCGTCATCCCCTCGAAACCATCATCCCCTCCAAACCGAATCTCGGGCCGTGCCGAAGATCCAGCATGAGCACGAGGCGGGCACTGAGCACGACGACGGCTCGATCGCTCGTGTGCGTGAGCGCGGTGGGGGCCGCGATCATCCACGCAGCGCTGGCGGTATCGGCGACCACGGGGGGCGTGGCGGCGGTGCTGGCGCTCGCGGCGGCTGCCGAACTCTCGATCGCGATGGGGGTCGCGGCGGGGGTTCGGTGGCTGACCGCTTCTCGAGTGATCGCGGGCCTGATCGTTCCGCCCGTCGCGTGGGCGGCACTGCTGCTGATCGCCGTGACCGCGAAGGTGCCCGAGGCGACGAGTGCGCTCGTCATGCTGCCGCTGGTCGGCGCCGCGTTTCTCGCTCTGGCTGGCGTCGCATTCGCGGGGGTGGATGCTCGGCGCACGCGGGTGGGGGCCCGCGTGCGCACGGCGCGCCCCGTGGCGGTCGTCGCCGCCGCGACCCTGTTCGCAGCGCTCGTCGTCACGCCCTCGGTCGTGGCGACGCTGCCCGCTCGGGCTGACGACCCGATCATCGCCGAACGGCCGGCCGCGCCGGTGACGCAGGTGGTCTTCGGCGACCACGCCGATCACTGAGCGCGAGGGTGCCGCGCGTGCAGAGAGCTATCGCTCGACCGCGCGACCGATCACCGGCTCGACGTCTGCCATGAATCGCCGAACGTTCTCGTCGACGATGATGTCGCTCGGCCGCAGCGGACGCACGAGGTGCAGGCCCTCGAGCGACCGAATGCGACTCAACGCCACGTACGTCTGGCCAGGAGCAAAGGCTCTCGGCCCCAAGTCGATGATCGCCGCGTCGTAGGTCGAGCCCTGCGACTTGTGAATGGTGACCGCCCAGGCGAGCCGCAGCGGAAACTGGGTGAACTCGGCCACGACCTCTTTCGACACCCTCTTGGTCGCGGTCGAGTAGGTATACCGGTACTTCTCCCACGTCGCAGGCACGACCTCGTGACTCACGCCATCGACCTCGACGAAGACCGTGCGGCCGATGCGCTCGACCGTGCCGAGGCTGCCGTTCACCCACCGCGGCTCGCCGTCACCGCCCGTGTCGTTGCGCAAGAACATCACCTGGGCGCCCACCTTGAGGTGAAGCTCGTCATCGGCGGGGTATCCGCCCTTCGGCCCGAACTCGCCCACCACATCTGCGCGCGCAGTCTTGGCCTCGCCGGGCAGCCGGCGCAGGGCATCCGCATTGATGCGCGTGACCGTCGCGTTCGTCGTCGCCAGCGTCAGCACGCCCTCTGCGGGAGCCGGGCGCGCACCTGCCTCATTGAGCGCTCGACCGATCTCGGGAGTCACCTCTCCGTGCCGCACCGCGGTCAGCATCGCCCTGAACTCCGCGTCGTGCTGTCGGTGGATCGTCTGCAGTTCGACGATGCGCAGATCGGCCTCATTCCACACGCGCGCGTCGAAGAACCACCTCGATCGATAGTGGTCGGCGTAGTACGCGCGCTCGCCCTCGTCTCGACCCGGCACCGGAGCGAGCTGGTACGGGTCGCCGAAGAGCACCACTTGCGCGCCGCCGAAGGGCTCGTGGCGCCGAGATCGCGCCTGGCGCAGTCGACGGTCGATCGCATCCATGAGGTCGGCACTCACCATCGACACCTCATCGATGACGACCGTGTCGATCGACGACAGCAGTCGCCGCAGCTCGGGCGGGTCGGTGAAGTCGTGATCGGCGATGAGACCGATCGGCAGCCGGAAGAGCGAGTGGATCGTCTGGCCGCCGACATTGAGCGCCGCGACGCCCGTCGGCGCGCAGACCACCACCTGGCGATCGGTCGAGACGATGAACGACTCGAGCAGAGTCGACTTGCCGGTGCCTGCCCGGCCGGTGACGAACACGTTGTCGCGAGTCGACTCGATGAGGTCGAGCACCGCCAGCTGCTCGGGGCTGAGCGGGGTGCCGTCGGGAGCAGCGCGTGTCTCGCTCGTCACATGCCTCCCGCCTCGTCGCTCGGCGAGCAACCGGCCTCCACTGTAGCCGCGCCAGTGCACCATACTGGCCCGGCTGCCGCGAGCCGCCGCACGAGCGCGCCTAGGCTGACGGCATGAATCGGCGACACGCGTGGTGGGGAGGAGCCGCCCTCGCTGCGATCGCGCTCGGCGGCGCCTCATTCGCCGCTGCCGCCATCGTGACCGCCACCCCCGAAGCGCACGTGCTGCGCTACCTCGACGCCCTCGCCGATGACGACCTCGTCGGCGCGGCAGTGCTCGCCGGTCTGCCCGCCGACAGTGCTCTGCCGCTCGGAGACGACGGCCGCCCCGAGGTGACGCGCGTCGTCGAGCGCGTCGACCGCCCTGACGGGGCCGTCGAGATCGTCGCAGAATACGGCGCTCTCGACGACGTCGCTGTCGCGCGATTCGTGCTCGCCCCGGCAGCGCCGCATCTCGGCATCGTGCCGGTCTGGCAGTTCGCGCAGCTCCCGATCGCCGCCCTCGACGTCGGCGTCGACCACCACGATCGGCTGACCGTCAACGGGCGGCCGGTGCAGACCGGCGCGGCCGGAGCCGTCGCCACCGTCGCCGTGTTCGTGCCCAGCCGAGTCACCGCGAGCCTCGCCGACCCGTTCGTGCGGGCCGAGTCGATCACCGTGCGAGTCGACGGCGATGCGCCCCAGGCGATCACCCTCGAAGCTCGACCGACCGACGCGCTCGAGCGTGCCGTGCTCGCTGAGCTCGAGATCTTCATGACGCAGTGCACTGCGCAGCAGGTGCTGCTGCCCACCGGGTGCCCGTTCGGTCGCACGGTCGCCGACCGGGTGGTGGGGCGCCCGCAGTGGCAGCTCGACTCAGATCTCGCCCTCACGATCGTGGCGGGAGACATCGCGGGCCGATGGAACGTCATCGGCACCGCGGAGGTGCGCCTCACGGCGACGGTGCAGCGACTGCGCGACGGCGGCGTCAGCGAGCTCGACGATGTCGTGACGTCGACCATCACCGGCGAGGTCGTGCTGCAGCCCGACGGCCCCCGGCTGACGATCTACTCGCCCCGAGACTGATCGACTCGATCGTGCTCGGCGCGCTGCGCGAGCATCCGGTTCCACGCGGCGAGGTCGGCGTCGCCGTCTCGTTCTGCGCGGCGATCGCTGCGCTTCGACTCGCGGCCGTCTGCACGGCTCCATGACCAGACCACGAGCATCGCGAGCACGAGCGTCGGAATCTCGCCGACGCTCCACGCTATGCCGCCGCCGGTCTGCTGATCGGCGATCGGCGTCTGCCCCCACTCGCGCCCCATCGCGCCGTACCACTCGGGAAGCAGCAGCCCCGTTCCCGTCAGCAGCGAGAGCCCGAAGAAGGCGTGGAACGCCATCGTCGCGAGCAGGATGATGAGGCGAATGGGGTACGGAGGCCGGTACGGGGCCGGGTCGACGCCCACGAGCGCGTTCACGAACAGATACCCGCTGAGCAAGAAGTGCACGATCATCCACTGATGGCCGAGGTGCTCGGTGACCGCCCACGAGAACAGCGGCGAGTAGTAGAACACGAGCAGCGAGACAGCGAACACGATCGAGGCGACCAGCGGATGCCCGACGATGCCCGCGAACCGGGAGTGCACGATCGCGAGAATCCATTCGCGCGGCCCCCGCGAGCCGTCTTTGCGGCCGTGGATGGCCCGTGCCGCGAGCGTCACGGGCGCCCCCAGCACGAGCATCACCGGAATCGCCATGCTCAGCACCATGTGGCCGAGCATGTGGATGCTGAACAGGTATCGCTCGTACACCGCCAGCCCGCTGCTCGTCACGACGAACAGCGTGATCATGCCCAGCAGCCAGAGCACGGTGCGGTGCACCGGCCAGCGGTCACCGCGGCGCCGCAGTCGCACCGCGCCCGCGAGGTAGAAGAAGGCGCCGAAGCCCGCGAGCAGTGCCCACAGCAGATTGAGATCCCACTCGGTCGCCAAGCGCCACGGCTCGAAGGGGGGCGGCAGCGCAGACCCCGTCAGAATCTCGGCCGGGGTCGGGTCGGCGAGCTGGTCGACCGGAATCTGCGGAACCGGGGTCGCCGTGCGAGCAAGCGCTGCCGCGACACCGGAGGCGACGCCCATGAGAGCGAGTTCAGCGACGACGATGGCCCAGAAGACGCGCGGCCGCCCGCCCGACTGAAACGCACGGTCGAGCCGGTCGATCGCCCTCAGCCGGTAAGCCGCGCCGAAGCCTCCGAGCACCACGAGGCTCACCACCTTGGCGACGACGAGCAGCCCATAGGGCGAGAGCAGCGCCTCCACGCCGCCCACCCGCAGTTGCGCACTGACCAGCCCCGATGCGGCCACCACCACGAACGCGATCATCGCGATGGTCGAGTAGCGGCGCACGATGACCGGCAGACGATCGCCGACCGTCGACCGCACGAGCATCACGGTGAGAAGTCCACCGACCCAGACCGCGGCGAACACGCTGTGCAGATAGACCGCGGTCACGGCTGCATCGTGATCGGCGGTGCCTCCCGCGTGCCCCGTCTGCGCGACCGGCCACAGCGCCGCGGCGGCGATCACGGCCACGGCCGCGAGCACCGCGGGGTGGCGAACGGCGAAGCAGAGCACCGTGACGATCGCCGCCATGAGCGTCGTCGTGAGCCATGCCTGACCGATCTCGGTCGTGCTGAAGTAGGCCGCGAGCAGTCTGCCGAAGCGGTCATCGATCGACACCGGCTCGAGGTAGATGCTGAGAAATGTGAAGAAGCCCGCCGAGGCCGAGGCGAGAGTCCACACAGCCGCGCTCGCCGCGGCCACGTCGAGCGCCCGATCGAACTCGGGTCGGCCAGGGCTGAGGGCGACGAGGGAGAGCAGCAGGGCGCCGAGAGCACCGGCGGCGCCGAGGTTGGCGAGCAGTTTCGCGGTGGGCAGTCCGTAGCGCACCCACTCACCGGGGTCGGCGAGCAGCGGGGCATCGGCACCGCCCCCGACAGCGAGCCCGACGAGCAGCGAGACGAAGGCTGCGGCGGCGAGCACGGTGACGCCGATCGCTCCTACCGAGAGTCGCGTGATGCGGGGCGCCGGAGCAGTGTTCGTCACGGCTCCAGGCTAGGCGACTGCGCTGTACGGGTGCTCGGCGAGAGCATCCGCAGACAGCGAAGGGCGGCTTCTTCTCAGAAACCGCCCTCGCACAGCATGCGGAGTCTTACGACTTGGCCGCGGCCTTCAGCTTGCTGCCGGCGCTGACCTTGACACCCTTCGAGGCGGCGATCTGAATCGTCTCGCCCGTCTGGGGGTTGCGGCCCTGGCGCGCCTGGCGCTGGGTCTGCTCGAACGAGATCCAGCCCGGAATCGCGACCTTGGTGCCCGAGGCGACAGCGCCCGACACGACCGAGAAGAGAGCGTCGATCGCGCTGTTGACCTGCACCTGGGTCAGGCCCGATTCGGCCGCAATGGCGGCGACAAGATCAGAACGGTTCATGGTGTCCTCCTCGGACCTCAGCGTTTGGTGGAGATGATCCGCCGCCAAGGTCTGGCCGCGAACCGCCTTGACGGTACCAGCAGTTGCGTGTGTTTACGGGGAATTCACTGCGGTGCGCCGTAACTCGCCGGCGAGCACGAAAAAGGGGCGCCCCCGTGGGAGCGCCCCTTCATGATGCTGCGTTCTGGCTACCAGCTCGACTTCGTGATGCCGGGCAGCTCACCGCGGTGAGCCATGTCACGGAACCGCACACGCGAGATGCCGTACTTGGTCAGCACACCACGGGGGCGGCCGTCGACGGCGTCGCGCGAGCGCACGCGCACGGGCGAGGCGTTGCGGGGCAGCTTCTGCAGACCCTTGCGGGCGGCTTCGCGTGACTCGTCGGTGCCGTTCGGGTCGACGAGGGCCTTCTTCAGTTCGGCGCGCTTCGCGGCGTAGCGCTCGACGATCACCTTGCGCTGCTCGTTGCGCGCAATCTTGCTCTTCTTCGCCATGACTTAGCGCTCCTCGCGGAATTCGACGTGCTTGCGGATGACCGGGTCGTACTTCTTGAGCACGAGACGGTCGGGGTCGTTGCGGCGGTTCTTGCGGGTCACGTAGGTGTACCCGGTGCCGGCGGTCGACCGCATCTTGATGATCGGGCGTACGTCTTGCTGCTTTGCCATTAGATCTTCACCCCACGAGCGAGCAGGTCTTTCACGACTGATTCGATGCCACGAGCGTCAATGGTCTTGATGCCCTTGGCCGACAAGGTCAACGTGACGTTGCGGCGAAGCGACGGCACGAAGTACGTCTTCTTCTGGATATTCGGGTCGAACCGACGCTTCGTGCGGCGGTGCGAGTGCGAGATGTTGTGGCCAAAGCCGGGAACGGCTCCGGTCACCTGGCAGACGGCTGCCATGGTTCCTCCAATAACTGGCTACCGTACGGCGAGCGCCGTACCCAAGGTCACTTGTCGGCACGCGAACACCCGTGGTTCTGCTCGATGCTGCTGAGCAGACGAGTGCGCGTACAAGAAGAGCGGATGGCCGCTCGACACAAACGCCTAGCTTACGCTCTCGGGGTGCCCGACTGCAATCTCGCGCACGCCTCGCACAGACCGAAGACGTCGACGACGTGCTCCGCCTCGGTGAACCCGTGCTCGGCAGCCACCTGTCGCGCCCAGGTCTCGACGGCGTTCGCCTCGATCTCGACGGTGAGGCCGCACGATCTGCAGATGAGATGGTGATGGTGGGTGCCGGGAGTGCACGCGCGGTAGAGGGCCTCGCCCTCCTGCTGCAACGAGTCTGCCTCGCCCTCTTCGGCGAGGTCGGCGAGCGCCCGGTAGACGGTCGCGAGCCCGATGCTCGACCCGCCATCGCGCAGGGAGGCGTGCAGTGCCTGCGCGCTCACGAAGTGCTCGCGCTGCGCGAGCGCCGTGCGCACAGCTTCACGCTGCCAGGTGTTCCGCTTCATCTCTTCTCCAGCGTACGCCGCTCAGCCGTCGAGCGAGCACGGCAAGACCCACCAACGCGGCGACCACCAGCGTGATCGCGCCCCCCGCGCTGACCGAGAGTTCACGCGACAGCACCACGCCGATGACCCCTGCCAGCGCCCCGATCACCGGCGCGAGTGCGAACACGGCGGTGGTCGACGTCACGAGCAGTCGCGCGGCGGCGGCAGGGCCGACGACGAGCGCGATGGCGAGGATGGCGCCGATCGCCGGCATGATCGCCACGACCGTCGCGGCGATGAGCGTCACCGTGAGAGCTTCGGCGACCCACGCACGATACCCCGCGGCCCGATACCCGAGATCGTCGACCGTGGCGAAGATGATGTGCCGACCCCGCAGGGCGAGCACGATCGCTGCGAGTGCCAGCACGATCGCCGTCAGAGCGATGTCGCTCCAGCCGACGGTGAGGATCGAGCCGACCAGAAAGCTCTCGACCGAGATCGGCAGCGAGGGATTCGCCGCCTGCAGAATCGCACCGAGGGCGAAGCCGAAGGTGAGCACGACCCCCGCCGCCACTTGCCCGCCCTGGCCGCGCGATCTGGCGATGATGGTCATGAGTGCGACAAGCAGCACCGAGAACACGGCAGAGCCCAGCACCACGCTGAAGCCGAGCACGGCGGCGACCATCGCGCCGGGAAAGGTCGCGTGGGTGAGCGCTGTCGTGAAGAAGGCACGCTTGCGCAGCACCACGAGAGTGCCGACGAGCCCGGCGAGGGCGCCCGCGAGTACCGCCTCGATGAGCGCGCGCTCGAAGAATCCGATGTCGCTGGTCAGTTGCTCGAGCACGGCGGTCATGCACCGACCTCGGTACGGCGAATGACAGCATCTCGCGTCTCAGACTCGCGTCTCACGGCGTCGCGACGCCGGTGCGCTGAGCGAGGTCGCAGCGCTCGCACCGCGAGCACGATCAGGTAGAGCAGAACGAGCGTGGCGATGACCGAGGCGCCGCCCGGCAACGCGACCGCCCAGTCGACCGAGGCTCGATAGGCGAGCCACAGCCCCGCCCAGCTCGCGACGAGCCCCGTCGCGATGGCGATCGGCACGAGCAGCAGCAGCCGGTCGGTGACCAGTCGCGCGAGCGCGCCGGGAACGATGAGCAGCCCGAGCGCGAGGAGGTTGCCGACCGCAGCGGTCGCGGCGACGATGAGCATGGCGACCGCGACGGCGAGCACCAGGTCAGAGGTGAGCACCCGGTGGCCCGCGGCGAGCGCCGCCCTCTCGTCGTGGGCTCGGAAGACCTGGGTGCGAGCGACGGCGAGCATCGCGGCCAGCGCGATGCCTGAGACGATCGCGGTCACGATGACGTCAGTCTCAGTAACCGTCAGCAGACGCCCGAAGAGCAGCTCGATGAGCTGCCCGACATAGTTCGACTGCCGCGACACGATGATCACTCCGATGGCGAACATCACCGTCAGCACGAGGGCGATCGCCGAGTCGTTGCCGAGTGCGCGCCGCCCGATGAGCGTCAGGGCGACCGCGCCCAGCGCGGCGGCGACCATGCCCCCGACGAGCAGTCCGTCGCGACCCGCGATGGCGAACCCCACCACGATGCCCGGAAAGACGGCGTGCACGAGCCCGTCGCCGACGAACTGCAACGACCGCAGCGTCACGAGAACGCTCGCGACCCCGACGGCCACCGCGAGCAGCCCCATGACGAGCATCGGTCGCGCGATGAACGGCAGCGCGAACGGCCCGAAGAGCCAGTCGAGAATGCTCATGGATGCCCGCCCGCCGTCAGGCGTGGCCCTCGTGCGGCGGCACGACGACGGTGTGCTCGTCGAGCTCGACCTGATGGCCCGCGAAGACGCGCTCGAGGTTCTCGAGCGTGAGCACGTCGTCGGTGGGCCCCGCCGCGACCTGTTCGCCGTTGATGAGCAGCACAGAGTCGCAGACCGCCTGCGCGAGTTCGAGGTCGTGCGTCGAGATCACGAACGCGACCCCCGCCGACTTCAGCTCACGCACGATGTCGAGCAGGGCATCACGATTCGTCTGGTCGAGGCCGTTGAACGGCTCGTCGAGCACCATGAGCCGCGGGTCGGCCACGAGAGCGCGCGCGAGCAGGCCGCGCTGCTGCTGGCCGCCAGAGAGCATCCCGAATCGTCGCCGACGCAGAGAGTCGAGTCCCACTCGCTGCAGCGCGCGCCGCACGGCGAGGCGGTCGTCACGGCCGGGCCAGCGCCAGCGAAGGCGACGGTATCGCCCCATTGCCACGACTTGCTCGAGCGTGACCGGAAACTGCGGGTCGAGGGCCAGAGACTGCGGCACGAAGCCGATCGAGCCGCGAGCAGCCGCCGGAGTGGTGCCGAGCACCGAGAGCGAGCCCGCGTGCAGGGTGGTGAGCCCCAGAAGCCCCAGGATGATGGTCGATTTGCCGGCGCCATTGGGGCCGATGAGCGCGAGCGCCTCGCCCGGCGCCACCGTGGCGGTCACGCCGGTGGCGACGGGCGCGTCTGAGCCGTAGCGGAACGCGGCGTCGGCGGCGGCCACGGCGACACCCGGATCGACGAGCGAGCCGGGCGTCGAGACTGCGGTGTCGGGCATTCCCCTATTGTGACAACTCGGCGGGCACCGGGGTGACCGAACCGCCCCAGGCCTGCACGAGCACGGTCACGTTGTGGATCATGCTGCCGATGTAGGTCTCGCCCGTGCTGCCCACTGGGCCGAGCGAGTCGCCGTAGAGTCCGTCAGAACCGCTGAACACGTCGACGCGCGCCTCGGCGGCGATCGTCTCGGCCGCGGCCGGCGAGAGCGTCGTCTCAGAGAAGACGGCCGTTGCGCCGCTCGAGCGGATGGCCGAGACGAGCGCGTCGATATCGGCCGCGCTGACCTCGGCGTTGTCGTCGAAGCTCGGAATCACCGCGCCGACATACGTGACGTCGTATGCGTCGACGAAGTAGCCGAATGCCTCGTGATTGGTGACGAGCAGGCGCTCGCTCGGGTCGATCTGCTCGATGTTCTCGATGATCCAGGCGTCGAGCGCTTCGAGTTGGGCGATGTAGGCCTGGGCGTTGGCGTCGAACGCCTCGGCGCTCTCGGCGTCGACATCGGCAAGACCGGCAGCGATGGCCTCGACCATGGCGATCGCGTTGCCGACGCTCGTCCAGATGTGCGGGTCGTCGCCCTCGTGAGCGTGGTCGTGCTCGTCGGAGTGGTCGTCGTCATCGTGCGCGTGGTCGTCAGCGTGGTCGTCGTGCGCATGGTCGTCGTGGCTGTGGTCGTCGTGCGCATGGTCGTCGTGGCTGTGGTCGTCGTGCGCATGGTCGTCAGCGTGGTCGTCGTCGTCGTGCGCGTGGTCGTCGTCGAACTCTCTCAGAGCGACGCCAGAGCTCGCGTCGATCGTCGTGCCCGAGAACCCCGATGCCTCGACGGCGTTCTCGAGCCACTCTTCGAGCCCGGCGCCGTTGATGACGAGCACGTCGGCGGTGGCGAGGGCGGCGAGGTCGGCCGCGGTCGGGTCGAAGCTGTGCGAGCTCTGGTTGGGCTGAATGAGCGAGGTGACCTGGGCGGCGTCGCCGGCGATCTGCTGCGTGAAGTCGGCGACCTGCGTGGTCGTGGCGACGATCGAGAGTCCCTCGGCGGCGGGCGCTTCTGGCGATGCGCACCCGGTGAGGGCGAGGGCGAGGGCCGAACCGGCGACGAGCGCGGCGGCGGCAGGAATGCGGTGAGTCATGACGAGCACTCTCTCGGTCGAGGATCACAGGGCAGTGCGGCCGCGGGCGACCTGACCTCGAGAGTATGTCCTATTGATAATGGTTGTCAAAACCATCTTCACGTCCAGACTCGTCCCGTACCGTGGCAACGTGTCGAACCGATGGCTGATGCTCAGCCTGACCCAGCTGCATCGCGCACTTCTGCGTCTCACTCGAGGTCGCGTGGGCTCTCGACTCGGCAGCATGCCCGTCATCGAGCTCATCACCCGCGGGCGCCGCACTGGCGAGAGCCGAAGCGCTCTGCTCACTGTCGCCGTTCGCGATGGCGACCGTCTCGTCATCGTGGCCTCGCGTGGCGGAGACGATGCGCATCCTGCCTGGTTTCTCAACCTCGAGGCCGACCCGCGCGTGCAGGTCGGTGAACCAGGCCGCCCCGCCCGCCCCATGCGCGCCCGAATCGCCGACGTGCACGAACGCGAGCGCCTGTGGCCCCTCGTTGTCGCCGCCTACCGCGGCTACGCCGGCTATCAGCGGCGCACCGACCGCGTCATCCCGCTCGTGCTGCTCGAGCCCGAGCCGCACGACGTCAGTTAGTCGAGCAGCAGAGCGGGCTCTTCGATGACGCTCGCGACATCGGCGACGAAGCGGCTGACGACATCGCCATCGACGACGCGATGATCGAAGCTGCCGCCGATCGTGGTCACGAAGCGCGGCCGAACCTCGCCGTCGACGACCCACGGCTTCTGCTTGATCGTGCCGAGCGCCACGATCGCCACTTCACCGGGGTTCAAGATCGGCGTGCCCGTATCCATGCCGAAGACGCCGATGTTCGTGACGGTGATCGTGCCGTCTGCCATGTCGGCGGGCTGCAGCTTGCCCTCGCGCGCGGTGTTCGTCATGTGCTCGATCGCCTGCGCGAGCTCGCGCAGGCTGAGGTCTTGCGCATTCTTGATGTTCGGCACCACGAGCCCCCGCGGGGTCGCCGCTGCGAAGCCGAAGTTCACGAAGTGATGCACGATGATCTCGGTGTCGGTCCACGTCGAGTTGACCGTGGGGTTGCGGCGAATCGCCCAGATCATCGCCTTCGCCATGATGAGCATGGGCGAGACCTTGATGCCTGCGAAGTCGGGGCTCGCCTTGAGCCGCTTGATGAACTCCATCGTGCGCGTGGCGTCGACGTCGACGAACACGCCCACGTGCGGGGCTGTGAAGGCACTCTTGACCATTCCCGCCGCGATCGCCTTGCGCACCCCCTTCACGGGAATGCGGTCTTCGCGTTCGTTCGGCCACTCGGGAGTCTGGATATTGCGGAAGACGCTCGCCTGCTGGGCGTGCCTGATGACGTCGTCGCGCGTGATCTCTCCCGCCAGCCCCGTCGGAGTGACAGCCGCGAGGTCGACGTCGAGGTCTTTCGCGAGCTTGCGGATCGGGGGCTTCGCGATGATCGGAGCCGCCTCGGCCGCAGGGATCGAGCTCGGCTTCGGCGCCGCGGGAGCCGCCGCGGGGGCCGCAGGGGCGGCGGCGCGCGTGCGGCGCGAAGCGACATGGCCCTTCGCGCCGTAGCCGACCAGCACGGCTCCGGGCTTCTCTGTCTCGTGCGCGATGCTCGATGCCGTGTCGGTCACGGCCTCCGTCGTCGACTCGGTGACAGGCTCCGGTTCGGAGGTCGACGAATCGCCCCGCACCGAGATGATCGGAGTGCCGACCTCGACCGTCTGGCCCTCGTCGACGAGCAGCGCGTCGACGGTTCCCGCGAAAGGAGACGGCAGCTCGACGAGCGACTTCGCCGTCTCGATCTCGACGATCACCTGATTGATCGTGATGGTGTCGCCCGGCTTGACGCGCCACGACACGATCTCGGCTTCGGTCAGGCCTTCTCCCACATCGGGAAGCGGAAACTCTGAGACGCTCACGGTGTCCTCCAGTCTGACCAGGGTCAGTATGCCAGCGCGCGGTCGACGGCGTGCAGAATGCGATCGACGTCGGGCAGATAGGCTCCCTCGAGCTTCGCGGGCGGAAACGGCGTGTCGTATCCGCTCACCCGCAGAACCGGAGCCTCGAGCGAGTAGAACGCCTTCTCGGTGATCGTCGCGGCGATCTCTGATCCGATGCTGACCGAGCCGGGCGCCTCTTGCGCCACGACCAGCCTGCCGGTGCGCAGCACCGACTCGAGCAGGGGCGCATAGTCGATCGGCGAGAGCGACCGAAGGTCGACGACCTCGAGGCTCGTGCCCTCTTCGGCGGCGAGCTCGGCCGCATCGAGCAGCATGCTCACCATGGCGCCGTGCCCGACGACCGTGACATCGGTGCCGGGGCGAACGATGCGCGATTCGTGCATCGAGGCCCCCGCTGACGACAGGTCGACCTCGCCCTTGGGCCAGTACCGGCTCTTGGGCTCGAAGAACAGCACGGGATCAGTCGAGGTGATCGCCTGCTGAATCATCCAGTAGGCGTCGTGCGGCGTGGCCGGGCTCACGAGCCGCAGGCCTCCCGTGTGGGCGAAGTACGCCTCCGGGCTCTCCTGATGATGCTCGACAGCGCCGATGTGGCCGCCGTACGGAACCCGGATGACCACCGGCAGCTGCAGCGCACCCTCGTGCCGCGCCGTCAGCTTGGCGAGCTGAGTCGTGATCTGATCGAAGCCAGGAAAGATGAACCCGTCGAACTGGATCTCGACGACCGGCCGATAGCCGCGCATCGCGAGGCCGATCGCCGTGCCGATGATGCCCGACTCGGCGAGCGGGGTGTCGAGCACCCGGTGGGCGCCGAACTGCCGCTGCAAGCCCTCGGTCACGCGGAAGACTCCGCCCAGCGGGCCGATGTCTTCTCCCAGCAGCAGCACCTTCTCGTCAGCGGCGAGAGCCGCCGCTAGCCCCAGGTTGAGGGCTTTCGCCATCGTGAGCGTCTCGCTCGACATCAGGCACCACCCTCGAACGAGGCCTCGAAGTCGGCGAACTGCTGGCGCTGAGCATCCATCACCGCGTGCGGTTCGCTGTAGACGTGCGCGAACATCGACTCTGCCGGCGGCGGCTCGAGCGCCAGCGTGCGGGCTCGCGCCTCAGAGGCGAACTGCTCTGCCTCGTCGTGCACCTCGGTGAAGAACGCGTCGGTCTCGCCGAGGCCGCGCAAGTAGGTCTCGAACCGCGCGATCGGGTCGCGCTCTTGCCAGTAGTGCAGCTCGTCGTCATCGCGGTACTTGCTCGGGTCGTCGCTCGTCGTGTGCGCGCCGATGCGATAGGTGAGCGCTTCGATGAACTGCGGGCCGTCACCGCCGCGCGCGGCGTCGAGGCTCGCCGCCGTCGCCGCGTAGCTCATGAGCACGTCGTTGCCGTCGATCTGCACACTCGGAATGCCGAACCCGCGGGGCCGGTGGAACAACGGCGTGCGCGACTGCACGTGCACGGGCACCGAGATGGCCCAGTGGTTGTTCTGCAAGAAGAACACCTGCGGGGTCTGATAGCTCTGCGCGAAGACGAAGGCCTCGTTGACATCGCCCTGACTCGTGGCGCCGTCGCCGAAGTAGACCATGACGGCCGTATCGCGCTCGGGGTCGCCCGTGCCGACGTCTCCGTCGAAGCGCACCCCCATCGCGTAGCCCGTGGCGTGCAAGGCCTGTGAGCCGATGACGAGCGTGTAGAGGTGAAAGTTGCCGGTCTCTGCCGGGTTCCAGCCGCCGTGCGTCAGCCCGCGCAGCATCTTGATGATCTGCACGACGTCGAGGCCGCGGATGTGGCCCACCGCGTGCTCGCGATATGCCGGAAAGATGTGGTCTTGCGGCTTCGCCGCGAAGCCGGAGCCGACCTGCGCCGCCTCCTGCCCGATGCTCGGAATCCACAGCGCGAGCTGGCCCTGACGCTGCAGGTTTCCGGCCTCGACGTCGAAGCGGCGGATCACCGTCATCGTGCGGTAGAACTCACGCAGCTGCTGCTCGGTGAGCGCGTCGACGTAGGGCAGGTAGGCCTCGGTCGCCTCGCTCGAGACCCGGGTGCCGTCGGGCGCGAGCAACTGCAGGGTCTCGGGCGTGTACGACATGGATTCCACTCTAGGGCCGACCATATGCCGACCCGTCAGAGGGTTCGAACAACCTCGCCCGCGACGCGCACAAGAGTTGCCACAGACTGCGCCTCGCCGATCGACACGCGGATGCCGTCGGGCGCGAGGGCGCGCACGATCAACCCGGCGTCGGCGAACGCGGCCGCGGCCGCCGCGGTGGCCGCGGCTGTCGGCAACCACACGAAGTTGCCGTGCGACACGGGCACCTGCCAGCCCTGCTCGAGCAGTGCCGCACGCACGTCATCGCGTCGCGCAGCGATGCTCGCGACCTCGACGAGCAGCTCGTCCTCGTGATCGAGTGCGGCGAGCACGGCCCGCTGCGATGCCTCGGTCACCGAGAGCGGAATCGCGGTTCTGCGGGCGGCCTGAACGATCGAGGGATGCGCGATGGCGTAGCCGACACGCAGCCCGGCGAGCCCGTACGCCTTCGAGAAGGTGCGCAGCACGACGAGGTTCGGGTATCGCCCGACGAGCGTCGCACCATCGACGGCGGACTCGTCGCAGACGAACTCGGCGTAGGCCTCGTCGAGAATGACCATGAGATCGGTGGGCACTGCCGACATGAAGTCGGCGAACTGCTGCGCCGTGACGATCGTGCCCGTCGGGTTGTTGGGCGTGCAGACGATCACCGCGCGAGTGCGGTCGTTGACGGCAACGGCCATGGCGGCGAGGTCGTGCTGAGCGTCAGGTGTCAGAGGCACGCGCACCCCGGTCGCCCCCGCCACGGTGATGAGGCCCGGGTAGGCCTCGAAGCTTCGCCAGGCGTGCACGACCTCGTCGCCCACCGTTGCGGCGGCGCTGATCAGCTGCGCGAGAATTGCGACGGATCCGGCACCCACGATGATCTCGTCCGCTGACACGCCGTGGCGGGCGGCCAGTCGCTCGCGCACGACCAGCGCCGAGGCATCCGGATACCGATTGATGTCGAGATCTCGAATGGCGGCGAGGATCGCCGGATGCGGCGGCGCGGGGTTCTCATTGCTCGACAGCTTGAAGGCCTCGGGCGACGCGGGCTTGCCCTGCGCATAGGCGGGCAGGGCCACGATCTCGGGTCGCAGGCGCACGGGGGCGGTCACCGTGACAGCCTACGGCGAGCCGATCGACGCGCGTTCGACGTTTGCGGCCACGGCGTCGGTCTGGGCATAGTTGACCCATGGCCCGCTTCGTGATCCGCCTCATCATCAACACCATCGCCCTCTGGCTGACGACCCTCATCGTGGCAGGCGTCTCGGTGATCTCGTACGGCGCAGAAGGCGACACCGTCGCTCTCGTGCTCACCTACCTGCTGGTCGGGCTCATCTTCGGCCTCGTCAACGGCATCATCGGCAACCTCATCCGCATCGTGGCGTTCCCGCTCTACATCTTGACGCTCGGCCTCATCGCCCTCGTCGTCAACGGGCTGCTGCTGCTGCTCGTGGCCTGGATCTCGAGCCTCATCGGGTTCGGACTCGAGGTCGACGGATTCTGGTGGGGTGTGCTCGGCGCGATCGTGCTCGGCCTGCTGAGCTGGCTCATCGGGGTGCTGCTGCGGCCACTCGTAGGGCGCAAGCGCACCTGATCGACGACCACTCGGTCACCCTGAGTTCGCGGGCACCCGCACCGCGGTGAACGCCATGCGCTCGCCCGTCGACGTGATCTGCGGCAGCGCGTCGATGGCAGACCGGAGCGCGTCGTGATCGTGCGCGTCTGCGGCCGCCGCGGTCGCCCGATACCGCTCGATCTCGTGGGCGGGCAGCGCCGAATCTCCTGCGGGGCCGCTCGAGAACGCATCACCCCGCACGATGACGGCAGCGGTCTCTCGACGAATTCCTGAGAGCACGGGCACGAGGTCTTCTCGGTGCTCGATGACGATCGCCGGGTAGCTGCCCGTCGCCGGCATGCCGCCCGTGGGAGCCCCCACCGTCACGAGCCCTGCCGTCGACCACTCGCCTGATTCGGCCAGAGCGGTCGCGATCGCTCCGCCCTGCGAGTAGCCCGTGAAGACGACCGAGCTCGAACTCTCGATACCGGCCGCCCTCATCGCCGCGTGCACCGCCTGCAGCGAGCTCGCCCGCTGCTCGGCGACCAGCGCGATGTTGCTCAGCATGTCCCACGGCCGATCTCCACCGAGGGCAGCCTTCGAGTCGGTGCCCGCGATGTACACCTCGTAGTGCCAGCCGCCTGCAGGATTCGGAAAGCGCTCGATCACGATCGGCGTGGTCGCATCGGGAATGCGCGCGACTCGATCGGCGAGCGACGTGGGCGGAGCTGCCGGGTCGAACCCTTCACCGCGGCGTCGATCGGCTCCGACCATCGTGACCCGCACCGGATCGACACCGGTCGACCCTGCCAGTGCCGCGAGGCCGAGCACGACGAGCGCCGCCGAGTCGACGCGCACGACTCCGAGTCCGCTCTCGCCGAGGGCAGCGACGAGCGACGGGGGCACCCCGAGGGCACCGAGCGTCGCATCGTCGACCATCGAGAGCGCAATGCGGATCGAGTCGACGAGCGACTGATCGCTCACGGCAGGCAGTGCGTGCTCGAGGGTCGTCGACGCGCCCTCGACGACCCGTTCGCGCATCGACTCCGGCAGCAGCGCCCACACGGCCGCGGTCGCGACCGCGGCGTTCACGAGAGCGGGCAGCAGCACGACTCCGAGTCGCGCGGCCAAGAATCCTGCGGCGGCGGCGAGTTGTGCGATGACTGCCTCGACCGCTCTCGCAGCAGTGCGCTCGACCTCGGTGTACAGGCTCACCGCGGTTCGCAGGGCATTCGTGAGCTCATCGAATCGATCGCGCGCTCGGCGAATGCCCCGCTCGATGTCGGCGAGATCTGCAGAGCGCCCGACGGCGTCATCGGTGCGCAGTCGAGGCAGCCTCGCCGAAATCTCGCTGCACTCGCTCGAGGCGAACTGCAGGCGCGCCGCAAGGCGGCTCAAGTGCTCAGTGGCCACCTCGGAACGGGTGCCGACCGTGATCGCCGACGTCACGGCGCGGCCAACAGTGCCGACTCGCGCTCGAGCACGGCGGCCGCACCCTCGAACTGCATCGACACGCTGTGCAGTCGCTCGGCCTCGCGGATGACCTCGGCCTGCAGCTCGTGCAGGCCTGAGCTGAAGAGGTCGCTGGCAATGCCGCGCCAGCCCTCGACATCACCGGCCCCCGGCAGCCCTCGCGCCATCGCGTCGAGCCGTGCGCCGAGCTCTTCGGCGACGCGCGCCTGGCGCCGCAGTTCGGCGACCCGGTGCGAGGCCGGGCCGCCGGTAGAGCATCCCCCACCTGATTCGTTCACGCCGCCCTCCTTCATCGCCGCACCGCCAGCGGAGCCGATCATGCCCGCGCCGGGCGTGCCGAGCGCTGTCGCCCGGCGACATCCCGGCACGAGGTCGCGCGAACCGCCGAGTGTGGAGGAGAGCCGACTGCGACACAATGGAGCCATGAGCTTCGACCGGGTACTCGCCACACCCGGGGTCTTTCGCATCTGCTTCGTCTGCACCGGCAACATCTGCCGGTCGCCCATGGCCGAAGCGGTGTTCCGCGAGATGATCAGAGCTCGCGGCTGGCAAAAGCACGTCGCGGTGCACTCGGCCGGCACCGGAGAGTGGCACGTCGGCGAGCGCAGCGACCCGCGCACCGTGGCGTCGCTCAAGACGCGCGGATACAACGGCGCCGGCCACCGAGCCCGCCAGTTCGACGTTGACTGGTTCGCCGAGCTCGACCTCATCATCGCCTTCGATCGCAGCCACGAGCGCATACTCAAGACCTGGGCGCCCGACGACGAGGCCCGCTCGAAGGTGCACCTGCTGATGTCGTTCGACCCCGAGAACGGCGGAGTGATCGACGTGCCCGACCCCTACTACTCTGACACCGCGATGTTCGACTCGGTGCTCGGCATGATCGAACGAGCGTGCGAGGCGCTGTTCAGACAACTCGAACCAGGAATCCGACAGGGAGTCTCATGAGTCCGCTCAGCACGCAACCGCTCAGTCCGCTCGACGGGCGGTACCAGCAGCAGGTCTCAGCGCTCGGCGAGCACTTGAGCGAAGCGGGGCTCAACCGCGCCCGCATTCAGGTCGAGGTGGAGTGGATCATTCACCTCACTGACCGCGAGATGTTCGGGGCACGCCGTCTCGCGCCCGAAGAGCAGCGGCAGCTTCGCCAGCTCGTCACCGAGTTCGACGACGACGACATCGCCGACCTCGCTCGGCGCGAAGCGGTCACCCGGCACGATGTGAAGGCCGTCGAGTACGTCGTGCGCGATCGACTCACCGCCCTCGGGCTCACCGAGATCGCCGAACTGACGCACTTCGCCTGCACGAGCGAAGACATCAACAATCTCGCATACGCCATCACCATTCGCGCTGCCGTGCGCGACGTCTGGCTGCCCAAGGTGCACTCGGTCGTCGAGGCCCTGCGGCAGCAGGCGCTCGCGCTGCGCGACGTGCCGATGCTCGCCCACACGCACGGTCAACCCGCGACCCCGACCACGATGGGCAAAGAGCTCGCCGTCGTCGTGCACCGCCTCGAACTGCTGCTCGCGACGGTCGACGAGGTCGAGTACCGGGGCAAGTTCTCGGGCGCGACCGGCACCTTCTCGGCGCACCTCGCCGCCGACCCCGACCACGACTGGATCAGCGCATCCCGCGACTTCGTCACGGGGCTCGGGCTCACCTGGAACCCGCTCACGACGCAGATCGAGTCGCACGACTGGCAGGCGCAGCTATACCAGCGCATCAGCCACGTCGGTCGAGTGCTGCACAACCTCTGCACCGACGTGTGGAGCTACATCTCGATGGGCTACTTCCGGCAGATTCCGCAAGAGGGGGCGACGGGCTCGTCGACCATGCCCCACAAGATCAACCCCATCCGCTTCGAGAACGCCGAGGCGAACCTCGAGCTCGCGAGCGCCCTGCTCGACTCGCTCGCCGCGACCCTCGTCACCTCGCGGCTGCAGCGCGACCTCACCGACTCGACGACGCAGCGCAACATCGGCGTGGCTCTCGGGCACTCCTTGCTCGCGCTCGACAACATCGAGAAGGGCCTGGGCGAGATCGCGATCGACGAGGCAGCGCTCGGGCGCGACCTCGACGCCAACTGGGAGGTGCTGGGCGAGGCCATCCAGACGGTCATCCGTGCCGAGGTGACCGCGGGCCGCAGCTCGATCGCCGATCCATACGCGATGCTGAAAGAGCTCACGCGCGGGAACCGGGTGGGTGCCGACGAGTTGCGCGAGTTCATCGACGGCCTCGACATCTCGCCCGAAGCCAAGGCTCGGCTTCGTGAGCTGACGCCGTCGACCTACACGGGCGCGGCGTCGCAGCTCGTCGACTTCATCGACACGACTGGCTCAGAGTAGTCGGCCAGCTTAGTCGTTGCCGGTCTCGGGCTGACGCTCGCCGTCGGCGGGCCGGTTCGGCGTGACCGCGAGCATGAGCATGGCGAGCGCCACGAGGTCGAACACGAAGGTGGCGCCGAACGCGATGAGCGCGATGACGAGATCTCGCGTGGCCATGAGCGTGATCGCGCCGATGAACACGGCGATGATGCCCGCGAGCGCGACGAGCTCGCCGGGCTTCAGAGTGAGGCGCTTCTGGGGTTCGGTCATGACGCTGATTCCTCCGACGACGCTGCTGCCCACCGGGCGCTCAGCCCGGCGATGACGAGAAAGACCCCGAGCACGACGGCGTAAGCGCCGAAGAAGCCGACCGCGCTGACCGGGTCGGCAACGAGCGCGAGCACGACGGCCAGGGCGAGCGTGCCGACTCCGATGATCATGCCGTCTCGTGCGAACGGGCTTCGATCGCGGTGACGGATGCCCCACACCAGTTCGAGGGCACCTGCAAGCACGGCGTACCCGCCGATGAGCAGCAGCAGCACGGGCAGAGCAGAACCCAGCGTGGCGGCGGCCACTGCCGAGGCCGCGCCGACGACCCCCGCGATCAGGGCGAGTGCGTGGTGCAGTCCCCGCAACGGCTCTGACCTCTCGAGACGCACGCTCGTGACGAGCAGCGCGAGCGTCGACCCGAGGCCGAAGATCGACAGCATGACGAGACCGAGCAGCGCCGAGTGGTCGGCGGTGAAGGTGATGGCGAGGCCGACGAGAATCGCCGGAACCGCCCTCAGCACGGGGCCGAGCCACACAGGTCTGGCGACCGCGGGTGCGTCGACGGTCGTGCCTGAGGTCATGGACTCATCGTAGAGCCGATGGCCGAGAGGTCACTGCGTGCGGGGCTCGAGCACCACCAGAGGGGTGGCACTCGACCGAAGTCGTGCGAGTGCATCGAGGTCAGCGCCCTCGTCTGCGAGCTCGCGGAAGGCAGCCCACAGGCGGTCGTGCTCAGCACCTACCGCCGCGCGTGCCCGCACTGGTCGCGGGGTGGGCTCGCCTCGAAGCTCGACGTGAGCCTCGGGTTGCTCTTGCAGGTTGAGCCACCACGCGGGCGGTGCCTGCTGCCAGCCATTCATGGCCATCGTCACCAGGTTGTCGCCATCGTCGAGATACGCGACGATCGCAAGCCGCTCGTCGCCGGTGCGACGACCCGTGGTGCGCAGGGCCATCATGCCGTACTGGGTCGGCGTGGGGCGGCGCAGACCTCGGCGCCTGTTCGAGAGCCGGTAGATCATGCGGTGCACCCTCCACGCTGCGCGAATGAACCAGCGGGGCGGAATGCGAGTCGTTGCGTCGTCGGCGGGGTGCGTCATCGTCGGGCTCCTGATTCGCCAGGCGGGCGCCAGACCCGCGGAATGCGCGAAGCCTAGTCGCCCCGAGTGGCGAGTCGAGAGGGCTAGATGCGGGGCATGTCGGCGAAGCGCGAGAAGTGACCCTGGAAGGCAACGGTGATGGTCTTGGTCGGGCCGTTGCGGTGCTTGGCGACGATGAGGTCTGCCTCACCCGGTCGTGCGCTGTCTTTCTCGAAGGCATTGTCGCGGTGCAGCAAGATCACCATGTCGGCATCTTGCTCGAGCGAGCCAGACTCGCGGAGGTCGCTGAGGGCGGGCATCTTGTCGGCGCGCTGCTCGGGCCCTCGGTTCAGCTGCGAGAGGGCCACGACGGGCACCTGCAGTTCTTTCGACATGAGCTTGAGCGCCCGCGAGAACTCACTGACCTCTTGCTGACGGCTCTCGACGCGCTTGCCGCTCGTCATCAGCTGCAGGTAGTCGATGACGACCATCTTCAGCCCGACCTTCTGCTTGAGCCGGCGGCACTTGGCGCGAATCTCGACGAGGGTCATGTTCGGGCTGTCATCGATGTAGAGCGGGGCGTCGTTGATGCGCCCGCGCACTTGCGCGATCGTCGTCCAGTCTCGAGCGTCGACTGTGCCCTTGCGCATGGCCTGCAGCGGCACGGAGGCTTCTGCCGAGAGCAGGCGCATTGCGATCTCGCTGCGACCCATCTCGAGCGAGAAGATGATGGTGGGCAGATCGTGCTTGATCGCGGCACCCCGAGCGAAGTCGAGCGCGAGCGTCGACTTTCCGAGCGCGGGCCGGGCGGCGACCAGGATGAGCTGCCCGGCATGGAAGCCGTTCGTCAGCTCGTCGAGGTCATGAAAGCCGGTCGGCACTCCCGTCATCTGACCGTCTCGGCCCCTCGCCGCCTCGATCTCATCGATCGCGGTCGTCACCGCTTCGGTGAGCGGAATGAAGTCTTCGGCTTCGACACCGCCCGCCACCTGGTAGATCTCGGCTTGGGCGTTGTTGACGAGGTCGGTGACTTCTCCTTCAGAGGCGTAGCCCATCTGCACGATGCGCGTGCCCGCCTCGACGAGCCTGCGCAGCACCGCCTTCTCGGCGACGAGCGAGGCGTAGTACCCGGCATTCGCCGCGGTGGGAACGATGGCGGTGAGCGTGTGCAGGTAGTCTGCCCCGCCTGCTCGCACGAGGGCGCCCGACTTGGTCAGCTCGTCGGTGACGGCGATGACGTCGGTGGGCTCGCCGTGCGAGTACAGCGTCATGATCGCTTCGAAGATGACTTCGTGCTTCGGAATGTAGAAGTCGACGCCGCGCACAACCTCGATGACGTCGGCGACTGCGTCTTTGCTCAGCAGCATGCCGCCCAGCGCGCTCTGCTCGGCGAGCAGGTCGTGTGGGGGCACACGATCGGGGCCGCGGCTGTCGGTGGCCCGAGCATCGGGGGCGTGCGAGATGTGCGTCAATGACACGGTCTTCGCCCCCTTCTGCGAGTCGACTACAGGTCTACCGTCGACCCCCGACGAGGCGATGGCGCCGCGCCCGCAACCCGCAACTGCGGCGCGACGGTTCACTGTAGGAAGGGGGTGCCGCAGACAGCAACAAACCCTGTGGATAGAACTGTGCACTCATGGCGAGAAACGCCGGTGTCTGTGTGAAGAACCTGGGGACAACTCTGTGCACTACTCGACGATCCTCGGTGACAAACAGGCTCTGACCTGGAGTTTTGGCGTTCACACCGTGTGTGTAGAAACAGGGTTCAAGTGCAACGTGAGACTTGCCCGTGCGCCGCGGGTGGCTGTGGACGAACACGCCGCCGTCGACTTGACAGCAGGCATACAGAAGCGGTAGTCGAGCCGAGGCTCGACTACCGCTTCTGTGAACGACGACTACTTGGCGGCGACGACCGACAGGGTGATCGTCGCGATGATTCCATCGCGCAGCTTGAGGATCGCCTCGTGCTGTCCGACCGCCTTGACGGGCGACACCAGCTCGATGAGACGCTTGTCGATCGTGCCGATACCGGCCGCGGCGACAGCGTCGGCGACATCGCCGGTCTTGACCGACCCGAACAAGCGACCCTCGGCTCCTGCCTTGACGACGAGCGTCACCGGGTTGGCCTCGAGGCGCGCCTTCAGGTCTTGCGCCTCTTCGATCGTGGCGTGCTCGCGAGCGGCGCGGGCGGCCTTGATCGACTCGATCTGCTTCTCGCCACCGCGAGTCCACGCCACGGCGAGGCCCTGGGGCACGAGGTAGTTGCGGGCGTAGCCGTTCTTGACCTCGACCACGTCACCCGGAGCCCCGAGGCCCGTGACATCTTGCGTGAGAATGAGCTTCGACATCACGTGCTCCTAACGGCCGGCGCCAGCGTAGGGGAGCAGAGCCATCTCGCGCGCGTTCTTGACGGCACGGGCGATGAGGCGCTGCTCCTGAACGGAGACACCGGTGATGCGGCGGGCGCGGATCTTTCCGCGCTCGGAGATGAACTTGCGAAGCGTCGCGACATCCTTGTAGTCGATGACGCCGACGCGGATCGCCTTGGCGGGGGCGGCGTTCTTCGCGCCCTTGCCTCCGCGAGGCTTGCGGCGGTCGCCGCTGCTCTTGCCAGCCATGTGGTTGTCCTTTTCTTACCGAGAAAGTGAATGGGGTGCGGTGGTTGACCGCGTTAGAAGGGAGTGTCGTCCGAGAACGACCCCGGGGTGTTCCAGACATCGCCGCCCGCCGCTGCTGGCGCAGCGCCCGCTGGTGCGCCCCAGGGCTCGTCGGCCACGGGGATCGCTCCACCGCGCTGACCGCCCTGGCCGCCGCCGGAGCTGCGAGTGACCTGCGCGGTCGCATAGCGGAGGCTCGGGCCGATCTCGTCGACCTCGAGTTCGATCGTCGTGCGCTTCTCGCCCTCTTTGGTCTCGTACGACCGCTGCTTCAGGCGACCCTGCGCGATGACGCGACTGCCCTTGGTCAGCGAGCTCGCGACGTGCTCGGCGAACTCGCGCCACACGCTCGCGCGCAGGAAGAGCGCCTCGCCGTCTTTCCACTCGTTCGACGCGCGGTCGAACGACCTCGGAGTCGACGCGATCGTGAAGTTGGCCACCGCCAGGCCGCTCTGCGTGTACCGCAGCTCGGGGTCGGCCGTGAGGTTTCCGACGACGGTGATGATCGTCTCGCCGGCCATGACTACTCGGCGGCCTTCGCGGCAGCGGCGGCCTTGCCGGCGGCAGCGGTCGCGCGAGCGGCCTTCGCCTCAGCGCGAGCGGTGTTATCGGCCTCGATCGAGGCGGCACGAGCGACTGCCTCTTCGGTGCGCAGAACCTTCGTGCGCATGACAGCCTCGCTGAGCTTCAGCTGGCGGTCGAGCTCGCTGGTCGCCGCGGGAGTCGCCGAGAAGTTGACGACTGCGTAGATGCCCTCGTTCTTCTTGTTGATCTCGTAGGCGAGGCGGCGTCGGCCCCAGATGTCGACGTTCTCGATCGTTCCGCCATCGTTGCGGATGACACCGAGAAATTTGTCCAGACTCGGAGCGACGGTGCGCTCATCGATCTCTGGGTCGAGAATGACCATCAATTCGTACTGATGCATGACTCACCCACCTCCTTCGGACTCGAACGGCTGCAGACGGTCTGCAGCAGGAGGGTTATGGCATCGTGTGCGAGCCCGTGCACGAGCGCGGGCGCAACCTGAGGAGTCTAGTCGCACACGGGGCTCGACTCAAACCGCGCAGCACTCAGGCGGTGCGGGCCGAGAACCACTCTCGCAGTCGTCGTTCGGCCTCTGCTTCACCGAGCGGGCCGTCGTGGAGCCTCTGCTCGAGCAAGTAGCGGTATGCCTCGCCGACCAGCGGCCCCGGCGAGATCTCGAGGATTCTCATGATCTGCTCGCCGTCGAGGTCGGGGCGGATGGCCTCGAGCTGCTCTTGCTCGGCAAGTGCTGCGATGCGCCGCTCGAGCTCGTCGTACGCAGCTCGCAGTCTCGAGGCCTTGCGGTGGTTGCGGGTCGTGACGTCGGCGCGGGTCACGATGTGCAGCCGGGGCAGCTGCTCGGCCGCGTCACGCACATATCGACGCACTCCCGAGTCTGTCCACGGGGCGTCGCTGTAGCCGAAGAACCGCAGGTGCAGCTCGATCAGCCTGCTGACCGCTGCGATCGTGTCGTTGTCGACGCGCAGAGCGGCGAGGCGCTTGCGGGCGAGCTTCGCGCCCACGACATCGTGGTGGTGAAATGTCACCGCGCCCGAGGCTTCGACCTTCTTCGTCGCGGGCTTGCCGATGTCGTGCAAGAGCGCCGCCCACCGCAGCACCAGATCGGGTTCGGCGTCGGGGTGCCGCTCTCGCTCGAGCTCGATCGCCTGCTCGAGCACGGTGAGCGAGTGCTCATAGACGTCTTTGTGGTGGGCGTGCTCGTCGATCTCGAGCTGCAGGGCCGGCAGTTCAGGCAGCACGAGCGCGGCGATGCCGGTATCGACGAGCAGCTCGAGCCCGACACGGGGCGAGTCGGCCGCGAGCAGCTTTCCGAGCTCGTCGCGAATGCGCTCTGCCGACACGATCGACAAGCGGTCGCGCATCCGGTGCATCGCCTCGACGACCGCCTCGTCGACCGCCACGCCGAGCTGGGCCGCGAATCTGGCGGCGCGCAGCATGCGCAAGGGGTCGTCGCCGAATGACTGCTCTGGGCTGCCCGGCGTCACCAGCCGACGAGCGAACAGGTGGTCGAGCCCGCCTGACGGGTCGACGAGGGTGAGCGACGGAAGCCGCAGGGCGAGAGCATTCATGGTGAAGTCTCGGCGCACGAGATCGCCATCGAGGGTGTCGCCGAACTGCACCTCGGGCTTGCGCGAATCGCTCGCATAGGCGTCAGAGCGATAGGTCGTG
The DNA here is from genome assembly GCF_025808395.1 of Microcella sp. Classification (NCBI taxonomy): domain Bacteria; kingdom Bacillati; phylum Actinomycetota; class Actinomycetes; order Micrococcales; family Microbacteriaceae; genus Microcella; species Microcella sp. The sequence continues at coordinate 2,046,754 of NZ_CP075524.1, forward strand.
ATCTCGACGGTCGCCTCGCCGAGCCGGGCCCCGATCGTGCCGAACGCGCGCCCGATCTCCCAGTGCGCGTCGGCGATCGGGCGCACGATGCGAACGATCTGATCGGGATGCGCGGAGGTCGCGAAGTCGAGGTCGTTCACGGGGCGGCCCAAGAAGGCGTCGCGCACGGGGCCCCCGACGAGCGCGAGTTCGTGCCCCGCCGCCTCGAAGCGCGAGGCGAGGGTCGCGAGAGGCTCGGATGCCGCGAGTGCCTGCAACCGGGTGACGGCCGCGGCCACGCTCTCCATAGTGACCAGAGTCTAGACTTCCCCCATGGCGGCCGTGCGGGAACGAAGGGGTCGTCGCGCCTTCACCCGGCAGTCATCGTTCTGGGCCCTCGCGCTCTCTGGCGCCCTGCTCTGGGGTGCGGCACTGCCGGCGTCGGCGACGACGAGCGACCCTGCGAGCGAGCCGGTGCTCGAGGTGATCGCCGCGCCCAGCGGGTCAGGAGCCGTTCGAGAGGGGCAGGCACTCAGCGTGCGCGTCACGCTCTCGAATGATGGAGGCAGAACCAACGGCGCGCTCGACGTGGCCCTCACGATCGACGGCAGTCGGGCGGCCGAGCAGACCGAGCTCGCCGCCTGGTTCTCGAGCGACGACGACATCGGGCTCGCCGAGTTGTCGCCCTCGACCATCGAGACCCTCTCGCCCATCGACGCCGGCGCGAGCGCCGTTCTCGACCTCACGGTGAGTGCCGGAAGCGCACTGTGGCAGGGCCCGTTCGGCCCACGACTCGCCGAAGTGACCGTCACCGACCGCACGTCGGGCACCGTCGTGGCTCGCGACCGCACCTCGGTGGTGTGGGTGCCGGCCGATACAGCGATCCCGGTGGCCTCCACGGTGTTCGTGGCCGCCCTCTCGACCCCTGAGTCGACCGAGGCCCTGCTGACTGCCGACACCCTGGCCACGCTCACGAGCGAGACCGGTTCGCTGAGCCGCACGCTGAGCGCCGTGACTGGTCGACCCGTGCTGCTCGCCATCGATCCGCGCATCATCGCCTCGATCAGGGTGCTCGGCGAGCAGGCACCGCCGAGCGCGCTCGACTTTCTCGAGCGGCTCGCAGCCGCACCCAATGAGAGCTTCCTGCTGCCGTGGGCCGACGCCGACGCGGTGGCCGCGCTCGCGGCGACCGAATCGCCGCTGCCACGTCCCGAAGGAACAGGCGTCGCCGTGGCGGCCCTCGAGCTCGAAGGCTCCGGGGCGACGGCCGACCCAGACGATCAGTCGTCCGACGCCGCACTCACGCAGTCGCTCGCGGAGCTTCTCGAGTGGCCGGTCACGTTCGAGCACGCGCTGTGGCCGGCAGCAGAGGGCCTGACGGCAGAGTCGCTCGACGCCCTTGCGGCTGCCGGAACCCGACTCGTGCTGACCCCGTCGACCGTGCTCGGCTCGCTGTCTGCCGTTCAGCAGCGCGGCGACGTGACCCTGCTGCGGGCCGACGAAGCGCTCAGCACCGCCGCGCGCGCCGCCAGTCATGCTCCGTCGCAGCAGCGGTTCGACAGTGCGATGGCGCGAGTATCGGCCCTGGTCGCCGCGAGCGCCGCGCCGGGCACCTCGACCGCCGTCGTCATCGCGCTCGATCGCGAGGCGGTCGTCGGCAGCGATCGAGTGCTCGACACGGTGTCGCAGACGATCGCTCTGCCGTGGTCGACCGGATCAACGGTGTCGTCGGCGATCACGGGCCGTGCAGCTGCCGCCACGATCGTCGACCGGCCGGTCGATGAGGTGCGCTCGACCGCGATCAGGGCTGCTGTCGCGGCGGAGGCCGCCGATCGGCGGTTCGCCCAGATCGCCCTCACTCCGGGAGCGATCAGCGACGTGCGCAGGCTCGAGCTGCTGTCGGCGCTCTCGCTGGGCTGGGGCGACGACTCGGTGGCCGCCCTCGAGCGGTTCGTCGATGCATCGTCGAGGCTGCGGTCATCGGTCAACGTGGCCGAGAGCAGCGCGATCCTGCTGCTGAGCGACCGTGCGTCGATTCCGGTCACCGTGCAGAACGACCTGGATGTTGCGGTGCGGGTCTACGTGAACGTCGATCCAGATACCGCGCAGTTGCGCGTGCTCGACCCGCAGGTCGAGACTCTCGTCGAACCGCAGTCGCAGACGCGCGTCGTCGTGCCGGTCGAGTCGCTCACGAATGGCGAGGTCGACATCACGGTGACGGTTCAGGATGCTGACGGCAGGTCGCTCTCGACTCCGACCCGAGTCTCACTCAACTTGCAGGCCGGGTGGGAGACGGCCGGAACCATCGTCGTCGCCCTCGCCGTCGCCGGGCTGTTCGTGACCGGCATCGTGCGCGACGTGCGCAAGCGCCGCCGGCGCCAGGCGGCGGCCGACCCAGCCGACCCGAGCGAGGTGACGAGCACGTGAGCGCGCCGACCTCCGCCGCCGGCGACAGCATCGGTCGCGCGAGCATGCTCCTGGCGTCTGGCACCGTCGTCTCGCGCCTACTGGGGTTCGTCAGCGCCGTCGTGCTCGCTCAGACGATCGGCACGGTCGGCGCCGGCGCCGACGCGTTCGCCCTCGCCAATCAGCTGCCGAACAACATCTACGCGATCGTGGCCGGCGGCGTGCTGAGCGCCGTGCTCGTGCCGCAGATCGTCAAGGCGGGGCTGCACGACGACGGCGGGGCGAGGTTCGTGAATCGCCTCGTGACCCTCGGGTTCGTCGTCTTTCTGGGTGCCGCGGTCATCGCGACCCTCGCTGCGCCCCTGCTCGTCACGCTGTACTCGCAGCAAGCGGGCGACGGCGGGCGCGGCTTCACCGACGACGAGCTCGCGCTCGCGGTCGCCTTCGCATACTGGTGCCTGCCGCAAGTGCTGTTCTACGCCGTGTATGCGCTGCTCGGCGAGGTGCTCAACGCCCGCAAGGTCTTCGGGCCGTTCACGTGGGCCCCCGCACTCAACAACGTCGTGGCGATCATCGGACTCGTGGCGTTCTCGCTGCTGTTCTCGAACGACGTCACCACGGCCACGTCGTGGACCCCAGCCATGATCTCGGTGCTCGCTGGTTCGGCCACGCTCGGCATCGCCGTGCAAGCGCTCGTGCTCTTCGCCTTCTGGCGACGGGCGGGATTGCGCTATCGACCCGACTTCCGCTGGCGGGGAGTCGGCCTCGGGGCGACAGGCCGCGCGGCCGGCTGGGTCTTCGGCATGGTGCTCGTCACCCAACTGGCCGGCATCGTGCAGGCCAACGTGGCCTCGCTCGCGGCGGCGGGGGGCGAGCCCTCGCTCGCAGTGCTGCGATTCTCGTGGCTCATCTTCATGCTGCCGCACTCCGTCGTCACCGTCTCGCTCGCCACCGCATACTTCACGCGCATGAGTCAGCACGCCCGCGACGGCGATCGAGACGCCGTGCGGGCCGATGTGAGCGAGTCGCTCAGGCGCATCCTCATGATCATGGTGCTCGCGACCATCGGCCTGCTGGTCGTCGCGGGCCCGTTCGCCCGGGTGTTCGGGGGCACCCCCGAGGTGGTCGACGGCATGGCACGGGTCATCGCCGCATTCGTCGTGGGTCTCATCCCGTTCACGGTGCTGTTCGTAGTGCAGCGAGTCTTCTACTCACTCGACGACACCCGCACGCCCTTCTTCATCCAGCTGGCGCAAGCGGGGCTCTTCGTCAGCGGCGCAGGTCTCGTCGCGACGCTGCCGACCACCGCCATCGCCGTCGGCCTCGCCTTCGTCACGTCACTCGCCGGCACCGCGCAGACCCTCATCGCGCTGCTGCTGCTGCGCCGGCGGCTCGACGGCATCGACGCACTGCACATTGCGCGTAGGTTCGGGCAGTACGCGATCGCCGCACTGCCCTCGAGCGCGGCGGGCGCCGGTGTCGGCTGGGCGCTGGGAGCGTTCGCGGTCGATGGCGCCGCCCGCTCGAGCGAGGCGGCCGCCCTCGGCTCGATGGTGCTCATCGGAGTCGTGATGACGCTCGTCTACGGTGCAGTGCTGGCGGCGATGCGCATCCCGGAGTTCTCGGCGATCATCGACCCGATCATCAGGCGACGTCGCCGGTAGAGCGGAATACTGCCGACCTAGACTGGGTTGAGTCTGCTGACTCTCACGGCACGCCCAACACAAGGGGAATCATGCGTCACGTCATCATCATCGGCTCGGGCCCGGCCGGCTACACCGCGGCCATCTATGCCGCGCGCGCGAACCTCTCGCCGCTCGTCATCGCCAGCTCGGTCGAGTTCGGCGGCGAGCTCATGAAGACCACCGAGGTCGAGAACTTTCCCGGCTTCCCCGACGGCATCATGGGCCCCGAGCTCATGACCCGCATGCAGCAGCAGGCAGAGAAGTTCGGTGCCGAGATCGTCTACGACGACGTCGTGTCGCTCGAGCTCGAGGGGCCGGTGAAGTCTGTCACCCTCGGCAACGGCGACCGCCACGAAGCCCACGCGGTGATCTACGCAACCGGGTCGGCGTATCGCAAGCTCGGTCTCGCCGATGAAGAGCGCCTGAGCGGCTACGGCGTGTCGTGGTGCGCCACGTGCGACGGCGCGTTCTTCCGGCAGAAGACGGTCGCGGTGATCGGCGGCGGCGACTCTGCGATGGAAGAAGCGACCTTTCTCACCCGATTCGTCGACAAGGTCTACCTCGTGCACCGCAGTGAGATCTTCAGGGCGTCAGCGGCCATGCTCGATCGTGCCAAGGCTGACGAGAAGATCGAGTTCGTCACGAACGCGAGCGTCACGCACATCTACGGCACCGACCTGGTGAGCGGCATCGGCATCGTCGACACCGTCACGGGCGCCGAGCGCACGCTCGACGTCTCTGGCGTCTTCGTGGCCATCGGTGCCGACCCGCGCACCCACCTCGTGCACGGAGTGCTCGACCTCACCGAGCACGGCACGATCGCCGTCGAGGGCCGCTCGTCGCGCACGAGCGTCGAGGGCGTGTTCGCGGCGGGCGACGTCGTCGACCCCACCTACAAGCAGGCGATCACCGCCGCCGGCAGCGGCACGGTCGCCGCGCTCGACGCCCAGCACTATCTCGAGACAGTCGCCGACGACGTGCGCCGCACGGCCGCCGCCGTCTCGACACCGTAACCACCACCGAAAGGGAAACCATGTCAACCCGCGACGTCACCGATGCCACGTTCGAGAGCGAAGTGCTGCAGAGCGAGAAGACCGTCATGGTCGACTTCTGGGCAGAGTGGTGCGGCCCGTGCCGCGCCGTGTCGCCGATTCTCGATGCCATCGCGAACGAGAACTCCGACAAGCTCGACATCGTCAAGCTCAACGTCGACGACAACCCCGAGACCGCCATGAAGTACCAGATCACGTCGATTCCGGCGATGAAGGTCTTCCGTGGGGGAGAGGTCGTGAAGACGGTCATCGGTGCGAAGCCGAAGCCCGCGCTCGAGGCCGATCTCGCCGAATTCTTGGCGTAGCCTCGCCGGCGTGCGACTCAGAGCACGCCCGGCCGTGATGCCCGTCCCCGTTCGCGGGGGCGGGTTTTCTCGTGGCTCGTCGTAGTCTGATACTCATTGCCGACTCCGGCTGAGACTACTGACGAGGATCCACGAGCATGACGATCTCGCGCGAGGGCACCAACCTCGACCCCTGGTACGGGCACTACGCCGAGCGCACGGCCGGCTTGAGCGCCTCAGAGGTTCGTGCGCTGTTCGCCGTCGCCTCGCGCCCCGAGGTCGTCTCGCTCGCGGGCGGCATGCCCGCTGTCTCCGCTCTTCCGCTCGACACCGTCGCCGAGTCGATGGCCCGGGTGATGCACCATCGCGGGGCTCACGCCTTGCAGTACGGCTCGGGGCAGGGCACGCCCGACCTGCGAGAGCGCATTCTCGAAATCATGGCGATCGAGGGAATCCACGCGGGCGTCGACGACGTCGTGGTGACCACCGGTTCGCAACAGGCCCTCGACCTCGTGGCGAAGCTGTTTCTCGACCCGGGAGACGTCGTGCTCGCCGAGTCGCCGTCGTATGTCGGCGCGATGGGCATCTTCCGCTCGTACCAGGCGACCGTCGCCCATATTCCGATGGATGCTGACGGCATGATTCCCGCGGCACTCACCGAGCGCATCCAGAGCCTCAGAGCTGCCGGGCAGCGACTGAAGCTGCTCTACCTGATTCCGAACTTCCACAATCCAGCGGGGGTCACCCTCAGCAGCGAACGACGCCTGCAGATCATCGATATTGCGCGCTCCGAGGGCATTCTGATCCTCGAAGACAACCCTTATGGGTTGTTGTGGTTCGACCGGCCGGCGCCGGCGGCCATGCGCTCAGTCGAGAGCGAAGGAATCGTCTACCTCGGATCGTTCTCGAAGACCCTCGCGCCCGGCTTCAGGGTCGGCTGGGCGCTCGCACCGCACGCCATCCGCGAGAAGCTCGTGCTCGCTGCCGAGGCAGCGATCTTGAGCCCGAGCTCGCTCAACCAGATGGTCATCAGCGACTACCTCGACCACGCAGACTGGCGCGGCCAGATCGACGTCTTCCGCACGCTCTACCGCGACCGACGCGACGCCATGATCGACGCGCTCGAGCACCACTTGCCCGACCTGAGCTGGACGATGCCCAACGGCGGCTTCTACGTGTGGGTCACCTTGAGCGACGGGCTCGACTCGAAGGCGATGCTGCCCCGAGCCGTCAAAGAGCTCGTCGCCTACACCCCCGGCACGGCCTTCTTCGCCGACGGATCGGGCCGCCAGCACCTTCGACTCGCGTTCTGCTACCCGACGCCCGCTGACGTTCGGGAGGGCATCCGGCGCCTGGCGACCGTCGTCCGCGGCGAGCAAGAGCTGCTCGAGACCTTCGCGCCCACCGGCCAGATCGAGGCGGTGCGCTACGACCCCCACGTCGCCAGCCCGCCCCCGAACCTCTCCTGACCGATGACCGCAGCAGCTGATCATCGCGCCGACCGGGTCATCGTGCTCGCCGGCGGCATCTCGCACGAACGCGACATCTCGTTGAAGTCGGGTCGACGGGTCGCCGACGGACTCATCGCCCACGGCTTGCACGTCGAGTTGCGCGATCCAGACGCGACCCTGCTGCCCTCGCTGCTCGCCGATCGTCCCGATGTCATCTGGCCGACGCTGCACGGCGCGAGCGGCGAAGACGGCGCACTGCGCAGCCTGCTGGAGTTTCTCGGCCTCGCCTACGTCGGCTCGTCGGCCAGCGCGACCCGCCTCGCGTGGGACAAGCCTCGAGCCAAGACCATCGTCGAGCGCGCCGGAGTGCCCACCCCGCACTCGATCGCACTCACACGCGACGCCTTTCGCGAGCTCGGCGCCGAGAGCGTGCTCGCCGTCGTGCGCAACGAACTGCCGCCACCCGTGGCCGTCAAGCCCGCACAGGGCGGCTCGGCGCAGGGGGTCAGCCTGGTCGAGAACGACGACGAGCTGCGCCGCGCGATGGTGCTCGCGTACACCTACTGCGACGTCGCCCTCATCGAGCAGCGTGTCACCGGGGTCGAGGTGGCGATCGGCATCATCGACACGGGCGACGGGCCGGTGGCGCTGCCCCCGGTCGAGATCGAGCCGCTCTCGGGCGTCTACGGCTTCGAGGCGCGCTACAACGCCGGCGAGACGCGGTTCTACGCTCCCGCGCGCATCAGCGACGCCGAAGCGGCTCGTGCCACCGAGGTCGCACTCGCGGCGCACACTGCGCTGGGGTTGCGGCACATCAGCCGCATCGATCTCATCATCGACGCCGCGTCGACTCCGTGGTTTCTCGAAGCGAGCGTCATGCCGGGGCTCACCGAGACGTCGACGTTCGCGCTGGCACTCGAGGCTGCCGGGTACGACGTGGGCTGGGTCTATGCCGAGCTCGCACAGGCGGCGGCGCGCGACGCCCTCGCCTGACCCTCACCGCTGTCAGCCGGCTGCCGCAGGTGTGCGCGTTCGTGGCATGAGCGCCCGAACGTTCTGGCGCTCATGCCACGAACGGCGCACGTCGTTCTCGCCCGCGCGATCGAGGTGAGCGGGCGTGCGAAGTGTGACAGGGAGTAAGCGCTATCGGCGGCTCAGCGGAAGCCGTCGTCGCCGAGCTCGCCCAGAATGCGGTTCAGGTCGGCGACCGTCGCGAACTCGATCGCCAGAGTGCCCTTCTTCTGCCCCAGGCTGATCGACACGCGCGTGTTGAGACGGTCACCCAGTCGCTCAGCGATCTCGTTCAGCTGACCCTGGCGCGAGCCGGCGGCGGGGCGCTTGACCGTCTTCTTGGCTGCCGAGCCGCCGAGCAGCGCCGCAGCGGCCTCGGCCTGGCGCACCGACAGCTCTTCTCGCACGATCTTGTCTGAGAGCTTGAGCATCGCCTCGGCGGTGGGTGCGGCGAGAATCGCTCGAGCGTGGCCCGCACTCAGCACACCGGCGGCGACGCGGCTCTGCACGGGCGGCGGAAGCTTCAGCAGCCGCAGCGTGTTGGTGATCTGCGGTCGCGAACGGCCGAGCCGGGCGGCGAGCTGCTCTTGCGTGATGCCGAAGTCTTCGAGCAGCTGCTGGTAGGCGCTCGCCTCTTCCAGCGCATTCAGCTGCGCCCGGTGCAGGTTCTCGAGCAGAGCGTCACGCAGCATGGCATCATCGGCCGTGTTGCGCACGATGGCGGGAATGGTCTCGAGGCCGGCGATGGTGGATGCTCGCAGTCGCCGTTCGCCCATGATGAGCTCATACGGCGCTTCGCCTTCGGCAACCCCCGAGCGCTCGCGCACGACGATCGGCTGCAGCACCCCGTACTCGCGCACGGAGTGCACCAGTTCGGCGAGCTCGTCTTCACGGAACTCGGTGCGGGGCTGCTGCGGGTTCGGAACGATGTCGCTCGGGGCGATGGCCGCGAGGCGCGCCCCTGGCACCTCGCCCAGCTCGGGGCCCGTGACGGGTGCCGGGAAGAAGACGTCGACGGGGCGTTCGCCATCGCCGGTCGGAATGAGGGCGCCGATTCCGCGGCCCAGGCCGGTGCGCTTCGTCGCCATCAGGCTGCCGCCCCGCGTCGCGCGATCTCAGCTGCCGCTTCGAGGTACGACAGCGACCCGGGGGAGCCCTCGTCGTAGCTGATCACGCTCTGGCCGTAGCTGGGCGCCTCACTGATGCGCACCGACCGCGGAATGAGCGTCTCGAGAACCTGCTCGGGAAAGTGCTGTCGCACATCGCTCACCACCTGGTTCGCGAGGTTGGTGCGAGAGTCGTACATTGTCAGCAGGATGGTCGACACCCGCAGTTGCGGATTCAGGTGGCGCTCGATCAGCTGGATGCTGTTGAGCAGCTGGCTGAGCCCTTCGAGCGCGTAGTACTCGCACTGAATCGGGATGAGCACCTCGCGCGCGGCGACGAAGGCGTTGATGGTGAGGAGTCCGAGCGAGGGTGGGCAGTCGATGAACACGTAGTGGAACGTCTCGGAGCTGCCTTCGAGAAACGCGTCGAGCGCCGTGCGCAGTCGCTGCTCGCGCGCGACGAGCGAGACGAGCTCGATCTCGGCGCCCGCCAAGTGGATCGTCGCCGGCACGCAGTAGAGCTGGTCGAACTCTGGGCTCTTCTGCACGACATCGACGAGCGGCGAGTCGCCGACGACCACGTCGTAGACGCTGGGCGTCTCTGCACGGTGCTCGACGCCGAGTGCGGTTGATGCGTTGCCTTGCGGGTCGAGATCGATCACGAGCACGCGGGCGCCTGATCGAGCGAGCGCGGCGGCGAGGTTGACGGTCGTCGTGGTCTTGCCGACGCCGCCCTTCTGGTTCGACACCGTGATGACACGGGTGGTCTCGGGCAGCGGCAGGCTCGTCGACTCGAGCGCAAGACGACGACGCGTGATCTCGGCGACTTCGCGCGCCAATGGCGTTGACTCGTCGTAGGGTGCCTCGGTGGTCACAGCACGGCCTCCTGCTCGCAATGTTTCACGTGAAACGCTTCCCTGCTCTGGTGCTCGTTCGGCATCGTCTCCGCTCAGCGGCGACGCGTCGCGTCAGGATGCCCCGCCTACTGTAGCCCGAAAGAGACGAGTGGCTTCTGGCGCGAGCCCTTCGCCCACTTCGAGCACCTGGATGTCATGAATGCGGTACTGGCGAATGGCCTTCGACGCCGCAGTGATCTCGTCATGCACTCGCGCGCCCTTGAGAAGCATAAGCTCACCGCCCTCGCGTGCGAGGGGTGCCGTGAGGGGGATGAGCTTCGACAGCGCGCTCACCGCCCGGGCCGTCACCTGATCGAAGGCTCCGGCGGAAGCAGCCTCTTCGGCACGCGCCCGCAGCACCGTCACATTGTCGAGGCCCAGCCGCTCAGACTCCGCGGTGAGCCAGTCGGTGCGGCGCTCCATCGGTTCGATGAGCACGAAGTCGACATCGGGGCGTGCGATCGCGAGCACGAGTCCGGGCAGGCCCGCGCCGCTTCCGACATCGGCGACCCGCCCGGCAGCTACGAGGAACGGTGCGATGACCCCGCAGTTGATGATGTGCCTCGACCACAGTCTCGGCAGCTCGAGTGGGCCGATGAGCCCCAGCTCTTCTCCGTGCCGACCGAGGCCGGCCGCGAACTGCCGGGCGAGGTCGAGGCGGTCACCGAAGACTGCGGCGGCAGACGCCGGCTCGGGCTCGATAGCGCCCTCGCTCAACGGCCCCGCAGCGCCCGATGTTTCACGTGAAACATCGCGCGACTCGTCATCCACGCCGGATGACGGTGTGCCGGTCGGCGCCCTCACCCTCCGACGCTGACGTGAAGCCGCGCTCGGAGACCAGGTCGTGAACCAGCTTGCGTTCGTAGCTCGACATCGGTGGCAGTGCGGCCGAGGCGGCACCGGCCTCGATGCGCTCCACTGCGCGGTCGACGAGCTTCTGCAGCTCGTCTGCGCGAGCGTCGCGAGAACCCGCGATGTCGAGAATGAGGCGAGAGAACTCTCCCGTCTTCGCGTGAACCGCGAGCCGAGTGAGTTCTTGCAGCGCCGTGACGGTGTCGGGCTTCGAGAGCAGACGCAGAGCATCCTGCTCCTCAGCCTCGACCGTCAGATAGACGCGCCCAGCGCGCGTCTCGATCTCGATGTCGCCATCGAGGTCGGCGATGTCGAGCAGTGCTTCGAGGTAGTCCGCTGCGACATCGCCCTCGTCGACGAGAGCCACGTCGGGCTCGATGGTGTCGGTCATGGTCTACCGACCGCCCTTCTTCTTCGCTCGGTTCTTGCTGACGGGCTGCACCCGCTGCGGCTTCTTCGGTTCTTCGACCGCAAGGCTGCCCGGCTCGTCCTCGATGATCTCGGGAAGCCCGCGGCGCTGACGCCGCTTGGCCAGGCGGGCCTCGCGAGCGAGCGCCGCCTCGCTGCCCGGAGTGGGCAGGTTACGGATGACGATGAACTGCTGCACCATCGTCCAGAGGTTCGAGACGAACCAGTAGAACATCACGCCGAGCGGGAAGGCGACGCCCGAGAAGAGGAAGACGAGGGGGAGGATGTACAGCAGGATGCGCTGCTGCTTGTACATCGGCGAGGCCTTCATCTCGGGGCTCTGGTTCTTCGACATGATCTGCAGCTGCGTGATGAACTGCGACGCGGTCATGAGAATGACGAGCACTGCGGCGATGAAGATCACCCAGCCGTTGCCGTCTGACGTGAGCATGGTCGCCCCGAGCGGCGCGATGCCGAACAGCGTTGCGGTGCCGAACTCGCGAGACAGCTGCTCGTCGAGCAGGCCGACACCCGAGAGACCGGCGAACGAGCTGTTGAGCACCGAGAAGAGCCCGAAGAAGATCGGCATCTGCAAGAGGATCGGCAGGCACGAGGCGAGCGGGTTGGTGCCGTGCTTCTTGTAGAGCGCCATGGTCTCGCGCGACATCGCCTCGCGCGAGAACTGGTCTCGCTTGCCCTTGTACTTGTCTTGAATCTTCTTGAGGTCGGGCGAGATCTCGAGCATCTTGCGCTGGTTCTTGATCTGACGCACGAACACCGGGATGAGCGCTGCGCGCACCACGACGACGAGACCGGCGATCGACAAGACCCAGGTGAGCCCGGCCTCGCTCTCGAGCCCCATGAACGTGAAGAGCCAGTGGAAGCCCACGAGGATCGCCTCGATGACCCATTTGATGGGCCAGAGGATGGCGCCGATGATGTCCATGTGGAGGTCTAAGCCTTTCTGTCGAGCACGATGAGACCCCTGCGGGTGCGCCGATAGGGGGAGTGTTCACGAACGGGCCAGTCGTCGATGCCGCCTTCGGCCCAGGGGTGGCAGCGAGCGAGGCGCCGTGCGGCCAGCCAGCCGCCCTTCGCGACGCCGTGCTCTTGCACAGAGCCGAGCGCATAGGCAGAGCAGCTGGGGTAGTACCGGCAGACGTCGCCGTACAGCGGAGAGATGACCGCTCGATAACCGCGAAGGACGAGCACGATGGCGTTGCGGGGAATCAGCCCGATGATGCGCGCGACATCGACGAGAGCATGGGTCATCGTGCCATCACCGCCCGTCGTAGTCCGTCGCCGATCTCAGTGCGCAGGGTATCCCACGAGACCTCGGGGCTGCCCGGGAGGGCCCTCACGACGACCAGGTCGCCCGCGGGTAGGAGCGAGGCCGAGCCGGCGCAGATCGACTGGATGCGACGGCGCACCAGATTGCGCACGACGGCACCGCCGACCTTCTTCGAGACGACGACAGCGAAGCGTGGAGGGTGCGGCTCTGCGGTCGACACTCGGTAGAGCACTGCGTGGGGAGTCACGGTGCGGCGACCGCGTCGAACCGCCATCGTGACGTCACCACCCCGCGAGATGCGGTGTGCCCGCGAGAGCACAGGCGTGATCAGGCCGAGAGTTCGGTGCGACCCTTGCGCCGACGTGCGGCGAGGATCGACCGGCCAGCGCGCGTGCGCATGCGCAGACGGAAACCGTGGACCTTCGCCCGGCGACGGTTGTTCGGCTGGAAGGTGCGCTTGCTCATGGCTATCTCCTCGGCCCCGAGGGCCAGCGACGATGGATCAGGTGTGCTCGCCGGCCGCGAATCGGCTGCAAGCAGAAGTCAACCGGTTAACAATAGGTCGCGACCAGGCCCGGGTCAAACCGTGCGGGCAAGCAGGGCATTATCCACATGCCTCGCCGAAGCTGTTGGTAACGACGCGCCGGGTCGAACTACAGTAGGCGCACGGCCTCTCGGCGTGACACCGTCGGGGCCGATCCCTGTTGCACCGACACGAGTCAAGGAGTTGCGTTATGCCGGATGACGCCGATTCTCCGCACGATCTCTGGGAGTCGGTGAAGGCTGTGCTCACTGCAGACGACCGCATCACCCCTCAGTTGTACGGCTTCATCAACCTGGTCGAACCGCGCGGCGTCATGGCGTCGACTCTGTACCTCGAGGTGCCCAACGAGCTCACCAGGGGCATGCTCGAGCAGCGCATCCGGCTGCCCCTGCTGAGCGCCCTCACCTCGATAGCGGGAGAGACGGTCTCGAGCTTCGCCATCGTCGTCAATCCAGAGATTCAGCATGAGAACTTCGAGAGTGCGCCGGAGTCGCTCGACGTCAGCAATCCCTACATCGAGCAGTCGATGCCGGCCGCTCAGACTGAAGCGTCCGGTCGACGAGGAGACAGTCGGCTCAACGGAAAGTACAGCTTCGACAACTTCGTCATCGGTGGTTCGAACAGGTTCGCCCACGCAGCGGCCGTGGCGGTCGCCGAAGCACCCGCCAAGGCCTACAACCCGCTCTTCATCTATGGCGAGTCAGGCCTGGGCAAGACCCACCTGCTGCACGCCATCGGCCACTACGCCGAGAGCCTGTACCCGGGCATCCGCGTGCGGTACGTGTCGAGCGAGGAGTTCACGAACGACTTCATCAACTCGATCGCCAACAACCGCGCGTCGCTCTTCCAGTCTCGATACCGCGAGATCGACATTCTGCTCATCGACGACATTCAGTTCTTGCAGGGCAAAGACTCGACCCAAGAGGCCTTCTTCCACACATTCAATACGCTGCACGATCACAACAAGCAAGTGGTCATCACGAGCGATCTGCCGCCGAAGCACCTCACCGGCTTCGAAGACCGCATGCGCAGCAGGTTCGAGTGGGGCCTCATCACCGATGTGCAGGCGCCAGACCTCGAGACGCGCATCGCGATTCTGCGCAAGAAGGCTCAGAACGACAAGCTGCAGGTGCGTGATGATGTGCTCGAATACATCGCCTCGAAGGTGTCGAGCAACATCCGCGAGCTCGAGGGAACCCTCATTCGCGTGACCGCATTCGCCAACCTCAACCGCACGCCCGTCGACATGCAGCTCGTGCAGACCGTGCTGAAAGACCTCATCACGCTCGACGAGGACAACGTCATCGCACCGGTCGACATCATCAATCACACGGCCGCCTACTTCAAGCTCACCGTCGACGATCTCTACGGCTCGTCGCGGTCGCAAGCCGTCGCCACCGCACGGCAGATCGCCATGTACCTCTGTCGTGAGTTGACGAACCTCTCGTTGCCGAAGATCGGGCAGCTCTTCGGCAACCGCGACCACACGACGGTGATGTACGCCAACAAGAAGATCAGCGACCTGATGAAAGAACGACGGTCGATCTACAACCAGGTCACCGAACTGACCAGCCGCATCAAGCAGAACCACCGCTACAGCTGACGACAGCGCAGCACCGGCTTGCGATGTGCGGGTTTCGCACACTGGGGACAGCCTGTGGATAACTCTGCGCCCGCATGGGGATGATCTGTTGACGACGAGGGCGATGGTGTGAAAGTCGTCGACTCGAGCTCGAGGCTGTTCGCATCGACGTCTTCAGGTTCCGCATCGTTGTGCACAACTTGCACGCGTGTAGTTCAGCCTGAACGCTCTCTGCCCCCGCAGTTATCCACACTGTGCACAGGGGTTAATGATGGTGTTCTTCTCTATCTCTTCATGATCATCGAGGGATAACCTTTCGAGCACCGCCGTCGCCGCTGAGACAGAACACCACCCGCAGACCGGCTGTGCCAGTATGGAAGGCCCGAGTGCCGGGAGAAGATCGACCGAAAGGGAGCCGCGTGAAGTTCCAGGTCAATCGCGACGTGTTCAGCGATGCAGTGTCGTTCGCCGTCAAGCTTCTTCCGCAGCGCACCACGCTGCCGATTCTCAGCGGAGTGCTGCTGCGTGCCGAGGGCGGGGCGGTGACCCTCTCGTCGTTCGACTACGAGGTCTCGGCGCAGACGTCGATCACGGCAGACGTCAGCGAAGACGGAACCGTGCTCGTCTCGGGCCGTCTGCTCGCAGACATCGCTTCTCGGTTGCCGAACGCGCCAGTCGAGTTCTCGACGAGCGACGGCAAGATCGCGGTTCGGTGCGGCTCAGCCCGCTTCACTCTCTCGAGCATGCCCGTCGAAGAGTATCCGAGCCTGCCGACGGTCGACGGGCCCAGCGGCGTGCTGCCCGGCGACGCGTTCTCAGACGCGGTCGGACAAGTCTCGGTCGCGGCATCGAGAGATGATGTGACTCCTGTCATCACCGGTGTGCAGCTGGAGATCGGAGACAACACCCTCTCGCTCGTCGCGACAGACCGATACCGGGTCGCCGTCCGCGAGATCGAGTGGGATTCGACCGCGGTCGCGGAAGGCGTGACGGCGCTGGTGCCGTCACGCACCCTGTCAGAGATCGGCAAGATCTTCTCGCACGCCTCGACCGTGACCGTGACCATCGTGTCGGGGGGCGACCGTGAGCTGATCGCGTTCTCTGCCGACCAGAAGACGGTGACGTCGTTGCTCATCAAGGGAAACTTCCCGCCCGTGAAGAGGCTCTTCCCCGACACGGTCGACAACTACGCGGTGATGAACACGGCCGAGCTCATCGAAGCGACCCGTCGGGTGCAGCTCGTGCTCGAGCGAGACGCTGCGCTGCGCTACAGCTTCAGTGACGACGGACTGACCCTCGAGGCGATCGGCTCAGAGAATGCGCAGGCCTCTGAGACGATCGATGCGCACGTCACCGGCGGCGACACGACGGTCTCGCTGAAGCCCCAATTTCTCATCGATGGTCTGTCGGCTGTGCACAGCGAGTTCGTGCGCATCTCTTTCACGAAGACCGACAACCCGAACAAACCGGGGCCGGTGCTCATCACGAGCCAGTCGTCGAAAGACCAACCGGGCAACGACAACTACCGATACCTGCTGCAGCCGAACCTGCTGCTGCGCTGACGCGCGTGCACGTCGCGCATCTCACGCTCGCTGACTTCCGCAATTACGAGCATGCCGAGATCGCGCTCGACCCTGGGGCAGTGCTGTTCGTCGGGCGCAACGGTCAAGGCAAGACGAATCTGGTCGAGGCGATCGCGTACGCCGGCACCGCGAGCTCGCACCGGGTGTCGACCGATCAGGCACTCATCAGATTCGGCGCAGAGTCGGCGATCATCAGGGCTCGAGTTCACCACGACGATCGCGCGATCGTCGTCGAGATCGAACTGAATCGAGGGTCGCCGAATCGCGCGCAGGTCAATCATTCGGCCGTGCGGGTGCGCGACCTGCCCCGCTACTTCTCGAGCGTCGTCTTCGCTCCTGAAGATCTGGCTCTGGTGAGAAGCGACCCTGCGGTGAGGCGAGGTTTTCTCGACTCCCTCGTGGTGCAGAAGACGCCTCGCTTCGCCGGAGTGATGGCCGACTACGAGCGAGTCGTGCGCCAGCGCAATTCGCTGCTGAAGTCAGCCCGCGCCTCGCGACTGCCAGCCGACAAGCTGACCACTCTCGATGTCTGGGATGACCGGCTCGTATCGCTCGGAACCGAGATCATCATGGCGCGCGCGGCGCTCGTCAACGACCTGCAGCCGCACGTTGCTCGGGCGTACTCCGCCGTGGCGGGCGACGAGCACCGCACGCGACTGAGCATGCGGTTGAGCGTCAACGGTCGCGGCGATGATGAGGCCGCGACCTCGGTCGACGACCTCGCCGACGACTCTGCCGACCAGGTTGCAGAGAGGTTTCGCCAGGCATTGATCGAGAATCGTCGGGCAGAGCTCGACCGAGCTGTCACGATGATCGGGCCGCACCGCGATGATCTCGTGCTCGAGCTCAACGACCTGCCGGCGCGAGGCTATGCGAGCCACGGCGAGAGCTGGTCGTATGCCCTCGCGCTGAAGCTCGCGTCTGCCGAAGTGCTGAGAGAGAACGCCGTCGCCGGCGACCCGGTGCTCATTCTGGACGACGTGTTCGCCGAACTCGACGAGGGTCGACGCGAGAGACTCGCCGATGCAGTGGGTGGTTTCGAGCAGGTGCTCATCACGGCGGCGGTCGGCGCCGATGTTCCCGAGCGTCTCGCGGCGCGCAGAATCTCGGTGGTGGCCGGAACGATCGTGCAGGACGAGTCATGACCGAGCCGGGTACTGATGACCTCGTACCCGCCGACGAGCTCGAGCCCGAGAGCGAGGCGGTGGCCGTCTACCTGCGGCTGCGTCGACTGTTCGGCGAGCCTGGTGCGCGCTCTGCTGATGCGCGCAAGCGGGCGATCAGGCTTCCCGGCGACTCGACTGCCTTCGGTGCGGGCCGTGACCCCGAAGACCTGGGCGCGGTGCTCGAGGGCATGACTCAATCGCTCGGCTGGTCGTCTCCGCTCGCGAGGGGCGAGCTGCTCGTGTCGTGGCCCGAGCTCGTGGGGCCGGAGGTCGCAGCGCACTGCGAGCCAGCCGGCATCGACGAGGGAGTGCTCACCGTGCAGTGCGACTCGACGGCATGGGCGACGCAGTTGCGCATCATGCGCGCCGACATTCTCACGACGATCGTGCGGCGATTTCCCGAGGCGCAGGTGCAGAGCATCCGTTTCATCGGTCCGGGCGCGCCGAGCTGGAAGCGGGGCCCGCGCTCGGTGCCGGGCAGAGGGCCCCGCGACACCTACGGCTGAGCATTGGGCGTCGCGATCACAAATCACTCCACCACAGCCACGAAATCTCCCCAGAGGTACCGCCTGGCGCCTCTGGGGGGCATTAACTTGGTAGGATGGACCCGCTGCAGGGGGCCCATCAGGCACCCGTGATCGGCCACCACGATCGACCTCGGCGGGAGCCCCATTTCCATGACGACCTCGTCTACACCCCCTCGCAACGAGCACAGCTATGGCGCCGGCGACATCCAAGTACTCGAGGGGCTCGAGGCGGTGCGCAAACGCCCCGGCATGTACATCGGCTCGACGGGCCCTCGAGGTCTTCACCACCTCGTCTACGAGATCGTCGACAACTCTGTCGACGAAGCCCTCGCCGGGCACTGCGACACGATCAGCGTCACCCTTCTGGCTGACGGCGGCGTGCGCGTCGTCGACAACGGTCGCGGCATTCCCGTCGACGAGCACCCCATCGAGAAGAAGTCGACGGTCGAGGTCGTGCTCACGATTCTGCACGCCGGCGGAAAATTCGGCGGCGGCAGCTACGCCGTCTCGGGCGGCCTGCACGGAGTCGGCAGCTCGGTTGTCAACGCGCTCTCGAAGCGCCTGCTCGTCGAGGTTCGCCGACAGGGCAGCGTCTGGCGGCAGTCGTATCAGAACGGGGTTCCGGATGCCCCTCTCGCGCAGGCAGAGAAAGCAGACTCGACGGGCACCACGATCAGCTTCTGGCCCAATGACGAGATCTTCGAGACCGTCGAGTTCGACTACGACACCCTGCGCACGCGCTTTCAGCAGATGGCCTTTCTCAACAAGGGGCTGCGCATCGAGATCGCCGACGAGCGGCCCGTCGACGGCGAGGCAGAACCGCGCCGCGAAGAGTTTCTCTACGAGAAGGGGCTCGTCGACTACGTCGAGTTCTTGAACTCGGCCAAGAAGATCGAGGTTGTGCACCCCGAGATCATCTCGTTCGAGTCTGAAGACACCGAGCGACGCATCGCCCTCGAAGTGGCCATGCAGTGGACTCTGAGCTACTCGGAGTCGGTGCACACCTACGCCAACACCATCAACACGCACGAGGGTGGCACGCACGAGGAAGGCTTTCGAGCAGCGCTGACGACACTCGTCAACAAGTACGCGCGCGAGAAGGGCATCCTCAAGGAGAAAGACGAGAACCTGTCGGGCGACGACGTGCGTGAAGGCTTGACCGCGGTCATCTCGATCAAGCTCGGCGAGCCGCAGTTCGAAGGGCAGACGAAGACCAAGCTCGGCAACACCGAGGCGAAGTCGTTCGTGCAGAAGGTCACCGGCGAGTTTCTCGGCGACTGGTTCGAGCGCAACCCCGTGCAGGCGAAAGATGTCATCCGCAAAGCACTGCAGGCGGCAGCTGCTCGACTCGCCGCGCGCAAGGCGCGCGAGCAGACCAGACGCAAGGGCCTCCTCGAGTCGGGCGGCATGCCCGGAAAGCTCAAAGACTGCCAGTCGAAAGACCCTTCGCTGAGCGAGATCTTCATCGTCGAGGGCGACTCGGCCGGCGGCTCGGCGGTGCAGGGGCGCAACCCCGAGACGCAGGCGATCTTGCCCCTGCGGGGCAAGATCTTGAACGTTGAGAAGGCGCGCCTCGATCGAGCTCTCGGCAACGCCGAGGTGCAGGCGATGATCACCGCGTTCGGTGCGGGCATCGGCGAAGACTTCGACCCAGACAAGGTTCGCTACCACAAGATCGTGCTCATGGCCGATGCCGACGTCGACGGTCAGCACATCACGACGCTGCTTCTCACCCTGCTGTTCCGCTACATGCGCCCCCTCATCGACCTCGGCTATGTCTACCTCGCGCAGCCACCGCTCTACCGCCTGAAGTGGACCAACGCCGATCACGAGTACGTCTACAGCGATCGTGAGCGCGACGCCCTGCTCGAGGCGGGCATCGCCGGCGGCAAGAGGATTCCGAAAGACAACGGCGTGCAGCGCTACAAGGGCCTCGGCGAGATGAACCACCAAGAGCTCTGGGACACCACGATGAACCCCGAGTCGCGCACCCTCTTGCAGGTGACGCTCGACGACGCGGCCATTGCCGACAGCGTGTTCTCGACCCTCATGGGTGAAGACGTCGAGTCGCGGCGAACCTTCATTCAGCAGAACGCCAAAGACGTGCGGTTTCTCGACATCTAGTCGAGCACCGACCCGCTCACCACCACCAAGGGAAACTCTTCATGGCAGACGACACGACCGGCACCGAGCCCA
Organism: Microcella sp.; assembly: GCF_025808395.1. Taxonomy (NCBI): domain Bacteria; kingdom Bacillati; phylum Actinomycetota; class Actinomycetes; order Micrococcales; family Microbacteriaceae; genus Microcella; species Microcella sp. Next base: position 2,066,773 of record NZ_CP075524.1, read on the forward strand.
TCGACGTTGACCCCGTCGACTACGGGCCAGGCGGCCGCGTGAACCAGGTCGACCTGCAGCTCGAGATGCAGCGCTCGTACCTCGACTACGCGATGAGCGTCATCGTCGGCCGCGCCCTGCCCGACGTGCGAGACGGGCTCAAGCCGGTGCACCGGCGCGTGCTCTACGCGATGTTCGACGGCGGGTACCGGCCCGACAAGGCGTACTCGAAGTGCTCGCGAGTCGTCGGCGACGTCATGGGCCAGTTCCACCCGCACGGAGACTCGGCGATCTACGACGCCCTGGTTCGACTCGTGCAGCCGTGGTCGATGCGCTACCCCCTCGCCGCCGGTCAGGGCAACTTCGGGTCACCGGGCAACGACGGCGCAGCCGCCCCGCGGTACACCGAGACCAAGATGGCCCCGCTCGCCATGGAGATGGTGCGCGACATCGAAGAAGACACCGTCGACTTCCAAGACAACTACGACGGCCGCACGCGTGAGCCGAGCATCCTGCCCTCGCGTTTTCCGAACCTGCTCGTCAACGGCTCGGTCGGCATCGCCGTCGGGATGGCCACCAATATTCCTCCACACAATCTGCGTGAGGTCGCGTCGGCCGCGCTCTGGCACCTCGAGCACCCCGACGCTGATCGTGAAGAACTGCTCGACGCGATTCTGCAGCGGGTCAAAGGCCCCGACTTTCCGACTGGGGCGCAGATTCTCGGCGTCAAAGGCATTCACGACGCCTACCGAACCGGCCGCGGATCGATCACGATGCGCGCCGTCGTCACGGTCGAAGAGATTCAGAACCGCACGTGCCTCGTCATCACCGAGCTGCCGTACCAGGTCAACCCCGACAACCTCGCGATCAAGATCGCCGACCTCGTCAAAGAGGGAAAACTGGCCGGCATCGCCGACATTCGCGATGAGTCGTCGGGGCGCACCGGCCAGCGGCTCGTCATCGTGCTCAAGCGCGATGCGGTCGCGAAGGTCGTGCTCAACAACCTCTACAAGCACACGCAGCTGCAAGACAACTTCGGTGCCAACATGCTCGCGATCGTCGACGGCGTTCCGCGCACGCTGCCCATCGACGGATTCATCACCTATTGGGTGGCGCATCAGATCGAGGTCATCGTTCGACGCACGGCGTTCCGGCTCGCGAAGGCCGAGGCAGACGCCCACATTCTGCGCGGCTACCTCAAAGCACTGGATGCTCTCGACGAGGTCATCGCCCTGATCCGTCGCTCGCAGACCACCGAAGAAGCCCGCGACGGCCTCATGCAGCTGCTCGACGTCGACGAGCTGCAGGCGACGGCCATCCTCAATCTGCAGCTGCGCCGCCTCGCCGCGCTCGAGCGGCAGAAGATTCAAGACCAGGCCGACGAGCTCGAACGGCTCATCGCCGACTATCAGGCCATCTTGGCGAGCCCAGAACGGCAGCGCACGATCGTGAGCGACGAGCTCACCGAGATCGTCGATCGCTTCGGCGACGACCGGCGCACCGAGATCATGTTCGGCTTCGACGGCGACATGAGCGTCGAAGACCTGATTCCTGAAGAAGAGATGGTGGTCACCGTCACGCGCGGCGGCTACATCAAGCGCACTCGCAGCGACAACTACCGATCGCAGCACCGGGGTGGCAAGGGCGTCAAGGGCGCACAATTGCGGGCTGATGATGTCGTCGAGCACTTCTTCGTCACGACCACGCACCACTGGCTGCTCTTCTTCACGACGACGGGGCGCGTCTACCGGCTCAAGACCTACGAGATTCACGAGGCCGGGCGTGACGCGAAGGGCCAGCACGTCGCCAACCTTCTCGCCCTGCAGCCCGACGAAGAGATCGCGCAGATTCTCGACATCCGCGACTACTCGGTCGCTCAGCACCTGGTGCTCGCGACTCGCAAGGGCCTGACCAAGAAGACCGCCCTCACCGAGTACGACACCAACCGCACCGGCGGCATCATCGCCATCAACCTGCGCGAGGGCGACAGTCTCGTCTCAGCGATGCTCGCCGACGACTCCGACGACATCCTGCTCGTCTCGCGCCTCGGCATGTCGCTGCGCTTCACGGCAGACGACTCGGCCCTTCGCCCCATGGGTCGATCGACGTCGGGGGTCACCGGCATGAAGTTCCGCGCGGGCGATGAGCTGCTGTCTGCCTCGGTCGTCGGTGAGCGCGGCTACGTCTTCGTCGTCACCGAAGGCGGCTACGCGAAGCGCACCGAGGTCGACCAGTACCGCGTGCAGCAGCGCGGTGGTCTCGGCATCAAGGTGGCGAAGCTGAGCGAAGACCGTGGAGCACTGGCGGGTGGGCTGATCGTCGCCGAAGACGACGAGGTGCTCGTGGTGATGCAAAACGGCAAGGTGGTACGCTCTGCCGTGGCCGAGGTGCCCGCGAAGGGACGCGACACCATGGGGGTCGTGTTCGCGCGGCCCGACGATGACGACCGCATCATCGCCATCGCCCGCAACAGCGAGCGCAACCTGGTCGATCCAGATGCAGAGAACGAAGACACCACCGAGGCAGCACCAGTGGCCGAGGTCGGAAAGGACGAGAACGAGTGAGTACTGTCGCCGAGAAGCTGCAACGCAAGTCGCAGCGCCAGGCCCCCACCAAGCAGGTGCGCCTCAAGCTCGTCTACATCGACTTCTGGTCGGCGGTGAAGCTGTCGTTCCTCGTCGCCATCTGCGGAGCCATCCTGCTGCTCGTCACCACCCTGCTCATCTGGATCGTGCTCAACTCATTGGGCGTCATCGAACAGGTCGACTCGGTGTTCTCTGACATCATCGGCGACGACGCGACGAGCCTCGCCAGCGTCTTCTCGCTCGGTCAGGTCATGTTCTTCGCCAGCATCGTCGCGGTGCTGAACATCGTCGGCGGTACCGCCATCGGCGCGATCAGCGCACTGCTCTACAACTTGAGCGTGCGACTCACCGGCGGGCTGCTGGTCGGCTTCACCAACAACTGACGCGTCGCCCCGCCCGAATTGGGCGAGGGTCGACGGGTGCTGTACAGTCGTATCCGGTCTCCCGGGGATATAGCTCAGGCGGTTAGAGCGCTTCGCTGATAACGAAGAGGTCCGAGGTTCAAGTCCTCGTATCCCCACTCCCCATCCTGTTTCACAGCTTCGGTAGAATCGAAGCCACGGGGCCTTAGCTCAATTGGTAGAGCGCCTGCTTTGCAAGCAGGAGGTCAGGAGTTCGATTCTCCTAGGCTCCACTCCTTGCCCGCCGCTCTGTCGCTCGCGCTCAGGCTCGACGCGCAACCGTCAGGGGCGGTCGCGGGAGTTCGATTCTCCTAGGCTCCACTCCATTGTTGATCGCGCCGCCGCTCCTGCGGCGCGATGGCGCTTCCGCGTCGCGAGCGTGGTCGCGACGCTTCGCGTGTTCGGCATGGGATGCTCGAGACCGCTCCTGCGGCGCGACGGCGCTTCCGCGAGACGAGCGTGGTCGTCTCGCTTCGCGGCTCGAAGCGGGGTGGCACCAACGCGCTCACCCTCGACGCGCGCGGCCGATCCTCTCGTGACGTGACCGCTATGGTGAAGCGTGTGACGAATGAACTCGAGCTCACCTTGTCAGACGGCAGGATCATCACCTACCTCGAGGCGGGCGACCCGGCGGGTGAACCTGTGCTGTACTCGCACGGAGCACCGAGTGGCAAGCTCGAAATACTGTTCTTCGACCTGCACGAGCGGGCGGTCGCTGCGCGAGTGCGACTCATCGTCGCAGACCGACCAGGCGTCGGAGGCTCGACGGCGCAGCCTTCTCGCACGATGCTCGACGCCGGACGCGATGCATGCGAGCTCGCCGACGCGCTCGGCATCGAACGATTCGCGCTGCTCGGTTACTCAGTGGGAGGAGCCTTCGCCCTTGCGACACGGCACGTCGCCGCAGGCCGCATCACGGCGACGGCGATCGTGTCGGGAATCGGCCCCGCCGATGCGCCAGGCATGACCGAGGGGCGATCGAGCGATGTCAGCCGAATCTTCAGCATGGCGATGAGGGCGCCTCGACTCACGCAGCTCATGCTGCGATTCATGAGGTTCGGCACCCGCACACCAGATCGCATGATCGCCGCGACCGGCAAGAGCATGCCGCCGCCCGACCGCGCGGTCGCGGAACGGCAAGGAGCGGCGGAGCCATTCGCTGCTTTTCTCGCCGATGCACTACGAGAGGGCACGCGCGGCGTGCTTCGCGACCTTCAACTCGCGGCATCGCCGTGGGGATTCACGCCGCAGTCTGGTGCGAGCTCCGTGGCCGTGTGGCATGGAGCGGCAGACCGCAACGCCCCGGTCGGCAGCGCCCATTGGCTTGCGGATCGTCTGCCCGAGGCAGTCGTCACGGTGACCGACGACGACGGCCACATCTCGCTCTTCGACCGTGAGGCCGAAGCCGTGCTGGTCACTCTGGCGGAGCTGTCTCGAGCAGCCCGAGTGGACTAGTCGTAGTCGCTCGACCGCCCGCCGAGCACGATCACTCTGCGACAGGCTCGAGCGACTCGTCTTCTTCGACCCACAGGTCGTCGTCGGCACGCAGTGTCTGCCATGCGGCGTAGGCGACCGCGCCGGCGGCGACGACGCCGAGGCCGATCAGAATGTACCGGCCGGGGCCGGGCGACTTCTTGACCTCGATGATGCCGACGCGCTGCCCGGCCTTGGTGGCGAGCTCGCGACCGGTGGCCGAGACCTGCCGCAGGGCATCCCGAATGCGCTTGTCGCGGGCCACGTCGAGAACGGCGATGGCCGAACCGATCGCTCCGGTGACAGCGGGAAGCACATCGTCGACGAATCGGTCGCGCGTGGCGCTCGCCGCGTGCTTCACCGAGCCGACGCCCGCCTCGACAGAGGGCACGACGCGCTTCTCGTAGGTGTGGCGCACTCGAGGCGCCACATCGTCGCGAGCGACATGCGCGGCCTGCCGACTCGCATCGCGCAGGATGCTGGCTGCATGCTCGAGAACCTCACGCTGCTCGTCCCAGACGTCTCCGGCCTCACGGCGAAGCTTCTTCAGCTGGCGCTTGTTCTTGCGTGACAGTTCCATGGCGTCCTCCTCGGTCGACGATTGGCGACGCCACCATCCTGGCACCGATGCGGTGTTCTCCCCACCGGCGTCTATCGAATGCTCAGGATTCCGCCAGCGCGCTCCGTGCCAGAATGGGCATCATGACGATTCACACTGCTGTCGCCACCATTCACACCAACCACGGCGACATCGTCGTCAATCTGTTCGGCAACCACGCGCCGAAGACGGTGAAGAACTTCATCGGCCTCGCGACCGGCACGCAAGAGTGGACCCACCCGGCCACCGGTCAGAAGACCACCGAGCCGCTCTACAACGGTGTCATCTTCCACCGCATCATCACCGACTTCATGCTGCAGGGCGGAGACCCGCTCGGGCAGGGCATCGGCGGCCCCGGGTATGAGTTCGACGACGAGATTCACCCCGAGCTGCAGTTCACCGAGCCCTACCTGCTGGCGATGGCGAACGCCGGCAAGCGCATGGGCAAAGGCACGAACGGCTCGCAGTTCTTCATCACCACCAAGCCGACCACGTGGTTGAACGGCAACCACACCATCTTCGGTGCCGTGGCCGACGACGAGTCGAGGAAGGTCGTCGACGCGATCGAAGCCGTGCCGACCAACGCGAACGACAAGCCGCTGACCGACGTCGTCATCTCGTCGATCGAGGTCGTCGAGGTCGCGTGACCGACTCGACCGGGGGCGCAGCGCGCGCCGGGTCTAGCGACGACGTCTGCTACCGCCACGGCGACCGGCGCAGCTTCGTGCTGTGCCAACGCTGCGGCCGCACGATCTGCCCGCAATGCCAGATACCTGCGGCCGTCGGAGTGCACTGCCCGGAGTGCGTCGCCGCGGCACGAGCCGCACAGCCGCCGAGGCGTTCTGCGCTCGCGCGCGCGTTTCGGCCCGGAAGCCGCGTGCCCGTCGTGTCGTACTCGATACTCGCGACGACCCTCGCCGTGTTCGCGCTGCAGCTGCTCAGCCAAGGTGTGGTGACGAGTGCTCTCGCCTACTACCCGCCGCTCACCCTGCAAGAACCGTGGCGCATGCTCACCGTGTCGCTCGTGCACAGCGATCGCTCGTTCTTCCACATTCTGTTCAACATGTACTCGCTGTTCGTGCTCGGGCCGTTGCTCGAATCGCTCATCGGCCGGGCACGCTTCGGCGCGGTCTACATCTTGTCGACGCTCGGCGGATCGGTGGCGGTGCTGTGGCTCGCACCGGGCAGCATCGTCGTGGGAGCATCTGGAGCGATCTTCGGGTTGCTGGGCGCGTTCTTCGTCATTCAACGCCGCCTGGGCGGCACCAGCATTCAGCTGATCGTCATCATCGCGATCAACCTCGCGCTCGGCTTCTTCGTGCCCGGAATCTCGTGGCAGGCGCACATCGGCGGCCTGCTCGTGGGCGCGGCCTGCGCGGCGGTGCTCATGCGCACGCGTCGCGCAGACCAGCAACGACGTCAGGCCCTCCTGCTCGTCGGCATCGGGGTCGTGCTGGTGGTCGCCACGGTGGCGCGATTCGCCCTCGCCTGACACACGACGAAGAAGTTATCCACAGGCGTATCCACAGTGGGGATAATCACACGGATGTAGTTTTGAGAAATCCCCGGTCAGCGCCAGCGCGTGGTCATGAGGAACCCGATGAACATGATGCCGAAGCCCACCATGATGTTCCAGGGGCCCAGTGTCGGCACCGGCCAGGAGGCCTGGCTCACGTAGTAGACCAAGATCCAGATGAGCCCGACGAGCATGAATCCGAACATCACCGGCTTGAACCAGACGGGGTTCGGGGCGTCGGCGCCACGAGGGGTTTCGGGGTTGTCGGCGTTGCGCGCAGTTGACCGGGCCATGACAGGGAGTCTAGCCCGACCACGCGCCCAGCGCCTGCGCCTACACTGGCCTCGTGAACGACGTGCACGACTCGACAGACCCGGCCGCGGCCGAGGCGCCAGACGCGGCAGCGCCGGTGTCGCGGCGTGAGGCTCGAGAGAGCGCGCGCCGCACGCCCGGCGTCTCGAAGAAGGGCGCAGCACGCGCGCCGCGTGAGCCTCGACCGGCGGCGCGACTGACCGTCGTCGGCGTACTGGGCGAACTGCTCATCACCGCCGGCGTCATCGTGATGCTGTTTCTCGGCTGGTACATCTGGCTCGATGACATCGTCACCGGAACCCAGCAGCAGGCCGCCGGTGTCGAGGTGCAGCAAGAGCTGCAGTCAGAGTGGGAGCGCGGCGAGGCGCAGACCGAGCGCCCGGTCGACAACGGCGAGCCGATCGTCGCCGAGCCGGCGGCCGCCGGGCAGGTGTTCGCCACCCTGATCGTGCCCAGGTTCGGCGCCGACTACGTGCGGCCGATCGCCGGAGGCGTCGACATGCGCACCGTGCTCAACAACCGGCAGATCGGCATCGGGCACTACCTCAACACGCAGATGCCGGGAGAGATCGGCAACTTCGCGATCGCCGCCCACCGCACCACCTACGGTGCCCCCTTCGCCGAGATCGCCGAACTGCGACTCGGAGACCTCATCTATGTCGAGACCGCAGACGGATGGTACGAGTACTCGTTCCGCGGCCTCGAATATGTCTGGCCGAGCTACGTCTCGGTGCTCGAGCCGGTGCCGCGTGAGCCCGACATCGCGCCCACAGAGCGTGTTCTCACCATGACCAGCTGCAACCCGAAGTTCTCGTCGGCTGAGCGCATCATCGCCTACGCGGTGATGGAGAATTGGTATCCCCGAGCTGGCGGGCCGCCCGCAGAGTTGAGCGGCGTCGTCGTCGCCGCGGGCAACTGAGACCGGGAAGGCACGGAGTCGACAATGTACGCAGCGCTGTGGAGAGTTCTGCCTGGGCCGGTCTGGGTGCGCATCCTCATTCTCGTGGTCGCCGCCGCGCTCGTGCTGGCTGCCCTCGTCGAATGGGTGTTTCCCTGGGCCTCAGCGACCCTGCTGCCCCAAGAGTCGACCGTCGAGGAGTGAGCTGATGCGCGTTCTCGTGATCGACAACTACGACAGCTTCGTCTACACGCTCGACGGCTACCTGCAGCAGCTCGGTGCTGAGACCAGGGTGGTGCGCAACGACGTGGTCGCCGACGACCACGTCGACGAGCTGCTGGCCGACGCCGACGCAGTGCTCGTCTCACCGGGGCCGGGCAACCCGGCGTCGGCCGGCATCTCGATCGCCACGGTGCGCGCGGCACTGTCGAGCGGTGTGCCGCTGCTCGGGGTGTGCCTGGGCCACCAGGCCATCGCCCAGGCTCTCGGAGCCACTGTGACGCACGCCGACGAGCTCATGCACGGCAAGACCTCGATGATCGAGCACGATGACAGCGACTTCTTCGAGGGGGTGCCGCAGCCGTTTCGCGCGACGCGATATCACAGCCTGGCGATCGTCGATGGCACGGTGCCCGACGAGCTGGTCGTCACTGCTCGCACCGAGGGCGGCGTCATCATGGGGGTTCGGCACCGCACCGCCCCGATTCACGGCGTTCAATTTCACCCTGAGTCGGTGCTCACCGAGGGCGGCTACCGGATGCTCGGCAACTGGTTGGCCGAAGCGGGGCTGCCGAGCGCGCGCGAGGCAGCGCACGGCCTGAGCCCTCTCGTGTCGCTCACGCCGCACGCGTGATGAGCGCGAGCTAGTCTTCGCCCGGAACCCCGCTGCAGTATCGCAGCGTGACGGCTGAGCCCTGCGGCTGATCGCCGGGGGGCAAAGACTGCCCGGTGATGGTCTGCCCGGTGCAACCGCTGTCTCCTTGCACCGAGACCAGCAAGCCGAGTGCGGTGAGCTGCGCCGAACCTTCGCCCACACTGAGGTTGCGCACGTCGGGCACTCGCACGAGCCCCGTCGACACGACGACGTTCACGCGGTCGCCGGCACGCAGTTCGGCACCCGAGGCAGGGTCAGAGCGAATCACGACGTCTTTCGCCACTGATGACGAGTTCTCTGCCGTCACGGTGCCGAGTTCGAGACCTCGCGCCTCGAGCGCCGCTTGCGCTTCAGCGAGCGAGAGCAGGTTGAGGCTGGGCACCTGGATGCGGGCCGGGCCGGCTGACACGACCACCTCGATGACCTGGCCAGGAGCCACCGTGATGCCGGCGGGGGGATCAGTGCTGATGATCACGCCCTCGGCGACATCGGGGTCGGTCACCGTCGTCGGCTGCGGCTGCAGGTTGGCATCGAGCAGAATCTGCCCGCCCTCTTCGTACTGCAGGCCGACCACGTCGGGCACCGCCACGGCGATCGAGTTCGTCAACGGCGTGCGCTCGAGATTGAACGCCCAGTACATAACGGCCGCGACGACGACGACCATGACGGCGATGCCCGCCCAAATCCAGGCCACGGGCGGCCGAGACTGGGTGCGGGTGCGCCGTTCGTCGTCGTCGTCGACCGACAACTGGCGCATCGCGGCCTCAGTGCTGGCAGTGGCTGCGGGGTCGATGCCGAACAAGGTCGACGTGAACTCTGAGCCGTCGTCTCGGCGAGGGGTGGGTGCGAGGCCGGCCGACGCAGCGGCGACGTCGTCGCGAAACTCGCTCGCCGACTGGAACCGGCCGAAGCGGTCTTTCGCCAGGGCGTGCAGCACCACCGAGTCCATGGCGGCCGAGACCTGGGGGTTGATCGAGCTCGGCGCAGCGGGAGCCTCGCTCACGTGCTGGTAGGCCACTGCGACCGCCGACTCACCGTGGAACAGCGGTCGGCCCGTGAGCATCTCGAAGAGCACGACTCCTGTCGCGTAGAGGTCGGTGCGAGCATCCACCGTCTCACCGCGCGCCTGCTCAGGCGAGAAGTACTGCGCAGTGCCGAGAATCGAGCTCGTCTGCGCGACGGTGGCCGCGGAGTCTGAGATGGCGCGGGCGATGCCGAAATCCATGACCTTGACCTGGCCGGTGGCCGTGATCATGACGTTGCCGGGCTTGATGTCGCGGTGCACGACGCCGGCACGATGCGAGTACTCGAGAGCGGTCAGGATTCCTTCGGCAATGCGGGCGGCCTCGCCGACCGGCAGCGGACCATCATCGATGATGTCGCGCAGCAGCCTGCCCTCGACGTGCTCCATGACGATGAAGGGCACCACGGTCTCGGCCCCGCTGTCGTCTCGCACGATCTCTTCGCCGGCATCGAAGACTCGCACGATCGTCGGGTGGGCCATGCGGGCCGCGGCGTGCGCCTCTTGGCGAAACCGGGTGCGGAACACGGGGTCGCTCGCGAGGCTCGACTTCAGCAGCTTGATGGCGACGCGTCGGCCGAGCTTGCCGTCGGTGGCGAGGTGCACGTCTGACATGCCGCCGCGACCGATCAGGGGGCCCAGTTCGTAGCGCCCGGCGATGACCCGTGCGCTCTGTGCGACCTCGTCCATCGCCCCCTCGGTTCTCGTGCGTGCTGCGTGATGTGCGTGCTGGTGTGACGTCGCTCAGTCTAGGCGGTCGCGCTGTGCTCGACTGGGCAGCGGCGCGAGCCGTCGAGTCAGGGCTCGTCGATGTTGATCGAGAGCTCGCTCGAGCGCTGCGACTGCAACGAGCCGCACAGCGCCACGTAGGTGACCTTCATCTGGCCGCTGTCGGCGAGCGTCACGGTCATCTGCGTCGTGCCCGCCGGCACCGGGTTGCTGATCGAGGGGTTGCCACCGACGATCGTGAAGTTGTACCCGGTGAGCGAGAAGCCCGAGGGGCACTCGCTGTAGGCCGGCCAGCTGAGTGTGACATCAGTGCCGCCGACGTAGGGCCCCGAGCCCGGTGCGATCGCCAGGCTGCCCGGTTGCGGCGGTGTCGGAATCGGTGCGTAGAAGAACACCGTGATCGTCGCCCCGCGCTGCACTTCACCGCTGCGCGGGTTGATCTGATACGACAGGCCGACATCGTTCTGCGACGGTGCGATGTTGCGCTCTACCGCGTCGAGCACGAGCCCGAGCTCGGCCGCCTTGGCTTCGATCGCCGCCCGTGTTTTGCCGAGCCACTCGCCCTCGACGATGAGTACGACATCGATCGTCGGTTCAGGGTCGGGAGTCTCGACGGTCGGCTCGACCGTCGGCGTGTCGGTGGGCTCGGGTTCAGGCCCGCTCGGTTGTGCGAACACCGCGATGAGAGCACCGACCAAGAGCACGACGAGAAGCCCGATGAGGGCGACGAGCGGCCAGGTCCACGGGCTGCGCTGCGTCTCGGTCTGCACCGTCGGCGTCTCGGTCATGCTCGGCAGCACGCGGGTGCTCTCGTCGCCCGCGGGCGAGGCCATGACTCGAGTCGCCGCTGTCGCGGCCGCCCCCGACGCGATCGCCGGCACGATCGCGGCCGCAGCTCCGACATCGCCGCGGCGAAGAGCCTGTGCGGCGCGTGCGAACAGCTGCGCCGTCGCCGGACGGTCGGCGGGCTTCTTCGCGATCGCCGCGAAGACGAGATTGCGCACCGGCTCGGCCACGGTGACCGGCAGCTCGGGCGGAGCCTCGTTGATCTGGGCCATCGCGATCGCTACTTGCGATTCTCCGGTGAAGGGTCGGCGCCCTGCGAGGGCTTCGTAGGCGACGATGCCGAGCGAGTAGATGTCGGTCGACGGCGATGCAGGATGCCCGCTCGCCTGTTCCGGAGACAGATACTGCACTGTTCCCATCACCTGACCGGTTGCCGTCAGGGGAACCTGGTCTGCGATGCGCGCGATGCCGAAGTCGGTGATCTTGACGCGACCATCGGGAGTGATGAGCAGGTTGCCCGGCTTGATGTCGCGGTGCACGAGCCCCGCCTGGTGCGCGGCGTGCAGGGCGGCTGCGGTCTGGGCGACGTAGTCGAGCACCTGGTCGGCCGGCAGCACGCGCTCGCGCTCGAGAATCGTCGAGAGCGCCTCGCCCGGCACGAGCTCCATGACGAGAAAGGCGCTGCCCTCTTCTTCGCCGTAGTCGTAGACGTTGGCGATGCCTTCGTGGTTGACGAGGGCGGCGTGGCGGGCCTCCGCGCGAAAACGCTCGAGAAAGCCGGGGTCGCCGAGGTATTCGTCTTTCAAGATCTTGATCGCGACGGTGCGGCCGATGACGAGATCGGTCGCCTGCCAGACCTCGCCCATGCCGCCGATCGCCACGCGCGACAGCAGTTGGTAGCGCCCGCCGAAGGTCACACCACTCGTGGGTCTCATCTGCTCAGCACCGCCTCAATCACTCTCTTCGCGATCGGCGCCGCGATCTGGTTGCCTGACCCGCTCTGACCGCGCCCGCCGCCATCTTCGACGACGACCGCGATCGCCACCTGCGGATTGTCGGCAGGCGCGAATCCGGTGAACCACAGCGTGTAGGGGCGGTCGCCGCCGTTCTCGGCGGTTCCCGTCTTACCTGCGACATCGACCCCCCCTATTCTGGCATTAGAGGCGACACCATTTGAGACCCCGTCGACCATCAAGCGGGTCATAGTCTCCGCCGTCGTGCGGGTGATCGGCTGGCTGACGAGCACGGGCTCTGGCTGCTGCACGATCGAGAGATCGGGCGCGATGATGCGGTCGAGCAGCGTGGGTTGCATGAGGTTGCCCCCGTTGGCGATCGTGGCGCTGATGAGCGCCATCTGAAGCGGAGTCACGCGAGTGTCGTACTGACCGAACGACGACAGCATGAGCTGCGCGTCGTCCATGTCCTGCGGGTAGGTCGAGGGGCGAGCGGGCATCGGAACCTCGAAGGCCGTGCCGAAGCCGAAAGCCGTCGCATACTCGTCGATCGTGTCTTGACCGAGCGCCAGCCCGAGTTGGGCGAAGGGAATGTTGCAGCTCAAGCGCAACGCCGTCTCGATCGTGACCGTCTCGCCGCCGCCGCAGGTGCCACCACCCGAGTTGCTGATGGTTCTCGTGCTGAGGGGCAGCTGCAGCTGGGGAGGATTCGGAAACACGTCATCGGGCACGAACGCCCCCGAGTCGAACGCGGCGGCGGCGACGAGAATCTTGAAGGTCGACCCCGGAAAGTAGAGATTGCCGCTGATGGTGCGGTTGATGAGCGGGTCGTTCGGGTCGGCGAGCAGCTCGTCATAGGCCGCGAGCACGCTCTGCGTGCTGTGCGACGACAGGCGGTTCGGGTCGAAGCTCGGTGTCGACACCATGGCCAGGATGCGACCGGTCGCCGGCTCGATCGCGATGACGGCACCCTTCAGGTCACCCATCGCCTCGAAGGCAGCCTGCTGCACGACGGGGTCGAGCGTGAGCTGCACGGCAGCGCCGCGAGGGTTCTGACCAGTGACGAGGGCGCCGAGCTGGTCGAGGAACTGCTCGTTCGCCGTGCCGGTCAAGAAGTCGTTGAAGGCGCCCTCGATGCCGGTGTTGCCCTGGTTGAGCGTGAAATAGCCGGTCACCGGGGCGTACAGCTCAGGCTCGGGGTAGATGCGCAAGAACTCGAAGACCGAATCGACGGCGACAGATTCGGCGATCGGCGTGCCGGCCAGCAGAATCGGCCCGCGCTCGGCCGAATAGCTCGCATAGAGCGTGCGCACGTTGCGGGGGTCGGCGCGCAAGTCGTCGACCGCGAAGACCTGGATGACGCTCGTCGACACGAAGAGCGCGAGAAACATCGCGAGAGTCGCGATGCTGATGCGGCGCAGTTCGATGTTCATGAGCCGTCGACCACCAATCGTGGTTGGTGCCGCACGGTGTCGCTGAGCCGCAGCAGCAGGGCGACGATGATCCAGTTGGCGACGAGCGATGAGCCGCCCGCCGCCAAGAAGGGCGTCGTCAGACCGGTCAACGGAATCACGCGCGTGACACCACCGATGACGATGAAGACCTGCAGCGCGACGACGAAAGCGAGCCCGACCGCGAGCAGTCGACCGAAGTCGTCGGTGCCGTTGAACCCGATGCGGAATCCGCGCGCGACGAACAGCAGATACAGCCCGAGGATGGCGAATAGGCCGACCAGGCCGAGCTCTTCACCGAGACTCGAGATGATGAAGTCGCTCTCGGCAAGAGGAACGATGTCAGGACGACCCTGACCCAGCCCGGTGCCGATGAGGCCGCCATTGGCGAGCCCGAACAGACCCTGCACCAGCTGATAGCTGCCGCCGATGGCGTCGTAGTTCTGCTGCTCGAAAGCACCGAGCCAGGCGGCGAACCTGTTGTTCACATACCCCAGGGTGCTGCTGGCGGCGATGGCGCCGCCGAGAAACAGCGTGAGCCCGAGCATGACCCAGCTCAACCGGCCTGTGGCGACGTAGATCATGACGAGGAACAGGCCGAAGTAGAGCAGCGAGGTTCCGAGATCGCGCTGGAAGACCAGCACGCCCATCGCGGCGATCCACACCACGAGAATCGGCCCGAGGTCGCGGCCGCGCGGCAGGCGCATGCCGAGGAAGGTTCTGCCGACGATCGACAACGACTCTCGAGCCGTCACCAGGTAGCCGGCGAAGAACACGGCGAGAGCGATCTTGCCGATCTCTCCTGGCTGAAACGAGAACGGCCCGAGTTGAATCCACAGCCGGGCGCCGTTGATGGTCTGCCCGATGCCGGGCAGCATCGGCAGCAGCAGCAGCACGATGCCCGCGAGCATCGCGACATAGCGATACCTGGCCAGAACGCGATGGTTGCGCACGATGAGCAGCACGGCGAGTGCGACCACCATCGCGATCGCCGTCCACACCATCTGCCGCACCCCGGCCATGTCCCAGCCGGTGAAGCCTTCGGCAAGGTCGAGCCGGTAGATCATGGCGATGCCGAGGCCGTTGAGCGTGACGGCGATGGGCAGGATGAACGGGTCGGCGTCGGGAGCGGTGAGACGCAGCACGACGTGCATGCCGAGAGCGAGCATCCCGAGGCCGGCGCCGTAGCCGATCATGGTCGAATCGAGCTCGCCGAGGGCGCCGAGCTGCACGAGAGCGATCGCGGCGCCGCTGATGCCGATGGCGACCACCAGCAGGAACAGCTCGAGGTTGCGCAGCTTCGCCGGCGTGCGCAGCTTGATGGTGATGGCCTCGGTGAACGTCGGTCGCGGCTCGGCGAGCTCGACCGTGGGGCGCGGTGCATCAGTCGAGCTCATCACGCAGCCGATCGATGATCGAGAGGGCGTCGGCAAGGTCGTCGGCATTGATCGTCGACTCGACGCGCTGGCGAGAGAACGGCTCGAGATCATCGACGTCGATGCCGCTCTCGAGGTAGACGCTCGACAGCGGGAAGGGCCCGATGCTCTGCTGCACGCCCTGGAAGATCGCGACCTGACCGTCGGTCACCCCGACGAAGAACCGCGTCTGAGTCCACTGGTAGCCGGCGACCAGGGCAGAGGTGACGAGAGCGATGACGAGCAGCAGGCCCACCGACCAGGTGATGCGCCGACGCACCTTGCGCCGCGCGTCTTCGGCGATGAGCTCTCTGAAGAACTCTTCAGACTCTGGCTCGAAGTGCTCGTCTTCGGGAATCGACTGGGCCTTGAGCGGATGCAGCAGCAGGGCGGGCAGTCGAACACTGCGCTTCGTCACCGAGGCGCCGAAGGTGAGCGGCTGCGCGGCCGAGCCGACGAAGAGAGGGCGCGAGACAGCGCTCGACGGCGACTCGTCGACCCCGACGATGACGATCGTGACATTGTCGGGCGCGCCCTCGTCGAGGCTCTCGTCGATGAGCGCTTCGACGGCCGCCGCCGCGTCGGCGTGCTCGGCGAGAAGCTCGGCGATGCGGTCTTCGCTGACGAACCCGCTGAGACCGTCAGAGCACAGCAGCCACCGGTCGCCCGGCTCGGTGTCGACGATCTCGCTGTCGATCTCAGGAGTCAGGTCGACGTCGCCGAGCACCCGCATGAGCACCGATCGACGAGGGTGCACGGCCGCCTCTTCAGCACTGATGCGGCCGCTGTCGACGAGGCGCTGCACGAAGGTGTGGTCTTTCGTGATCTGAGTCAGTCGTCCGGCGCGCCACCGGTAGATGCGGCTGTCGCCGATGTGCACGATGGCGAGGCGGTGGCCCACGCGCACGAAGCCGCTGACGGTGGTGCCCATTCCGGTGAGCTCCGGATGCTCGAAGACGGCTTCAGCCAACTCCTGATTCGCGTCGAGCAGTGCTGAGCTGAGCGCCCGCGCGGCCTCGTCGGCCGACTCGAACGGCCGATCCATGTCGGCGATCGACTGCAGCGTCATGGCACTCGCCACATCGCCGCCCGCGTGGCCGCCCATGCCGTCGGCCACCACGAACAAGTGCTCGCCGGCATAGCCGGAGTCTTGATTGTTCGCGCGCACCTTGCCGACGTGCGAACCAGCGGCCGAGAGGGTCGTCATGCGCCTACCGTCGCAGCTCGAACGTCGTCGTGCCGATGCTGACAGGAGTGTTCGGCGGCACCGGCGTCGGGGCGCCCACCTTCTTGCCTTTCACGAACGAGCCGTTCGTCGAGTCGAGATCTTGCAGCATCCACACGTCGTCCCAGAGCATGAGCCGCGCGTGATGCGTCGAGGTGTAGTCGTCGCGGATCACGAGCCCCGAGTCTGCCGAGCGCCCGATGGTCAACTGATCGCCCTCGAGCGGCAGCTCGAGACCCTCTTTGGCTCCTGACGTGATGACCAGGCGGCGAGCGGGAGGCCCGCCAGCTGCGGGCGGTGAGCTGGGGGTGCGAGCGACGGGGGCTGCCACAGGAGCCGCAGTGCTCGAGGCGGCGGCAGCCGCGGGGGTGCCGGCGGCGGGCATCCGGCGCACCTTCGTGCCGAACAGATCAGATCGCAGGGCGTAGACGATCGCGAAGACGAACGCCCACATCAGAATGAGAAAGCCGATGCGCAGCAGCAGCAGGGTGAGCTCGCTCATCGGCCTCCTCCAGGGGGTCGCGTTCGGGGTTCGGCGACGGCACCGCGCTGGGCGAGCACGCGAAACTCGATGCGGGTACGCCCGATCTCGATCACGCTATCGGGCGGCAGCACGGCTCGCGTGACCGGCTCACCGTTGAGCAGGGTTCCGTTGGTGCTGCCGAGGTCGGTGACCTGGGCGCGCTCGCCATCCCAGAGAATCTCGATGTGCTTGCGGCTCGTGCCCGAATCATCGAGCGTGATGTCGGCTTCGCTGCCCCGACCGATGATGGTGCGCGAGCGGGTGAGGCGGTGCCGGGCTCCGTCGATGTCGAGCACGGGGCTCCACACGACCTGGCCCTTGACGGTGGTGCTGGCGATGGCGACGACGCCCTCAGCGATGCTGTCGTCGCGGTCGAGCGTGATGTCGATGCCGCCCGGAAAGGTGTAGCCCTGCGCGGTGGCGTGCCGCTGCAGCAGCAGCGTGAGCTCATCGATGAGCGACTCGCCGAGGTCGTTCATGCGCGCGAAATCGGCGGGGGCGAGGCGCACGTGCAGCTCGTTCGGCACCAGAATGCGGTCGCGCGAGACGACGGCGGCTTTCGTGTCGAGCTCGCGGCGCAGCGACGCGGCGATCTCGAGCGGTTGCACTCCGCTCTTGAACGTTTTCGCGAACGCACCGCCGACGGCGCGCTCGAGACCGCGCTCGAAGCTGTCGAGAAGCCCCACCTGCGTCCTCCCTCGGCCGATGACCCTCTGATGGTAGTCGTCTCGCCTTGCCAGCGCCGCACAGCGACCTGGGTGCCCTGTGCTAATCTCGCTGAGTTGACGGGCCGTGAGGCGCGTCGCGCGCGAGTGGCGGAATTGGCAGACGCGCTGGCTTCAGGTGCCAGTGCCCGTAAGGGCGTGGGGGTTCAAGTCCCCCCTCGCGCACCAGAGATTTCTTCTGGTGCGACTCTTCGTGACGGCGGTCATCACGCCGCGGGCTAGGCTCGGGCACCATGGCAGCCGGCGCAGTGGTCTACACGTTCACAGGATCATTGGCCGACGTCGATCGCGCCGTCTACGACGACCTCAGTCTGCGCGTCGCACGCCACCCGAGCGAGACCGACGCCTACATGATGACGCGCGTGCTCGCCTACTGCCTCGAATTCCACGAGGGCGTCGCCTTCAGCGAGGGCGTCTCGTCGACCGATGAGCCCGCCGTCATCGTGCGTGATCGCACGGGTCGCGTCACGACATGGGTCGAGGTGGGGGCACCGGATGCTGCGCGCCTGCACCACGGCAGCAAACTGGCCGACCGCACGACGATCTACACGCACCGCGACCCGAGCAAGGTGCTCGCCCAGTGGGCGGGCAAGAAGATTCACCAGTCAGAGCGGATCGTGCTGCACAGCTTCGACCCCGGGTTCATCGAGGCCGCGGTCGCGGTGCTCGAACGCCGCAACACCATCACCGTCTCGGTGACCGAGCGGCAGGTCTACCTTGAGCTCAACGGCACCACGCTGAGCACGGTCGTGCACGATCACCCGCTCACGTAGAGCCGCGGAGACAAGAAAGGCGACGGCCCCTTCATCAACCCGAATGATGAAAGAACCGCCGCCAGAACCTTGACTGCCTCGGCAGGCCCCCGGCGATCCCCCGATCGCCACCTGCCGTTGCGTTGGCTCCACTCTGCTCGACGCGACGACGGCGTGCAACGGTGAAGCGGGCAGAAGATTCGCAATGCGAACGGCGCCCCCCGAGTGGGGGACGCGATGGCGCACTGCTATCGCGCCACCGGCCCGCCGCGCACTGGTTCGCCGCGCAGGACGCGCTGCTCGTTGTCGCGGAAGCGGGGTTCGTAGTGGGTGAAGAAGATCTTGCCGACCAGATCGCGACGGCTGCGCACTCCCGTTTTCTCGAAAATGTTGCGCAGGTGGTTCTGCACGGTGAGCGGTGAGACAACGAGCGACGTGGCGATCTCGTGCGTCGAAGAACCCGTGAGCACCAGTTCGACGACATCGCGTTCACGCTCGGTGAGGCCGTAGGCCGACATCAGCAGCGGGTAGATGCGGGCGGGGTGCGCCTGTTCGACGATCACGGCGACCCGGTGTCGATCGTCGCCGCTCAGCGGGGCGCCGTGCAGCAGCATCCACGTGCCGTCATCGGCGGGCACTCTCGAGAAGGCGACGGTCGCCGGCTGGTGATCGGCGACGCTCTGCAGCACCTGCGCGGCGACTGCGATGACCGCTGACGGCAGGCGACCCGCCGCGAGATCGCCGTCAGGCAGCCGTGCGAGCCATCGCTCTGCCCCCGGAGTGGCCGACCGCACCTGCCAGCGGTCGTCGATCACGACGAGGCCAGGAGCATCGGCCGTCTCGGGATCACGCGCCTCGCCGAGCGCCAGCGCCCGCCGAGCACCCGCGGCCAGCTCGGGGCCGATCGCACGCAGAAACCGCTTGTCGTCATCGGTGAACCGCGGCGCACCCGGTTCGCGGTAGAGGCCGATCGCGCCCCAGGTCTCGCCCTGCTTCGTGCGCAGGCGGGCGATCAGCTCTTGGTCTCCGCCCATCGACATGTTGAACTTCCAGCGAGGGCTCGCGCTCGGATCACCCCCGGTCGCCTCGTGGAGGGTCGAGACGCCCTCAGGCGACCGAACCACGTCGACGAGCGTGTACACATCGTCGCCGTAGTACTCGTGAGCGAGTGCGTCGGCCGGAAATTCATCGAGACCCTCATGGAAGTGACTCGTGACGAGGTGCGATGCCGGGTCGAGGGTGAAATAGCACGGAGTCCAGTAGTGGGGAACGACGCTCGAGATGATCTCAGTGCACGACCGCCAGTACGTCGCCAGGTCGAGTGGAGCCGTGGCGAGGGCGGCGACCTTCTCGATCGCCCGCTCGGTGCGGTCGGGCATCACGCTCTCAGGGTAGACCGCGACTCCCATCGTCAACATGGCGGAAATCTGCCATGGGCACGGCCACGAGGGCGAACTATGGTCGACCACCACTGAGACTGCAGTCATCACGAGAGGGGGACGACCATGAAGATCGCCGTATTCGGAGGAGCGGGGCTCGCGGGCTCAGCCTTCGTGGAGCACGCTCTTCGGCAGGGTCATGGCGTGAGAGCTCTCGTTCGCGAGTCGACCTCGGTGCCACCCGGGCTCGCCACCGCAGAAGTCGTGCGAGGGGATGCGCTCGATGCGAGTGCGGTCGCCGAGACGATCAGCGGCTGCGATGTCGTCGTCTCGAGCCTGGGCGGATTCAGGGGGCCCGAGAGTCTCGACGCAGGCACGGCGAACATCATCGACGCCATGCGCCGACAAGGGCTGCGCCGACTCGTGGTGCTGCAGGGCTTTCACGTGAGCTTCGAGGGAGACCCCGAGAACTTCGCCAAGCGCATCGTGAAGCTGTACTTGCGGCTGCGGTGCCGACCCTTGCTGCCGCACAGTGCCGCCTTGGGGCGACTGCTGCGCGAAACCGATGACATCGAGTGGACCCTCGTGCGAGTTCCGCCCATCGTCGACGCGCCGTTCACCGGCCGCGCCGAGTTGGGGCGCTTCGCGCTCGGCCCACTGAGCAAGGTGACCGTCGGAGACACCGCAGCGACCCTGCTCGACTTCGCGACCAGCACCGCGTCTGTTCACGACGCCCCGATGCTCGTGACCGGGCGACGCTGACGCACGCGCAGGCGGTACCCCACGGGGGTATGAGAAGATGGCGGGATGACTGCGAACACAGACCTCTCGTCACGCACCACTCCCCTCAACCTGCTCGGTGACCAGACCGCGGCGGGCGGTTGCTGCGGCGGCGGCTCGTGCATGTGCGGCAGCCCCGCCGGCGCCGCGAGCCCCGGGGCGCAGACCGTTGACGACCACGCCCCGTCGGCGGCCGCGCACGAGTTTCTCGTCACGGGAATGACGTGCGGGCACTGCGTCTCGAGCGTAAGAGAAGAGGTCGGTGCGATCGCGGGGGTCGAGTCGGTCGAGGTGGTGCTGAAGAACGGCGGCGAGTCTCGAGTGACAGTGCGCGCAGCGGGTGCGCTCGACCCTGACGCCGTGCGCGCCGCTGTCGAGGAAGCCGGCTACAAGCTGGCCTGACCAGAGGAGCCTTGAGTACCCCAGGGGGGTATTGCTAGAGTGGGGCCCATGACAGCCTCGCCCGCGACCGATCTGCAGCTCGATCTGCAGGGCATGACGTGCGCATCGTGCGCGAACCGCATCGAGCGGGGGCTCAACAAGGTGCCCGGAGTCGAGGCCACCGTCAACTTCGCCACGGAGCGGGCCACCGTGCGTGCGACGCCGGAGGCGGCGGGGCAACTCGATGCCTCAGCGTTGCTCGCGGCGGTCGAGAAGGCCGGGTACTCGGCGACGGTCGTCGGCGCGCGCGACGAGAGCGCAGCATCCACCGCTCTTCACACGACTCCGGTCGATGAGCTCGCGCCCCTGCGCCAGCGGCTCATCATCTCTGCCGCGCTGACGGTGCCCGTGCTCGTGCTGTCGATGGTTCCGGCGTGGCAGTTCACGAACTGGCAGTGGCTCGCACTCGCGCTCGCCTCGCCCGTCGCCGTGTGGGGGGCGTGGCCGTTTCACCGGGTGGCCCTGCACAATGCGCGGCGATTCATCGCCAGCATGGACACACTCATCTCGGTCGGCGTGACCGCCGCCTACCTCTGGAGCCTGTACGCGCTGTTCTTCGGCGAAGCAGGCATGCCGGGCATGACCATGACGCTGCAGCTGCTCGGCACGCCAGAAGCGGGAGCCCACGAGATCTACCTCGAAGTCGCTGCCGCCGTGACGGTGTTCATCTTGCTCGGGCGCTACCTCGAAGCGCGCGCCAAGCGTTCGTCTCGCGAAGCCCTCGACGCGCTGCTCGATCTCGCTGCGCGCGACGTCGCAGTGCTGCGCGATGGCGTCGAAGTGCGCATTCCGGTCGGGCAGCTGCAGCTGGGCGATCGCTTCGTCGTGCGGCCAGGCGAGACCATCGCGACCGACGGCCTAGTCATCGAAGGCTCATCGAGCGTCGACCAGTCCCTCCTGACAGGCGAGTCAGTGCCCGTCGATGTCGCCGTCGACAGCCGGGTGGTCGGCGGCACCCTCAATGTCGGGGGGCGGCTTGTCGTCGAGGCTTCGCGCATCGGGGCCGACACCGAGCTCGCCCGCCTGGCGCGACTCGTCGAAGAGGCGCAGACCGGCAAGGCCGAGGTGCAGCGGCTCGCCGACCGTGTGTCGGGGGTGTTCGTTCCCATCGTCTTCGTGCTCGCTCTCGGCACGCTGCTCGCCTGGATTCTCATCGGCAACTCGGTCGAGATCGGCTTTACGGCCGCCGTCGCGACCCTCATCATCGCCTGCCCGTGCGCCCTCGGGCTCGCGACCCCCACCGCGCTGCTCGTCGGCACCGGGCGGGGCTCGCAGCTCGGCATTCTCATTCGAGGCCCGCAGGTGCTCGAGCGCACGCGGCGCATCGACACGATCGTGCTCGACAAGACGGGAACAGTGACGACCGGGCAGTTGGCGGTCACGGGCGTCGAGGCCGTCGGCAGCATCGATCGCGACCGGATGCTCGCACTCGCCGCCTCGGCCGAAGAAGGGTCTGAGCATCCGCTCGCCAGGGCGATCGTCGGCCACGCCCGCGACGCCGGCATCGAGTTGCTCGCGGCCGAGAGCTTCGAGTCGCACGCGGGCGCTGGGGTCACCGCGGTGGTCGACGGGCACGCGCTCGCGATCGGCCGCGCGTCATGGCTCTTCGAGTCGTGGGCTGTCGAGGTCGACGCTTCGCTCATCGTGACCCACGAGTCACGAGGAGCGACCCCGATCGTCGTCTCGATCGACGGTGCGGTCGCAGGCATCATCGTGCTTGCCGACACGCTCAAGCCGACGTCGGCGCTCGCCCTCGACCGGCTGCGTGCCCTGGGGCTCGAACCCGTGTTGCTGACTGGCGATAACGCCGGCGCGGCCCGAACAGTGGGGGCGGAGCTCGGTATCGACGACGTGCGCGCAGGGGTGACGCCGGCGGGCAAGCTCGATGTCATCCGCGAGCTGCAGGCTGATGGGCACGTCGTCGCGATGGTCGGCGATGGGGTCAACGACGCGGCGGCGCTCGCCGCGGCCGATCTGGGCATCGCGATGGGCGGCGGAACCGACGCGGCCATGGCGGCGTCAGATCTCACCGTCGTGAGCGGAGACCTGCTCGTCGTCGTCGACGCCATCCGACTCGCTCGGCGCACGTTGCGCACCATCATCGGCAACCTGTTCTGGGCGTTCGGCTACAACGTGGCGGCGATACCGATCGCCATGCTCGGGCTGCTCAACCCGCTGCTCGCGGCACTCGCGATGGCGTTCTCGAGCGTGTTCGTCGTGACGAACTCACTGCGGTTGCGCGGGTTCAAGCCCCAACCTCGGTGAGCGTCTGCGCGCTGTGACCAGCATGCTCTCCCGGGGTCGCGGTGGGGTGCGACTCAGGCGCGGCGCACGCGCGGGAGGCCCAGCGACACGGGCACGCGCAACTCGCCGACCGCGCCGACCGGCACGACGGGCGACCGAGGGGCGACCGGCGGCACGGGGCGGTAGGCGGCGCCGAGCTCGGGGCGGGCATCCGAGTCGCCGCGGTTCGGCCAGAGCGCGAAGGCGCGTTCCGCCTGGGCGGTGATCGTGAGTGAAGGATTGACGCCGAGATTCGCGGAGATGGCCGCGCCGTCGACGACGTGCAGACCCTCGTGACCGAACACGCGGTGGTAGGGGTCGACGACTCCCGACTCGGGCGAATCGCCGATGGCGCAGCCTCCGAGAAAGTGCGCCGTCATCGGAACATCGAACACTTCGCTGACCCCCGACTGCGCAAAGCCGCGCATGTGACGGGCCATGCTCTCGTAGGCCTGATTCGCCTGAGGAATGAACGTGGGGTTCGGCTCGCCGTGGCCCTGACTCGACCGCAGCCTGAAGCGGCCGAAGGCCCCCCGACCAGCCCGCACCGTGAGCGAGTTGTCGCGGTTCTGCATGACGAGCCCGACGATCGTGCGGCGGCTCCAACTGCCGATGCCGAAGATCATCGACGCGACGCGCGCGGGGTGGCGCAGCAGCTGGCCGATCCACAGCAGCCAGCGCGGAGTGCGACCGCCCCCCGGAATCGCGAGCGTGGCGAGAAGGGCGAGAGCGTTCGATCCGTGGCCGTAGCGGCAGGGCTCGAGGTGCGTCGACTCGTCGAGGTGCACCGACGAGGTGATCGCCACGCCCTTCGTGAAGTCGATTGCCCGAGAGTGGCGCAGGGCGGTGGATGCTCCGCCGAGGGCCTCAGAATTGGTGCGCGTCAACTCGCCCAAGCGGTCAGAGATTCTGGGCAGGTGCCCCTCGGCCTTCATGCGGTGCAGCAGCTGCTGCGTGCCCCATGCGCCCGCGGCCACGACGACCTGATCGGCCGTCCAGGTGCGCTCGGTGCGCCGACCTCGTCCGGTGGTACGCGTCGTGACCCTGTACCCGCCCTCGCCTCTCCCAGATGTGCCGCGAATTGTGTCATCGCCCGCGACTGAGCGCCCATCTGCGCCAGATCTGGCAGGAAGGGGCTGTATGCGGGTGACTGTTGTGAGCGGGAAGACCTCGGCACCCGCCGACTCAGCGAGGTGCAGGTAGTTCTTCACGAGCGTGTTCTTGGCGTTGTGGCGGCACCCCGTCATGCACTCGCCGCACTCGAGGCAGCCGCGTCGCGCAGGGCCAGCACCGCCGAAATAGGGGTCAGGCGACTCGACCCCCGCCCCCTCGCCGAAGAACACTCCCACCGGAGTCAGGCTGAAGCTGTCGCTGACCCCGAGGTCGGCCGCCACCTTCTGCATGATCTCGTCGGCGGGAGTGACGCTCGGGTTCGGAGTCACACCGAGCATGCGCGAGGCCTGGTCGTAGAACGGGTCGAGCTCGGTCTTCCAGTCTGTGATGTGCGCCCACTGCCGGTCGCGAAAGAACGCGTCGCTCGCCGGTCGGTAGAGCGTGTTCGCGTAGACGAGCGAGCCGCCGCCGACCCCCGCCCCGGCCAAGATCATGACGTTGTCGAGCAGGTGGATGCGCTGAATGCCGAGCATCCCCAGCGCAGGAGCCCAGAAGAACCTGCGCAGGCTCCACGAGGTGCGGGCGAACTCGTCGTCGGCGAACCGACGGCCGGCTTCGAGCACCGCGACGCGGTATCCCTTCTCGACCAGTCGCAGCGCGGCGACCGACCCGCCGAAACCCGAGCCCACCACGAGCACGTCGACGTGGGTCGAGGCCGAACGCGACTCGGTCATCCCTTGCGATAGCTCTCGATCGCAGCCGCACCGAGGGGTGCGGCGATGGCCCACGAATCGATGCCGGCGAAGCGGGTCAAGCGCCGCGCCGTGACGTGTGCCGTCTTGTTGTCGACGTACCAGAGGGGGGTCGGCGAAGGCTTCCAGTTTCCGCTGCCGACCGTGCGCTCGACGTGCTCGGGGTCGAGCAGTAGCGCGTTGTGCACGATGCCGATACCGCTGCCGACGTCGTCGAGCGTCTGCCCGGGAAACGCGCCCCACGTGCCGGCGGGCATGCCGAAGATCGTGCCCGTCCACGCATTGATGCCGATGGTGCCGTAGCGCAGGTCGGCGACAGCGGTGTCGAAGTGCTCGCCGAGGCGCTCGCGCGTGACGGGGTGGATGTGGATTCCGGCACTCAGTGAGCCGTCGAGGCGATCATTGGCGAAGGCGACGGCCGCAGGCAGGAAGGCCTGAGGCTCGCGCGATCCGGGCAGCCGCACCACGCCCAGCACGGGGGCGAACGTCTCGACGGTGAACAGGTGCTCGTCGGCCTTCTCGGGGTCGAGGTGGTCGACGAGAGTGCGGGGCACGTTGGGGTCGCCGCCGAGCACGGCGGCATCGGGGTGCACGGTGACGACGGCGAGCTGCCGGCTCGAAGCACCGGGGTAGTAGGCGGGCCGAACCGGGGCGGCGGCGAGATACCTGCGCATGGCGTCGACGAACTCGTCGGCACGCTGCCACGCATCGGGCAGCACCACCACTTGCGTCGCGACGCAGTTGAAGCCGCTGTTGTGCAGGCGCTGCGTGACGATGTTGCGGGCGACGTCGTCGACGTTCTCACTCGACCAGCCGTCTTCGGGCACCACGATCGCCGGCCCGACGCCGCCGAGCTCGCTCGAGATCGGCTTGCTCAGCAGCGGAGTGCCGGCGGCGCGCCGCTGCTCAGCCTGATCGTCGCGACCCCACACGATCGCATCGTGCGTGTGGCGGCTGCCCGTGAGGTGCACGCGGTCGATCAGCTCGTGCGCCATGAGGGCTTCACCGAGCTCGTGATCGCCATCGGTGATGAGCACGACGCCGAGGTCGATGAGCGGGGCGAATGCTTGCGCGATCGCGTCGCCGACGGCGGCGTTGATCGGGTTGAGCTTGACGACGACCGCTGATGCTTCTTGGTACAGCGCGGTGAGCACGTCGAGAGCGGGGATGCCCGTGATGTTGCCGGCCCCGAGCACGAGGGTGACGCGAGGCTCGCGGTGCGGGTCGCGCAAGGCGCGTGCTACACCGCGGCGAGCCTGATCGAGTGAGACGCCCGGGCGCAGCCACACCCTCGCCTCATACCCCTGCAGCACGACGTCTTTCGGCAGATACGGATATACCTTCAGGGTGGTGCGGCCGCCGGGGGCCGTGCCGAACTCGACCTCGTCGATCGGAGAGCGGCCCCGCTCGAGCTGCCGCAGCGTCTTCTCGAGGGCGCTCGTCGCGGTGATCACCGAATACGGACCGCTCGACCACTCTTCGCCCGCGAGGGGCTTGCGGGGGTCGATGCCTTTGATCGCGCACGCCGCCTCGACCCAGGCGGGCGCCGCGGCCAGGGTGGTCGCGCGCACCTCGCGCAGCAGTGCCCGCTTCTCGGCGAGAGGCAAGCGCACCCACCGCTCGGCGCCCTCGCGCAGGGCGATCAGCGACGGTTCGAGCTCGGCGATGGTGGCTGGCACTTCGGCTCCTCTTTCTGGGGTTCGGCGGTGAACGATCAGACGAATCGACCCTACTCGCGCACGGTCTCTGTCAACCCTGCGAAATGGCGCAGGCGGCTGTGTCATCATTCGCCCATGCCTCAGATTCTCGCGGTAGCACCGGTGCTGCCCGAGCATGCCGTCACCCAGCAGCAGATCACGACCGAGCTCGCCGACGGCATGACCGACGACCCGGCCGCGCGCGCCGTGATGCAGCGCATCCACTCGGCGAGCGGGATCGACACCCGGCACTTGGCGCTGCCGCTCGCCGACTACCGCAGCATCGAGGGCTTCACGGCGACCAACGCCCTCTTCGCCGAACTCGCACTGCCGCTCGCTGAGCGCGCGGTGCTGACGGCGCTCGCCGGGACGGGCCTCGGGGTCGCCGATGTCGACCACCTCTTCTTCACGACGGTGACCGGGCTCGGTGCGCCGTCGCTCGACGCGCAGCTCGCGACGAGCCTGGGCTTCAGGTCAGACCTGCGGCGCGTGCCGAGCTTCGGGCTCGGATGCGTAGCGGGTGCAGCCGGCCTTGCTCGCGTCGCCGACTACCTGGCGGGGCACCCCACAGGAGTCGCCCTGCTCGTCTCGGTCGAGTTGTGCTCGTTGACGCTGCAGTGGAACGACCACTCGATGGCCAACGTGGTCGGCACCGGCATCTTCGGCGACGGCGCGGCCGCCGTCGTGATGGTGGGGGATGCCCATCCGCTCGCTCTCGACGCCGCCGAGCCGCGCGCCCGGGTCGTCGGCAGCCGCAGCGCCCTCTACCCCGAGAGCTCAGAGATGATCGGCTGGCGCATCGGCGAGAGCGGCTTTCGGCTCATGCTCGCGGCCGGGGTGCCCGCGCTCATCGACGGCCACTTCGCCGCGGCAGTCGACGAGCTGCTCGCCGAGGCGGGGTGGAGTCGGGCCGACGTCGACGACTGGATCGCGCACCCGGGAGGGCCGCGCGTGCTCGAGTCGTTCAGCGCCGCGCTCGACCTGCAGCCGGCGGCGCTCGCGACGAGCTGGGCCGTGCTCGCGCGAGCGGGCAACATGTCGTCGGCCGCCGTTCTGCACGTGCTTGCCGAAGGGGGCGCACGCCCGGCCGGCACGCGCGGAGTGCTCTTCGCCCTGGGCCCAGGGGTCACCGCTGAGATCGTCTTGCTGGAGTGGTCATGAGTGTTGTGCTGTACATCGTGCTGGTGCTCGCCACGGGGGTCGAACGACTCGTCGAGCTGGTCATCTCGAATCGCAATGCTGCGCATGCCTTCGCACAGGGCGGGGTCGAGCACGGCAAGGGGCACTTCCCGTTCATGGTGGTGCTGCACACGGGCCTCCTGCTCGCCTGCATCGCCGAGGTCGTGCTGCTCGATCGCCCGTTCATCGGCGCCCTCGGCTGGCCCATGCTCGTCATCGCGCTGCTGTGCCAGGCGGGCCGCTACTGGGTGATCGCATCGCTCGGGCGGCAGTGGAACACACGCGTCATCGTCGTGCCCGGAGCGACGCGGGTGACGCGCGGGCCCTACCGCTTCGCGTGGCTGCGGCACCCCAACTACTGGATCGTCGCGATCGAGGGCATCGCACTGCCGCTCGTGCACTCGGCCTGGATCACGGCGATCGCCTTCACCTTGCTCAACGCGGTGCTGCTGCTGGCCTTCCGCATCCCGACCGAGAACCGGGCGCTCGCCGCGCTGCGATCTGCATGACCGCGGCGCTCGACGCCGACGTGCTCATCGCCGGTGGCGGGCCGATCGGGCTGGCGACGGCGCTCGAACTGCACGCGCGCGGGCTCACCGCGGTCGTGCTCGAACCGCGCGAGGGAACGATCGATAAGGCGTGCGGCGAAGGGCTCATGCCCGGCGCGCTCGCGGCGCTCAGCAGGTTGGGCGTCGACCCCGCGGGGCACCCGCTGCGGGGCATCCGGTATCAGGATGCCCGCCGCGCCGTCACGCACCGCTACCGCTCTGCCGCCGGTCGTGGAGTTCGACGCACGGTGCTGCACGAGGCCCTGCGGTCGCGCGCGGCCGAGGTCGGCATCGAGACGCGGCATGAGCGGGTCGACGAGATCACGCAGCACGACGACGCGGTCGTCGTGGGCACGCTGCGCGCGCGCTGGCTCATCGGAGCCGACGGCCTGCACTCGACCGTTCGCGCGGTGAGCGGGCTCGATCGGCCCGCGCGCGAGTCGACCCGGGGCGCTCGCCGATTCGGGCTGCGGCAGCACTTCGCGGTCGCGCCGTGGAGCGACCTCGTCGAAGTGACCTACCTGCCCGCGGCCGAGCTCTACGTCACGCCCGTCGACGAGGGCACGGTCGGCGTCGCCGTGCTCGCCCCTCGGCCGCTCGACCTGACGACGGCGATCGAGCAGGCGCCCGCACTGCGCGAGCGGCTCGCCGGCGCCGATGAGGCGAGCAGCCTGCGCGGGGCGGGCCCGCTGCGCCAGCGCACACTGGCCCGCACGAGCGGACGGGTCGCGCTCGTCGGCGACGCCTCCGGGTACGTGGATGCTCTCACCGGCGAAGGGCTGCGTGTCGGGCTCGCCCAGGCGCAGGTGCTCGCCGAGTGTCTCGCCGTCGGGTCGCTCGCGCGCTATGAGCGCGCGTGGGCGCGGTCGACGCGAGACTTCCGCGTGCTGACGGCGGGGCTGCTCGCTGCGGCGACCTCGCCCGCGCGCGGCCTCATCGTGCCGACCGCCCGAGCGTTGCCGAGCGTTTTCGGCGCGGTCGTCGAACGTCTCGCCCGCTGACCGGTCAGAGACCGAGCAGGGCGCGCAGCTCGTCGACGTCGTGGGCGACGGCGATGGCGTGCGCCCACTCCGACGGCTCGCCGTAGCCCCACGACACGGCGATCGTCGGAACACCGTGCACCGCTGCGCCCTCGACGTCGTGCACGCGATCGCCGACCAGCACGGGGCGCGTGAGATCAGCATCCATCGCCCGCAACCGGATGAGGGCCTCGGCGACGACGTCGGCCTTTGCACTGCGCACCTCGTCGGCCGACGCCCCCGTGATGATGTCGAAGTGGTGGGCGATCGTGAAGTGCTCGAGCATGAGGGTTGCCGGCAGCTCGGGCTTCGAGGTGGCCAGGCTGAGCGGGATGCCCGCCGCGGCGATGTCGGCCACCAGCAGGCCCATGCCGGGGTAGAGCGTCGCGTCGTATGCGCCGCGGTCGAGGTAGCGCTCGCGGTAGATCTCGAGGGCGCGCTCGCGCTCGGCGAGGTTCATGCCGGCCCGATCGCGGAACGAGTCGAGAATCGGCGGGCCGACATAGCGCAGGAGCTCGTCGTGGTCGGGAATCGGCATGCCGAGCACGCCGAAGGTGTGGGCGAGCGTGTCGGTGATGCCGGGGGCCGAGTCGGTGATCGTGCCGTCGAGGTCGAGCAGGATCGTCGTGTACGAGGGCATCGCTCGAGCCTACGCGGCCGTCTCGACATGGAGATTGACCACCCCCGAATGCGTGGCACTGCAGTGCTTGGCAGTCGGGCGGCGAGACGCTACCGTGAAAGCCATTCGACATCCGTCGACGCGTCTACCCCTGAAGTGAGATCAACGATGAACTCGTTCGTCATCCGTCGTATCCGTTCGATCAGTGCCGCAGCGTTGGGCGCCGCACTCGTCGTCGGGCTCGGCGCCACCAGCGCCTCGGCAAGCCACTTCAGAGCGAGCGGCCCCGACTTCGTCGTCGACGGGCAGGTGGCCACCTGGGTCGTGACGACCGCATGGGAGGCCAACGACGCCGACAGCTTCGTGGGCGAGGGCGGCACCACTGAAGTGCTGTCGATCGACTCGTACGCCGACACCCCCGGCGAGGGAACCGGCACGGGAGTGCTGCTCGAAGTGATCAGCGAAGTCGTGTCGGATGAACCGTTGTATGCGCAGACCGTCGAGACCTTCCGCGGCGACCTGTCGTCGCTCGGTGACGGACTCTATGAGTTGTACATCGATAATTGCTGCCGAGTCGACGACATCGAGAACAGCATCGCCGAAGACTTCTCGCAATGGGTGCGGTTCAGCAAGACGGGGTCGACCTACTCGGTCGCGCCCCGATTGAGCGTGCCGATCATCTACGCGCCGCTGTCGATCACAGGCGTCACCACGCTCGTCTCGTATGCGGCACCCGGCGCAGTGAGCTGGAGCCCCGTGAGTGACGAGAACTACCCGTACTACGGCTCAGGAGCCCTGCCGTGCTCGACGTTCAGCGGCGGAGCGCTGCAGGTGGGTGCCGCGCACTGCACAGGCGGCGACGTCTACACCGACATCTACACCGAAGGCAGCTACTGGGCCTTCAAAGTGCAGATCGCCGATGCGGCAGGTCGTCAGAGCGTCGCCGAGACCCTCTTTCGCGTCGAGAGCACGCCCGAGCCGTACATCGATCGACACGTCTGGTTGAACGGCGGCGCGCGGGCTCAGTTCTGGGCGTACGCACCTGACGTGCTCGTGTCGAGCTGGGTGATCGAGTGCACCAACACGAGCGACGCAGGCGATGTCGTCTCGGGCAGTGCGACGAGCCTCCCGATCACGGTCAACGGCTTCACCGGCGGCGAAGAGTATGACTGCGTGGCCTCGGCGACGAACGGTGCAGGAACCGGCAGCAGCGACCCCGGTGACTACGTCATCACCGCCCCCAGCCTGCTGCTCGAGCTGCAGTTCTCAGTCGGCGACTTCTATGCGGGCAAGACGGCGGTCGTCGAGGGCACCGGACTCGACCCGTATACCGACTACTCGCTCGTGATGTTCTCAGACCCGCTGCCGCTGCTGGAGGGCGAGACCGATGGAGACGGCTCGTTCTACGAGGAGGTCACCGTTCCTGAAGAGGCGTGCATTCCCGGCCGCCACGAGCTGCAGCTTGCCGGAACCGCCGGAGACAGCCCTGTGACGACCTCGCAGTGGATCGAGATCGACGAGAACTGCATCGTCATCGAGATTCGCGACTCGGCGTGGGGCGATGACGAGCTCGCCGACACCGGAGCAGCGAATGCCGCCCTGCCCGTGGGCATCGCAGCTCTCATCACCGCCCTGGGTGCTGCCCTGCTCATCGCCCGACGGCGGGGCGAGACCACCGTCTAGAACAGTCGGGGCACGCCGTCGTCGAGACCGCGCATGGCGTCGTAGTCGAGCAGCAGGCACCGGATGCCGCGGTCTTCGGCGAGCGTGCGCGCCTGCGGAGCGATCTCTTGCGCCGCGAAGACGCCGCTGACCGGGGCGAGCAGCGGGTCGCGGTTCATGAGTTCGAGGTAGCGCGTCAACTGCTCGACGCCGTCGATGCCGCCCCGGCGCTTGATCTCGACGGCGACGGATGCTCCGCTCGCGTCGCGCGCCAAGATGTCGACCGGCCCGATCGCCGTCATGTACTCGCGGCGCACGAGCGCGTAGCCCTCGCCCAGCAGCTCGATGTGCTCGGCGAGCAGCTTCTGCAGGTGCGCCTCGACGCCGTCTTTCTGCAGGCCGGGGTCGACGCCGAACTCGTGGGCGGAGTCGTGCAGCACCTCGTGGATGCTCACGACGAGCAGGTCGGCGGTCTTCGCGTGCGTGACGCGCCACAGCTCGACGACCCCCGCCTCGCGCTGGTCGTCGTCGGGCTCGTCGATGACGAGAGTGCACGGCGGGCTCATCCAGTTGAGCGGCTTGTAGCTGAGCGAGTCGGCGTGCACCAGCAGGCTGCCGTCGCTCTTGTGGATGAGCAGGCGCGTCGCGAGGGGCAGGTGCGCACTGAGCCTGCCCGCGTAGTCGACGGAGCAGCGGGCGATGACGAGTCTCACTGCACCACGGTACCGAGAAGTGTGACCGCAACCCGAACCCCGTGCTCGATAGGCTCAAAGCACATGGGACTTCATCACCCGCGCGTATTCATGGCGCGTTCACCTATCGGTCGAGAGCAGCTAGTGGCACTCGATGATCGAGTCGAGTTCGTTCAATTCGACGCTGCCCTGACAGAAGACGATTATCGACTTCTCGGGGAGTGGTTCGAAAACCACACTGACAAGACCTTGAGGGTTTACGGATCATCGGACGGCTCGATCTCCGATCTCGACTTTCTTCGTTACTTCTCCAGCGTTCGCTCGTTCCAGGCAGATGCGCTGTATCACTCCCTTGCGAACATCGACGGGCTGGAGTGCCTCCCCGCCGATGCTCGCTTCATCGGCCTCGGCAAGACGAAGCGTCGGTTGTCGTTGGCGCCCCTGGCTCGATTCAGTGAGCTACAGCACGTGTACCTCGAAGCGCAGACCAAGGACATCGAGGTGGTCGGCGAGCTACGTGCGTTGCGTAGCGTGACCTTGCGATCAATCACGCTCCCGGACCTCTCGCTCCTCCTTCCACTCTCGGGTTTACGTGCCCTTGACTTGAAGCTCGGGGGAACGAAGAACCTGGATCTGCTACCGCGATTCACCGAGCTGGAATACCTCGAACTCTGGATGGTCAAAGGACTGCGGGACCTTTCGCCGGTTGCCGAACTTCCACACCTCGAGTTCCTGTTTCTGCAGTCGCTTCGTCAGGTGGAACGACTGCCCGACATGTCAGGTATGAAAGGCCTTCGTCGCCTATGGATCGAGACGATGCGCGGGCTGTCGGATCTCTCTCCGTTGCGCCGCGCACCCTCCCTCCGGCAACTTGCGGCCATCGATATGGTGCACCTTCAAGCGGAGGACTTCTTGCCTCTTGTTGGCCACCCCACCTTGGCGTCCTTCGCGGCGGGGCTTGGCAGTAAGAGAAAGCATGACGCGGTCGCCAATCTCATCCCGCTACCGCCTGAAGGAGACTGGAGCAAACCTCGACGCAGATAAGGCGGAATCACGTATCGCCACTCGGCGAGGCGCACATGAACAGTGCAGCCGATGAGATTTTGGTGACGAACGTGCTCGCGTTGACGAGGCACTGACAGTGTTCAGTCGAGAAGCGCCCGGTACTGAGGTCTGCACTTCATCGCGTGAATGATCTCTACCGTGCCGTCGTCCCAGACGAGTACGACGATCTCGAGCAGCCGAGTCTTCGTGTCGAAACCGAGTCGAAGCCGACGTTGCGGATTCTCTTCGTCGAGCGGACCGTCGATCAACGCATTTCCGGCGGCTTCTTGCACATCTGCCTCACCGATGCCGTGCTTGAGCGCAGACGGGCGAACGATCACGCGACGTGGGCCCACGAACTGAGCGCAGCCCGAATTGCCTCCGATCGGTTCAGCCCTTCCTTTTCAGCCCGTGCCATGAGGGCGGCGAGCTCCTCGGCCGTGAGGCGAACGGGAATGACCCGCGCAGCCGCTGATCCACGCGGGGCGCGCCCCCAGCGCGAGCGGAGCACCTCGACGTCGTAGCCCTTTTCGGCTTCGTCGACCCACTGATCGATCTGAGCCTCGTCGACTTCTTTGCCCTGAATGGTGCGCTTCATGATCTCATCGTAATACGTAATAGTCGAGAACGAAACCTCAGGCCCAGAGGCCCGGGCGGTGCTCTTCGGCGACCGAGCCGCCGCCGTCGACGACGATGAGCTGGCCGGTGACGTATGACGCGCCGGGGGAGGCGAGCCAGGCGATGGCGCTCGCGACCTCGGCGGGGGTGCCGCTGCGCCCCAACGGCACGAGTTCGCCTTCGACCGCCTCCTGCTGCAGCTGCGACGCCGTCGCGATCCAGCCGGGGGCGACGGCGTTGACGGTGATGCCCGAGCGCGCCTCGTCGACGGCGAGCCCGCGCGTGAAGCCGAGCACGCCGGCCTTCGCCGTGGCGTAGCCGAGGTCGTCGCGCGCGGCCTGCACGGCGCCGGTCGTCGAGGCGACGCTGATCACGCGCCCCCAACCCTGCGCCCGCATCCCGGCCATGACGGCGCGCGTGACGAGAAAGACGCTCGTGAGGTTCACGTCGACGGCGCTGCGCCACTCGTCGATCGACATGCCGATGTCACCGCGGGGCATCTCTTCGCCCACCGACACCATGCCGGCATTGTTGATCAGGATGCTCGGGTCGCCCACGAGCGACCGCGCAGCCCCGACGGCCGAGGCCGCGGCGCTCTCGGTCTCGAGCCGCGCGACGACCCCGTGCGCCTCGAACCCCTCGGCCCGCAGCTCGGCCACGCGCTGCTCGATGCGGTCGGTCGTCGCCGTCATCGCGACGAGCGCCCCGCGCTCGGCGAGCGCACGGGCCGTGGCGAAGCCGATGCCCTGAGCAGATCCGCACCCGGTGACGAGGGCGGTGCGACCCGACAGATCGAGGTCGGCGGGCAGGGTGCGGCGTGCGGGGGAGGAGCTCGTCATGCGGTGAGCCTAGGGGCGGGCATCCTGAACCGGGTGCTTCGCCGTCGCGGCCGAACCCGTCTCTCGGGCCGCGGGGGTCGCGACGAACGCGAGCGCGATGAGCACGAGCACCACCCAGAAGGCGTTGAGCAGACCGAACTGCTCGCCGAGGAATCCGAGCACGGGCGGGCCGACCAAGAACGCGAAGTAGCCCACCGTCGCGACCGCGGCCACGCGAGCCGCGGCCTTCGACGGCTCATCGGCGGCCGCCGACATGCCCACCGGAAAGCCGAGCGCAGCGCCGAGGCCCCAGGCGACGATGCCGAACGCGGCCGCGACCGGGTGAGGCACCAGGATGAGCACAGCGATGCCCGCCATCGCCACGAGTGCCGACGCGCGCAGCACCGGCACGCGCCCGAAGCGATCGAGCACCCAGACCCCGCCGATGCGCCCCGCCGTCATCGCGGTGGCGAACAGGCCGAAATAGAGGGCTCCCGTCGCGGCGTCGACTCCGCGGCCGTCGACCATCGCGAGAGCGAGCCAGTCGTTGGCTGAGCCCTCGGCGAAGGCCATGCCGAGCACGATGAGCCCGATGACGAGCGTGCGCGGCTCGCGCCAGATCGCCATGCGCTCGCCGAAGGTCGACCGCTGGGGGCCGGGACCGTCATCATCGAGGCCCGGCAGCACTCGGTGCTTCGGCAGAAAGCGCACAGCGAAGAGTGTCGCGCCGGCGAGCAGCACGGCCATCACGGCGAGGTGCGCATCGAGCGACACTCCGATCGCGGCGACACCGGCGGCGATGCCGGCGCCGACGATCGTTCCGATGCTCCACGCGGCGTGGAACCACGGCATGATGCTGCGGCCCTGTGCTTGCTCGACGCCCGCTCCTTCGACATTCATGGCGACGTCGGTGATGCCCGTCGAGGCGCCGAACAGAGCCAGAGCCGCGAAGGCGATCGGAAACGAGCCGAGCGTGGCCGAGCCGACGCCGAGCAGCCCGAGAGCGAGCACGCAGCTGAGCAGGGCGATGAGGATCGTCGTGCGCGATCCGATCCGCGCGATGATGTGCGACGACGCGAGCAGACCGGCGATCGAGCCTGCTGCCATCGCCATGATGAGCACCCCGAACTGGTCGGTGCGCACCTCGAGCGCATCGCGAATGGCAGGCGTTCGCGCGAACCAGCTCGCCATGGCGAGGCCGTTGATGGCGAAGACCGCGAACACGGCGAGACGCCAGGCGTTCAGCGAGGGGCGGGCGGCGGTGGGCCTGGTCACGATGGCCTTTCACGAAAACGGATGCTCGCGCGCACGTCGAGCGCGCCGCAGGTCGCACCACGCTAACAGCCCCGTGAGGTTTCGGTTCCTGAGAAGTCAAGGGGGTGTCTCAGGGCGGGGCAGATGCAACTGTAGGAACAGTCGATCCACAAGATCGGCCACTGACGACACCGACGAAAGGAGTCGACCATGAACGACACCGGAGACAAGATGAGCCACAAGGGCGAAGAGCTCGGCGGCAAGGCCAAAGAGGCGGCCGGCAAGGTCACCGACAACGAAGAGCTCGAAGCCGAGGGTCGCGCCGATCAGGCGAAGGCCAACTTCAAGCAGGCTGGCGACAACGTGAAAGACGCGTTCTCGAGCTAGTCATCGCGACTGCACCCACGAGCGCTCGAGCTTCGGCTCGGGCGCTCGTCGTCGTCGCTGGGGCTTTCGCTGGCCCGTGAACCGCCGTCAACTGAGGTTCGCGGGCTAGGCTCTCGTGCGTGACTGACGCGCTCTCGAGCGGTATCGACCGCGACGAACTCGACCCCGCGGTGCGGCCGCAAGACGATCTGTACCGCCACGTGAACGGCCGGTGGATCGCTCGCACGCCGATTCCCGACGACAAAGCGCGCTACGGATCATTCATGGTGCTCGCCGAAGATGCCGAGAAGGCGGTGCGCGAGATCATCGAGCAGGCCCAAGAGGCCGAGGCCGGCACGCTCGAGAAGAAGGTCGGCGACCTCTACGCGAGCTTCATGGACGACGAGCGCATCGAGGCGCTCGGCGCGGCGCCGTTGACGCCGTTGCTGGGCGAGGTTGACGCCATCGATGACGTGGATGCTCTGCTCTCGACCATCGGAAGCCTCGAACGCCGCGGCGTGCCGGGCTTCGTGCAGTTGTTCGTCGACAACGACCCGGGCGACCCTGAGCGCTACCTGATCTTCGTCGAGCAGGGCGGCCTCGGGCTGCCCGACGAGGCCTACTACCGAGAAGAGAAGCACGCCGAGACGCTGGCGGCGTATCGTGCGCACGTCGAGCGCATGCTGGCACTCGCCGGTCTCGACGACGCCGCTGCTCGCGCCGAGCGCGTGGTGTCTCTCGAGTCGGCGATTGCCGGGCACCACTGGGACGCGGTGCGCAACCGCGACGCGCAGGCGACCTACAACCTCGCGACGTTCGACGAGTGGGCTGCGCGCGCTCGAGGTGTCGACCTCGCAAGGTGGCGCGACGGCTACGGCATTCCGCCGCTGGCGCTCACCGAAGTCGTCTTGCGTCAGCCCGACGTGACCGACGGCATCGCGGCCGAGCTCACCGGGGGCGACCTCGACGAGTGGCGCGACTGGTTGCGGTACGCCATCGTGCGCTCGATGGCGCCCTACCTGTCGACCGCCTTCGTCGACGAGAGCTTCGCGTTCTTCGGTCGCACCCTGACCGGGGCTCCCGAGCTTCGTGCGCGGTGGAAGCGCGGCGTCGCCCTCGTCGAGCGCGCCATGGGTGAGGCGGTGGGCGCGACCTATGTCGAGCGGCACTTCAAGCCCGAAGCGAAGGCCGCGATGGACGACCTCGTCGCCAACCTCGTCGAGGCATACCGGCAGAGCATCGAGACGCTCGAGTGGATGACCCCGGCCACTCGAGAGCGCGCGCTCGAGAAGCTTCGCAAGTTCACCCCGAAGATCGGGTATCCAGATCGCTGGCGCGACTACAGCACGCTCGAGATCAGCGCAGACGACCTGCTCGCCAACGTGCAGGCCGCGGGCGAGTTCGAGTTTCACCGTGAACTCACGAAGATCGGCTCGCCGATCGACCGCGACGAGTGGTTCATGACCCCGCAGACGGTCAACGCCTACTACAACCCCGGCTTCAACGAGATCGTCTTTCCTGCGGCCATCCTGCAATACCCCTTCTTCGACGCGGGTCGCGACGCGGCCGCCAACTACGGAGCGATCGGCGCGGTCATCGGTCACGAGATCGGGCACGGGTTCGACGACCAGGGCTCGCGCTTCGATGGCGACGGTCGACTTCACGACTGGTGGACGGCGGATGATCGAGCAGCGTTCGAGGCGCGCACAGCATCGCTCATCGCACAATATGACGCTCTCGAACCGACCGAAGCACCGGGTCATCACGTCAACGGCGCCCTCACGATCGGCGAGAACATCGGAGACCTGGGTGGCCTCGGCATCGCGTGGAAGGCCTACGTGCTCTCGCTCGATGGCGCCGAGCCCGCCGTCATCGATGGCCTCACCGCGGCCCAGCGGTTCTTCTTGTCGTGGGCGCAGGCCTGGCAGATCGCCATCCGACCCGAAGAGGCGCTGCGCCTGCTCTCGATCGACCCGCACTCGCCGAACGAGTTTCGCTGCAACCAGATCGTGCGCAACATCGACGCCTTCTACGAGGCATTCGATGTCTCGCCCGACGACGCCCTCTGGCTCGACCCCGACGCTCGGGTGGTCATTTGGTAGATGCGCCGCTCACGCGAGATCGGAGCGCTCGAGCGGGCACTCCGCGTCGGGCGCGCCATCTTGCCGACGTGCGGCAGCCGTCGTTCAGGCCGGCATACCGGTCGCTCGGCGCCGTGGCCTACGAGGGCGCGCGGGTGTCGGTCGCCGTGGTCGACCTCGACAGCGGAGAGAGCGTCTTCGCCGTCGACGAGCGCATCGTGCTGCCGACGGGCAGCATCGGAAAGATCTTGCTGCTCATCGAGGTGAGCGCCAGGCTCACCGACCGCACGGTGAGCGACTTCACCATTGCCGATCGTTCGGCCAACGACGCCGTGGCCGACAGCGGCATCTGGCAGCACCTGCAAGCACCCGCCTTTCCGATCGCCGACCTCGCGGCGCTCGTGGGGGCGACGAGCGACAACCTCGCCACCAATGTGCTCTTGCGTCACGTCGGGCTCGACTCGGTTCGCTCGCGCACCGAGAAGCTCGGGCTCGTGCGCACGGCCCTGCTCGACCGAGTGCGCGATGTGCGCGGGCCCGATGACGCCCCTCAACTCTCTGTGGGCTCGACGGCCGAGCTCGCCTGGCTGTTTCAAGCACTGGCCAACGGCCACATCATCGACCCCGTGACGAGCCAGCGCGTGCTCAGCTGGCTATCGCTCAACGCCGATCTCTCGATGGTGGCGAGCGCGTTCGGGCGCGACCCCCTCGCGCATCGGGGCGTCGAGCACAACACCTGGATGGTGAACAAGACGGGCACCGATGAGGGCGTTCGCAGTGAGGCGGGCATCTTGCGCGGCCCTCGCGCCGGAGTCGCCTATGCCGTCTCGGTGCATTTCGATGACACCGACCTGCCCAGGCGGCTGCGGGTCATGGAGGCACTTCGCGCGCTCGGAGTCGACTTGCTCGAGTTCGTGCACTGACCCTCGTTCATGGGCAGACTAGACGTTCTAGTCTTGCGGCAAGCGTCGACGGTGATCTACAGTCGCATCTGCCTTCGTGCGGCCTACCCGACATTCGTCCACGACGGCACTACCCGATAACCCGAACACCCGAACCCCACCCCAGCGAGGGTGTTGTTCTCGTGCTCCCTTCCCCCAGGAGCTGAAACCCATGAACGCCAAGAAGTTCTTGGCTGCCTGTACGGCAGTCGCACTCACGCTCGGCTTCTCTCTCGGTGCGTCATCGGTGGCTTTCGCCGATGAAGCCGAGAACGAGGCAGCCGAAACGACGCTGGATGTCGTGATCGAAGAGCAACTCGACTCGACAGAACAGCGCACTACCGAAACCGAAGTTGAAGCACCGGTGCAGCCCGCCCACCACAACCCTGGTCACACTCAGGGCGGTGGCAGCGATGCGGGTATCACGTGCGACTCACTCGGTTACCAGAAGCCCGACGCGCTCGATGACATCGAGGGCGGCATCGGCTCGTATGGATTGCCCGACATCGCGTGGGGATCTCTGAGCTGGGATGGCAAGTCGGTGTCGTGGACGATCAA
Source organism: Microcella sp. (assembly GCF_025808395.1). Taxonomy (NCBI): domain Bacteria; kingdom Bacillati; phylum Actinomycetota; class Actinomycetes; order Micrococcales; family Microbacteriaceae; genus Microcella; species Microcella sp. Next base: position 2,106,833 of record NZ_CP075524.1, read on the forward strand.
TGATGGCTACACCGTTGACATCTGCGTGAAGGGCGGCAACACGGCACCCCACGAGGCGACGGGCGAGACCGAAGGCGGTGGGCACACTCACGGGTTCGACATCTCGCACCTCGGTTTCCGCGTGACCTCGGTGCCGTCGGTTTCTTTTGAGGTTGCGCTGTACCTGTACAAGAAGCTCGACCCCAACGCGCCCGCAAGCTGGCCGAACTCCGGGCCGCAGACCCTGATCGACTTCAAGGCGGGCACTGAGTGGTTCACCGAGTTCCCCGCTGACCTTCCCGTCGACGTCTGTGGATCAGGGTGGGCGGTGCAGCAAGACAAGGTCTCGTACACCGGAACCTTCACGTGGCCGAACTCCATCACCTACCCGCACGACAACATCGGATGGCCCCCGATCTACGACGCCAAGCACGACAATCTCGAGAACTACGTCGACGTTCCCGACTGCGAAGTGGCGACGGCAGTCGTGACGGTCGCCGAGCGCGACTGCTACGTCGGCACCTCGTTCGTCATCGACGAGGAGAACAGCGAGAACGTCACGTGGGGCGAACCGGTGATCGACGACGAGGGCGAGACAATCTCGATCACAGCAACGGCCAACCCGGGATCGAAGTTCGACGGGGCGCTTGAGGGCGTCTCTGACGATGGCAGTCAACGCACCTTCGTGGCCAAGTACGAGCCTGCTGACGACTGCGAGCTCTCGGCGGTCGTCGTTCCCCTGGTCACGTGGGTCGACGAGTGCGTCGACGAGATTCGCCTCGACCTGGCCGCCGCTGCGCTGGTCGGGGTCGCGAGCTTCACCGTGACCGACTCGCCGAATGTGTCGTACAGCTACACGATCAACGGCGGTGCCTCTGTCGACGTCGTCTTTCCGATTGGAGAAGACACTGTGACGATCGTGGTGACCCCGGGTGACACTGTCGTCGTCACAGCTGCGGCGGCCGACGGATACCAGTTGCCTGAGGGGTACGAACCCTTCGTCAAGGAGTTCGTCGAGTCGGAGTTCTGCCTCGACCTCGAGACCGGGCCGGCGACGACCGCCTCGGTCGAGTTCACGCTCGGCGAGTGCGAGGGCGACAGCTCGGTCGAACTCGTCGATGAAGGCGGCGTGGTGTGGCGCATCAATGGCGTGATCGTCGCGGGCAACACCAGCCACACCCTCACCGCTGGTAGCGAGGTTGAGGTGACTGCGACGCTCGCGGAGCCGAGCGAGGAGTTCCCTCTCGGCTGGACGTGGAGCGACCCTGAGCAAGTGACGAGCTGGGAAGAAACGGTGGCCGCAAGCGACCCCAACTGCGACCCTGAGCTTCTCGCGACGACTGGGCTCGCCTCGATGGGTGAGCACCTCGGCCTGCTGGCGGTGCTGCTCACGCTGACGGGCATGGGTCTTGTGGCACGGAAGCACCGCACCACCACCGCCTAGTTCAGGTACAGAGCTGCTCACGGCAGCGCGGCGCCCCAGGTCAACCCGAATATGACCTGGGGCGCCGTTGCTGCACCGCCCCGAGCGGCATGCTGGGAGGCGACCCCCACAGCGGGGGTAGACCGAAGGTTCTGTCGTTGCAGGCCCCGCAATATCGTCTATGCTGACTATTTGTCGCGCCGTTGTGTCGACTCGTGCCGGATGTCCCGATCTGGCATCGCACCCGAAAACCCGAAGAACCCGAATCCCGATTTCTCGTTCCCGCGAGAGTCTGGGCTCCCTACCCCAGGAGCTTCCCCCATGCTGCGCTCTGAAGCACGCCGACTCGAACGTCGTGAGACCCTCCGCCGCCGAATTCTCGCGGGCGGTACAGCAATGCTGCTGGCGCTCGGGATGGCAGCAGGCGGTGCGGCCCCGGCGATCGCCGCGCCACCCAGCGCCACGCTGCCGACGCCGATTGTCTCTGCCGACGGTGTGACGACCTACAACAAGGGCGGCCTGACCTGCAACTCGAGTGCGGTGGGCTTTCAGAAGCCTGATGCGCTCGACGGCACCAACCTCAACAGCAACGGTGTCTATCAGGCGGTCAACCCGAACAACTGGGGAAGCCTGAGCTGGAACGTCAGCGAGAAGCGCGTCACCTGGAGCATCAACGCGGGGTGGGACGTCGACATCTGCGTCAAGGGCGGTACCCACCTGACCGTCATCGACACGAGCGAGACCCCCGAGGGTGTCACGAGCTACGTGCACACCTACGCAGGTCTCTCGCACTTGGGGTTCCGCATCGTGTCGACTCCGGCCAACACGCCGACCCAGGTCGTGACGTGCGAGAGCGTCACCTACTCGCACGGTTCGCCCCTCACCACCGCTGAGGGCCACTTCAACATCACCATCGACCCGCCGGGCAGCCAGATCAACGCCTATGTCGACCAGAACGTGCCCGGGGGCGTGAACTACAACGGTGCCAACGGGCTCGGGCTGCGCATCACCGCGTTCGGTGTGCCGCAGACGCCGGTGCCGTTGACGCTCGAGCAGGTCACGACCGGAGTCATCGAGTTTCGGTACGCAGACTTCATCACCAGCGACGTCTACACGGTGACGTTCGTGCAGACGCACTCGATCGACACCTGGCCGAACCTGCTCTGCGGTGACCTCGACACGCACAACTTCGTCGTACCGACTGTCAGCCAGACCGCACTCGAGTGCGACACGGCCGGCACTTACACGCTCGACGACATCGAGGGCGTGCGCTGGTTCATCGGCGACGATGAGGTGCAGCCAGACACCTACACAGTGGCCACTGCCAGCACGATCGTCGTGCGCGCCGAAGCAGCGAGCAGCGACTTCGCGCTCGACCCCGACGCAGACAGCGAGTTCACCTTCACGTTCACCGAGCCTGAAGACTGCGAACTGCCGTGCCTTCCGGCGAGCGCGGTGTCGTACACGTACTACAACCTCGCGACAGCGACGCTGACGAACCCAGCGAACTCGGGCCTCATCACCGTGACCGCCCGTGACGGCTACAGCGACGAGCTGTGCAACCCGTTCTGGGTCGTCGCCGCTGCGTGGCACTTCAGCTCGTCGACGAGCATCTGGCCCCAGACGCTCAAGGGCACAGACCCGGCCGGTGACCACGACGAGGGCTACATCGACTCGGTGGGCACCTACTTCTTCTACGTTCCGGTCGACTGCGGTCAGGGCGATGTCTACGCCTCGTTCACGTCGATGCCCTATGTCGGCTCCGAGCTGTTCGGCCCGAGCGACCCCTTCACCGAGAAGTTCTTGCACGACATGGGATTCACCGGGCCGAACCCGACCTACCTCGTGACGGCTCCCGGTTGCAACGTGGCGAACCCCATCGCGCCCACGGCGACGCCGATTCTCGAGTGCAACACCTACGGGTCGATCGACATCAGCGACGTGGCCAACCCCTACGTCGGCTACACGGTCTACCGAGGTGCCGCTGACGACCAGGGCTCGGTAGCGGGCCTCGAGACGGTGCCGGTCTCAGAGGCGAAAGAGGGCGTGTTCACCGTCGTCGCGACAGCGATGAACGGCCACGTGTTCGCCCCGGGAACCATCCGCCAGTGGGAGTTCGATCTGGGCACCTACTACTTGTGCGAACTGCCCGAGCTGCCGATCACGAACGCCTCGATCGGCTTCATCGACCCGACGTGCGACCTCGGCCAGCAGCTCGACCCGACCAAGCTGCTGGTCGACGACGACACTCTCGCCAAGCTCGACAGCTACGAGGTCTTCGACGACAGCACCTACGTCGTCGTCTTCGTCACCATCGATGACGACGCACGATTCTTCGACTCCGACACCCCTACGCCAGGACGCATCGTGTCAGAGGGCGGCACGAAGCTGACCTTCACCGGCACGCTCGACGGCCGCCTGACGGGCGACGACTGCGACGTGCGCGAGATCGAGGTCGTCGACCCCTACGGCTACACCGACAACTGCCTCGACGACCCCAGCTTCTGGGTGCGGCTCGTCGAAGGCATCGTCTACACCATCACGGTCGACGACGAGACCCCGATCATCGTCGAATGGGAGGGCGTCGACGAGGTGCGCACCTTCAGCGCGTCGCCGGGTGCGACTCTGAACATCACCGCGAGTGCAACCGAGGGCTTCACGCTCGCTCCCCAGCCCGGCCCGCTCGACCACGTGTTTCAAGAATGGCCCGATGAGTGCCTGACCACTTCTCCGCTCGTCGAAGGAAGCGTGACCTTCACCCCCGCAAACTGCCTCGATGCGACCAACTGGGTGACCCTGCCCGATGTCGACGGCGTGCAGTGGTGGGTCGATGGTCACGAGACCGCCGCCGGAAAGTGGGCCATGCCCGCTGGCGAGGTCATCGTGGAAGCCACCGCGCTGCAGGGCTACGGGTTCGGCCTAGAGGCGACGACCCGCTGGGAGCACACCTTCGCCGCCGCCGATGATGTCTGCGACCTCTCAGGGCTTGCTGAGACTGGCGCGTCGAACGCCCTCGTGGGTATCGGCTTCGCCGCAGTGATCATCACGCTGGCCGGCATGGGTGTCGTCATCGGCCGCCGTTTTCAGCAGGCCTGACCACCGCTCGCCGAGTGCTCGACTCTTCTGAGCGAGCACTCGGCTCAGCGTGCCACGATGTCGCGATGATCAGCACCGCACTCGCGAGACGGCTTCGTGACGCCGGGCTTCGCTGGCGACCCGCATCCGGCGACCGGTTTCAGATCGACCGGGCAGAGTTCGACGCAGATGTCTTCACGGTGAGCGATCTCACGATCGAGGCGCACGAGTACTCGACCGGCACCGTGCTCGGCTTCAATGGCACGACCGAGTGGGCACTCGACTCGGTAGAACTCGATGACGCTCTGTGGCTGCCGCGCGAAGACCAGTTGCGCGACCTGCTGCGCGCGTCATTCCGCGGCTTGCGGCGCACTGCAGATGGCTACATCGTCACTATCGACCTCGATGGCGAAGGCCGCGAGTTCGAGAGCGTGTCGGCTCCAGAGGCCTACGGCCTGGCCGTCATGGCGATGCTCGAGCGCGTCACCGCGTGATGTCGGGCTGAGCGGCACTGTGCGCGAGAATGGCGAGGTGAACGAGGTCATCGTGGTCGGGTCGGGCCTCGCCGGCCTCGTCGCGGCCCGCCAGAACGTGCTGCAGGGCCGCACCGTCCGCGTGCTCGACACCGCGTCGCGCGCAGGAGCCAGCGCGCTCAGCGCACAGATCGCCGGAGTCACCCTCGATGTCGGCACGCTCTATCTCGACCCGTTCGACACTGCGCTCGCTGACGTCGTCGACCGATCGGGGCAGAGCCCCGGCCTGGTGCCGTCAGAGCCGAAGCGCTGGTGGCTGGCGACCCCGACAGGCACTCTGCCTCTGCCTGAGATGCATGTCGTCGGCGTGCCGGCGGCGCCGCTCGCAGCAGAGACGATCGCCATCGTGGGTCGGCGGGCAGCGTGGCGCGGCATGCTCGACGCTGTCATGCCCGGGCCCAGGGGATCGAAGGCGAGCACTCTCGGCGAGCTCGTGCGGGCGAGACTCGGGGTGGGCATCACCGACTCTCTCGTGGCGCCCGTCGTGCGCGCGCTCACCGGCAGCGCACTCGACGAACTGAGCCCCACCGATATCGACGGGCTGCGACACCTCATGCTGCAGCAGAACTCCCTGACCCGGGCGGTGACGCAGTTGCGGCTCGACGATGCCGGTCACCACCGATTGACCGCCATCGCAGGCGGGCCGTCAACGCTCGTCACCGCGCTGCTCGCCGAGCTCGACACCTACGGGGTGCCGATTGAGCTCGGCGTCGATCGTGAGTCTCTCGACATGGTTCGCGACGACGCTGACTCGGTGATCGAGACGCACGACAGACCGCGGGGCGCGATCGCCACTCTCGTGCTCGACGGGTCGCAGGTGCCGGCGGGGCGCCGGGGCGCCGGGGTGCTCGCGGGTCATTCGACAGGCGCCCCCGTTCGCCGCGTGCTCGATCTCTCGTCGCTGTGGCCCTCGCTCTACGGGCAAGACCCATCGCTGACGCTGCTGCGGGTCGAGAGCGACAGCGAGCTGACGGTCGATGAGGCCATCGAGATCGTGGCCCGGTGGTGGGATTCGGCGGGCGTGAACGCTGCCGTGAAGGGGGCCTACCTGATGCGTGACGACGACGTCAACCCCTGAGAATACGCTCTGCATTCCTGGCACCCTGTAGAGGGGCGGCCACTACGCTGGTGTCGCCACCGCCGATGAGTCGAAGTGCTCGGGTGGAGTGAGGAGAACGTCATGAGAGGCAAGATCCTATTTGCGACCGGACTCGCTGTCGGTTACGTGCTCGGTAGTCGTGCGGGCCGTGAACGCTATGAGCAACTGAAGGCCGTCGCCAACAGCTTCTGGAATGACCCCCGGGTGCAGCGCCGAGTCGACCAGGTTGAAGACTTCGTCTCAGACGGTGCCAAGAAGGTCGTCGATCAGGTGACCAGCATGGCGACCACGAAGAAGCCCGCTTCGAAGCCAGCCGCCAAGACCCCGGCGAAGTCGACCAGCACGGCCAAGAAGAAGCCGGCGAGCACGTCGCGCAGCAGCGGCACATCGTCGTGACGGGCCGGAAGGGCTGCTGATGACTGACCCAGACGCGGCGACGCCGCGCGAACGGCGAGGGCTCTTCGCCCTGCTGACCGACATTCCTGGCTTGATTCGTGAGCTCATCGCTGCCGAGATCGAGTCGCTCAAGAACGAGATCATCGGCAAGCTCAAGGCTGCCGGTATCGGAGCAGGTTTTCTCGTCACCGCCGCAGCCTTCGCCTTCTTCGCGGTTCTCGTGCTGACAGCGGCCGCGGTTCTGGCCCTGTCGCTCGTGCTGCCCGGGTGGGCCGCGGCGTTGATCGTCGGAGGGGCCTTGCTGGCGCTCGCCGGGATCGCCGCAGCGATCGGCATCGCCCAACTCAAGCACGGCGTACCGCCGACCCCGACTGAGACCATCGAAAGCGTGAAAGAAGATGTGCGCGTCGTGCGCGGCATCAGAAAGTGACGGCAATCATGAATGAGTCTGCCAACCAGTCTGTCGACGCAGTGCGTGCTCGCCTCGAGCAGACACTCGACGCCATCGACGAGAAGCTCGACGTGAAGAAGCAGGCCAGCGAGCTCACCGAGCGTGTGAAGAGCTCGTACGAAGAGAACCCTGTGCCGTGGATCATCGGTGCCACGGCCGCGGCCGTCGTTGTCGTCGGCTTGGTCGCGTGGGCGATCTTCAGCGACGACTGAGAGCCCGATCGAGCGGATGCTGAGCCAGCGCTCGATTATGACTCTCGACCTGACGGGGCGATGATGGAGGGGATGTATTCCCCCCACGATGTGACGATCGAGCGCACGCCCACGGGCGCACTGCCCGTGATCAAGCCCCTGCTGGGCTGGCGCGTGCTCGTTCCGCGCGGCGGAAAATGGGGCGACAGCGTCGCTGCGCACCTGCGCGCACTGGGAGCGATTCCCGTCATCGCGCCCCTCATCAACTTCGCACCGAGCGATGACGCCGAGCGGCTGGCAGCCGAGTTCGATGATCTGCAGCGCGGTGCCGTCGACTGGCTGGTCGTGACGAGCGCGACCACCGTCGACGTGCTCGTGGGTCACGGCGTGACACTGCCCCCCACGACACGGGTCGCCGCCGTCGGTGAGACGACGGCCCAGGCTCTGCAGCTCGCGGGCTACGACGTCGACTTCGTGCCGAGCGACCACTCGGCTCGCGGACTCGTGAGAGAGTGGCCAGACGCCGACACGACGAGAGTGGTGCTCGTGCCCCAGTCTCAGATCGCAGAGCCCACGCTCGTCAGCGGGCTGCTCGAGCGAGGCATCGCCGCGCGCTTCGTCACCGCGTACCGCACGATTGGGGTCGAGGCCGCGGCTGAGGTCGCCACCGACATCGCCGACGGGCGCATCAAGGCTCTGCTCGTCAGTTCAGGCAGTGTCGCGCGGCAGATCGCCGAGCAGTTCGCACCACTGCCCGACTGCTCGGCAGTCGTCTGCATCGGCCCGCGCACGGCGTTCGACGCGCGCGCGGCAGGTCTCACCGTTCACCGCATCGCCGAAGAGCGCACGAGCCAGTCGCTCGTGCATGCGCTCGTCGACTACGCCATGAACCCCGACGACAACTGCCCGCCCGTCGTCTCGTAGGTCAGGCGAGTCACCCTGCCACGATCGCCACGGTCGCCACGAGCGGCAGACCTGCCTGCGCGAGAGCGATCGGCAGAGTGCGTCTCGGAGCCGTGATCGCGAGGGCGACGCCCGCGACGACCATGACCGAGCATCCGGCGATGATCAAGACGGTGCCGAATGCGGCATCGGGCACCGCGATCGTCAGGACGAGGCCGGCGAGCACGAGCAGCGCCAGCGCCAGATTGTAGATGCCCTGATTGACCGCGAAGAGTCGCAGTGCGGGGGAGTCATGCTCGGGGCGCACTCCGAACACGCGCCGCCCGAACGGCAGCCGAAACAGAACGCTCTCGAGCACGAAGAAGGCGAGATGCAGCAGGGCGGCCATGCCCGCGACGATCAGACCGATGATAGTGAGCGCGCTCATGCTTCCTCCTGGGTGACAGCGCCGGGGGCCACGCGCACCGAGAGCCGGCCGGTGATGGTGCCGGCGAGCAGTTCGCCTGCTGCGTCACGGGCGGCATCGAGCTCGATGGGTCGAGCGATGAGGTCGACGACCTCGGTGTCGAGGTCTTCGCTGAGGCGGCGCCAGATCTGCTCGCGCAGTGCCGGTGCGACGAGCGAAGAATTGCCGCCAATGAGCGTGACGCCTCGCAAGATGAACGGCATCACGGTGGTCTCGAGCGAAGCAGACGCGGCGTTGCCGCACGCCACGGCCGCGCCGTTGTGCTGCAGCATCGCGAGGGCGGTCGCGAGCGAGCGGCCCCCGACCGAGTCGATCACGCCGGCGTGGCGCTGCGATTCGAGCGGCCGGCTCTCTCGATCGAGCTCAGCACGATCGATGACCGTCGTCGCGCCCAGTTCGCGAAGGCGATGCTCGTTCTCGCGGCGGCCCGTCACTGCCGTCACCGAGAAGCCGGCGCGGGCGAGCAGCGCGATCGCGAATGACCCGAGACCCCCGCTTGCACCCGTGACGAGCACATCGCCCTCTGTCACGCCGTGCCTCTCGAGCGCCAGCACTGCGAGCATGGCGGTGAAGCCTGCGGTTCCGATGCCGGCAGCCTGGGCATCGGTGAACGCTGTCGGCGTGGCGATGAGGGTCGACCCGTCGAGCACCGCCCGCTGCGCGAGGCCGCCGTGCCGGGTCTCTCCAGCCCCCGCGCCGTTCAGCAGCACACGGTCGCCGGGCGACCAGCGCGGGTTCGTCGACTCGGCAACAGTGCCGACGACGTCGATGCCCGGCACCAGTCGAGGCACGCGCACCACCCCGCGGTTGCCGGCGAAGGCCAGTGCGTCTTTGTAGTTGAGACTCGACCAGCTGACATCGACCATGACGTCACCGACCTCGTTCTCGCCGGGGCGAAGCTCGTCGTCGGTGAGATCGACGAGCTCGACGCTCAGGTCGTTCTCGCTCGAGTCGCCTCGGGTGATCAGCCAGCCGCGTGTCATGCGAGTCAGCCTATGCCGGGCGAGCAGACGGGGGCGAAGCGATCACCCGAACAGTAGCGCCGCCTCGTCGTAGCGGGCTTGAGGAACCGTCTTGAGCTTTCCGAGGGCGGCCTCGAACCCGACCGCCTCGATCTCGGTGCCGCGCAGCGCCACCATGCTGCCCCATGCACCATCGTTGACGAGCCCGATCGACGCCATGCCCAGCCGGGTTGCGAGCACGCGGTCGAATGCGCTCGGGGTTCCGCCGCGCTGGATGTGCCCGAGCGTCGTGGCACGAGTCTCGATGCCGGTGTGCTCTTCGATGAGCGGCGCGATGCGCTCGCCGATGCCGCCGAGCCGTGGTCGCCCGAATGCATCGAGACCGCGCTCGTTGAGCGGCTCTTCGTCGCCGTCGAGGCTGAAACCCTCAGCCACCACCACGAGCGGAGCGCGACCGCGGTCGTAGGCGCTCTGCACCCAGGCGCAGAGCTGCTCGAGGCTCGTGTCTTGCTCGGGAATGAGAATCGCGTGGGCGCCGGCGGCGATGCCCGAGTGCAGGGCGATCCAGCCGACGTGACGACCCATGACTTCGGCGACCATGCAGCGATTGTGGGCGTCGCCGGTCGTGCGCAGGCGATCCATCGCCTCTGTCGCGATCTGCACGGCCGTGTCGAACCCGAAGGTGTAGTCGGTGGCGTCGAGGTCGTTGTCGACGGTCTTGGGCACTCCGACGATACGAATGCCAGCATCCGTCAGCCGCTTCGCCGCCGCGAGGGTGCCCTCGCCGCCGATGGCGATGAGTGCGTCGAGGCGGTGCTCGGCGAAGACCTGGTTGATGCGATCGACCCCGCCTCGCCCCTCGAAGGGGTTGGTGCGGCTCGTGCCGAGAATGGTGCCGCCCTGCTTCGAGATGCCTTTCACCTCGTGCCGAGAGAGGGGCACGGTGTCGTTCTCGACCAGGCCCTTCCAGCCGTCTTTGAAGCCGACGAAGTCGTGGCCGTGCACGGTGGTTCCCGTGAGCACGGCGGCGCGGATGACCGCGTTGAGGCCGGGGGCGTCTCCGCCGGAGGTGAGCATTCCGATGCGCATAGTCACCATCATGGTGGGTCAGCGCGCGTGGTGCGAAAGCGGGCCGCCTCTGCATCGACTGCACGGGTCTTCCGCCGCGGTGCCGCACGCGAATACGATGCGAGCCATCCAGAACCATCCAGGTTCTCGTTCGCAGGAGTCACGATGACCGACGCCCCTCCCCCCACCGCTCCTCTGGTCAGCCCTCCGGCGTCGACCGACCCGGGAAAGACCATGGGCATCGTCGCCCTCGTGCTGTCGATCATCGGGCTGCACCTGGTCGGTGTCGTCGTCGGGCTCGTCGCCCTCTCGCAGTCGAAGAAGGTCGGCAACACGAACGGCTTCGCGCTCGCAGGGGTCATCGTGGGTGCCGTGCTCTTCGTCATCAGCTTGGTCGTGATCGGCCTCATGATCGCGGGCGGGGCCGCCTTCTGGAGCTTCATCACCGAGGCCTGCAGAGACCTCGGGCCGGGCGTGTGGGAGGTCGACGGCATCACCTACTCGTGCCCGTGATGAGAAGTAGGAATTACTCTTCTGCGCGAGGCGCGCCGAACACTACGATTCGTGCGAACGGAACCACTTCGGTTCCCGAATCGCAGGAGTCAACATGACCGACGCACCTCCCCCCGCACCCGCACCTGCCGCCGCCTCACCCGCCCCGGTCAACCCCGGCAAGACCATGGGCGTCGTCGCGCTCGTGCTGTCGATCATCGGTCTGCACCTCATCGGCATCATCGTGGGGTTCATCGGCCTCAACCAGTCGAAGAAGGTCGGTCAGAAGAACGGCTTCGCGCTCGCCGGCATCATCATCGGCTTCATCGGAATGGTCATCGTCATCGCCTTGCTGGTCGGCGGCGGCGCCCTGTTCGGCAGCCTCTTCGGCGCGTGCGCCGAATTGGGCCCCGGCATTCACGAGGTCGGCGGCGTGACGTACACCTGCGGGTAGCAGCCTGCGTAGCCTGGTCGCGTGATCGCCGCGACTCCGGATGCCGAGCTCGAGCTCGGCACCTCCGAGCCGCGCGATCTCGCGGCCACGATCGGCTTCATCCGGCGCGGACGCGGCGACCCGACCCTGCACGTCGTCGAGGGGCCGGAGGGCTGGCGCGAGGTCTGGCGCGCGCAGCGCACACCCGAGGGCACCGCAACGCTGCGGCTGCTCGTCGAGGGCGAATACCTGCGCGCGCAGGCCTGGGGCCCGGGCGCGACCTGGAGCGTCGACCGTGCACCCGCGCTCATCGGCGAGCACGACGACTGGCGCCCGCTCGACGCCGTGCTCGCCGCGCGCGACGACGCCGCAACCACTGCGCTGAGCCGCGCGCGACGACGGCGGCGCGGTCTGCGGCTCACCAGCACCGGCATCGTGCTCGAAGCCGCGGTCGCGGCGGTGCTCGAGCAGAAGGTGACCGGCGTCGAAGCGCGGCGCGCGTGGCGCAGGCTCGTGCTGCAGCACGGCGAACGGGCGCCAGGCCATGCACCCGAGGGTCTCACGGTCATGCCCGACGGGGTGGGCTGGCGCAGCATCCCCGATCATGAGTGGCACCGCGCGGGAGTGGGCCCGCAGCGCATGGCCACCATTCGGCGGGTGGCGGCCGTCTCGGCATCGCTCGATCGACTGACCGAGCTCGAGCCGAGCGCGCTCGAGGTGGCGCTGCAGTCGATTCCGGGCGTGGGGCAGTGGACTGTCGCCGAAGTGCTGCAGCGCTCGCATGGCCACCCCGACCTGGTGAGCGTCGGCGACGCCCACCTTCCGCACGTGGTCGGCACCTGGTTCACGGGCGACCGTGTCGACGACGCGGGAATGCTCGAGCTTCTTGCACCCTGGGCGGGTCACCGGCAGCGGATTGTGCGACTCATCACCTCACTGGGGGTCGACGTGCAGAGTTTCGGTGCACGAGCCACCATCAGTGACCACCGCGGGCACTGAGCGTCGTAGCGTGGCCCGGTGAACAAACTGCTACGACTCTGGTGGGTGCTCGTGCGCGCTCGCCGACGGCCCACGCTCGCGCCCACCGATGTCAGCCGGGTGCGCTTCAGGGTGCTGCCCAACGACCTCGACCTGCAACGCCACATGAACAACGGCGTGTACTTATCGATCATGGATCTCGGCCGCATCGACCTCATGGTGCGCTCGGGCGTCTGGCGCGAGCTCACCGCGCGGGGCTACTACCCGGTGGTCGTGAGCTCGACCATCACCTACCGCCGGTCGCTCGACCCCTGGCAGTCGTACGAGCTCGAAACCCGCATCGTCGGACTCGACGAGATCGCCGGCTACGTCGAGCAGCGCTTCGTTCGCGACGGTGAGATCTGTGCTCGCGCCGTCATCAAGGCCCGCTTCTTGAAGAAGAGCGGCGGCGTGGTGCCGATTCCCGAACTCGCCGAACTCTTCGGGCTCGACCCGGCACACCACCCGCTGCCCGAATGGCTTGCAGCGTGGAGCCAGAGCGCGTCGCTGCCGTCGCGCCGCGAGCCGGCCCCGAGCGTGTGGACGTGACGTTCGTCAAGCCCTGGTCGAGCGTCGATCACGCGCGATAGCGTGCGGTCATGACCGACGACTCCCGACGCCCTCGCTCTGTCTACTCGGTAGGGGAGGAACCAGAGGTGCAGGCCTCGCTCGCCAACGAGCGCACGGCTCTGTCATGGATTCGCACGGGCATGGCGCTCGTCGCAGGAGGGGTCGCACTCGCGACCCTCGCGAGCTTCGGCGACCTGCCTGTCGTCGTGGTGATCATCGCCGCCATCTCGAGCCTCGGCGGAGCAGCGCTCGGCGTGTGGGCGCTCGTCTCTTGGCGACGGGCCGAGCGGGCACTGCGACTGCGCGAACCACTGCCCCACCCGGCAGCACTGCCCTGGGTGGTCGCCGGAGTGGTCGCCGTGGGTCTCTTTCTCGCGGGCTTCGCCGCGTTTCAGGCACTCGAGCTCACGCGATGAATGCGGCAGTGGATGCTCGCCGCGGCCCTGTCGATCGCACGAGCCTGTCGTGGCAGCGCACCGCGGCTCACTCGGCCCTCGTCGCTCTCGTCGCCGCCGCGACCGCGCTGCAGCTCGGCGAGCCGCTCGTCGGCATCATCGCCGCCGCCCTCGCCATGGCGGCACTGCTGATCGGCGCCACGACGCCACGCGTTCGCCGATCGACCGCCGAGCATCGAGACCCGTGGGCACTCATGGTGCGCACGCTGCTCGTGCTACTCGCCAGCAGCGTCGTGGCCCTCATGCTCATCGCCTCGGTGGCGCTCGACGGGTGATGAGCGGCCGGATGCTTAGGGCAGAACGTAGTCTTGAATCGCGAGCACGGCGGCCCCACGACACCACTCTGAGTCGTCGCCCGAGGTGAAGTTCAGGGGCAACTCTCGAGTTCGGGGGTCTCGATTCTCGGACATGCCCGCGCGGATGGATAGCTCTGCGATCGACGTCAGTCGAACTCCTTCACCACCGATGACGACCATTTCAGGCATCGTGAGATTCGCTATTGCAGCGATCAGACGGCCCAAACCGCGGGCGGCTTCGTCAATGACTCGCGCGGCGGCCGGCTCGCCGGCCTGCGCGAGGTCGAGCGCCTCGTCGTAGCTGACCGTCCGGCCCAACGCAGCGCTCACAGAGCCTGCTATGGCCATGCTGGTGAGCACGGTGCGCGCACAACCACGGTGGCCAGCAGGGCACAGGGGCCCGTAGGGGTCCATCGGCCAGTGCCCGACGAGGCCGATGCCGTAATCGTCGTCCATGACGATCTCGTCGTGCACAACGAGGCCATACCCGATGCCGGCACCGAGGGTGATGACAGCGAATCGCTCGAGTTCACGCCCTGCTCCGAACCAGTTCTCGTACTCGGTGAAGGCGACCAGGTCGTTGGCGACCACCGTCGGAATACTCGTGCGCTCGCGCACCAATTGCTGTAGCGGAACATCGGTCCATTCGAGAAAAGGGGCGCTACGCACGACCCCGTCACTGCCGATCAGCGCACCTACGCCGATGCCCATCGCGTTCACCGACGGAACCAAGCCGCCGAGCTCGCGCGAGAGCGCCTCGATGATGTCAACGACGTGCTCGACGGCTGTTGAACGAAGGTTCGCCGTTCGCGTGCCCAGAATTGTTGCGCGAAGGTCGGTCACGACACCGAGAACGCTATTGCTCGTCACTTTGAAGCCCAAGAAGTGACGCGACTCGGGAACAATGTCGAGCGGCCTACTCGGTCGCCCTGCTCGACCTCGGCTCTGTTCGTCGCCTTCTATGAGCACCCCGGCCTCGATCAGTGGAGCGGCGAGGCGTGTCAAGCTTCCGGCAGAGAGCTGCAGCTTCTTCGCGATCTCACTGCGCGCGATGGGTCCATGGAGGAGAACCTCGAGCGCGACGGCTCTGGTCGCGCCGACGTCTGGGGCCCACTCGACGGTGGAAATCCTCACAGGCACTCCTCGGCTGCGTGGCGCCGACGCGTCACGTCGGACAGGAAATTCTTTCTTCAAAGAACTTACACCGCGAAACATGCTCCGCAAAATAGGGACTTGACACGAGGTTTCTATTGTCATAGAACTAATACCGATGTGTCGCCACGTCTCACGACGGTTCATTCCCAACACACGACAGGAGATTCGCAATGATGCGATCTACACGGTCGGGGCTTGCCCTGACCATCACGGCACTCGTCGCGATCGGCGCGGCCGGCTGTTCACCTTCGGCTGATCCAGATGACGGCGACGTCACTATCACCTTCTGGGGCGCATACGGAAACGGTGGCAATTCGGCACAACAAGCAGTACTCGACAACGAGCTCATCCCTGCATTCGAAGCCGCGCACCCCGGCGTCAAAGTGCAGTACGTCGACGTCGCGTATGACGACCTCCTCCAGAAGCTGACGACGAGCGCCGCAGGCGATGCGCTCCCCGATCTGGTTCGGGCCGATCTCGGATGGGTCCCCCGCTTCGCCGACCTGGGCGTGCTGGTTCCACTGTCTCAGGTCATGGATGACTTCGATCAGTTGGCCAGCGCGGTCTACCAAGGCAGTCTGTCGACGAACTTCTACCAGGGTGAGTACTACGGACTGCCGCTGAACACGAACACCCGGGTGCTCATCTCAAACCCGGATGCGCTTGAGGCAGCGGGCATGGATGCACCGCCCGCGACCTTCGATGAGGTGCGCGCTATGGCGGCCGCGCTCGACGGCACGGGCATTCAAGCGTTCGCCGACGGTGGCCTCGGTGCGTGGAACATCATGCCGTGGCTGTGGTCAGGTGGAGGGGACATTGCCGATGAAGCGCTGACGACGTCGTCGGGGGTGCTCGACAGTCCCGAGAACATCGCCACGGTGCAGATGCTGGTCGATCTCTATCAAGCCGGGCAGGTGTCGACGGGCATCACGGGAAACGAAGGCTCGGTGTCAACGAGTGAAGGGCTTCCAGGCGGCAACTACGCCAGCATTCTGGACGGCCCATGGATGCAAGGCATCTGGAGTGATCAGTTCCCCGACTTTGCGCCGATCTATTCTCCTGTGCCCGCGGGCCCTGGCGGGTCAATCAGCGTCGTCGGCGGTGAGAATATCGTGCTGACGTCTAGCTCGAAGCATCAGGAAGCTGCGCTCGACTTCATCCGATTCACCCAGACTGCAGAGTTCCAACTGGCGCTCGTCCCGACCGGCCAACTCACCATCATTGAGGCTCTCGGTGACGCGCAGGTTGAACTAGTGCCGGGGCTCGCACTGTTCACCGAACAACTGTCGACTGCGAAGAGTCGTCTCGCCATCACGGGCGGGTCCGAAGTCGACACGATCCTCAACACCGAGCTCACCCCCGCCTTCGAGGGTTCGGTCTCGGTTCAGGAAGCGCTTCGCCGCGCGGCCGAGCAAATCGACGCCGTGCTCGCGCGCGGCTGATCATGAGAGCCAGGGTGGACAACGCCACCGCAACCCTGGGCGCGGAAGCCTCGGCTTCCGCGCCCAGGGCGCGGGCGCAGCGACGACGGGCAACGACCCTTACTGGACGCCTGACGCCGTACCTCTTCATCGTGCCCGGCTTTGCGGTCTTCCTCCTGGCCATCATCTATCCGACGGCGCAGGCCTTTCAGATGAGCTTCTTCGACTGGAAGATTGTCGGTTCGGCTACGAGCGAGTTCCTCGGGTTCGGCAATTATGCGCGCGCCTTCGGAGACCCGCAGTTCTGGGTGTCAGGTGTCAACACCGTGGTGTACATCGTCGCGACCGTCATTCCGCAGATCGTCATTGGTCTGGCCGTGGCGCTGCTGCTGCACATGAAGAGCCCGGCGCAGCCCTTGTTCCGAGTTCTCTACTACCTTCCCGTGGTCACGAGCTGGGTGGTCGTGAGCCTCTTGTTCAGATTCCTCTTCGCAGATGCGGGACTCGTCAATTTCACGCTCGGCGAGGTACTTCAGCTGACCGACGGAGATACGTCATGGCTTGCCGATCGCTGGACAGGTATGGCTGCTATCGCTGCGCTCGGCATCTGGAAGGGGATCGGGTGGTCGATGATGATCTTCCTGGCCGCCCTGCAAGGCGTCCCCACTGGTTTGATCGAAGCGGCGACGGTAGACGGAGCGAATGCGTGGCAGCGCTTCCGGGTCGTCACCCTTCCCGCCATCTGGGCCGCGTTGGCCTTCGTCACCGTCATGCTCGTTATCGGCGGCTTCAATGTCTTCATCTCGGTGTACCTCATGACCGGCGGAGGACCCGCGGGTCGCACTCAAGTTCTCTTGACCTACATGTATCAGCAAGCCTTTGAATACCTCGACTTCGGCTATGGCTCGGCGATCGCCGTGCTGCTCACGCTCGTCGTGTTCTCCTTCTCCGTAGTGCAGCTGCGGGGATTCCGAAGCCGCTATCGAGAGGACGCACGGTGATCCGTACTCAACGCCAGCGTGCCCGGCATCGCTGGAGCCTCACCGCGCGCCACGTGGTCTTGGCGGCCGGAGCCGTGATCATGGTGACGCCCTTTGTCTACATGCTGTCGACGTCGTTTCAGCCACAGACGTTCGTGCTCACCACCCCGCCGCAGCTGATTCCCAGCGACCCGACTCTGGCGAACTACGCCGCCGTCGTCTCGACAGAGAACATCGCGCGGTACTTCGCGAATTCGGTGTTCGTCACCGCGGTGTCGACTGCACTCTCGTTGCTCTTGAGCTCGATGATGGCGTACGCCTTCGCCCGGTTCCACTTTGCAGGCAGAGAGACAATCTTCCGAGTGCTGCTGCTCGGGCTGATGATTCCCGCGATCATGCTGATCATTCCGCAGTTCATTCTCGCCAAGCAGCTCGGGCTGCTCGATTCGCTCGCGGGACTCATCGTGTTCTATGTCGCGGGCACGCTCGCCCTCAACACATTCTTGTTGCGCGGGTTCTTCGAGTCGATCCCGCAAGAACTCGATGACGCTATGCAGATGGACGGTGCCAATGCATGGACGCGCTACTGGCGTTTGGCCTTGCCACTCGCCAAACCCGGACTCGCCACAGCCACCATCTTCACCTTCCTCGCTTGCTGGGATGAGTTTGCCTGGGCTTTGACCATCATCAACAACCCTGAGATTCGCACTTTGCCGGTGGCGATTCGTCTCTTTGCGGGTTCTGGCAACAACGCCGTCCAGTGGGGAATCGTGTTCGCGGCCTCAGTCATAGCGGTGGTGCCGGTCATCATCGTGTTCTTCGTCTTTCAGCGCTACTTCGTGCAGGGCCTCACTTCAGGAGCAATCAAAGGATGACCACCACCTTCACTCTTCTCCCCACGCGCGCCACGTACCTACCTGGCGAGCCGATCGACCTTGACGTTCGCGGAGGCTCTGTCGTCGGTGAGGTGGTCGTGCGCCAGTTGGGTGACCAGATCGCGCGGCTCGCTCACCAGGGTGGCCAGACAGTTCGTCTTGAGCGGCTTCCGGAAGGACGCTACGCAGTCGAACTCCATGGGGAGCACCACGTCGCCCGAACTGCGGTTGAGGTCTCATCGACTCCTCGGTCTCGATTGCGCTACGGGTTCGCGGTGGACTTCTCGCCTGGGCGTGACTCGGCAGCACTCAGTGACCTCTTGCGTCGACTTCACCTCACAGGGGTTCTGTTCTACGACTGGGCATATCGGCATGCAGACCTGCTCGGCGGCGGTGATCAGTACGCGGACGCTCTTGGTCAACCTGTCGACCTGGCGACCGTGATGCGGCTCATCGAGGCTGTACACGATGTCGGCTCGCACGCCATCGGCTACGCCGCGATATACGCAGTGGGTCCGGATGAGTGGGAGAAGTGGAGCCACGATGCACTGCTGCGTGCTGACGGCGAGCCTTTCGCGCTTGGCGACTTTCTGTTCATCGTCGACCCCGCAGCACCTGACTGGCTTGCGCACTTGCAACGAGAGCTCGTCGCCGCCACTCGCCGCCTGGGCTTCTCGGGCTTTCACCTGGACCAGTTCGGGTACCCAAAGATCGCCCGCCGCGCCGACGGAGCAGTCGTCCGAACGAGCGAGTCATTCGTTCGGATGATCGGTGGAGTTCGCGAGGCACTGCCCGAAGCCCACCTCGTCTTCAACAACGTCAATGACTTTCCGACGTGGGCCACCGGTTCCACTCCTCAAGATGCGGTCTACATCGAGCCGTGGCAGCCGGTCGACACCCTCGGAGCACTCGCTGCTCGAGCATCAAGAGCGCGAAGCGTCGCAGACGGCAAACCTGTTGTCTTTGCGGCGTATCAACACGTGTATGACAGTGCACCTGCAGAGTCTGCAGATCGAGCGACTGCCCTCACGATGGCGACCCTCTACTCGCACGGTGCGACCCAGCTGCTCGCGGGTGAAGGCGACCGCATCCTGGTCGACCCGTACTACGTGCGCAATCATGTCGTCGAACCCTCCACCGCTGAACTTCTTGTGCGCTGGTACGACTTTCTCGTCGAGTTCGATGAAGTGCTCATGGAGCCCGATCTCGTCGACGCGACTGCGTGTCTCGCCCGCGAGTACAACGACGACTGCGACGTCACGTACCCGGACGTCTCGACCCACGACGAGGCGGTGACGGGCGGAGTCTGGCGACGCATCACGACCGTGCGGAATCGCCTCGTCGTGCACCTCATCAATCTCGTCGACCAGCCAGACGCTCTTTGGGATGCGCCGAGGGCTCCGATCGCCGCCGTGGCCAATGGAGTGCTTCGCATACGGTGCGTTGCCGGAGCACGGCCTCGGGTTCGGGTGGTTGACCCCGATCGACCAGGAGTGGTCATCGAGCCTGTCGCAGCGCTGGAGGGCGAGCACGCGCAGTTCACTCTCCCGGAGTTGCAGATCTGGCAAGTCGTGATTATTGACCTCGTGGACGATCGTGGCGCCACATCATGACTCTCCTCAGTTCTGACGACTCTCGCCTCCACCAGCACGACGCTCCTTGGTGGCAGAGCGCGGTCGCCTACCAGATCTACCCGCGCAGCTTTGCCGACTCCGATGGCGATGGAATTGGTGACCTGCGCGGGGTCATCAGTCGCCTCGATCACCTGGAGTATCTGGGCGTCGACGTGATCTGGCTGAGCCCGATCTATTGCTCACCGCACGATGACAATGGCTATGACATCAGCGACTACGAAGACATCGACCCGACATTCGGAACACTCGCCGATGTCGATGAGCTGATCGCCGAAGCGCATGCGAGGGGCATACGCATCGTCATGGACCTCGTGGTGAACCATACTTCTGACGAGCATCCGTGGTTCATCGAATCAGCGAGTTCGACGACGAATCCGAAACGAGATTGGTACTGGTGGCGACCGGCACGAGAGGGTTTCGAGCCCGGCCAGGAGGGCGCGGAGCCCACGAATTGGGAGTCATTCTTTTCGGGTTCGACGTGGCAGCTCGACGCGCAGACGGGCGAGTACTACTTGCATCTGTTCTCGCGAAAGCAACCCGATCTCAATTGGGAGAACCCCGAGGTGCGGCGGGCGATTCACGGCATGATGAATCGCTGGCTCGATCGAGGTATTGATGGCTTTCGCATGGACGTCATCAACCTCATCTCGAAAGATCCCGCTCTGCCAGACGGTCCAGTGGCCGATGGGGCGCGGTGGGGAGACGGGTTTGCGCACTATGCCGCCGGGCCGCGCATCCACGAGTTTCTGAAGGAGATGCACGACGAAGTTTTCGCGGGGCGAGACCGCGTGCTCATGACTGTCGGCGAGATGCCGGGGGTGACGATAGACCAAGCTCAGCTCTTCACTGACTCTCAGCGGCGCGAGCTAGACATGGTCTTTCAGTTCGAGCACGTCGGGCTGGATCACGGCGTAGACGGCAAGTGGTCGCTGCGCAAGGCGTCGCTCGTCGACCTCAAGGCGTCTTTCGAGCGGTGGCAACTCGGCCTTGCCGGCCGCGGGTGGAACAGTCTCTACTGGAACAATCACGACCAACCCCGAGCCGTCAGCCGCTTCGGCAACGATGGCGCGTACTGGCGCGAGTCGGCCACGGCACTGGCGACCGTGCTGCATCTGCAGCAGGGCACCCCGTTCATCTACCAAGGTGAAGAGATCGGCATGACGAACGTGCGGTTCACGTCGATCTCGGACTATCGAGACATTGAGACCCTGAACCACTTCTCTGACGCAGTGGACGAACGCGGAGAGGATCCTGCTCTTGTTCTCAGTCGGCTGCGCGAGACGAGCAGAGACAACGCGCGCACGCCCATGCAATGGACGGGCGACGACGGGGGAGGGTTCACGACGGGGTTGTCGTGGATTCCGATGAACCGCAACCACCGAGTGATCAACGTTGCCGACCAGAAGGGTCACGCCAGTAGTGTGCTCGAGCACTATCGGCTCTTGATCGAGCTCCGGCACCGACTCCCTGTCATTCGTACAGGGGAGTTCGTGTTGCACGACAGAGAGCACCCGAGCCTTTTCATCTTCGAGAGAGTGTCACGCGACTGTTCCCTGCTCGTAGCGGCCAATCTGTCTGAAGTCGCGGAGACGCTCGACGCGGAGCGCTCGCCGTGGGCGGCATATCGTGACGCTGAGATCATCGTTGACAATCAGCAGAGCTTCGGCTTTCGCTATTTGCTGCCGTGGCAGTCGGTCGTGCTGGCTCGCGATCTCACGGACTAGCGGGTCTCGAGCACGGCCATCGCAGCATTGTGGCCGGCGATGCCGCTGACGGCGCCGCCGCGGCGTGCTCCCGACCCGCAGAGCAGCACGCCGTCGAGACCGGTGGCGACGCCCCAGCGCTGAGCGGGCGAGTCGAGCACCTCATCGTTCTCGACCCACGGCCAGTCGAGGTCGCCGTGGAAGATGCTGCCGCCCGGCAGCCGCAGCGCGTGCTCGAGGTCGCGCGTGGTCTTGGTCTCGACGCATGGTCGACCGTCGGCGTCGGTCATGAGCAGGCTCTCGATGGGCTCGGCGAGCACCGAGTCGAGCGAGTCGAGCACGGCGTGCTGCAGGGTCTCACGCATCGCATCGTTGTTCGCCTCGGTCAGCAGGCGATCGGGAACATGCAGCGCGAAGACGGTGAGCGTCTGCGCCCCCGATGCCCGCAGCTCGGGGCCGAGAATGCTCGGGTCGGTGAGCGAGTGGCAGTAGATCTCGGCGGGCACCGGATCAGGCACGCGGCCGGCGACGGCCGCGTCATGCGCGGCCTGCAGCTGCGTGAAGGTCTCGTTGATGTGGAACGTGCCGCCGAAGGCTGCCGCGGGGTCGAGCGCAGCATCCCGAAGCCGAGGCAGGCGCTGCAGCAGCAGGTTCACCTTGACCTGGGCGCCCTCTGCGGGCGGGGTGGCGAGGCCGTGATCGGATGCCCCCGCGCCGCCGCCCGCCGCGAGCAGCCGCGCGAGCTCGTGCGGCGAGCAGTTGACGAGCACATGCTGGGCGGCGGTGGCGTGCTCGACTCCGGCGGCGTCGACCCAGAGCACGACTCGGTCAGGCTGCAGCGCAGTGACCTCGGCACTCGTCGTGAGGGTCGCCCCGGCGAGCCGTGCGGCACGCTCGAGCTCACCCGAGACGGCGCCCATGCCGCCGACGGGCACATTCCAGTCGCCCGTGCCGCCGCCGATCACGTGATACAGAAAGCAGCGGTTGGCGAGCAGGCTCGCGTCGTCGTTGGGGGCGAACGTGCCGATGAGGGCGTCGGTGTAGACGACGCCGCGCACGAGATCGTTCGAGAAGGTGTCGGCGATCGTGCGACCGATGGGCTGCTCGATGAGGGCGTTCCACAGTGCATCGTCGCCCACGGCCGCGCGCGCCTCAGACCGCGTGAGCAGGGGGTCGGTCACTGTCGGAAACAGTGCGCGCGCGAGTCGTTGCGTGCCCTCGTAGAAGGTGGCCCAGGCGAGCGCGTCTTCTTCTGCCCCGAGGGCAGCGAAGCTGTCGGCGGTCGCGAACGGGTCGTGGTTGTCGACGAGCAGGCCGGTGTCGGTGCCCGGCAGCGGAGTGTACGAGCTGAAGCGGCGAGGAGCGAGCTCGATCTGCAGCCCCAGGTCGTCGATGATGCGCTGGGGCAGCAGGCTCACGAGATAGCTGTAGCGGCTGAGCCGGGCATCCACCCCGGCGAACGCTTGCGCCGAGATGGCGGCACCACCGAGCACGTCGAGACGCTCGAGCACCTGCACGTCGAGCCCCGCCTTCGCGAGGTAGGCGGCGGCGGTCAACCCGTTGTGGCCTCCGCCGATGATGACGACGTCGCGGCGATCGGTCATGTGGCCCAGAGTAGCCGCTGGTGACGCGACGGGAGAGGATAGGGGGGTGAGCACACGTGAGCAGCCGACCGCTGACGAGGCCGTCGCACTCGTCCGACGGTGGCTCGCCCTCACCGTCCGCGCCAAGCCCGACCCGAGCGCAGCACGACTCGCTGGGCTGCTGCAAGACCCGGTGGGGCTCGACTTCGCGATCGGCTTCGTCGACCGGGTGGCGCGACCAGACGACCTGCGCGTTGCGGGGCGCAACCTCGAGCAGCTGGCGCAGAGCATCCCGAGCTTTCTGCCCTGGCCCCTGCGCGCGCTCATCGCGATCGGCGGCCCCCTCGCCCGCCTGCTGCCGTGGCCGATCGTGCCCATCGCACGCCGAGTGCTGCGAAGCATGGTGGGGCACCTCGTCATCGACGCGACGCCGAACCGGCTCGGCCGCACGCTCGAGAGCCTGCGCGCCGAGGGCGACCGGCTCAACATCAACCTGCTCGGCGAGGCTGTGCTGGGCGACGGCGAAGCCGATCGCCGGCTCGAGGGCATCACCGAGCTCGTCAAGCGCTCTGACGTCGACTACGTGTCGGTGAAGGTCTCGGCGATCGTCAGCCAGGTGAGCATGTGGGCGTTCGACGAGACCGTCGAGCGCGTCGTCGAGAGGCTCGCACCGCTCTACGACCTCGCCGCGCATGGCGTGAACCCCACCTTCGTCAACCTCGACATGGAAGAGTTTCGCGACCTCGACCTGACGATCGAGGTCTTTCAGCAGCTGCTCGACCGACCCTCGCTGCGCCACTACGAGGCGGGCATCGTGCTGCAGGCCTACCTGCCAGAAGCGCTGCCCGCCCTCGATCGGCTGACGACGTGGGCGAAGCGCCGCCGCGCCGCGGGCGGGGCCGGCATCAAGGTGCGAGTGGTCAAAGGCGCCAACCTGGCGATGGAGCGAGTGGATGCTGCGCTGCACGACTGGCCCGTGGCCGTGCTGCCCAGCAAGCGTGACAGCGACGCCAACTACAAGCGCGTGATCGAGGCCGCACTGCACCCCGATCGAGCGGATGCGGTGCGCATCGGCCTCGCCGGCCACAACCTGTTCGACATCGCGTGGGCGTGGCAGCTCGCTGAAGCACGGGGCGTGGCCGACGCGGTCGAGGTCGAGATGCTGCTCGGCATGGCGCCCGACCAGGCCGACGCCGTGCGACGCACCGTCGGGCACCTTCTGCTCTACACGCCCGTCGTGCACCCGCGCGACTTCGACTCGGCCATCAGCTATCTCATCAGGCGGCTCGAAGAGAATGCGAGCACCGAGAACTTTCTGTCGGGAGTCTTCGAGCTCACGCGCGACGAGACCATCTTCGAGCGTGAAGAGCAGCGCTTTCGCGCATCGCTCGCCCTGTTCGAGTCGTCGCCGCACGCGCCCCCGGCGCGCCGTGTGCAGAACCGCTTGACCGAGCGGCCCCTCGACGAGCCAGACGCGCTGCCTGTTCCGGCGGGCGTTCGCGACGGCTTCCACAACGTCGCAGACACTGACCCTTCGCTGCCAGACAATCGGGCGTGGGGGCGCGCGATCCTGCAGCGCGCTCAGACGACCACTCGCGGGCAGGCGCTCGTCGACGTGAGCGGCGTCGCCTCGGCCGCCGCGATCGAGCGCATCGTCGCCGAGACGCGCGGTGCCGCCGCCGACTGGGCTGGGCGATCGGTGGAGCATCGCGCGGGCATCCTGCATCGATGCGGGCGGATGCTCGCCGCGCGCCGCGCCGACCTGCTCGAAGTGATGGCGGCCGAAGCCGGCAAGACCCTCGCCGAAGGCGACCCCGAAGTGAGCGAGGCCATCGACTTCGCGCACTACTACGCCGAGAGCGCGCGCGACCTGGCGCGCATCGACGACGCGACGTTCACCCCCGCGCGCCTGACGGTCGTCGCGCCGCCGTGGAACTTTCCCGTCGCGATCGCCGCCGGCGGAGTGCTGGCGGCGCTCGCCGCGGGCAGC
Source organism: Microcella sp. (assembly GCF_025808395.1). NCBI lineage: Bacteria > Bacillati > Actinomycetota > Actinomycetes > Micrococcales > Microbacteriaceae > Microcella > Microcella sp. The sequence continues at coordinate 2,131,983 of NZ_CP075524.1, forward strand.
GCAGTGATCATCAAACCTGCGCCGCAAGTGCGCCGCAGCGCCGCCGTCATGGTCGAAGCGCTGTGGGATGCCGGGGTGCCGCGTGAGGTTCTGCGCTTCGTCGACGTGCCCGAGAACGAGGTGGGCCAGGCGCTCATCGCGCACCCGGCAGTCGACCGGCTCGTGCTGACGGGTGCCTGGCAGACCGCTGCGCTGTTTCGCTCATGGCGGCCCGACCTGCCGATCATGGCCGAGACGAGCGGCAAGAACGCGATCATCATCACACCGTCGGCAGACCTCGACCTCGCCGTCGCCGACCTGGTTCGCTCGGCCTTCGGGCACGCCGGTCAGAAGTGCTCTGCGGCGTCGCTCGCGATACTCGTCGGATCGGTGGCGACGTCAGAGCGCTTCGAGCGCCAACTGGTCGACGCCGTCACGACGCTGCGGGTCGGGCACGCGCTCGATGCGACCACCACTGTGGGGCCGCTCATCGAGCGCGCCGACGGCAAGCTGCTGCGCGCCCTCACCCGGCTCGACGAGGGCGAAGAGTGGATCGTGCCCCCGCGAGCGCTCGACGCGAGCGGTTCGGTGTGGACTCCTGGCGTGAAGCGCGGGGTCGCCCCCGAGAGCGAGTTCCACCTCACCGAGTACTTCGGCCCGGTGCTCGGCCTCATGCGCGCTCGCGACCTCGACGAGGCGATCGACCTGCAGAACGCGACGCCCTACGGGCTCACGGCGGGCCTGCACTCGCTCGATGTCGACGAGATCGACCACTGGCTCGCCGCCGTGCAAGCCGGCAACCTCTACGTCAACCGCGGCACCACCGGAGCGATCGTGCGCCGACAGCCCTTCGGCGGCTGGAAGCGTTCGAGCGTCGGAGGCTCGACGAAAGCGGGCGGGCCGTCATACGTCATGGGGTTCGGAACCTTCACGCCCGTGCCGCGCGAGCCGCGCGAGTCGCTCAGCATGCGCGGCATCGACCGGCGGGTGCGCGAAGTGCTCGAAGCCGCGCAGCCCGGGCTCGACTTCGCCGGCTTCGACATGGCCCGAGCGGGGGCTGTGAGCGACCAGCTCGCGTGGGGCGACGAGTTCGGCGTCGCGCGCGACGCGAGCCAGCTCGGCGCGACGACGGCGCACATCGTCGAGCGCAACGTCTTGCGGTATCGCCCAGCGCCGGTCGCCGTGCGACTCGCCGAGGGCGGCTCGATGGCCGAGCTCGTGCGCGTGCTGCTCGCTGCGACGCGCGCCGCATCACGCGTGAGCATCAGCAGCGCCGTGCCGGTGCCGGCGAGCCTGCTCGCGCTCATCGACTCGGGAATCTCGGCCCTGCGGGCCACGTCGGTCGCGATCGAGACGGATGCGCGCTTCGCCGACGCGGTGCGGGATGCCCGCCCCGCCCGCATCCGCCTCATCGCGCCAGACGGCGCACGTGTCGCCCGTGCACTGCACGAGGCCGTCGAGGGCGACCCCGACGTCGCCGTCTGGTCGGGGGCCGTCACGACCGCGGGCCGCGTTGAACTGCTGCCCTTCGTGCGCGAGCAGGCGGTGTCGATCACGACGCACCGGTTCGGCAACCCCTTCGCCGGGGTCGCCGAGCTCGAGCTCTAGGGGGCGAGCGCGTCGGCGATCAGCTCGCCGATGAGCACGGCAGTGGCTGCCGGCCCACCGGTGGGGGCGCGCGGCAGCATGCCGACGTCGGCCACGTGCAGGCCGACCACCCCGTGCACTGCGCCTCGGCCGTCGACGACCGACGTCGCCGGGTCGAGGCCCATGGGTGTGGTGCCGCACGAGTGCAGCGCCGTCGAGAGGTTCGCGAGAATCCAGCCGTCGAGCGCCTCGTCGTCGAGGTTGCTCACCTGTCTGTGCACGGGCACGGCTCCGATGCTCTGCAGGGGTGCGCTCTCGAGCAGCCGGGCGGCGAAGCGCGCGCTCGACCGAAGTCGCGCCCGATCGTCGTCGGTCGCGGCGTAGTTGAACCGCACGCGGGGCGGCGCCAGTGCGTCTGCGGGGTCGAGCTCGACCCGGCCGCCGCCGCTGCCGCGCAGCGGCGAGACGAGCAGGCTCAGCATCGCATCGGCGTCATCGGTGCCCAGCATGCGGCCGAGGGGGCGCATGAGGGCGAGAACTTCGAGATCTGCGACGCTCGAGGCAGTGCCGCCGACGCCGCTCGAGGCGTGCAGCGACACCCCGAGCGCGCCGTCGACCGCAACACTCAGCGTCTCGACGGGCATCGCGAAGGGCAGCACGAGCTGAGGGTGATCGTCGAGCCGAGCGCCCACCGCTGGTGCGTCGACGACCACGGGGATGCCGTGTGCGGCGAGTGAAGCGCTCGGGCCGATGCCGCTGAGCATGAGCACGTGGGGTGTGCTCAGCGCGCCGGCGCACAGCACGACGAGGTCGGCCGAGAACTGCACGGCCTCGCTGCCGGCGACGGCGAGCACTCCGACCGCCCGCCCGGCACGCACGATCACCTGCAGCACTCGATGGCCACCGCGCACCTCGAGCGTCGCCGGGGCGCCTGGCAAGTACGCGCGTGCGGTGCTGACGCGTTCGCCTCCGACCGTGTTCGTCGGTGTCGGCCCGACCCCGGGCGGGGCCTGCGGGCTGGCGTTCTTGTCATGCTCGACGGGCAGACCGAGCTCGATGCCGCCCGCGAGCAGGGCGGCACTCAGGGGGTGGTCGAGGGCGCTTCGGGTGACAGGCATGGGGCCCGTTGAGCCGTGGCCGGGGTGATCGCCCAGATCATGATCGTTCTCGAGCCGGGCCCAGAGCGGCGCCGTGCGCTCTGCGCTCCAGCGGGCATCGCCGGCCGTGGTCGCCCAGTCGTCGAGGTCGTGCGCGCGCGCCCGACGAAAGTAGCCGCCGTTGATCGCGGTAGAGCCTCCGACGACGCGACCCCGCACGACGGTGTGGGGGCGACCCGGTGCGAGCTCGGCGGCGAAGGTCGCGGCCAGTGGATGCCCTGGCATGGCCGCGGCGAGGCTCGAGGCGTCGAGGGTCGATAGGGGGGCGGGCACGGGCCCCTCTTCGAGCAAGAGCACCGTCGCGCCCCGTTCTGCCAGCCTTCGGGCGAGCGGTGCGCCAGAACCACCGGCGCCGACGACGATGACGTCTGCGGCCGGTGCGGTCACGTTCGGCCGGGCTCGTCGAGCAGCATCAGATCTCGAGCCGCGAGAAAACCCTGGTCGAGCAAGTCGCTCAGCGATGCGTCATCATGGGCGAGCCATTGCTCATACGCGGCGATCGACACACCGAGGCAGACGAAGGCGATGGTCTGCGGCACCAGGCCCGACGCCGAGACGCCGAGCCGTTCTGCCACGAAATCGGCGATCACCTGCCGCCACGAGGCGTATCGAATGGTCGAGTGCGCCACGAGCGAGGGCACGGTCAGCAGCAGGGTCATGCGTTCGCGGTGATACTGCAGTTCGTTGTCGGGGATGTGGTTGAAGACCACGATGGCGATGCGCAGGGCATCGCGCAGGGGAAGGCTGCGCGGCAACGACGCGAGGTGCTCGCGCATGCCCGCGAGCATCTCGTCGAACTGGCCCCACGGCAGATCGTTCTTCGACGGAAAGTAGCGAAAGAAGGTGCGTCTGCCGATGCCGCACGCCGCGGCGATGTCGTCGACGGTGACTCGATCGAAACCGCGATCGATGAAGAGCCGCAGCCCGGTGTGGCTGATGTCGGCGTGAGTGGTGGCGGGTTGCCGACCGATGCGCGTGACGCGAGCGGGCTCACCGGCTAAGAGTTCACTCATGGTTCACCGCCACCTCTTCCCTTCGGCACTGAGTGCCAATACAGTAACCTTCACCGGCCGTCGGCACATCATCGTCGCCGACTCACTGCAAAGGAGCAAGCCATGAGCGTTTCGCCCACTGTGACCCCCGAGCCCGCCGACGAGCTTGTTGACGAGGAATCGCTGGTCGAAGAAGTCTCTATCGACGGAATGTGCGGCGTCTACTGAGCCCGTCATGGCCTCACTCGAGTTCGACCACATCGTCACGATTCACCCGCGGGTCTCTATCAGGCCCGAGCCCTTCGGTGCGCTCCTGTACCACTTCGGCACTCGACAGCTCAGCTTTCTGAAAGACCGCCGCCTGCTCGACATCGTGCGAGCGTGCGACGGTCAGCGCAGCCTCGCCGATGCGTTCGCTGTCGCAGACGTCACCGATGCTCACACCGATCGCTATCGCCGAGCGATCGAGACGCTCGTCGCTTCGTCGATGCTGCGTGTCGAGGCCCCGAGTGAGGTGGCGGCATGACGCTCGTCGTTCCTCCACCGTCGTCCGCACGGCCCGCGAGCATCTCGCCAGGTGCACCCGCCCCGACCTCGCAGACGCTCATCGGTCACTTCGAGCGAGGTCTGGATGCCCCCATCTGTCTCACCTGGGAGCTCACCTACGCCTGCAACCTGTCGTGCAGCCACTGTCTGTCGAGCTCTGGCCGACGCGACCCTCGCGAGCTGACGACCGACGAGTGCAAAGCGGTCATTGACGAGCTGCAGCGCATGCAGGTGTTCTACGTCAACATCGGCGGCGGTGAGCCGACCGTGCGCAGCGACTTCTGGGAGCTCGTCGACTACGCCACCGATCATCAGGTCGGGGTGAAGTTCTCGACCAACGGCATCAAGCTCACGCCCGAGGTCGCCCAACGGCTGGCCGCGAGCGACTACGTCGATGTGCAGATCTCGCTCGACGGCGCCACCGCCGAGGTCAACGACCGTGTGCGCGGGCCGGGCTCGTACGACACCGCCATCCGCGCGATGCAGAACCTTGCCGATGCGGGCTTCGTCGGGTTCAAGATCTCGGTCGTCTGCACGCGAGACAACATTCCGCAACTCGATGAGTTCAAGGCCATCGCCGACCGGTTCGGGGCGCAACTGCGACTCACTCGGCTGCGGCCGAGCGGTCGCGGTGCCGACGTGTGGGACGACCTGCACCCGTTGCCCCACCAGCAGCGCGAGCTCTACGACTGGCTCGTCGCGAACGGCGAGGGCGTGCTGACGGGCGACTCGTTCTTTCACCTCTCGGCGTTCGGCGAAGCGCTGCCCGGCCTGAACCTGTGCGGCGCGGGCCGCGTCGTCTGCCTCATCGATCCCGTCGGCGACGTCTATGCATGCCCCTTCGCGATCCACGACGAGTTCCTCGCCGGCAGCGTTCGCGACGAGGGCGGCTTCGCGGGCGTGTGGCGCGAGTCGGAGTTGTTCCGACGACTGCGCGAACCCACCGGCGGCGGCGCCTGCGGTTCGTGCTCGTTCTACGACTCGTGCCGGGGTGGGTGCATGGCGGCGAAGTTCTTCACGGGGCTGCCGCTCGACGGGCCAGACCCGGAGTGCGTGCGCGGCTTCGGCGAGCAGCTGCTGGCTGAGCGGGCGACGGATGCTCTGCCGAAGCCCTCGGGCGACCACTCGCACCGCACCTCGCCACCGCGGCCGCGCGGCTCGACCGGGCCCGTGCCCCTCACGCTGAGCATCCGTCGTCCGGATGCCCCGCCGGCGCACGCCTGCGCCGAGAGCCCGCTCGCGGGCTTCTCTCCCACGTCGACGGCGTGCGCCTGCGGCGGCCACTGAGACCAACCCCGCGCCGCGCGGTTCGCGGCACCACAACTCCAGAAACGATCAGAAGGAGGCACGCGATGGGGCGTGTATCAGGAAAAGTCGCATTCGTCACGGGCGCCGCTCGTGGTCAAGGTCGGGCGCACGCGCTGCGCCTCGCAGAGGAGGGCGCCGACATCATCGCGGTCGACCTCTGTGCTCCGGTGCCCGATCTGCAGTACCCGCCCGCCACGCCCGATGATCTGGCCGAGACCGTCCGGCAGATCGAGGCGCTCGACCGTCGTATCGTCGCCCGCCAGGCCGACGTCCGTGATCACGCGGCGCTCAAGGCCGCGGTCGACGAGGGCGTCGCCGAGCTGGGTGGTCTCGACATCGTCGTCGGCAATGCAGGAATCTGCATCATCGCCGATGCCGAGAGCACGACGCCCGAGATCTGGAAGAACACGATCGACACCAACCTCACCGGCGTGTGGCACACGGTGCAGGTTGCCGTGCCGCACCTCAAGGCGCGCGGCGGCGGATCGATCATTCTCACCAGCTCGGCGGCCGGCCTGGTCGCGCTGCCGTTTCTCACCGCGTACATCGCGGCGAAGCACGGGGTCACAGGGCTCGGCAAGGCGTACGCCCTCGAGCTCGGGCGATTCGGCATCCGCGTCAACACCCTGCACCCGGGTGGCGTCAACACCGCGATGGGAGGCATGGGAGCCGCGTTCCCCGAATACATCGAGAAGAACCCCGGCATCGTGATGGGCGGCTACGGCGTGCTGCCCGAGACGACCACAGAGCCGGTCGATCAGGCCAACGCGGTGCTGTGGCTCGCCTCCGACGAGGCCAAGTTCGTCACCGGCACCCAGGTCTCGGTCGACGCCGGAATGGTCGTCTGCTGATCGTCGCCGGGTCGCCGTGACCCGGCAAGACAGCCCCGCCGAGGTACGCGGGGCTACTCACCCACAATGAAGAAGGAGAACGCAATGGGGCGTCTAGAAGGCAAAGTGGTATTCATCACGGGCGTTGCTCGCGGACAAGGTCGCAGTCATGCGATCAGATTCGCCGAAGAGGGCGCCGACATCATCGGCATCGACGTGCTCGAGCCCATCGCCGGCAGCACCTCGCCGCCGGCCACGCAGGCCGACATGGATGAGACTGTCGCCGCCGTGGAGGCGCTCGACCGACGCATCGTGGCGACGAAGGCCGACGTTCGCAGCCTGGCACAGGTGAAGAAGGCGGTCGACGATGGAGTTGCGCAACTCGGGCGACTCGACGTCGTGATCGCGAACGCGGGCGTCTCGACGTTCATGGGCCCCGCCGAATCGCTCAGCGAGGAGGCATTCGTCGACATGGTCGACATCAACCTCACCGGTGTCTGGCGTTCATGCGCCGCCGCGATTCCGCACATCAAGGCGGGCGGTCGAGGCGGATCGATCATCATGACGAGCTCGGCCGCCGGACTCATGGCCTATGCGAACGTCGGTCACTATGTGGCCGCGAAGCACGGTGTGGTCGGCCTCATGCGCACCCTTGCGCTCGAGCTCGCCCCCGAGAGCATTCGCGTCAACTCGATCCACCCGACCACGGTCGACACGCCGATGGTCAACAACGAGGCGACGTTCAAGCTGTTCAGGCCCGACCTTGAGAACCCCACCGCTGACGACTTCGTCGAAGCGGCCAAGGTCATGAACGCCCTTCCGATCGGATGGGTCGAGTCGGTCGACATCTCCAACGCCATGGTGTGGCTCGCCTCGGACGAGGCTCGTTACGTCACGGGCGTCACCCTGCCGGTCGACGCCGGCGCAGTCATCAAGTAGCGCACTGCCCGGCCCGCGGGCGACCGCGGGCCGGGCATCTCACACCACCGAAAGGACACACATCATGGGACGGTTGGATGGCAAAGTCGTACTGATCTCGGGCGTCGCCCGCAGCCAGGGTCGCAGTCATGCGCTGCGCTTCGCCGAAGAAGGTGCCGACGTCATCGGGTTCGACCTGCTTGACGAGATCAAGGGCTCGCCCTCGGCGCCCGCGACGCAGGCCGATATGGACGAGACGGTGCGGCAGGTCGAGGCGCTCGACCGGCGCATCATCGCCACGAAGGCCGATGTGCGCGACTACGCAGCAGTCAAGGCCGCCGTCGACGACGGTGTGGCGCAGCTCGGCCGCCTCGACGTCGTGCTCGGCAACGCTGGAGTCTTCACATCACCGTCGTTCGCCGAAGACATGGAAGACGACATCTTCATGGACACCCTCGACATCAACGTCGCCGGTGTCTGGCGCACCGCGAAAGCGGCGATTCCGCACCTCAAGAAGAACGAGCACGGCGGGTCGATCATTCTCACCAGTTCGGTCGCAGGGCTCATGGGCTATCCGAACTTCGCGCACTACGTCGCGTCGAAGCACGCCGTGGTCGGCCTCATGCGCACGCTTGCGCTCGAGCTGGCCCCGCACCACATCAGGGTCAACTCGGTGCACCCCGGGTCGGTCAACACCGTGATGGTGACCAACGACACGATCGCGAAGCTCTTCAGGCCTGACCTTGAGAACCCGACTGCCGCCGACTTCGCCGAAGTGGCGAAGCAGATGAACCCCATGGGCATCGAGATGCTCGAGTCGTACGACATCTCGAACGCCATGGTGTTCTTGGCCTCTGACGAGGCGCGCTACATCACGGGCGTGACCCTGCCGGTCGACGCCGGAACGATGGTGCAGTGAACGACGCCTCCACTGTCTCGGCGAGCCGCGATCGGGTCGCCGGGCACCTCGTCGGCCGCGAGCGTGAGATCGAGCTCACGCTCGCGGCCGTCGCGGCCGGCCGCGACATCGTGCTCGAGGGCCCCCCCGGCACGAGCAAGACCACGATGCTGCGCGCGATCACCGACGAGTGGGGAATTCCGCTGCTGTTCGTCGAGGGCAACGCCGACCTGACGCCGGCGAAGCTCGTCGGCCACCACAACCCCTCGCGCGTGCTGCGCGAAGACTATTCGCCCGACAACTTCGTCGCCGGGCCGCTCACCGAAGCCATGCAGACCGGGGGGTTTCTGTATATCGAAGAGTTCAACCGTGCTCCTGACGACACCCTCAATACTCTGCTGACGGCGATGGCCGATCGCCGACTGACGATTCCGCGAGTGGGCACTGTTGACGCGCAACCGACCTTCCGGGTGATCGCCTCGATGAACCCCTACGACAACGTCGGCACGACCAAGCTGTCGTCGTCGATCACCGACCGCCTCAACCGCCTGTCGGTCGACTACCAGGATGCGCCGGCCGAAGAGAGCATCGTGCGACTGCGGGCGAGACCGCAGAGCGCGATCGCCGATCGCCTCGTGAGTGACGCAGTGGCGGTGACGCGGGCGACCCGCGAGCACCCGTACATCCGTCAGGGCTCGAGCGTGCGCGGGGCCATCGACCTCGTCGCCGTCGCCGAGCAGCTCGCCGGCCTGCGCTCGATCGCCTCGCCCGACCACGAGCGATACGCCGAGCTCGTTTACGACGCCATGGTCGTGTCGCTCTCGGGGCGCATCCACATCGATGAGGCGGTCGACATCAGCCCGGAGGCCGTGCTGCGCGAGATCTGGGAAGACCGATTCGTGCTCGAGCCAGCGATGGCCAAGCCGGGATGAAGGGATATCCGGGTCGAATCACCCGTGCAGCGCACGCGCCACGGTCAGCGGTCGACGATGACGAGTCGACCGTTGTCACGAGCACCCAAGCAGCTCGACGAGAAGCCGACGGTGTTCGAGCCGGGGCAGGGCGGCGCCGGCATGGTGTTCCGCTCGCGACCGGCAGCGCGCAAGGGCCACGAGACGAAGCGCTCGGGCGGAACCGCCGAGGGGTTCACCGACGAAGCAGCCGAGCTGGTGCCGGTGGAGGCGTCGGGGTCACTCGACCCCGCGGTGCGTTCGCTCGCTCGGCAGATCTCGTCGCGACTGATGATTCCGCGGCCGAAGAGAGACGCGCGCTCGCAGCGCGGCTCGGGAGCGCTCGCGAGCGTGCCCTACCGGCGCGGCAGCGACGAGATCGACCTCGACAAGACGATCGAGATGCTCGCCGAGCGCCCGGTGCCAGACGACGAAGACATCATCGTGCGCGAGCGGGTGCGCACCCGCCGCGCGGTCGTGCTGATCGTCGACGTCTCGGGGTCGATGAAGGGCGAGCGCATTCGCACGGCGGCGGCGATCGTCGGGGCGCTCGCGGGCGAACTGTCGAACGACGATCTGGCACTGATCGCCTTCTGGTCAGACGCGGCCGTGCTGCAGACCTTCGGCCAGCAGCAGACCCCGGATCGCCTGCTCGACCTGCTGACCAGCATCCCCGCCCGAGGGCTGACCAACGTGGGGTTCCCGCTCGAGCTGGCTGCCCAAGAGCTGCGCAAGCGGCCCGCGCAGGACGCGCGGGTGCTGCTGCTGTCAGACTGCGTGCACAACGCCGGCCCCGACCCGCGACCGATCGCGGCGCTGCTGCCGCGACTCGACGTGATGCTCGATCTCAGCGGCGAGCACGATGCCGAGCTCGCCCGAGAATTGACGAGGGCCGGCCGCGGCGTTCTGCAGACGGTGCTCTCGCACCGCGATGTCGCCCCCGCCCTCACCCGCATCTTCACCTCATGAACCGCACCCGTCAGAAGGAGAACGCACGATGAGCAGGAACGCATGGTTCGAGACCGTCGCCGAGGCGCAGCGTCGAGCCAAGAAGCGGCTGCCGGCCCCCGTCTACGGGGCGCTGATCGCCGGCTCGGAGAAGGGCGTCACTCTCGACGACAACATCGCGGCGTACAGCGAACTCGGCTTCGCGCCGCGCATCGCCGACCACCACGCTCACCGAGACCTGTCGAGTTCGGTCATGGGCATCGACATCGCCCTGCCTGTCATCATCTCGCCCACCGGAGTGCAGGCCGTGCACCCGCAGGGCGAGATCGCCGTGTCACGCGCGGCCGCCAACCGCGGCACCATCATGGGCCTGAGCTCGTTCGCGTCGAAGGCGGTGGAAGACGTTGTTGCCGCCAACCCGAACACCCTCTTTCAGGTCTACTGGAGCGGCTCGAAAGAGGAGATGGTGCATCGGATCGAGCGGGCGAAGGCCGCTGGCGCCAAGGGACTCATCGCCACTCTCGACTGGTCGTTCTCGCACGGTCGCGACTGGGGCAGCCCGCAGATTCCCGAGCGGCTGACGCTCGGCGCGGCGCTGAACTTCGCCCCGCACGCGCTGCCGCGCATCCCCTGGCTGTGGAGCTTCGCCAAGACCTTCCGCGTGCCCGACCTCAAGGCGCCCAACCTGAAGCCCAAGGCGGGCGGCGAGCCACCGACCTTCTTCGGCGCATACGGCGAGTGGATGGGCACGCCCCCGCCCAGCTGGGACGACGTGCGGTGGCTGCGCGAGCAGTGGGACGGCCCGTTCATGCTCAAAGGCGTCGGGCGCATCGACGATGCCAAGCGGGCGATCGACATCGGCGCCACGACCATCTCGGTCTCGAACCACGGCGGCAACAACCTCGACACGATTCCGGCGCCGATTCGCATGCTTCCGGGCATCGCCGAAGCGGTCGGCGACCAGATCGAGATCGTGCTCGACGGCGGGGTGCGCCGTGGCTCCGACGTCGTCAAGGCTGTCGCGCTCGGAGCTCGCGCCGTGATGATCGGCCGTGCCTACCTCTGGGGTCTCGCCGCCAACGGGCAGGCGGGGGTCGAGAACGTGCTCGACATCATGCGCGGCGGCATCGACTCGGCGCTGCTCGGGCTCGGGCGCGGCTCGCTCAGCGAGCTCACGCGCGACGACGTGTACGTGCCCGAGGGCTTCGAGAAGATCCGCTGAGCCGCACCGTGCCGGGCAACCCCGATACGGTGGCGTCGTGACGCGACTCGACGAGGTGGCCTGGCCGGGCATCCCGAACCAGCCCCTGATGCTCGTGCCGCTCGGATCTACCGAGCAGCACGGCCCGCACCTGCCGTTCACGGTCGACGCCGTCGTCGCTGAGGCTGTCGCGCGGTCGGCGGGCGCGCGGCTCGGCGCGGTCGTCGCGCCCGTGCTCGCCTACGGCTCGAGCGGCGAGCACCAGCAGTTCGCGGGCACCCTCTCGATCGGGCAGGATGCCCTGCGCCTGCTGCTCGTCGAGCTCGTGCGCTCGGCGCGCACGTGGGCGGCTCGAGTGGTGCTCGTGAACGGGCACGGCGGCAACACGCCCGTGCTGTCGGAGGTCGTACCCACTCTGCGCGCCGAAGGTCACGACGTGGCGTGGATCGGGCTCACCGTGCCCAGCAGCTCGCCGAGTGACGCGCACGCGGGTCGCACCGAGACCGCGCTCATGCTGCACTTCGCGCCCGAGCGGGTCGGCGACTTCGCCGAGGTCGAGGGCGCCACCCGTGCGCTCGTCGAGCTGATGCCCGCCCTGCGAGCGGGCCGGCTGCACGAGGTTGCACCGAACGGCGTGCTGGGCGACCCCCGTGGTGCGACGGCGGCCGAGGGGGCCGCGCTGCTCGCGACGCTCGTCGACGAGGCTGTGCGGCACATCGAGCGTGGGGTGACGGACGGCGACGGCATGCTGCGAGCGCCGCAGTGACGGCCGCCGCGCGCCTGCCCGACGGCTTCACGGTGCGGCTGAACCGCCGCACCTGGGTCGCCGACGAGGGGGCGACGCTCGTCGGCGGCGCCCCGACGCGGGTGCTCTACCTCACGGCGCTCGCCCGCACGATGCTCACCGGCGGGCGCCTCGTCGTGGGCTCGTCGGGCACCGCGGCGCTCGCCGAGAGGCTGCTCGACGCCGGCGCCGCAGACCCTGTCGTCGCCGAGCTGCCCGACGTGACCGGACGGGTGACCGTGGTGGTGCCCGCGCACGATCGGCCCGACGCGGTCGCGCGGCTGCTGGCGAGCATCCCGAGCGCAACCCCGGTGATCGTCGTCGACGACCGCTCGCGACGACCGGAGGCAGTGCGGCGCGTCGCCGAGCAGCACGGCGCCCGTGTCATCTCGCTGCCCGAGAATCTCGGACCAGCGGGGGCGCGCAACGCCGGGCTCGCGGCAGTCACGACCCCCTTCGTGGCTTTCATCGACAGCGACATGGTGATCGATGCCGACACGCTGCCGCAGCTGCTGCGGCACTTCGGCGACCCGCGCGTCGGTCTCGTCGCCCCGCGCATCGCCGGCCTCGAGCCCGAGGGCCGACCGAACTGGATCACGCGGTACGAGGCGGCGCGGTCGTCGCTCGACCTCGGCGCCGAGCCCTCGGTCGTGCGACCCGGAGCGCGCGTGTCGTGGCTGCCGGCAGCCTGCCTCGTCGCGCGCACCGACGCGATCGGCGCGGGGTTCACACCGGGCATGAGAGTGGCAGAAGACGTCGACCTCGTCTGGCGGCTGTGCGAGCAGGGCTGGCGCGTGCGCTACGAGCCAGCGGTCGAGGCGAGGCACGAGCACCGGCGCACCCTGCTCGACTGGCTCGGCCGCAAGGCCTTCTACGGCACGGGGGCCGACGACCTCGCGGCGCGGCACGGCGACACCGTCGCGCCCGCCGTCTACACGCCGTGGACCCTCGTGTTCGTGGGAGCCCTGCTCGCGCAGCGGCGCTGGTCGCTGCCCATCGCCGCGGGGGCTGCCGCCGTCGCCGCCGTGCGCATCGGATCGCGGTTGCGGCCCACCGCCGATCGAGCACGCATCGCGGCGCGGCTCACCGGCATGGGGGCGCTCGCCGCCACCGCGCAGACCGCCGAACTGCTGACGCGGCACTGGTGGCCTCTCGCCGTCGCTGGATCACTCGTCTCGCGCCGGTTTCGGCGTGCGACCGTCGTCGCCGCGGTCGCCGATGCCCTGTACGAGCACCGTCGCACCGCGACGGGCATGGGGTTGCTGTCGTTTGCCGTCGCGCGTCGGCTCGACGACCTCGCCTACGGCGCAGGGCTCTGGTGGGGCGCGCTGCGGGCGCGCTCGATCCGGGCGCTGCGGCCGGTCGTGCGGCTGCGGTCGCGCATCAGGTAGCTGCGGCCAGCGGGCGCGCCGGCTCTCCTGCGGTGCGCGCCGGGGCAGGCTCAGCCGCGCTGCGCCGCACGCACGAGCTCGAGCGCGACCGCGTCGTCGAGGCCGAGCCGCCGTGCTCGCTCGACGAACTCACGGGCGGCGACCTGCGCCTGCTGCTGCGCGGCATCGCCCTGCGGGGCGACGAACGAGCCCGCGCGCCCGCGGGTCTCGATGATGCCGTCGGACTCGAGCTCGCGGTAGGCGCGCGCAACCGTGTTGACTGCGAGCCCCAGCTGCTCGGCGAGCGCGCGCACGGTCGGCAGCTTGGCGCCCGCGACGAGCTCACCGGCCGCGACCGCGTCGCGCACTTGAGTGCGCAGCTGCTCGAACGGCGGGGTCGCCGAGCTCGCGTCGATCGAGTACTTCATGCGCCTGCTCCGCCCGGCGCGTGCCGCTCGAGAAAGCCGAAGACCTCGGTCTGGTCGACGCCGGGAAACGATTCAGTCGGCAGCGCGGCGAGCAGCGACGAGTGGACGCGCGCTTGAGGCCGCGCCGAGCCGCTCCAGCGCTCGGCGAGCGGTGCCGGCGCCTGTCGGCAGCACGCCGCGTCGGGGCAGGTCGACTCGCCCCGACGCGTGGTCTCGCGCCCGCGAAACCATTTGACGTGCGCGAACGGCGTGCCGACCGAGATCGAGAACTCGCCCGCCGAGCCCGACTCGATGCGCGAGGTGCACCAGTAGGTGCCGGTGGGCTTATCGGTGTACTGGTGATAGGCGCTGAAGCGGTCGGGCTCATCGAACACCTGGCGCGCTGACCACTTGCGGCACACCAGTTGCCCTTCGACCGCGCCGAGGGCGTCTGCCGGAAACTGCACGCTGTCGTTCTCGTAGGCCTTCGAGAGCACGCCCGCCGGTGACACCTTCAAGAAGTGCACCGGAATACCCAGGTGCTCGGTCGCGAGGTTCGTGAACCTGTGCGCGGCCGTCTCGTACGACACCGCGAAGGCGTCGCGCAGGTCTTCGACGGCGAGCTCGCGGCGCTCTTTCGCCTTCTGCAGAAACGCCACGGCGTCGGCCTCGGCGATGAGCAGAGCGGCGGCGAGGTAGTTGGTCTCGACGCGCTGGGTGAGAAACTCGGCATAGTCGCGCGGCTCTGGGCGCCCGAGCACGTGCGCGGCGAGGGCCTGCAGCAGGGTCGTGCGGGGGTCGCGACCCGGTGCGTTCGCGACGGGCAGGTAGATGCGCCCGTTCTCGAGGTCGGTGATCGACCGGGTCGAGCTCGGCAGGTCGCTCACGTGGTGCAGTGTGAAGCCGAGGTGCGCGGCGAGTTCGCCCGCCACACGCTGCGGCAGCGGCCCGCCCTCGTGCCCCACGGCGCGCAGCAGGTCGGCCGCCGCACTCTCGAGCTCGCCGAAGTAGTTGCCGCGGTCGCGCATCGCCCGACGCAGTTCTGCGTTCGCGCGCCGCGCCTCTTCAGGGGTGGCGGCGCGCTCGACGTGCACGCGCTGCAGCTCGTCGTGCAGAGCCAGCACGGTCTCGATCGCCTCATCGCTCAGGCTCTTGCGCACCGGCAGCGGCGCGATGCCCAGACTCGCGAACAGCGGGCCCTCCTGGGCCCGCGCCAGCGCGATCTCGAGCGCCGCCCGCCTGCTCGGCGGCGTGGGGGTGAGCAGCTCGTCGAGCGAGACTCCGACGGCTCGAGCGACCGACTGCAGCTCGCTGAGCTTCGCCTCGCGCTTGCCGTTCTCGAGGCTCGACATGTGCGATGTCGCCACCCCGACGGCACTCGCCACGTCGGCGAGCGTGAGCGCGGCATCCGTTCGCAATTGCCGGATGCGCTTGCCGAGGGTCAACGAATCGATCACCTCATCAGCCTGAGGGGGTTTGAGCGGCGAATCGAGCATGTCGAGAGCCTGACAGGCCTCAGTTTTCAGCGCAACTGAACTTTCTCGGTATTTCAGGCGGTCTCGATCGGTTCGAGGGTCGATTCTTCGCCCAGTGTTGCTCACACGACCACCGGCGCCGCCGCTCATGCGACGGCTCTGTGCACTAACTACTGCAGAAGCGCCGCCCTCGCACAGTTCGCGGGCCAGGCGGGCAGTTCTGCAGACGTGAGTGCACAGCACCCCGAGCAACTATCGAAGGAGCACCTCATGACGCAGAACCAGCCGAACCGCCCGGGCGACCAGACCGAGACCGCCGCCGAGCTCGAGACCCGCTGGAAGACCGACGCCCGCTGGAACGGCGTGCGCCGCGACTACACCGCCGACGACGTCATCGCGCTGCGCGGCCCCGTGCGCGAAGAGCGCACGCTCGCCCGCCGCGGCGCCGAGAAGCTGTGGCAGCAGATTCAGGCCAACACCGACAACCCCGACGAGTGGACGTACGCCCTCGGCGCCCTCACCGGCAACCAGGCCGTGCAGCAGGTGCGCGCGGGCCTCAAGGCCATCTACTTGAGCGGCTGGCAGGTGGCCGCCGACGCCAACCTGTCGGGCCAGACCTACCCCGACCAGAGCCTCTACCCGGCCAACTCGGTGCCCGCCGTCGTGCGCCGCATCAACAACGCGTTGCTGCGCGCGGGCCAGATCGAGCAGAACGACACCGACTGGATGGCCCCCATCGTCGCCGACGCCGAGGCCGGCTTCGGCGGCCCGCTCAACGCCTACGAACTCATGCACGGCATGATCGAGGCCGGCGCCGCGGGCGTGCACTGGGAGGACCAGCTCGCGAGCGAGAAGAAGTGCGGCCACATGGGCGGCAAGGTGCTCGTTCCTACGAGCCAGCACATCCGCACCCTCAACGCCGCGCGCCTGGCCGCCGACGTGGCCGACGTGCCCACGATCGTCATCGCGCGCACCGACTCGCTCGCCGCCA
Source organism: Microcella sp. (assembly GCF_025808395.1). Taxonomy (NCBI): domain Bacteria; kingdom Bacillati; phylum Actinomycetota; class Actinomycetes; order Micrococcales; family Microbacteriaceae; genus Microcella; species Microcella sp. Next base: position 2,148,324 of record NZ_CP075524.1, read on the forward strand.
ACCTCATCACGAGCGACGTGGATGATCGAGACAAGCCCTTCCTCACCGGCGGCCGCACGGCCGAAGGCTTCTATGAGGTCGAGCCTGGCATCGGTCCGGTGCTCGCACGGGGGCACGCCTACGCCGAATACGCCGACTTGCTCTGGGTCGAGTCGAGCGAGCCCGACCTCGAGCTCGCGCGCGCCTTCGCCGAGAGCATCCACCAGGAGTTCCCCGGCAAGAAGCTCGCCTACAACTGCTCGCCGAGCTTCAACTGGAAGCGCCACCTCGACGACGACACCATCGCGAAGTTTCAGCGCGAACTGTCGGCCATGGGCTACGCGTTCCAATTCATCACCCTCGCGGGCTTCCACTCGCTCAACCACGGCATGTTCGAGCTCGCGAGCGGCTACCGCGACCGCCAGATGAGCGCCTACGTCGAGCTGCAGGAGGCCGAGTTTGCTTCCGAGGCTCACGGCTACACCGCCACCAAGCACCAGCGCGAAGTGGGCACCGGCTACTTCGACCGCATCGCCACGGCTCTCAACCCCGAGAGCGCGACCCTGGCACTCGTCGGCTCTACCGAGTCAGAGCAGTTTCACTAAACCTCTCGAACCAGACACGGAGACGATCATGAGCACGACACCGAACACCCTCAGCATCACCGGGCCGATGCGGCCGCGCTACGACGAGATACTGACCCCCGAGGCCGTGGGCTTCGTCACCGAGTTGCAGAACCGCTTCGCGAGCCGCCGCCACGAGCTGCTCGCCGAGCGCATGCAGCTGCGCTACGACCTGGGCAATGGGCGCGATCTGCACTTTCTTCCCGAGACGGCGCACATTCGTGACGACACCACGTGGCGGGTGGCCGGGGCCGGCCCCGGTCTCGATGATCGCCGCGTCGAGATCACGGGGCCGTGCGACCCGAAGATGACGATCAACGCGCTCAACTCGCGCGCCAACGTGTGGCTCGCCGACCTCGAAGACGCGACGAGCCCCACCTGGGGCAACATCATCGAGAGTCAGCTGTCACTCTTCGACGCGATTCGGGGGCAGCTCTCGTTCACGAACGACGCCGGCAAACGGTATGAGGTGACCGCCGAGCGCACGCCGACGATCGTCATGCGACCGCGCGGGTGGCACCTGGTCGAGAAGCACATCGAGCACGTGGATGCTCAGGGCCGACGCCTCGCCGCGAGCGCGAGCCTCGTCGACTTCGGGCTCTATCTGTTTCACAACGCGCACGAGCTCATCGCTCGCGGCCGGGGGCCCTACTTCTACCTGCCGAAACTCGAGAACCACCGCGAAGCCCGGTTGTGGAACGACGTGTTCACGTTTGCCGAGCAGCGCCTGGGCCTGCCCCACGGCACGATTCGCGCAACGGTGCTCATCGAGACCTTTCCGGCGGCGTTCGAGATGGACGAGATCCTCTACGAACTGCGCGACCACTGCGCCGGACTCAACGCCGGCCGCTGGGACTACGTGTTCTCGATCATCAAGAACTACCGCGGCCGCGGCCAGTGGTTCGTGCTGCCCGACCGCGACCGCATTCTCATGACGCTGCCCTTCATGCGCGCCTACACCGAGCTGCTCGTGCAGACCTGCCACAAGCGGGGTGCCCACGCGATCGGCGGGATGAGCGCCTTCATTCCGAACCGTCGCGACCCCGAGGTGACCGAGCGCGCTCTCGACCGGGTCGCTGCCGACAAGCGCCGAGAGGCTCGTGACGGTTTCGATGGGTCGTGGGTGGCGCATCCTGATCTGATTCCGGTGGCGCGTGCCGAGTTCGACGCCGTGCTCGGCAGCAGCCGCAACCAGCTCGACCGTCAGCGCGACGACGTGCATGTCAGCGCGCGCGACCTGCTCGACATCCGCTCGGCGGGCGGCGCTGTCACCCTCGCCGGCGTTCGCGCCAACATCTCGATCACGGTGCGCTACCTCGAGTCGTGGTTGCGCGGGGTCGGGGCTGCTGCGATCGACAACCTCATGGAAGACGCGGCGACAGCCGAGATCAGCCGCTCGCAACTCTGGCAGTGGATGCACCTCGACCACGAGACGGTCGAGGGCCAGATCGTGTCGCGCACGCTCGTGGAAGGGATGCTCGCCGAGGTTCTGGCAGAGCTGCCGAAGCCCGACGGCCACAAGCTCGCCGAGGCCGAGGAGGTCTTTCGCACGGTGACGCTGCAGGAAGACTTCCCAACCTTCCTGACGGTGCCCGCGTACACGCGGTTTCTCGTCGAGCGCGACGAGCCCGCTGCTCGCGAAGCTGCTGCGGCGTAGTCGATTCGCTAGCCTCGAGGCATGTCATCGAGCAGCACCCTCAGCACCCGACGATGGGGTCACCTGCTCGTCGACAGTGCGCTGGTGCTGCTCGGTGCCGCCCTCGTGCTGCTCATCAACGCGGCGGCCCCCGGCCCCGAGGTGTGCGCCGCCTCGCTGCCGACACCGGGGCCGTGCTTCGCCGATGACCGGGCGCAGATCGCGCTCATCGCGATCGTGAGCGTGGTGCTCATCGTCGGGGCGGGAGCGGTGGCGAATCACCTGCTGACCGGCAGGAGGCGACGCGTCACGGTTGCGAGCGCCGCCGCGCTCGCGCTTGGCGTGGGGATGCTCGGGTGGAGTTCGCTCGCCTACTCGTACTGGATCGTCTTTCCGAGTTGGCAGGTCTGGGCGGCGCTCTCGCACATCAGTTGAGCCGGTCAGACGCCGCCTTCTCGTCGGGGTGGTTCGGGGTCCAGCCGTACCAGCCGTCGTCGGTGGGGATCACTGCCCAGTCGCCGCACGCGAAGACCATGTCGACGTAGGCCTGCGGGGCTCCGTCGACCGAGAACACGGGGCCAGACTGGCGCTCGACCTCGATGCAGAGTTCGGGGTCGAGTGAGCGAGAGCTCGTCGCGAGCAGCACCGCCGGCTCAGCATCCGGAGTCTCTCGAGTGGTGATGTCGGTGGCGTCGGCCGGCAGCCACGGTGCCGACTTCGACCAGGTGTCGACGAGTTCGGCGCTCGTCGAGAACTCGGTGACCCTCTCATTGTTGAGGGTGTCGCCGATCGAGCAGCCGGCGAGAGCGACGTTCGAGGCGGCGGTGAGCAGGGCCAGGGCAGTCATGCGTGTGAATGTCATGGCTCTATTCAGCCGCGACCGCCTCGAACCGTCTTCCCCCGCGAGTGCCAGCGAGGGGGGTCGAGCGGATGAACCTGAGTGCGACTATTGGTGGCGGCGGTCGATGAGCCGGGTGAGAATGATCGCGCTGCGCGTGTGGTCGACGTTGGGGGCGACGCGCACCCGTTCGAGGGCATCTTCGAGCGAGGCGATGTCGCGCGAGCGGATGTGCACGATCGCGTCGGCCTCGCCCGTGACGGTGCCGGCGTCGACCACTTCGGGCACTGCAGAGAGGATGCGACGCAATTCGTCTGGGGCGACAGTGCCGCGGCAGAAGAGCTCGACATATGCCTCGACGGCCATGCCGTCGACGGCAGGGTCGACCTGCACGGTGAACGAGCGGATGGTGCCGTCGGCGACGAGCCGGTCGACTCGGCGCTTCACCGCCGAGGCTGAGAGGCCCACGACGTCGCCGATGTCTCCATAGCCGGCGCGGGCGTTCTGCCGCAGCTGGTCGATGATGCGCGAATCGATGGCGTCCACACCTGTGAGCGTATGGCACGAGAGCGCGGGGTGGGGGTTTGCCTGGCGGGAGCATCCCCCTTGTGTCAATGTTTAGGTAAGGCTACCCTTACTCAAGGCAGCGTCGCCTGTTCCTATTCCTTCCCTCAACGGAGAACCGCCATCATGCGCACCACAGCACCTCTCTCATTCCTCTCCCTCGTCACCGCTGGCCTGCTGCTCGCGGGATGTGCGGCGCCCGCACCGACTGAGAGCGAGCCAGCGCCAGACTCGACCGCCGACGGAGCCTTCACTCTCTACTCGGGCCGCGACGAAGCCCTCATTCAGCCGCTCATTGACCTGTTCGAAGAGCAGACGGGCATCACGGTCGACGTGCGCTACGGCAACACCGCCGAGCTGGGTGCGTTGCTGCTCGAAGAGGGCGACCGCACCCCCGCCGACGTGTTTCTCTCGCAAGACGCCGGAGCGCTCGGCGCGCTGAGCGACGCAGGCCTCTTCGCGCCGCTGCCCGACGACATCGCCGGCGCGGTGCCCGCAGGCTTCACCTCGACCGACGGCACCTGGGTCGGCGTCACCGGTCGCGCGCGCGTCGTCGTCTACGACGGCGAGCGGTTCACCGCCGACGAGCTGCCCGACACGATCGACGACTACGTCACCGACGAGTGGAACGGCCGACTCGGTGTGGCCCCCGGCAACGCGAGCTTCCAGTCATTCGTGACAGCACTGCGCGTGCTCGAAGGCGAAGACGCTGCTGCCGAGTGGGTCAACTCCCTCGCCGCCAACGGCCCGCAGCTGTTCGAGAACAACCGGGCGATTCTCGCCGCCGCCAACGAAGGCGTGCTCGACGCCGGGCTCATCAACCACTACTACTGGTTCGCCTCGGCGGCCGAGGTGGGTGTAGACAACATGCGCGCGCAGTTGAAGTTCTTGACGGCGGGCGACGCGGGCTCGATGGTCAACGTGACGGGTGCCGGCCTTCTCACGAGCGCGGCCGACGATGCCGATGCACTCGAGTTCGTGCGCTTCTTGGTGTCGCTCGAGGCCCAGACCTACTTCGTCGAGCAGACCTACGAGTACCCGCTGCTGCCCGGCGTCGACGCGCCAGCGGGTCTTCCGAGCCTCGACGGCCTCGTCAACCCCGAGCTCGACCTGAGCGACCTCGACGACCTCGCGGCGACCCAGCGGCTGCTCGCCGACGCCGGGCTCATCTGACCGGCGGCAGTGACTTCGGTCACTGTCGTGCATCAGCTGGATCGTGATGCACTAGTCACATGATCGTCGCGCCTGAGCTGGCCTCGAGCGCCGCGGGGGTTCCGGATGCCCGGCCCACCCCCGCGGCGCTCAGCCGACTCTCGGCGCACCGGCGGCCGCCACTCGCGCTCGTTGTCGCGGCCATCGTGGCGGCCTCCGCCGCGGCCATCCCGCTCGTCTACTTGGTCGTGCGCTCAGTCGAGTCCGGCCTGCCGACGATCGTCGAGACCCTCGCTCGACCGCGAGTGCTCGAGTACGCCGCCAACTCGCTCGGTCTCGCCGCGGCCACGACGGCCAGCGCGCTCGTGCTCGGCACCGCAGTCGCGTTCGTACTCACACGCGTGCGAGTGCCGTTCGCGCGAACGTGGCTGCTGATATCTGCACTGCCGCTCGCGGTGCCGTCGTACCTCGCGGGATACGGGTGGCTCGTCGCACAGCCAGGCCTCAACGGATTCTTGCCGAGCTGGCTGCTGCTCACGGCCGTCACGGTTCCGTATGTGTCGCTGCCGGTGGCGGCGGCCTTGCGCGGAGCATCCGGAGACCTCGAAGGAGTCGCCCGCACGCTGGGGCGCGGGCCGTTGCGGGCCTTCATCGTCGCGACCTGGCCGAGCGTGCGCCCCGCCGCGATCGCCGGATCGCTGCTCGTCGCGCTCTACGCTCTCAGCGACTTCGGGCTCGTAGCCATGATGCGGTTTCAGACCCTCACGTGGGGCATCAACGCCGCATACTCGGCGAGCTTCGACCGTGCGCAGGCCGCGACCCTGGCGCTGCTGCTCGTGGTGCTCGCGCTCGTGGTCGTGACGGGGGAGCGCGCCGCTCGTCGGCAGCTGCCGCGTGCGGCCGCTCGCGCTATTGCGCCGCGCACGGTCGGTCGTGTCACGCTTCTGTCGTTCTTGCCCATCGTGGCCGCGGCACCGCTCGTGGGGGTCGCGATACCCATGTTGGGGCTGCTGACTCGATTGCTCGAAGCCGAGACCTTGCGCGCCATCGACGCCCCCCGCCTGCTGGGCGCCGTCGGCTCGACCGTCGGAGTCGCTCTGGCCGCGGCCGCCCTCGCCGTGCTGCTGGCACTGCCGATCGCAGCGCTCGCCGCCCGCCACCGCGGTCGGCTCGTCACTGCGATCGAGTCGGTCGGCTACCTCGGTCACGCCCTGCCCGGCATCGTCGTCGGGCTCTCGCTCGTGTTCTTCGCCCTCGCCGTCGTGCCCGTGCTCTATCAGAGCATCGCCGTTCTCGTCTTCGCCTACGCCGTGCTGTTCATGCCGAAGGCCATCGGAACCATGCGCGCCGGCCTCGGCGACGTGCCACCGCGACTCATCGCCGTCGCACGCACCCTCGGAGACTCACCGCTGCGAGCATGGTGGCGAGTGACCGTGCCGCTCGCGCTGCCCAGTATCGGAATCGGCGCCCTGCTGGTTGCCATCGCCACCATGAAAGAATTGCCCGCGACGCTGCTGCTGCGCCCGACCGGGGTGCAGACCCTCGCCACCGAGCTCTGGAACCGCACGGTGGTGTTCGAGTTCGGAGCCGCGGCACCCTATGCGGCGCTCCTTGTGCTCGTCGCCGCAGTGCCGGCCGTGATTCTGTCGGGTGTGCGCAGTGCGGCAAAGGAGGAACTGTGAGCGACCTCGTCGTCGACCGACTGAGCGTGACCCACGGGTCGACGCTGGCGATCGATGACGTCTCAGTGAGCATCCGGAGCGGAGAATTGGTGGCCGTGCTCGGGCCCTCCGGTTGCGGCAAGACCACCCTGCTGCTCGCCATCGCTGGCCTGCTGCCGGTGACTGCAGGAACCATCACCATCGGCGGCCGCGAGATCTCGCGCGCCGGCCGCACCGTCGCCCCCGAGAAGCGCGGCGTCGGGTGGGTGCCGCAAGAGGCGTCGCTGTTTCCGCACCTGTCGGTGGGTGAGAACATCGGCTTCGCCGTGTCGCGCGCTCGGGGGGCGGCGCGCTCAGCTCGCATCGCCGAGCTCGCATCGCTCGTCGGGCTCGGCGACCTGACCGGGCGAGCACCGCACCAGCTCTCGGGAGGTCAAGCACAGCGCGTCGCCCTCGCTCGCGCCCTCGCCCCGCGCCCCGACCTGCTGCTGCTCGACGAGCCCTTCGCCGCGCTCGACACCCAGTTGCGGGTGAGCCTGCGTCGCGAAGTGGCAGAACTGCTGCGCGCGCAAGGCACCACGTCGGTGCTCGTCACGCACGACCAAGAAGAGGCGCTGACCCTCGCCGACCGCGTCGCCGTGCTGCACGACGGGCGCCTCGCGCAGTTCGGCACACCAGAAGAGATCTATCAGCACCCCGCCTCAGACTGGGTGGCCTCGTTCGTCGGCGACGTCGTCGAACTGGTCGGCCAGTGGCGCCACGGCCGCGTCGTGTGCGCGCTCGGCTCGGTCGAAGCAGCTGCCGTGGGCTTCACTCCCGCCGACGGCGACTCGGTGCGGCTCATGCTGCGCCCTGAGTGGATCATCCCTCGCCCCGACCTGCTCGCCCAGGCGGCGGCAGGCGCTGACGCGCGCGTCGCGGCCATCTCGTATGCGGGCCACGACGCGATGATCACCGCCGACCTCGTCGACGGGCCGTCGGTGCAGCTGCGCATGGCCGCGGTCGAGCTGCCCGAGGTCGGTGACGATGTGCGGCTCGCGGTGCAACGGCCGGGGCTTGCGTTCGCGCCCCGCGGCTAGGCTCGCGGCATGAGCTCGAACCCTGCAGAACTGCGTGCCCGCGCGGCCGTGCTCGACGCGGCCGACCCGCTCGCCGTATACACCGCGCACTTCGTGCCGGGTGACGACCTCGTCGCCTATCTCGACGGCAACTCGCTCGGGCGGCCGGTGGCGAGCGTGCCCGCAGCCCTCGACGAGTTCGTGCGCACGCAGTGGGCCGGCCGACTGATCCGCGGCTGGGACGAGCTGTGGCTCACCCGCCCGGCCGAGCTCGGCGACCGCATCGGTGCGGCATGCCTCGGCGCAGCATCCGGTCAGACGATCGTGGCCGACTCGACGAGTGTGCTCATCTTCAAGCTGCTGCGCGCCGCGATCGCCGCCAGACCCGGTCGTGACGAGCTCGTCATCCTGCGCGACGAGTTTCCGACCGATCGCTTCATTCTCGAGAGGCTGGCCGACGACCATGGGCTGACGGTGCGGTGGGTGGATGCCCCGCTCGACGCCGGCGTCACCCCCGAGCTGGCATCCGACGTCGTGAGCGAGCGCACCATCGCCGCGCTGTTCAGCGGGGTCGCGTACCGAAGCTCATGGTGGGCCGACATGCCCGCGGTGACGGCGGCGGTGCAGGCGGCGGGCGCGCTCATGATCTGGGATTGCTCGCACGCCGTCGGGTCTGTTCCGCTTGAGCTTGACGCTTGGGGCGTCGACTACGCCGTGGGCTGCTCGTACAAGTACTTGAACGGCGGCCCGGGTGCCCCCGCGTGGGCCTACGTCGCCGAGCGGCACCACGCCACGCTGCGCAACCCGATTCCCGGCTGGCTCGGGGCGGCCGCACCGTTCTCGATGACCGAGGGGTTCACGCCCGCGCCGGGCGTGGGGTCACTCGTGAGCGGCACCCCGCCCATTCTCAACATGGTGGCGCTCGAGCAGATGCTGCGCCTCATCGAGACGGCCGGCATCGACGCGATTCGTGCGAAGTCGATCGCCCTCACCGACTATGCGATCGAGCTCGTCGACTCGTTGATTCCGGGTGCGACGGTGAGCACCTCGCGCGACGCAGCGCGGCGGGGCAGCCACCTGACGATCGACCACCCCAACGCTGCGATCGCCGTCGAGCGGCTGTGGGCGCGGGGAGTGATCCCCGACTTCAGGCACCCGAGCGGAGTGCGCATCGGCCTCTCGCCGCTCAGCACGAGCTTCGCCGAGGTCGAGCGGGGCATCCGCGCGCTCGCCGACGCGCTGTCGTAGCAGACGACCGCTACCGCGACAGCGTCGCGAACTTGCGAATCGACAGCGGCACGAAGACGAGCAGCAGCACCGCGATGCCGATGAGCACGGTCGCGATGGGGTTCTGCGCCGTCCAGGCATCGCCGACGGGCGTGCCGGGGGGCACGTTGCCGAACAGCTCGCGCGCCGATTGCACGAGTGACGACACCGGGTTCCACTCGGCGAAGATGCGCAGCGGGTCGGGCAGCCGCTCGCTCGGCACGAAGGCGTTCGAGATGAACGTGAGCGGGAAGAGGATCAAGAACGAGGCGTTGTTGATGACCTCGGGGCTCTTGACCGCCATGCCGAGAAACGCCATGACCCATGAGAACGCGTAGGCGAACAGCAAAAGCAGGGCGACGCCGGCGAGAAACTCTGGCAGTGACGAGTTGACGCGCCAGCCGACGATCCAGCCGGTGCCCATCATGACGACCATCGACAGACCGTTGATGACGAGGTCGCCATTGGTGCGCCCGACGAGCACGGCGGCGCCGCTCATCGGCAGCGTTCGAAAGCGGTCGATGATGCCGTCTTTGAGGTCTTGCGCCATCGCCGACCCCGAATAGGTCGAGCCGAAGACGACGGTCTGCGCGAAGATGCCGGCCATCAAGAACGAGGTGTAGCCGTCGCCCGGAATTTCGATCGCCGCCCCGAAGACATACGAGAACAGCAGCACGAACATGATCGGCTGAATGAGGGTGAAAAGCAGAATCTCGGGAACCCGCACGATCTTCATGAGGTTGCGCCACGTCGTGACCCAGCCGTCGCTGAAGAATCGCGAGATCGGGCCGCCCGGAATCGGCTGCAGGGTCGTGGATGCTCGCCCGAGCTCACTGCTCACCGTGGGGGTGCTCATGCTGCTGCCTCCGTCGTCTCGTCACTCTCTTCTGCCACGTGGCCCGTCAGCTGCAAGAACACGTCGTCGAGGGTCGGTCGGCGCATGCCGGCGTCGTGCAGGGCGATGCCTGCGGTCGAGGTGGCGGCGACGATCGCGGCGAGGGCTGCGGGCCCGTCGTCGACGGGCACCACCCAGGTGCGGCCGCCTGTCACGACAGGTTCGCCTGTGCCGTGGCTCGCGAGGATGCTGCGCACCGCATCGCCGTCTGATTCGTCGACGACCGTGAGCGCCACCCGCTGCCCGCCGACCGAGGCTTTCAGCTCGTCTGCGGTGCCCTTGGCGATGACCTGGCCGTTGTCGATGACCGAGATCGAGTCGGCGAGCCGGTCGGCCTCTTCGAGGTATTGAGTCGTGAGCAGCACGGTGGTGCCGTCAGAGACGAGCGTCTCGATGATGTCCCACAGGCCGATGCGGCTGCGCGGGTCGAGGCCCGTCGTCGGCTCGTCGAGAAAGAGCACGGGCGGCTTGATGACGAGCGCGCCCGCGAGGTCGATGCGGCGCCGCATGCCACCCGAATAGCCCTTGACGGGGCGGTTCTGCGCCTCGACGAGGTCGAACAGCTCGATGAGCTCGGTCGCCCGCTGTCGCGCCACCTTCGACCCGAGGTGGTAGAGCCGGCCCACCATCATGAGGTTCTCGAAGCCCGTGAGGTTCTCGTCGACGGCGGCGTACTGGCCGCTCGCGCCGATCATGCGGCGAATCGACTGCGGGTCGGCGAGCACGTCGACGCCGTCGATGACGGCGCGACCCGAGTCGGGGCGAATCAGCGTCGTGAGCACCTTGACGGTCGTCGTCTTGCCGGCGCCGTTCGGCCCGAGCAGGGCGGTGACAGTGCCTTGCGGAACCTCGAGGTCGAGGCCGTCGAGAGCGCGCACGACGGGCGCGCCCTTCGGGGTGTAGGTCTTGACGAGCTCGCTCGCCTCGATGAATGCCATGCGCGCGATGCTAGTGCCGAGATGTGACACCGTGGGGCGCCGTTCGCCCTCGGCGGAGCCGGACGAGTGGTCAGTTGTCGTCGCATCCGTCAGGCGATCCGACGACAAGCGACCACTCGGGGGTGCACGAGTAGCGTGGGGGCATGTCGAGCGTGCTGACACCCGAGCTGCTGCGGCGCGTGCGCGAGCGTGCGCCCGGCTACGACGAGCGCAACGAGTTCTTCACCGACGACCTCGACGAGCTGCGCGCGGCGGGCTATCTGCGATCGCGCAGCTTGAGCGCAGCATCCGCCGATCAGAGGGCGCTTGCCGCGCACGCACCGGCCACGGCCCTGGGGCTCACGATGCACCTGGTCTGGGTGGGCGTCGCGCGCGACCTGCTCGCCGCGGGCGACGCGAGCCTGCAGTGGGTGCTCGACGACGCCGAGCGGGGTGAGCTCTTCGCTTTCGCCATCAGCGAGGCGGGCAACGATCGGGTGATGAGCGACTCGGTGACGCGGGTCGATCGCACAGCAGCGGGCTGGGCGTTCACGGGCACCAAGATCTTCACGACGCTCTCGCCGGCCTGGACGCGGCTCGGCGTGCTCGGTCGCCACGACCCGGCAGAGGGTGAGCCGCAGCTCGTGCACGGCTTTCTCACGCGCGAGAGCAGCGGCATCGAGATCGTGCCCGACTGGAACACCCTCGGCATGCGCGCTACTCAGAGCCACACGACGAGGCTCGACGGCGCCGTCGTGACCGATGGGCGAGTGGCCCGCCTGCTGCCTGTCGGGCCGAGCGGCGACCCCTACACCCTGGCGATCTCGGCCAACTTTCACACCCTCATCGCGAGCGTCTACGCAGGGCTTGCCGATCGCGCCCTCGAGCTCGCGGTCGAGAGTGCGCAGCGCCGCACCAGCCTGCGCTCGAGCGGGGCGGTGCAGGCTCTCGACCCCGACATCCGCTGGCGCATTGCGGATGCTGCGCTCGCCCTCGACGCGCTGGCACCGCAACTGCAGGCCGTCGCACGCGATCGCGATCAGGGTGTCGACAGGGGGGTGCGGTGGCACCGCGACCTGGCGGGGCTCAAGCATCGCAGCGTCGAGACGGCGCGGCACGTCGTCGACCAGGCCATGCGCATCGCGGGCGGCGGGGCCTACCGCTCGTCGGCCGAGCTCAGCCGCCTGCAGCGCGACGTGCTCGCGGGCATCTACCACCCGAGCGACACCGAGGCCGTGCACGCGACCGTGGCCGCCGACCTGCTGGGGCCGCTGCCGTAGCAGGCTCGCTGGGTTCAGTTCGTGAGCTGCGCGAGCTGCACCAGGTTTCCGACGGTGTCGTCGATGATCGCGACCGACACCGGCCCGAGATCGGTGACGTCTTGCACGATCTCGACCCCGTCGGCGCGAAGCTGCTCGACCGCAGAGGTCACATCGGCAACGCCGATCGAGAAGAACGGAATGCCCTCTTCTCGCAGGGCCTTCTGCAGCGCCTGCGCTTGCGGATGCTCGTTCGGTTCGAGCGACAGATCTTGGCTCGGTGCGCCATCGGGCAGGCCGACGGTGAGCCAGTGGTGCTCACCGAGCGGAATGTCGGCACGAATCACATAGCCCAGCAATCGCGTGTAGAAGTCGCGCGCGCGGTGCTGGTCGTCGACGAAGACCGACGTGGTGGTGGTGAGGGGGGCGATGGTCATGATGTCTCCTGAGTAGGGCGAGAGGGGTTCGGTGCAGGGAGGGGCTCGAACCAGCGGCGGGCCGTGGCCAGAGCGTCGAGCTCGAGGTGGTGCCGGGTGGTGCGCCCGTCGCGTTCTGCGCGGACGACGCCGGCGTCGACGAGTACGGCGATGTGCTTCGCGACGCCTTGACGTGTGATCGACATGCCGTGCGCGATCAAGCGTGTGCAGATCTCGAACAGCGCCTGACCATCGCGGTCGAGCAGCATGCCCACGATCGCCAGGCGAACGGGGTCGCCCAGCGCCCGAAAGATCTGGTCAGGCGCCACGGGACAAGATTAGGCAACTAAAAGGTTGCCTGTCAAGGGTCGCTCAGTCGACCCAGCCGAGCTCACGCAGCCACTCGGCGCAGTCGCGCGTCCAGTGCACAGCGGCCCCGGCGGCCTCGCCATCGGACACGCCCGCGACGAGCCCGAGCCCATGCCGCCCGTGCGGGTAGACGTGCAATGAGTGCGGCACGGCGTGGCGAGCGAGGGCGCGAGCGAGTCGATAGCTGTGCTCGACCGGAACCCCGGAGTCTTCGGCCGTGTGCCACAGGAACGTCGGGGGCATGCGGGGCGTCACGAGCCGCTCGATCGACAGCGCAGCGCGCCTCCACGGCGGCGCCCAGCGGCCGATCAGCGCGTGACGAGACCCCGCGTGCGTGGGTGTGAGCATCGACACCACCGGGTAGCACAGCACCGCCGCGTCGACGAGGCCGAGGCTTGCCGCGTGGCCGGCGAGGTGGCCGCCTGCGGAGAAGCCGAGGATGCCCACCCGCTGCACGCCATCAGCTCGCAGCTCGGCGACCCGCGAGCGCACGGCCTCGATCGGGCCGGGGTGCCTCGTCGACACGGGGTAGCGCAGCACCGAGCCGTCGAGACCGAGCGAGCGCACCCACTCGACGACGGGTTCGCCCTCGTGGCTCGCGTGATGGGTGTACCCGCCGCCCGGCAGCACGATGATGTGGGGTCGATCGGCCACGATCACGCCCTCGCGAAGACGGTGTTCTGCAGTTCGTCGAAGCGCACCCCTACGTCGGGCTCGGTCGCATCGAGCCGGTTGGTGAGCAGCACGACGCACACCCCGGTCTTCGGCGAGACCCAGAACTGGGTGCCGCTCCAGCCCGCGTGCCCGAACACGCTGTGGTCGATGAGGCCGGGCCGGCGCGGCAGGTTGAACCCGAGACCGAAGTTCTCGAACCGCTTCGCCGGGTCGGCGTCGATGATGTAGAGCCCATCGGTGAGCGGTCGCTGCATCGCGGTGAGCGTCGCCGAGCTCACGACGGCTCCATCGTCGGTCAGCAGCGAGGTGCCGATGGCGAGCAGGTCGGTGGCTCGCGCGGCGGCGCCGGCGGCGGGGTGGCGCAGACGCAGAAGATCGGCTGGGTCGTGGGCGTAGCGCGCGCCGCCGTGCAGCGCGTGCACGTCGTCGGTGTCGAACGACAGACCAGCCGCGCCGACCGCGGCCGTCAGTTCGGCGAACTCTGCCTCGAAGTCGCGCCCGGTGGCGTGCTCGATGAGGGCGGTGACGCCGGCCCACGCGAGGTTGTTGTACCGGCGGGCGGTGCCCGTGATGAACTCGAGGGGGGCGCGCTCGACGGCGTCGCGCAGGGTGGTCGCACCGCCGTGCGCGGGTGCGCCGAGCACGAGATCGACGATGCCCGATGTGTGACTCACGAGGTGCCGCAGGGCCACCTGCGGGTGTGCGAACTCGGGTAGGGCATCCCGAAGCGGAGTGTCGACCGTGAGCAGACCGCGTTCGACCGCCCGCATGGCGGTGAGAGCGACGAGGGGCTTGGTCACCGAATACAGCGCGAAGCGGTCGTCGACTGCGGCGGTGCGACCCTGGTCGGTGCCGAAGGCTTCGAGGTGCAGCACTCCCTTCGTGTCGGCGATGCCGAGCACGGCGACGGGCAGGCGGCCGGCGTCGACGTGTCGGCGCGTCCACTCGGCGGCGGCAGAGAACGAGGGGGTCATGGATGCTCCGCTCACGTCAGTGCCGGCAGCACGTCGGCCGCGATGAGGTCGAGGTGCTCGAGGTCGGTCATGTCGATCGTCTGCAGGTAGACGCGATCGACCCCCAGCTCGGTGAGAGCACCGAGCCGGTCGGCAACCTCAGTGGGAGTGCCGACGAGCCGCTCGCCGTGGTCTGACGCGGGGTCGATGCCCACGGCGGCGCAGCGCCGCGCGATCTCGGCCGCGTCACGGCCGACGACGGTCGGCCACGCGATCGAGACATCGAGCGTGGCGGGGTCGCGGTCTTCTTCGACGCAGATCGCGCGCACGTTGGCGATCACCTCGGCGAAGCTCTCGAGCGAGCGGAAGCCGATGTTGAACTCGGTGGCATAGCGAGCGGCGAGCTGGGGCGTCTTTCGCGGCCCGCCGCCGCCGACGATGACGGGCATGCGCTCTTGCACGATCTTGGGCAGCGCGGGCACGTCGACGAGCGTGTAGTGGTCGCCCTCGAACGAGAAGGTGGCGCCGTCGGGGGTGGCCCAGTAGCCGGTCATGATCGCGAGCTGCTCGTCGAGCATGCCGAACCGCTTGTCAGGAAAAGGGATGCCGAACGCCTCGTGCTCGCGCGCGTACCAACCGGTGCCCAGACCGAACTCGACGCGACCGCCCGACATCTGATCGACCTGCGCCACCTGCACAGCCAGGATGCCGGGGTGCCGGTGAGTGGCCGAGCTCACGAGGGTGCCGAGGCGAATCGTGCTCGTCTCGCGGGCGAGCCCTGCAAGGGTGGTCCACGCGTCGGTGGGGCCCGGCAGGCCGTCGTCGTCGCCCATCACGAGGTAGTGGTCGCTGCGAAACCAGGCGTGAAAACCGAGTCGTTCAGCGTGCTGTGCGTGGGCGACGATCGTGTCGTAGGTGGCGCCCTGCTGGGGCTCGGTGAAGACGCAGAACTGCATGAGTCGAGCCTACGGCGCGAGTCAGTGGCGTGAGGCCAGCACGGGTGCCCCAGCCACGTCGACTCGGGTGCAGAAGACGGCGCCCGCGTGAGGCTCGAGTGCGCGATCGATCTTGACCGACGAGGTCGTGATGAACAGCGTGCGGCCGTCGTCGCCACCGAGCGTGCACGCGGTGACGTGGCTCACCGGCAGCGTGACGACGTCGGTGAGCTCGCCGTCTGCCGTGTAGCGATGCACGGCAGAGCCGCCCCACAGCGCGACCCAGATGCCACCCTCGACGTCGACGCACAGGCCGTCTGGGGTGCCCTCGGCGGGGTCGATCTCGACGACCACCTCGTAGTCTGCCCACGGGCCATCGTCGGCGGGCAGCCGATAGCGGCGCACCTGCTGCGTCGGCGAGTCGACATACACCGCGCTCGCGCCGTCGGCGCCGAACGCGAGCCCGTTCGAGATGGTGACGCCGTCGAGCACCGTGGTGGTCGACCCGTCGAGCTCGAGGCGGTGCAGCGAGCCTCGACCCTCAGCGGCGTC
This sequence comes from Microcella sp., assembly GCF_025808395.1. Classification (NCBI taxonomy): domain Bacteria; kingdom Bacillati; phylum Actinomycetota; class Actinomycetes; order Micrococcales; family Microbacteriaceae; genus Microcella; species Microcella sp. The sequence goes on from NZ_CP075524.1 coordinate 2,164,072, forward strand.
GTAGGCCATCGTTCCGCAGAGAAATCGACCCTGGGTGTCGCACGCGCCGTCATTCATGCGCACGCTAGGGTCGCTCCATATCTCGGGCAGCGTCGAGAGGTCGCCCTCGGCCGACAGCAGCGCGAAGCCGCGCTCGACGGCGATCACGAGCCCACCGTCGACCCGCGGGCGGAAGGCTGCGGCGACGTCGCCGACGCGCAGCCGTTCGACGAGGGCGCCCGAGCCGTCGATCGTCACGATCTCGCCCGCGAGCATGTCGACGAATCGCAGCTGACCGGTGGCATCGAACCAGACCGGACCTTCGCCGTGCTCGGCCAGAACGTCGGTGAGAAGGGTGGCTGCTCGCGTGTCGACCATGGTGTCGACCCTAACGTCGTAGCCCTAACGCTCGGCGGGAGTGATGCGCGAGCTCGCCACGATCGACACAATCGACTCGCCGCGTCTGAGCCGCACCTGCAGCCGCAACGAGCCCGAGCGGGCGATGAGAATGCCGATGACGACACCTGCGAGCGCGGGCACCGAGCCCGAGATGACGAGCGCGGTCTGGGGCCCGAGCAGCTCTGCGAGGCTGCCCATGAGCGGCCCGCCGATGGCCTGCCCGCCGACCATGATGATGACGTAGAACGACATGACGCGGCCCCGGATGCCCGGGTTGCAGCTCAGCTGCACGAGCGAGTCGGCCATGATCGCGTAGACGAGTCTGGCGATGCCGACTCCGACGAGCAGCGCGAGAAAGACGGCGTACCAGGGCGCCAGCCCGGCCATGGCCTGCAGGCTTCCGTAGATGATGACCGCGGTGATGATGGTGCGCAGGCGCAGCGTGCGCAGCCGCGTCGACAGCAGAGCGCCGGTGAGGGCGCCGACGGCGACGAGCGAGGTGTAGAGCCCGTACCCGGTCGAGCCCGTCTCGTAGACCTCGTTGGCGAAGCCGGTGAGAATCACGGGCAGCGGCATGCCGAAGACGGCGACGAACATGAGCATGAGCATCGGCCAGAAGATGGTCGGCTTCGAGCGGGCGTACCGCAGAGCTTGACGAATCTGGCCGCTCTGCCGCGGCTGCACCGGAAGGATGCGCAATTCGTCGCTGCGCAGCGTGGCGAGGGTGATGACGACCACGGTCGCCGCGATCGCGTTGGCGCCGATGGCCCAGCCCGACCCGGCGACGGCGATGATGACGCCGGCGACGGCCGGCCCGATAAAGCCGCCGAAGTGGAAGACCGAGGCGTTGAGGCTGATGGCGTTCTGCAGCAGCTTCGGCTCGACCATCTCGCTCACGAGCACGACGCGGGCGGGGCTCTCGACGACGAAGACGCAGCCGATCACCGCCGAGATGACGTACACGTGCCACAGTTCGACGACGCCGGTCAGGGCGAGTGTGGCGAGCAGCGCGCTCAGGGCGCCGAAGACCGAGTAGACGACCATGAGCAGCTTGCGCTTCGAGAAGCGGTCGGCGATGACGGCGCCGTACGGCCCCAGCAGCAGCATCGGGCCCCACTGCAAGAAGACGGTCAGACCGACGGCGGCGATGTTGCCGGTGATCTCGAGCACGAGCCAGTCGGTGGCGATGCGCTGCATCCACCCAGCAGTGTGGGCGAGCAGCTGCGAGCCCTGAAACCGGCGGTAGTTGAGCACCTGCAGCGATGAGAACGAGTCGCGCAGGCTCGGAGTTCCGCGGTGCACCGGAATCGGCTCGGTGGGCGGAAACGCTGGAGCGGTGGGATTCGGCACGGTTCTTCAGTCGCGAGCGGTGGGCAGTGCATCCACCCTATGGTCGCCCCGGCCATAGCGAGCAATAATGACGGCTATAAGTGACATGACGAAACGCAATGAAAGGCGGCACCGTGCTCGACCCCGTGTTCTTGCGCAGCTTCGTAGCCGTCGCCGATCTGGGCAGCTTCACCCGAGCCGCCGTGGCCCTGTCGCTCAGTCAGCCCACGATCAGCCAGCACGTGCGCAAGCTCGAGGCAGCGTGCGACCGCACTCTCATCGATCGCGACACGCGCGCGGTGCGTTTGACCGATGACGGGGATGCCCTGCTCGGGTTCGCGCGCACCATTCTCGCCGCGCACGATCAGGCGGTCGGATACTTTCGCGGCTCAGCCATGCGCGGGCGCTTGCGGTTCGGCGCCGCCGACGATCTCGCCCTCACCCAGCTGCCGCAGGTGCTGCGCGACTTTCGCCAGTCGAACCCGCAGATCACCCTCGAGCTCACGGTGGGGCAGAGCGGTGCCCTCATCAGGCGCCTCGAGGCCAGCCAGCTCGACCTGGTGTACGTCAAGCACGAGAGCGGCGAGACCACGGGCAGGCGCGTGCGGCGAGACCGCATGGTGTGGGTGGCCCACCGCGGGTTCGTCATGCCGCAGGCCGGCCCGGTGCCGCTCATCGCCTACCCCAACCCGAGCCTGTCGCGCACGCGCGCGATCGACGCGCTCGAGAGTGCCGGCCGAACGTGGCGGGTCACGTGCACGGTGCGCGAGGTGAACGGTGCACTCGCAGCGGTGCGTGCGGGACTCGGCGTGGCGGTGTTTCCGTCGTCGTTGATTCCGGGCGACCTCGCCGCCCTGCCGTCGACCCTCGAGCTGCCCGAGCTCGGCGAAGTCGACTTCACGCTGCTGGCGCGCGTCGGGGCTGCAGAAGACCCCATCGCTGCACTCAGTGCCGCGATCGTCGAACGGTCGGGGTGAGCGCTGCCGCTATCGCGAGCTGACGACGTCGAGCACGGTGCGCACTCGCGGAAGGGCATCCTGCACTCGATGCACGAGATCGGGGCCGTCGTCGTCGGCGAGCCAGGTGTGCAGCGAGCGCACGAACAGGGCGAAGCCGATGGCCGAGAGCACGTCGGCGTGCTCGGCGGCAAACCCGCGCTCGATGAGCGCCTCGGTGACCGCCTGCTGCCAGCGCGCCTGCTTGGCGAGCTCGCGGCCGGTGAGTGAGACCTCGGTGTCGACGATGCGCTGCCGGGCGCGCAGGACGTCGCGCCCCGGTTGCATGGCCTCGGCGAGCGAGGTCAGCGCGCGGTTCATGAGGTGCTCGGCCGACACCGGCCCGGTCGGTTCGAGAATCGTCGCGATGAGGTGCGGCATGAGCGAGTCGTCGTCGGAGAACAGCACCTCTTCTTTGTCGCCGAAGTGTCGAAAGAAGGTGCGCGCCGTCACCCCGGCCCGCGCGGCGATCTCGTCGATCGTCGTCGCCCCGTAGCCGCGCTCGACGAAGAGACCGAGCGCAGCATCGACGAGTCGAGCGCGAGAGTCGGTGGGCCATCGGGGCATGCGGCAACTCTAGTGTCGGTCGAGACCCAGTTGTGTCAGTTCATGACATCACCTATTCTGCAGCTATGACAGTTTCTGACATCACTCGTCCCACCGTCCTCCTCACCGGCCCGACCAGCGGCATCGGCGTCGGAATGCTCCGCGCGCTCCTGCGGCACCCCTCCCGCCCCCACCTGCTGCTGCTCGCCCGCAATGCGACTGCTCTGGATGCCGCACTCGAGCAGGCGCGAATCGCGGGGCTCACTGCCCACGGAGTGCGGGTCGACCTCGCCGACCTCGCCTCGGTGCAGCGGGCGCTCGCCGAGGGGCGAGCCCTCATCGATGCAGGAGTGATCGCTCCGATCGATGCGGCCCTGCTCAACGCCGGCACGCAGTTCATGTCGCGCGCGAAGCGCGGCGAGCAGGGCCATGAGCGCACCTTCACCGTCAACGTCATCGCTCAGCATCTGCTCGTGACCGGCCTCGAGCCGCTGCTGGCACCGCGTGGGCACGTCGTGGTGATGGGCTCGTCGACGCACCGCGGCAAGAAGCAGTCGTTCAATCTCATCCCCGACCCGCAGTGGCAGGCGCCCGCCGAGCTCGCCACCGCCGACCCGCACGAGGCCCCGACCGAGGCCGCCGGGCGTGAGCGCGGCGGCATCGCCTACGCCTCGAGCAAGCTCGCGCTCGTCACCGCGGCGCACGTCTGGGCCGAGCGGCTCGCCGCGACGGGTCGACGTCTCAACACGTACGACCCCGGGCTGACGGTCGGCACCGGCCTCGTGCGCGACATGTCGGCCTTCCGCTACTGGGTGTGGAAGAACATCATGCCCATCATGGCGCTGCACCCCAAGGCGACCACCTCGCGCATCACGGGGCGGCACGCGGTTGCGCTCGCCCTCGGCGATACCCACATTGGTGTGAACGACGGCTATGTCGAGATCGGCAAGCTGACCCAGGCCGAGCAGGTGACCTTCGATGCTGAGCGCCAACGAGGTCTCGTGCGCTGGCTCGACGAGGTCACCGGGCCCTTCACGGCGATCGACAAGACTGCGCGGGCATCGAGCTAGGTGCGTGAGGGCCTTGCTCTCCGAGCGACCACGACAGAGAGTGAGTGCCGTGTCAACCCGTTGATGCGATGTCGGCGACGCGAGACAGTGACGAGCATGACTCGCTCGCGGCACTGCCCGTTTCACATCGAAAGCTGACTGCATGACCTCGCTACCGGCGGTGACCATCGACTCGACACCGCACGACGCGGGGCCGATGACGGTGCTCGCCGCTCGCCACGCCCCGCGTGAGCTCGACGACTCACTCGCGACTGCCCAAGCACTGGGCCGAGTCTTCACCGCTGCTCCCCGCCGCGACCTGATCGACGAATGGGAGGCCCTCGCGACGCTCGCGTCAGTCGACGTCGGTGCAGCGCGCACCATCGAGCCGCACATCGACGCCCTCTCGATTCTGCGGGATGCTCGCCGCACGGCGTTCGACGGCTTCGAGGTGACGGCACTGCTGTGGGGAGTGTTCGCGGCAGAGGGAGGCGACGAGCCACTCGTCGCGACGCCGAGTGGGCAGACTGCGACGCTCGACGGTGTGAAGCCGTGGTGCTCGTTGGCAGGCCGTCTCGATGCCGCGCTCGTCACGGCGCGCGTCGAGGGCGACGACGAGCGCTCGCTGTTCGCGGTGCATCTCGACGAGGGAGTCACCGTCGACGACTCGGCGTGGGTAGCACGAGGGCTCACCGAGATTCCGAGCGCACCGGTGCGCTTCACCGCAGTGAGGGCGGTGCCCGTCGGCGGGCCTGGGTGGTATCTGCAGAGGCCGGGGTTCGCATGGGGCGGTGTCGGGGTCGCCGCCTGCTGGTACGGAGGGGCCGTCGGCATCGCCCGCGCCGTGCTCCACGCTGCGGCAGCATCGCGCGACCCCCACGCTCTCGCACATCTCGGTGCCGTGGACGAGTTGCTGCACTCCGCTCGACGAGCGATCGCTGAGGCCGCCGAACTGGCGACGCTCGACGACGGAGCCCATCGACTGACCGCCAAGCGCGTGCGGGCGACCGTCGCCCGTGTCTGCGATGAGATCATCGATCGCGCGCACCGAGTGCTCGGCCCTGCGCCGCTCGCGCTCGACGTCGAGTACACGAAGCGAGTCGCCGACCTGCAGCTCTATGTGCGCCAGCATCGCGCCGAGCGAGATCTCGCTTCGCTCGGTGCGTCTCTGACCGACAGCGAGCGACGCCCATGGTGACGTTCGACAGTCGCGTCGCAGGCACCGACCCCGAGGCCTGGCGGCGAGATGCACGACTCCGCTCAGCGCCCCGCTTTACCCTCGACGACCTTGTCGAGCTCGTCGTCGTGGCCGCGCACCCCGACGACGAGACGCTGGGTGCCGGGGGGCTCATGGCTGAAGCATCGCGTCGGGGTGTGCCGATCAAGGTCATCGTCGTGACCGATGGTGCCGGTTCGCACCCTGGCAACCCGGCGATCGCCGACGAGCGATCGCGTGAGCTCGCCTCTGCCGTGACGCGCGTCGCGCCCGACGCGTCGCTCTTGCAGTTGCGTCTCGCCGACGGGCGAACGCTTGAGCAGCGAGAGACCGTGCGGTCGCTGCTCGAACCGCTCATCGAGTCGGCCTCACCCGCGGCGCACATCGTGGCACCCTGGCGTGGTGACGGGCACCGCGATCATCGCGTGGTCGGTGAGGTCGTGGCCGAACTGACCGGCTCGCGCGTACTGCTCGAGTACCCCGTGTGGATGTGGCATTGGGCCGAACCGGGGTCGGCAGACGTTCCATGGGGTCGCATGGTCGCCGTCGAGATTGATCGCGCGCTCAAGCAGCGCGCTCTGCGTGACTTTCCGTCGCAGATGGGCGGCGATGCTCCGGTGCTGCGCCCTGACATGCTCGCGAACTTCGACCGTGGCACTGAGTACTTCTTTGTCACCACGAACTCGATGCCGAGCGACTACTTCGACGACGTGTACGCCAGGCATCGCGACCCGTGGGGGTTCGAGTCTCGGTGGTACGAGTCGCGCAAGCTGTCGATCACCGTTGCGAGCCTGCCTGATGAACGGTACGAGCGTGCCCTCGAGATCGGATGCTCGATCGGGGTGCTGACCGAAGCTCTTGCAGCGCGATGCGACGAGGTGCTCGCGATCGACATCGCTCAAGCTGCGGTCGATCGTGCGCGGCGTCGACTGGGTCGACGTGCACGCGTCGAGCGCGTTGATGCTCTGCGCGACTTTCCCGAGGGCCCATTCGACCTCATCGTGCTCTCAGAGACCGGGTACTACTTCGACGCCAGAGGCCTCGACGCCCTCCTCGACGAGATCGAGAACGCCATGACTGCGAGCGGAACGCTGCTCGTCTGCCACTGGAGGCATCCGGTTGGCGACTACCCGCTCACGGGCGCTCAAGTGCATCGCCGCGTCGTCGCGCGCGGGCTTCCGCTCATCGCGCACCACAGCGAAGCCGACTTCATCCTCGCGGTGTTCTCACGCGACGGTCGCTCGGTCGCTCGCCGCACGGGGCTGATCTAGTGCACGTCGGCGTGGTCGTGCCCGCCCGCGACGAGCAAGCCTTCATCGCTCGCTGTCTCGACGCGCTCGCAGTCGCTCGAGAGCGCGTCACTGTGCCCGTCACAGTCGTCGTCGTGGCCGACTCGTGCGATGACGCCACGGCGGAGGTGGCGTCGAGTTTCGCCGACGTCATCGTGCGTCGAGTCAACGATGGCAATGTCGGCGCCGCGCGCAGCGTCGGATCACGAATCGCGCTCGATCAGGGTTGCACGTGGCTCGCCCACACCGACGCCGACTCTGTCGTGCCACCCCACTGGATCCACGAGCAGGTCATGCTCGCGAATGCAGGCTATGACGTCATCGTCGGCACAGTGCGCCCCGACTTCGCCGACCTCTCTGCGGCCCACGTCGAGCAGTGGCGTGCGACGCATGAGCGCGGCAAGCCCAACGGTCACGTGCACGGCGCGAATCTCGGGGTGCGCGCGGCGACGTACCGGTCGGTCGGCGGATTCGCGCATCTTGCCGAGCACGAAGACAACGACCTCGTCGATCGACTCGTCGCGATGGATGCAGCGATCATCGCGAGCGATCGCGCCGAAGTCATGACGTCGGGCCGACTGCAAGGGCGGACAGCGGGCGGCTACGCCGGGTACCTTCGGCAGGTCGCCGCTGACCTCGAGATCACGCAGTGGGCTCGAGGCGAAGAGAAGGGCCCCGCCGCGAAGACCACCACAGCCTCGCGACGGGGCCCGGCCTAGTCAGCCGCGCGGTACCAGCCGCTGCAACTGGGTCACGTGCCCCGGTTCTAGCTCGTCGAGCGAGCGTACTCCGAGAAGCTTCATGGTGCGCACGATCTCTTCGCGCAGAATCTCGATCGCCCGATCGACACCCTCCCGCCCGCCGGCCATGAGGCCGTAGAGGTAGGCGCGGCCGATGAGGGTGAAGCGCGCGCCGAGCGCGATGCTCGCCACGATGTCGGCGCCCGACATGATGCCCGTGTCGAGGTGCACCTCGGTGTCGTTGCCGACCTCGCGCACCACGGCGGGCAGCAGGTGAAAGGGGATGGGTGCACGGTCGAGTTGCCGACCGCCGTGGTTCGAGAGCGTGATGCCGTCGACGCCGAGGTCGGCGAGGCGCTTCGCATCATCGACCGTCTGCACTCCCTTGACGACGAGCTTGCCTGGCCACTGCTGCTTGATCCACGCCAGGTCGTCATAGGTGACGGTGGGGTCGAACATGTGGTCGAGCAGTTCGGCGACCGTGCCCTTCCAGCTCGACAGGCTCGCGAACGCGAGAGGCTCGGTCGTCAAGAAGTCCCACCACCACCACGGGCGGGGCAGAGCGTTGATGATGGTTCCCGCCGTCAGCGCAGGCGGAATCGAGAAGCCGTTGCGCTTGTCTCGCAACCGCGCCCCCGCCACGGGAACATCGACGGTCACGAGCAGCGTGTCGAAGCCTGCGGCAGCTGCCCGGTCGACGAGCTGCATCGACCGTTCGCGGTCTTTCCACATGTAGAGCTGAAACCAGTTGCGGCCCTCGGGTGCCGCTGCGCGAACATCCTCGATGCTCGTCGTTCCCATCGTCGACAGCGAGAACGGGATGCCCGCCGCCGCCGCCGCAGACGCCCCCGCGATCTCGCCCTCGGTCTGCATCATGCGCGTGAACCCGGTGGGCGCGATGCCGAAGGGCAGCTCGACTCGTGACCCGAGAACATGCCAGCCGGTGTCGACCTGGCTCACGTCGCGCAGAATCGCGGGGTGAAACTCGATGTCGCTGAAGGCCTGGCGTGCTCGGGCGAGGCTCAGCTCGCCCTCGGCCGCGCCCTCGGTGTAGTCGAAGGGGGCCTTGGGCGTGCGCCGCTGCGCGATCGCCCGCAGGTCGTGAATGGTGAGCGCGGCGTCGAGGCGGCGCTTCTTGGCATTGAATGTGGGCGACTTGAAGCGCATGAGCGGTGCGAGCTCACGCGGTCGCGGAAAACGGCGTTTCACCATGGTTCAGTCCTTCGCGTGGGTGAGGTCGTAGCGGGCGAGCAGGCGGTCGCGCGCGCCCTCGATGTGCGCGCGCGTGAGGGTGCCGGCGAGCTCGCGGTCGCCGGCGGCGACAGCGTCGAGAATGGCCTGGTGCTGGGCGACGACGTCGTCGAGCGCGAGCAGGCGGTGCGCCTGCACCTGACCGGTGCACAGCTCGATCTCGCCCATGAGCAGCGCGTGCAGGCGGGCCAGGCGCGGCGAGTGCTGCGCTTCGACGAGTGCGCGGTGAAACGCGATGTCGGCTCGCGCGAGCGGCGCGGCATCGGGAGCGGTCGACGCGGCCGCATCGGCGAGCATCCGTTGTGCGGCGATTGCGGCGACCGGCAGCACGCCGTCGGCCGCGAGATTGCGCAGGGCTGCCTCTTCGACGACGGCGCGACTGGCGTAGAGATCGGCGATGTCGTCGCGCGTCAGCTCGGGCACTCGCGCGGTCTTGTGCGCCGTGCGCCGCAGCAGCCCGTCGGCGACGAGCCGCTCGAGGGCGACCTTGGCGGTCGGCCGTGCGACGCCGAAGCGGTCGGCGATCGCCTGCTCGGTGACGGCGGTTCCGGGTGCTTCGCGCTGGGTCAGGATGCTCTCGCGCAGTGCCTCGTAGACCGCATCGGGCACGCGGGTGACGGCGAGGGCTTCACTGCTCATGTCGGCGACAGTAGCAGATTGTTATACAAGTGCACCAGACGAGCGCGTCAGCGTCGAGCCAGCTCGCTCAAGGCAACAGCCGGTGGGCGGGCAGCCGTCGTGCTGATCTCGAGCGTGGACTTCATCCGCGAGGCCGAGAGAATCGACTGCATGACGTCGAGCACGTGCAGGGCGAGCTCGCCGCCGGCTCTCGGTTCGGCACCGGGTGGGGTGGCAGCGAGATCGACCAGGCCGACGCCCCGGCCCGCGTCGATGTAGCCGGCGTTGACCTCGAGCGTGCGCCACTGATTGTCGCCGAGCGACAACAGCTCGGCGGCGCCGTCGAACCGGTTCGGGTCGGGCACCGTGAGCGTGCCCGATTCACCGTGAATCTCGATGCTCGCCGACCGTGTACCGACGGCGTCGAAGCTCATCACGACGGTGCTGAGCGCGCCGCTTGCGTGCTGCAGCAGAGCGGTCACATGCGAGTCGACGGCCACAGAGATCTCGGTGCCCGCCCGCTCGCCGGTGCCGATCACGCGACTGCCGCGCATCCGGCTGCCCATTCCCGACACGGCCACGACCGGGCCCAGGAGGGTGATGAGCGCCGTGAGGTAGTACGGCCCCATGTCGAGCAGCGGGCCACCACCGGGCTGATAGTAGAAGTCGGGTGCCGAATGCCACCGCTCGTGGCCGGGGGTCACCATGGTCGCGGTCGCGGCGATGGGTGTGCCGATCACGCCGTCGTCGATCGCACGGCGTGCCGTCTGCACGCCCGTGCCCAGCACGGTGTCGGGAGCACAGCCCAGGCGAACTCCCGCGGCCGCGGCCGCCTCGACGATGCGGCGACCGTCGGCGGTGTTCGTCGCGAGCGGCTTCTCGCCGTAGACACCACGACCCGCCTCGATCGCTGCGAGGGCGATCGTCGTGTGCTCGGCAGGGATGGTCAGGTTGAGCGCCACATCGATGTCGTCGCGCTGCAGCAACTGCGGCGTGCTCAGGGCGAGCACGCCGGGCCGAGCGTCGGCGACTGCGATCGCCCGCGCGGCATCGAGGTCGCTCACGGCGACCAAGTGCAGGTCTGCGAGCGAGTCGATCGATCGCAGGTATTGGCCAGAGATGGTGCCGATACCGACGACGCCGACTCTCAGCGGCTCGCCCACAGCAAGCCCCGCTCGATGATGGTGCGCACCGACGGGTGGTCGAGCACCTCTACGCGATGCCCGGCCGTGCAGACGAAGACGCGGCCTGCTCCCCACTGACGCGTCCACACCGACGGGCTGACCACGGGCCGCTGCCAGGCGTCGAACGGTCGTGCCGCGATCGTCGTCGTCGCGAGCACGTCGTTGTAGGCATCGCTCAGCACCCAGTACTGCTCTGTCGTCAGCTCGAAGTCGTCGAGCCCGGCAACGATCGGGTGGTCGCGGCGCTCGGGCACGATCTCGATGGTGTGCGTCAGGTAATTGTCTGACTGCTCGCCGATGCGCTTCTCGGGCTCGATGCCCGCGTGGTGGGCGAACTGCCCTCCGATCATGTGCAGATAGTCGGCGCTGTCGCGATACGAATCAGCGATGCCGCCGTGCCAGCCGCCCAGGCCTGTTCCGTTGCGCACCGCGGCGGTGAGGCCAGCGAGGTGAGCGGCATCGATCGTGCTCATGGTGTTCGCCTGCATGATGAGGTCGACGGTCGCCATGTAGTCGGCGTCGGCGTAGACCTCGGTCGCCTCCTCGACGCGCACCGTGAAGCCGTTGCGCTCGAGATGAGGGATGAACCGCTCAGTCGCTTCTCGGGGTTGGTGGCCATCCCAGCCTCCGCGAACGACGAGCGCAGTCTTCATGATGCGACGGTAGCCCACTCGGCACGCACCTCGTGCTCGCCCGAGCTGAGTGGGTAGACATCGTCATCGCCCAGGTCGAGCACCGCCTCGGTGCCCACCGGAACACGCATCGTGATGACGAGCTCGTCGCCCTCTCGCTTCCAGGCGATCGCCGCGCGGCCGTAGGGGGTCTCGTGTTCGGCCCTCGCCCACGTGAGACCGCCCCCGGGTCGCGGGGCGAACCTGATGCGCCGATAGCCGGGAGCCGCGGGGGCGAGGCCGGCGACCACACGGTGCATCCAGTCGGCGACGGCGCCGAGCGCATAGTGGTTGAACGAGGTCATCGTGCCGGGGTTCACCTCGCCGTTGGGCAGCAGGCTGTTCCAGCGCTCCCAGATCGTGGTCGCGCCCTGCGTCACCGGGTAGAGCCACGACGGGCACTCGGTCTCGAGCAGCAGGTCGTAGGCCGCCTCGAGCTCACCCTCTGCGCTCAGTGCGTCGCAGACGAGCGGCGTGCCCACGAATCCGGTCGCGATGCGGTTGCCCGATTCGCGCACGAGCTCTGCCAGCCGACGTGCCGCAGGCCGGCGCAGCGACGCGGGCAGCAGATCGAAGGCGAGTGCGAGCGCGTAGGCCGTCTGGGCATCGCTCGTCATCGTGGCGTCGTCGTTCACGTATTCGCCGACGAAGGCGTCGCGCGCTGCCTCAGCGAGCGTGCCGTAGCGCGCAGCGTCGTCGTCTCGGCCGAGCAGCGCTGCCATCTGCGACACCTTGCGTGCCGAAGCGCAGAAGTAGGCGCTCGCCACGAGGTGCCGGTCGGTGCGCGCATCGGCCGGGTCTTGCGGGGGTGCGGCGGGGTCGAGCCAGTCGCCGAGTTGAAAGCCCTCGTTCCAGAGGTGATCGTCGCCCGCGAGCGAGTCGATGAGGTCGACCCAGCGTCGAGCGCTCTCGAACTGACGCTCGACGACACCGAGGTCGCCGAAGCGTTCGAAGAGAGTGAGAGGGGTGAAGGTGGCCACGTCTCCCCAGGCCGCGCCAGGTCTGATGGGAGTCCACATGTGATGAGCGGGGATGACGGGCACGTACCAGGGGATCGTGCCGTCATCGAGCTGCTCGCGCGCGACATCTTGCAACCACCCCGCGAGCATGCCCGACGTATCGAACAAGAAGCTCGCGGTCGGGGCGAAGACCTGCAGGTCGCCCGTCCAGCCGACGCGCTCATCGCGCTGCGGGCAGTCGGTGGGAATGTCGACGAAGTTGCCGCGCATGCTCCAGACGACGTTCTCGTGCAGCTGGTTGAGCATGTCGTTCGACGACTCGAACCACCCGGTGCGCTGCAGGTCAGAGTGATAGACCCGCGCGACGATGTCGCCGAGGTCGACGGCGGCATCGAGGTCGCCGGGCCACCCGTCGATCTGCAGATACCGGAAGCCGTGAAACGTGAAGCGCGGCTCCCACTCTTCGGGTGCGGCACGGCCGGCCAGCGTGTACGAGTCGGTCGAGCGGGCATCCCGCAGCGGCCTCGTGTAGATCTCGCCCTCTTGCATGACTTCGGCGGTGCGCATCGTCACGGTCACCCCGCGCTCGCCGCGAACCCTGATGCGCGGCCGGCCGACGAGGTTCTGACCGAAGTCGAGCACCGCAGCGCCTGACGGCGTGCGCAGCACCGCGACGGGCCGCACCTCTTGCGTGCATCTGACGGGCGGCCCCGAGGGCGCTCGCAGCGTTGCCGGGTCGCGTTCTGCGATGGCGACCGCGCTCCACGCGCTCGCGTCGAAGCGCGGAGTCGACCAGCCGTCGAACTCGTCGCGTGCGTCGTAGTCTTCACCGTCGTAGATGCCCGAGCGCACGATCGGAGCGGGTGCCGCGCACCATGAGCCGTCGGTCGCGATCGTCTGACGGCGGCCATCGGCGTAGACCAGTTCGAGCTGCGCGATGAACGACAAGTCGCTGCCGAAGAGGTTGCGAAAGCCGCCTCGCCACCCGAGTCGCCCCCGATACCAGCCGTCGCCGAGCCAGGCGCCGATCGCGTTCTGCCCCTGGGTGATGTGCGCGGTGACGTCGTAGGTGTAGTACCGCAAGTGCTGCGGGTAGACCGTCCAGCCGGGTGAGAGTGCGTCGTCGCCGACGCGCGCACCGTTGATCTCTGCCTCGTAGAGCCCATGGGCGCTCGCGTAGAGCCGTGCCGAGACCAGGTCGGCGTCGACGGTGAACGTGGTGCGCACGAGGGCGGCGCGTCGGTCGTCTGACTCGGGGTCTTCTGGCCACGCTGGCCCGACGGGAGCAGCGCGCCAGTCGCGCGCGGCGAGCAGCCCCGCCTCGAGATGGGTCTCGTCGCTCCACGGCGACCATTCGTCGTCGGCGCCGCGCACGCGCACCCGCACGACGGCGCGCTCGCGTGACGAGAGCGGAGCGTCTGGCCAGTCGACGAGCACCTGGTCGGGCGAGTCGACGCTGAAGGTCGTCGTCGTGCCGCGCGACACTTCGACCTCATAGCCCTTCTGCACCCAGCCGGGCCCGGCGCTCGACTTCCACGACAGTCGCGGTCGCGCCTCGCCGATGCCGAGGGGTTCACGGTGGTGCTCGACGGTGAGCGCGAGAATGCGGGCAGTCACAAGAGTCCTCACTGAATATTCGTGCAGCCATGCATGAGAATGCTGTCGCTGTCATACTAGGTGATGCACCCAGAACCGCACGAGCCCCGGGAGGCCGTTCATGCACGTCGCCGTGACAGGTAGCTCAGGAACCCTGGGGCGCTACGTCGTCGAGCAACTCAGGTCAGACGGCCACGATGTCATCGGTTTCGACCTCGCGGGCCCTCAGGGAGTCGGCTTCACACGCGTCGACCTCGCCGACTACGGGCAGGTGCTCGACGCCCTGCACGGCATCACCGCGCGCCACTCGGGGCTCGACGCCCTCGTGCACCTCGCCGCGATTCCAGTCAATGGTCTCGTGCCCGATGTCACGACGTTCCACTCGAACATGACGGTGAGCTTCAACGTCTTCCACGCGGCGATGCGAGTCGGCATTCCGACGATCGTCTACGCCTCGAGCATCACCGCCATGGGGTTTCCGTTCATGGATGCTCCCGCAGCGCTGCCCGTCGACGAGAGTGCGAGCGAGGCCAACAACACCTACGGCCTCGTGAAAGTGCTCGAAGAGACCATGGCCGCCCAGCTCGTGCGCTGGAAGCCTTCACTGTCGGTGACCGCACTGCGCTTCACGAACGTTGTCGCACCCGGGCAGTACTCCACCTTCGCGCGCGCCGCCGACGTGAGCTACCGTCGCGACCTCATCGGCACCTACATCGACGCGCGCGACGGAGCCCTCGCGGTATCACTCGCCCTCGCTGCCGCCGAGCCGGGGTTCGAGGTCTACAACATCGCTGCGCCCGACTCGGGGCTCGAGATCGTGAGCGACGACCTCGCCGCCACCTGGTTTCCTGACACGCCGATCACGCGACCGCTCGGGCGGTTCGAGTCGCTCATCGACACGACCAAGGCGCAGTCGCGGCTCGGCTTTCACGCGCAGCACCTCTGGCGAGACGAGTTCGCGCGCGAGTCGTGAGTGGCTCGTGATCACCGCGAACGCACGGCAGCAGCATCCCGAGTCGTCGTCCGCAGCCGGTAGAGGCTCGTCGTTGCGGTGATGAACAGGTCGGTGCCGTCTGGCCCGCCGAAGCACACGTTCGATACCGTCTCAGGCACGGCGATGCGCTCGAGCAGCGCGCCGTCGTGAGAGAAGACCTGCACCGAGTCGGCGCTCGACGACCAGATGCGGCCGTCGACATCAACACGAAGCCCATCGGTGGCACCGGGAGTCACCGCGACGACCTCGCGGCCCTCGGCGACCTCGCCGTCACGCACCCGGTAGGCCCTGATCGCCCTCGGTGCACCCTCGATCTGCAGGTAGCCGGTGTCGGCGACATAGAGCGTCGTCTCGTCGGGCGAGAACGCCAGGCCGTTCGGATGCACCATGTCGGTGATCACGGCGGCGACCTCGCCGCTGGAGGGGTCGAACCTGAAGACGAAGCAGCCGCCGTACTCGGGCTCGGCCGGGTGGCCCTCTCGCCCGCTCTCATGGATGCCGTAGGGAGGGTCGGTGAACCAGACGGCGCCGTCTGACGTCACCACGACATCGTTCGGCGAGTTGAAGCGCCGACCCTGCCACTCAGCGCAGAGCGACGTGATCGTTCCGGCGTCATCGCGCTCGACCTGCCGACGGCCGTGCGAGCACTGCACCACTCGACCTTCGCGATCGAGCGTTCGGCCATTCGCGAAGCCCGAGTCGTGGCTGTAGACCGTCGTCTCTCCCGTCGCCGCGTGCCACTCAAGCACGCGGTTGCCCGGCACGTCGCTGAAGCGAACGCGACCAGGGGCCGGAAGCCAGACGGGCCCCTCTGCCCACTCGCACCCCGTCGCGAGTCGTTCGAGAGTGTCGCTGACGGCGATCGCAGAAACCATGGCTACCACTCTGCCACCACGCTGAATAGAATTGCGCTACAGCATCAACATTCGAATGGAGCCTCTTCTCGTGACGACTCGACGCTACGCACCGCCGGTCGATGCGCAGCTGAGGCTGCTCACGAAGGTGGCGCGAATGTACCACGAGCGCGGCATTCTGCAAGCGGAGATCGCCTCGCACTTGAACATCTCTCAAGCCAAGGTGTCTCGACTGCTCAAGCGCGCCGCGGCCGTCGGCATCGTCAGGACGACCGTCACGATCGCACCGGGCCTGCACACCGCGCTCGAAGAAGAGCTCGAGCAGCGGTTCGGCATCGCCGAGGCCGTGGTCGTCGACGTCGACCCCGAGGCAGACGACCGCGAGATCTTCTCGGCGATCGGAGCGGCCGCCGCCACCTATCTCGAGACCACCATGAGCGGTGATGAGAAGGTGGGCATCGCGTCATGGAGCCAGACCCTGCTCGCGACGGTCGACCGCATGCGGCCCCTGCCGAGTCGCGGCGCAACCGATGTCGTGCAGCTGCTCGGTGGCATCGGCGTGCCCGAAGTGCAGAGCCAGGCACATCGACTCGTCGATCAGTTCGCTCGCATTCTCGGCGCGAACCCGGTCTACGTGCAGGCCCCGGGCATCGTGCAAGACAAGCAGATGCAGCGCCGACTGATGCGCGACCCGGCCCTGGCCGACGTCGGCCGGCGGTGGAAAGAGCTCACCACAGCCGTGGTCGGCATCGGCAGCATTCAACCCTCTGACCTGCTCGCGGTCAGCGGCAACGCCTTCTCTGCCGATGAGACAGAGAGCCTCGTGGCTGCTGGCGCGGTGGGCGACATCTGCCACCGCGTCTTCAGACTCGACGGATCTCTCATCACCGGCGACATCGATGACCGCACGGTGTCGATTCCGGTCGACGACTTCCGGGCCATCCCGCGGCGCATCGGGGTCGCCGGTGGATCACGAAAGCTCGCCCCCATCTTGGGCGCTCTGAACGGCCGCTGGGTGACGACGCTCGTGACCGACGTGGTCACCGCCGAGGCGCTGCTCGCCGACGAGCGTGCCGACGACGCGTCAGCGAGCGAGGAAGTCGCCTAGGCGGCGAATGCCGAGCTCGAGGCTCGTGAGCACAGGCACCTCGACGCTCACCGTGTCGGCGGCACCAGCCATCGAGGCCTGAGCGAGTACGATGACGTCACTGTCAGCACTCGCGGCGACAATCGCGTCGCCGACGAGTCGGTCGTGAGTGGCGCGGTCGCCGCTCACGATGGCCTCGAAGGCGCCGTCGACGACGACACCTGTGATGGTGGGGCTCGTGCCCAGCAGCGCTGCGCGCTCATGCAGCAGCGCGGTCGTCGGCGCACTGGTGGTCGCGAGCGTGGCGATCACCGTGATGCGGCCTCCCTCTGAGACGGCAGTATCTGCCATCGCCTCGTCGATGCGCAGCACCGGAATGCCGACGGCGCTTTCGAGTGAGGCCGCGTAGCCAGAGATCGACGAGCACGTGAGCATCACCGCCTCGGCCCCCGAGCTCTTCGCGGCCGAGACCAGGTTCTCGAGCCGGGCGCCGACCGACTCGCGCGACTCGTCGGCGCCCAGGTCGGCGACGATGCGGTCGTCGAGGTAGTTCACCGCGACGACATCGGGCAGGTGCTCGGCGCGCAATCGTGCGACCGGTTCGATCACGACGGCGCCCGTGTGCACGAAGGCCACTCTGGTCGATGCTGGCTGCGACATGGTCATCCCTTCAGTGAGCCGGCGGCCAGGCCCGCCATGATCTTCTTGTTCAAGAACGCGAAGATGATGAGCAGCACGATCACGTTGATGCTGATCGCGGCGAAGAGCGGGCCGTACTGCTGCGTGCCGTACTCGTCGCGCAGGCTCAAGAGCCCCACCTGGATGGTGGCGAGGTTGCGGTTGGTCGTGAACGTCAGGGCGATCAGCAGGTCGTTGAACACGCTGAAGAACTGGATGAGCCCGATCGTGAGCATCGAATTGCGCATGAGCGGCAGCCCGATCACGAAGAACGACCGCAACGGGCTCGCACCGTCGACCGTCGCCGCCTCGAAGATCTCTCGAGGCACCGACCTGAAATAGGCCGCCATGAGGAACGTCGTCAAGGGCAGGCCCATCACGGTGTAGGTGATGATCATCGGCAGCAGCGAGTCTGTGATGCCGAGACGGAAGTAGGCGATGAAGAGCGGAACCAGAATCATCTGCCCCGGCACCATGATGCCGGCGAGCACGAAGAGCAGAGTGGCCCGACGACCCTTCCAGATCATGACCTCGAGCGCGTACCCGGCAGCGACGCCGAAGAAGATGATGAGCGCCACCGAGGGGATCGTCACCAGGATGCTGTTGCGGTAGTTGATCGCCACGTTGCCGCGAGTGAACGCATCGACGTAGTTGTTGAAGTTGAAGAAGTTCTCGGGCAGCGCCCACGTGGGGTTCGTGAAGAACTCGGTCGGCGTCTTGAGCGACCCGAGAATGAGCCACACCTGCGGGTACAGCACGATCACGAGCACGACCGTGACGATGATCCAGACGGGAATGCGGCGTGCGAGGCGAATGGCGCGACGGCGTCGAGCGCCGACTCGCGTGCCGCGAGGCTGGCCAGAGGGGCGCGAGGCGTCGGTGATGGCGGTAGTCATATCAGTCCTCCACTCGCTTGCTCGACGACCGGAAGACGGCGAGTGTGAACACGAGGCACAGCACGGTCAGGACGAGCGCGAGCATGCTGCCGTAGCCGTAGTCGGCATATTCGAACGCGGTGCGGTACATGAAGAGCGTGAGGGGGGCCGTGGTCGTGCCAGGGCCGCCGTTGTTGAGGGCGAGGAGGCTGTCGAAGACCTTGAGCGTCGAATTGAGGCTGAAGATCACCGACGCCAGAAGAATGGGCATCGAGAGCGGAATGATGATGTGCCGCACGAGTCGCAGCCCGCTGGCACCGTCGATGCGCGCTGACTCGATGACCTCTTCAGGAATGTCGAGCAGGCCGGTGTAGAGCAAGACGGCGTAGAAGCCCATCGAGCTCCAGAGCGACATGACGATGGCCACCGTCATGGTGCCGATCGTCGAGGCGAGAAACTCGACGCTGTCGAACCCGAAGGCGTTGAGCAGATCGTTGATGGGGCCCTGGTTCTGGCCGACGGCGACGAAGCTGCGGAAGAGCAGGGCGACCGCGACGGTGGGCAGCACCATCGGAAAGAACACCGCAGTGCGCACGAAGGCCGAGCCCTTGCGCAGGATGAAGACGTACATGAGGGCCAGCAGGTAGCCGAAGGTCACTTGCGCAATCGTGACGATCACCGCGAACGAGACGCTGATCCACAGCGAGTGAATCGCGCGGGTGTCAGTGGCGAAGGTCGCGAAGTTGTCGAAGCCGACGAACGTGAAGCCGCGCAGAGTGTTGCCTGAGAAGAACGAGAGACCCAGCGACCACGCGCTCGGCACCACCTTCAGCAGTACGTACGTGCCCAGTGCGGGAAGCAGCAAGATGAGAACCGTCTTGCGATCTCCGAATACTCGGTTCATGATCGATGCCTACTCCTGTCATGGCAAGGCCCGGCCGCACCCCAGGGTCGCGGCCGGGCCTTGCGTGTCACCTATCGGTTCGAGTCGAGGCTCGACTGCAACTCGGTCATGTACTGCTCGGGCGTCATCTGCCCGGTCGTCAGCAACGACACGTTCGACGACGCGAGCGAGTTCGACTCTGAGTCGAAGAGCGCCTCGAACCAGAGTACGGTCTGCTCGATCGTGGTGATGGTCTCTTGCACGGCGGCGGTCGTGGCAGGCACGCCCGTCACGTCTGAGTTCACCGCGAAGCCCGAGATGACCCCGGCGCTCTCGAGAGCCTGCGCACCGTAGTTCTCGGTGATGCAGACGAGCCAGTCGGCAACCCGCGAGTCGTAGGTCTCGGGGTTCACCGCGTGCGCGGTGCCGGCGTTGGCAGCCCAGTGGTTGATGTCGCCTGCGCCGCCGCTGACACCGGGGAACGGCATGAGGCCCACGTTCTCGGCGCCGATCTGGTTCTCTTCAGCGTTGTTGATGTTGCTCAAGAACCACGATCCGTCGTACTTCATGGCGGCCTGCCCCGACAAGAACGCCGCGTTGGCGGCTGCGGGCTCAGTCGAGATGAAGCCTTCACCGAAGTAGCCGGCCGCTGCCATGTCGGCGAGCGCTTGCGCGCCAGCCAGGTACTCGGGCTCGGTGAGCTCGCGGTTTCCGTCGCGCACGTCGATCATGGCCTCGGGGCCGACGTTGCGGTGGATGTACATGCCCATCAGTCGAGTCAAGGGCCAGTTGGCCGAACCCGGCATGGCGAACGGCTGGTAGCCGGCGGCCAGCAGAGCGTCGCTTGCCGCGATGAGCTCGTCGAAGGTCTGGGGCTCAGAGATGCCCACCTCTTCGAAGATCGCCTTGTTGTACCAGATGCCTTCGATGTTGTATTGGTACGGCAGCGAGACCATGTGACCGTAGACGTTCTTCACGGTCGACGCAGCGGCCGGAAGCACGTTGCCCCACGCGCCCGCCTCGGTCAGAGCCTGCTCGAGGTCGAGCACGAGGTTGGCCTGCCCCAGGTCGCCGCTCGGGCGAACCTGTGCGGTGCCGGCGATGAAGTGAGCGGGCAGTGCGCCCTGGCTCGCGCGCAGCGTGATGGTCTGCACGGTGTCGGCCTGCGCAGTGGTCTGGTGCTCGAGCGGCAGCACCTCGTTTTCGGCTGCGCACTGGTTCGCCGCGAGAGCGTCGAGCTGGTTGCGCAGGTTCTCGTTCTCGTTGGCACTGAGCACCGTGAACGACTCGAGGTTGCTCAGGGTGTCGTCGCCACCTGGTTCGCTGGTCTCGGCGCACGCAGCGAGCGGCACGACCAGAGCGAGAGAGAGACCTGCCGCGAGCGTGAGCCGGCGGCTGTGTCGGATATTCATGCGTCCTCCTTGACGGCGGTCGTCGCGGGCGTCGACCGGATGTGATTGTGAACCTTCGGGAGTGACAGTAGGCGTCTTCGGCGCCTGTGTCAACAGTCAGTGTTGCATATTCATTCACTCCGCCCCATGTTACTGAATATGCATGCAGGCTTGCGCAGACATTCAGGTGCTCCTATGCTGATCCCGCTCGCAGTCGCGCGCAGCGTCGCCCGTCAGACAGACTGACCTCGACGCAGGAGGGAACCTTTCGATGCCGACCACCAAGCAAGGGCGCTCGGGCCGCACTGGATCGAACGCGACGGTGCGCTTCAGCAGCGGGTTCTGGGCCGGCGTGCAGCGTCGCATCGGCGAGACCACGGTTCCCGCCATGGGCAACGACCTCCGCGACGACTCGGTGAGCCCCGCCTGGCGCAACTTCCGCATCGCTGCGGGGCTCGATGAGGGCGCCCACGCTGGCCCTCCCTTTCTCGACGGCGACTTCTACAAGTGGCTCGAAGCCGCACTGAACGAGTACGAGGTGCGCCCGACCGATGCCCTCAAGTCGATGATCGACGAATCGGTCGAGCTCATCGCGAGCGTGCAGCGTGACGACGGATACCTGCACACTCCGACCCTCATCGCGAGCCGCACTGCCGAGGGTGCCCTCGCCCTCGCCGACCGCTTTCACTTCGAGACCTACAACCTCGGGCATCTCATCAGCGTAGGTGTGCGGCACTTCGAGGTGACCGGCGAGCACTCTCTGTTGACGGTGGCACGCGCCGCCGCTGGCTTTCTGCAGCACCTCGCCGACGACAAGCCCCTCGAACTCGCCCGATCGGCCATCTGCCCCTCGCACTACATGGCGGTCATCGAGCTGTACCGAGCGACGGGCGAAGACCAGTACCTTCGGCTCGCCGAGAAGTTCGTCGAGGTTCGCGACGACTTTCAGGGCGGCGACGACAACCAAGACCGGCTTCCGGTGCGCGAGCAGAAGACCGTCGCCGGCCACGCAGTGCGCGCCAACTATCTCTACGCAGGGCTCGCCGACCTCGTGAACGAGACCGACGACGACGAGCTCGAAGCGGTGCTCGTCGGGCTGTGGAACGACGTGGTCGACACGAAGCTCTACATCACGGGCGGGTGCGGGGCACTCTATGACGGGGCATCGCCCTACGGCTTTCCGTGGCAGTCAGAGATCTCTCGCGTGCATCAGTCGTACGGTCGCCCCTACGAGCTGCCGAACACGACAGCCCACAACGAGACGTGCGCCAACATCGGCATGATCTTCTGGAGCGAGCGGATGCTCGCGCTCACCGGTGAGGCTCGCTACGCCGATGTGATCGAGCGCATCGCCTACAACAGCCTGCTCTCGGGCGTGAGCCTCGCGGGCACCGAGTTCTTCTACACCAACCCCCTTCGTCAGGTGCGAGAGCTGCCGTTCGCACTGCGCATGCCCGGCGACACGAACCTGCGACCGATTCCCGACCCTCCGCCCTCAGACGCGCGGCTGCGTCAGCGGTACATGTCGTGCTTCTGCTGCCCGCCCAACGTGGCCCGCGTGCTCACGCGGTTTCACGAGCGAGCGGCAGCGGTCACGAGTGACGGAGTGCGCTTCACCCTCTACGGCGGCTCGACCGTCGATGCCGAGCTCGAGCCGGGTGCGAGAGTGCGGCTCACCGAGGTCAGCGACTACCCCTGGAACGGCACCGTCACCGTCACGGTCGACGAGGCGCCCGATCGCGACCTGCGTGTCGAGCTGCGGGTTCCGGGTTGGGTGACCGGCGCCACCGTCAGGGTCAACGACGAGGTGCCCACGGCTGTCGAGAGTTCGACCTACGCGGTACTCGAGCGTCGGTGGCAGGCGGGCGACCGCATCGTGCTCGAGCTTCCGATGCCCGCACGAGTGCTGCGTGGTCACCGGCTCGCCGAAGACGTGACCAACCAGGTCGCTGTCGTGCGCGGACCGCTCGTGTATGCCGTCGAGAGCCACGATCTGCCCGAGGGCCTGCGGGTCGAGCAAGTGGGCCTTCGTCGGTCGGCGGTGTTCTCGCCGATCACCGTCGATGTGGCCGGCCACGAGCTCGTCGCGCTCGAGGGCACCGCGGTCGCCCTCCCGCCCGCGGGCACCGAGCTGTACAGCGATGTGCCGCACGACGCCGTCGACGAGTTCGCCGTCAGGCTCATCCCCTACTTCGCGTGGGGCAATCGCGGCCCGTCGGAGATGTCGGTGTGGATGCCGGTGGTGTGGTCATGAGCGCCCAGCATGTTCTCGCCACCTACGAGATCGAAACCTCGCTGCCTCTCGAGCACGCCGCCGAAGCTCTGGCCGGCGAGCAATCGACTGGCACCTTCATTCGGGTTCAGCGCGAGAGTGACGACCTGCGAGCGCGCTTCGCGGCCCAGGTCGTGTCGCTCGACGAGCTGCCGCTGTCGGGCCAGACCCCGCTGCCCGGCTTCAGAGGCGACGCCCACGCGGTGCGCCGCGCGCGGCTCGTCATTCGCTTCCCGCTCGACAACTTCGGGCCATCGCTTCCCAACCTGTTGGCAGCTGTTGCGGGCAACCTGTTCGAACTGCGCGAGATGGCTGGCATCAAGCTCATCGACCTCGATCTTCCGAGAGCGTTCGCAGAGCGGTACCCGGGCCCCGCCTTCGGCGTGCCGGGCACTCGTCGACTCATGTCGCGCGACTCGGGAGCCATGATCGGCACGATCATCAAGCCGAGCATCGGCTTGGCTCCGAGTGAGCTCGCCGAGGTGGTCGACGAACTCGTCGGTGCGGGCATCGACTTCATCAAAGATGACGAACTGCAGGCGAATGGGCCGCATGCGCCGCTCGAAGAGCGCATCAAGGCGGTGATGCCCGTCATCGAGCGGCACGCTGACCGCACGGGCAAGAAGGCCATGTACGCCTTCAACATCACCGACGACATCTCACGGCTCGAGCGCAATCACGACCTGGTTCTCGAGAACGGCGGCACGTGCATCATGGTGTGCGCGAACCTCGTCGGCCTGCCGGGGCTCGCGTTCGTGCGAGAGAAGTCTGCCTTGCCCATTCACGCGCACCGTGCGATGCTCGGTGCCCTCATGCGTTCACCTCAGCTGGGCTTCGGCTACACGGCCTGGCAGAAGCTTGCTCGCCTCGCCGGCGCAGATCACCTGCATACGAACGGCCCGCGCAACAAGTTCTATGAGAGCGACCCAGAGGTGTTCAACTCGATCGCCGACGTGCGCCGACCACTGCTCGACTTCGAGTCGACGGTTCCGGTGCTGTCGTCGGGGCAGTGGGCGGGCCTCGCTCACGAGACCTACGCGGCCGTCGACACGACCGACCTCTTGGTCATGGCGGGCGGTGGCATTCACGGCCACCCCGATGGCGCGGTTGCCGGGGTCGAGAGCATGCGCACGGCGTGGGACGCCGCGGTGAGCGGCGAAGACTTCGCAAGTGCTCTCAGCAGGTCGGTGCCCTTGCGGCGAGCAGTGGAGGCGCTGGGCGGCATTCGTGCCTGAGAGCACCGTCGCCTACTACGGTGATGACCTCACCGGCAGCGTCGACGTGCTGCTGCAGTTCGCCCTCGAGGGCTGGACGGGTCGACTGTTCGTCGGGCGGCCAGACGCTGACCGCTTGCGCGCGGCGGCCGAGGCCGTCGACGTGGTGGGCATCGCCGGCATCGCTCGGTCGCTGCCGACCGAGCGGCTCGATGACGAGGTGCGGCCAGCGCTGACCGCGCTTCGCGAGCTCGAGCCCGCGATCGTGCAGTACAAGGCCTGCTCGACGGCCGACTCGTCGCCCGAGATCGGCAGTCTCGGTCGCGTCGCCGAGATCGCCGGGTCGGTATTCGGGGGGGATGCTGTTCCGGCACTGTTCGCGCAGCCCGACTTCGGGCGGTACACCGTCTTCGGCCACCACTTCGCGGCCGAAGCGGGCCGCGTCTACCGGCTCGATCGCCAGCCGACCATGTCGACCCATCCCTCGACTCCCATGAACGAGTCGGATCTCACCGTGCACCTGGCTCACCAGACGGCTCTGCCCGTCGAGTCGATCAGTGTGACCGAGATCGGCGACTCGCGCGCATTCGCAGAACGCCTCACCCGCGAGCACTCGGTGCTCGTGATCGATGCGGTCACCGATGAGCACCTGCTGCTCATCGGCGACGCGCTCTGGCGTCGCGCGGAGCTGTCGTCACCCCTGTTCGTGATCGGCTCGGGCGGGCTCAGCTCGGCGCTCGCGCGGTCGCGTTCTCGACTCGCGAGCACCAGCCCGCCGCTCGGCGCTCTGCCCGACGGCGACGGCCCGGTGCTCGTGGTCTCGGGCAGCCGCTCGCCGCGCACGCGCGAGCAGGTCGAGCATGCGCGCGACGCCGGATGGAGCATCCTGACCCTCGAGACCCACGCTGCCGAGGCGACGGCCCTGAGCGCCCGCGTGATCGCAGAGCTCACCGCGGGTCGAGACGTGGTGGTGAGCGCCGAAGGTGCGCGCCTCGACCTCGAGACTGGCGTGCCGCCCCTCGAGCAGATCGCTGAGGCGTCGGCGCGCATCGTGCGCGACGCGGTGCACGCGACGGCGACACGGCGCGTGATCGTGTGCGGCGGCGACACCTCGGGCAGGGTCACAGCAGGGCTCGGCATCGCGTCGCTGCGCATCGGTGCGAACCCGATCGGCAACGTCGTCGTCTGCATCGCCGAGGCCGAGGCTAGCCCCGTCGACGGCCTGCAGCTGCTGCTCAAGGGCGGGCAGGTCGGCCCGGTCGATCTCTTCACGCGCATCAAGCACCTCGACGCACCGTAGCGGCGCGTCAGGCGAGCAGCCTGATCGTCCACTCCGCGGGCTCGAGCGGCACTCGGTACTGCTCGGGCAGCGCCGGCCCGACAGACGCCGAGCCGAGACCCTGCTGGCGCTGGTCGAGGTTGAGCCAGACGTGACCCGAGTCGCGCAGCTCGAGGGGTGACCGCGCGTCGGCGAGCTGCTCTGAGGTGTGCCGTCTGGCGGTGACGTCGATGAGCGGTGCACCTTCGATGCGCAGGGCAGGCACGCCGAGCCCCTCGAGGGCGAGCCATCGCGTGCGGCTGCGGTTGCCGTTCTCTTGGGGCGTCGGGTAGGGCACCGCGAGGTCGTCGATGTCGGCCGCGTAGCGCCCGACCCGCGAACCCTCGATCGAGTCGACGTAGGTCTCGCCCGGCCCGTGACCGAACCACTCGACTCGGGTGTAGCCGGCCGGCAGTCGCCACCGGGAGCCGAGCCGTGGCACGACGATGTCGCGCGCGCGGTGCGGGGTGGGGCTCCACGGCCCCTTAAACTCGACGCGCATCGTGAGCTCGAGCCCGCCGTCGATGGCACGCCAGCTCGCGGTGTGCTCGACTCGGTGCGGGTGGGCGGCGGCGCCCGTGCGGGTCACGACCTCGAGGCTCTCGCCGGTCAGGGTGACGCGCTCGGTGCGGTGCACGAGTCGGTCGAGCCCCACCGCCGTCCACACCGCGGCGAGGTCGTTGCGGCCACCCTGCCCGCGGTCGTTCTCGGTGGGGGCGCGAAACAGGTCGAGCCAGGGGCCTTCGACGGGTGCGCCGCCGAGCTCGAGCAGCCGGCCGCTGTCGCGGTCGAAGAGCGCCCCACCCAGGGCGATGCCGTCGTCACCGCTCGGTCGGCGGGTGACGGTGCGCGCGGGCGGGGGCGCCGCACGTGCTGGCGCCGCGGGCAGCTCGAGGTCGGGCATCCGGTGCTGCGCCCACGCGACGACGTGACCCGCCGCTGCCCAGGGGGCGTCGTCGCGCGTGCGCGCCTCGACGGTCAGCCAGACTTCGCCGCCCTGGGCCGCCTCGGTGTCGAAGGTCGGCAGGGCACAACGAGACTCGCCCCCGGCGAGTGCGGCGGGCATCGGCAGTTCTGCCTGCGCGAGCCGCTCGCCGTCACGGTCAAGCGTGCAGGTCACTCGAAGGTCGGCGGTGTCGCGAGCGTGCCGTTGATTGCGCAGCACGAGGTCGCCGCCGTCGATCGTGAGTCGCACAGGCTCGAAGGCCTTCGCCACTTCGGCGAGCGCAGGGCTCGGAGTGCGGTCGGCGAAGAGCAGGCCGTCAAGGCAGTACCGTCCGCCGTTCGGCCGATAGCCGTCGACATCACCGCCGTGCATGACCCGTTCGCCCGGCAGGTCGGGGCGGTCGAAGCCGTGGTCGATCCATTCCCAGATGAATCCGCCGCTCAGGCGAGGGTGGGCGTCGAAGATTCGCTCGTAATCCTGCAGCGAACCCGGCCCGTTGCCCATCGCGTGCGCGTACTCGACGAGCACGAACGGCAGCGTTCGACGTCGGGCATCGTCGTCGTCGCTCACGCCGTCGGGGCGCGGCTCGTCGCCACGGCCGATGAGCTCGAGCGCCTCGAGCGAGGGGTACATGACGGCGTAGAGGTCAGAATCTCGATAGCTGGGGTCGCGTTCGTACAGAATCGGCCGGCTGCCGTCGATGCTCAGGATGCTCTCGCGCAGCACCTCGAACCCGCGACCCGCGCCGCTCTCGTTCGCCATCGACCACATGACGACGCTCGGGTGGTTCTTGTCGCGGTGCACCATGCGCTCGAGTCGCTCGGCGAGCATCGGGTACCACTCGGGCTCGTCGGGCGGGTTGCCCTGCCAGCCGGCGTAGATGAAGCCGTGGGTCTCGAGGTCGCACTCGTCGACGACCCACAGGCCGTACTCGTCGCACAGGCTCAGAAACTCGGGGTGCGGGGGATAGTGGCTCGTGCGCACGGCGTCGATGTTGTGCTGCTTCATGAGCTCGATGTCGCGCACCATCGTCGCGCGGTCGAGCGTGCGGCCCGTGCGGGGGTGATGCTCGTGGCGGTTGACGCCGCGAAAGCGCAGCGGGCGGCCGTTGGCGAGCAGCACTCCGTCGGCGATCTCGATGCGCCTGAAGCCGATGGCGAGCTCGATGGTCTCGTCGCGAGTGCTGAGCGTGCCGCGATACAGGCGCGGAGCATCCGCGCTCCACGGATGCACCGGCACGCTCGCTGTCTCGCCAGCGTCGAGATCGAGGCTCAGCTCGGGCACCGCGATGCGTGCCGCACTGCCGTCGCCGACGCTCACGTCGACGCGCAGCGTGCCGAGGCCCGTCGCGGGGTCGAAGTCGGCGTGCACGTGGTGATCGTCGATGGCGGCCGCCGGCCGGGCGAGCAGGTCGACGTCGCGGAAGATGCCGGGTAGCCACCACTGATCTTGGTCTTCGAGATAGGTGCCGATCGACCAGCGGTGCACGCGCACGCACAGCACGTTGCGGCCTGGCCGCACCGTGACGTCGAACTCGGCGGGCAGCCGACTACCCGTCCAGTGACCGAGCTCATGCCCGTTGAGCCAGGCCTTGGCGCATGAGTCGACGCCGCGAAAGCGCAGCACCGCGTGCGTGCCGAAGCCCTCGGGCACGTCGAACGCGAGCCGGTAGTCGCCCGTGGGGTTCTCGTGCGGCACTCGAGGCGGGTCGAGCGGAATCGGGAGCGCCGTGTTCGTGTAGAGCGGACCCTCGGCGTCGCCGCGCAACGAGCGTGCAGGGCCGCCAGCGAGGGGAGTGATCTCTTCGAGCACCCAGTGCGAGGGCACGGCGATGGCATCCCACTGCGCGTCGTCGACGTCGTCGGCGAGAAACTCCTCGCCGGTGCCCGCGGTGGTCGGGCTGAGCCGAAAGCGCCAGTCGCCGTTGAGGCTCAGCCGGGGTGCATCACTGGGGGCGTCGGCGCGAGGTCGGCGCGTGCCGACGCTCGGCCCGATGCGCTCCCAGTAGGCGTCGTTCACGCCCCGGCACCGGCGAAAGGCGAGGGGGCGGGGCCGAGATCGGCGAGCTCGCTCCACACTTCGTCGGGCGGCACCGCAGCGGCCATGGCCTCGAGCTCGGCCATGCGCTCGGGCCGCGAGATGCCGACGACGGTCGTGTCGACGAGCGGCGAGCGCAGCGAATGGTGCAACGCCACGGTGCGCAGCTCGACGCCGTGTCGCGCGCACACGGCGCGAGCCGAGTCGAGCCACTGCTGCAGGCTGCTGTCGATCTCGCGGTAGCCGTAGCGATCTGCTCGACCCGCCCCCAGAATGCCCCCACCGAAGGGCGCCGCGTTCATGACGCCCATGCCGAGCGAGCGGGCCTTCTCGAACAGCTCACGGGCGTCGCTGTCGACGATCGTGAACCGGTTGTGGCTCAGCAGCACGTCGAGGGCTCCCTCGTCGACGAATCGCTCGAGCAGCGGCAGCGGGCCTGCGGCGATGCCGATCGCTCGAACGAGACCCTGCTCCTTGAGCTCGCGCAGGCCCTCGACCGCTCCGCCGGGGGCGAGCGCCTCGTCGATCGTGACGGTGTACGGGTCGTGCAGGTGCAGCAGTTCGAACCGCTCGAGCCCGAGCCGTTCGCGGCTCTCGTCGAACGAGCGCCAGACCCGGTCTCGATCGAAGGCGCCGGTCTCGGGGTCGCGGTCGACCTTGGTGATGATCGTCGGCAGGGCGTCGCCGGTCGACTGCCGCAGTGCATCGCCGAGCACCTCTTCGCTGCGCCCGCCCGCGTACTCGTTCGACGTGTCGATCGCACGGAACGGGCCGGTGAGCATCGCCGCGGCGAGGGCCAGGGCATCCGCGTCATCGATGCCGCGACGGGTGTCGCGCCCGAGGCCCGAGGTTCCGAGCGTGATGGCGCTCACGGGCAGGCCTGAGGCGCCGAGGGTGCGGGGTGCATTCGTCATGGGGTCTCCGTCAGTCGACTCGAGTGATGAGCAGGGCGAGCGCTTCGCCCGCCGGCAGGGGTACGGGTTCGCTCGCGGTCGCGAAGGCGTCGTTGCGGCGAACGTCGTCGAGCACGAACCGGCCCTCGACGGGCGTGCGCGTCATGTTCCACGTGTCGATGATGGTCACCTCGAAGGCGTCACCGGGCTGAAGCCGGTCTCCCGTGTTGCCCTGCGGCAGCCTGAAGACCCACTCGGCAGGCGCCGAGCGGCCGAGGTACTGCACGTACTGCTGCCGGGCGACCCCCGCCACGAAGGCGGGGTCGTCCCACTTGTCGATGGGGTCGAGGCCGGTGACCCAGAGTGAGCGCAGCGTGTCGAGCAGAAAGCGCAACCGCGTGGGGCTCTCGCCCTGCAGGGTGCCGCCCTCGACCATGTGCAGGCCGTCGTCGGGCTTCACGAAGCTCTCGCCGTGCGTGCCGTGGCAGCCAGACACAGTCGTGATCCAGAACCGGTGCACGAGTTCGGCGCCGGTGAGGTTGCCCCAGCGCTCGACCGTGTCGCCCTCGTACTTGAACTCGTCGAGCACGATGGGCTTGCGATAGGCATCGCGATAGAGCACGGCGCGCCCGAAGTCGGCGGGAGCGAGCGCGTTCTGAATCGAGGCGTGCGTGACCCACGGGCGGTTGTGGTCGAACAGCTCGATCCAGTTGTGAATCGAGCGCAAGCGGTCGTAGGGGTCGACCTCGCGCAGCAGTTCTCCCATGGCATCCCACCGAGACCACGGGCGCTGCATGAGGTCGAACTCGTTGCACAGCGACCACCACACGTGCGGGTGCGCGGCGAGCCGGGCGACGAGGTAGCGCAGGTAGATGGCGTCGTCGTCTTCGCTGAGCGCGTCGAGGCCCACACGACCGTTGTCGTACGCATTGAAGATCAGCACGTCGGCCTGCATGCCGCGTGCACCGAGCGCCTCGACCGCGGCGTCGAGTCGGTGAAAGAACTCGGGCACCGGCCGGCGCACGTCGAAGCCGCCGTCGGCATCGTGCTCGAAGGGCAGCAGCTCGGGAATGCGCGGCACGTGGGCGCCCGTCTGCGGAAAGACCAAGAAGCGCAGCTTGGTGAACCCGGCCTCGGCGATCGAGTCGAGCGTCTCGGCCATGAGCTCGTCGCTCTGGTGCATCCAGTTGTAGACGGTCGTGCCGAGGTGCCAGTGCGTCGAGCCATCGGCGTGGGCGAAGTGAAACATGTTCGCGACGCGAACCGGGCCGGGATGCTCGCTCTCGACGACCGTGAACTCACCGGTCGCGCCCGAGAGCTCGGCAGCAGCGCTGCGCGTCGACCACGACCAGCGGCCCGGCCGCGAGGCCGCGATGCGCACGAGATACCGCCGGCCGCCATCCCAGAAACCCGGCACCGAGATGCTCTCGCCGTCGTCGTGCGTGACGAGCGCCGTGACGGGAGCTTCGGCGCCCACCGGCAGAGGCTGCTCAGGGCCGGTGAGCGTCAGTTCGACGACGTCGTGCTGAGCGAACGTGCTCACCATTCAGCGCTCGATGTGGTCGAGGTGCAGCATGCGCGCGAGGTTCTTGTCGAGCTCGTCGTCGCGGAAGACCTTCTTCCAGTCGTCTTTGATGATCGCCTCGCGGCCGTAGTCCATGGCGATGAGGCACGCCTCGCTGAAGGGGTTGTCGCCGCGCAGGGTGTTGGCGAGCGCCACTTGCACGTGGCCGAGCAGAATCGCGCGGGCGGCGGGCTCTGGCACGCCCATGGTCGTGACGGCTTCGTCGAGCGACTCTTTCAAGAGGGCGCCGATCATGCAGGCAATCGTCTCGACGAGCGTCGGCTCGAGCTGCGCGAGCTGCTTGATCGTGACCCAGTGCACGTCGACGACGGGGGCATAGATCGCCCGCACGGTCGTCTCGACGAGGTCGCGCTGGTCGGGGTCGTCTGACTCGACCGCGGCGATGACGTCTTGCGGCGCCGCGATGCCGCCGAAGGTGTCTGCGTATTCTTCGGGCGTCGTGCGCTGCAGAAACACCGAGGGGTGGCACGGGTGGGCGACGGCTTGCGTCACGTCGTCGCGCGTCGTGAGCAGGCCCGCGTATGCGGCGGCGGGGTCGAGGGTCAGCAGGGTGGCGCCGCTGCGCATCTTCGGCACCAGCTCAGCGCTCACGGCACCGAGCGCGAGGTCGGGCACGGCGAGAATCACGATCTCGGCGGCGGCGACCGCGTCGTCGGCCGAGCTCAGCGCGCGGCCTGCTGCGGTGACGCGCTCTTGCCCTACGGGCGAGTTCTCGACGTAGTGCACGGTGTGCTCGGTGCGCTGCAGATTGTCAGAGATGCGCGTCCCCATTTTTCCGCCGGCGCCGATCACGGCGATGGTGCGAGTGGTGCTGGTCATCGGATGCTCCTCAGGTAGTCGAGCGCGCTAGCAGTCCACTCGCGCTCGGTTCGAATCGTGGTCTCGGGGTCGTGCTGCCAGGGCAGCCAGTGCTCGACGATCTCGTTGATGCCCCGCTCGCGCGGAGCGACGGTGCTCAGCAGGTGCGCGTAGTCGTGGCGACCGGTGCCGAGCGGGGTTCCGCTGTAGGTGAAGCCCACCCAACCCTCTTGCCGGGCGAACGCGAAGTCTTTCGCGTGCACGTTGCGCACCCACGGCGCGCACAACTCGACGGCGTCGCGCGGCGACTCGTAGTTGGCGACGACGTTGCCGGGGTCGAGGCAGATGCCGAGGTGCTCGCTCTCGAACGACGCTACGAGGTCGATGAGCACCCGTGTGCCGATGAGCTCGTAGGTCTCGAGGGCGAGCGTCACATCGGCGGCGGCGAAGTCGTCGAGCACGCTCGCGATCGCCTGCCGCGCTGTCTCGACCGAGTCGATGCGGTCGTCGAAGCGGATCATCGAGCGCACGAGTCGCGCGTCGAATCGTTCGGCGAGGCGCAGATACGCCTGCAGGTGCTCGGGTGCCACACCTTTCGTGCCGAGCTCGATCGTGAGCTCGAGCTCGCGGGCGTGGTCGACGAGCCCGCTCAGCTCGCGCTCGTCGGCGCTCGCGATCGACTCGGTGTCGCAGATCTGAAACAGACCGACGTCGAGCGCTCGTGTCGCCGTGAACGCCTCGCGCAGACCGAAGCGCTCGGGGTTGCGGTCAGAGAGCTGCCAGAAGAAGGCGTACGAGCCCAGACCGATCACGACCGGGCCGCCGATCGAGAGAGGGCCGTCGTCGGCACTCGCGCTGCAGTCTTCACTCGGCCCATAGTGGCAAACCGGTTGACCAATTGCAAGCGGCCACGACTAGCATGAGCGCATGGCAGCCCAGGGTGCAGAGGCAGAGCCTCGCGGTGTCGACTCCATCACGAGCGCACTCGGTTCGGCGCAATCGGCCTCGGCGGTCTCGAACGTCGCCACGCGCATGCTCGACCTCTTTCTCAGCGGCGATGTCGCGCCCGGCACGCGACTGCCCGCCGAGCGTCACCTCGCCGAGAGTCTCGGCGTCGGCCGGTCTGCCGTGCGCGAGGCGCTCGCCGCTCTCGAGATTCTCGGCATCGTCTCTGTGCGGCCCGGCTCTGGCACATACCTGCGCGGCAGCGCGAGCGAGTTGCTGCCGCAGACACTGCGGTGGGGGCTGCTCGTGGGCCCGAGCACCACTGATGAGCTCATCGAGTTGCGCTCGGGCCTCGAGATCTTCGTGGCGCGCATGGCGGCCTC
The DNA here is from genome assembly GCF_025808395.1 of Microcella sp. Classification (NCBI taxonomy): domain Bacteria; kingdom Bacillati; phylum Actinomycetota; class Actinomycetes; order Micrococcales; family Microbacteriaceae; genus Microcella; species Microcella sp. The sequence goes on from NZ_CP075524.1 coordinate 2,197,046, forward strand.
GCGAGCCGAACCCGATGCCATCGATAGGCTTGCAGCGCACGTGCAGCACATGCGCGACACGGTCGACGATCTCGCCGAGTTCGCGCGCGCAGACCGAGCTTTTCACCGCGAGCTCGCGCGCACGGCGGGCAACAGTCACGTCATCGATCTGCTGCACGTGACGACGTCGCTGCTGCAGGTCTACGACGATCGCGCCGTGCACGATGCCGACGCGGCAGCACTCGCACTCGCCGAGCACGAAGAGGTGTTCCGCAGCGTCGAAGCGGCAGACCCCGACGCCGCGGCGTCGGCGATGGCGACCCACATGACCACCGCGGCAGCACGCGTGCACGACGAATCGACCGCTCGACGCAGATCGAAGGAGACATGACGATGCCCCTCGCCGGGTTGCTGAGTGCCGTGGCCGACCCCGGCCGTGTGCGCACGGGCGCGATCGACCTCGTGGCCTACGCGAGCGACGCCTCGCACTACCTGCACACGCCCGAAGTGGTCGTCGTCGCCGCCGATGCCGCTGAGGTCGGCGCCATTCTTCGCGCAGCGGCCGAGAGCGGCCGGCACGTCACGTTCCGCTCGGGCGGCACGAGCCTCTCGGGTCAGGCGTCTGGCGACAGCGTCATGGTCGATGTGCGGCAGCGCTTTCGCGGCATCGAGGTGCTCGACGACGGCCGCCGTGTGCGAGCCCAGCCCGGCGCGACGGTGCGACAGGTCAACGCTCGGCTGTCACGGTTCGGCTACCGGCTAGGCCCCGACCCCGCGAGCGAGGTGGCCTGCACGATCGGTGGTGTCGTCGCCAACAACTCGAGCGGCATGGCGTGCGGCATCGACGAGAACACCTACCGCACGCTCGAGTCGGTCATTCTGGTCTTGCCGTCGGGCACCGTCATCGACTCGGCGCACCCCGATGCCGAGCAGCACTTGCTCGAACGCGAACCGGCTCTCGTCGAGGGGCTCATAGCCCTGCAGCGTCGCGTGCGCGAGAACCCCGACTCGGTGTCGATCATCGAGCGGCACTTCGCCCTCAAGAACACCATGGGCTACGGCATCAACAGCTTTCTCGACCACGAGTCGCCGCTCGACCTGCTCGTGCATCTGCTCATCGGCTCAGAGGGCACGCTCGGCTTCGTCGCCGAGGCGACCTTCCGCACCGTCGAAGTGCGCACGCTGCTGGCGACGGGCATCGCGGTGTTTCCGAGCTTGCACGCCGCCACGTCGGCGCTGCCCGCACTCGTGGCGTCGGGCGCGGCGACGCTCGAGCTCATGGATGCGACGTCGATTCGGGTCGGCCAGACCCTCGCCGATGCTCCGGCCGAGATTCTCGGCTTCGAGGTCGGCGACGAGGCCGCGCTGCTCATCGAGTATCAGGGGCGGGATGCTCAGGAGCTCGCCGAGCGCGTTGCACGCGGTGCCGCGGTGCTGCCCGACGCGATGCTGAGGGCTCCGCTCGAGCTGAGCGCCGACCCGCATCGGCGTGCGCGAGCGTGGGCGTTTCGCAAGGGGCTCTACGCCTCGGTCGCGGGGGCCCGCCCGTCGGGCACGACCGCCCTGCTCGAAGACATCGCCGTGCCCGTCGAGGCGCTCGCCGACACGTGCCGCAGTCTGCAAGAGCTCTTCGACCGTTACGGCTACGCCGACAGCGTCATCTTCGGCCACGCGAAAGACGGCAACATCCACTTCATGCTCACCGACCGCTTCGAGGGCGTCGAGGCGATCGGCCGCTATCTCGCGTTCACCGACGACCTCGTCGAGCTCGTGCTGAGCCATGGCGGCAACCTCAAGGCCGAGCACGGCACGGGGCGCGCGATGGCGCCGTTCGTGCGCCGTCAGTACGGCGACGAGCTCTACGAGGTCATGCGCGAGCTCAAGCGCTTGTGCGACCCCGAAGGCATTCTCAACCCGGGTGTCATCATCGACGACGACCCCGAAGCGCACATCCGCAACATCAAGCTCTCGCCGAGCGTCGAAGCAGAGGTCGACCGCTGCGTCGAGTGCGGCTATTGCGAACCCGTGTGCCCGAGCCGCGACCTCACCCTCACGCCCCGGCAGCGCATCGTGGTGCGTCGGGCCGAGGTCGCGGCGAACGAATCGGGCGACGTAGCGCTCGCGGCCGAGCTCGCGAAGGCCTACGACTATGCCGGCGTGCAGACGTGTGCCGCTGACGGCATGTGCGCCACGGCGTGCCCTGTGAGCATCGACACCGGGGCGCTCATGAAACGGCTTCGTCGTGAGAACGCGTCGCCGGTGCTCGCCGCCGGCTGGTCGGCGGCGGCACGCAATTGGGCAACTGTAAGCCGGGTCGGCTCGACGGCCCTCAGTGTCGCCGACGCTCTGCCCGCTGCCCCCATCGTCGGCGTCACCGCCGTGGCCCGCGCCGTGCTCGGTCACGAGACCGTGCCGCGCTACTCGAGCGAGCTGCCCGGCGGTGGCGCCAAGCGCCGATCACTGCGGGGCTCGGTCGGCGGCGCCGCCGATGCGCCCGTCGCCGTCTACCTTCCCGCGTGCGTCTCGAGCATGTTCGGGCCCGGCGGCGAGGGCGGCGGAGCGACTTCGGCGCTCGTCGCCCTGCTCGAGCGCGCCGACGTCTCGGTCATCGTGCCCGAGAGCATCGAAGGGCTGTGCTGCGGCACCCCGTGGTCGTCGAAGGGGTTCAGCGCGGGCTACGACGTCATGCGCGAGAAGGTGCTGCAGAGCATCCTGGATCTCACCGATGGTGGCCGTCTGCCCATTGTGAGCGATGCGAGCAGTTGCACTGAAGGTTTTCACCGGATGCTCGAAGCGAGCGGCACACGCGTCATCGACGCCGTGACGCTCGTTCGTGAGCACGTGCTGCTCCGCGTCGCCGTGACGCAGCGAGTGGGGCGGCTCGCGCTGCACCCCACCTGCTCGACCCGCAAGATGGGCATCGATGGCGACGCGCACGCGATCGCCGCGGCCGTCGCCGACGAGGTCTTCGTGCCGGAGTCGTGGGGGTGCTGCGGCTTCGCGGGGGATCGCGGCATGCTGCACCCCGAGCTCACGGCCTCGGCGACCGCCGATCAGGCGGCCGAAGTCGTGGCGGCCGATGCCGACGTGCACGCCTCGACGAACCGCACGTGCGAGCTCGGCATGACGCGCGCGACCGGTCGCACCTACGAGCACGTGCTCGAGCTGCTCGAGCGCGCGACGCGGACTCTAGACACCGCTTGAGAATGTCTCTACGTTGAGCACTGCTCCACTCCAGTAAGGCTGTCAGGGCGGTGAGCTCTTCTAGCAGTGCTCTTCGCTGTGGAGGAGACACTCGCCGGTTCGCGTTTGCTTTCGCCTGCTGCACGGGCAAGCCGATCGAGAAGTGCGGAACTCAACGAATGCAGGGGTGTAGTTGATGGAGAGTCGACCTGACACTCGCCGCGCGTGGTTGTTGCCTGTCGAGGGCGAGTTCGCGAGGTTCTCGACGATCCTCTACCGGGTCTTGTTTTGGCAATCTGCTCGCGTGGTGTGGGATCAGATCCTTGTGAATCATGACGGTGAAGAGTCGATTCGCGACCGAATTGCCCGTCGAGATGTGACGACTCACTCGCTGGCTCGATACCCGATCGTCGATGCCCCCAAGTGGGGACCTGTGCAGGTGTATCAGCGCGTGTTTCGCATTGACGGCGACCACGAGAAGGCCTTAGGGCAGCGTTCTGATGGCGAGGCCGGAAGCCCTGCCTTCCCCGACCACGAGAAGATGATCCAGGACCACGTCCGAAAGCTTGTGCCCGATGATCTGAATACTGCCGAGCCGATTTCGGAGAGCGAAGTGCTGACGCTTCTCGCAGAACACCGGCACGTTGGCCAAGTTGGGCAACAGGTGGAGGCCGTGGTGCACGACCTGGTCGGACGGGGTGCGACCTACATCATTGGATTCGCGAAGGCGCTCGCGCGATTGATTGACGAACGACAAAGAGCTGCGCTTCTGCCCGAGCAGGAAAGTAAGTCGTCGCTATCGACCGATGTCTTCGCGATTGCCTGGAGTCTGCTTCGCGACAGGCCGATCGATGGGGCCATGATTGACGGCGAAGACTGGGCCTCTGGAGAGTTGTTGCTGAATGCGGCGACGACGGCGTACTTCGATCTCACCGGAAAGAATGTCAATCTCGATCTCGAGCTTCTCGCTGCACTCGAGAGTGCTTCAACGAAGCTGCCCCAGACGCCGCTCTCTGCAGCACCGGCTCCCGGGTCGCTTGCCACACCGGAGAGAGTGGCGGCTCACATCGCGGAGTGGAAGAGGACGTTGGAGTATCAGAGGAAATCGCCAGGGGCGCCGGCGAGTCTGCGTGACGGTGATCCATGGTGGGATCCAGCGATCTTCCGACGGTGGTACACAGTTCGCCTACTCTTCGGAGTGGCTGATCTGATGACCGAGGAGTTGTGGGTCATCTCTTTGCCCGAGATCGGACCGCACCTTCCTCTCGCACCGGGAGTGGTGAGTGTGCGGTACGAAGTCGACTCCTTCGTCGCCTGGCGGGCAGCAATGACCCCCGGAGAGCTGTTGAGAAGCGAGGTGACGAACACAGGCTGGCACCAGAACAATACTGAGGTGCTTAACCTGAAGAGACGATTCGGAGGGACTGTCGAGGAGTACAGGGCGAGGTACGTTGACTCGCTCTGAGCCGAAGAGCTGGTCTGGGAGCCGTGCCTTGAAGCCGCTCGTCTTCGCACCCACCAATATTGTCTAGGGAGCCCCTGGCCGGCTACTCGCGCGCACGACGAGCTCGGGCTGAAACACGACGTCGCGCGGTTCGGTGGGCGGTTCGGCGGTGGCATCGAGCAGCAGTTCGAGCGCTGTCGCTCCGATGAGGTGGCTCGGCTGCCGCACCGACGTGAGGGGCACGATCGTGGCACTCGCGAAGTCGATGTCGTCATAGCCGACGAGCGCGATGTCATCGGGCACCCGTAGTCGGCCCGACATGACGAGTGCCTGTAGCACTCCGACGGCTATGAGGTCGTTGACGGTGAAGATCGCGTCGGGTCGCGACGAGGCTGGTCGTGCGGCGATCTCGTCACCGGCGCGACGGCCATCGATCACCGTGAGGCCGGCTGCTGTGATGACCTCGAGCGAGATGCCGGGCGACTCGGCGACGGCGCGACGGGCGCCCTCGAGTCGGTCGGCCACCTGGCGAATCTCGAGCGGGCCGCCCAGGAAGGCGATGCGCGTGCGGCCCTGCTCGATGAGGTGCTTCACCGCGAGAAAGCCTCCCGCGACGTCGTCGACCGAGACTGCTGAGAATCCCGAGCCGTCTCCGCTGCGGTCGACGAGCACGGCGGGCGTGCCGCGTTCACGCAGTCGCTCGAGCCGCTCAGTGACATCGCCGATCGGCGAGATGAGCACGCCATGCACGCGTTGCTCTTCGAAGAGGTCGAGGTAGGCGGCCTCGCGCGCGGGGTCGTCGTCGCTGTTGCCGAGCAGCACCGAGAGACCGGCGGCGGCAGCGCGGTCTTCTGCCCCTCGCGCGAGGTCGGTGAAGAAGGGGTTGCGCACATCGAGCACGATGAGGCCGACGGTGCTGCTGCGACCGACGCGCAACTGACGCGCGGCGTCGTTGCGCACAAAGCCGAGCTCGTCGATGGCCGCGCGCACGCGGTCGACGGTGGCGGCACTGACCCGATCAGGGCGGTTGAGCACATTCGAGACCGTGCCTACCGAGACGCCCGCGAGTCGCGCGACGTCCTTGATGCTCGCGGCCGCCATGAGGCGAGGCTAGTCGAAACGATTCACTTGACGCGTGAAGCACCCGCGCCTAGAGTTGTGAATCGATTCAATTCGCCTCACGAGAGAGCAGCATCCGTCAATGACGACCTTCGACTCCATCGCCGCCCAGCTCGAGCGCCAGGCCATCGAGCTGCCCTCGTGGGCCTTCGGCAACTCGGGCACGCGCTTTCGGGTGTTCACGACTCCCGGTACGCCGCGCGACCCCTTCGAGAAGATCGCCGACGCTGCGCAGGTGCACGCGCACACGGGGCTCGCGCCGAGCGTCGCCCTGCACATTCCGTGGGACAAGGTCGACGATTACAACGCCCTGCGGGCGCACGCCGAGAGCCACGGAGTCGCGCTCGGCACCATCAACTCGAACACCTTCCAAGACGAGGAGTACAAGTTCGGGTCGCTCGCCGCCAGCGACCCGAAGGCCCGTCAGCGCGCGATCGATCACCACTTCGACTGCATCGACATCATGCACGCCACGGGCTCGCGCGACCTCAAGATCTGGCTCGCCGACGGCACCAACTACCCCGGCCAAGACGACATGCGGCGCCGTCAAGACAACCTCGCCGAGAGCCTCGCCACCATCTATGAGCGCATCGGCGACGAGCAGCGACTCGTGCTCGAGTACAAGTTCTTCGAGCCGGCGTTCTACCACACCGATGTTCCCGACTGGGGTACGGCCTACGCCCAGGTGGCCGCCCTCGGCGACAAGGCGATGGTCTGCCTCGACACGGGCCACCACGCGCCCGGCACCAACATCGAGTTCATCGTCATGCAGCTGCTGCGCCTCGGCAAGCTCGGCTCGTTCGACTTCAACTCTCGCTTCTACGCCGACGACGACCTCATCGTCGGGGCGGCCGACCCCTTCCAGCTCTTCCGCATCATGGTCGAGGTCGTGCGCGGCGGGGGCTATGACGAGGGCAGCGAGGTCGCGTTCATGCTCGACCAGTGCCACAACATCGAAGAGAAGATTCCCGGCCAGATGCGCAGCGTGCTCAACGTGCAAGAGATGACCGCGCGTGCACTGCTCATCGACCGTGAGGCGCTCGACGCCGCCCAGCGCGCCAACGACGTGCTCGCGGCCAACGGCATTCTCATGGACGCCTTCTACACGGATGTTCGCACCCCGCTCGCCGAGTGGCGCGAGTCGCGCGGCCTGCCCGCCGACCCGCTCGCCGCCTACGCCGCGAGCGGCTACCGCGAGCGCATCATCGAAGAGCGCGTGGGTGGGCAGCAGGCCGGATGGAACGCGTGAGAGTCGCCTTCCGCCTGCAGGTGCGCCCCGAGCTGCTCGACGAGTATCGCGCGGTGCACTCGCCCGTGCGCCGCGAGATGCTCGAGGTCATCTCCGCGAGCGGCCGCCGCAACTACTCGCTCTTTCTCGACGAGACCGACGGCTCGCTCTTTGGCTACTACGAGGTCGATGACGACGAAGCGGCGCAAGCGCACCTCGCCGCGAGCGAGGTCGCGACGCAGTGGGAGGCCGAGATGGCTCGCTTCTTCGTCGCTACCGTGGGCCGCGCAGACCAGGCCGCGCGCCGCCTGCCCGAAGTGTTCAACTTGTCAGACCAACTCGAAAGCTCATCACCCTCATGACCGCGAAGACAGAACTCATCGCCCGCAGCAACCGCCTCGGCGCCGAGCCGCACATCACGAACTACGCCGGCGGCAACACCTCGGCGAAGGGCACCGACACCGACCCCGTCACGGGCGAGCCCGTCGAGCTCATGTGGGTCAAGGGCTCGGGCGGCGACCTCGGCACGCTCACCGAGCAGGGCCTCGCGGTGCTGCGCCTCGACCGCATGCGCGCACTCGTCGACGTCTACCCCGGCCTCGATCGCGAAGACGAGATGGTCGCGGCCTTCGACTACTGCCTGCACGGCAAGGGTGGGGCCGCCCCGAGCATCGACACGGCCATGCACGGGCTCGTGGATGCTGCCCACGTCGACCACTTGCACCCTGACGCCGGCATCGCGATCGCGACCGCGAAAGACGGCGAGAAACTCACGAAGAAGATCTTCGGCGACAAGGTCGTGTGGGTTCCGTGGCGCCGACCCGGTTTTCAGCTCGGGCTCGACATCGCCGCGATCAAGGCGAAGAACCCGAACGCGATCGGCTGCATTCTCGGCGGGCACGGCATCACGGCGTGGGCCGACACCTCGAAGCAGTGCGAAGCGAACTCGCGGTGGATCATCGACACCGCGCAGGCCTACCTCGACGCGAAGGGCAAGAAGGCCCCGTTCGGTCGCCCGCGTGCGAAGTTCGCGGCACTGCCCGCCGACGAGCGCCGGGCGAAAGCCGCCGCCCTCGCGGCGACGATTCGCGGCATTGCGAGTCACGACCGCCCCATGGTCGGGCACTTCAGTGACGACGAGCGAGTGCTCGACTTCATCGCGTCAGCGAAGGCCCCCGCACTCGCCGAGCTCGGCACGAGCTGCCCCGACCACTTCTTGCGCACCAAGGTCAAGCCCATGCTGCTCGACCTGCCGGCCGGCGCGAGCGTCGAGGCGAGCATCCAGCGCCTGAAAGAACTCCACGAGCAGTACAGGGCCGACTACACGAAGTACTACCAGAAGCACGCCGATGCCGACACGCCAGCCATGCGCGGCGCCGACCCGCTCATCGTGCTCGTGCCGGGCGTGGGCATGTTCAGCTACGGCGCGAACAAGCAGACCGCGCGCGTCGCCGGCGAGTTCTACCTCAACGCCATCAACGTCATGCGCGGCGCCGAATCGGTGAGCACCTACACCCCGATCAGCGATCGCGAGAAGTTCCGCATCGAGTACTGGGCGCTCGAAGAGGCCAAGCTGCAGCGCATGCCGAAACCCAAGAGCCACGCCACGCGCGTCGCGTTCGTCACGGGCGCCGCGAGCGGCATCGGCAAGGCCATCGCCACACGGCTCGTCGCCGAGGGCGCGTGCGTCGTCATCGCTGACCTCGACCTCGAGAAGGCTCAGGCCGCCGCGGCCGAGCTCGGCTCGAGCGACGTCGCGATCGGCGTGCAGGTGAACGTCACCGACGAGGCACAGGTCGAGCAGGGCATCCGCGATGCCGTGCTCGCGTTCGGCGGCATCGACATCGTCGTCAACAATGCGGGGCTCTCGCTCAGCAAGCCGCTGCTCGAGACCACCGAGGCTGATTGGAATCTTCAGCACGACGTCATGGCCAAAGGCTCGTTCTTCGTGTCGAAGGCGGCCGCGCGCGTGCTCATCGAGCAGGGCATGGGCGGCGACGTCATCTACATCTCGAGCAAGAACTCGGTCTTCGCGGGCCCGAACAACATCGCCTACTCGGCGACCAAGGCCGACCAGGCGCACCAGGTGCGGCTGCTCGCCGTCGAGCTCGGCGAGCACGGCGTCAAGGTCAACGGCATCAACCCCGACGGCGTCGTGCGCGGCTCGGGCATCTTCGCCTCGGGCTGGGGCGCCAACCGTGCCAAGACCTACGGCATCGATGAAGAGAAGCTCGGCGAGTTCTACGCCCAGCGCACCATTCTCAAGCGCGAAGTGCTGCCCGACCACGTCGCCAACGCGGTCGCGGTGTTGACCGGCCCCGACCTCTCGCACACGACCGGGCTGCACATTCCCGTCGATGCCGGAGTCGCTGCAGCCTTCGTGCGCTGATGACCGAATACCGCGACGTTGTTGAAGTGCACTGTGCGGCGGTCGACCTCGGGGCGACGAGCGGTCGCGTCATGCGCGCCGTCATCGGCCCCGACTCGCTCGAGATGGTCGAAGTGGCGCGCTTCGCGAACGGCCCCGTGCGCCACGGCGACGCGCTGCACTGGGATATCAATGCGCTGCGCGCACACATCATGGCCGGTCTGCGGGCGGCGCTCGCCGAAGACCCCCTCATCACCTCGATCGGCATCGACTCGTGGGCGGTCGACTACGGCCTCGTCGCCGAGGGGCGGCTGCTGAGCGCGCCGTATCACTATCGAGACGAGCGAAATGCCGCCGCGGTGGATGCTGTGCACGCCCTCGTGCCGCCCGACGAGCTCTACGCGGCCACAGGTCTGCAGCACTTGCCGTTCAACACGCTCTTCCAGCTCGCGGCTGAGGGCTCGCGACTCGAGCGCGCCGAGCACGTGCTGCTCATTCCCGACCTCGTGGCGTGGTGGCTCACCGGGCGTGCGGTCGCCGAAGCGACCAACGCCTCGACGACGGGGCTGCTCGACCCGCGCACGCGGCAGTGGCACGAGCCGCTCATCGCGAAGCTCGGGCTGCCGCGCGGCATCCTCCCCGAGATCGTGCACCCTGGGGATGAGATCGGCCCGCTGTCGACGGATGCTGCTGCCGAGCTCGCCGCGCCCTCGGGAGTGCGCGTGGTCGCAGTCGGATCCCACGACACGGCCTCAGCCGTCGCGGCCGTGCCCTTCGCGCAGCTCGACGCCGCGTACATCAGCTGCGGAACCTGGGGGTTGGTGGGGCTCGAGCTCGAGCATCCCGTCATGACCGACGCCAGCCGCGAGGCGAACTTCACCAACGAGGGCGGCGTCGACGGCCGCGTGCGGTTCTTGCACAACGTGACGGGGCTGTGGCTGCTGAGCGAGTCGGTGCGCTCGTGGGAGGCGACCGACGGGCCGATCGACCTGCCCGCGCTGCTCGCCGACGCCGCCCTCGTCGAGGGGCCGATCGCGGTGTTCGAAGCGAACGACGCGCGGCTCTCGGCCCCCGGCGACATGCCGCGACGCATCGCCGAGATCATCGCCGAGACCGGCCAGCTCGTGCCCGACTCGCGTGCCGCGTTCGCCCGCGCGATCGTCGAGAGCCTCGCGGCCGCATTCGCCGACGCGGCGCACACCGCCGCACGACTGGCCGATCGTGAGGTGTCGGTCATTCACATCGTGGGGGGCGGATCGCTCAACACGCTCCTGTGTCAGCTGACCGCAGACCGCGCAGGGCTGCCGGTGCTCGCCGGGCCTGTCGAGGCGACCGCGATCGGCAATGTGCTCGTGCAGGCCAGAGCGCTCGGGCTGGGCGGCGACCTCGAGAGTCTGCGGGCGCTCGTCGCTGCGACGCACCCGCCGAGGCGCTTCGACCCCAACCTGTGATACATAACAGCATTTGAGTTAGAATTATCGTCATGCTCGCTCTCGCCAGAAGAGACGGGTGCGACCACCGAACCAGCGTGCACAGAAATGCAGGGCTCGACGATGACCTACCTCACCAATGACCCGAGCGACTTCGTCGCCGAGATGCTCGACGGCTTCGTCGCCGTGCACGGCGACACCGTCTCGCGAGTGCCGGGAGGCGTCGTGCGAGCGCACGAGACGCCGACCGGTCAGGTCGCGGTGGTCATCGGCGGCGGCTCGGGCCACTACCCGGCCTTCTGCGGACTCGTCGGGCCGGGGCTCGCGCACGGTGCGGCGATGGGTGAGGTCTTCGCCTCGCCATCGGCCGCGCGCGTCGAATCGGTGGCGAGGGCGGCCCACGGCGACGCCGGCGTGCTGCTGAGCTACGGCAACTATGCGGGCGATGTGCTCAACTTCGACGAAGCGCAAGAGCGCTTGCGTGCCGACGGCATCGACTGCCGCACCGTCATCGTCACCGACGACGTCTCGAGTGCGCCCGTCGAGCAGTGGCGCACGCGCCGAGGTGTCGCGGGCGACCTCACCGTCTTCAAGGTCGCGGCGGCCGCGGCCGAAAAGGGGCTCGACCTCGACGCGGTGGTCGCGATCGCCGAGCGCGCCAACGAGCGCACGCGCACGATGGGCGTCGCCTTCACCGGATGCACGCTGCCGGGTGCGACCGAGCCGCTGTTCACCGTGCCGCGCGGGCGCATGGGTGTCGGCATGGGCATTCACGGCGAGCCCGGGGTCAGCGAGACCGATGTTCCGATCGCCGACGAGCTCGCCGAGATGCTGGTCTCGACGCTGCTCGACGAGGTGCCAGACGGCGTCGAGCGCGACGGTGCGCGAGTGGCCCCCCTCGTCAACGGGCTAGGCTCGATCAAGAACGAAGAACTCTTTCTGCTCTACGGTGCGGTTGCACGGCGGCTCGAGGCCGCGGGGCTCACACTCGTGCAGCCCGAGGTCGGCGAGCTCGTCACGAGCTTCGAGATGGCGGGCGTCTCACTCACCCTGTTCTGGCTCGACGACGAGCTCGAACGACTGTGGGCCGCGCCCGCATCGGCACCCGCATACCGCAAGGGGGTCGCGTCGAGCGCACACGGAGTGCAACGCGCAGCGGCAGTCGATGCCGAGTCGGCGGTCGACGGTGACGCCGCGCCCGAGTCGATCGAGACAGCACGGATGCTCTCTGCCATGCTCGCGACGACCGCCCGCACGATCGATGCCGTTGCCGATGAGCTCGGGCGGCTCGACGCCGTCGCGGGTGACGGCGATCACGGCATCGGCATGCAGAACGGTGCGCGCGCCGCGAACGAGGCGGCCGCGAAGCTCTCGGGCACGGCCGGCGCCGAGAGCCTGCTGCGGGCGGCCGGCGATGCGTGGGCCGATCGCGCTGGGGGAACCTCGGGCGCGCTGTGGGGGGCGATGCTGCGGGAGGCAGGTCAGGTTCTCGGCAACGACGAAGCACCGGATGCCCGGCGAGTGTCGGCGGCGATCACGGCCGCGGTCGACGCGGTCGAAGCGCGAGGCGGCGCCCAGCTGGGCGACAAGACCATGGTCGACGCTCTCGTTCCGTTCGCACAGACCTTCGAGGCAGAAGTGAGCGGCGGTGCGACGGTGGCCAGTGCTGCACACGCGGCGTCACAAGCTGCGACGCACGCCGCCGCCGCCACGGCAGACCTGACACCGCGTCGAGGTCGTGCCCGCACCCATACCGAGAAGTCGATCGGCACCCCAGACCCCGGCGCGCACTCGTTCGCCCTCATCGTGACGGCCATCGCGGCCGAGTTCGGAGACAGCACCTCATGACCGCACTGCAACCGCTGCGCATCGTCGTCGGCTCAGACGGCGCCGGCTACCGCTACAAAGAGGCGATCAAGGCCGACCTGCTCGCGAGCGACCTCGTCGCCGACGTGCACGATGTCGGGGTCGACGCCGACGGGCACACGCCGTACCCGACCGTCGCCATCGAGGCGGCAGAGAGGGTGGCTCGCGGCGAGGCCGATCGCGCGCTGCTCGTGTGCGGCACCGGGCTCGGAGTCGCCATCGCGGCCAACAAGGTGCCCGGAATCCGGGCGGCGACCGCGCACGACAGCTTCTCGGTCGAACGCCTCGTGCTCAGCAACAACGCGCAGGTGCTGACCCTCGGTGAGCGTGTCGTCGGCCTCGAGCTCGCGCGCCGGCTCGTGCGCGAGTGGTTGACATACCGGTTCGACGAGTCGTCGGCCTCGGCAGAGAAGGTCGCCGAGATCTCCGCCTACGAGCAGCACCACGTCGCGTAGTCCGCGAGCGGCAGGCCGACATGAGCGCGTCGACTCTCATCGGGTTCAGCAGCAAGATGTACTTCAGCCACGCCCGCATGCTCGAGTGGGCTCGCACCGTCGCAGAGACCTGCGCTGAGCATCCCGCGCTGACCTCGAGAGCCGCCGAGCTGTTCGTACTTCCGAGCGCCCCCTCGATCGACGCGGTGTCATCGATTCTGCGCGGCACGGGCATCGCGTGGGGTGCTCAGCACTGCCACCCCGACGACTCTGGTGCGCACACCGGCGACATCAGCGCCGCCGTGCTGGCCGAGTTGGGATGCTCATTCGTCGAAGTCGGGCACGCCGAGCGGCGCCGCGACCATGGCGAGGGCGACGAGCTCGTCGCACGCACGACGGCTGCCGTGCTGCGCAACGGCATGGTGCCCGTGCTGTGCCTCGGAGAAACCGAGCAGACCACCGCAACCGCGGCCGCCGAGGTGGTGCTCGCGCAGGTCGACGCGGCGCTCGCCGACGCACCGGAGGGCCGAGTCGTGGTCGCCTACGAGCCGGTCTGGGCGATCGGAGCGCCGCAGCCCGCGCCCGACGCGCACATTCGCGCCGTGGTCGCCGCGGTGCGTTCAGCCCTGTCGGCGACGGAGGCGAGAAGAGGCAGCGCGGTGATCTACGGTGGAAGCGCGAATCCGGGTCTGCTGACCCGGCTCTCCGACGGCGTCGACGGCCTCTTCCTGGGGCGGTTCGCGCATGATCCGGCAGCGATTCGCGCGATTCTCGACGAAGCAGGAGCACGGGTGTGAGCACCGACAGCAGCGCCGCTGCCCGCCCTGAGCGACTCGCCGACATCACCGAGGCGGTGCTCGCCGAAGGCACCGTGCGCATCGAGGCCCTCGCTGAGCGGTTTCAGGTGTCGCTTATGACCGTGCATCGAGATCTCGACGAGCTGCAGCGTCGCGGGCTCGTGCGCAAAGAGCGCGGCGTCGCGACGGCGCTGCCGACGAGTCTCGTCGAAGCGAGCGAGCAGTATCGCGTGACGAGGCAGAGCGCCGAGAAGGCCGCGATCGCGCGAGCGGCGATCGGGCACCTCTCACCCGGCCAGTCGGTCTTTCTCGACGACTCGACGACGGTGGCCGCACTCGTTCCGCTGCTGCACTCGGTGACGCCGCTCACGGTGATCACCAACTCGCTGTCGCTGCTCACCGACCTTCGCTCGGTTGCCGACGTGACGCTCATGGCGCTCGGGGGCACCTACTACTCGTGGTGCAGCGCGTTCATGGGCGGCGTGACGAACGCTGCGATCAGGCACTTGCGTGCCGACGTCGCGGTGATGTCGTCTGCCGCGGTCGTCGACGGCGTGTGCTTTCACCAGAACGCCGAATCGGTCGAGACGAAGCGGGCGATGTTCGAGCAGGCCGCCACGCGCATCATGCTCGTCGACCACACGAAGTTCGAGCGGCGGGCCCTGCACGCGCTGCTGCCGCTGGCCGACTTCGATGCGGTGGTCGTCGACGCGGGCACGCCCGCTGCGGTTGTCGACGATCTCCGCGCGCGGGGGGCGGTCGTGCATGTCGCCTCGCAGTAGCTCGGCTCAGCGCGTTCTCGTCACGGGCGGTGCCGGCCGCCTGGGGCGCAGCGTCGTGCGGGTTCTGCACGATGCCGGTCACGACGTCATCTCGGTCGATCGGGTGCACGACGAGGGCAGCCCCGGCGAGCAGTACGTCGCCGATCTGAGCGATGCCGCCGCGACCGCCGACCTCGTCGGCCGCATTCGCCCCGAGATCATCGTGCACCTCGCCGCGATCGCGGTGCCGTTCAGCGCGCCCGATGCTGCGATGTATGCCACGAACACCGGCCTCTTCTTCTCGGTGCGAGATGCCGCGCTCACGGCCGGGGTCGCCAGGCTGCTCGTGGCGAGCAGCCCGACGGTGCTCGGCTACGGCGCCCCGCAGGGATGGTCGCCGCACTACCTCCCTCTTGACGAGGCCCACCCGCGCGCGCCGTGGAACGGATACGCCATGTCGAAGGCCGCCACCGAAGACCTCGTGTCGATGACCGCGCGACAGCACCCTGCATCACTCACGATCGGCGCCTTCCGGCCGTGCTTCGTGGTCGCGCCTGAAGAGTGGCACGGTGCGGTCACGCAGCAGGGGCACACGATCGCCGAGCGACTCGACGACCCGTCGCTGTCGGTGACAGCGCTGTTCAACTACATCGACGCTCGCGACGCCGGCGAGTTCGTGCATGCGTGGATCACCGCGCCGGCCGACGTCGTCAACGGCCAGACCTACATCGTCGGCGCCGGCGATTCGCTCGTGCGAGAGCCCCTCGGCGACGTGCTCGCTCGCGTGCGCCCCGAGTGGTCAGAGCTGGCGTCGCACCTCGCACCCACGGCGTCGCTCTTCTCGAGTGACCGCGCGCGAGCCGACACGGGTTGGCGGGCGCGCCGCTCGTGGCGCACCGAGTTCGCGGCAGATGCTTCCGCGACGACGCATTCTGCGTCACGATGAGCACCATGTTCGACCGGCCCGGAATCGTGCTCGGGGTGGCGGCGCTCGTGCTCAACGAGGGCGCCACCGATGAGCGCGCTCGAGACGTGGTGCGCGCGGCCGTGGAGGCGGGAGCGGTCGCGATCGACACGGCGCGCGCCTATGCCAGGGTCGACGACGACTCGGTCGGCGAGCGAGTTGCCGTCGCAGGCCGAGAGGCTCGACCGGAGGTGCCGATCATCACGAAGGCCGGCCACTACCGCGTCTCGGCATCGGCGTGGAACACCGACGGCGGCGAGCAGCGACTGCGCGCCGACGCTGCGCTGAGCGCCGAGGTTCTGGGGGCGCCGCTCGACCTGCTCCTGCTGCATCGAGCCGACCGGGTGGATGACCTCGACGACTCGGTGCGCACCCTGGCGGCGCTGCGCGACGAGGGGGTGGCGCGGGCGATCGGGCTGTCGAACGCCTCGCTCGAGGTGCTGCAGCAGGCGAGCTCGCTGACCCGCATCGACGCAGTGCAGAACCGGCTCGGGCTCGGGGTCGACGCCTTCGCCGAGTACCGCCACTGTCACGAGGCAGGCATCAGCTTCATGGCGTATGCGCCGTTCGGCGGCCCCCGCGCAGCACCGCTGGCCACTCGGGTTCCGCGCGTCGCCGCCCTCGCGGCGAACCGCGGCTCGTCGGTGCATCGCGCCGCGCTCGCCGCGATGCTCGACCTGCTGCCAGGGTTGTGGCCGGTGATCGGCGCCACGCGCGTCGAGTCGGTGCGCGACGCGATGGCCGCCGTCGACGACGTCGTCGATGACGAGCTTCGCGGGGCGTTGACCGACGACCTCGCGTCTCGCGGGGTGGCGATCTAGCCGGGTGCTGCAGCGGCGAGCCTCGTAGGCTGAACCCATGGTCGACCCCACGCCACGACCCGCCCCCATCGTCACGCTGACGATCAACCCTGCGCTCGACGTGAGCACGAGCACCGTCACCGTGCGGCCCGAGCACAAGATGAGATGCGGCCCGAGCCGCGTCGACCCGGGGGGCGGGGGAGTCAACGTCAGTCGAGTCATCGAGAGGCTCGGCGGCAGTTCGACGGCGATCTATGCGGTGGGCGGCGCCACCGGCCAGGCATACCGCCAGCTGCTCGAGGCAGAGGGCATCATCGGCAGGGCGGTGGCCATCGAGGGCAGCACGCGCGAGAACCTGACGATCGATGAGACGTCGACGGGAAAGCAGTTTCGTTTCGTCTTGCAGGGCCCCACGCTCAGCGACGACGAGTGGCAGCGCTGCCTGACCGCGACCGAGGCGGCAATGCACTGGGGCGGCTATGTCGTGCCGAGCGGGTCGCTCGCACCCGGTGTGCCAGACGACCTCTATGCACGGGTGGCCCGGCGAGCGCGAGAGCTGGGCGTGCGCTGCATCGTCGACGCATCGGGAGCCGCGCTCGCTGCTGCGCTCGACGAGGGCGTGTACATGGTCAAGCCCTCGGGCCGTGAGCTGGGTGAGCTCGTCGGCTCGCCCGTGTCGACGATCGACGAGAAGACCGAGGCTGCCCGGCAGCTGGTTGCCGAGCAGAAGACCGAGGTCGTGGCGCTGACGCTCGGCGGTGACGGTGCCGTGCTCGTGACCTCTGAGAGGGCGGTGCACGTGCCGACCGTGCCGATCACCGTGCGCTCGACGGTGGGGGCCGGAGACAGTTTTCTGGCGGCGCTGGTCTTGCGACTTGCCCAGGGTCGAGACCTCGACAGCGCCTTCAGGGCGGGCATCGCGGCAGGGGCGGCGACGTCGACCACTGAGGCCACCGAACTGTGCCACCGCGCCGATGTCGAGCACTTCGAGGAGCAGCTCGCCCGCTGAGGGGCGGAGCGGGCGTGACCGCATCGCAATATGTTGTTGTTGACAGCGAATACGACCCGACGTATATTCAGAGCGTCCAGATCACTTTCGGCAATGTTGTCGAAACTTTCGAGAGGTTCAATGATGAACAGACGAGCACCGAGTCGCTGGGCGGCACTCGCCGTCGCCAGCCTCACCGTCGGAGCACTCGCAGCATGTGCGCCCACCGACGACTCTGCGTCGGAGGGCGACGTCACCATCCGCTGGTGGCACAACGCCACCTCTGACCCGCTGCAAGGCCTCTGGGCCGATGTCGCGGCCGAGTTCGAAGCAGCCAACCCCGGTGTCACCGTCGAAGTGACCGGCTACCAGAACGAAGACCTGCAGCGCACCCTGATTCCGAACGCCCTGCAATCGGGCGACGCCCCCGACATCTTCCAGGTGTGGCCAGGCGGCGAAGTTCGCGCGCAGGCCGAAGCGGGCTACCTCAAAGACCTGAGTGCGGTCGCGGCCGACCTCATCGCCGAGTACGGCGGATCGGTGAAGCCGTGGGAGGTCGATGGAGTGCAGTACGCCATGCCCTTCTCGTTCGGCATCACGGGCATCTGGTACAACACCGAACTGTTCGAGCAAGCAGGAATCTCATCACCCCCCTCGACGCTCGACGAGCTCGAAGATGCCGCGGCAGCGCTCAAGGCGATCGGTGTCGCACCCATCGCCGTCGGCGCGGGCGACCTCTGGCCGGCAGGCCACTGGTGGTACCAGTTCGCGTTGAACGCGTGCTCGACCTCGGTGCTGCAGCAGGCGATCCCCGCTCGCGACTTCGACGACCCGTGCTGGATCCAGGCAGGCGAGAACCTCGAGGCGTTCCTCGAGACCGAGCCGTTCAACGACGGCTTCTTGGCGACGCCCGCTCAGACCGGCGCCGACAGCTCGGCCGGACTCGTCGCCAACGGCAACGCGGCCATGGAGTTCATGGGGCCGTGGAACTCGGGCGTCATCGGCTCGCTGACCGCCGACGCCGAGGTGCCGCCGTGGCTCGGCTGGTTCCCCTTCCCGAGCGTGCCCGGCGGAGCCGGTGACCCGACGGTGACGATGGGTGGAGGCGACGGCTTCGGCGTGAGCGCCAACGCTCCCGACATCGCCGTCGAACTGCTGAAGTACATCCACAGCGCCGAGGTGCAGCAGCGCTTCGCGGCGACCGGTGCCGGCATCGCCGCCCACCCTGCGGCAGCAGACAGCCTCGAAGACGAGAACCTGCGGCAGATCGCCGACGGTCTCGCCGGGTCGTCGTTCGTGCAGCTCTGGCTCGACAGCGCGCTCGGCCCGGAGTTCGGCAACCCGCTCAACCAGGCCATCGTCAACATCTTCGGTGGCGTGGGTACGCCCGAAGACGTCGTCAAGGCACTGAAAGACACGGCCGCAGCGCTGTAGCTGATAGATGACAACCTCACTCCAGGCAGGGCCCGCGGTCACCGCGGGCCCTGCCCCCACCTCGCGTCGTCCACGCACGACGGGCACCGGGCGAAAGTGGCTCGAGATCGGGCTCTTCGCCGGGCCTGCCCTGATCGTGTTCATCATGTTCGTGATCGTTCCCGTCGCGCTCGCCGCGGTCTACAGCCTCTACAACTGGAACGCGCTCGGCCCGCTCGAGCGCTTCATCGGCATCGACAACTATGTGCGCGCGCTGAGCGACCCGCTCTTCTTGCGCGCGATCGGCAACAACTTCACCATCCTCATCGCCTCGATCCTCATTCAGGGGCCACTCGCGATCTCGATCGCCCTCCTGCTCAACCGCAAGCTTCCCGGCCGCGCGGTGATCCGCGCCCTCATCTTCGTTCCCTACGTGCTCGCCGAAGTCATCGCCGGGCTCTCCTGGAAGCTGCTGCTCTCACCCCGAGGCGGTGTCAACGCCCTCCTCGAGGCCATGGGCCTGGGCGACCTCACGCAACCGTGGCTGGCGAACCCCGACATCGCGCTCTGGGTGATGTTCAGCATCCTGACCTGGAAATATCTGGGCTTCGCAATCTTGCTCATGCTGGCCGGGCTTCAAGGAGTACCCGAAGAACTCCATGAAGCTGCGGCCATCGACGGCGCCAACTGGTGGCAGATCCAGACACGCATCACGCTGCCCCTGCTCGGCCCGACCATTCGCATCTGGGTCTTCTTGTCGATGATCGGCTCACTGCAGCTGTTCGACATGGTCTGGGTGACGACGAAGGGCGGCCCGGTCGGCGCCACCAACACCATGGCGGTCTACATGATTCAGTACGGGCAGGGGCAGTACGGCTACGGCAGCGCCATCGCCGTCATCCTGTTCGTCATCTCACTGGCCGTGGCGCTCGTCTATCAGCGCTTCGCGATGCGGCGAGACCTCGCCGGCTCGATGACGACGGGGGTGCGCTGATGACCGTCACGACGAGCTACAAGCGCCAGAAGGCGTTCGACTGGAGTCAGCCCTGGGTCTACCTCGTGGCACTCTTCGTGGTCGTCATCTCGGTCGGCCCCGTCGCCTACATCTGGATCGGCGGCTTCAGAACCACCGCAGACATCAACGCGAACCCTGCGGGATGGCCGACCCCGTGGTCGATCGACAGCTACGTCACCGTGCTCACGTCGACCCGATTCTGGGGCTCGGTGTTCTCGTCGACCGTCGTGGCCGTGGGCACCACCGCAGGCGTCGTCATTCTCGGGGTCATGGCGGCATTCGTCATCGCGCGCTACACGTTCTGGGGCCGCGGAGGGCTGTATGCGCTGTTCGCCGCCGGCCTGATGTTTCCCGTCACGGTCGCCGCGCTGCCGCTCAGCGTGCTGCTGCGTGATCTGGGGCTGCAGGGTTCGTTCGTCGGCCTGATCATTCCGCAGGTGGCGTTCGCCTTGCCCGTCACGATCATCATTCTCGTGCCGTTCTTGCGCGCGATTCCGGCCGAGCTCGAAGAAGCAGCGGTCATCGACGGCGCCACGCGAGTCGGATTCTTCTGGCGCATCGTGCTGCCACTGTCTGGCCCCGGGCTGGTCACGGTCGGCGTGCTGGCCTTCGTCAACAGCTGGAACGCGTACCTGCTGCCGCTGCTCGTCATGGCGGCCGGAGGCATGCCGCAAGATCTCTGGACCCTGCCACTCGGGGTGCAGCAGTTCTCGACGCAGTACTCGCAGAACACCGGTGCGGTGCTCGCCTACACCTCGCTCTCGATGGTGCCGGCGATCGCGTTCTTCTTGTTCGCCGAGAAGCGCATCGTCGGCGGTCTCACCGGCGCGGTCAAGGGCTGAGGCGCGCATGAGCAACAAGACTGCGGCCGTCGTGGGCCTGTGGAGCGACGCCACGGCTCCTGCGCACGAACGCGTCGAGGCGCTCGTCGGTGCGATGTCGACCGCCGAGAAGATCGCCCAGCTGTACGGCGTCTGGGTCGGCGCCGGTGCCGACGGGGGCGATGTGGCCCCGCACCAGCACGACCTGGTCGACGTCGTCGACTTCGACGAGCTGCTGCCCCTCGGTCTGGGTCAGCTCACCCGGCCGTTCGGAACGGTGCCGGTGGATGCTGGGCTCGCGGCGCTCTCGCTGCTCACGACCCAGCGTCGCATCATCGGCGAGAGCCGTTTCGGCATACCCGCTGTCGCTCACGAAGAGTGCCTCGCCGGGTTCGCCGCCTGGGGTGCGACGGCCTACCCGGTTCCGCTGTCGTGGGGCGCCACGTTCAACCCCGAACTGGTCGAGCAGATGTCGCACCGCATCGGTGACGACATGCGGTCGGTCGGTGTGCATCAGGGCCTCGCGCCCGTGCTCGATGTGGTTCGGGATGCTCGATGGGGACGCGTCGAAGAGACGATCGGCGAAGACCCCTATCTCGTCGCCACCGTCGGCAGCGCCTACGTTCGCGGGCTCGAGGCCGCCGGCATCGTCGCCACGCTCAAGCACTTCGTGGGCTACTCGGCGTCACGAGCCGGGCGCAACCTCGCCCCCGTCTCGGTGGGGCCGCGCGAGCTCGCCGACGTGCTCCTGCCACCGTTCGAGATGGCCGTGCGCGAGGGTGGTGCTCGCAGCGTGATGAACTCGTACACCGACCTCGATGGGGTTCCGAGTGCCGCAGACCGCAGCCTGCTCACCGAACTGCTGCGCGACGAGTGGGGCTTCACCGGCACCGTCGTCGCCGACTACTTCGCGATCGCCTTTCTCAAGCTGCTGCACGGCACGGCAGACAACTGGGCCGACGCTGCGCGCGGCGCCCTCGAGGCGGGCATCGATGTCGAGCTGCCGACGGTCAAGACCTTCGGCGAGCCGCTGCGGCGAGCCGTCGACGAAGGGATCATCGCCGAGTCGCTCATCGACACAGCGGTGACGCGCGTG
Source organism: Microcella sp. (assembly GCF_025808395.1). NCBI lineage: Bacteria > Bacillati > Actinomycetota > Actinomycetes > Micrococcales > Microbacteriaceae > Microcella > Microcella sp. The sequence continues at coordinate 2,218,752 of NZ_CP075524.1, forward strand.
CTGCGGCAGAAGCTCGAACTGGGGCTGCTCGACGCAGACTACGACCCCGTGCCGCTCGCATTGCGCGACCACAGCGCGCTCGACGGCGAATCGGTGCGCGGCACGATCGACCTCGACTCGGCCGAGAACAGGCGACTCGCCCGCGAGCTGGCCGAGCAGGCGGTGGTGCTCGTCAGCAACGACGGGCTGCTGCCGCTCGCTGCTCCCGCGCGCGTCGCGGTCATCGGCCCGAACGCGGCCGAGCCGTATTCGATGCTCGGGTGCTACTCGTTTCCGACCCACGTCGTCACCCAGCACCCCGGGGTCGAGATGGGCATCGACATCGCGACGGTGCTCGATGCCGTGCAGGCCGAATTCGCCTCCGCTCACGTCACTCATGTGGTGGGCACGGGCATCGACGACGGCGCGACGGAGGGCATCGCGCAGGCGGTCGACGCCGCGCGGTCGGCCGACGTGGCGATCGTCGTGCTCGGCGACCGCGCCGGACTCTTCGGCCGAGGCACGAGCGGCGAGGGCTGCGATGCTGAAGACCTCGCGCTGCCCGGCGCGCAGCAGCAGCTGCTCGACGCCGTGCTCGACACCCCGACCCCCACCGTGCTCATCTTGCTGTCTGGTCGGCCATACGCCCTCGGCGATGCACCCGAGAAGGCGGCGGCAATCATCCAGACCTTCTTCCCCGGTGAAGAGGGCGCCGGCGCGATCGCCGGAGTGCTGAGCGGGCGGGTCGAGCCTTCGGGTCGACTGCCGGTGAGCATCCCGGTGCATCGCGGAGTGCAGCCGTCGACGTATCTCGCGGCGCCGCTCGCCCGCAAGAGCGGCGTGTCGAACATCGACCCCACTGCGGCCTTCGCCTTCGGCCACGGGCTCGGCTATGCCGACGTGGTGTGGACAGATCTCGAGAGCCCCGACACCGAGGTGGCCATCGACGGCGAAGCGGTGCTGTCGCTGCGGCTCGTGAACAGCAGCGATCGCGACGCCATCGAGGTCGTGCAGCTCTACCTGCACGACCCCGTCGCCTCGGTCGTGCGGCCCGTGCAACGGCTCATCGGCTACCGCCGGGTCGCTGTCGCCGCGGGCGAGAGCGTTCGCGTGGCGGTGACCGTGCCGATCGACCTGGCTGGTTTCACCGGGCGCGACGGGCGACGCATCGTCGAGCCGGGCGACCTCGAACTCGGCTTCGGGCGCTCGAGCGCCGACATTCCCCTCGTGCATCGCGTGCGCGTCGTCGGAGCCGTGCGCGAACTCGGAGCCGACCGAGCGGTGCACGCGCGGTTCGAGGTGACCGCGGGCTCATGAGCGACCCATACGCGCACCGGCGCGCGTCGGCCGAAGTGACCGTCATCGACGAGCACGGAGCCGCGCAGCCGCATGCCGAGCTGGTCGTCGAGCAGACGAGGCACGACTTCGCGTTCGGCTGCATCGGCTTCGATCTCATCGACCACGCGAATGGCACGGCCGATGAGAGCCGCCTCGCCGACGACTGGCTCGAGCTCTTCACCCTGGCCGTGCTGCCGTTCTATTGGGGAGACTTCGAGCCGCAGCGCGGCAAGCCCGACACGGCGCGCCTGCAGCAGGCCGCCCGATGGTTTCGCGACCGCAAGGTGCGAGTCAAGGGCCACCCCCTGGTCTGGCACACCGTCAAAGCTGCCTGGCTCGACTCGTTGCCCACGCACGAGGTCGAGCGCCTCGTGCGCGAGAGGGTGCGTCGTGAGGCCGCCGACTTCGCGGGGCTCATCGACGAGTGGGACGCCATCAACGAGGTCGTCATCATGCCCGACTTCGTCAACGAGCCCGACGGCGTGCCCAACGCGATCAGTCGGCTCGCGCGCACCCTGGGGCGCGTCGAGATGGTGCGGCTCGCTGTCGACGAAGCCCGATCTGCAGACGCGACAGTGCGGGTGCTGCTCAATGACTTCGACCTCTCAGCCGACTATGAGCGGCTCATCGCCGAGGTGCTCGACGCGGGCGTGCACCTCGACGCCATCGGTGTGCAGACGCACATGCACCAGGGGTTTCGAGGCGAGCAGCTGCTCGACATCGCCGATCGCTTTGGGCGCCTCGGCCTGCCCGTTCACTTCACCGAGACCACGATTCTGTCGGGCGACCTGATGCCGCCCGACATCGTCGATCTCAACGACTACACGCCCGCCGAGTGGCCATCGACGGCTGAGGGCGAAGAGCGCCAGGCGCACGAGCTCAAGCAGCACTACCGCATGCTCGTCGGCCACCCTGCCGTCGAGTCGATCACCTACTGGGGCATCACCGACCGCGGAGCCTGGCTGGGCGCACCCGTCGGTCTCGTGCGCGCTGACGGCAGCCGCAAGCCCGGCTATGACGCGCTCGCGCGACTCATCCGCGACGAATGGTGGCTGTCTCCGCGTGAGATGCGCACCGATGATGCCGGTCGCATCCGCATCGAAGGATTCGCAGGCGACTACAGACTGTCGATGATGGATGCCCGGGGCGAGCTCGCGCTGCCTCGCGGCAGCTCGGCATCAGTCGTCGCGCTCGCCGGGCCCTAGTCGGCGGGCGGCGCCGTCGAATCGCGCACGACGAGACTCGTGGCGAGGTCGATGCGCGGCGAGCTCGCCGACGCGTCGTCGGTGCGGGCGGCGAGCACGAGCTTCGCGGCCTCGACGCCCATCTGCCGCAGCGGCTGGTGCACGGTCGTCAACCGGGGGCTCACCCATCGGCTGAGCGGAATGTCGTCGTACCCGACGATCGACAGATCGTGCGGCACGCTGAGGCCGAGCGCCCGCGCCGCCTCGAGCGTGCCGAGCGCCTGCAGGTCGCTGCCGGCGAAGATCGCGGTCGGGCGATCGGGGCGGTCGAGCAGCTGCATCGCCTCGCGGCGCCCGCCTTCGACATGGAAGTCGCCGAAGCGCACCCACTCGGCCTCGACGGGCAGGCCGGCCGAGTTCATGGCCGAGCGGTAGCCGTCAAGGCGGGCGAGCGAGCACATCATGTCGGCCGGGCCGGTGATGGCGGCGATGCGCCGGTGGCCGAGCTCGATGAGATGCCTGGTCGCGGCGAGGCCGCCTGACCAGTTCGCCGAGCCGACCGAGGGAACATCGGGCGACGGGTCGCCGGCGGGGTCGACGATGACGAAGGGGATCGCGCGCGACCGCAGGCGCTCACGCAGGTCTGGCGGCAGGTCTGAGAAGACCAGCACGACGCCTGCGGGTCGCCGGCGCAACACGCCGTCGAGCCACTCGCTGCCCGGAGAGTGACGATCGCCGGTGACGGTGAGCACGAGACTGAGGCCGTTGTCTTTCGCGACCTTCTCGACGCCGTCGATGAGCTCCATCGACCAGATGCGGTCGAGCTCGTGGAAGACGAGCTCGAGAAGCTCGGCCTTGGTCGATGTTGCACCGTTGCGTCGCTGATAGCCGTGGTGGGCGAGCAGCTGCTCGACGCGAGCTCGAGTCGGAGGTGACACGTCGGGGCGGCCGTTGAGCACCTTCGAGATGGTCGCGAGCGAGACGCCGGCCTCAGCGGCGACGTCGGCGAGGGTGACGCGCGTCTCGGTGCCCTCTGCGGTTGTCGACATGTTTCGAACTCTATCGCCGAAAGTTACGGTGCTGGTGCCGCTGACGGAGCGATCGAGTCGAGAGGGTCGGCGATGAGGCCATCCCACGCCAACTCGGCGGCCCCGATGAGCAGTCGGTGAGAGCCCAGGGCGGCGGGTTCGATGCGCACATCTGCGGCACTCGCCGGCAGCGCGCTCGTGAGCAGCGACGATCGCTGAGCAGCACTCGCCGCGCGCCAGAGCGCAGCGAGGTGGCCGCCGAGCACGATGCGCTCGGGGTTGAGCAGGTTCACGGCACCGCGAAGGGCGATGGCGAGCCACTGCAGTTGTCGTGCGACTTCTGAGTGCACGGGGCCGGTCTCGGCCTCGGCCTCGATCGCCGCGACGAGTGCGAGCTCGAGTGCGTCGTCGTCTGGGTGGCTGAGATCCACCGCAGAGACGAGCGCCTCACGTGAGACGAGCACTTCGAGGCAGCCCCGCGCCCCGCACGCGCACGGCGGCCCCACCGGGTCGATGCCGAGGTGGCCGATCTCACCGGCGTATCCCGCGGCGCCATCCATGGGCCGACCATCGACGACGAGGCCTCCGCCGATGCCGCTCGGCCCGCCGTTCAGGTAGAGCAGCGCGCGGCTGCCGACTCCGGCGCCGAAGGTCTGCTCGGCGCGGCACCCGAGGTGCGCGTCGTTCGCCGCGGCCACCGGCATGCCGAGCGATTCGGCGAGCAGGGCGGCCAGTGGCTCTTCACGCCAGCCCAGGTGCGGCGCGAGGCGCACGTGGCCGTCGCGTCGACGCACCAGCCCTGGCACCGCGACGCCGGCTGCCAGCACCGTCACACCCTGGTGCTCGACCGTCAGCTCTCGCACGGTCTGCGCTGTCAGGGCCACGGTCTCGGCAACGGTCGGCACCGAGTCGACGGGCACCCGCCGACGAGCGATGATCGAGCCGCCGAGCGAGACGAGGGCCACGTCGATCGCGTCGAGTTCGGGGTTGATCGCGGCGACGACACGATCGTCGCGAGGCGCGACCCGCGGGCTCGGCCGGCCCACGCCAGAGCGCGGAACATCGTCGCGCTCGTCGACCCAGCCGTGCTCGGCGAGCACAGACACGAGGTCGCCGATCGTCGAGCGGTTGAGCCCGAGAGCGCGCGTGAGGTCGGCCCGGGTGACCCCTCCGTGGCGGTGCACGATGTCGAGCACGGCAGAGAGGTTTCGGCGTCGAACCGCGCCCGCATCCATTGCTTCTCGCTCTCTGATTCTCACGATCTCAGTCTGGTGCCCATGGTCGCCCACGTGATAGGTTGTGTCAACCAACAAATACGTTCCCGCCCACCGCAGTGACGCGGAGGCGCACCGAGGAGACTCTCTCATGGCACTGAAGCCCACGCCCGCAGATCTGTTCACGTTCGGCCTCTGGACGATCGGCTACAACGGCGCCGACCCCTTCGGCGGGCCCACCCGCGCACCCCTCGATGTCGTGCACGTCGTCGAGAAGCTCGCCGAGCTCGGCGCCTACGGGCTCACGCTCCACGACGACGACCTGTTCGCCTTCGGCTCGAGCGACGCCGATCGGCGCAAGCAGATCGACCGCCTCATCGAAGCGTCGAACGCCACCGGCGTCAAGGTGCCCATGATCACCACCAACCTCTTCAGCGCCCCCGTCTTCAAAGACGGCGGCTTCACGTCGAACGACCGCGCTGTGCGGCGCTTCGCGCTGCGCAAAGTGCTGCGCAACCTCGACCTCGCAGCCGAGCTCGGCGCCCACACCTTCGTCATGTGGGGCGGCCGTGAAGGCGCCGAGTACGACTCGGCGAAGAACGTCGGCGCGGCGATCGAGCGCTACCGCGAGGCCGTCAACCTGCTCACCCAGTACGTCACCGACAAGGGGTACGGCATTCGGTTCGCGATCGAGCCCAAGCCGAACGAGCCCCGCGGCGACATTCTGCTGCCGACGCTCGGCCACGCGATGGCCTTCATCGAGACGCTCGAGCACCCCGAACTCGTCGGCCTCAACCCCGAGGTGGGTCACGAGCAGATGGCGGGCCTCAACTTCACCGCCGGCATCGCCCAGGCGCTCGAAGCGGGCAAGCTCTTCCACATCGACTTGAACGGCCAGCGCGGCATCAAGTACGACCAAGACCTCGTCTTCGGCCACGGCGATCTGCACAACGCCTTCTCGTTGGTCGACCTGCTCGAGAACGGCGGACCGAACGGCGGTCGTGCGTATGACGGCCCTCGCCACTTCGACTACAAGCCTTCGCGCACCGAAGACGAGAACGGCGTGTGGCAGTCGGCTGCGGCCAATATGCGCACCTATCTCTTGCTGAAAGAGCGCGCGGCGGCGTTCCGCGCCGACCCCGAGGTGCAGCAGGCGCTCGCCGACGCGCGCGTGGCCGAACTCACCGAGCCGACACTCGCCGCGGGCGAGTCGGTCGACGACCTGCTCGCCGATGAGAGCGCCTACGAGTCGTTCGACGCGGGCGCATACTTCAACGGCAAGGGCTTCGGCTTCGTGAAGCTGCAGCAGCTCGCCACCGAGCACCTCATGGGCGCTCGATAGCGATGCGCCTCGTCGCGGGCGTCGACTCGTCGACGCAGAGCTGCAAAGTGCTCATCGTCGACGCAGCGACGGGCTCGATCGTGCGCGAAGGGCGAGCGGGGCACCCCGACGGCACCGAAGTCGACCCCGCCGCGTGGTGGAGCGCACTCGTCACGGCCGTCGACGAGGCGGGCGGGCTCGACGATGTCGCCGCGATCTCGATCGGCGGTCAGCAGCACGGGCTCGTCGCCCTCGACACCGAGGGGCGCGTCGTGCGCGACGCCCTGCTCTGGAACGACACCCGCTCGGCCGGAGCGGCCGCCGACCTCATCGCCGAAGTGGGTGCCGACGAGTATGCGCGCCGCACCGGCGTCGTGCCGGTGGCCTCGTTCACCGCGACCAAGCTGCGCTGGGTGCGCGACCACGAGCCAGACAATGCGGCGCGCATCGCGGCCGTCGCGCTGCCCCACGACTGGCTGACCTGGCGCCTGCGCGGCTACGGCCCGAGCGACGAGAGCCCGCTCGGCCCCGTGCTCGACGAACTCGTGACCGATGCGTCTGACGCCAGCGGCACCGCCTACTTCTCAGCGCTCACCGGTGAGTACGACCTCGATGTGTTCGAACGCGCCCTCGGCCGTTCGGCCCGCGTCGCCGGCCCCGCGGGCGTCGACACCCCAGCACCATCGCGCGAGGTGGTGTTGCCGCGCGTGCTCATGCCGCACGAGTCGGTGACGGTCGACGCCGAGACCGCTGAGGTGTCGACGCTGCACGCGGGGGTGCTCGTCGCCGGCGGCGCGGGCGACAATGCGGCAGCCGCGCTCGGCCTCGGGGCCGCCCCGGGTGACGTCGTCGTGTCGATCGGAACAAGTGGCACCGTCTTCGCCGTGAGCGAGCATCCCGTCTCTGATGCGAGCGGCACGGTCGCAGGGTTCGCCGATGCCGCCGGATTCCACCTGCCGCTCGTGGCCACGCTCAACGCGGCGCGCGTGCTCGACGCCGGCGCTCGACTGCTGGGCGTCGATCACGATGGTCTCGCCGAGTTGGCGCTCGCCGCCGAGCCCGGCGCCGGCGGGCTCGTGCTGCGCCCCTACTTCGAGGGCGAGCGCACCCCCAACCTTCCCGATGCGACGGCGACCCTCAGCGGCATGACGCTCGCGAGCACGACGCGAGAGAACCTGGCGCGTGCCGTCATCGAGGGCATGCTGTGCGGGCTCGCCGACGGGCTCGACGCCATCACCTCGCTCGGCGTTCCGGCAGAGCGGCTGCTGCTCATCGGCGGCGCTGCGCGCAACCACGCCGTGAGCGCGATCGCGGCGCAAGTGTTCGGCCTGCCGGTCGTCGTGCCGCACCCCGGCGAGTATGTCGCGCTCGGCGCTGCCGCGCAGGCCTCATGGGCGCTGAACGGCGAGCGGCCGCAGTGGCAGATCGAGTCGCACGCCGACCTGCCCGCCGACCCGCGACGTGAGATTCGCACCGCATACGCCGCGGCCCGCTGAGCACGCACCGAAACATCGCCGCAACACGCCGAGACTAGGCTGAGCCAATGGCCGACCTTTTCGACGGGTATGCGGCGACCGCCGCCCGTTCTGGGTCGGCCGTCGCCTTCGATGAGATGTTCGCGCCCGACAGCGAGGTGCGCCTGCCCTATCGGCAGATTCATGCGGCGCTCGCCCAGATGAGCACCGACGAGCTTCGCGGGCGCACCGAGGCGCTCGCCTCGAGCTATCTCGCGCAAGGCGTCACGTTCGACTTCGCGGGCGAAGAACGACCGTTTCCGCTGGATGCTGTTCCGCGCGTCATCGACCGTGCCGAGTGGAGTCACCTCGAGGCCGGAGTCTCGCAGCGGGTGCGAGCCCTCGAGGCCTTCCTCGCCGACATCTACGGCGCCCAGCGGTGCATCGCCGACGGCGTGCTGCCGGCCAGGCTCATCTCGAGCTCGAGCCACTACCACCGCGAGGCGGCCGGAATCGAGAGCGCCAACGGCGTGCGCATCCAGGTCTCGGGCATCGACCTCATCCGCGATGAGAACGGCATCTGGCGGGTGCTCGAAGACAACGTGAGGGTGCCGAGTGGCGTGAGCTACGTCATCTCGAATCGTCGGGTGATGGCGCAGACTCTGCCCGAACTGTTCGTGTCGATGCGCGTGCGCCCCGTGGGCGACTACCCGAATCAATTGCTGCACGCTCTGCGAGCATCCGCCCCCCGCGGTGTCGACGACCCGACCATCGTCGTGCTCACGCCCGGCGTCTACAACTCGGCGTACTTCGAGCACACCCTGCTCGCGCGGCTCATGGGGGTCGAGCTCGTCGAGGGCCGCGACCTCTACTGCTCGGGCGGGCGCGTGTTCATGCGCACCACCGCAGGGCCGCAGCGCGTCGACGTCATCTACCGTCGCGTCGACGACGAGTTTCTCGACCCGCTCACCTTCAGGGCCGACTCGATGCTCGGAACCCCGGGGCTCATGCTCGCGGCCCGACTGGGCAACGTCACCATCACCAACGCCGTGGGCAACGGCGTCGCAGACGACAAGCTCGTCTACACCTATATGCCCGACCTCATGCGCTACTTCCTCGACGAAGACCCCATCATTCCGAACGTCGACACCTGGCGGCTCGAAGACCCGGGATCGCTCGAGGAGGTGCTCGATCGACTGCACGAGCTCGTCGTGAAGCCCGTCGACGGCTCGGGCGGCAAAGGGCTCGTCGTCGGCCCCGCAGCCAGCCGCGACGAACTCGAGACGCTGCGGTCTCGGCTGCTGGCCGACCCGCGCGGATGGATCGCCCAACCTGTCGTGCAGCTCTCGACGATTCCCACTCTCGTCGATGAGGGCATCAGGCCGAGGCACGCCGACCTGCGGCCGTTCGCCGTCAACGATGGGCACGACGTGTGGGTGCTGCCGGGCGGGCTCACGCGGGTGGCGCTGCCCGAGGGGCAACTCGTCGTCAACTCCAGTCAGGGCGGCGGCTCGAAAGACACCTGGGTGGTCGGTCAGCTGCCCATGGTGGCTGACAGTCACGACGTGCAGGGCATCGTCGCCGAGCAGGCCACCGTCACGCAGTCGATTCCGATCATCTACGACGCGGCGGCTCACGTACCCGACCACAACCCGGCCGACGACCCGCGCAACGACCAGCAGCAACAGCAGCAGCAAGTGAAGAAGAGCAACGGCGCTCCCGCAGTTTCGAGGGGGGCCGAGTGATGCTGAGTCGGATTGCCGAGAGTCTGTTCTGGATAGGCCGATACGTCGAACGGTCTGATGGCACCGCGCGCATTCTCGACGTGCACCTGCAGCTGCTGCTCGAAGACCCGTGGATCGACGAAGACACCGCGTGCCGCTCGCTGCTGAGCGTCATGGGCAGCGACGCGAAGCCCGAGCATGCGCTGACGCGTGCCGACGTGCTGAGCATTCTCGCGGTCGACCGCTCGCATCCCGCCTCGATCGCGTATTCGCTCGGGGCTGCGCGCGAGAACGCCCGCCGTGCGCGCGAAGTGGTCAGCACCGAGCTGTGGGAGGTGCTCAACACGACGCGAGCCCGCATGCCCCGCAAGGTCGCGCCTGAGAAGGTGCACGAGTTCTTCGGCTGGGTGCGCGAGCGGTCGGCGCTCGCCGTGGGCATCGTCGAGTCGTCGACGAGCCGTGACGAAGCGTTCTCGTTCTTCACCTTGGGCCGCTCGCTCGAGCGCGCCGACATGACCGCGCGCCTGCTCGCGACCCGGTCGCTCACCGAGGCGAGCGGCCCCTCGTGGACGACGATCTTGCGCAGCGTCGGAGCCTATGAGGCCTACCTGCGCACCTACCGCGGGGTGCCGAGTGCGAAGAACGCCGCCGAGTTCTTGCTGCTCGACCGGCTGTTTCCGCGCTCGATCTTGTTCGCCGTGTCTCGCGCCGAGCAGTGCTTGCGCGACATCGAGCCCCGCTCTGACCGCGCTGGCATCGGCGATCAGGCGCTGCGGCAGCTCGGGCAGATCCGCAGCGAGCTCGAATACCGGCCCATCGCCGACATTCTCGACGATCTGCAGCGCCACATGGATGCCGTGCAGACGGCGACGAGCGCGACGAGCGAGGCTGTGCGGCAGCGATACTTTCCGACCAACGCGGCACCGAGTTGGGTGGCTGAGAAGTCATGAACCGTCTGCGCGTGCGCCACATCACCGGCTTCCACTACGAGGGAGAGGTGACGGCGTCGTACAACGAGGCCCGCATGCTGCCCGCGAGCGGTGATGGCCAGCTGGTGCTGTTCTCGCACCTCGACATCAACCCCACCTCATCGCAGCACCACTACGTCGACTACTTCGGCACGCGGGTCACCGCGTTCGAGCAGTTGGCGCACCACCGCGAGCTCTCGCTGACGTCTGATTGCCTGGTCGAGTTGCGTTCGCGCCCCTCCACCGAGGGAACGGTGAGCTGGGATGCCCTGCCGGGGCTCGTCGAACGCACCGTGTCGCACGTCGAGAACACGGTGCAGACCCGGCTCACCGAGCCTCCCGCCGAGGTTGCCGAGCGCGCCCGCGAACTCGCGGGCGCGTCGGCCGACCCCGAGTCTGCAGCCCGTGCCATCTGCGACTGGATCCACGACGAGGTCGAGTACATGCCCGGCGTCACGGGTGTGCACACGACGGCCGCCGAGGCCTGGCAGCAGAAGCGTGGCGTGTGCCAAGACATCACGCACCTCGCGCTCGGAGCCTTGCGTACCGCGGGCATTCCGGCCCGCTACGTCAGCGGCTATCTGCACCCCGTGCCCGACGCTGAGATCGGGCAGACGGTCGCGGGTGAGTCGCACGCGTGGGTCGAGTGGTTCGACGGCGCCTGGCAGGGTTATGACCCGACGAACGCCATCGACATCCACGATCGCCATGTCATCGTCGGCCGAGGCCGCGACTACCGTGACGTGCCGCCCCTGCGCGGGGTCTACGCGGGGCCGTCGAGCTCGAGACTCTTCGTCACCGTCGAGATCACGCGCGAGGCCTAAGACTTGCGCGTCTCGGCCTCGACGATCGCGAGTTCTTTCGTGGCCGTGTCGAGGTCGCGCATGCGCGTCGAGTAGTCGTCGCCGTCGTAGCGCACGCGCAGGCGCCACCAGCGGTCGTCGGTGAAGCCACGCCGCACACGCAGATTGCGTGTCGCCCGCATCCATGACAGCGCGATGATGACCGCGGCGAGTCCGCCCACAGCGCCGACACCGAGCGCCCATCGTGGGCCGAACCCGTTCGCGACGAGGCCGACGAGGGGTGCTCCAAGGGGGGTGCCGCCCATGAAGATCGTCAGATAGAGGGCGAGCACGCGACCGCGAATCGACGATCGCACGGTGGTCTGCACGTAGGCGTTCGACGAGGTGACCATGGTCATCGCGCTGTATCCGACGGGCACGAGGGCGACGGCGAAGAGCTCGAAGGTGGGCATGAGTGCGGCGATCACCATCGACACGAAGACGCCGAATGAGGCCAGCACGATCACTCGCAGCCTGGGCCGTTCTCTGCGCGCGGTCGTCAGGGCGCCCAGCACCGAGCCGATGGCGAGCACCGATGACAGCAGCCCGAACTCGGTCGCTCCGCGCCCGAACTCGACGGCCGCCATGGTGGCGGTGAAGATGGCGAAGTTGAACCCGAAGGTTCCGATGAGAAACACCATCGCGAAGACGATGAGCAGGTCGCCGCGCGCCTTCACATAGCGGATGCCCGCGCGCAGCTGCCCGCGCTCTTTGCCCGCCTTGCGCAGGGGGTGCAGCTGCTCTGCTCGCAGCAGTGCGATAGCCGTGAGCATGGCGGCGAAGGTCAGCACGTTCAGCAGCACGACCCAGCCGGCACCGAGCAGTGCGATCAGCACGCCGGCGATGCCCGGCCCGATGAGGCGTGCGCCGTTGAACGAGGTCGAGTTGAGGGCGACTGCGTTCGGCAGCTGCTCTTTGCCGACGAGCTCGCCCACGAAGGTCTGCCGCCCGGGGGCTTCGATCGCGGTCGTGACGCCGAGTGCGGCGGCCAGCACGTAGACCATCCACAGCTCGGCGACGCCGGTGACCATGATGGTGCCGAGTATGGCGGCGAGCACGATCTGCACCGACTGCGTGCTGAACACGAGCCGTCGGCCGGGCACCCGGTCGGCGATGATGCCGGCGAACGGCCCGATGATGAGGGCGGGGCCGAACTGCAGGGCGAGCACGACGCCGACCGCCGCGGCGTCGTTGTCGGTCAGCTCGGTGAGCACGAACCAGTCTTGGGCGGTGCGCTGCATCCAGGTGCCGATGTTCGACACGAGTGCGCCGATGAACCAGATGCGGTAGTTGACGATCGAGAGTGAACGGAACATCGCCTTCACGAGTCGGCGAGCCGTTCGAGCAGCGGTCGGGCCGAGTCGAGCACCGCTCGCTCGTCTGCGGTCAAGGTGGTGAGTTGAGCGTGAAACCACTGCCGGCGAAGCCGTCGGGTCTCGACGATCATGTGCTGGCCGCTCGCCGTCAGCGACACTCGCACCTTGCGGGCGTCGTCATCACTCGGCTCGCGCATGACGAAGCCGCTGGCTTCGAGCGCGTTGAGCGTGCGGTTCATCGAGGGCGCGCTCACTCGCTCGGCGGCGGCGAGCTCGCCCGGAGTGCTTGCTCCGTCGGTCTGCAGTCTCCACAGCACGCCCAACTGCGTGTCGCTGATGCCATCGCTGGCCCGCTCGGCCCTGATGCGCCGCGCCAGGCGCTGAATGACGACACGCAAGTGCTCTTCGGGGTCGGTATGCTCGCTCGTCACCTCGTTAGCTTAGCTCATGAGCGTTGCTAATGAGTTCTTCCCGCCTAGGATCATGCGCAGGAGGCCACACCCTATGCCCACGATCATCGCTGAGCGCCAGCACCGCACCTTCACCGATGACCACGGCGTCGTCATCCACTACTACGTGTGGGCGCCCGGCAAGCCGAAGGCGGTGGTGCAGCTGGCGCACGGCGTCGGCGAGCACGCGCTGCGCTACGAGGCGCTCGCGCAAGCGCTCGTGAACGCCGGCTATGCGGTGTACGCCGACGACCACCGCGGCCATGGTGCCACAGGGGTGGAGTACTGGAAGGGCGACCTGAGCAAGATCGGCAAGCTCGGCGTGGGCGGCCTGCGCGCCACCCAGAAGAATCTGCTCGAGCTGACCGCGATCGCTCGAGCCGAGCATCCGTCGCTGCCGTTCATCATGCTCGGCCACTCATGGGGTTCGCTCATGGTGCAGAACCTGCTCAACGAGGGGGCGCAGCCGTGGAACGCGATCGTGCTCACCGGCACCGCATACCGCTCGCCTTTCGCCATGAACGGGGGCGACCTCAACGCGCGGCACAAGCACCTGGGAACGACGGGGGCCGAGTGGCTCAGCCGCGACCCGGCGGTGGCCGCGGCCTTCGTCGCCGACCCGCTCACGACCGACGCGAAGGTGCTGCAGCTCTTCGGCGTTCGCGACGGCCTGCGCCTCTACGGGTCGCCGAAGCGCATCGACCCATCCATGCCCCTGCTCATCATGGTCGGAGACGATGACCCGCTCGGCGGCGAGAAGAGTGCGAAGAAGCTCGCCGACGCGTACCTCTCGCGTGGCGGCCTCGACGATGTGACCCTCATCGTGTACCCCGGCGCGCGGCACGAGGTCTTCAACGAGACCAATCAAGAAGAGGTGCGCGCAGACCTCATCGCGTGGCTCGACGAGCGGTTTCCCTCCGCCTGATCGCACGCCGTTCGCGCGTCCACCCGGTGCGCGCACGCGCGTGGTCGCGAAGCCTGTCTGGTACCGACGCCCACCGGTGCTGCGTGCATCCGCCCCTTCCACAACAGCGGAGCGCGTGAGGCCCTCTCAGCCTTTCCGCTGTTGTGGAAGCGTGGCAGAACGAGTCAGGCGCCTCCCGGCAGCCGGTGGGGTGCCGCCAACTAAGGTTGACCTTATGCACGGTGAGTTCAAAGTGCCCGGCGGCAAGCTCGTCGTCGTCGACCTCGACTCGACCGACGGCCGCATCAGCGGCTTCCGCCTCGCCGGCGACTTCTTCGTCGAGCCCGACGAGGCCATTCCCGCGATCGAAGCGGCCGTCGACGGGTTGCCCGTCGACGCTGACGCCGCAACGCTCGCCCGCACGATTCGGGATGCCCTGCCCGACGGCGCCGTGCTGCTCGGGTTCAGCCCCGAAGCCATCGCGACCACGATTCGACGCGCGCTCGCGAAGGCGACGAGCTTCGCCGACTACGACTGGCAGCTCGTGCGCGGCCCGGCACTCGAGCCCTTGCAGCAGATGGCGGTCGACCAGGTGCTGTCTGAAGAGGTCGGCGAAGGGCGTCGCGGCCCCACCCTGCGGGTGTGGCAGTGGAGCAGCCCCGCTGTCGTCATCGGCTCGTTCCAGAGTGTGAAGAACGAGGTCGACCTCGGCAACGCTGAGAAGTACGGCTTCGAGGTCGTCCGCCGCATCTCAGGCGGAGGGGCGATGTTCATCGAGCCCGAGTCGGCCATCACCTACTCTCTCTACGCTCCCATCGACCTCGTGCAGGGCATGAGCTTCGCCGACTCGTACGCGTTTCTCGACGACTGGGTCATTCAGGCGCTGCGCGGTCTCGGTATCGACGCCACCTATCAACCGCTCAACGACATCGCGAGCCCCGCCGGCAAGATCGGCGGTGCTGCGCAGAAGCGCCTCGGCAGCGGGGCCGTGCTGCACCACGTCATCATGGCGTATGACATGGACGGCGCGCGAATGGCCGAAGTGCTGCGCATCGGTCGCGAGAAGCTGAGCGACAAGGGCATCGCGAGCGCCGCCAAGCGCGTCGACCCGCTGAAGTCGCAGACCGGCCTCTCTCGCGACGAGATCATCGAGCGCCTCATCGCCACCTTCGGGGCGCAGACCAGTCTCACCGAGTCTGCGCTCACCGACGCCGAGCTGGCCCGGGCGCAGGCGCTCGTCAGCGAGAAGTTCTCGACCCCCGAGTGGCTGCAGCGGGTTCCGTGACCGCGCGTTCACGCGCGTTCGCGCTCGTACTGCTGCTCGCCGGCGTGCTCGTCGGCGGCATCGTGCTGTCGGCCATCACGGGGCAGCTGGCGATCACCCCCACCGAGGTCGCCGGCTCGCTGCTGCGCGCGATCGGCATCGACACCTCCTGGGCTCCGACCGATCCCATCATCGAGAGCACCCTCTGGGTGGTGCGCTTTCCGCGCATCGTCATGGCTCTCGTCGTCGGCGCCGCCCTTGCCGTCGCCGGAGCCGTCATGCAGGCGATCTTCGGCAACCCGCTCGCCGAGCCGGGAGTCGTCGGTGTCTCGTCGGGGGCCGCTCTCGGGGCGGCGACCGCGATCGTGCTCGGCGCATCCGTTCTCGGCGGAGCCGGCATCGCCCTCTTCGCCTTCCTCGGCGGGCTCATCGCCACGCTCCTGGTCTACGTCGTCTCACGGGCGGGTGGGCGCACCGAGGTCGTCACGCTGCTGCTCACGGGTATCGCCGTCAACGCGATAGCCCAAGCCGGCATCGCCTTCGTGCTCTTCATCGCCGACACCGCCAGTCGCGAGCAGATCGTGTTCTGGCAGCTCGGCTCGCTCGGCGGCTCGCTGTGGTCGCAAGTGGCCATCGTCGCGAGCGTCGCCGTCGTCGGAGTGCTGCTCGCGTTCGCACTCGCGAGGCGATACGACCTGCTGTCGCTGGGTGAGCGCAACGCTCGCCACCTCGGCGTCAACGTCGAGCGACTGCGACTCGTCTCGATCGTGCTCGTCGCGCTGCTCACCGGCGTGGCTGTCGCCTTCACCGGCATCATCGCGTTCGTCGGGCTCGTCGTGCCGCACATCATCCGAATGGTCATCGGGCCCGCCCACCGTGGCCTGATTCTGGCGAGCGCCGTCGGCGGTGGTGCGTTGCTCGTGCTTGCCGACCTGTTGACGCGCACGCTCGTCGCCGGCGCTGAACTGCCCATCGGCATGCTCACGTCGCTCGTCGGCGGCCCATTCTTCTTCTGGCTGCTCTACCGCCAGCGTCGACGCAGCGGAGGCTGGGCATGAGCGCCGTCATCTCTGTGCGCGGCGTCAGCGTGCGCCGCGAGACCCGCGATATTCTGCTCGACATCGATCTCGACGTGCGCCTCGGCGAAGTGCTGGCACTCGTCGGCCCGAACGGCGCAGGAAAGTCGACACTGCTGTCGGTGCTCAGCGGCGACCTCTCGCCCGCCTCAGGTTCTGTCGAGCTCGACGATCGGCCGATCTCGAGCTACCGCGCTCTCGAACTGGCGCGCCGCAGGGCCGTGCTGACTCAGGCCAACGTCGTGAGCTTTCCGTTCCGCGTCATCGAGATCGTGCAGATGGGTCGCAGCCCGTGGATGCGCACGGCCGAGCTCGCCGACGACCAGCAGGCCGTGCTCGAGGCCATACAGGCCACCGACATCGAGCACCTGCTGGGTCGACGCTTCACGACCCTCAGCGGCGGTGAGCAGGCGCGCGTCTCGCTCGCGCGGGTGCTCGCCCAGCGCACCCCGGTGGTGTTTCTTGACGAACCGACCGCTGCGCTCGACCTGCGCCATCAAGAAGACGTCATGCGGCTCAGTCGCGAACTCGCCGGCCAGGGTCGAGCGGTCGTCGTCGTCGTGCACGACCTCTCGCTCGCCGGCGCATACGCCGACCGCATCGCCCTGCTCGACGCAGGCCGGCTCGACTGCGTCGGCACACCCGCAGAGGTCATGACGGCAGACCGTGTCGGTCGAGTGTATGGACTCGACGTGCAGATACACCGACTGGGAGCATCCGATCGCCCGGTCGTGCTGCCGCTGCGCGACTGACTCGGTAGGCTCCTGGGGTGATCGAGTGGTGGGGATGGGTGCTCATCGTGCTCGGCGTCGGCGCTCTCGGCACGATTGCTCAGCGTCTCGGCTGGATCGACCTGCGCGGAGACGCCGCTCGACGCGGCGGATCGGGCGGAGGACTCGTCGGCATCGGCGACGAGGTCTTCAACCCCACGCGGCACGAAGCGCAGCTCGAACTCGATCGGCAGACCACCCTTCCGGCGCCGGCTCCGCTCGCTGGTGACGGCGACCTCGGCGTCATCCAGACCGACGGCGATCCCGATGCCGGCGAAGGGTATGAAGGGCGCATCCGGCTCTGACGGCGCAGCGCGCGAGCGCGGTCAGCGCGTCGTCAGCTCGGCGTACTCGGGGTGTCGACGCATCCACGAGACCACGAAACCGCACACCGGCTGCACCCGGTCGGTCGACTGGGCACGCAGCTCATCGAGCACCACTCGCACCACCTCGCCGCCGACACCCTGCCCGCGCTTCACCGGGGGAACCTCCGCGTGCAGCAGGCGAAGAGTCGTGCCCGCGCGCTCATAGATGATGAAGCCCTGCAGCTCGTCGCCGTCGTAGACGGCATAGCGATCGGCGTCTGGCTCGTGCGTGACGGTGAGACTCATGGCTGGCACCCTACCGGCCCGAGGTGGGTGAGCCCTCAGACCGAGTCGCCCTCGGCGAGCGTGGTCGGCAGAATCGTGACGTGGGCAATCTCGCGGCCCTCGATGCGGTCGATGAGCAAGCGCGCCATCGCACGCCCGACGTCGACTGAGGGCTGGTCGATCGCAGTCAATCGGGGTGTCGAGTTCTGCGCGAAGTAGTCATTGTCGATCGAGGTGATCGCCACGTCGCGCGGAACCTCGAGCCCGTGATCGCGCAGCACGGTGAGCGCACCAGAGGCCATCTGCGAACTGGCCGCGAAGAGAGCATCGAACGGGATGCCCCGCTCGAGCATCCGTCGCATCGCGTCTGCTCCGCCCGCGGGCGTGAAGTCGGCGCGCTCGACCAGGTCGGCTTGCAGCCCCGCGGCCTGCAATGCCCGTCTCCAGCCCTCGACCCGGTCGAGCCCGGCGGCCATATCGGCCGGACCCGCGATGGTGGCGATGCGCCGCCGGCCATGCTCGATGAGATGTCTCACTGCGTGCTCGGCCGCGGCCACATTGTCGACGTCGACGTAGTAGGCGCGATCGCCTTCATCACTCATGGGGCGGCCGCCGAAGACGACGGGAAGTGATCGCGAGAGCGCGAGGTATGAGCGGTCGTCGGAGTGGTGACTCAGAATGAGGGCGCCATCGACGTTGCCCGCCTGCAAGAAGTTGCGGGTCTTCTCGGCGTCGCTCTCGGGCGCGATGAGCAGGCTCAGGGTGTATGCCGTGCTCGACAGCGCGAGCGCTACCCCCTGGATCACCGAGGCGAAGTAGGGGTCGGCGAAGAACTTCGCCGTGTTCTCAGGAATCACGAGGGCGATCGCGAACGTTCGTCGAGAGGCCAGGATGCGCGCCGCACGATTCGGCACATAGCCGAGCTCGGCTATCGCGCGCTCTACCGCCGCGATCGCCTCAGGCGTCACGCGCGGCGATGCGTTGATGACCCGTGACACCGTCGACCGCGACACGCCTGCGACGACGGCCACCTCTTCGAGGGTGGGCGCGCTCGAGTGCTGGGTGTCGTGGCTCATGATCGATGTGCGCTCATCATACGAGCAGCATCACTGGATGCTCGCTCGCTGCGATGCGATGAGGGCACGAAATGCGTGGCCGCTGCGCTTGATGGTGCGCTGCTGCGTGTCGTAGTCGACGCGCACGATGCCGAACCTCTTGTCATAGCCCCAGGCCCACTCGAAGTTGTCGAGCAGCGACCAGACGAAGTAGCCCCGCACGTCTGCACCTTCAGCGATCGCCTGCGCGACGGCGTCGACGTGATCAAGCATGTACCGCTCGCGCTCGACATCGTTGATCGAGCCGTCGGGTTCGACGACGTCGTCCCACGCCGATCCGTTCTCGGTCACGTAGAGCGGCGGCAGGGTCGGATACTCGCGACCGAGACGCACGAGCAGGTGGCGCAGGCCATCAGGATTGATCTCCCACCCCATCGCCGTTCGCGGCAGGTTGCGCGTCGGGAACGTGAGATGCTCGCTGCCGACGAACGGGTTGCCCGTGGCATAGTCGGTCGGCCGTAGCCCAGGGGGAGTGCCCTCGGGCAGCGGCCGACCGCTGACCTGGTCGTCGTGATAGTGGTTCACGCCCAGAAAGTCGATGGGTTGTGCGATGGTCTCAAGATCGCCGTCGAGGATGAGCGACGCGAAGTCGTGGTCACGCACGTCGTCGAGAAAGTCGACGGGGTAGCGGCCGAGCACGAGGGGCTCGAGAAACGCACGATTCCAGATGGCGTCGAGCCGCCTGGCCGCGTCGAGGTCTGCCGGGTCGCTCGGGTCTGCCGGCACTGCGTTCGTGAGGTTCAGGGTGATGCCGAGCTGCTGGGCTCCCCGCTCGCGCAATGCGCGTGTGGCCAGGCCATGCGCGAGGTGCTGGTGGTGCAGGGCTGCGAGACCAGCCCGTGGCTCGCTGCGGCCCGGAGCGTGCTCACCGCCGGCATAGCCGATGAGCGACGAGCACAGTGGCTCGTTGAAGGTCGTCCAGTGCGTGACGCGGTCGCCGAGCGCCTCGTGCACGATCACCGCGTAGTCGCGGAAGCGCGCAGCGGTATCGCGGTTCGCCCAGCCACCGCGCGCTTCGAGCGATTGCGGCAGGTCCCAGTGATAGAGCGTCAGCCAGGGCAGAATGTCAGCCTCGAGCAGTTCGTCGACCAGTCGACTGTAGAAGTCGAGACCCGCGGGGTTGACTTCACCGTCGTCGGGTCGCACACGGGCCCAGCTCACGCTGAACCGATAGGCGTCGAGGCCGAGCTCGCGCATGAGAGCGACATCGGCGGGCATCCGTCGATAGTGGTCGACCGCGACAGCGGGAGTATCACCGTTCGCGATCGCGCCGGGAACCCGCGCGAAGGCGTCCCAGATCGAGTCGCCCTTGCCATCGTCAGAGCCCGCGCCTTCAATTTGGGCGGCGGCAGTCGCCGAGCCCCAGAGGAACCCGTGAGGAAATGTGCTCATTAGCCTTTCACGGCTCCTTGCATGATGCCCGAGATGAGTTGCCGACCTGCTGCCAAGAAGAGGATGAGCAGTGGCAGCGTCGCCAGCACTGCACCCGCGAGCACGATCGAGTAGTCGACGTAGTATCCCGACTGTAGCTGGCTGAGCGCCGTCTGCAGCGTCGGGTTCTGCGGGCTGAGCACGATGAGGGGCCACAAATAGTCTGTCCACGCCATCATGAAGGTGAAGAGCCCCAGGATCGCCATCGCGGGGCGGGCCGCGGGCACCGCCACTGTGAAGAAGGTGCGAATCTGGTTGGCGCCGTCCATGCGAGCCGCTTCGATGAGCTCGTCGGGGATGACGCCCACGAGGTACTGCCGCATGAAGAACACGCCGAATGCGGTGACGAGGTTCGGAATGATGATCGCACCGAGCGTTCCCGTCCACCCCAGTTCACGCATCACGATGAACAGCGGGATGATTCCGAGCTGGGTCGGAATCGCCATGGTGGCGATGACGAAGATGAGCAGCCCCTCGCGGCCACGAAACTTGAGCTTCGCGAAGGCGTAGCCGGCGAGAGTCGAGAAGCTGACGACGGCGACCGTGATGACCGATGAGACGAGGATGGAGTTGCCGAGCGCGAGCCAGAAAGGAATCGCATCGAACACCTTCACCGCGTTGGCAAGAAAGTTGCCGCCAGGAATGAGGGGCAGTGTCTCGCCGCGAGTGGCGTTGGTGCCGCTCGCGACGACGAACGACCACCACAGGGGGTAGGCGGTTCCGAGCACCCAGGCGAGCAAAAGGCCATAGCTGAGAAAGCCGGGGCGCAGCGCGATGCCGGAACGGTTTCGGCGACGGCGTGAGCTGGGGGAGTCACCCGCGGCAGGCGCCTCGGTGGGCCTGACGGGAACAAGTGTGGCCGGGGCTGTCATCGTGGGTCTCCCTTGCGCAGAGCGAGCTGTCGCCGAGTTCGGCGGTTGATGCGAGCGCCTTCGGCTGTGGCGATGCGGCGCGAGATGGCGAAGTTGATGAGCCCGATGCCGACGATGAGCAAGAAGAGCAGCCATGCGATCGCGGCGGCGCGGCCGAAGTCTTGTCTGAAGAACGCCATCTCCCACAGGTAGAGCACTGTGGTCTGGAACTGCCGTTGGGCCCCGCCGATGCCGCCGGCGTTGGAGACGTCGAAGAGGCGCGGCTCGGCGAAGATCTGCAGCCCACCGATTGTCGATGTGATGATCACGAAGATGACGGTGGGGCGGATGCTCGGCACTGTGATCGAGAAGAAGCGGCGCGGCGCTCCCGCTCCGTCGATGGCGGCCGATTCGTGCAGGTCGCGGGGCACCGCCTGCATGGCCGCGAGAAGGATGAGGGTGTTGTAGCCCGTCCAGCGCCAGTTGACCATCGTCGCGATGGCGACGTGGCTGGCGAAGACGTCATGCTTCCACTGCACGGGGTCGATGCCGATGAGCCCGATGAGATTGTTCACGAGCCCCGACTGCTCACCGAACACGCTCGAGAAGATCAGGGCGACGGCGACGGGGGTGACGACGTAGGGCAGCAGCACGCTCATGCGCCAGAAGGTGCGCGCCTTGAGGTGCTGGTCGAGGATGGCGGCGAGCACGAGGGCGACGAGCAGCTGGGGGATCGTCGAGAGCAGGAAGATGCTGATCGTGTTGCCGATCGAGTTCCAGAAGAAGCGGTCGCCGAGCACCGCGGCGAAGTTGTCGAAGCCGACGAACTCGCCCTGACCTTTGAGCAAAGGCCAGTCGTGCATCGAGACGACGAGGGTGTAGACGAGCGGAAAGAGCCCGGTGATCGCGAACAGCACGAAGAACGGCGCGATGTAGAGGTAGGGCGAGGCCTTGAGGTCGAGCCGTGCGAGCGAGAGCGACATGCTGATCCGTTTCGAGTGCAGGGGTGGTGACGGGGGTCACGACTTCGGGTCGGTCGTGACCCCCGTCTCGGTAGTACTAGCCGACGAGTTCTTTGAGCAGTTGCAGCGCTTCTGCCCACGCCTCGTCAGCGGTCATCTCACCGCGGTCGAGTGCTTGCAGCGGCGGGCCGAAGACGTTCTCCTGAATGAGCGAGTCATCGGGTCCCTTGAACTGCGCGACCACGTTCACTGCACGTCCGGCGAGGATCGTGCCGACCGGCGCGTCATTGAAGAACGCGTTCGGAGTGGGGTTGGCGGCGAGCTCTTGCTGCGCGGCGATCGTGCTTGGGAAGTTGCCGGCTGCAGCGAACTGCTTGAGCTGCTGCTCAGGCTCGGTCAGCCACGACGCGAGCTTGGCGGCTTCTTCTTTCACCTGGCTGGTCTCTGAGACCGCGAGGAACGCGCCGCCCCAGTTGGCCGCACCGCCGGGGAAGACGTCTGCGAAGTCCCACCCAGTCGAGGCGTCGCCGCCTCCTGCCTCAGTGTTGCCCTGCACGACACCCAGCATCCAGCCAGGGCACACGAAGGTGGCGAAGGTGCCGTCGACGAACGACTGCCCGCCGTTCCAGTCCCACGCGCCCTGGGCGGCCGACTGGCCGCTGAGGGTTGCCGCGGCGAGCTGGTCGAAGCGCGACTTGAGCTCGGCATTGCCCTCGACGTTGAGTTCGCCGTCGGCGGTGTAGTAGCCCTCATCAAGCTGGTTGACCATCGCGTTCCAGACGAAGCCAGAGTGGTCGTACCAGGCCTTGCCCGTCGTGGCGACGTACTCGGCGCCGACGGCGAAGTAGGTGTCCCATCCGCCGTCGAGCAGTTCGGCGACTCCCTCGCGGTCGCTCGGGAGTCCGGCGGCTTCGAACAGCGGGCCGTTGAAGCAGATGCCCTCTGGCCCGATGTCGGTGCCATAGCCGATGACGCGGCCGTTCGGGTCGGTCGCTTGCGCGTACTTCCAGTCGACCCAGTCGCCGGCGCGGTCTTCGATGCCGTAGTCACGCAGGTCGACGAAGTTCTCGCTGACCTCCATGATGGCGCCGAGCCAACCTTCTTCGAGGGCGACGATGTCGCTCAGGCCGCTGCCCGAGGCCAGCTTCGTGAACGTGTCGGTGCGCGCGTTGCCGCCCGTGTCGATGTTGTTCGCGACGATCTTCACCCCGGGGTTGAGGCTCTCGTACTCGGTGTAGAGGTCTTCGTACCCGAAGGTGCCGAAGGTGGTGATGGTGATCTCGACTGAGTCGCCGTCGGCGGGTGCTTCGGTGGGGCTGCAGCCGCTCGCCACGAGGGCGAATGCTGCGGCGCCGGCCGCTGCCGAGATCACGGTGGTGCGTCGTGAGAATGTCACGGTCACTCCTTTGTGTGCGTGGATGGGATCGTGGGAGCGCTCTCACGTGGTGGCATGAGAGCGCTCTCACACTTCGTGGAACACTACGCATAGGGCGACTGCAATGTCAACGCTGATTCCATGTCGAGATGAAACCC
This sequence comes from Microcella sp., assembly GCF_025808395.1. Lineage (NCBI taxonomy): Bacteria > Bacillati > Actinomycetota > Actinomycetes > Micrococcales > Microbacteriaceae > Microcella > Microcella sp. The sequence continues at coordinate 2,242,065 of NZ_CP075524.1, forward strand.
CTGATCAGAAGGCACATTCACGCACACGCTGGCGCGGACGAGACTGAACGCAGGGCCGTCTTGTCGCGTTAGGCTCGTTCTGTGGAACGCCCTCGCCCTCTCTGCGCGACCGCCGTGGCATCGATCGTCATGGGCTTGCTGCTCGTCGTGGTCGCCGGTTGCGCCGACGCTCGAGAGCCCATCCCGATGCCGACTGCGTCGGCGCCGTCGGCGAGTGCGACGTCGACGCCGTCGCCGACCCCGACGCCCACTCCGACTCCGACGTTCGACGCAACTCGACTGTCGATCGATGACCCGGCATCGCTCTGGGTGGTCGTGAACAAGCTGCGCCCGCTCAACCCGACCGATTACGCTCCGAGCGACATCGTGAGGGTGCCGGTGCCCTACGCCAACGAGCCCTTCTTGCGGCAAGAAGCCGCCGATGCCGTCGTCGCGCTCTTCGCCGCCGCCGAAGCCGAGGCGGGCCTGCGCCTGCAGGCGCAGAGCGCATACCGCAGTTTCGCCGTGCAGGTGAGGGTCTACAACGGCATCGTCGCGTCGCGCGGGCAAGAGTATGCGAACGTGCGCAGCGCGAGGCCCGGCCACAGCGAGCACCAGACCGGGTTGGCCATCGACATCAGCTCGATTCCGTCAGTCTGCGCGCTCGACCCGTGCTTCGGCGACACCGAGCACGGCCGGTGGCTGGCGGCTAACGCTCATCGCTTCGGCTTTCACCTGCGCTACCAGCCCGGCATGACCGGCATCACCGGCTACAGCTACGAGCCCTGGCACTTCAGGTACGTCGGCGTCGAGCTCGCGACCGAACTGCACGAGACCGGGGTGAGGTCGCTCGAAGAGTTCTTCGGTCTCCCTGCTGCGCCCACCTATGCCGAATGATCCACCCCTGAGGTATAACATCATATTCCCGAGAGTATTCAGGAGGATCCTGGCGTGAGCGACGACGCTACCGTGAGTGGCGCCGAGGCCTTCCTCGGCGAACCGATCCTGGTGTCTCCGGGACAGCCGCTGCGGGTCGCCGTGTATTCGCGCCTCTCTCAGGGGATTCGTGACGGGGTTCTCGCTGCCGGAACGATCCTGCCTCGAGAGACAGAGCTTGCGGAGCTCATCAAGGTGAGCCGCACCGTGGTGCGTGAAGCTCTCATGCTTCTCGAAGAAGACGGGCACATCGTCACGAGGCGTGGGGTGGGTCGATTCGTCGCCGACGCGCTCCCGCACGGCGGCCTCGAGAGGTTTCAATCGATCGAGTCGCTCGTCGGTGCCGGCGCGCGTTCGCTCTCGACGACGGTGCTCATCCACAATCGACAAGAGCCGACAGACTTCGTGCTCGATCACCTTCCCGATACGACCTCTCTGTGGTTCCGCGAGTCGGTGATCGAGGTCGACGGTCGTGGAGCGGCGCTCGTGCAGGAGTATCTTGTCGACGAGCAGCAGCTCGCTCTTGCAGGTCGGGCCCTCGCCGACGCAGCCGAATCGGTCGACCGCGAGGGCACGACGATGCTGGCATCGTTGCTCGAGAGGCTGCCCGGTTCTCTACTCTCGCCCGGCGCGTGCATCGTCGCCGCCAGCATCGCGGGCCCGACTCGTGCAGCGCACTTGTCCATCAAGGCGAACGATCCAGTGCTCGTGATGACTCAGGTCGTGCGCGCCCGATCGACGCCGATTCTCGTCGTGAAGAGCGCGTTCGCTCCGGAGGCGAGCCACCTGTCGATCACCCAGAGTTCATCGACTCGGTAGCCGAAGGGTTGCTCGCGACGAGGCCGTGCGCCAGCGCCATGACCAGCAGGGCCACCGATGCACCGACGGCGACGGCGAAACCCGCTGCGGCGCCCGACTGCTCGACGAGCACCCCGGTGAGTGCGGTGACCAGGGCCTGACCCACCGTCAACATGCTCTGCAACGTGACCAGAACCGTGTTGCGGCGTCGCTCGTGAGCGGCGTTGGCCCCGAGGCTGAACAGGGCCACGAGCACCGCGCCGACGCCGCACCCGGCCACGAACAAGCCGACGAGCACAGCGCCGTCGCCGGGAACGAGGGCGAGCACGGCGGTTCCGGCGACGGCCACGCACGCGAACCACCGCCAACGGCTGCGTAGAGAGATCGTGGGCGGGAGCAGCCCTACGGCGAGCGCAGTGATGATGGCTCCGATGCTCATGATCCCGTAGACGAGGCCCGCGAGCTCGGTCTGACCGAGTGCCGCGAGGTATGCGGTGACCGACGTGAGGGTCGAACCGAAGACGGCGCCCACAGCGAGCATCGCCACGGCGAGCAGCGACAGCTCTGCGCTCCAGGTCGACGGCCGCCGGGCCATGACATCGAGCTCGTGAACCGGGCGAGCAGTCCCGAGTCGTGCCGTGGGGTGCAGAGCGAACGCGATGACGACCGTGGCGGTGAGCACCATGCTGGCGACGAGCGGGGCGGTCGGTGCGAGCAGCGAGGCCAGCAGCCCTACCGCGACGGGGCCGAGCACATACGACGACTCGTCGACGATCGACTCGTAACTCATGGCGAGCGGCAGGGCACGACCGCGGGCATCCGGCGAATGGTGCTCGAGCCGCTGTGCCACGACGGCAGCGCGTGATCTCGACAGCGGTGCCACTTGCGGCATCGTGGCTCCGACCGCCGCTGCCGAGAGCCACAGCGCGGCATCCGATGCTCCGTCGCTCACCGCAGTCAAGAACGCGATCGATGCCGCAATGCTGATGAGCGCGCCGCCCAGCAGCACGGGCCGTTGACCCCAACGATCAGCGAGAGCGCCGAAGACGGGGCCCATGAGTGCCGTACCGATGCCGGCGACCGCGGTGAGGCCCCCCGCGAGCGCGAGTGATCCGCGCTCGATCGTGGTGAGGCTCAAGATTCCGACGAGCATCATGGCGAAGGGAAGGCGAGCGATGAACGAGAGCGGCAGATAGGGGCGACCGGCGACCGTCACCATCTGCCGTGCGAGGTCGCGGGGCGAGAGCGCGTTCGTCACAAGAGGGTCTCCTCGTCAGCGTTCGTGTCGTCTCGGGCAGAGTGAGGCCCCCGCGGCGCGGAGCGCGCGCGGGGGCCGGTGTGATCGTCTAGCCCCGTGGTGAGGAAGGCGAGTCGACGACGAAGGTGCCGGCGATGATGTCTGCTGTGAGCTGCTCGATCTCGGCGATGAGCGATGCACTCAACCGCGACTCCCACTCGTGGAAGGGCGCAATGCCCACGCCACCGTTCTCGAGAGTTCCTACATACGGGTCAGAGCTGAACGAGCCGTCGTAGGTCGACATCGTGACTTCGTGCGCGGCGGTCGTGAGGTTCTTCATCACCGACGTCAGCAAGTAGGCGCCGTAGTCAGGAGCCGTCAGGTAGGCATCGGAGTTGACGCCGATGATGCCCGCATCGGTGCCGCGCTCGTTGATCGCGTCGATCGATGCGATGAAGAGGGTGCCGGCGACCGGCATGATGATGTCGACGTCTTGGTCGAGCAGCCCCAAGGTGATGTTCTTCGCTTGCAGCTGGTCGTCGAAGCTGCCGACGAAGAGTCCGTTCTGGGCTTCGCGATCCCAGCCGAAGAGGCGCACAGAGGTTCCGTGCACTTCGTTGTAGTGCTCGATACCGACCTGGAATCCGTCCATGAACACTGTCACTGACGGAAACGGCATGCCGCCGTAGGTTCCGACCGCCCCGGTGGTGGTCGCACCCGCGGCCGCGTACCCTGCGAGCGCTGCCGCCTGCGCCGTGTCGAAGAGCACCGGCTTGACGTTCGCGAGCTCGAGCGGGCTGAAGTCGTCGTTGGTCACGGTGCTGTCGATGAGCGCGAATCGAACATCCTCGTTGACCAGCGCGACGTCGCGAGTCGCGTTGGCGAGCGCGAATCCGACGGTCACGATCAGATCGCACTGCTGATCGATGAGAGCTTCGATGTTGCCGACGTACTGGTCTTCTGAGGCGGATTCAGCGCCGCGCGCTGTCGTTCCGATCTCGGCAGCTGCCTGCTGCACGCCCTCGAACGTCAACTGGTTGAAGTCATTGTCATCGAAGCCGGTGAGGTCTGACACGGCGCAGGGCAGAAAGTCGACGGCGGCCGGATCGGTCGCGCCTGGCTCTGCCGGTGGTGCAGAGCACGCGCCGAGGGTGAGTGCGATCAGGGCGGCGATGGTGATGCCGCCGGTCACGTTCTTGCTGTGCTGCATGGTGGGTCTCCTCTTTGAGATTCAGGCTGTGGTGGTTCGGGCAGGCACGGTTCGCCTTGAAGTAGGAGGTTATACCTCATACCCTCAGGCGGCAAGGCGGAGTCTCGATTGCCGAGCCGCTCATGTGAGCTTCGCCAGAAGTCGCGCGCGGTCGTCGTCGCCGACGAATGCAGCGTCGACGCTCGTGCGATCGAGGTCTCGAAGGTCTTCGGCGCTCCACGAGAAGGCGCTGCCGAGTAGCGCACGCTCGTGGGCCAGATCGGTGCCGGTCTGCATGGGGTTGTCGTCACCGAGCACGAGCGGCACGCCCGCCGTGCGAAAGCGATTGGCTGGATGCTCGCTCAGGCTCGCGATCGCTCCCGTGAACACGTTCGAGGTCGGGCAGATCTCGACAACGACTCCGTGGTCTGCGCACCACGACAGCACCTCGGGGTCGTCGACGATGTGGGCGCCGTGGCCGATGCGGGTCGCGCCGAGCAGCTCGACGGCCTGGCGAGCAGCCGCGGCCGGACCGGCCTCCGCAGCGTGGCACGTGATGCCCAGACCTGCGGCCCGGGCGATCGCGAAGGCCTCTGCATGGGGTTCGAGCGCCGGGTAGAGAAGCTCGTCACCTGCGAGATCGAATCCCACCACGCCCTTGCCCGCTGCTCGAGCAGCAGCTCGCGCGACACCTCGGTTGGTCTCGTCGTCATGGTGCCGCAGTGCGGCGATGACGAGGCCGATGTTCACTCCGGTGAGGGCGGCTGCTTCGCGCATGCCCTCGCACGCTGCGCTGATGATGTCATCGAGCCCGGCCCTGTCAGTGACGTGGGTAGCGGGCCCGAACCGCAGCTCGAGATGGTCATGCGCGCTGGCGGCGGCATCGATCACGGCCTCGCGCGCGATTCTTCGAACGAACTCTGGCGACTGGAAGAATCGATAGGTCGCGGCGACCTTGACGAGGTATTCGGTGAGGGTTCCTGGCCGCTCGAGCGCGATGGCGCGCTTCCAGCCCTCCGGCGGGTCAGGCTCGCCCGACAAGCGCGCGAGCTCTGCTGCCGTCTCGGGTCTCACCCGGCCCTCGAGGTGACTGTGAAGATTGACGAGCATGGTCACAGTTCCAGTCGCACAGCGGTCTCGAGTGCCGCCTCAATGCTGAGCATCCACCCTTGCTTGAGCGCTTCCTTCACCCCTGAGTACAGGCTCGTTCCGTCGACCAGGTTGCTCGACGTCGAGCAGATCATGCCAGAGCGCACGCCGCGCAGTCGTGCCACCACGTAGAGCGCTGCGCTCTCCATCTCGACGTTGAGAACACCGAGTCGGTTGAGCTCAGAGATCCATTCGGGGGTCTCTGCGTAGAAGGCGTCGTCGCTCGCGTTGATGCCCGAGTGCACGGCGACGTCTGTGCCCGCGGTCAGTTCGCGTGCCACGTCGGCGAGCGTCATCGCGATGCCGAGATCTGGCACTGCCGGAAAACCGTGGTGCGCGTACGCCGCCGTCGTGCCGTCGTTGCGCAGGGCACCCTCGCTGACGAGAAGGTCGCCGGGCTTGACTCCGGCCTGCAGCCCCGCCGACGAGCCCACGCGGATGAACGAGGTCACGCCCACGCGGATCAGTTCTTCGACCGCGATTGCCGTCGAGGGGCATCCCATGCCCGTCGAGGTCGCGGTGATGTGACGGCCCTTGTACCAGCCGGTCATCGTCATGTGCTCGCGGTTGTGCGCGACGGTCTTCACATCGGTGAGAAACTCGGCGACGAGCGGCACACGGAAGGGGTCGCCTGGCAGAAGCGCAACGCTTGAGACTTCGCCGGGGGCGATCGCGATGTGGTACTGGCGTTCGCCTACGCCGGCGGCGTCTTTGTCGACGACTGTGGTGCTCATGGGGACTCCTCGGTGAGTTGATCGGACAATGAGTAAGAGGTTATACCTCATACCTATTGAGGTCGACCCCCTCGTGAGACGGTGACGGCTCTGCCGAGACAGCTAGGTGCGCGATGCGCGCACGACCGCGTCGACGATCTGCTCGACGACCGGCCGGGGCGTGGCCAGAATGATGCGCACGTGCCCAGCGCCGGCCGCGCCGCACGCGCGCCCGTCGGTCACCGCGAGGCCAGCGCGGTCGAGCAGCGTCGTCGCGGGGTCGTCGCCGAGGCCCAGGCGCGAGACGTCGAGCCACGCGATGTAGGTTCCTTCGGGCATCCGGTACCCCGCTTCGGGAAGGCGCTCGGCCAGCAGCTCGCCCAGCAGGCGGCGGTTCGCGTCGTAGTAGTCGACGGTCGCGTCGAGCCACTCGCGACCGTGCCGGTAGGCGGCGGTGTTGCCGATGACACCGAGCGTGCTGGCGCCGTGGCCGGCGATGGGCCCGAGCGCCTGCCAGGTGTGCTCATCGGCGTCGTTGGTCGTGATGAGCTGGGCCGCCTTGATGCCGGGCAGGTTGAACGCCTTCGACGCGCTCGTGGTCGTGATGCTGTGACCGGCCGATGCCGCGCTCACGCTCGCATACGGCACATGCCGCGCCGAGCCGAACACGATCGGCGCGTGCACCTCGTCGGCGAACACGCGGGCCCCGTGCCGTTCGACCACGTCAGAGAGTGCCTGCAGTTCGTCGCGCTCGAACACACGCCCACCCGGGTTGTGCGGGTTGCACAGCACGACGAGGCCCGCGCCCGCCGCGAGCTCGCGGTCGATGGCGTCGAGGTCGAGCACCTCGCGGCCGTCCTGCCGGGCGTGCGGCACTTCGATAACACTGCGACCATGCCGCTGCGGCAGCGTCAAGAACGGCATATATGCCGGAGTCGGCACGATCACGGCAGAGCCAGGGCGCGAGTAGTGCCCGATCGCGGCATCGAGGCCGCTGATGACGTCGCCGACGGCGTGCACGCGCCCGGGCGTCACGACCCAGTCGAAGCGATCGAGCATCCACTCAGCTGTGGCGCGAGCCATGTCGGCGGCGATCGCTCGCGGCAGGTACCCGGTGTGCCCCGCCTGCACGGCGTCATGCAGGGCTCGAGTCACGACGGGGGCCGTGCCAAGATCGCTCTCGGCGACCCACGCGCTGATCGACCTCGCGAACCGGGTCCACTTCATGCTGCCGCGGGCATGCAGCGCTTCGGGGGTGAGGGCGTCCCACGAGGCGAAGAGTGCGGCGCGGTCGAGCGGCGCGAGCTCAGGCGAGTGCATCGTCGACGATCCGCTTCGCCTCGGCCTGCACGGCGCGCAAGTGCTCGATGCCGCCGAACGATTCCGCATAGATCTTGTAGACGTCTTCGGTGCCGCTCGGCCGGGCGGCGAACCACGCCCGCTCGGTGACCACCTTGACGCCGCCGACAGCGGCGCCATTGCCGGGTGCCTCACTGAGGGTCGCCGTGATCGGGTCGCCCGCGAGAGTGTCGGCCGTGATGGCCGCGCCGTCGAGCTTGCCGAGCGCTGCCTTCTGGGCGGGCGTGGCAGCAGCATCCACCCGTTCGTAGACCGGCGAGCCACAGCGATCAGTGAGCGTCGCATACAGCTGCGAGGGGGTCGACCCGGTGACGGCGGTGATCTCGGCGGCGAGCAGCGCGAGCAGAATGCCGTCTTTGTCGGTCGTCCACGCCGAGCCGTCGTGCCGCACAAAACTCGCCCCCGCGCTCTCTTCGCCGCCGAACGCCACCGAGCCGTCGATGAGGCCAGGCACGAACCACTTGAACCCCACCGGAACCTCCCACAACCGCCGCCCGAGACCAGCCGCCACGTGGTCGATCATCGTCGACGAGACGAGGGTCTTGCCGACCGCCGCGTCAGGTCGCCAGTGGGGGCGGTGCGTATAGAGGTAGTCGATCGCGACGGCGAGATAGTGGTTCGGGTTCATGAGCCCGGCGTCGGGCGTGACGATGCCGTGCCGATCGGCGTCGGCGTCATTGCCCGTCAGCAGGTCGAAGTCATGTCGGCGGCTGAGCACGCTTGCCATCGCGCTCGGGCTCGACGGGTCCATGCGAATCTTCTCGTCCCAGTCGAGCGTCATGAACCCCCACTGCGGGTCGACGTGCGGGTTCACCAGGGTGAGGTCGAGCCCGTACCGCTCTGCGATGAGCGCCCAGTAGTCGACGCTGGCGCCGCCGAGCGGGTCTGCCCCGATGCGCAGGCCGCTCTCGCGAACCGCATCGAGGTTCAGGATGCTCGCCAGATCGGCCACGTAGTGCTCGCGGTAGTCGTACCGCTCGGCCGTGAGCTGCGACTGCCGACGTACCCCGCGGTTGCCTCCGGCGATGAGCTCGTTGGCCCGCGCGGCGATCCACCCGGTCGCACCAGAGTCTGCGGGGCCGCCGTGCGGCGGGTTGTACTTGAAGCCGCCATCGCGCGGCGGGTTGTGGCTCGGGGTGATGACGATGCCGTCGCTCTTCGCTTCGGCGTCTCGGTTGTGCCGAATGATCGCGTGGCTGATCGCCGGCGTCGGCACGAATCCGTCGTGCGCATCAACGAGCGCGGTGACGCCGTTCGCGGCGAGCACCTCGAGGGCCGTCTGCTGCGCGGGTGCACTGAGCGCGTGCGTGTCGGCGCCGACGAAGATCGGCCCGCTCGTGCCCTGGCTCGCCCGGTACTCGACGATCGCCTGAGTGATGGCCGCGATGTGGATGTCGGTGAAGGCGCCGTCGAGGCTCGAGCCGCGGTGACCGCTCGTGCCGAACACGACGCGCTGCGCCGGGTCATCGAGGTCGGGCACCCGATCTGCATACGCGGCGAGCAGCGCATCGACGTCGATCAGGTCACTCGGCTGGGCGGGGGTTGCGGCGCGAGACATGCGTCCATCCAACCACCGGCAGGTTCGAAGAGCACCGGATGCCCGCCCATAGACTTCGAGCATGAGCACGCAGCCCGACCCGAAGGCGGTCTACAGCTACCTCGGCCCGGCCGGAACCTTCACCTGGCACGCCCTCGCCCAGGTCGAGGCGGCGGCTGGTGCCGAGTGGCGCAGCGTCAGCAACGTCGGTGAAGCCCTCGACGACGTGGTCTCGGGCCGCAGTGTGGGCGCCATGATCGCGGTCGAGAATTCGGTCGAGGGCGGGGTGAGTGCCACGCAGGATGCGCTCGCGACGATTCCGGGCCTGCGCATCATCGGCGAATACCTGGTGCCCGTGAACTTCGTGCTCGTGGCCCGGCCCGGGGTGACGCTCGACAACGTGCGGGTCGTCGCCGCGCATCCTGTCGCCTACGCGCAGTGCCGGCGCTTTCTCGAGAGCGCGCTGCCCGCCCACGGGCACATTCCGGCCGCCTCGAATGTGGCCGCGCCCGTCAGCCTGCTTGAGCCAGACTCACCGGCGCAGGCCGCCATCGCGCCGCCCGGCATCACCGAGCTGCACGACCTCGTCGAGCTCGCGAGCGAGATCGGCGACAACTCGAACGCCGTCACGCGATTCGTGCTCGTGAGCCGCAGCCACGCCATCGCGCCGCGCACCGGAGCCGACAAGACGAGCATCATCGCCGAACTGCCCGACGACGCTCCCGGTCGACTGCTCGAGATGCTCGAGCAGTTCGCCACGCGCGGCGTCAACATGAGCCTCATCGAGTCGCGGCCCATCGGCGATGCTCTCGGGCGCTACCGCTTCATCATCGACCTCGACGGCCACGTGCTCGATGAGCGCGTCGCCGACGCCCTGCTGGGCCTGCGGCGTTTCAGCCCCAAGGTGATCTTCTTGGGCTCGTACCCGCGCGCAGACCAGCGGCCGGTCGAGTTCGTTCCGCAGTACGGAGACGACATCTTCACGGATGCCCGCGACTGGTTGCGCGGCATCCTCAGCGGCGAGCCCGAGGTGTAGCGAGCCCGCTCACACGCGCTCGTCGGCCTCGCCGGGGGGCACGCGCACGATGAGCGCGGCGGGCAGCACGCGCACCGAGATCGCCGTCACCGTGCCCATCGAGTCGCCGTCGATCTCGAACTCTTCTGGGCGGTCGAAGGCGAGGGTCATGCGGCGACCCTGAAAGTAGCGCAGCGCGCGCACGCGCTTGTCGGCGGCCATGATGCGCCGCCCCACTTTGCTGCGCTGCAAGACGCCGTTCTCCCAGACCACGGCGTAGCTCACGCGCATCCACCCCCACAGATTGCGGGGGCGCATGGCCACCACATCGAGCAGCCCGTCATCGATGCGGGCGTCGGGCAGGATGAGCACGCCGCCGGGCAAGGCTCCGCAGTTGCCGATGAGCAGGGTGTGCACGTTGGTGGTGCGCTGAGCGCTGCCATCGAGGGTGTAGTGCAGTCGCACAGCGTCGACGTCGCGGGCGATGCGCGCGATCGCCTCGACGTAGGCGAGCCACCCGACGCGCTTCTTCAGCTCGGGCTTGGTGGCGCTGACCATCTTGGCGTCGAGCCCGATGCCGACCATGACGACGAAGGCGTGGGTCTCGGTGCTGCCGTCGGGTCGAGTGATCTCAGCCTCGCCCACATCGATCGCGAGGTCTTCGCCCCGCATTGCCGTGGCAACGGCTTCGGGCATGCGGTTGATGCTCACACCCAGGTTGCGCGCGAGCAGGTTGCCGGTGCCGGCGGGCAGCAGCACGACAGGCACGCCCGTATTGGCCATGCCTTCAGCGACGGCCCGCACCGTACCGTCGCCGCCGGCGGCGAGCACGCTCGACACTCCCGCTTCGACGGCCCGGCGCGCGCACCCCTGACCGGGGTCGTCGACGCTCGTCTCGAGCCACAGCGACTCAGCCCAGCCCGCCTCTTCTTCGACCGCTTCGATCTCGGTGCGCAGGGCCTTCACGTCGACCTTGATCGGGTTGTAGATGACGGCAACGCGATGCGGCTGATCGGCCCGTTTCGGCGTTGGCATGGGCACAGAGTAGAGCACTGGCCTTTGAACTCGCGTGACAGACTAGACGGCGTGATCGACCCCCAACTGCTGCGCGACGACCCCGACCGAGTTCGACGTTCTCAACATGCCCGCGGGGCGAGCGAGGCACTCGTCGACGAGGCGATCGCCGCAGATGCCGACCGTCGTTCGGCGATCACGGCGTTCGAGGCGCTGCGTGCCGAGCAGAACGCCTTCGGCAAGACGGTGGCAGCCGCCCCGAAAGACGAGAAGGCCGCGCTCGTCGCCCAGGCGCAGCAGCTCGCCGCCGACGTGAAAGCCGCACAGGCCGCGGCGTCAGAGGCCGATGAGCGTTTCGTGTCGGTGGCAGGGAGCATCCAGAACGTCATCATCGACGGCGTGCCGCCGGGTGGCGAAGACGACTTCGTGACGCTGCGCGAAGTGGGCGAGAAGCCAGCGTTCGACTTCGAACCGCGCGACCACGTCGCGCTCGGAGAGTTGCTCGATGCGATCGATATCGCCCGCGGGGTCAAGGTGTCTGGCTCGCGCTTCTACTTCTTGAAGGGTGTCGGCGCTCGACTCGAGCTGGCCCTCATGAACTACGCGCTCGACACCGCGCTCGACGCCGGGTTCACTCCGCTCATCACACCCACCCTGGTCAAGCCCGAGATCATGAGCGGCACCGGCTTTCTCGGTGCGCACGCCGACGAGGTCTACTATCTGGCCGATGACGAGCTCTACTTGACGGGCACGAGCGAAGTGGCGCTCGCCGGATTTCACGCCGACGAGATCATCGACGTCTCGAACGGCCCGCTGCGCTATGCAGGCTGGTCGACGTGCTATCGCCGCGAGGCGGGCAGCTACGGCAAAGACACCCGCGGCATCATTCGCGTGCACCAGTTTCAGAAGCTCGAGATGTTCAGCTACATCGACCCGGCAGACGCCGAGGCCGAGCACGAGCGGCTGCTCGCGATGCAAGAGGGCATGCTGCGCTCTCTCGGTCTCGCCTATCGCGTCATCGACACGGCAGCGGGCGACCTCGGGTCGAGCGCCGCGCGCAAGTTCGACGTCGAAGCCTGGGTGCCCACGCAGGGGGCATACCGCGAGTTGACGAGCACGAGCAACTGCACCACCTACCAGGCGCGTCGGCTCGACACCCGGCACCGCGGCGCTGAGGGCAAGACCGCCCCCGTCGCCACGCTCAACGGCACGCTCGCGACCACTCGGTGGCTCGTCGCCCTGCTCGAGACCCATCAGCGCGCCGACGGCTCGGTCGTCGTGCCCGAATCGCTGCGCCCCTACCTGCGCGGCTTGTCTGTTCTGGAGCCGACCGGATGACCTCCGCCCCCCGCACCGACAAGAAGCTCATCGCTCTCGACATCGACGGCACCGTGCTGCATGAAGACGGAACCCTGCCCGATGAGGTGGTCGAGCAGGTGCACCGACTGCGAGACGCGGGCCACGAGGTCATGCTGGCGACCGGTCGTTCGGTGGCGATGACGCTGCCCGTGCTCGACCGGCTCGACATCTCACCTGAATACGTCGTCGCCTCGAACGGCGCGATTCTGCTGAAGCGCGACGCCGAGGCGCCGACCGGGTATCGGCGCCACCACGTCGAGACGTTCGACCCCACCGAGGTTCTCACGCGCATCCGCCCGCATCTGCGTCACGCGAACTACGCCGTAGAAGACGAGACGGGCCTCTATCGCTACTCGGGCTCTTTTCCGAACGGCGCGCTCGGGGCGATCAGCGAAGAGGTCGAGTTCGACGAGCTGTGCAACGAGCCGGCGACCCGCGTCGTCGTCATCTCGCCGGGTCACGCCATGGAGGAGTTTCTTGCCGTCGTCGAACTGATGGGGCTGCATCAGGTGAGCTACAACGTCGGCTGGACGGCGTGGCTCGACATCGCCCCCGACGGCGTCAACAAGTCGACCGCTCTCGAGCGGGTGCGCACCGCACTCGACATCGATGGCGCAAACGTCATCTGCGTTGGCGACGGCAGAAACGACATCGAGATGCTGCAGTGGGTGGTCGCGCACGGCGGGCGCGGAATCGCCATGGGGCAGGCCCCTGATGACGTCGTGGCGGCCGCGTCTGAGGTCACAGCGCGCGACACCGACAACGGTCTCGCTCAGGCGCTCGCCACCGTCTGACCGAGCAGCGGCCTCGTTGTCGGCAGATGCATAGGCGCCCCGACCGGGGGTTTCGAAGAACTGTCGGTTAGCATGGAAGACTGATATCCAAGGAGGGCTGTCCGAGCGGCCGATGGAGCCAGTCTTGAAAACTGGTGGGCAGAAATGTCTCGTGGGTTCGAATCCCACGCCCTCCGCTGCTGGCGGCCCTCAGCCATGTGCCTAGGGGAGAAGATGAGCGAACCGATTCGCGATCGTGCGACACGCTCTTTGCCGACGACGGCAGTGCGGCACGGCCGACTGCGACGGTCGCGCGCATGGACGACCATTCTCGGAATTCTCGGCGCGACGATGGCCGTCGTTCTCGTCAGCGGAGTCTCTGTCGCCGCCATCACCATCGCCCAGTTCAATGCCGACATCGACGTCATCGACCTCGTTGAAGCCGAGGGCGAACCGCCCCGAGTGATTCCCACGGTCGGTGAGTGGGAGGGCGGCTTCAATGTGCTCGTCGTCGGGATCGACAACGAGCCTGGCCAGTATGACTCGCGCGCTCGCGGCAGTGCGACGCTCAATGACGTGAACATTCTTCTGCACGTCTCCGAAGACCAGCAGTCTGCAGTCGCGGTCAGCATCCCCCGTGACATGGTGGTTCCTATTCCCTCGTGCCCCGACCCCGAGGGTGGCCGAGCGTCAGGCGCCATGTCGGCACAACCCATCAACGTCGCGTGGTCGTACGGCGGATTGAACTGCGTCGTGCTGACGGTCGAGAAGTTGACGGGCCTGTCGATTCCTTACGCGGGCGCGATCTCGTTCAACGGCGTCGCACAGCTGTCGAACGCCGTTGGAGGCGTCGACGTCTGCATCGACGGGCCGATCAAAGACCGCTACACCGGGCTCGACCTGCCCACGGCTGGCACGCACACCCTCATCGGAGAAGACGCACTCGCGTTTCTGCGCACCCGTCATGGCGTCGGCGATGGCAGCGACCTGGGTCGCATCAGCAACCAGCAGGTCTATCTCTCGTCCTTGATGCGCAAAGTGCAGAACGAGGGCGTGCTGACCGATTTCACCAAGCTGTACGGCATCGCCCAAGTGGCCACGTCGTCGATGCAGCTCTCGTCGAGCCTCGTGAGCCTCGACACGATGGTGTCGATGGCACAGGCGATTCGCAAGGTGCCCACCGAGAACATCGTCTTCGTGCAGTACCCCAACCGGTACGGCACCGCAGAGCCCTACCTGGGCAAGGTGCAGCCGCTCACACGTCAGGCGACGGCGCTGTTCGACCGCATTCGCAACGACGAGAAGTTCGTGCTCGAAGAGGGCAACACCGGCGTCGGTTCGAAGCTCGACACGAGTGAGCCAGCGCCCGAAGAGACTCAGGCCCCCGAGCCCGAGCCGACCGAGGCCCCGAAGAACGGCAAGAACTTCGTCGAGCCAGAACCCGAAGCCACGCTGCCGCCCATTGACGCCGCCCCGCCGGCCGTTCTCGAGGGAGTGCAGGGCCAGACTGCTGCCGACCGCACCTGCTCGCGCGCGAACTGAGGGCGAGCATCCGTCGCCGCAGGGCGGCTATAGTAGTGAAGGCTTCGCCAGGAGACGTCGCATAGTCCGGTCGAGTGCACCACCCTGCTAAGGTGGAGACCCCGTTAAGGGGTCCGAGGGTTCAAATCCCTCCGTCTCCGCAACACGGTTCGATCCACGGTTCGATCCACGGTGCGACGCGCGATCGAACGCGCATCTCTTCTGACGACTCATCGTCGATGCGCTGTCTCGTGCTTCGGGTTCACGGCGAGCTCTGCGTGCTCTGACCGATTCGTCGCCGCAACGGCGTGCGGGTTGCGAAAATTCCTCCGCCCCGATAGGTTGCGAATATTCGCGATCTGTGGGGGATGCGAAAATGAATTCCCGTCGGGGGAGGGATGCTCGAGATGACTCGCACGAGGTCACCACAGCGCGCGGCGCGAACGAGATCGGTGGTGCGAGCGATCGTCGTCACCATGACGACGCTGGCGCTCGTCATCATGTCGAGCGTTCTCACCGTCGCCCCCGCCCACGCCGCGACGGCTGCCGTCACGATCACCCCGTCGACGGCGACCGCCCAGAGCAATGTGCCGGTCACCTTCACGCTCTCGATCACCTGCAACGGACCGGGCAGCTGCGAGAACACCCAAGTGTCGTTCCCCACGCAGGCGGTCACCGGCAATGGGGCCCTCACCGACCTCAGCACCTGGATCGGCAACTCCTCGTGCGGTTCGGTGACGAAGACGGTCAGCCCGGGCCTCGTGACGTTCAACTACGGCACGGTGCTGCCGGGCACGTCGTCGTGCACCTTCCCCGTGCGCGCTCCTGACTACACGACGCTCAATGGCGCCCAGGCGACACTGACTCCGACCATCAGCGGCTCGACATTCCCGTCGAGCACTGCGGCGTCGGCCGTGCTGACCCTGACGGCCGGCCACAACATCTCGATGGGTGCGTCTGCGACCGCACGGGTGCTGCCCGACTCGCAGACGAACTTCGTCATCGCGTTCAACTGCGGCGCGGGCGGCGGCTACACGGGCAATATCGGACTGAGCGCGGTGCGCATCGAGATCCCCCTGCCCTCCACCGTCGTCTACACCGGGTTCACGCCGCGAAACGCTCTGCCCGGCACGTTCACAGCGCCACCCGTCGGCAGCATGGGAGGCACGATCGTCTACGACGATCCCACCGGCGCATCGTGCGGCAACCCGCCCCTCACCATCTCGAACTCCATCGTCATCACTGTCACCGGCACCGTGACCGGAGCAGTCGGCACCCAAGCGTGCATCAACGCCTCCTCGACCTACACGTACATCGATCGGTCGGTCGCCGAGAGCTCGAGCACACCGACGGCGTGCACCCTCATCGTCGACCTGCAGACGCAAGTGACGAAGAGTGTTACCACTCGCTCGCTCGGAAACGCCGGTCAATACCGCTTCGCCGGCAGCACCTACCCGTACACCTTCCCCGGAGACTGGGACCAGTCGGCGGCCTCGGCGTTCTACGAGATTCGCGTGTCGACCGTGCCCACGTCGATTTCGTCAGGGCTCTCCTACCTGATTCGAGACCCCCTGCCGTGCATCGACAACCTTGTCAGCAACGTCTATCTGAGCAATGCGGCGGGGGTGCCGTGCGCGAACCCGGCATTCATTCCCCGACGAGTCACCGCGACAGGATTCGCGCCCACGGCCGCGAACGAGATCGTCGTGCACCACGCAGACGGGTCCACCACGAACGTGGCCTTCGCGAGCGGGGGATGGACCATTCCCACCGGCGGCAGCCCGGTGTCGGAGATCGAGATCCCAGCGTTCGAGAACCAGGGCACGAACTCCGCGGGAGCCATCACCTTCCGGGTGACCGGCTACGCTGCGCCGACCGTCGAACCAGGGCGCCTCATGCGCAACACCGCGACGTCGCAGCCCTACCTCTCGGGAACGACGTCGACGCTCGGCAACCTTCAGACATCGACCACCAACGTGCTCATCGCCGATCTCGGCACCGGCGACATCGGCCGCACCATCTTCCAGCCTGCACTCGTCAGCACCATGACCGGCACCTGCACTGCCGTCGTCGGCCTGCGCAACAACACGGGGCGCAATACCCTGCTCGAGATCACCGCGGTGCCATCGGCGGCGATGTACCTCGACTATCTCGCACCTGTGGGCGCTACCGTCACCGGCACGACCATCAGTCCGCAGCTCGCCGGGCTCACGAACGGTCGCACCTACAACGTGGGGGCGTTGACGCCCACTGTCGTGACCGACTACGACGGAACGGGGCGAACCCTCTATCGCTGGACCATTCCCGCGGGCGTTGTCGCTGTTCCCGGCGTCTATGTCGTGGCCGGGGTGAACGTCACGCTCAACCTCGGGCCGGGATGTGCCGGTACGTATCAGAACGACATGACCCTCGGGTACGGCGAGCCGCTCGAGAGTTGCATCTCGACCTCGAGCGGAGCGCAGAGCGCCCCCCTCAACCCTGCGCAGAACGCCGACCTGCGCACGAACGGCTCGCCGCTGATCGGCAACTACTGCGGAGCATCCGCACCCCTGTCGGTCGCAGCGATCAATCCGGGCTTCACCGTCTCTATGACAGTGCAGGGAAGCCTCGATGCAGCCCCCGCCGCCGCGGGAGTCAACGGCAAGGTCGGCGCCAGCGGGGGAGAAGCCACCTACTCGCTGTCGGTCGTCAACTCCGGCGAGTCGAACCTCGAAGACCCGGTCGTATACAACCTGCTGCCGCGCGTCGGCGACACTGAGGCGTCGACCATGACGGGACGAGACTCGCAGTTCGCGGTGACCTTGCTCACTCTCGGCCCGCTGCCCTCGGGCGTCACCGTGCAGTACTCGACGGCGAACAACCCGTGCCGGCCCGAAGTGCTGCCGAGCAATGCTGGATGCGTGGACGACTGGAGCTCGGCACCGCCGGCGGCGCTCTCGTCGACCACCGCGCTTCGATTCGCCTACTCGGGAACCCTTGTCGTGAACGGCGCGCCAGGAACCTCGGGGTTCACGGTGACGTACGAGGTTGAGACCCCTGCGATCGCGAGCGGCTGGGTCGCCTGGAACAGTGTGGGCGTCAATGCGCTCTCGGGCGGGTCGTTGTTCGGCGCAGCGGAGTCGACGCACGTCGGCATCGAGGCTGCAGGCCAGCCGACCATCGTCAAGGCGTCGGCGACTCCTGAGTACTCCGCCGTGGGCGACATCATCGAGTTCACCTTCACTGTCACGAATGAGTCTGAGGTGAGCGTCTCGAATGTCTCTGTCGTCGACCTGTTCGTCGATGCGGCGACTCAGTCGATCGCTCCTGACGCGACGTGCTCTGCACTTGTCGACCCCGCCGGGGTGTGCGACGGCGAGTCGACCGATCTGCTGCCGGGTCAGTCAGCGGTGTTCATCGCGAACTACGTCGTCACGCAGCACGACCTCGACCACGGCGTCATCGTCGACCGAGCCACAGTGACTGCTGAGCCTGAGCGAGGAGCACCGCTCAGCAACACCTCAGACGATGTCACGGTCGTTGCCGCCCAGGCACCTGCGCTCACTCTCGACAAGACCGTGAGTCCTGTTTCGGTCGATGCTGCAGGAGACGTGGTCGAGTACAGCTTCGTCGTGACGAACACCGGAAATGTGTCGCTGACCGCGGTCGGGGTGAACGAGCTGGTGTTCGGCGGCAGCGGGGCGGTTCCGAGCGCAACATGCCCGAGTGGCACGCTTGCGCCCGACGCCACCGTCACGTGTTCTGCGCAGTACACCGTCACGCAGGCCGACATGGATGCCGGTGCGGTCGAGAACATCGCCGTAGCGATCGCCGAGTTCGGCGGTGTGGGCGTCGTCTCGGCGCCTTCGGCGGCGAGTTTTGCTGCAACCCAGCTGCCTTCGTTGCAGCTCTCGAAGTCTGCAACACCCGCAACGGTGGGCTCCGCCGGGCAACCAGTCACCTACTCGTTCCACGTGACCAACAACGGCAACGTGACGATCGTCGACATCGAGGTGCTTGAGAACGACTTCACGGGCACCGGCACACTCGGCGACGTCGACTGCCCCGCGTCGGTGCTCGCACCGAACGCTGACATGATCTGCACGGCGGCATATGTCGTGACCCAGGACGACGTCGATGCCGGTGTCATCAGCAACAGTGCCAGTGCGAGTGGCGACGACCCGTCGGGAGAATCATTGCCGGCCCCGCCCACGTCGAGCGTCGAGGTCGAGGTTGTTCAGGCCCCGGCCTTGACGCTGGTCAAGACGGCCGACGTCACCGTCGTGAAGGCACCCGGTGATGTTGTGCGCTACGAGTTTCTCGTCATCAACAACGGCAACACCACCTTGAGCGAGATCTCGATCGACGAGACTCACTTCACCGGAAGCGGAGCGCTGGGTCAGATTACGTGCGCGCAGCACACGCTCGAGCCGACGGCGAGCACGACGTGCGCAGCAGAGTACATCACGGTGACCACTGACTTCTCGAACGGCGACCTTCGCAACACGGCGCGCGCGACCGCGTGGTACGGATCGTCGAGCGGAAGCGTCGAAGTCAGCTCCGCTGCGTCTACAGCCTTGATCGAGATCGAGAGCTCGGCAGGCGCCCTTCCCGACACCGGGGCTGCTCTCGCCGTGCCGGGTCTGCTCGCAGGCGCCCTCGCGCTCTTGCTGGGTGGAGCGCTCGTGGCGAGCCGGCGGCGCACTCGCCTTCTCTGCTCCGCGTAGTTCGAGAAAACGTACTGGGCGGGCCTCTAGGGCTCTGCTTCACTGTTGTTCGGGGCGCATGTGCGCGGCCCTCAGGCACGCCCACTCTCGACTGCACTGGCGCGCGGGGTGCTGTGAACTTTGAGTAGGTAAATCTATTTCCAAACGGGCGACTATTCGGTAAAGTGTTGTCACCCGGCCACGGGTGCGCCGACGGAGTCCCACCGCGGCTGTTGAGACACCAGAGAAAGAGGCCACACAGTGAAGAGATCAAGAGTTCTGGGCGCGGCAAGCCTGGCCGTCGTCTTGGGCATAGCCGGTTGCGCCGAGGGAGGCTCGCCGGAAGGACCGACCCAGTCTGACGAGGCGCCCGAGTCGCTGACCATGCTGGTCACGGCGAGCCCGAGTGCCGACGGCCTTCGCGCGCTCGCCGCGGTCTACGAGCAAGAGACCGGCATCGCCATCGAGTTCGTCGACGTGCCATATGAGCAGCTCGCGACGCGCATCATCCTCGCCGGGCAGAGCGGCGAGTCAACCTTCGACATGGCGCAGGTCGACGGATTCACCCTGCCGCAGATCGTGCGGGGCAACGGGTTGCTCGCGCTCGACGACTACCTCGCCGGTGACGACGAGTACGACTACGACGACTTCCCCGAGGGCTTGAAGGCTTACGCGAAGCAGGATGGAGTGAGCTACGGACTACCCCTCTCTACCGAGCCGTATCTGCAGTGGTACCGCACCGACCTGTTCACCGAGCTCGGCCTTGCTCCCGCAACGACGTGGGACGAGGTGTACGAGAATGCCGACGCACTGCAGAGTGCCGGATACTTCGGCCACGCCGGCACCTATGCCGCGACCGGATCCGCGCACCACTTCAATGCTGTTCTCGTGGGATCGGGTGGACGACTGCTCGACCCTGAGACGTTCCGCCCCATGCTCGACACCCCGGTCGCGGCCGCGGCTCTCGACCGGTATCTCGGACTCGTGGAATATGGACCCTCAGGTACGCCCTCGGCGACCATCTTCGACGCCGTCAACTCGTTCAGCCAACTGGAGGTGGGACAGATGACCACGCTGGCATCAGGCTGGTGGAGCACGGTCAACAACCCCGACGAGTCGCCGAACGCGGGCAACTTCGGCACCGCTCCTCCTGCCACAGCGGCCGACGGTGACTACACTCCGGCTGCTGTGCTCTACGGCTGGGTCGCCGGAATCTCGAGCGCCTCGCCGTACCAAGACGCGGCGTGGGACTTCCTCTCGTGGGCGCTCAGCCGTGAGAACGTCAGCAGCTTCATCGACGCGGGTGCGCCGCCGCCGGCTCGTATCTCGACCACGAGCGACCCTGCCTACCTCGAGCAGCTGCCCTACCTCGCTGCGGTCGGCGAATCAGTCGAGACGGGTGTGCCGATCGATCGCATCCCCGAGATGAGCCAGATCATTTCCTCGTTGAGCCAGATCCTCAATGGTATTGCGACCGGTCAGACCAGTCGCGAGGAGGGTCTCGAACGCGCGCAGGATGCCTTGCTGAACATCCTCGTGCAGTCCGGGCGGTACACCGGGTGACGGCTCCCATCGCTCCGGCCGGTGCTCCCCTCCTGGGGGGGAGCACCGGCCGGGTGTTCACTCGCAACGGGCTGAAAGAGAAGGCTGCGTCGCTCGGGTTCGTCGCGCCGATCTGGGTGTTCATGCTCACAGTCGGGCTCATTCCCATTGGGTTCGCGGTGTGGATCTCGTTCAGCAACCTGAGCATCTACAGCGACGGAAGCCAGTTCGTCGGGGTCGACAACTACCTTCGGGCTGTCTTCACCCCGCGATTCGGCGGAACCCTTGCCGTGACCCTGGTCTTCGTCGTCGTCGGGCTCGCCATCCAGTTCGTGTTCGGCTACCTTCTCGCGACGGCACTGCACCGGCAGCTCAAGGGCTTCCGCATCGCTCGCACCTTGCTGCTCGTGCCGATGCTGCTGACTCCCGTGGTCGTGGGCCTCATCTGGGGGTTCATGTTCAACCCCGACCTGGGAATCATCAACGCGGTGCTCGGCACCTTCGGGTTGCAACTGAACTTCTTCGCCGACCCGATTCTCGCGCAGGGCTTGGTGATCCTCATCGACGCGTGGATGCACATCCCATTCGTCATGCTCATGCTCGTCGCCGGCATGGCGAGCGTCTCGGATGAGCCGCTCGAGGCGGCGGCGCTCGACGGTGCCAATTGGTGGCAGACGACCCGTTACATCGTCTTGCCCGCGCTCGCTCCCGTGATCATGGTCACCATGATCGTGCGCTGCATCGACATCGTTCGCATCTTCGACATCGTCTTCACGACCACGCGCGGCGGCCCTGGCACGTCGACCGAGACCGTCTCGATGCTCTCGTACGTCACCACCTTTCAGTTCTACGAGTTCAGCGACGGGGCCGCGATGTCGATCGCGCTCGCCGCCCTCATGTTCCCGGTCTACTTCCTCTACATCAGGTTGACGCGCATATGAAGACACGACGAGCACTCGCCAATCTGCTCACGCACGCGACACTGATCGTCGCTGCGTTCTTCGCGATGTTTCCGCTGTTCTGGGTGCTACTGACCTCGTTCAAGAACAATCGCGATGCCGTTGCGCCCGCCGAACGGGCCTTCGACTTCGTCCCCACAGTCGAGAACTACATCCAGCTCTTCGAGTCGAGCGTCTTCATTCGCGCCGCCGGAACCTCGGTGCTGATCACGCTCGTCGCGACCATGATCGTCGTCGTCGCCGCAACCCTCGGCGGCTACGCCTTCGCACGACTCCGTTTCGCTGGCCGTCGAACTCTGGCCTCGGTCATGGTGATCGTGCAGGTGATCCCCGGAGTGGTGCTGATCGTGCCCCTGTTTCGCATGGTGAGCGGACTCGGAGCCTACGATTACTGGTGGCCGATCGCCCTGGTGCTCGGTGGGCTCAGCATTCCTTTCGGCACCTGGCTCATGCTCGCGTTCTTCCGCGGCTCTCCAATCGAGATCGAGGAAGCCGCCGTGGTAGACGGCGCCAACCGGTTCAAGCTGTTCCGCTACGTGCTGATTCCCATGGTGGCTCCCGGCATCGCCACGGTCGCCATCTTCACGGCGATCGCCGTCTGGAACTCCTTCCTCATCCCTCTCGTGCTTGGTCAGACGCGCGCGCAGACCCTGACGGTGTTCGCGGCCCAGTTCATCACCTTCCAAGGCGTCAACTGGGGGCCGCTCTCGGCCGCGGCAGTGCTCATCATCGCCCCGATCGTGCTCTTCGTGCTCGCCATGCAGCGCCCCCTCGTTCGCGGTCTCACCGCGGGCAGCGTGAAGTGAGTACCACGAGATGACCACGGTCGACACACACCCACACAGGATGTCGAGAGAATCATGAACCCCACACTCGCTTCTGGTGAGAACCCGTCGGCACTGCCGGGCACCGAGCAACGCAACCCTCGCTCGACGCGGCTCGATGAGATGAGCAGTATCGAGATCGTGCGCTTGCTCAATGCGGAAGACCTCCATGCCATCGAGGCGGTCGGCGCGGCGGCCGAATCGCTCGCTGCGCTCGTCGACGATGCCGAGTCGATCGTTCGCGCAGGCGGCAACGTGCACTACTTCGGTGCGGGCACCTCGGGTCGTCTTGGAGTGCTCGACGCTGCTGAGCTGATTCCCACGTTCGGCATCGAACCGACGCTTGTGCGTGCGCGCATCGCCGGCGGTGACGAAGCGATCGTCAACGCCGTCGAGGGCTCTGAAGACTCGGCAGACGACGGGGTTCGGGATGCCCTCGAGCAGGTGCGCGAAGGCGATCTCGTCATCGGCCTCACGGTCTCAGGTACCACCCCTTATGTCGAGGGCGCGTTGCGGTGTGCCCGCGAGTGCGGCGCGCGCACCGCGCTCGTCACGAGCAACCCTGAGGCCGCGATAGCGCCTCTCGCCGATCATGTCATCGTCGCCGACACCGGACCCGAAGTGCTGACCGGTTCGACGCGACTCAAAGCGGGCACGGCGACCAAGGTCATCCTCAACGGGTTCTCGACAGCACTCATGGTGCGGCTCGGCCGCACGTACTCGAACCTGATGGTGGCCGTGGTTCCAGGCAACAAGAAGCTGCGCGAGCGAACCCTGCGAATTCTGCACGAGGTGAACGGAGCCTCGACTGAGCACAATGCACAACTCATCGATGAGGCGGGGGGAGACCTGCGCGTCGCCGTCGTGGCGGCGGCCACCGGAGCCACCGCGGCGTTGGCCCGCGACTCGCTGCTCGACAGCGGCGGCTCGGTGCGAGACGCCATCGTCGCGCTGACACGGGGTTCGTGACGTGACGGTCATCGGGATAGACCTCGGGGGCTCCGGATCTCGAATTGTCGCGGTCGACGGGCACGAGGCTTCGGCGCACGGCCCAGCCTTCTCGGTCGTCGACGGTCGGGCTGATCACGCGTCTCTGATTGACGTGCTCGCCGATCAGCTCGGCCCCATCGAAGGCCCAGTGCTCTCCGTCTCTGCCTCGGTGGCCGGGCTCGTCGCTTCGGGTGAACCTGCCGCGATCGGCGCGGCGGTCGAGCGCGCGTGGCCCGGAGCGCGTTTCGTACTCAGCTCTGATGCTGTGGCGGCGGTGATGGCAGCCTGGGGCGAGCACGGGGGGGCCGTTCTCGCCATGGGCACGGGAGTGGTGGCGTTCGCGACCGACTTCTCTGCAGTGTGGCAACGTTCAGACGGTTGGGGATACCTGCTCGGTGACGAGGGCGGCGCGGCGTGGATCGGTGCTCGCGGCATATCCGCCGCCCTTCGCGAATTCGATCATCGGCCCAGGGGCTCGTCGATGCTGCTCGATGCGCTTGTCGAGCAGATGGGCGAGCCCCACGGAGTACCCGACCTGGTGAGAAGCGCTGCGAACTCAGCCACCGCGCTCGCCACGTTCGCGCCTCAGGTCACGTCAGCCGCCGAACGGGGTGATCACGCTGCGCAGCGCATCATCGACGACGCTATCGACCACCTCGTCGAGACCGGTCTCAGCGTGCTCCACGACGGGGTTCCTCCCCAGCTGGCACTCGTGGGCGGCTTGGCGGCGGTGCCGCTGCTCGCCCACGGGATCATCACCAGGGCGAATGAGCTTCGCCCGGAGGTCTCGGTGATCACTACGCCGCACAGTCCGCTCGACGGCGCCATCCACTTTGCTCGCCTCGCGAGCCGCGACCTGCTGCCTGATCCGCATCCGCCCTATCTCTACACGTCTCATTCATCCATCACCTTCCACTCTTGAGGAGCACAATGAAATTCGGTGTCATCGGCGCGGGAACCTTCGGTTCGCGCCATATCCAGGCTTTCGATCGCCATCCCGATGCTGAGCTCGTCGGTGTGCTCGATCTGAACCGCGAACTCGCAGAGAACGCGGTCGCGAACTTCGCGACGTCGCCGGTGCCGGTGTACACCGACATTGACGAGTTTCTGCAGATCGAAGGGCTCGAAGCGGTCTCTGTCGCCACCCCTGACCACCTTCACGCCGCCCCCGCGATCGCGGTGGCGAAAGCCGGCAAGCACCTGCTCGTCGAGAAGCCGCTCGCAACGACCGTGGAAGACGCCAAGGCGATTCTCGCGGCGTCGCGCGAGGGGGGCGGCCTGCTCATGGTCGACTTCCACAACCGGGTCAACCCTCCTTTCGTCGACGCGTATCAGGCCGTGCGCGACGGTCGCGTCGGAGACGTCAAGTACGTCTATGCGCGTTTGAGCAACACGGTGACCATCGCTTCGATGATCAAGTGGGCGTCGTCTTCGTCGTCGCTGTGGTTTCTTGCCAGCCACATGGTCGATATCGCGCAATGGATCGTCGGCGAGCGCATCGTCAGGGTGACTGCCCGACAACTGACCGGCACGCTGCACGATCGAGGCATTGAGACTCCCGACCTGTTCGTGATCCTGGCGGAATTCGAGTCGGGGGCGTTGGGGGTCTTCGAGCATGCCTGGATTCTTCCGGCCGGCAATCCCAGCAACACCGACTTGAAGTTCGAACTCTTGGGCAGCGATGGGGCGGTGCACATCGACACGACACACAATCGCACGGTCGAGATTCACACGGCCGACGCGCTGCAGTACCCTGCAGTGCTCGTGCCCCCCTACGGCCCGCGAATGACGGGTTTCGTGCTCGACGCTCTCGCTCAGTTCGTCGACGCCGTGCACGGTCGGGGAGACGTTCTCGCGACGGGCGAGGAGGGCCTGCAGGTGACCGCTGTGCTGTGCGCGATTCTCGACTCGATCGAGGCGGGAGAAGCTGTCGAGGTCGAGGCCGTCTGACGGATGCGTATCGACGAGGTGCACGACGACGCTCTGCAGGCGCTGCTGACACAAGGGGTGTCGCAGCAGCTCTTCTCCGGGGCGGCGGCCGCCGTCTCGATCGATGGGAGACGTCAGTTCGCCTGTGCCGGCACGCACGCGTTCGGCGACTCGACGGCAGTCGGGCCGCAGAGCCTCTTCGACCTCGCCTCTGTCACCAAGACGTTCACGGCGGCGGCCATCGTGCGCCTTGCCGTGGCAGGCGAGATCGAGCTCGATGCCGATGTGTCTGAGCTGCTCGAGATCGGGGGAGGCGCGAAAGGCATCACCGTGCGGCAGCTGCTGACGCACACTGCCGGCCTGCCCGCAGAATCCGGAGCATGGCACGACTCGGCGGTTCAGCCAGAAGCGAGAGCCTCGACAGTGCTGAGCGCACCGTTGCTCGACCCGCCGGGCAGCGTTCACCGGTATTCGTGCGTGGGGTACATCGCGGCGGGGGTTGTCGCAGAACGAGTGACGGGCGCGCCGCTCAGCGAGCTGCTGAGAGAGACTGTTCTCGATCCGCTCAGCCTCGGCTCTATCGGGTTCGGCCCCGTCGATCGCACTCGCGCTGTCGCGACCGAGGAGCAGCCCTGGGTCGGTCGTGCGATGCTGCGAGGAGAAGTGCACGATGAACTGTCGTGGTATCTCGGTGGCAAGACAGGCAACGCTGGACTGTTCGCCACCGCTGACGACGTGCTCTCGTTCGCAGAGAGCTTGATCGACGACCGTCTGTTCAACGATGAGGCGAGGCGACTGCTGACCGTCAACGCACTGACCTCTCGTCACCGTGCGCCCTACGGCCAAGCGCTGGGAGCGAGGATCGGTGATCGCGATATCGTCGGCGACCGGCAGGTGCTGTGCCACCCTGGGTTCACCGGCACGATGTGGCTGGCTGATCCCGAGCAGAAGGTTGCTGCGGTACTGCTCACCAATCGGGTTCACCCTCACCGAGATCGAGTCGATCTCGGCGACTTCCGTCGACGCTTCAGCTCTACCGTGCTGGGAGCGCCCCGATGACCCGCATCGTGATCGCTGAGCACTCGGCCGCGGCCGGAGAATTCGCCGCAGATCTCGTCGTCGAGCAGCTTCAGCGCACGTCGACGCCGACGCTCGGTGTCGCGACAGGGTCGACGCCTCTGCCGATCTGGGCGGCGCTGTCGCGACGCCGCATCCCGATGGGCGGGGTGACGGTGTTCGCGCTCGATGAGTACTTGGGTCTCGCTCCAGGGCACCCGCAGAGCTATCGGGCTGTCATCGAACGCGAGATTATCGGGCCGCTCGGCATCGACCCAGGTCGCGCGTTCACACCGCGCACGACGGGTGACCACGAGCTGGCCGCACGCGACTACGAAGCGCAGATCAGAGCGGTGGGCGGCGTCGATGTTCAAGTGCTGGGCATCGGACGAAACGGGCACATCGGGTTCAACGAGCCAGGCTCGTCGCTCGCAGGATCAACCCGCGTCGTGACGCTCTCAGAGGAGACGCGCCGCGACAACGCACGATTCTTCGCCGATGCTCGCGAGGTGCCGACGCACTCCATCACTCAAGGCGTCGGCACGATCTTGCGTGCCCGGCAGCTCGTGCTGGTGGCGTTCGGGCGTCACAAGGCCTCAGCCGTCGCGCGCGCCGTGGAGGGCGCCGTGTCGACGGCGACTCCCGCATCGGCACTGCAGCTGCATTCGGATGCGTGGGTCGTGCTCGACCCCGACGCTTCGGCTGAACTCACGTTCGCACGCGATAGCGCGCTGCGTCTGGAGAGATGATCGGGGCATCGGCGAACTGACCTCGTCAGTGCCCGGTGCGCGGCCGATCGTAGCTGAGTCGATGCGGCTGCACCGCGTTGTACGTCTGCTCCAGAGGTTCGGCGAACTGATCGGTCAACTGCTGGGCGACTCGCACGAACAAGAAGTCGATCACGGCTAATTGAGCAATACGACCAGACATGGCGCCGGGCCGATATCGAGTCTCGCTCGCACTCGTCGTCAAGAGGTGATCGACGTCTCGAGAGATGGGCGACGCAGGAAAGTTCGTGACGAGCACCGTGGTCGCGCCGCGAGCGCGCGCTGCGGCGAGGCTCTCACCGATCTCGACCGTCAGGCCGCTGTGCGAGAAGCCGATGGCAACGCAGCCAGGTGTGAGCACTGCTGCGCTGGTGAGTGCGAGGTGCACGTCACTCCACGCGAACGACACCATGCCGACACGGTGAAGCTTCTGCTGAAGGTCGGTGGCAGCCACTCCGCTGGACGCGACGCCATAGATGTCGACTCGCGGGGCCGCGACGATGGCGCCGGCGACCGCGTCGAGCGTCTCGAGGTTGATCGCAGCGGCTGTGTCTTCGATTGCCTTCCCCTCGTGAAACGCGACTTTGGCCACGACCGATTGAGCGTCGTCGTCTGCAGAGATATCGCTGTCAGAGACTCCGAATCTGCTTCGCGACACTTGTTCTCGCCCGACGGCAGAGGCCAGCTCGCGGCGGAACTCCGCGTACCCGCTGTACCCCAGACTCCTCGAGAACCTCACGACCGAGGCGACCGATGTGTTCGAGGCCTCGGCCACCTCTGTGATGCTTAGGTTGACGGCCAGTGTCGGATCCGTCTGCACGAATTCGCCCACGCGCCGTTCTGAAGGGCGAAGTGCGGGCAGTGACGCTCGCAGCTTGCGCATCACGTCGTCGACCACCGCGGCCTGCCTCTCTCGTGTCTCATCCGGGGTGCTGTCGTGATCTGCTGCGCCGATGCAGCCACGATCGTGGTGTTCACGGTACAACAGCCGGTGGCCGTAGTCGTCGCGCAACGGTCAGCGTGATCATGCCGTCGAGTGCCATGAGGAACAACGCGGCGACGAGCATGATGAACAATATCCAGTCAAAGACTGAGAGCGATTCTCCAAGGGCTATCGCCGCGACGAAGAGCAGCACAGACTCCAGGTAGCCGAGGAGTCCGAACGCAGGCATGCTCAGCCTGAGTGCGGCGTTGAGGTACAACCACATGGCGAGAGCAGCCACGATTGCCATGAGCAGGAGCAAGGGGGTTGGTGCGCTGAACGGCGAGGGCGAGAGCGCGATGAGGGCGACAGCGACCGGCATCAGCATTGCGCATTCGATACCGAAGGCCGCCGGCATGTCGAGACGGAAGCGCCGACGCAATGAGAAATAGAGCGTGTATCCACCGCAGATGACGAAGGTCACCCACGAGGCAGGGCCAGACACTGTCGCGTTGGCGACGACCGCGATGCCGGCGATCGCGACCGCTACCCATTGCAGTGTCGAGAGAGGGTCGCGAAAGACGAGGCGCCCGACGACCACGAGGCAGAGCGGCAGCAGCAGGTAGCCGAATGAGGCGTCGAAGGCGTGCCCGTGAGCGGGGGTCCAGGCGAACATCCACATCTGCACGCCGACGAGCAGTGCGGTGAGCACGAGCACGCCGACGAGCACCTTCTTCGCCCTGATCAGCGTCGACAGTGCTGAGAGCGCTGCTCGACCGGCACCGGTGACGGCGAGCGCGGCGAGAAACAGGGCGGTGATCACGATCCGCCACCCGAGAACCTCTGTCGGCGTCGCGTCGACGACGCCTGCGAGGTAGAAGGTGACGCCGAAGAGCGTGCTCGCGCCGACCGATGACGCGGCTCCTGCAGTCAGGAAGCGCACGATTCTCGCACTCGCGTCGAGCCCAGTTCAGAGGCGTGCAAGCGTCTTTACCCCTCAGAGATCACGCCATCGCGAAGCGCGGAGCAACAACAGTACATCAATTACAGAAAAGTCAATCTACACGAAAATTCTTGACACAGTGTGCGTGTGCCGTGTGCTCACCGGTCGTGAGCGGAAGCGCAGTTCCACTGACTGCATATGTCGATACCTTGCTATCTCGCGATTCTTTGGATCGGCATCTCGATAGTGACGGTCGTGCCGACCCCGAGCTCGCTCGTGATCGACACCGTGCCGCCGTGTGCGTCGACGATCTGCTTAACCAGCGGCAGCCCGAGTCCGACGCCCGGCACCGCCTCGTCGTCGGATCGGTCGGTGCGAAAGAAGCGCGTGAACAACTGCGCGGTGTCGACTTCGGCAATGCCGCTGCCGTTGTCGGCGACCTCGAGCCTGACGCGATCAGAGCCCAGGGCACTCGTCGAGATCGTCACCTGCCCGTTCGCCGCCACCGCGCTGAGCGCGTTCGACAGCAGAGCCCCGATCACTCGCGTGCAGAGCGACAGGTCGGCGCGACACTGCACGGGGCCTCCGACCACCCGCACTGTCACGTCGCCGCGCAGTGCCACGAGTGCAGATTCGCTGACGATCGACGTGGCGAGCGCGGTGAGGTCAAGGTCGATCTCGTGAACATGCAGTCGACTCGTGAACGAGTTCGCCGCCAGAATGAAGTGCTCGATGACCGCTTGCTCGCGTTCGAGATTGCGATCGACGATCGCAAGATAGTGCGCCAGCAGGCTCTCGTCATCGGTGATCTCGTCGCGAGCGAGCTCGAGAAAGCCTTTCATCGCTGTCAGCGGCGTTCGCAGCTCGTGCGACACCGTGCTGATGAGCCGGTCGCGCACGCGCACAGCGTCGACCAGCTCGGTGACGTCGCTCAGGGCGACGACCGTGGCTTCCACCGCGCCTCGAGCGTTTCTCAGGCGACTCGAGCTCGCGCGAAAGGCGTGCGGTGTTCCGTCTGCCTGATGCACCCAGAACAGCTCTTCGACGTGGTAATGGTTGGCCAGCGCGCGGGCGATGGGGCCGTCACCAGGGGGGTATGGCGTCACCCCGTCGGCCTCGTAGGCCTGAATGCTGCGCAGAGTGCTCGTATCGACACTGCCTGCGCCCGCCACGACCGGATGCTCGCGAATGGTGCGATTGACGAGCAGAACCTCGGAGTCAGAGTTGAGCACCACGATGCCGGCATCGACTGTCTCGACGATCGCATCTCGCAGCTGTCGAACCGTGCTCTCGGCAGTCGACGCCGACGCCGCTTCGTCGACCAGCGCGTAGGCGAGGAGGGCAGTCAGCACCATCGCGACGGGAAAGAAGGCGAGCAGTGAGAGAGAGCCGGCGTCAGCCGTGACTGCGCCGGAGGCCAATGACACGACGTCGGGAACGACGAGCAGACACGCGAGGGCTCCCGTGAGCGCCAGCGAGCGCAGGTAGCCGCTCGTGCCGAGCTAGACCGCAGGAATGGTGAGGGCGAGCAGAAGTCGGGTCGTCGAGGTCGGGGCCTGCGCTCGCATGGCGAAGAGTGCGAGCGCGTCGAGAACCGGCACCGCGTAGAAGAGCGCGACGGTGGGTGTCAAGTCCAGGGGGGGCCGCATGACGATCGTCGTGGCCACGATGAGCAGCACGGCGCCGATGGCGGCGCCTGTGGTCAGGAGGGCTTGCGCATCGATCGCCACGATCACGGCGATCGGCAGCAGCAGCGTGCCGATGAACAGCCACTGGGTGACCTGAATGGTGGCGCGCGCGTCATAGGGCTGGGGGAACAGAGTGATGGTCGGCCACCTCATCGCGGGCCCTCCGCTTCGTCACGCACGACCCTAGTGCGAACCGGCCCGACGCACCGAGCCCCGCCCGAGGGCTGATATGCTCGCTCAGTCGCTGTGTGCGATGTGCGCCCGTAGCTCAATGGATAGAGCATCTGACTACGGATCAGAAGGTTGGGAGTTCGAGTCTCTCCGGGCGCGCCACATAAATCCCTGGTCAGGGGCTACTTCTCGAATGGTGCTCCGCCATGCCCGCTACAGTCGTGCAATCTGGGTGCAATTCAGGGGCCGAAAGAGGCCCTCGAAGGCCGAGTCTTGAAAGACGAGCGGGGCTAGTCTTTGGCCATGGATGACCTTGTTTGCGAAGAGTGCGGCTCCGAGCCGATCTACCGTCAGTTCGATACAACTCAGTTGACGGACACCTCCCGGTCTTTCGAGAGCGTTCCCGACCGCTGTTCAAACGATCAGTGCGAGAACGCCTACGGGGGGGCCTTCTCCGGCTTCACCGTGCCGCGGTCTCAATGGAACGCGCGGAGTTAGGGGATGCTGAAACTACTCCGTGCCCTGATTGCGCTCGCACTGCTAGGTGGCGTCGCGTGGGTGATCGTGTGGTTGGCCATCCTGGTGGTCGAGTGGTTCGTTTCTCTCCCGCCAGAGACCATGACGCCGGTCGCGGCGCTACTGGGTGTGCTCCTGGTGCCGATCATCACCTTCTTCACATCGAGGGCACTGGAGCGACGGCGGGGGCGTGAGAACGCAATCCGTGAGAGCAAGACGAAGCTCTATGACGAGATGATGACCGGGCTGATGCGAATGCTGAATCTGCGAAAGAACGCCCCGATGCCCGAGAAAGAGATGGTCGCCTTCTTTGCGGACATCACTCCGCAGATCATTACCTATGGGTCGCGGCGGGTCATTCGAGCGTGGAACGAGTTCCGCAAAGTCTCCCGGGTCTCTCCGAACGACGGCAAGGCGGCTCTGCTGGCCTTTGAGGGTCTCTTGAAGGCGATGCGCGCAGACCTTGGACACACAGTGTTTACGCACCCTCAGGGCGAGTTGCTCGGGGTGTTCGTGAACGACATAGACGAGGCCTTCAAGAACAAGTAGGAGAGATGGGGAGCCGCGCTCCGTGCCAACACAACGCGACTCCCCGGGGGTGCTGTCCTCCGTCAACCGCCCGAAGCCGGAGGCCAGCGGCGCGGCCACCTAAGCAAGGAGGGCTGTGAAGACCGCGCGGTCTGGAAAATTCTTGTTTGGTCAGTAGATGCCTGTGGTCAGTCGTTCACGAATTCTTGATTCTTGTTTGCGGGCTTGAAGTAACGGCGGCGGATTGCATTCTGGAGTTCGGTACTCAGTTCGATTTCGCCCCGCTCGACAAAGCAATGAACCGTGCCGTCGTAGAGGGCCACGTACGCGAGCTTCTTCGAACCTGCTGGATGCGCGACCCGGCACCCTGGCGGGATTCCGTAGGTGACCTTCCCGACCCTCAGCGGCATCGCATTCCCGGCGAACGTAGGTTTCGTGACCTTGAGTCGCGGTCTCATGAGCGGGCCTCCAGACGGTCTCTGAGGAGCGTTGCGAGGGTGCGCAACGACATGATGGCGAATTGATCTTCAGCGGGTCGAGCGGCTCGAAACTGGACGGCGACGCCCAGAGGATTCTGGTCGTCTTGGGCGGCACGCTCGGCGCGGTCGAGAAGCTCGCCGGGTCGAATTTCGTAGGAGGTCGAAGTCAGAATTGAGACACCCTCGACCCCGACGACGTGGCCGTGCGGAGGTCGGAATGCGTCGCTCATGCGATTGGCCAGCGGCACCGGCTGAGCGGTCTCGATGCCCTCGGCCCGCAGTGCGAGCGCGATGCGCTCTCTGTACTCGCGCGAGCGCTTGCGGTTCTGTGCGTCGGCCATCATCGCCCCCGGGTCTCGCCGCGCGTCACGAGCGCACGAGCGGGCGCTGAGTTGATCGTCCGCGATGTCTGGAGACGCCCGAACTTCTGATCGATGTCCCGGAGGGCCTTGCGGCGCTCGCCGTCGTCCACGATGGCGTATGCGGCTCGGCGGGCCTGCTCTCGTGCCTCGTCTGCTTCTGGTGTGCCGGGCGTCCACGATTCGAGGTCATCGGGAGCGGGGCCGGGTCGGAATCGAACCTCACCCCAGCGGGCGAACTGTGCCGCCTCATCATGTACGAGCGCGGGCCATCCGGGAGCGCCGTGGCGGTCTCGTGCGGCCTGAATCAGATCGTCTGTGATGGTGATGGTCTCGCCTCTGGTGGTCACGTGACTGAGCGCCATGATTCCCGTGCTCGTCGGAATCGTGAGTCCAGTCACCAAGAAATGAACTTGGTCGCCAGGCTTGGGCAATTTCATGATTTATTCCCTTCGATGGAGGCGAGCGCCGCGGCGGCGGTCTCTCGGATTTCGTGCGCGAGGTCGCCGCGCTCCCGGGTTTCGAGAGCTTCGGCCAGCGGCTCGGCAAGATGCGGATGGTCGCGGATGACGCGGCCCAGAGCCGCGGCGATGTCTTTGGTGTTCTCGACCTGGCGGAGGATGTCCTCGCGCTCGACCCCCAGGCGCGTCCAGATCGCCATAGCGGCTTTCACAACGGAGTCACCGGCCCGGAGCGCATCCTTCGTCTGACCTGCCGACATAGCGGCATCTGCGAGTGCCTGAGCGCGCTCTGCGGTCTCGATGACCGCGGCCAGCAATGAGAACGGGTCGCTCAGCGTGGTGGCGGTCACGGAGTCCCGCACCGCGGCCCCAGCGTGCGAACGTCCGTGTCTCCGGAGGGCATCGGGAGAGATTTGAAACTGAGCGGCAATCCGCACAATTGGCGCACCGTTGAGCAACGCGCGCTCGACCTCTTGGCGCTGTGGATGCTCGCACGTCGTGCAGGGTCGGCCTGCTCGCTGAGGGGTCGAGGTGGTCATATTTAGTACTATCGTCCAAACCCCTCCAGAAGTTACGTCTCGGTTCGTGACTGCTCCCGAAGGTGCCTGCGCATCCGGTACAAGGTCGCGCGACTACGAGGTTTCGAGCGCCATGCGTTGTACTGCAAGAAGGCGTCCCGGCTCGGCAGTCGGGCGAACAAGGCGAGCACCGCGAGGTCGTCGGTGTCCCACGTGGCTGGCTTTCTGGAAATCGACCCGCCCTTTCGCCCTGCTTCACGTCGCTGAGAAATCCACTCCTCAGACCAGTCTCGGAGTGCCGCGGTCGCGGCGAGGTCGGCCATGGTTTCTACTGTTCCCAACTCAAGGCCGATGCCTGCCCCGTCGTGCAGGCTCCAGGTCTGGCCACGCTCGCGGACGCGAGCTTCGAACAGGGCCGCGAGTTGCGCATGCGATGGCGGAGCGAAGCCATCTCCCTGGAGGTCATTGATAGTTCGATAGCCCCAGTGCTGGAGATAAGTCCAGACATCCAGGTAGTAGCTTCGGGCCGGTCGCACGACCTCGCCCGTTTGCTCGTCTACGAGCGCTCGGGCGTAGTGGCGTCGGAGCGTCGGGAATCGAAGCTGCTTGCGGTCGTCTTTACCTGCGCCTCTTGCTTGAGTTGCCCTGTTCGCGGCGCGACTCACTACTGCGTGATCTGGTTCTGGATTCCCCCTACCGGGGGAACTGGCCTTATCTGAGACAGAAGGGGGCACCTTATCTGAGACAGCCCGAGCGCTGATGTTTCGAGTGCCGGACGGTAGAATGGCGGTCATAGTCAACTCCCGACCGTCGCCTCTCTCTCCAGGATGGGGCGGCGGTCATTTTTCGTAGAGGGTGCGCTAAACGGGCCTCGACCTGTCGCGCGTTGTCTCTCAGTACTATCGACCCGCGAGGCGAGAATCTTGCGGCGAGCGCCGAAGTCGTTAGGCGCATACGGTGCATCAATGCCGATTCGTTTAGCGCATACCGTTTAGCGCGTACGGGCTGACGGGGGTCGTATGCGCTAAGGGTTTAGCGCGAACGTCGCTCAAGTGTTTAGCGCGACGTGCTGGCAAGTAGGCGTGCCAGTTAGATCGATAGCGAAGGCTCGTCTGACGCAGGCAAGCGAAACACAGGTCGATTTCCATTGCCTGACTTCTCCAGGACGCCCGCAGCGACCCGACGACCCATGAAGGCCAGGAAGCTCTCGTACAAGGGCCTGTCCGCATTGTTCAGAGGTCTGACGATTCCGACAAGCGCTTGAAGTTCGATTCCTGTTGCGGACTCGTGCTCCGACAGGTGTCCATGAACCTCTCTCCACCACTCGGAGTCTGCATCCGCTCGAATCGTCATCCATACGCGGAAGTGATAGTCCATCTCCTGCACAAGTTTCGGAATGAACTCACGCCACTTCTTCACATCCTGCGCCCACAGACGCGCGCGGGTTCGCCCTGTGTGCGCAATCTCCCCTCTGATGGTCACGAACCTCATGAGCTTCGTTCGAATCGTCGAGTTGGTCGAGTTGTGCCACGAAACAGAGTCGAGAACTGACTCCCCCAGAACGGAATAGTGCAGTTCCGCAACGCCTTTGGGATTGGCATTGGAGAGTCCGAAGCTTGAGGGGTGATCGTCAAGACCTCGAACGTATGTCCCGACCACCTCCGGAAGTACCTGACGCCAACCACCATCAACTAGTTGCCAAGGATCGATCTTGTTCTTGCTAGTGATGAAATCTTTGGTGGCCTGAGGCAACTCAGCCGCAGGTCTCGTCGCCAGCCATTCGACTAGTTCGACCAGGCTCTCCTCGACGTAGACTTCCCACGCTGCGTACATGAGCAACATGCACGAGCGAAGCAGAGGCCGCTCGTTCTTGGTGGGGAAACTAACCTTTCCATCGGCGCTCTCGTGCCTCATGAGTAGGTTGTCAACGTCGCCAATCAGCCGGTTGAAGAGAACAACTGCTTCCATCTGCGGGACACTTGGGACTAGTCGAACGGGCATCTCGTAGCAACCTTCCCGACATCGCGGAGGCGGGTTCCTTGTCGAAGCCTCAAGTCTCTCCCATAGTACGGACAGGCATCGACTCGCCCCTATGAGCACGTCGAGTTCAGCGGTTCGGCACAGTAAGCGGACGCCCGAGCGCCTCGAGCGCATCCAGGGGGATTCGGATAGAGCGCGCACCGATACGTCGTGCTGGAAGCTCGCCGCGGGAGATGAGTCGGCGCACCGTCTTCTCGGAGATTGAGAGACGCTCGGCGGCGGTGGCGATGGTGACGAGTTGCGAGGTCATGGGGTTGTCCCTAGAACGAAGTCGAGCGAACCCAGGCTTCTGCCTGTCCGCGACTCCGGCCCCTCAGAGGGCGCGCTGGGGTTCGTCATTCCGCCAGCCGCACCGGGTGACCCGGCGCGACCACTCTAGGGCATTCGTGAGAAGCGTTCTTATCTCTCGAATTTGGGCTACTGGTCTGTGCCTGTGTGCGGAAGCTCGGTGACGTTCAACGGGACGACGGGCGGGAGCAGGGGCATCCTGTCGGCCAACTCCGCAGAGCGGTCGTTGACCTTCTTGACGTAGTGGCGCTCGGTTACGGCACTGTCGGAGTGTCCCGAGAAATCTCGCGCCTCGATGAGGCTCGCGCCCGCCGATGCAATCACGTGAGAGACACCGAAGGTTCGCAGGTCGTGCTCCCGAACTACGTCACGGACACCAGCGGCATCGCGCGCGCTGTTCCAGGACTTGTTGAAGTCACTGTCGTGGATGAACTCGGAGCGGCCCTTCGGGGCGAACAACAACGAGTCCGGAAACGCACCCACGTGCGCGGCCAGGTGCGCTTCAACCTCAGGCGTCATCCACGTGGGCAGGGTCTGCACTCGGATGCCACGGTCGCTCTTGGGGGCGCTGACGAACCAGCCCTGACGGGCCACGTAGAGCGCCTCTCGGTGCACGTCAATGACGTAGCGGCCATCGATGAGGGCGAGGTCGCGGCGGCGCAGAGCGCGCCACTCAGAGAGCCTCAGACCGCCGTAGGCGGCGATGAGCACGGCCATCCTGTAGCGGCCCTCGACGCGCTCCGCCAGGATGGCCAACTCATCGAGCGTCGGGGGTCGGTGTGACAACCCCGTAGTGCTCTTCGTGAGCTTCGCCTCGACTGGATTCTTCGTGATGATGCCGTCATCAATGGCAGTGTTCATAATCGCGCGCAAGACTCGCGCCTCTGCGCCCGCTGTGGTTCCACCGACCTTCATGCGACCCGCGTGCCAGGTGCGCACTCGTGCGCTAGTGATCGTCGTGAGGCTGTCTTCTGCGAACTCGGAGAGACCCTTCGCAACATGTCGCCGGTACTCCGTGGCCGTTTTCGGGCGCAGGGGCTGACCCTTGGCATTGGTGCGCTGTGCAATCCAGGTCTCGGCGTACACCTTGAAGGTCTCGGCGCTCGCCGTCTTGGGATTGCGCCATGTTCCCCTCTCGATTTCGACCCGCACGCGTGACTTCCAGGCGCGGGCATCCGGCATTGACGAGAAGGTCATCGGCGCGTTGTAAATGACGCCATCTGGCCCGGGGTAACGCACCTGGATGCGACCGCTCGGGAGTCTGCGGACGTGGCCCCAGTCCTCGCGATTCTTCTTGTACTTGCGCGCCATGGTCACTGCCCTCTCGTGAATTGCACGTGCAATCTGCGTGCAATTCAATCCGTCATCTAGTGTCCATCCTAGGGCACTCGATCAGACAGGAGGGTTCGATAATTCATGAAATAACAGGCATCGAGCGGGGTTCGGCCCTATCGTGCAATCCCGCCAAAAATGGAGACTTTCTGACTACGGATCAGAAGGTTGGGAGTTCGAGTCTCTCCGGGCGCGCTCTTTCCTGTCGATCACCGCTAACCTTGCTCGGTGACCAGCCTGATGCTCTCTGACGAGGTCGCCTCCGCCGTCGCGGACGGCCGCCCCGTCGTCGCCCTCGAATCGACCATCATCAGCCACGGCCTGCCGCGCCCTCGCAACCTCGCGGCGGCGATCGAGTTCGAAGAGATCCTGCGAGAGCAGGGCGTGACTCCGGCCACGATCGCTGTGCTCGACGGGGTTGCTCGCATCGGGCTCGACGCCGAAGGAGTGCGTCGCATCGCCGACGACGAACTGGCGAAGGCGAGCGTGCGCGACCTTCCGATTCTCGTCGCGCGCGGCGCGAGCGGCGCGACGACGGTCGCCGCCACGGCGCATCTCGCGGCACGCGCGGGCATCCGCGTGTTCGCCACAGGAGGCCTCGGCGGCGTGCACCGCGGAGCCAGCGAGACGTTCGACGAATCGGCCGACCTCTCGACCCTGGCGGTGACACCCATCACGGTCGTCTCGGCCGGCGTGAAGAGCGTGCTCGACATCGCTGCCACGCTCGAGCGGCTCGAGACGCTGTCGGTGCCCGTCATCGGCCTCGGCACGACCGAGTTTCCGAGCTTCTGGCTGCGCGAGAGCGGCTTCACGCTCGACTGGTCGGTCGACAGCCCCGAGCAGATCGCCGACATCATGGCGGCGCACGATGCGCTCGGTCACGGTCAGGGCATCGTGGTGGCCAACCCGATCGCTGCCGAGCAGGCGTGGCAGCGAGACGAGCACGACCGAGTGCTGAGCGTGGCGTTCGCCGAGGCCGAGCAGCAGCAGATCAGAGGCAAGGCGGTGACCCCGTTCTTGCTCGGTCGCATCGTCGAGCTCAGCGGCGGGCGCAGCCTCGAGGTCAATCTCGACCTGGCGCGCAACAATGTGGCCGTCGCGGGTCGCATCGCGACGGCCTGGGCCGCGCGAGACTGAGGCGCGACATGACCGGGTCGAGGGTTGTCGTCGTCGGTGACGTCATCGACGACATCATCGTGGTGCCGGCAGGGCCGATTCGCCCCGATACCGATACGACAGCCCGCATCTCACGTCATGCGGGCGGTTCTGCCGCGAACACCGCGGCGTGGATGTCGAGCCTCGGCGTCGACGTCGATTTCGTCGGCTGCGTGGGGGCTGGCGATCGAGAGCGGCACTCGGCCGCGCTGCGAGCGCACGGAGTCACCGCGCACCTGAGCGAAGACTCCGAGCTCGTCACCGGAACGATCGTGATCATCGTCGATGGCGAGCAGCGCACGATGCTGACCGATCGCGGAGCCAACTCGAGCCTCGGCGTTGCGCAGGTGACCGACGAGCTGCTGGCGAACGCCGGGGTGCTGCACCTCACCGGCTACAGCCTCGTCGACTCGTTCACCGCCGACGAGCTGTCGACGCTCATCGAGCGGGCGCACGCGCACGCCGTGCTCGTGACGCTCGACCCCGGCTCGGTCGGCTTCATCGACGACTACGGAGCCGACGCCTTTCGCGACGCGATTCGCGGCATCGACGTTCTGCTGCCCAACCACGACGAGGGTCGGCTGCTCGCCGGCGTCACCGACACCGCCGTCGATGGCACCGAGGCGATGCTGATCTCGCTGCTCGACCTGGCGCCCGCCGTCGTGCTCACTCACGGTGCAGGCACCGTTGCCGTCGCTCGACGAGACCGCGGAGTCGAGAGAGTCGACGTGCACCCGGTCGAGGTCGTCGACCCGACCGGGGCCGGCGACGCCTTCACCGCAGGGCTGATCTCGGCGCTGCTCACCGGCGTCGATCTCGTCGAGGCTGCAGCCGCCGGCGTTCGCGTGGCGGCAGTCGCCGTCACCCGGGCGGGGGCTCGACCGGCCTGACGGCAGCAGACGGCGCCGAGGTCGCGACTGCCCCCGCGCAGGCGATGACGACCGCGGCGATCGCGACGAGCTGCAGCACGCCGAGCGCCTGCCCGAGCACGAGCAGCCCGGCCAGGGCGGCCACGGCGGGCCCGAGGCTCGAGATCACGCCGAACACGCGCGTCGGCATGCGCTTGAGGGCGAGAAATTCCAGAGCGTACGGCAGGGCAGAGGTCATGACGGCGATGCCCGCGAATGCGACGAGCAGCATCGGGTCGATGACGACGGCCTGCACCGCGGGAGCGACTCCGATCGGCACGACCATGATGGCCGCGATGACCATCGAGACGGCGATCGCGTCGACGCCCCGCACTCGGGGCCCCAATCGCGCCGAGGCGATGATGTAGAGCGCCCAGAACACCGCCGCGCCGAGGGCTGCGATGACACCGTAGGCCTCGAGCGCTCCCTGCTCGTCGAGGCCGAGGGCGACCACTCCGAGCGCGGCGAGGGCGACCCACACGAGGTCGCGCCAGCGTCGGGTTGCGGCGACGGCGACGGCGAGCGGGCCGAGAAGCTCGATCGTCACGGCGACACCGATCGGGATGCTCGCGATGGCCTGATAGATGAGCACGTTCATTCCGGCGAGGGCGAGGCCGAGCATCCCGACCCAGAGCCAGGTGCGGCGGGGCCACTCGCGCACGCGCGGCCTGATGACGATGAGCAGCAGGGCCGCGGCGAGCGCGAGGCGCAGGGCCGCCGCCCCGAGTGGGCCCACCTGCTCGAAGAACGAGCCGGCGATGGCGTTGCCGAACTGCACCGACACGATGGCGAGCACGGCCAGCAGCGCGGGGGCGGGCGCGGCGCGAGCAGCGGGCGCGGGGGGCGAGGGCACGAAGGCGAGTATGCCGCACAAGACAATGCGCCCCGCGCGGTTCACGTGAAGAACCGCGCGGGGCGCATCGACCGCTGCGCGTGGCTCAGTCGACCGAGTCGACGCTCCACGGGCTGTCGACCGAGGCGGGCGACGCCGGCGAGGCGGGGCTCGGCGGGCTCGGCGGCGACGGCGGCGACGGAGGCGAATCGACCGAGACGGGCGAGTTGCTCACCGGTGACTGCGGGCTGTTCGAGCTCGACGGGCTGGGCGTCATGATGCTGTCGCTCGACACGCTGAACGCGATCGCGTTGCCCTTCGCATCGCTCGCCGACTCGCCGACCGAGATGCCGGGCACAGAGAGGTTCGTCGATCCGGCGACGAGAGGCAGAGCGTTGGCGGTCGAGACGGCGCCGGCGGCCATCACGCCGATGCTGAGCGCGGAGGCGGCGCCGATGGCGATCCAGTTCTTCGTTTCCATGAGGAGTCCTTTCGTGGTGCGGTGATGCCACTCTCGCTGCCCTGCATGAGACGACCAGGAGGAACGCATGAGACGACTCTCATGCTGCAGCGCACGTCAGGGGGACTTCGCCGCCTTCACCGCGTCGTAGGCGGCGAGCGCCTCGGTGCGCGAGGCGGCGAGGTCGACGATCGGCGTCGGGTAGTCGGGGCTGTCGATCTCGGGCACCCAGCGCCTGACGTACTCGCTCTCGGGGTCGAACTTCTGCGCCTGCAGCATGGGGTTGAAGACGCGAAAGTAGGGGGCGGCATCGGCGCCAGAACCCGCCACCCATTGCCAGCTGGCCGCATTGCTGGCCTCGTCGGCATCGACCAGGGTGTCCCAGAACCACGCTTCGCCCACCCGCCAGTCGACGAGCAGGTTCTTCGTCAAGAACGAGGCGACGATCATGCGCACCCGATTGTGCATCCAGCCACTCGACCAGAGCTCGCGCATGCCGGCGTCGACCATCGGCACGCCCGTGCGGCCCTGCTGCCATGCCGCGAGGTGCTCAGGCTCGGTGTCTCCCCACGGAAAAGCATCGAACTCGGGCCGGTAGTTCGCCGTCGCGAGGTCTGGTCTGGCGAACAGGATCGTGTACGAGAACTCGCGCCAGCCGATCTCGCTGAGAAACTTCGCACGGTTCGCCTGCGCCTCGGGGGCGAGGGGCTCGTGCAGGCGCGACCATACCTGGTGCGGGCTCACCTCGCCGAACCGCAAGTGCGGGCTCAGGCGGCTCGTGGCCTCGAGCGCGGGCTCGTCTCGTCGGTGGTAGAGAGCCAGTCCGTGCTC
Source organism: Microcella sp. (assembly GCF_025808395.1). NCBI lineage: Bacteria > Bacillati > Actinomycetota > Actinomycetes > Micrococcales > Microbacteriaceae > Microcella > Microcella sp. The sequence goes on from NZ_CP075524.1 coordinate 2,283,827, forward strand.
GACGAACTGCTCGAGTCGATCGTGCGCACCCTCGCTGCCGGGCACCCACGACGCGCGAAGCCCTTCAGCCCAGTCGGGGCGCGTGGGCAGCAGACCCCAGTCGTCGAGCGCATCGCCGTCGACCGCGAGACCCTCGATCGACGCGGGGGTCGGCAGCGGCGGTCGTGGGTCGCCCGTCGCGAGGCACGCGCGCCAGAACGGCGTGAAGACCCGGTAGGGCTCGCCCGAGCCTGAGGTGATGCGCCAGGGCTCGTAGAGCAGCGAGGCGCCGAAGCTCGAGACCACGAGCCCCAAGTCGGTGAGGCGCGACTTGAGCGCAGCATCCACGTCGCGCACAGCGCCGTACCGGCGGTTCCAGAACACGGCCGTCGCACCGGTCTCGGCGACGAGCGACGGGATGACCGTGCCGGCTGCTCCGCGACGCAGCGTCAGGCTCGCACCCAGATCGGCGAGGTCGTCGGCGAGCGCGCTCAGGCTGCCGTGCAACCACCAGCGACTGGCACCACCCAGCGGGCGAGACCCCGGCGACTCTTCGTCGAGCAGGTAGACCACGACGACACGGCCTCCGCGCTCGATCGCCGCGGTGAGTGCCGGGTTGTCGGCCACCCGCAAGTCGTCGCGCAGCCAGACGATGCTCGAGTTCATGCCAGCCACGGTATGGCCGCGACCTGAGTGTTCAGTCGCGCAGGCGCCGGCAGAGCACCGTCAGCTGCTCGAGCTCGTCGGCGGACAGTCGAGTGCCCACGCGTCGCGCGATCGCGTCGGCGTGCGCGACGGCCACGCGCTTGAAGAGCTCGTAGCCTTCTGGCCGCAGCGCGACGATCGTGCCTCTCGCGTCGGTCGCGTCTGGCAGCTTGTCGACGAGCTGGCGGGCCGCGAGCCGATCGATGAGTCGACTGACGCTGGGCTGGCTCAGCAGCAGGTGCGGAATGAGGTCTCGAATGCGCAGGCGCCGTTCGGGCGCACGCGAGAGGTTGAAGAGAACGTCGTACTCGGTGAACGAGATCTCGTTCGTCGGAAACTCGGCGCTCAGCGTGCGCAGCACCGACACCTGGGCGCGAAACAGCGCCTCCCAGGCGTCGACCGCCAGAGCCTTCTCCGTCATGCGATAACTCTAAACGCGGGGTGAGCATGCATCGGCATCACCTCGCTATGGCACAAGTAAGGGCCGGTCACCGAGGCGAGCGACCGGCCCTTTTCCCTTGCACCAAGAGTGTCCTGCAATCACATTCCGCGTCTTCCGCCACAGCAAACGGTTGACGCTCTTGAAAGATATAACGAAAAGGTAACGCTGTCTAGTTATCAATCCGTTATTTTTCAGATTCTTCTGGAGGGGCCGCCAGATGCCCGCGAGGGCCTAGAAGAAGTCGGGGCTCGGCGTCGACGCGTAGCGGATCGACACGTCGGCGTGACGGTCGAAACGGTACCCGGCACCGCGCACCGTGCGCACGATGTCGTCATAGCCGCCGAGCTTCGAGCGCAAGCGGCGCACGTGCACATCGATCGTGCGCTCGTTGGGCACATCGTCGCCCTCGACGGCGTCGGCCCAGAGCGCCGAGATGATCTCGGTGCGCTCGATCGTGCGCCCTTCGCGCAGCACGAGATACTGCAGCAGCTCGAACTCTTTGTAGGTGAGCGAGGCATTCACGCTGTCGAGCAGCACCCTCTTGCGCGAGATGTCGATGACGACGCCCGGCACGATCTTCTCGGCGGGTGCATCGTCGGTGCGGCGGTAGCGCGCGAGGGCCGTGGGGTCTTGCAGGGCGAGCCGCACGACGTCGACGTCACGGCCGCCAGCGCCGGCGGGAGCCAAGGCGACGGCGGCGTGCGTCTCAGCGCCGGGGGCCAGTTCGGTCGTGAGCCGCTTGAGCTCGGTGACGAGCCGGCCGAGGTCGATGCCGGCGGCGGCGGCCTTCGCCTCGTCGAGTCCGACGTAGAGCACGAACCCTCTGGCCTCGGTGCCCTCGGGCACGGCGCGCAACCGAGGAGCCGGCTGCGGTGCGGGTTCTGCACGAGGAGTGACGGGCTGCGGTGCGGTGCGAGTTTCGGGGGCAAGAGCTGCGAGAGACATGGTCGAGACGCTTTCTGCAGAGTCGAACGGCTCGCCGTTCGAGTCGGCGGCGTTCGCGCGAGAGGGAGTGCTGGTGTGCGCATCGTGAGCCAGAGCATCCGGCCCCGATGGGGAGAGGCCGTGGTCGTCGCGGTCGCTCATCGTCAGGCGACAGGGCGGCGAGTCAACGGCACTCGGGCGGGCAGCGAGCTGATCAGGCGCACATTCGACAGCGCGCGTCAACGCCCACCGGCATCATCATGCCAGCGGTCTCCGAGGCCTCGAGGGCGGTCAGGAGCTTCGCGGTGACGGTCATGCGGCTCAGTATCGCTGAGCGCGGCGCAGACCGTCAAGTCAGGCGGAGCCTACGAGACGGTGCCGTAGAGGCGATCGCCGGCGTCGCCGAGGCCCGGAACGATGTAGCCCTTCTCGTTGAGCTTCTCGTCGAGGGCGCCCAGCACGATCGTCACATCGCGGCCCTCTGTCGCCTTCTCGATCATCGCCAGACCTTCGGGGGCGCCCAAGATGCACACCGCGGTGACGTCGACAGCACCGCGCTCGAAGAGGTACTCGATGGCCGACAGCAACGAGCCGCCGGTGGCGAGCATCGGGTCGAGCACGAAGCACTGCCGATTCGACAGGTCGTCGGGCAGGCGCTCGGCATACACGCTCGGCTCGAGGGTGTCGTGGTCGCGCACCATGCCCAAGAAGCCCACCTCGGCGCTCGGCACGAGCTTCACCATTCCCTCGAGCATGCCGAGGCCCGCGCGCAGAATCGGCACGATCAGGGGGCGGGGTTCGCTGATGGCCAGGCCGGTCGTCTCGGCGACCGGAGTGGTGATGGTCACCTCGTGCGTGCGCACATGACGGGTGGCTTCATAGGCCAGCAGCGTCACGAGCTCTTCGGTGAGCGCACGGAAGGTCGGCGAGGGCGTCGAGGCATCCCTCAGCACCGTCAGCTTGTGGGTGATCAGAGGGTGGTCGGCTACGTGCACTCGCATAGGCTCACCGTATCGGAAGGGATGGCATGACCGCAGTGGCCGACAGCGACCGGCGCGCGATGCGTGAGGCGCTCGCCGAGGCGCGCGCGGCGCTCGCCACCGCCGATGTTCCGGTGGGCGCGATCGTGCTCGACGAGTCGGGCACCGTCATCGGCCGCGGCCGCAACGAGCGCGAGAAGCTGCACGACCCCACCGCCCACGCCGAAGTGGTCGCGTTGCGTGCGGCCGCGCGAGCGCGGGGCGACTGGCAGCTGACCGGATGCACGCTCGTGGTCACCCTCGAACCCTGCGTGCTCTGCGCGGGTGCGATACTCGCCGCGCGCATCGACCGCGTGGTGTTCGGCGCCTGGGACGACAAGGCGGGGGCGGCCGGCAGTGTGGTCGACCTGCTGCGCGAGCGGCGACTGCCCTTTCGCGTCGCCGAAGTCGTCGGTGGCGTCGATGATGTCGAGTGCGCGGCGCTGCTGCGCGAGTTCTTCGAGCAGCAGCGCCGCCTCTAGATCAGTCGATCGAGGGTCACCAGAAGACGGCGAGCACCACGTTGATGAGGGCGAGCCCGCCCGCGGCGTGGAAGAACTTCTTGATCGAACGGTCATTGCCGCTCTTGCGCGCGCGCAGCCAGCCGAGCAGCGCCGCGACGAACACGAGCAGGGCGAGCACGAGCTTCACGGCGATCTTCACGTGGTTCAGCTCGGCACCGCCCATCTCGGCGACGCCCACGAGCAGCAGCCCGGTGACGAGCTGCGTGATCGCTCCGCCGAAGACGGCGGCGATCGCGAAGTCGCTGTTCTTGCGCATCTGCAGCAAGAACGGGCCGACGATCGCGGCGAGTCCGATGAAGTGTCCGACGACGAGGGTCGAGTACACGTACTCCATGATCAATCTGCTCCTCTGATGACGAAGATGTCGGTGGGCGGGTTCGCGTCGCCGCGGGGCGCGGCGACTTCGGGTTCGAGCACGACGTCGACGAGCTCGGGCGCGGTGGCGCGCAGGTTGGTGCGCGCTGCGCTCATGATCATGACGACGTCAGAGACCGGAGTGGCGGGGCCGAAACCCACGCGGGCCGCGACGACGGTGGCGCCGTTCACGGTCGACAGCAGATCGACGGTGCCGACGCTCTGCACCCCGGGCGTCGTGAGCAGCACGTCACGGATGGTCGTTGCGAGCACGAGTGCCTCCTCCGCCGCCCGATGCCCGTGTGGCGGCTGTTCTCCAACCTACACTCGACTCATGAGCGAACAGTTGCCCCGCATCGCGATCCTCGGGTCTGGCTCGATGGGCGGGGCCATTCTCACCGGGCTTCGTCACCCCGACGTCGAGGTCGAGGGGGTGCGGGCGACGACGAGGTCTGACGCCTCAGCGGCCGCCTTGCGATCGCAGGGCATCGACGCTCGAGGCGTCGAGCACGACTCAGAGGCGAACACCTGGGCGGTGACGGATGCCCGCCTCGTGCTGCTCGCCGTCAAACCCGCGCAGATCACGAGTCTTCTGGCCGACATCGCCCCGAGTCTGCACCCTGAGGCGCTCGTGGTGAGCGTCGCCGCGGGCGTCACCACAGACGCCATGCAGGCCGTCGTGCCGAATGCAGTCGTCCGGGCCATGCCCAACACTCCCGCCCTCATCGGCCGGGGTGTCACGGGCATCAGCGGTGGCTCGCGAGCGACCGCCGCCGATCTCGCACTCGCCGACGACCTGTTTCGCACCGTCGGCACCGTGGTCGAACTGCCCGAGTCGCAGATCGACGCGCTCTCGACCATCAGCGGCTCTGGCCCCGCCTATGTGTTTCTGCTGATCGAAGAACTGACCCGTGCGGCTGAGGCGATGGGGTTCGAAGAAGACGTGGCGGCGCTGCTCGTGCAGCAGACCTTCACCGGTGCCGCCCTGCTGCTCGAGTCGACCAGCGACGACCCCGCCGAGCTTCGCCGCCGCGTCACGAGCCCGAGGGGCACGACCGAGCAGGCGATCGCCGTGCTGCAGGAGGCCCGGTTGTCTGAACTCTTCGGCCGGGCGGCCGATGCCGCTCTGCAACGAGCAAGGCAACTGGCCGCTGGCGCATAGACGGGGCATAGGCGGCGCATAGTCGGGCCGCGCACGGTGTGAACGGTGATTCGCGAACCTCCGCGACTCTTCGACCGCAAGGGAGCATCCCGATGACTGATCAGACCAGCCCCGCTGCCAGCGCTGACGACCCTGTCGCACCGGCACCGGCACCCGCACCCGCACCCGCAGCGCCGCCACGCGCGCGCGCCCCTCGCGCGCTCGCCATCACCGGCATCGCCGCGGCGGGAGCACTCGCACTCGGCCTCGCGTTCGCCGGCGGAGTCGGCGTCGGGCGCCTGCTGCCCGATCATCGCCCACCGATCTCTGTCGAGGTGCGCGGCCCCTTCGGCGGGCCGAGTGCTGAACGCTTCGACGATCGGCAGCAGCGCGGCGACGATCGCCAAAGCGAGCGGGCCGAGCGGCGAGAGCTGTTCGAACGCTGGCTCGAGCAGCAGCACGACCTTCCGGTCGACTCCGACGAGTAGCGCCGACGGCGTCGGCCGGTTCAGCTGTCGAGCGACGCGAACCGGTCGATGTCGGCCTCGGTGCCCGAGACGATGATGAGGTCGTGGTTCGACACGACCGTCTGCTCGGTCGCATAGGTGAAGGGCTTGCCAGGGCTCTTCACGCCGACGACGGTGATGTTGTACTTGGTGCGCACTTGCGACTCGGTGAGCGACAGACCGCGGATCGGCTTCGGCGGGTACATCTTGACCAGCACGAAGTCGTCGTCGAACTCGATGAAGTCGATCATGCGACCCGAGACGAGGTGCGCCACCCGCTCGCCCGCCTCGGCTTCGGGGTAGATCACGTGGTTGGCGCCGATGCGCGCCAAGATCTTGCCGTGCGACTGGCTGATCGCCTTCGACCAGATCTGCGGAATCTTGAGGTCGACGAGATTGGCGGTGATGAGCACGCTCGACTCGATCGATGAGCCGGTGGCCACGACCGCGATGCTGAACTCGTGGGCGCCGACCTGCCGCAGGGCGTCGATCGATCGAGCATCGGCCTGCACCGTGTGCGTGACGCGCTCTGCCCACTTCTGCACGAGGTTGGCGTCTTCATCGACGGCGAGCACTTCGCGGCCCAGCCGCTGCAGCTGACCGGCCGTGGCGGCACCGAACCGCCCGAGACCGATGACGAGCACGGGAGCGTCGTGGCGAATTCTCTCAACCAACGATGGGCCTCTCTTCTGCCCGCCGGAACAGTCGCCGGCGCTGACTTGCCGCGAGGGCCGCGGCGAGGGTCACTGTACCAACGCGACCCGCCCACATGGTGGCCGCGAGCACGTACTTCGCCGAGTCGGGCAGGTCGTTGCTCGTCAACCCGGTTGAGAGCCCGCACGTGGCGAAGGCAGAGATCACGTCGAAGAGCACCATGTCGAGCGGCGCTTTCGTGATGTGCAGAATGATGATCGACGCAGTGGCCACGATGGTGGCGCCCCACAGCACGATGCTGACGGCGAGGCGCAGAACGTCGTTCGGAATCCTGCGGTCGAACACTTCCATGTCGTCGACGCCCTTGGCCTCGGCGTAGGCGGCCAAGAAGAGCACCGCGAGGGTCGTCACCTTGATGCCGCCGGCCGTCGACGCCGAGCCGCCGCCGACGAACATGAGCATGTCGAGCACGAGCAGGGTCGAACCGTTCATCGCCCCGATGTCGATCGTGCTCAAGCCGCCTGAGCGGGTCATCACCGAGGTGAACACCGCGGTCATCGGTCGTACGGCGCCGTCCTGGGCGCCGAGCGTGTTGCTGTTGTTCCACTCGAGCAGCAGAATCGCGAAGGCCCCGAGCACGATCAGCGCCAGCGTGGTCACGAGCGTCAATCGGGCGTGGATGCTCAGCCGAACCCGCGACCGCGCCCAGCGCGCGAGCGCGAAGATGACCGGAAAACCGATGGCCCCGAGAAACACCGCGACGGCGAGCACTGTGAGCATCCACGGGTCAGCGGCGAACTGCTCCATTCCGTCGGCGAAGGGAACGAAGCCGGTGTTCGTGAAGGCCGAGAGCGAGATGTAGAAGCCCTGCCAGATCGCCGTCCAGACGTCGAACCCGGCGAGCAGCAGGCGGGGCACGACGAGAGCGGTGACGACGAGCTCGATGACGATGGCACTGAGCGCGACCGTGGCCAAGAGCGAGCCGATGTCGCCGAGCCGCACTGCCTGCGATTCAGACACCGGGCCGGCGTGGCCTCGAGCGGGGTTCGTGTCGCTCGCGGCGATGAGCTTGGCGCGCAAGCCGATGCGGCGCGCGACGACGAGGCCGAGAATGCTCGCCATCGTGAGTACGCCGATGCCGCCGATCTGCATCGCGAGCACGATGACGACGTTGCCGAAGACCGACCAGTGCGTCGCCATGTCGACGGTGACGAGCCCCGTCACGCAGATCGCTGAGACGGCGGTGAAGACGGCGTCGGCGAGCGGGGTGCCCGAGCCCTCGCCCGCGCGCGCGATCGGCAGCGTGAGCAAGAGCGTCGTGATCGTGATGAGCCCTGTGAAGACCACGATGGCGAAGCGAGCCGGCGACGCCGTGGCCGAGTCGGTGACCGTGCGCCACGCGCGCGCAAGCGGGTTGCTCGGCTCGTCGCGACGGTTGCCGCGGATGCGATTGCTCGTAGCCATCGACGCTCCTCACCGGCCCGCAGACCGCGTGCAATGGTACTCCCGGCCCAGGCTGACTAGCCTGTTGTCATGGCCGACATCTTTGACGTGATCGCCGACGTGACGCGACGCGAACTGCTGCAGCACCTGCTCGATGCCTCTTTGCGAGATGACGCGGGGCTCGGTGAGCTCAGCGTGAGCGAACTGGTCGAGCGCATGGACGCGACGCAGCCGACCGTGTCGAAGCATCTCAAAGTACTGCGCGACCATGGTCTCGTGACGGTGCGAGAAGAAGGTCAGCATCGCTACTACGCGGTCGACGCCGGCCCTCTCGAAGAAGTCGAAGACTGGGTCATCTCGTTCTTGAGCGCCGGGTTCGACCCGAACGACGACTCGACCTCGCCCGTCTTCGCAGCGTGGGCAGGAGCCGACGTGGCGAACGCCGGCAGCTCGGTCGGTCGGGCAGCGGCTGACGCGTCGCACCAGGCGCGCACTGTCATCCACGGGGCTCAAGAGAAGCTGCACGATGTGGGCGAGGCGGTCACCAAGCGCCTGCCGTGGAAGCGCGACGACTGAGGCCCCCGTTCGCGCGTCTTTACACCAGTCACACCAGCCCCTACCCTGAACGACAGGCACTCGCGCCACATGGCGCGGTGCGATGCCCAGGTGAAGGACACAGCCCATGACGAGAGATCTCTCAGACGTGCGGTTTCTCACGGTTGCCGAAGTCGCCGACATGATGCGCGTGTCGACGATGACGGTGTACCGCATGGTGCACGCCGGCGAGCTCCCCGCGATCCGCTTCGGGCGCAGCTTCCGCATTCCCGAGTCGGCCGTCGCCGCCGCCATCGAGACCCCCATCGCCGACGTCGGCTAGACTCTCGGGGTACACGACACGGTCCTGAACGGGCCGTTGATCCCGTTCAGTTGACGATCAGAGGTTTTTCATGGGTTCAGTGATCAAGAAGCGCCGCAAGCGGATGGCCAAGAAGAAGCACCGCAAGCTGCTGCGCAAGACGCGTCACCAGCGTCGCAACAAGAAGTAGGGCTACGCCCGCACGCCGAGGCGCTCGACCGAGAGGGTCGGGCGCCTTTTCGTGTGCCCAGGGGTCGAGATGCTCAGGGTCGATCGCGCATGATGGGCCAGTCGCGCGCCACGGCATGCCGAGCCAGTTCGGCGTCGGGGTTCACGACCTGCTGGTGGCCGACGAGCTCGAGCAGCGGAATGTCATTGCGCGAGTCGCTGTACGCCCAGCAGTCTGAGAGCCGAATTCCCTTCTCGCCCGCGAGCCGGGCGGCGGCGTCGGCCTTGTGGCCGCCGTGCATCACCGGGCCGAGCAGGGCACCGGTGAAGACGCCGTCGATGCTCTCGACTCGAGTGCCGAGAGCGCCGGTGAGACCGAGCCGCAGCGCGATGACGCTCGCGCAGGCCTCGGGGGTCGCGGTGATGAGCCACACCTCATGACCGTGAGCGATGTGGTCGCGAGCTCGGGCGACGACCTTCGGCAGCATGAGCGCGTGCAGGTAGGCGTCGTAGGTCTCGACGGCGAGCTCTTGCAGCTCTTGCTCGGTGTGGCCCGCGACGAGTTCGAGCGCGCGTTCTCGAGCGCTGAGCTGGTGGCGGTAGTTCTCGCCCACCGACTTGAACCTCGCCTGCTGCCACGCGAACCGTGAGAGATCTCGCCACGTCACATAGCCTCGGCGCCACGCGACACGAGCGAGGTGGTAGATGCTGGCGCCGTGCACGAGCGTGTTGTCGACGTCGAAGAACGCAATCACGCTGGGTGCGTCGCTCGGCCGCTGCGCTGCGCCGGCGTCGTTGTCTGGGGTGGACATCGTCTCCAGCATAGGTCGGTGTCTAGGGTGGTGGTGTGCCCGCTGCCATTGTCACTCTGCTGAGCAAGCCCGGCTGCCACTTGTGCGACGACGCGCGTGCGGTCGTGGCCGAGGTGGTGCGCGACTTTCCGAACGCCGAGCTGGTGGAGGCGAGCATTCTCGACGACGCCGAGCTGCACGCGCGGTACTGGGATGAGATTCCGGTCGTGCTCATCGACGATGTCGTGCACTGCATCTATCGTGTCGACCCAGGGCGACTGCGGGCGGCGCTCGCCGAAAGGGGCCACTAGATGTGCGGTCGATATGCCAACACGAAGAGCGGAGAAGAGCTCGGAGCCTACTTCGAGGCCGATGAGGTCGACGACGTGGCCATGCCTCCGAGCTGGAACATCGCGCCGACGCAGCAGGTGCCGGTGGTCGTCGATCGCGTGCCGAAAGACGAGCCAGATGCGATGCCGTCGCGGCTCGTCACGACGGCCCGCTGGTCGCTCGTGCCTCGATGGGCGACCGAACTGACCAGCAAGTACCCGACGTTCAACGCCCGCAGCGAGACGGTCACCGAGAAGAGCACGTTCAAGAATGCCGTGGTGCGCTCGCGCGCCATCCTGCCCGCCGACGGCTACTACGAGTGGCACACGGTCACCGGCGCCTCGGGCAAGCCCGTGAAGACCCCGCACTACATCACCGATCCCGAAGCGGGCGAGCTCGCCTTCGCGGGTCTCTACTCGTGGTGGCGGGCACCGGTGGCTGACGGTGCCGTGCCGGGGCCGTGGGTGCTGACTGCCACCATGCTGACTCGGGCTGCGCACGGGCCTGCGGCGAGCATCCACGATCGGTCACCCGTCATGCTGCCTCGTGAGGTGTGGGACGAATGGCTCGACCCCACCGTCGAGGGCGACCAGTCGCTCGTCGACATGATCGTTGCCGAGAGCGATTCGGTGCTCGAGCGCCTGCAGTTTCACGCGGTCGCGCCCCTGCGGGGCGATGGCCCAGAGCTGGTGGAACCCGTCTAGCAGGCGCTCCACAGCCCGAGGCCGGCATCGCGCGCCTGCCGCTCCAGTGCCCGCAGCTCGTTCCAGTGCCGGTCGTTCGGCTCGAACAGCACCGCCGTAGCGAATCCCTGTTCGACGAGCGCGGCGTTGATGAACACTCCATCGAGGGTGAACAGGTACATCAGTTCACGATCAAAACGGTCGCGACGGTCGACATCGTAGGTGAACGTCAGTTGAGAACCCTCCGGCGCGAGCTCGGCGATGGCCGCGCTGGCTTCGGGGCCGAAGCACTCGATGTCGGGATACACCTCGGGGGTGTCGATGCCGATGAGTCGCACGCGCACATCGTCGCCGTCGACCTCGAGCCGCAGCGTATCGCCATCGATGATCGAGGTGACGGTGCCGACTCCGTCGTGCTCCGAGGCCGTCGGAGAGGGCCCGAACGTGCTGCCCTGCTGGCACCCGCCGACCCCCGCAGTCAGGCCGATGATGAGGGCCGCTGAGCTGAGGCGGCGAGCGATCGGGGGCATGCTGTGAGGCTACCGGGCGACCGGCGATCGGGCGGGTGGCCGGCGTTAGGCTATGCCCGCGATGAAGGAGCGCTGATGGTCACGAAGAAGTCGAGCGACGTCGACCCGCGGTTTCCGCCCGTCTACCAGCGTGGTGGAGAGTCAGCGTTGCCGCCGGTCAATTCCGCTCCGCTCAGCACCCCTGAGCTCGACGACGCGCCGCTCGCTACCGGTGCCGCGGCCCGATTTGTCTCGAGAGATCGTGAACGGATGCCCTTCGCCACAGTCGCCGCGTCGGCAGTCGACCCGCAGGGCGACGGCCGGCACTTCGAGCTCGTCGTGGCCGGAAACCCGTGGTTGCGCGCACTGTGGGTCGTGGGTTCGGCGGCCACTGCTGTGGGCTTCGCCCTCACGTTCTATGCGGAGTTCGCATTCAGCGCTCCGCCGCCGGGGGGCATCTACGACCCGAGCTTCTACGTGGTTCCGCGCCTGGCCGAGGCGGTCTCGCTGCCGCTCGTCATCGCTGGAGTGGTGGCGCTCGTCGCCGCGACGACGCTGCGTTTAGTGGCGTGGCGCCCCAGCGGCACGTCGGCGATCGAGCGAGAGTAGCTCGACTCAGCGCTGACATTGGGGGCAGAACCAGGTGATGCGCTCGGTGAGTGCATCGTCTCCGAGCAGTCCGCGACGAATCCGCGTGCCGCAGCGGCGGCAGGGCCGACCGTCGCGGTGCGCCACCCAGAGCCGCTCGCCCCGCCGGGTATTGCCGGTGGTCGTGCGCTCGTCGCGGTCTCGATTGGCGCGGATGAGCCGCACGCCCAGGTCGAGCGCAGCCTCGACGTCGATCGCGCCCACGGGCGTCTCGGGCAGCACGCCGCGCAAGAACAGCAGCTCGTTGCGGTAGTCGTTGCCGAAACCGGCGACGGCGCGCTGGTCGAGCAGCGCGAGGCCAATAGGCCTCGCGGGGTTTGCCGTGAGCCGCCGCACCGCCTCGTCGCGATCGAAGTCGGGCGAGAGTGGGTCGGGCCCCAGGTGGCCGATGACCTCGTGCTCGGCGTCGTGCGCGAGGAGGTCGAGCTCGCCAAGCGCGAAGCCGACGGCTTGCCAGGGCGCGCCCTCGGTCGCGGTGGTCTCGAGCACCATACGCGCCTCGAACACGGGGCGACGCCAGCGCTCGCCGAGCCGCATGAGGTGCCAGGCGCCTTCCATCTTGAGGTGCGAGTGCACGGTGATGGGGCCGATGCGCATGAGCAGGTGTTTGCCGCGGGCGACCACCTCGTCGACGGCGTGGCCGCCCAGATCGGCGGTGGCGAAGCGCGGCACGCGCACGTCGCTGCGCAGCACCGTCTGCCCCGCGAGCGCGGCGTGCAGTCGCGCCGCTGCGCGGTGAACGGTGTCGCCTTCGGGCATCTCGTCCCCCTCAGATCCTGATGCGCATGCCTTGAGGCGTGGCGACGAAGCCTGCGGCCTGCAGGGCGTCGGCGAGGGGGGTGCCGAAGGCGCTCGCACCGTTCACCCGTTCGACCCGCAACGACCGCAGGCGAGCGCGCACGACACCCGCCAACTCGTGCGAGGCGGCGGCGAGCACCGCCGGTTCATCGGTGAAGGTCAGCACGCTCTTGCCGCCGCGCTCGAGATAGATCGCCAGGTGTCCGTCGACGAGCACCACGAGGGCTCCGGCTTTGCGCCCGGGTCGGTGCGCTGTCGCCCCAGCGGCCGCGTCGGGCAGGGTCGCGGGCCACGGAAGCGCCGCGCCGTAGGGGTTGGCAGGGTCGGTCGCGGCGAGCACGAGGGGCGACAGTGCTGGAGCCGCATCCGCGTCCCGTGAGAACGTGCGCACCCGGTCGACGGTCGCGGGCGTCGCGAACTGCGCCGCCCCGAGCCCTTCAACGACATAGCCGCGGCGCACTGAACCAGCCTCTTCCATGCGCGCGAGCACCGAGTAGGCCAGCGCGAAGCCGCCGCGCAAACCCTCTGCCTGCACGGCTCCGCGGGTCACGACGCCGTGCCGCTCGATCAATCGATCGACTGCCGCGGTCGTGCGGCGGGTCGCGTCGCTCTCGCGGTCGGGCAGCAGCGACCAACGGCCGGCGACGGTGGGCGGCCCCGATGCGGCGACGGATGCTGGGCGCGCGTACCCCCGGTAGGCACGCGAGCGGGGCGCAGGGCGGCGGGTGCTCGAGCCACCGCCCAGCGTTGCTCGCAGCGGCGCAAACGTGTCATTCGTAAGGTGCCCGGCCCAGACGAGTTGCCACAGTTCGTCGACGAGGCCTGCGTCGTCGGAGGCACCCTCGTCGGCGACCGCGCTCGCAAGCTGCCGAAAGAAGAAGCCGCCCCCGCCCGCGAGCGCGTCGAGAATGCGCTGCTGCCGAGCCGTGAGGTCGATGTCGTCGGGGTCGGTGAGGCTCAGGGGCGCGGTGCCTGCAAGGTGCAGGCTCACCCAGCCGTCGTTACCGGGCAGGCTGCCCGCCCCCGCCCAGATGACGTCGCCGCTCGCACACAGCTCGTCGAGCCACGCGGGGGAGTACTCGCGCACACGGCTCGGCAGCACGAGCGTCTCCCACGCGCTCGCTGCCAGCGCAGCCCCCTGCAACTGCTCGATGGCCTGCAGCACACCGTCGATGCCCTGCAGGCCGGGTCGGGGAGCCGACGAACTCGCCCCGGAACTCGCAGAACCAACGTTCTGCCACGACGGCAAGAATCTTCCCAGCGTGCCAGCGCTGACCGGCTCGATTTCGCGACGCAGGGCCGCGAGGCTGCGCGATCGCAAGCGGCGCAGCACCTCGGCATCGACCCATTCGGTGCCCGAGGCGCCCGGGCGAAACTCGCCCTCGATGATGCGCCGGTCGGCAGCGAGCCGGCGCAGGGCATCCGTCGCGACGGCGACACCAACCCCGTAGCGGCTCGCCGCATCGCTCGCGGCGAAGGGCGTGTGGGTGCGGGCATAGCGCGCCATGAGGTCGCCGATGGGGTCGGGCACGGGGTCGAGGAAGGCGCTCGGCACACCGTGCGGGATCGGAGTGCCGAGCGCATCGCGTAGCCGCGCGGCATCTTCGACCACGGCCCACCGGGCGTCGCCCGCGATCGTGGCCGCGAAGACCCGGTTGGTGCGGGCGAGTTGCTCGAGCGCCGCCGTCACGTCGACCTCGTCGAGAGTGCGGTCGTCGATCTCCGCGATGGTCAACGGCCCCAGGATGCGCAGCAGGTCGACGACCCCTTCGGCGTCACGCGCGCGGCGGTCGGGCGCGAGCCGCTGCAGCTCGGCCTCGGTCTGCTCGATGACGGCCGGGTCGAGCACTTCGCGCAGCTCGGCCCGGCCGAGCAGCTCGGCGAGCAGAGCCGGGTCGATGCTGAGGGCTGCTGCCCGACGCTCGGCGAGCGGGCTGTCCCCTTCGTAGAGAAACGCGGCGACGTAGCCGAACAGAAGGCTGCGCGCGAAGGGCGACGGCAGTTCGGTCTCGACCTCGATGATGCGGATGCTGCGCTGGGCGATGCTCGCGGCCACCTCGATGAGCGACGGCAGGTCGTAGACGTCGCTCAGCACCTCGCGCACGGTTTCGAGAATGATCGGAAAGTCAGGAAACTCCCGCGCAACTTCGAGCAGCTGGCTCGCCCGCTGGCGCTGCTGCCAGAGCGGACTGCGTCGACCGGGGTCGCGGCGCGGCAGCAGCAGGGCGCGCGCGGCACACTCCCTGAAGCGGGCCGCGAACACCGCAGAGCCCCCGACCTCGGCCGTCACGAGATCGTGTAGCTCGTCGGCCTCGAAGAGAAACAGCTCGGCACCCGGCGGCTGCGCATCAGTGTCGGGCAGCCGCACGACGATGCCGTCATCGGCCGCGACTGCGGCGCCGTCGTAGCCATAACGCTCACGGATGCGCGCCGTGATCGCGAGCGCCCACGGTGCGTACACGGCGAGGCCGTATGGCGAGTGCAGCACGACGCGCCAGTCTCCGAGCTCGTCGCGGAACCGCTCGATGATGAGCGTCTGCTCGCTCGGCACCTGCCCGGTGGCAGCTGCCTGCTCGGTCAGAAGCGCCTCGAGGTTGGCGATCGCGCGGTCGTCGAGGCCCGCGGCGGCGAGGCGCTCGCGGCGGGCATCCGTCGACGCGGTAGCGAGCTCACGAGTCGTGCGCCCGACCGCGCGGCCCAGCTCAGCGGGGCGGCCGAGGCCGTCGCCCTTCCAGAACGGCACCTTGCCGGGCTGGCCGTACGCGGGGGTCACGATGACCTGATCGTGCGTGATCTCCTGAATGCGCCAACTCGTCGTACCGAGCGCGAAGACGTCGCCGACGCGAGACTCGTAGACCATCTCTTCATCAAGCTCACCCACCCGCCGACCCGCGCCCTCGCCCGCGATGAAGACGCCGAACAGGCCGCGGTCAGGAATCGTGCCGCCGCTCGTCACCGCGAGCCGTTGCGCACCGGGTCGACCGGTGAGGGTGCCTGAGACGCGATCCCACTCGATGCGTGGGCGCAGTTCGCTGAACCGGTCGCTCGGGTAACGGCCGCTCAGCAGGTCGAGCACGGCGTCGAAGGCGCTGCGGGGCAGGGCTGCAAACGGTGCCGCTCGACGAACCAGGTCGAACCACTGCTCGACGTCGCACGGTTCGAGCGCCACGTGGGCGACCGTCTGCTGCGCGAGAATATCGAGCGGGTTTGCGAGCACGCGCAGCTCTTCGATCAGCCCGGCGGTCATCCGCTCGCTCGTCACCGTGGCGTGCAGCACGTCGAGCCGGTGCTTCGGCACGAGCACACCGCAGCTGATCTCGCCGACCTGGTGCCCGGCGCGCCCGACGCGCTGCAGGCCGCTCGCCACGCTCGGCGGCGCTTCGACCTGAATGACGAGGTCGACCGCCCCCATGTCGATGCCGAGTTCGAGGCTGCTCGTCGCGACGACGCAGCGCAGCCGCCCGGTCTTGAGAGCCTCTTCGATCTCACCGCGCTGCTCTTTGCTCACCGAGCCGTGGTGGGCGCGGGCAAGCAAGGGCTCGGCGCCGCCGGTGGAACCAGCTTGGGCCATCATCGCCGCCGGGATGCTCGCCTCGGGCAGCTCGCCGCCCATGCGCAGGGTGTAGATCTCGTTGAGCCGCGCGGTCAAACGCTCAGCAAGCCGACGCGAGTTCGCGAACACGATCGTCGAGCGGTGCTGCAGCACGCGGTCGACAATGCTCTCTTCGACGTGCGGCCAGATGGAGGGGGTCGGTGGGGCGCCCGACGTCTCGAACGCATCGTCGCCGCCGATCACGGGTGGTTGCGTCATGTCGTCGACCGGCACGACGACGCTGAGGTCGAACGTCTTGGCGGCGGGCGGCTGCACGATCGCGACGGGCCGCCCGCCGCCGAGAAAGCGAGCGACCTCGTCGGGTGGGCGCACGGTCGCCGAGAGCCCGATGCGCTGGGCAGGGTGGGGCAGTCGAGCGTCGAGCCGCTCGAGCGTGAGCGCCAGGTGCGCACCGCGCTTCGTGCCGGCGACGGCGTGCACCTCGTCGACGATGACGGTCGTCACGCCGTCGAGCGTCTCGCGCGCGCTCGCCGTGAGCATGAGATACAGGCTTTCGGGAGTCGTGATCAAGATGTCGGGGGGCGTCTTCTGCAGGGCTCGGCGCTCGGCGCTCGGGGTGTCGCCGCTGCGCACGCCCACAGTGATCGTCGGAGCGGTGCCGCCGAGCCGCAGCGCCGTCTGCGTGATGCCGATGAGCGGCGAGCGCAGGTTGCGCTCGACGTCGACGCCGAGCGCCTTGAGTGGGCTGATGTAGAGCACGCGCGTGCGGTGGCGCGGGTCGTCTGGCGGCGGCTCGGTCGCGAGCCGATCGATCGACCATAGGAAGGCCGCGAGTGTCTTGCCCGAGCCGGTCGGGGCGATCACCAGTGCGTTGCCGCCCGTTGAGATCGACTGCCATGCGCCAAGCTGCGCGGGCGTCGGGGCCGCGAAGGCCCCGCCGAACCACTCACGAGTGGCGGGCGCGAAGCGACCCAGCACGTCGTCGGGGGCTGGCGAGGTCATCCCCTCATTCTCGTCCCGCTCACTGACAGCCCGCCTCAGGGGTACTGCTCGCGCATGAAGGTGAGCACGTCGGCGAGCTCAGCCTCGCTGACCGCGTGCTCGAGCCCTTCGTAGATGCGTTCAGTGAGAGTCGCGTGGTGTGGCAGCCAACGTTGCGTGGCCGTCACGAATGAGTCGGGAATCACCGTGTCATGCGTGCCGCGCCCCCAAAACACCGGCGGAGCGAGTTCGCTCAGCCGGGCATCCGCCGGCGCTGGCCCTGGCACAACGAACCCCGCCAACGAGACGGCGAACGCGAATCGTTCGGGGGCGTGCCGCATGAGTTGGATGCTCATCGCACCGCCCTGCGAGAAACCCAGCAGCCCGACCGACGTCGCTTGCACGCTGTCAAGCCAGTGCAGCACTCCTCGCGCGGCAGCGTTGGCACCGTCGGATCTGCTCTCGTTGCTCGCGCCCTCAAGGTCGTACCAGGCGTAGCCGGGGCCCGCGCGCAGGGGAGCGCGCAGTGATGCGATGACGGGTTGCAGCGGCAGATGGGGTGCAAGCCCGAACAGGTCTCCTTCGTGCGAGCCATAACCGTGCAGCAGCACGAGCAAGGGTCGGTCGGCGCGCTCTGACTCTGGAGCCGACCACAGCACGGCGGTCTCGTCGATCAACTGCATTTCAGTCATGCCCTCCATCGTGTCAGGTGCCCCAGGTCACCGCCCGAACGGTGACAATGGAGCCATGGCTTCTGTGCGCACTCCCGACCCGAACCCGGGCTGGCTCTCTGACGAAGAGCTCGAGCAGATCCGTCAGCGCTTGCCGCTGGTCTATGTGGAGGCCGTGCCCGTTCGCGTCGACGGCATGGGGTCGGTGACCGAGGTCGGAGTGCTGCTGCGGGTGAACCCGGCGGGCAGCATGACGCGCACGCTCGTGAGCGGTCGCGTCATGCACGGTGAGACGTTGCGCGACGCCCTGTTTCGGCACTTGGAGAAAGACTTGGGGCCGATGGCGTTTCCGCAGCTGCCGCCGTCGCCGACCCCCTTCTCGGTGGCCGAGTACTTTCCGTTTCCGAGCCCAACGCGCTTCAGCGACGATCGGCAGCACGCCGTGGCGCTCGCGTATGTGGTGCCGGTGACGGGCACGTGCGAACCGCGACAGGATGCCCTCGAGCTCACTTGGATGACCCCCGACGAGGCAGCATCGCAGCGCGTCGCCGATGAGCTCGAGGGCGGTCGTGGAGCACTGCTGCGCGCTGGGCTCGCCTCGGTGGGCGTGCTGCCGTAGTCACGGGTCTCGACCTCGCCACGAGGCGAAAGTGAAACTCTTTGCCCCCCGAAGTGGGGCGCAAATGACCCCCTCGTGGGGTACGGTTCGCGGCGCGCCTTCGCCCTAGATTGAAGAGTGTTCGCGGTAAGGCGAACAGTCTTCACGTCGCTCGCACGGGGTGCTCCCACCATCCTGACGGGCCGACACCCGGGGGGAACACCGCATCATGAGTCTGTCGTCATCGCACCGCCGCCGAAGCCGGCGCTTCGTTCCCGGGGTGGCCGTCGTGGCCCTCGTGACCCTGTTCTCTCCGTTCATCGCGTTCCAGCCCGCGACGGCAGGCGAAGGCGACCCAGACGAGCCGGTGCTGATCCAGTTCGAGAAGGACGCGATTCCCGCAGCACCGACCGCCGTCGGCCCCGGCCAGACCGTCACCTATCAGTTCACGATCAACTGCTCCTCGCTCGAGACCGACTGCCTCGACCTGACGCTCGCCGACTCGGTTCCTGCTCCGCTCGTGCTGCAGTCGGTGACGATGGCAACGCAGAACCCGCCGATCGACATCCAGATCACCGGCAACGACTTCACGGTCGAGGTGGTCGACGACCTCGGCGGCGGCGCCACCGGCATGCAAGCGGGAACCGGCGTGCAGCTCAACGCCACCGCGACCGTGCCCGCAAACCTCTCCGCTGACTTCGACGGCACCACTCTCGTGAACACCGCGGTCGTGACGGTGTCGAATCGTGCCGACCTCACGCTCGATCCTCCGCGACCCAACGTGGTCGAATCGAGCGCCGAGGTGCTGCTCGCCGTGCCGCGGGTGCTCGGCTCGAATACCACGAAAGACGTCACCCCCGCGACGAGCCCCGCAGTGCAGGGCCGCTCGGTCGCTTTCGCTCTCGGCGCCACCAACACCAGCAACGGCTCGGTCGACGAGCTCGTCATGCAAGAGCCGGCCGACCCTTCGTCGTCGATCCTCACCTACGTCGAGATCACCGGGCTCAGCGGCCTCAGCCTGCCGGCGGGGGCCAACCGGGTGCGGGTCGACTGGTTCGACGGCGCCGACTGGAACGTCGGCACGCCCGCCGCCTCGGCCGCTCTGCCGCCGGGCGTCGACACGGCCGACCTGCGCGGCCTGCGGTTCGTCTTCACCTCGACGACGGGGCGCGTCGATCGCGGCGCGACCGCCGCGATCACGATCGAAGGCGAGTTGACGTCGACGGCGGCGGCAGTGCCGTCGACCCTGACCGTCACGAACACGGCGAGCTCGTGGGTGCGCTTCGGCGACGACTCGACCACGCCGGTTCTCGCCGCCGACACCATTCGCCTCGACCCGACGAGCGTGTCGCCCGTTGCCTCGAAGCAGTTCGAGAACTCGTACGTCATCGGCGGCGTGCTCGAGCGCGTCACCATCGGCGGGCAGAACGGCGGAGACTTTCCCCTCAAAGAGATGACGCTCACCGAGCCCGCCCCGGGCTCGACGTCGCTCGCCGGCCAAGGGTTGAGCTTCGACGGCTGGGTCACCGCCGACATCGAGTGGCCCGTCGGTGCGACCAGTGCCGAGGTCAGCTACTGGTACGAAGGCGATGCCGACTTCAGCGCCCCGGTCACCACCACGACGGTCGACACGATTCCAGCCCCGGTGGATGCCGAGCTCGTGCAGAGCATCCGGGTCAGGTTCATCAGCACCCTGCCGGGGGGCATGGCGCCCGGCCAGTACGCCTCGCTGCCGTTCCGCGTGCTCACCGGCACCGTCGAGACCGACGTCACCACGGTCAACCAGGTTCGCGTCGACGTCGTGACCCTCGACGACCAGACCGGCACGGCGCTCGCCTCAGACGATCTGACCCGCCGAACCTCTCGAGTGAACACGCTCGCGAACAAGACGATCACTCCAGACACTCTCTACGGTGTCGAAGGGGCCACGACGCTGATCTCGCTGCCGAGCAGCATCACGCCTCTGCCCACCTCGGCGGTCGACCCCACCTCATCGACGGTCGGTTCGGTCTCGCTCGTCATCACCGACCCGGTCGACAGCGCCGCCGACGAGTTCTGGAACCACTTCGACCTCACCAACATCGTCGCGACGGCGGTGCCGGCGAACACGACGCTGACCGTGGAGTACTTCACGGGCTCTGAGTGGCTCGTGCTGCCCGGTGCCGACGCGCTGCTCGGCCCGACCTTCTTGAACACGACCATCAGCGGGTCGTTGCGCGAGCAGATCTCGGCGATCAGGTTCACGTACCAGCACCGAGACTTCGAGACCCTCGGCACGCTGCTCAACCCCGGCTTCACCGTGCAGCCGAACCTGCGTTTCGCTCTGCGCGACGAGTTGCGCGACGGCACCGGCGACGCCGCATCGGCGACGCGCACCGAGTCGATCGAGCTGACCAACACGGTGTCGACCGCCGTCACGAACCCCGTCGCGACGCCGCCCGAGGCCACCGACGATGCCGTCGCCTCGATCGAGCTGCTGCCCACCAACGATGGCTCCGGTGGTGGCACAGGCAACATCTCGGCGATCTCGAAAGACTGGCAGCCGGTGCCGAGCACGGGCTTCGAGGCCGTGAATGCTCGCAGCGGCGAGCAGGCGACGGCGCGCATCCGGTGGGGCACCGCCGGCACCACCTTCCACACGGTCGTGCTTTCTGACACCGCATCTGACCCCGCCACGACGCCGGTCGGGCAGACCGTCTTCGAGGCGTTCAACCTGGTGCGCATTCCCGCGATCACGAGCGGAGTGGATTCGCGCCTCACGTTCGACCGAGTGGCGGCCGTGCAGCTCTACATTCCCGGTAGCGGCTGGGTCGACGCGAGCGGCAGCCCGTGCCCCGCGAGCTGCGACGGCACCTTCCCCGGCTACACACTCACCACAGCCGAGCGCACCACCGCCACAGGTGTGCGCCTCATCATCGAAGAGAGCCCCACGCGTGCCGCCCGCATCGGCACGAACCCCGCCGCACCTCCCGTCGGGTCGGGAGTCGCCGCGTCGATGAACCTCGACCGGCGGTTCGATCTGGTCTTCGAGGTGCGCGACGTGCGCCGCTCTGACCCCTCGGTTGCTGTGCTCGGCAGCACGCGCGAGGCGCTCTACAACACGGGGTCGTTCGGTGTCGTCAACAACACCGTGCGCTTCGACGGTCGAGACGCCGACAACGCCGTGGTGCTCACCCGCACCTCGGCTGACTCGATCCAGATCTTCGACCAGCCGCTGACGATCGAGGTGACGAAGACCTGGGTCGACGGACCCCTCGGCACCCCGCCCGACGGAACGCCTCAAGAGTTCTATCCACGAGCACGCATGACCATCGAGGCAGAGAACACCTCGGTCTCGCGGGTCGACGAGTTGTCGATTCTCGACCCCGTCGCGGGCACAGACCCGTTCGACGCCGTCAACCTCTTCGACATCGTGTCGCTCACCGTGCCCTCGGGCGCCACCGACACGGTCGTCATTCTCGAGCGCGAGTCGGGCGACTTCGACTCATTCACCCGCACTGCCGCCCTGGCCTTGATGGCCTCGCAGCTTGCCGACGTCGTCGGCATCGAGGTCGTGCACACCGGACGCATCGACGTGCAGGCGACGACGCGCCTCGTCGTCGACACGCAGTTGCGAGAGTTCTTGCGCAGCGCCCCCGCCACTCGAGTGACCGCCGCCACCAGCGCCTTCGTGCCCAACACCGTGCGAGCGACCATCAGTGATCCTGGTGGACTCACCCAGCCGCCCGAGGGGCAGTCGAACAACACCCTCATCGCGCAGGCGACCGCCAGCGTGTCGGTCGAGAACCTGTCATACGGAGTCACTGCCACCAAGGGCATCCAGGCCGACACCACGGCGACGATCACGGTGCCCGCCACCCAGTTCGAGGGCAACTCGCGCATCGCGACGGTCACCCTCACCGGTCAGCCGTCGGGCAACGTGCGGTCGACCGACATGGTGTTCGAAGACCTCACCCCCTCGTTCTGGAACGCCTACAACTTCACCGGCTTCGGCTCGCACTCGTTCGCCAGCCCGCTCAACCGCGTGAAGGTCGACGTGCTCATCGGGGTCGACTACGTCATCGACGGCAGCGGCGGCATCACAGCAGAGTGCGGCGGTTCGGCCGTGCTCGACGACTGCTGGGTCGAGGGTGCCTTCGGCTCGACTCTGACGCTGCCGACGCTGCCCCCCGGGGCCGTCACCGCTGACATCCGCGGCGTGCGGTTCCACTACACGCGGGCCGACGGTGCCGCATGGGAGCGGCCGTTCAACCCCCTCCAGACCGTGCGCTTCACGGTGACGCGGCGCGATCTGCTGGTCGAGCCGAGCGACCAGCCCGTGCCGTCGACGCTCTACATCTATGACGAGCCGGCACCGGGCGAGTCGCAGATCGGCATCTTCACGAACGACGTCACGGTCACGTCGTGGGCAGATGATGGCTCGGATGCTCCGCTCTGGCAGGCCACCGCCGACGACACCCGGCAGATCCTCTTCCAGCACCGGCCGGCGAAGGTTCGCGTCATCAAGACCCCGTTCGGCCCGCTCACTCTGGGCGCCCCGATTCCCTATGAGATCGAGGTGCGCAACCTGGGCACCGGTCACGACAAAGACCTCGCCGAGCTGCAGATCGTCGACCTCATCCCCGTCGACCTCAGCGGGCCGATGCTCGTGCTCGGCATCGACCCCGAGACGGGCGTCAGCTACCTGCCCGAAGACCTCATCAGCCTCTCGCTCGTGAACACCTCGGGCACGGCAGTGGCTGCCCCATCGTTTACGGCGGTGCTCGGCGCGAGCGGCCCGGGCGGGCAGGCGCTGACGATCACCCCCGACCCGGCCTTCGTGCTGCCGAAGGGGTGGACCTTGACGATCAAGGCGCCGCTGCTGTTCCGGCAGTTCCTCGAAGCGGGCTCCGAGTCGAGCAACTTCGTGCTCAACAGCGCGATCGTCACGAGCGACCAAGAGTTCGACCGCTGCGAGTACTCGACGAACGGTGCTCTCGAACTCGACCCCCAGCTGTTCGTGAGCAGCTGCACCGCGACCACGAAGGTCTGGGCCCTGCCGAGCGCACCGATGAACATCGTCAAGGGCGTCAAGGGCGTTGAAGCGGGCCCGCTCGACCTCGACGGCAACCTCATCATCGACCCCGACACGGGGCTGCCGTTCGACGACCTCGGGGTGATCCGCACCGTCAACAACGGCATCGACTGCAGCGCGCCGACGCTCGATGTCGACGGCACCGACTACTACCGCTACCCATGCGTGCCGATCACTCGACCCGGCGGCACCGAAGAGTGGGTGGGCAACTTCTTCAACGCGGGCAACGTGCGCGTCTTCGAGGTCGTGGCGATCGATGTGCTGCCGCGCCAGAACGACCGAGGCGTCATCATCAACGACGCGCGCTCGTCGCGCTGGGCCCCGGTGCTCACCGAGCGCCCGCGGCTGGTCGGCTGGCCAGACGAGGCGCTCACGGTGTACTACACCGACCGTCTCGACCTGGCGACCCCGCAGTGCAACGGCGCAGACATCCAGTTCGAGCTGGGCATGAACGCGAGCTCGACCCCGCCGATGGTGCAGTCGTATCTGCCGTGCATCACGAGCGGTAGCCCGGGTGGCCTGCCTGATCGTGCTGACCCCATCACGGGGTGGAAGGTCATGCCGTCGGCCCCCGACGCCGCGCTGCTCGAGAGCGTCATCGCCCTCAAGTTCGTCGTCGACTTCACCGTCGGTGTCGACGTCGCAGACCACGGTCTGGTGCCGGGCGACGACATCTCGATCGTCTACCGGTCGCAGACCGCCTCTGAGCCCGTGCTGCGAGAGACCAACGCGAACCTCGCGCGCGACTCGATCGCCTACAACTCGATCGCGGGTGCCGCTCGCGGCCGTGACGGAGACAACGACCTGCCCTACCGGTTCGTCACCGAGCCTCGTAAGGTCGGCGTCGCCCTCGCGACCGGCGCGATCGACCTCGCCAAGGTCGTCGACGGCGCCGCGGCGGCGTTCGCTCCTGCGACCTTCGCGATCGACGTCGCGTGCTCAGTCGACGGAGAGCCGATCTCGCTGCTCGACAGCGCCGGCAACAACCGTTCGCCGTTCACCCTCACCGGCAATGCGGCGTCGACGCGCATCCTCGGCATCCCCCTCTACGCAGAGTGCGACATCACCGAGGTCGGCACCACCGGTGCCACGACCACGGCAGCGCTGCCGCAAACGGTGACCGTGCGGTCGCTCGACTCGAGCCCGTCGGTGGTCTTCAACCCCAGGCCCGCGTTTGACGAGCGCGACCCGATCGAGCTCAGCGAGGTGACCAACACCTACGAGTCTGCGTCGCTCACGATCAGCAAGACCGTGAACATGAATGGTGCCGTCAACGCGGCGGGTGCTCCGGTGATGCAGACCAGCTTCACCTTCAGCATCGCCTGCACCTTCAACGTCGGAGCAGGCCCGCAGCCGGTGTCGGTGACGCCGGCGACCTTCACCCTCAACGACGGCGAGTCGCGCACCTATACGGGGCTCCCCGCCGGTGCCGTCTGCACCGTCACCGAGACCAACACCCGTGGCGCCACCGTGACCAAGACGATCACCACCGGCGGCGCGTCGACCGAGCCGAACGCGACGACCGCGGTGGTGACGCTGTCGCCCGACGCCGAGGGGGGCGCAGCGACCAACACGGTGGCGTACACCAACAGCATTCCGGTCGCCTCGCTGACCGTGAACAAGGTGCTCACGGGCGCGGGTGCGACGCAGTACGGCACCGGCACCTTCACGATCCGCGTGAGCTGCACGAAAGCGGCCACCGTCAACGACATGCCGACTGGTGCCCCGACGAACTCGGTCTGGTACGGCACCTTCACCCTGTCGTCGGCCAGCGGGCTGAGTCGCACGATCGACAACATTCCTGCCGGCTCGAGTTGCACGGTGACCGAGACCGAGAGCGCCGGTGCCACCCAGGTGACCACCCAGGGGGCGATCACCCTCACGGCATCGCCCACGGTCACTCGGTCGGTGACCAACCGATTCGCGCTCGCCTCGCTCGTGGTCGGCAAGACGGTGCAGACCGCAGCCGTCGACGCTGAGGGCAACCCGGTCTACCCCATCGACCCGTTCGCCTTCGAGGTGGCCTGCACCTTCCAGGGCGGCACCGTGCTGGCCACCGGCTTCGCAGCCTCGCCCATGACCTTCGCACTGCGGCACGGAGAGACTCGCACGCTCGCAGGGCTGCCGGCGGGTGCCTCGTGCGTCGTCACCGAGACCGACGATCTCGATGCCGATTCGACCTCGATCGCGCGCACCGTCAACGCCACCTCGACGTCGATCGAGGGCACGTCGACGACGATCGCCTCGCTCGCCGAAGACGTGTCGGGAGCGCCGCGCAACAGCACCCAGTTCACCAACCGCTACGGCGTCACGAGCTTCACGATCTCGAAAGACGTCATCGGCGGGGCAGCCGGGCAGTTCGCGCCCGAGTCGTTCACGGCGAACCTGGTCTGCACGTCGCCCCTCGTCGGTGAGTCGTTCAACGACGACCTCACGGTGCCGGCCAACGGCTTCGTGACGATCGAGAACCTCGCCGACGGCTCGACGTGCACGGTCTTCGAGCGCGATGTCGCCGCGACCGGTGCCGACGCTCACCGTATCGTCGACGACGAGGGCACCGTCATCGACGGCACCGACATTCTCGTGACCACGGGCAACCCCGCGTCGGTCACGCTCGAGAACTACTACCTCACCGGTGAGCTCGAGGTGTCGAAGTCGGTCATCGGCGCCGGCGCCGTGTACGGCGATGGCCCATTCGAGGTGACCCTGGCCTGCGTGCGCGACGGCATCGCCGTCGACATCGCCGGCGGCGCCACTCGCGAGCTCGCTCCCGACGGCACCGTCAGCTACACCCTGCTGCCGTCTGGCGCAGAGTGCACGCTGACCGAGACAGATCGCGGCAGCGCCACCTCGAGCCGCGTCCTCGACGAGAACGGCGACGAGCTGACCACCAACGTCGGCACGGGTTACACCTTCACGGTGATCGTCGACGCCTCTGAGCTCGTCGATGACCAGCCGCAGCCCTCGCTCGAGGTCGAGAACACCTTCGAGCTCGCGAGCCTCGCCGTCTCGAAGACCGTGTCGAGTGCGGCCGTCGATCAGAACGGCGATGCGATCGAGTTCGGGCCGTTCCCGGTCACGGTCGACTGCCTCTTCCAGTCGGTCAACGTCTACGGCACCGGCTACGACGCCGAGACTCAGATGCAGCGCGAGCTCGTCGACGGCGAGACCTGGGTTCTCACCGGGCTGCCCGACGGCGCCGTGTGCACCGTCACCGAGACCGACACCATGAGTGCCGTCGAGACGCGCATCACCACGGTGCGCGACGGCGCCGGCTCGTCGACGACCACCTCGAGTTCGGCGGTGGTCACGCTCGGCACCGAGACGACCGCCGAGATCATGAACGACTACACGGTCGGCTCGATCGAGTTGTCGAAGGCGGTCATCGGCGAGGGCACCGGCGAGTGGGCGGATGCTCCCTTCGAGATCGACGTGACGTGCGTGCTCGACGACAGCACGGGTGAGCGAGTGGTCTTCTCTCACAGCTTCACGTTCGTGCGCGGAGACGACCCGGTGACGATCGAGAATCTCGCGTCGGGTGCGCTGTGCACCATTACCGAGACCGCGACCGGTGGCGCGAGCTCGACGACCGTGACGATCGATGGCGACTCCGTGAGCGGCGTGACCGCCGATGTCGTCATCGCCGATGACCTCGTCGCGGCGACCGTGACGAACACCTTCGGCCTCGGCGAGGTTCGTGTCGAGAAGGTGCGCGACGGCGAGGGCGCAGACACGTGGGGGGCGGGCCCCTTCGAGGTCGAGCTGTCGTGCGTGCGCGACATCGACGGCGTCGACGAGCAGATCGAGATTCCGGGCGGCGCTCTGCGTCTCCTGACGTCTGAGGGGTTCTATCGAGCGACCTACGACCTGCTGCCGATCGACGCGGTCTGCTCGCTCGTCGAGACCCGCACCGCTGGTGCGACGAGCACGAGCATCGATGTCGACGCGGTGACCGTGGGGGCCGCGCCCGTGCAGTTCACGGTGACCAACACCTTCGATGTCGGCAGCGTCGCGATCGAGAAGACGTTCGCCGGCGACGGCACCGGCCTGTTCGTGCAGGGTCCGTACGAGGCGAGCCTCGCGTGCACCCTCGAGATCGACGGTGTCATCACTGACCTCGAGATTCCCGGTGGTGCTGCACGCGAGCTCACCGAGGTGAACGGATACCGCAACGGGTGGCATCAGATTCCGGCGGGCGCAGAGTGCTCGGTGACGGAGACCCGCACGGGTGGTGCTACTCGAGTCGACGCCGTCGATGCCGAGTTCACCGTTGAGGCTGACGAGCAGCACACCGTGATTCTCGAGAACACCTTCCTGCTGGCCGCGTTCTCGATCACCAAAGACGTCACGGGGCCGTTCGCGCACGAAGCGCGTGACGCTGTGTTCCTCATCGAGACCGAGTGCGTGTGGGATCGCGATGGCGAGCAGGTGCCGCTGCTTCCGGGCGGCTGGCCGCGCGAGTCGATCGATCAGGCCGAGAGCGACGACGAGGCGACCGAGCAGCCGACGAGCGTCCGCTCTGAGATTCGCCATGGCGTCACGGTGACCTTCGACAACTTGCCGGCCAGCGCGGTCTGCTCGGTGTCAGAGGTCGACAGCGGCGGCGCGACGATGCAGCTGATGTGGCTCGACGGCGTGCTGCAGCTCGGTGAGCTCACGCTCGCCGACGGCGAGAACGACTCGACCCTCGCGAACGTCTTCATGCTCACGCTCGCCAACACGGGTGTCGAGATCATGCTCTGGCTGTGGGTCATCGCCGCGCTGCTGTTCAGCGGCCTCGTGCTGCTGACGATCGCGCGTCGACGAGCGTCGGCGGGCTAGACCGACAACGCCTCGGCGCAGGGTTCGACGAGAACTGAGCGCAGAGAAGGCCGGGCCCCGGTGGCGCGAAGGCGCGACCGGGGCCCGTGAGCCATCGTGAGCGTGTGGTGACGGTCAGCGCCCGCGGCGCTGCCCTCCCGACGAGTTCGCACGCACGACCTGGCCGACGCGAATCGCTCCGCCCGAACCGCCGCTGGGCGCGGATGCTCGGCGCGAGCCCTGACGAGCTCTCGCCGGTGCTGCCGCAGCCGTGTCGGTCGAGCGTGCAACGGGTGCCGCTGATCCTGACCGTGCCGGGGCCGCGTCGGTGCGCCGCTGGCTCGAACGCTGGCCGCCCTGGCCCGAACGCTGCCCGCCCTGGCCCGTACGCTGACCGCCCTGCCCCGAACGGTTCGCACGCTTGCGCTGAGCGTTCGCACCCTGCGACGAGCCTCCGCCTTCGGGCTGACGCTTGAGCACTGCCGGAAGCTCGTGCTCGGCGACCTTCGGTGCGACATCGCCGATGAGGCGAGTCACTGCTGGCGAGGTCGCGGTGACCTGCTGGGGCTGCACGCGAATCGAGGCCTTGCGCAGCAGGTCGGCCGTGTCTCGACGCTGTTCGGGAAGCACGAGGGTGACCACGTCTCCTGCTGCTCCGGCACGCGCCGTGCGGCCCGAGCGGTGCAGGTAGGCCTTGTGCTCGGTCGGCGGGTCGACGTGGATCACGAGCTCGATGTCGTCGACGTGAACTCCGCGAGCCGCGACATCGGTCGCGACGAGCACTCGCACGCTGCCGTCGCCGAACGCGGCGAGGTTGCGGTCTCGCGCAGGCTGCGACAGGTTGCCGTGCAGGTCGACGGCGGGAATGCCGTCGGCCGTGAGCTGCTTCGCGAGCTTCTTGGCCGTGTGCTTCGTGCGCATGAACAAGATGCGGCGACCGCTGCCCGAGGCAAGGGCCGAGATCATGCGCTTCTTCTCGTCGGTGCCCGAGAGCTCGAACACGTGGTGGGTCATGTCGGCGACGGGCGAGTTCGCCTCGTCGACCGAGTGCGTCACCGGGTCGTGCAAGAACTGCTTGACGAGCTTGTCGACCCCGTTGTCGAGGGTCGCGCTGAACAGCATGCGCTGCCCACGAGCGGGCGTGGCCTTGAGAATGCGGGTGACGCCGGGCAAGAAGCCGAGGTCGGCCATGTGGTCGGCCTCGTCGAGCACCGTGATCTCGACTGAGTCGAGCGAGACGAAGCCCTGCTTCATGAGGTCTTCGAGGCGGCCGGGTGCGGCGACGACGATGTCGACGCCGCGCTGCAGCTGCTGCACCTGCTTGCCCTGCGAGACGCCGCCGAAGATCGTCATCGCGCGAAGTCCGTAGGCCTCGGCCAGCGGCTCGATGACCGCGAGAATCTGGGTGGCGAGCTCGCGAGTCGGCGCGAGCACGAGGCCGAGCGGCTTCATCGGCCGGCGCGGTGCTCCCGTGCGCATGCCGAGGCGCGCGACCATCGGAATCGAGAAGGCGAGGGTCTTGCCCGAGCCCGTCTTGCCGCGGCCGAGCACGTCGCGACCCGCGAGGGTGTCGGCGAGCGTGTCGACCTGAATCGGAAACGCCTCGGTCTTGCCCTGGCCGTCGAGAACCTCGACGAGCGGGTAGGGCACGCCGAGCGCGCTGAACGTGGTGGTGCTGGGGGTGATGAGTGTGGTGCTGGTCATTCTGGTGGTGCCTTTCGTGGTGCTCCGCGCCGCAGCATGCTTCAACTTGCCACGTGTTGCCGCTACGCCGCCGCGATGCGGCAACAAGTGGCAACTCGGCGAGTGTCATGCGCGAGCGAGGGATTGTGGCGACGGCGGCAGTGGCCGACATCGTTCGCCGTGAGAAAGTGTCGAACCGCTCCGGTGCGCGAGTCGGTGCGCGGCGGGCGGGAGGAGTAAGCGTTCTACGACGCAGGAGAACTGAGAACAGTTCTGCCTATGAATCAACCGTAGCAGGTCGCCCTGAAGGGTGCGCTCGAGCCGCATCGCGGTGCCTGCCGCACTCCGCCCAGCTCAGAGCACGAGCCGCCCATCGCCGTAGCGCTCGCCGACCTCAATGTTGACGTCGACGACGTTGCCGGGCGGCGCGAGCGGGCATGCCCAGGCCTCGTCGTAGGCGCACGAGGGGTTGTAGGCGAAGTTGAAGTCGAGCACGAGCGACCACGGTGCGCGACCCCCGCCGAGGTCGGCGCCCTTGACGGTGTCGAGCAGGTAGCGACCGCCGCCGTAGGTTCCGCCGGGCACACGCGAGAGCGCGTCGCGCACGGGCACGAAGATGCCACCGCCGTACGAGGCGAGCCTCCAGACGTCGAGCGTGCCGACGCCGGGCACGTCGACGAGCCCGAGCCGCTCGAACGGCACGACTCCGTCGGTGCCCGTCTCGACGTCGATGCGCGCCGGCTCAGCATCCTGAATCACGCACTCGAACCGCCACGCGGGGTCGTAGGGCTTCACGCGCAGCCCGGTGAACGCCTCGCGGTCGGCGGGCAGCAGGGGCGAGGCGGGGTGGTGGGCGAAGAGCTCGTCGCGGGTGCGCCGCCAGTGGTCGTGCGCTGCGGGCAGGTCGGTCGCGGCACGCAGCTCGCAATAGAGCGCGGCAGTGCGCCGACGCCAATCTGCGACCGCGAGCGCGCTGACGGCCCGGTCAGAAGCGCCGGATGCTGCGCTCATGCCGCGCCGCCTCGAGAGCCGCCCGACTCGCCGAACTGCGCCACCCAGCCGGGCGCGAGCCGCCGCAGCTGTCGGCCCCGCAGTTGCCAGAACACCCAGAACCCGAGCCAGGCGAGGGGCGTCAGCACGCCGGCGCCGAGCTCGAGGGTGTCGCGAAACCGTGTGCGAGCATCCGGTGCAGACGACTCGGGGCTGATCGCCATCTGGTGGTGCCAGCGCGTCACGATGCGCATGGCTCCCGTGAGCGGGCCGCCCTCGTCGTGCACGATGCGGGTGCCGTCGGTCAGCGTCTCGTCGCGCAGTCTGATGAGCTGCGTGCCCATGGGCAGCACGCCGAGCAGCCGCAGCCGCACCCGATGCTCGGTGTTGCTCCAGTGCTCGGGAAAGCCTGCAGGCTCGAGCGACTCGGCCGTCGTGAACGGCCCAGACACCGCGCGGAACACGGCGGGCGAGTGCACGGCCCGCCACGCCGCATCGGCGGGGCAGTCGAGCAGCAGGTCGAGTCTCACGCGCATGCACCCAGTGTGCGCCACCTCGGTACGATCGACCTGTGACCGCGCTCCACGACGACGATCGCCCCGACGCCCAGCAGCGCTATCAGGTGCGCTTCGATGTGGGGCTCGACGGCGCTCGACGCATCGGCGCGAGCGCGCACCTGCTCGTCTGGTGCGACGGTCTCGCGACCGAGCCTCTGCCGACTGATGCTCTGCCACCGCATCTCGAGGTGATCGACGCGCGCTGCGGCGCTGCGGGGACGATCGCCCAGCGGCTGCTGCAGCTGCAGGCAGCGCGCGGCGAGCGAACGATGGTCGCCGTCGTGGCCGCTGGAGCGCCCGTGGAGGCGCCGGAGGGAATCCCGGTCGAAGACCACTTGCTCGCGGGCGCCGTCATCGACGCGCTCGGCGCGGTCGGCATCGATGCGACGAGCCCCGAAGCCGCGGTCGCCGCGGCGGCCTATCAGGGGCTGCGTGGTGCGGTGGCGCACATGCTGAGCGCCTCGGTGGGCGGGCGGATGCTCGCCGCGAGCGCCGGTGCCACTGCCGTGAGCGAGGCGCGGGCGCGCTGGGAATCGACCGAACTCGTCGTGCTGCGGGAATTCGACCTGCCAGCCTGAGGTTGGGTCGAACGACCCGCCATCACTCGACCGCAGGAGGACCCATGAAGGCTCACATCAACGGCACCGTCATCGCCGAGGCCGCAGAAGACGACCTCATCAAGATTGAGGGCAACTGGTACTTTCCGCCGTCGAGCATCGTCGACGGATTTCTGACGACGAGCCCGACGCCGTACACCTGCCCGTGGAAGGGCGAGTGCCAGTACTTCACCGTGACGGTCGACGGCCAGAGCCTGCCCGATCGTGCCTGGAGCTACCCGACCCCGTACGCGAGCGGTATCGAGCGGGTCGGCAAAGACTTCAGCAACTATGTCGCCTTCTGGAAAGAGGTCACCGTCTCAGAGTGACTGAGCCATCGGCGGGGCTGTCTGGTCGCGCCAGGTGATGAGCGCTGCACGGCTGAACGATCGCGAGCACCGGCCGCACGACACGTCGCGGCTGGGTCGCCGAAACCGCACGAACTCGTGCCCTCGCGGGCACGACCCTCGCCAGCGCGCGCGATCATCGGCGATGGGCCCGTCATGGGTGGTGCCGCCGACATAGCCGAGGTCGCGCGCGATCTGGCGCCACACCGGCCCGTGCCCCGTGCCGGGCCCGGCGAGCGCGTGGGCGACTTCGTGCAGCAGGGTCTGGTGGATGGCGTCGTCGTCGAAGCGCTCTGCGAGGTGCCGTGACACCGAGATGCGCTTGCGCCTGAAGTCGCACAGCCCGGCGCGGCGCGTGGCGTTGTCGAACGCGAAGCTCCACGAGTCGTCGAGGTGCAGGGCGATGAGCGATTCGGCCCAGTGCCGCACCCTCTGCATCTCGCTCACGTGGTCGATGCTAGGGGCAACCACCGACACTGCTGTCACCGACGCGGGATGCGCGTGGTGAGCGCCTCAGTCGCGTTGGGTGAGGCCCAGCACGAGCAGCCGATCATCGTCGGGCCCCGGGCGCCCGTTGGCGTCGGTGTTGCTCGTGAGCACGAACAGTCGACCGTCGGGCGTCGCGACCGCATCGCGGATGCGCCCCAGCTGCTGCTCGACGTGCGCCTCGCTCGTGGTCGCCCGCTCGACGTCGATCACCCACAGGCGTTGACCGCGCAACGACGCCATGAACAGGGTGCCGCCCACGAGGCCGAGGCCGCTCGGGCTCGCCTCGCTCGTCGCCCACTGCTGCACGGGGTCGACGAACTCGGGCCTGCCCTCGATTCCTTCGACGACGGGCCAGCCGTAATTGGCACCGGCCTCGATGAGGTTCAGCTCATCCCACGTGTTCTGCCCGAGTTCTGACGACCACAGCCGGCCGTCGGCGTCGAACACGATGCCCTGGGGGTTGCGGTGCCCGAGCGAGTACACGTACGACCCGGCAAAGGGGTTGTCTGCCGGTACCGCGCCGTCAGCGGTGAGTCGCAGTATCTTGCCGGCGAGCGAGTCGAGGTCTTGCGAGAGGCCCGGCGATTGAGCGTCTCCGGTCGTCGCGTAGAGCATGCCGTCTGGCCCGAATGCGAGCCGACCGCCGTTGTGATTCTGCGCTTTCGGGATGCCCGAGAGCAGCACCTCGCTGGCTCCGAGCCCGTACGACCCTGGTGCTCCTTCGAGGTCGAAGCGCACGATGCGATTGTCGGCGGCCGCAGTGTGGAAGGCGTAGAGCGCGGGAGTCGGGTCGTCGAGCACGGCAAGCCCGAGCAGGCCCCCCTCTCCGCCCGCGACCACGTCGGCAACCGTGCCCACCACGCGCACCGAACCGCCTGCCGTGAGTTCGAGAACCTGACCGGTGTCGCGCTCGCTGATGAGCACTGAGCCGGAGGCGAGGGGCACGACCGACCACGGGGTGCGCAGGCCGATGATGAGGGTCTCGACGGTGCCGTCTGGCACCCACTGCTCGATGGCCGGTTCGACCGGCGGCGGCTGCGTCGAGGGGGGCGTGCTCGCGCCGGTGGGGCTGCGATCTGTGCCGCTCGACGAGCAGCCCGCGAGTGCGAGCAGCAGGGCCACACCGAGGGCGACGGGCGAGCGAGCACCCTGAGCGCTGGGCGACCGGCGGCGCTCAGCCACGTCGGCCCGTCATCGTGAAGAGCCCGGCCGAGGGCGCAGGCGACGGCACGGCGTTCTGATCGCTCACCACCGAGGCTCCTGCCACCCACCTCGTGAGGTCGGCGCCGGCGGTGACCGTGGCGGGGTGAGGCCCGCGGGCCATGAGGCGCGGCATCCACTCGAGGGGCAGCTTGGTGCTCGAGGCGATGAGCACGACGTTGCCGAACCGTCTGCCCTTGAGCACGCTCGTCTCGGCGAGCGCAGCGACCTCGGGCAGCACGAGCTGCAGGGTGGCGGCCTGGCCTCGGGCGAAGGCGAGGCCGGGCCCGTCGGCAATGTTCACCGCGAGCACGCCGCCGGGGGCGAGAAAGACCGCGAGCTCTCGATAGAACTCGACGCTCGTGACGTGAGCCGGAATCTGGGCGCCGCTGAAGACGTCGACCACGATGAGGTCGACGGCGCCGTGCAGCGCAGCCGGCAGGCGCCCGAGCGTTGCGCGGGCGTCGCCATAGCGCAAGCGAATCGACGAGTGTCGAGGCAGCGGTAGGTGCTCTCGCACGAAGGCAACCAATGACTCATCGAGTTCGATGACCTGTTGACGAGACCCGGGTCGGGTCGCGTGCACATAGCGGGGCAGGGTGAGGGCTCCTGCTCCGAGGTGCAGCGCGGTGAGCGGTGCGCCGGGCTCACCCCACTCGTCGATGACGTGCCCGATGCGCTGCACGTACTCGAAGAAGAGTCTCGCGGGGTCGTCGAGGTCGACGTGCGATTGGGGTGTGCCGTCGACGATGAGCGTGTAGCTGCCATCGGCCCAGCGATCGGGCTCGATCACGGCGCGCTGCCCGCTCGGCAGGCGCAGTTCGAGGGCGGCGGTCATGCTCGACAGCGTGCCACATGTCACCGTGCGGCACATGAGTGAGCATCCCTCGATAAAAATGAGTAATCGCCGACCTGCCTCGTTCGCCGCCCGCGCGGAAGAATGGCACGGCGGCATGGTGCCGCACGATGACACGAGCAAGGGGGTGCGAGGTGAGTCTGTACGACGACATCGGCGGCGCCCCGGCGATCTCGCTCGCGGTCTCGGTGTTCTACCACCGCGTCGCCGCCGACGAGAGCCTTGCCCGATGGTTCGGCGACGTCGACATCGATCGTCTCGTCGCGCACCAGCGCGCCTTTCTCACCGTCGCGCTCGGCGGCCCCGACGTCTTCACCGGTCGCCAGATGCACGCGGCGCACGGTGGCCTGGGCATCACCGACGAGGCGTACGACGCCGTCATCGAGCACCTCGCCTACGCGCTGCTCGACGTGGGCCTCTCGCACGAGCAGGTCACCGACGTGATCGCCGGCATCGCGCCGCTGCGGGTCGAGATCGTCGACGAGCCTGCGGCGGCCGACGCCTAGGCGCTCGCCAGCAGCCCGAGCGCTTCGGGCAGCTCGTGCCGACTGCGCACACCGAGCTTCGTGTAGGCAGACTGCAAGTGGTTGTTGACGGTGCGGGGCGAGAGAAAGAGCTTCGTGGCGATGTCGTTGCTGGGCAGTCCGCGCGCGGCGAACGTGGCGATCTCGCGCTCGCGGGCGGTCAAGGGCTCGAGCTCATTGCTGAAGTGCAGCGGGGCAGTCGAGGCACCCTCCGTGCGATCGGCCACCGACCGAGCACGCCCGACGAACTGCGCCGCGTCTCGCGCTCGGCCCGCCTGACGGGCTGCGTCAGCGGCGAGCGCGAACGCCTCGGCCGCGTGCAGCAGGTAGCCGTGGCGCTCCCACTCGGTGCCGACGGCGGCCAGCTCGTCGAGAGAGCTCTCGACCATCGCCCGAGCGGTGCGCGTGCGCAGTCGCATGACGGGCGAGTCGGCCTCGGCGAGCATCGTGCCGAGAAGCTCGGCCGCGGTCGCCGGGTCTCCGAGTCGGGCCACGTCGAACGCGAGAATGCTCGCGAAGTCGACGTCGCCAGAGGTCATGCGCAAGCGCGTGCGCTCGATGAGCCGTTCACGAGCCGCCACAGCATTGCCCCCCACGGCTTCGACCCATGCCCACCCCAGCAGCAGCAGCGAGTCAGTCTCGATGAGGTCGTCTGGCACCTCGGCGAGCACGGTGCGAGCCTCTGCGACAAGACCCTGCTGTGCTCGAACTCGTGCGAGCATTCCCCGACCGAGCGGCTCATACCCCCGTGGGCCGCGGGTGCGCGCCCCGGCGATCACGTCTTTCAGCCAGCGGGCAGACGACTCGAGGCGACCCATCGCGAGCATGACAGCCGCCAGAGTGAACTCTGCCTGGCGCCCCCGCAGCTCGTCGTCGAGCTCGATCGATTCGCGCAGTGCATCAGCGGCGAACTGCCGAGCCTCGTCGAGCCGGCACGCCTGGGCGAGCGTCACGGCACGCATGAGATACGCCACCCGCAACGGAATCGACGAGTCGCTGAGGCGAGCCGCCGCCAGCGCTCGCTCGGTGATGTGCAGTGCGTCGTCGGTGCGCCCGAGCGCCACATACGGCACGGCCGTGTTGATGTCGAGCTCGGCCTGCTCGGCGGCGGTGCCGTCGTCGACGATCTTCTCGAGCTCGGCGAGCGCTTCGCGGGGCCGTTCGAGGCCGACCAGAATGCGCGCGCGAGCCTGGAGCAGTCGCCGCGCGGCGTCAGGCAGTCGCTCGGGGGCACCGTCGAGAAGCTCGAGAGCCTCGTCGAATCGACTGCTGAGCGTCACGAGGGCGGTCGCCGTCATCGTGAGGATGCGCGCCGTGCGGTGCTGGTCTGCAGGGTCGGCCTCGTCGAGCCTGCGTGCCGCGTCGAGCGTGGCCAGTGCGTCGTCGACGCGGCCGAGCTTGATGAGAGCATCCGCGTGAATGAGCAGCAGTTCGGTGTCGACGGCGCCCGCTTGCGCAGCGGCGGTCGCCAATCGGGCGACCAGGTCGAAGTCTTCGGTGAGCAGAGCGAGGCGAGCCGCGTCGCCCAGCAGCTCTGCGTCGCCCGGTGCGCCGGCGTCGAGCTTCCAGGTGGCGATGCGCACAGCGTCGACATCTCGGTCTGGTGAGGCCTCTGCGCGGGCGGCGTGGTCGAGCAGCAGGTCGATGCGGCGCAGCGTCGGCACTCGTGACTGCACCGCGGCGATGTACTGCGGGTGCGCGATCGTCGCCACGTAGCGCCCGGCCTCGAGCCGCAGCTGCACGAGCTGACGCTGCTCGAGCTCGCCGAGTGCCGTGCGCAGCTCGGGCTCGCCGAGGTGCGACAAGGGCAGCGACTGGCAGACGGCCAATCGCTCGAGCACATCGAGGTGCGCCTCGCCGAGTGAGCTCAGGCGCGCGGTGATGAGTTCGCCCAGCGCCGCCGAACCCCCCGGAGAACCCTGCAACACCCACGACCCGTGCTGCTCAGAGAGCGCACCAGTGGCGAGTGCGTGGGCGACGAGCTCGCGCAGAAAGAGCGGGTTTCCGCCAGAGGCGCCGTGCAGGGCGACGATGGTCTGGTGCGCGACCGTGTTGCCGAGCACCTCTGGCAGCAGCTGATCGAGGTCGTCGACCGTGAGGGGCGAGAGTGCGATGCGCAGACCGCGATCCGACGTCCACAGCGACACCATGGGCTCGGGCAGCAGCTCGCCGTCGCGAGCGGTGGCGAGCAGGCTCAGCGAGCCGATCGTCGCCAACTGCGCGAGCACGGCCACCGACAGCGGGTCGAGCTGCGGCAGGTCGTCGACGACGACGAGCAGCGGCCCCTCGTCGTCACGGGCGGTCGCGAACTCTTCGACGAAGGCCATGAGCGATGCGGTGTCGGCACCGATGCGGGAGATGTCGTGCCGAGTCGCGCCCAAGATCGGCACGAGGGCCGCGAGCGGCACCGCCGAGAGGCTCGAGCTCGCCACGAGCCGACTGACGCGCCAGCCATCGTTCTCGAGCGACTCGGCGAGCTCGCTCGCGAGCCGAGTCTTGCCCACCCCCGCGTCACCCGACAGCACGACGAGCGACGTGCGCCGCGACGCCAAGGCGGCGGCGGCCTGCTCGAGCGAGGCACTGCGACCCACGAGCGGCCACAGCCCGGCAGCGCGTGCCTGCTGCACACCAGGGGGCATCGAGCTCATGGGGGTGGATCCTCCGCCTGCCAGTGACGGCGCCAGAAGAGCGCTGAAGCGAAGTGTACTCACCGGCAGTGGCCAGTGCAGGGCAGTCACGAGGCGGCGAGAGCACCTGACGCTGCGGGATGCTCGCCTCGGGCATCCCGCAACTGCGCGGTTATAGCGCAGCAGGCCGAATTGGTCAAGAAAGCGACTGGACACGGCGGCGCCAGCGCCCCTAGTATTGAGGTTTGCGCTCCCATGTCTGATCGGCCGTCATATGGCGGACGCCGATCGTGCCCCGAGTATAGCGGCGGGGTGGATTTCTCGTGAGAGGAATCCCCGCGGGTCAGAGCGCGTCCATTCGACCGCATTCACCTGTCGACGTTCGACAGAACCCGGGCCATAGAGCCCACGGAGGTTAGATCCTTGGCTGCTGCGCGCACCGCTAAGAACCAGTCCCCCAAGAACGGCCGCACCGCAACGCGGTTGTCGTTCGCCAAGATCAGCGACACGCTCACCGTGCCTGACCTTCTCGCCCTCCAGACCGAGAGCTTCGACTGGCTCGTCGGTGGAGACGGCTGGAAGGCCCGCCTCGAAGAGGCGCAGGCCGCGGGCCGCAGCGACGTTCCGTCGCACAGCGGTCTCGAAGAGATCTTCGAAGAGATCTCGCCCATCGAAGACCTCGGCGAGACCATGCAGCTCTCGTTCACGAACCCCTACCTCGAAGAGCAGAAGTACTCGATCGACGAGTGCAAAGAGCGCGGCAAGACCTACGCCGCGCCGCTCTACGTCGAGGCCGAGTTCATGAACCACATGACCGGTGAGATCAAGACCCAGACCGTGTTCATGGGCGACTTCCCGCTCATGACCGAGAAGGGCACGTTCATCATCAACGGCACCGAGCGCGTCGTCGTGTCGCAGCTCGTGCGCAGCCCCGGTGTCTACTTCGAGCGCCAGCTCGAGAAGACCACCGACAAAGACATCTACACCGCGCGCATCATTCCGAGCCGCGGTGCGTGGCTCGAGTTCGAGATCGACAAGCGCGACCAGGTCGGCGTGCGCATCGACCGCAAGCGCAAGCAGTCGGTCACGGTCTTCCTCAAGGCGCTCGGCCTCACCACCGAAGAGATCCGCGAGAAGTTCGCCGGGGTCGACTCGATCGAGCAGACCCTCGAGAAAGACGCCATCCTCACCAAGGAAGAGGCGCTCAAAGACATCTACCGCAAGCTTCGCCCGGGCGAGCAGGTTGCCGCCGAGGCCGCGCGTGCGCTGCTCGACAACTTCTACTTCAACCCGAAGCGCTACGACCTCGCCAAGGTGGGCCGCTACAAGCTCAACCGCAAGCTGGGTCTCGACGCTCCGCTGAGCGACTCGGTGCTGAGCGTCGACGACATCGTGGCGACCATCCGCTACATGGTGTCGCTGCACGAGGGCCGCGAGACCATGCCGGGCGTCCGCGCTGGCAAGGCCGTCGACCTGCGTCTCGACGTCGACGACATCGACCACTTCGGCAACCGCCGCATCCGCGCTGTGGGCGAGCTCATCCAGAACCAGGTGCGCACGGGCCTCAGCCGCATGGAGCGCGTGGTGCGCGAGCGCATGACGACGCAAGACATCGAGGCGATCACGCCGCAGACCCTCATCAACGTGCGCCCCGTCGTGGCCGCGATCAAAGAGTTCTTCGGCACCTCGCAGCTCAGCCAGTTCATGGACCAGAACAACCCCCTCGCGGGCCTCACCCACAAGCGCCGCCTGTCGGCGCTCGGCCCGGGTGGCCTGAGCCGTGAGCGTGCCGGCGTCGAGGTGCGAGACGTGCACCCCTCGCACTACGGCCGCATGTGCCCCATCGAGACGCCTGAAGGCCCGAACATCGGTCTGATCGGCTCGCTCGCGTCGTTCGCGCGCATCAACTCGTTCGGGTTCATCGAGACCCCGTACCGCCGCGTCACCAAGGGCAAGGTGTCGGCGACGATCGACTACCTCACCGCGAGTGAAGAAGACGACCACGTCGTCGCGCAGGCCGGTGCGCCGCTCAACAAAGACGGCTCGTTCGCCGAAGAGCGCGTGCTCGTTCGCCGCAAGGGCGGCGAGGTCGAACTGGTGCCGGCCGAGCAGGTCGACTACATGGATGTCTCGCCGCGCCAGATGGTGTCGGTCGCGACCTCGCTCATCCCCTTCCTCGAGCACGACGATGCGAACCGTGCCCTCATGGGCGCCAACATGCAGCGTCAGGCTGTGCCGCTGCTGCGCTCAGAGTCGCCGCTCGTCGGCACGGGCATGGAGAGCTACGCGGCCGTCGACGCCGGCGACGTGATCACGGCGACGGCACCCGGTGTCGTCACCGCGGTGGCTGCCGACTCGGTGACTGTGCAGCTCGACGAAGGCGGAACGCAAGACTACGTTCTGCGCAAGTTCGACCGCTCGAACCAGGGGACCAACTACAACCACCGCGTCGTGGTCAGCGCTGGTGACCGCGTCGAGGTCGGCGAGGTCATCGCCGACGGCCCCGCCACCGAGAACGGCGAGCTCGCGCTCGGCAAGAACCTGCTCGTCGCGTTCATGTCGTGGGAGGGTCACAACTTCGAAGACGCCATCATCCTGAGCCAGAACCTCGTGAAAGACGACACCATGTCGTCGATCCACATCGAGGAATACGAAGTGGATGCTCGCGACACGAAGCTCGGAAAAGAAGAGATCACCCGCGATCTGCCCAACGTGAGCCCCGAGCTCTTGGCCGATCTCGACGAGCGCGGCATCATCCGCATCGGCGCAGAGGTTCGCCCCGGCGACATCCTCGTCGGCAAGGTCACCCCGAAGGGCGAGACCGAGCTCAGTGCTGAAGAGCGACTGCTGCGCGCCATCTTCAACGAGAAGTCGCGCGAAGTGCGCGACACCTCGCTCAAGGTGCCGCACGGCGAGCAGGGCACGATCATCGGCGTCAAGGTGTTCGACGCGCAAGACGGCGACGACGAGCTCGGCTCGGGCGTCAACCAGCGCGTGGTCGTCTACATCGCCCAGAAGCGCAAGATCTCCGAGGGCGACAAGCTCGCCGGCCGCCACGGCAACAAGGGCGTCATCGCGAAGATCCTGCCCGTCGAAGACATGCCCTTCCTCGAAGACGGCACTCCTGTCGACATCGTGCTCAACCCCCTCGGCGTGCCGGGCCGCATGAACTTCGGTCAGGTGCTCGAGATTCACCTCGGGTGGGCGGCATCGCGCGGCTGGAAGGTCGAGGGCAACCCCGAGTGGGCATCCCGTCTTCCCGCCGAAGCGCGCGAGGCGGCTCCCGGCACGAAGGTGGCGACCCCGGTGTTCGACGGCGCCAGCGAAGAAGAGATCGCCGGCCTGCTCGACTCGACCCTGCCCAACCGCGACGGCGTGCGCATGATCGACTCGAGCGGCAAGGCGCGACTGTTCGATGGTCGCACCGGCGAGCCGTTCCCCGACCCGGTGTCGGTCGGCTACATGTACATCTTGAAGCTGCACCACCTGGTCGACGACAAGATTCACGCTCGCTCGACGGGCCCGTACTCGATGATCACCCAGCAGCCGCTCGGCGGTAAGGCCCAGTTCGGCGGCCAGCGCTTCGGTGAGATGGAGGTCTGGGCGCTCGAGGCCTACGGTGCCGCGTACGCGCTGCAAGAGCTGCTGACGATCAAGTCTGACGACATCCTCGGTCGCGTGAAGGTGTACGAGGCCATCGTCAAGGGCGAGAACATTCAAGAGCCCGGTATTCCCGAGAGCTTCAAGGTGCTCATCAAAGAGATGCAGTCGCTCTGCCTGAACGTCGAGGTGCTCTCGGCCGACGGCACGGCCGTGAGTCTGAAAGACAACGACGACGAGGTGTTCCGCGCGGCGGAAGAACTCGGCATCAACATCTCTGCCCGCTTCGAATCGTCGTCGATCGACGAGATCTAAGCCGGCTCCGGTATTCACGAGACACTGACGAGACGTTAGAGAAGAGAAGAACTAGTGCTCGACGCAACAACTTTCGATGAGCTCCGCATCGGCCTCGCTACGGCCGACAACATCAGGGCATGGTCGCACGGCGAGGTCAAGAAGCCCGAGACCATCAACTACCGCACCCTCAAGCCCGAGAAAGACGGCTTGTTCGGTGAGCAGATCTTCGGGCCGTCGCGCGACTGGGAGTGCTCGTGCGGCAAGTACAAGCGCGTGCGCTTCAAGGGCATCGTCTGCGAGCGCTGCGGCGTCGAGGTCACGAAGTCGTCGGTGCGCCGCGAGCGCATGGGCCACATCGAGCTCGCCGCCCCGGTCACGCACATCTGGTACTTCAAGGGTGTGCCGAGCCGACTCG
This sequence comes from Microcella sp., assembly GCF_025808395.1. Lineage (NCBI taxonomy): Bacteria > Bacillati > Actinomycetota > Actinomycetes > Micrococcales > Microbacteriaceae > Microcella > Microcella sp. Next base: position 2,326,159 of record NZ_CP075524.1, read on the forward strand.
GCTACTTGCTCGACATGGCGCCGAAAGACCTCGAGAAGGTCATCTACTTCGCGGCGTACATGGTCATCTCGGTCGACGAAGACGGCCGTCACGCCGACCTTCCCGGGCTCGAGAACGAGCTGCGGCTCGAGATCAAGACGCTCGAGGGCCAGCGAGACAGCGGCATCGCCGCGCGCATGCAGAAGCTCGAGACCGAGCTCGCCGAGCTCGAGGCTGAAGGCGCCAAGGCCGACCAGAAGCGCAAGGTCAAAGACGCTGGCGAGAAAGAGATGGCCCAGCTGCGCAAGTCGTTCGACGAGCAGATCGGTCAGCTCGAGCGCGTGTGGGAAGACTTCCGCACCCTCAAGGTCGGCGACCTCAAGCCCGAAGACGCCGTGTTCCAAGAGCTGCAAGACCGCTACGGTCTGTACTTCGAGGCGCACATGGGTGCCGAGGCGATCAAGAAGCGCCTCGAGGCCTTCGACCTCGCCGCTGAGAGCGAGCTGCTGCATGAGCAGATCGCCGGCGGCAAGGGTCAGAAGAAGATCCGCGCGATCAAGCGGCTGAAGGTCGTCAACTCGTTCCTGCAGACCGGCAACTCGCCGGCCGCCATGGTGCTCGACGTCGTGCCGGTGATTCCTCCGGAGCTTCGCCCGATGGTGCAGCTCGACGGCGGTCGATTCGCGACGAGCGACCTCAACGACCTGTACCGCCGCGTGATCAACCGCAACAACCGACTGCGCCGCCTGCTCGACCTCGGGGCTCCCGAGATCATCGTCAACAACGAGAAGCGCATGCTGCAGGAGGCGGTCGACGCCCTCTTCGACAACGGCCGCCGTGGCCGCCCCGTGACGGGCACCGGCAACCGCGCGCTCAAGTCGCTCAGCGACATGCTGAAAGGCAAGCAGGGCCGGTTCCGCCAGAACCTGCTCGGCAAGCGCGTCGACTACTCGGGCCGTTCGGTCATCGTCGTCGGCCCGCAGCTCAAGCTGCACCAGTGCGGTCTGCCGAAGATCATGGCGCTCGAGCTGTTCAAGCCCTTCGTCATCAAGCGGCTCATCGACCTCGGCCACGCTCAGAACATCAAGAGCGCCAAGCGCATGGTCGAGCGGTCGCGCCCGCAGGTGTGGGATGTTCTTGAAGAGATCATCCGCGAGCGCCCCGTGCTGCTCAACCGCGCACCCACCCTGCACCGCCTCGGAATCCAGGCCTTCGAACCGCAACTGGTCGAGGGCAAGGCCATCCAGCTTCACCCGCTCGTCTGCGCGGCGTTCAACGCCGACTTCGACGGCGACCAGATGGCCGTGCACCTTCCGCTGTCGGTCGAGGCGCAGGCCGAGGCCCGCATTCTCATGCTCGCGTCGAACAACATCCTCAAGCCGTCTGACGGCCGACCGGTGACGGTTCCGACTCAAGACATGATCATCGGTCTGCACCACCTCACGACCATCCGCGAGGGCGCCATCGGCGAAGGCCGCGCATTCTCGTCGGTCTCCGAGGCGATCATGGCGCTCGACCAGGGCTCGCTGCACCTCAACGCCCCCGCGCGCATCCGCCTGTTCGGCGAGAAGTTCGCCGACGGCCGCGAGCTGCGTGAGACCACGCTGGGGCGCGCGCTGTTCAACGAGCTGCTGCCGGCTGATTACCCGTTCGTCGACGACGTCGCCGACAAGGGCACGATCTCGCAGATCGTGAACGACCTCGCCGAGCGCTACCCCAAGACGATCGTCGCCGCGACGCTCGACAAGGTGAAAGATGCCGGCTTCTACTGGGCGACCCGCTCGGGTGTCACCGTCGCGCTCAGCGACGTCGTGACGCCGCCGAAGAAGAAGCAGATCGTCGCCGAGTACGAGAAGAAGGCCGCCAAGATCCAGTCGCAGTTCGACAAGGGTCTGACGACTGACGACGAACGCCGTCGAGAGCTTGTCGAGCTCTGGACAGAGGGCACCAAGGCCGTCAACGACGAGATGCGGGCGAACTTCCCGGTCGACAACACCATCAACCGCATGGTGACGTCGGGCGCTCGAGGCAACTGGCTGCAGGTCGGCAACATCGCCGGCATGCGCGGCCTCGTGTCGAACCCGCGCGGTGAGATCATCGCGCGCCCGATCATCAACTCGTACCGCGAGGGCCTCTCGGTGGCCGAGTACTTCATCGCCACCCACGGTGCCCGCAAGGGACTGGCCGACACCGCTCTGCGCACGGCCGACTCGGGATACCTGACGCGTCGACTTGTCGACGTGGCACAAGACGTCATCATTCGTGAAGACGACTGCGGCACCACCAAGGGCCTCGACTTCCCGATCGCTCACGATGTCGACGGCACCATCGTGCGCGACGACAACGTCGAGAACCTGGTCTTCGCCCGCACACTCGCGGCCGACGCCGTCGACGCGAAGGGCTCGGTCGTGGCCGAGGCCGGCGCCGACGTCGGCGACGTGCTCATCGACACGCTCGTCGGGGCAGGTGTGCGCGAGATCAAGGTTCGCTCGGTGCTGACTTGCGAGTCGGCAGTCGGTGTGTGTGCATCCTGCTACGGCCGCTCGTTGGCCACCGGAACGCGCGTCGACCTCGGAGAAGCCGTCGGCATCATCGCGGCGCAGTCGATCGGTGAGCCGGGAACCCAGCTCACCATGCGCACCTTCCACACGGGTGGTTCGGCGTCGGCCGACGACATCACGCAGGGTCTGCCCCGCGTGACCGAGCTGTTCGAAGCCCGCACCCCGAAGAGCGCGAGCCCGATCGCCGAGAGCGCTGGCCGCATCTCGATTGACGACTCCGGTGCTCAGTTGAAGATCGTGCTGACGCCAGACAACGGCGACGAAGAGGTGGCATACGCCGTCTCGCGCCGCTCGAACCTGCTCGTCGAAGACGGTCAGCACGTCGAGCTGGGCCAGCAGATCTTCGAGGGTCCGGTCGACCCGAAAGAGGTGCTGCGAGTCAAGGGCGTGCGCGCCGTGCAGCAGCACCTCGTCGAGGGCGTGCAGGGTGTCTACCGCTCGCAGGGTGTGCCGATTCACGACAAGCACATCGAGGTCATCGTGCGGCAGATGCTGCGGAAGGTCACCGTCGTCGACCACGGCGAGACCGACCTGCTGCCGGGCGAGCTCGTCGACCGCTCGAAGTACAACACGTTGAACCGTGCTGCACTGAGCGAGGGCAAGAAGACCGCTTCTGCGCGTCAAGAGGTCATGGGCATCACCAAGGCCTCGCTCGCCACCGAGTCGTGGCTGTCGGCCGCGTCGTTCCAAGAGACCACCCGGGTGCTCACCCAGGCGGCGATGGAGGGCAAGCGCGACCCGTTGCTGGGGCTGAAAGAGAACGTGATCATCGGAAAACTGATTCCGGCGGGCACGGGCCTCTCGAACTACCGCAACGTCACAGTCGAGGCGACAGAAGAGGCGAAGGCCGAGCGGTACCCCAACCGCATCTTCGCCGATGACTCGACCTTCAGCGAGGCCGACCTGTCGATCATCGACTTCGACACCTTCTCGAGCGACGACTACACGCCCGGCGCCTACAGCTAGGCTGCAAACCGAACCGCCGAAGGGCCCGCACCGAACACGGTGCGGGCCCTTCGCGTTCGCGGGGCGCATGTTAACAATGTGACTGGTGTGGACTACCCCCGAACGCGGGGCTATTGTCGGCAGTGCGGCGTGTCATACCTTTGCGGTCAGGCAGTCCGTGCAAGCGGCCCATCGGGGCGTTCGCATCCAGGGGGGAGGGTTTGCCGTGGTTTCCGTCAGTGAAGTGCTCATCATCCGTGGGTTGCTGCCCATCGAGACGCTCGACAAGGTGCGCGACGTCGGCGACGACGCCGTCGTGGGCGAGCTCATCGACAGTGGCCTTGTGTCGGCCTCGCAGGTCGCCTCAGCCAAGGCAGAGGTCGCCGGGCTGTCATTCGTCGAACTCGCTGAGTACCCCGTCGACCGCGCCGCCGTCGCTCTCGTGCCCGCCGCGCTCTGCCGTCGGCACAGCATCCTGCCCATTCACGCGACCGCCACCACGATCACGCTCGCGATGGTCGAGCCCGGCGACGTTCTCGCCATGGACGACGTTCGCGCGCTCACTCGCATGCACGTCGTGGCGGTCGTTGCCGAGCGCAATGACCTGCTGGCGGCCATCAACCGGTTTCACCGCGCCGACAGCGAACTCAGCGACCTCACCACGGCGATCGAAGAAGAGACGGCTCCGTCGCAGTCTGACGAGTTGGCGCTGCGCGATGCCGACCCCGACGATGCGCCGATCGTGCGGTTCGTCAACCTCATCATCGGGCAGGCGATTCAAGACCTCGCGTCTGACATCCACATCGAGCCCGGCGAGTTCGAGATGCGCGTGCGCTACCGCATCGACGGCGTGCTGCACGATGTGCAGCAGGCGCCCAAGAACATTCAGAACGGTGTCATCTCGCGGCTCAAGATCATGAGCGACATCAACATCGCCGAACGTCGACGCCCTCAAGACGGCCGCATGTCGGTGCAGCACGCCGGGCAGGTCATCGACTTGCGCGTGGCGACCCTGCCGACAGTGTTCGGCGAGAAGGTCGTCATGAGAATCCTCGACAACAACGCGACCCGTCGCGACATCGGTGAGCTCGGCATGCTCGAGCGCAATCTCACGGTCTACCGAAACTCCTACACCAAGCCGTACGGCATGATTCTGGTCACCGGCCCGACCGGGTCGGGAAAGTCGACGACGCTGTACACCACGCTGCACGCCGTCTCACGGCCCGAGATCAATGTGATCACCGTCGAAGACCCGGTCGAATACCGCATGGCGGGCATCAACCAGGTGCAGGTGAACCCCAAGGCCGGTCTCACCTTCGCGAGCGCGCTGCGCAGCATCCTGCGATCTGACCCTGATGTCGTGCTCATCGGTGAGATCCGCGACCAAGAGACGGCGCAGATCGCCATCGAGGCCTCGCTCACCGGCCACCTCGTGCTCTCGACTCTGCACACCAACGATGCGCCGAGCGCCATCACCCGACTGATCGAGATGGATATCGAGCCGTTCCTGGTGGGCTCTGCACTCGACTGCGTGGTGGCCCAGCGACTCGCCCGCCGCCTCTGCGACCGCTGCAAGCAGCTGCAAGAGTATGACACCGCCCACCTCGATCAGCTCGGGTTCGGTCGGCGCGAAGATGAGTTCTCGCCGCGGTTTTACCACGCTGTCGGCTGCTCGGCCTGCTCGGGCACGGGCTATCGTGGCCGGCTGGCGCTGCATGAGGTCATGCAGGTGAGCGAAGAGATCGAGCGGTTGGCGGTCGCGCGAGCGTCGAGCGTCGAGATCATGCACACCGCCACGGCGCAGGGCATGCTGACACTGCGTCAAGACGGCTGGGCGAAGGTGCGCGCCGGCATGACGTCGATCGAAGAGGTTTTGCGCGTCGTCGCGTGACGACGCGCTGTGCACGTGCGGCCGTGTCGGGGGGACGCGGCCGCACGGGGGTCGGCAACAATGACAGGCAATCACGAACCGAGGGGGAAGCAATGACCGATCCACAGGGCGCGAGCGGAGCCGTCGACGCGACCGTGGGCGCGCGCAGGGTGTGGTCGGTCACGACCGACGACGCGATGCCGCCGCAGTCGGCGACTCCGCACCTTGCACCTCCTCCTCCGGTCGGCAGCCCCATCGCCACTCCGCCGCCGTCGCCGAGCGCCCCGCCGTTCGCCACGTCGGCGGCTGCATCGATACCGCTGTCTGCACCCAGCCCGATTGCTGTCGCTTCTCCGCAGCTCGCGCCGCCGCCCTCCGCACCGCCCATGCGGCTCGATGCCCCACCTCCGGTCGGCGCCGCCCCCCACGATGCACCGCCTCCGGTGAGCATCGGGGCGGTCACCATGCCGGGCATCCACCCCTCCCTGCTCAGCGCCCTCGACGATCTGGTCGCGCGCGGAGGCTCAGACCTTCACATCGCCGGCGACTCTCGCCCGATGCTGCGGGTCGACGGCGAGCTCGTGCCGGTCACCGACTCTGCCGTCTGGGCTCGTGCTGAGTCTGAATCGGTGCTCGGCAGCATCCTGACCGATCGGCAGCGCTCGGCATTCGAAGACGAGTGGGAGCTCGACTTCGCGATCAGCCCGCGCGGCGACAACCGATTCCGTGTCAACTACTACCGCGAGCGCGACACCATCGCGGCGGCCTTCCGACTGATCCCGAACGAGATCAAGTCGCTCAAGCAGCTCGGTGTGCCGAGCGTGGTCTCGCGCTTCGCCACTCTGCCGCGCGGTCTCGTGCTCGTCACGGGCCCCACCGGTTCGGGCAAGTCGACCACGCTCGCAGCCCTCATCGATCTCGTGAACCGCTCTCGTGCCGACCACATCGTGACGATCGAAGACCCGATCGAGTTCGTGCACCAGAACCAGCGCTCGCTCGTCAACCAGCGCGAGGTCGGCGCAGACACGCACTCGTTCGCCGACGCTCTCAAGCGCGTGCTGCGCCAAGACCCCGACGTCATCTTGATCGGTGAGCTGCGCGACCTCGAGACGGTCTCGACCGCCCTCACCGCGGCCGAGACCGGCCACCTCGTCTTCGCCACGCTGCACACCCAGTCGGCCGCGCAGACGATCGACCGCATCATCGACGTCTTTCCGCCGCATCAGCAGGGCCAGGTGCGCTCGCAGCTCGCGCTGACCCTGCAGGGTGTGGTCTGCCAGACCCTGCTGCCGCGCGCGACAGGCTCGGGCCGCATCATCGCCACCGAGATCATGGTCACGACGGGTGCCATCGCCAACCTCATCCGTGAGGGCAAGACCTACCAGATTCCCTCGTCGCTGCAGGCGGGTCGAGAAGCCGGCATGCACACGATGGACCAGCACCTCGCCGATCTCGTCAACAGCCACATGGTGACGTACGAGGCGGCGGTCGCGAAGATGCAAGACGCTGAGAGTTTCATGAGGCTCGTCCATGCGACGGGCTCACCCTCAGGTGCGGCTGCAGGCTTCGGCGACGTTGCAGGAGGGCAGCGCTAATGGCCTCTACATTGACCTATGCATACACCGGTCGTGATTCAACGGGCAAAGTCGTAAAGGGTCGGGTCGATGCTCCAGGAGAGGCCTCGGTCACGTCGAGGCTTCGAACCATGGGTATTGCGCCGATCTCTATACAGCAGGTATCTGCCGGGTCGGGTCTGAACCGCGAGATCTCGATGGGCGGACTCTTCGACAAGCGCGTGACCATGAAAGACCTGGCCGTCATGAGTCGCCAGATGGCGACCATGATCGGTGCCGGTCTGCCGCTGCTTCGAGCCTTGGCAATTCTCGCGGAACAGTCAGAGAACCCCAAGCTGGCTCAGACTCTCGAGGAGGTGCGTGCCGCCGTAGAGAGTGGTGCCACGTTCTCAGACTCTCTTGCGAAGCATCCAAAGGTGTTCCCGCCTCTCTTAATCAACATGGTGCGCGCAGGAGAGGTTGGCGGATTCTTGGAGTCTGCGCTGGAGTCAGTGGCGCGAAACTACGAGAAGGAAGTGCAACTGCGCGCGACCATCAAGTCGGCTCTGACCTACCCGGTGGTGGTGCTCATCATGGCGCTGGTCGCCGTCGTCGGCATGATCCTCTTCATCGTTCCCATCTTCGAGCAGATGTTTGCTGACCTCGGCGGCACACTGCCCGTACCCACCCTCATACTCGTCGCCATCTCGAACAGTATGATCTGGCTGGGGCCGCTCCTACTGGTCGCGATGATCATCGGCACAGTGTGGTGGCGAGCGAACCGGCACACGCCCAAATTCCGGTCGGTGTACGAGCCGGCACTCTTGAAGATGCCGGTGTTTGGCCCACTCTTCGCCAAGGTCGCTATCGCTCGCTTCTCGCGCAACTTCTCGACAATGGTCGGATCTGGAGTGCCGATCTTGCAGGCACTCTCGATCATCGGCTCGACATCCGGCAACTGGCAGATTGAACAGGCGATCATCAAGGTGCAGGACTCTGTGAGGCAAGGACGCTCGATCTCAGCTCCGCTGCAAGAGGAATCGATCTTTCCGTCTATGGTGACCCAAATGATCGCGGTGGGCGAAGACTCGGGCGCTCTAGAAGCCATGCTCGACAAGATTGCCGACTTCTATGACGCCGAGGTTCAAAGCACGACCGAGCAACTCACGGCACTCATCGAACCGATCATGATCGCCTTCCTGGGAGTCATACTCGGGGGCATGATCGTGGCTCTGTATCTGCCCATCTTCGACATCTTCAATCAGGTCCAGTAGGCGCGCCGAATGCCCCCCGCACTGGGGATGTTCGCGCCCGAACAACGCATACATCATTAGTGGCGGGGGGCCGGTTTCATGTTCCGTGGGGGGCCCACCTATCAACCTTCACTTGATGGGAAAGGAAACGGACACATGTCCATCACTACCGCACTGGAAACACAGCGACGTCGCATCGAGGACAACGAGAAGGGTTTCACCCTGATCGAGCTCTTGGTCGTCGTGCTCATCATCGGCATTCTCGCTGCGATCGCCATCCCGGTCTTCATCGGCCAGCAGAACCAGGCCCGCGACGCTGCAGCGACCTCAGACCTCGCGAACATTCGCGTGGCTATGGTGTCGTACTCGGTCGCCGAAGGCGGCACCTTTGCAGGGGTCACCGTCGCTGACTTGCAAGGCAACGGCTATGTTCAATCGACCACCGCCGCTCCGACTATCGCCAGCGCAGATGCCAACGGCTTTTGTGTGTGGGTGCAGTCAGACTCGGGTACCAACTTCCAGGTGACCGAGGCCGCTGGCGTGACTGAGGGCAACTGCACGTAAGCCTGACAAGGCATGAAGACAGACGTCTTGTCTGTCGGCGGGGCGAGGGCACCAGCTTAGGTGCTCTCGTCCCCGTCGGGCCTCGCTGCAATGGAGAAGCAGAGCAGCGACAGCAATCTGACCGGGGGGAGCAGAGATGAAAAGCGTCGAGACAGCACACCGATTTGCCGCTTCGCACGATCGCGAAGCGGGTTTCGGCTTGATCGAGATCGTCGTCTCGATGTTCCTCCTCGCACTCCTCGCCGTTGCGTTTGCGCCAGTTCTCATCTCTGCCATTCGCGCGAGCGCTGCGAACACCACCACGGCGACAGCTACCCAGCTGGTCAATGAGCGCATGCAGATTGCCCAATCACTCAGCCCAATCTGCGCGAACGTCGCCGGCCTGGTGGGCTCGGCCACTCTTGTCGACTCCCGCGACGTGACCATTGAGGTCACGACCATCGTGGGGGAGTGTCCCGGGGTTGTTGGCACCGTCCGCGTCGAGAGTGTCGCAGTTCGCCTTGACACAGAAGAAGAGTTGGCGCGCGCGTCGACGCTGGTGTTTGTCGAATGACACTTGCGCAGCGACTCCAAGGCTACGAGCAACGGCGAGACCGTGGACTGACACTCGTCGAGCTCGTCGTCGCGGCAAGCCTTCTCTCTCTCGTGCTTGTGGTGGTGGGCGGTATCTTCACCAGCTTGATCAATGCAGAGCGCACGGTGACTCCCCAAAGCCAGGGTGCGACCGCCGCTCAGCTGGCTGCGAGTTCCATCAGCACAGCGATCCGCAACTCGTCGGAGTTTCGCATCACCGACGTGGGGGCAGACCAGCTACTGGTTGCTCGCGTCGCCGGTACGGCCGCGAACATCGAATGGTCGTGCCAGGCGTGGTACTTCACGACGGCCGGCGACGGAGAGATCCGCTCTACCATCGTGAACGATGGTGCCGCCATACTTGCACCCACCCCGGCACAACTGGCCGACTGGACTCTGCTAATCGCTGGGGTTGCACCACCAGCGGGTCAGAACGTCTTCGTTGCAGCAGGATCCAGCTTGACTGTCGCGTTCGACGCGGATGCTGGCGATTCACCAACTATCGCGATCCGACTGACGGCCGCGAGTCTCACCTCCGCGGGAGAGGAAGCCACATGTTTCTGACCAATTTGGTGCGTCGAGTTCGCTCTGACGACCACGGCGTCGCTCTCGCCTCTGTCATCGGCATGATGGCGGTGGGGCTCATACTCACTGCAGTCATATCGACCACAGTGGTGAGCTCGGTCAGCTTCACGTCTCTTACACGGGCTGGTGTGCAGTCGCAGGCCGGTGCCGAAGCGGGAGTCGCGGCCGCGCGCGCGGGTCTTGTCGCCGGCACTTGCGTCGTCAACGGCGGTGTCTATGAGAATGTCCCTGGCGAAGAGCCCGTTTTCGAGGCGACGATCTGGCTCGAGACACCAAGTGGCTGGACGCGAGGTTGCCCGACCAACACTTCGACGCAGGTGCGGATTCTCTCGACAGGATTCGCCTCCGAGACCGGAGCCGGGCAATCATCGGCTCGTGATGAGGCACAGCTAGAGGCAGTGCTGGGCTCAGTCACCGGGACGGGCGGCATCTTTCCGAGCGGCCCCGCCATCTACGCGTATAGCGCTTCAGGGTTCGGCGGGTCCGGAACACTCCTTGCTGTCGACGGTTCAAGCCCCAGCGTCTTGGTCAAGCAGGGAAACGTCACGTGCTCCGGCGCCAGCGGAGGTGATGCCGACTGGGTTGTCGACAACGGCAACTTGACCATCAGTGGATCGTGCCACATCGCTGGTAATGCGTGGGCGTCAGGTTTCACCACGATGTCGGGTGGCGTGCGCGTGAACGGCAACCTGGTGTCAAACGGCATTGACGTTTCGGGAAGCTCGGTCGTTCAAGGCAATGCTTGGTCGACGACTGGGATCACGTTGAGCGGCGGTGGCACCACCATCGGCGGCAACGCAAGTGCGAACGCACTCACCATGAATTCGAGCACTCGCATCGGGGGAAACGCCTGGGTGGCAACAAACACGTACATGACGTGGGGCAGCCAGATCGGCGGTCGATTGACAACGCAAAGCCGCACTGGCCCCAGCGGCACGGTTGGTTCGTTGTCGTTGATTCCGGCCGGTCCTGGCCCGAGCCCGTACCTGACTCCGCCCCGACCGTTCGTTCCAGATTGGGTCGACTATCGGTTCGACCCAGACCTGTGGCCGGGCTTCACTGTTGTCACCTTGAGCGGAGCCTGCAACTATGGCACGTTCAACACCGCACTCGCCACCATTGGGTCGAGTCAAGGCGTGATTGATGCGCGTGGATGCACGAATGGCGAGTTCAATCCAGGAAGCTGGCAGAAGTTGAATCTCGTAAATGACGTCGCCATTATTGCAAACCGGTTCACCATGAACGGGAGCGCCGGGTTCACCGCCACCAACGATGTGCGGCTGTGGCTCATCACCCCCGACACTGTCATCGACGGCTTGCCTACGTGCCCTTCAGGTGCTTCGTTCACGATCGGAGGCTCGTTCACCTTCTCGACGCCGATCTCGACCCTCATCTACACACCCTGTGATGCGAACATCGCCTCGGGCCTTCGCATCAAAGGACAACTGTTTGCCGGTGAGGTTAGCGTTGGCGGGGCCGCTCAGATCTCTTATGACCCCATTGGTATCCCCGGCGTCAACCTCTCGACCGGCGAGCAGTCAGCCGGTGGCACCTCTGAGTCTGACCGGCAAGTACTTTGGATCCGGTCGGTCAACGGTGTCGGCTAGCCTGGTCGCACCCGCGATCGTTGCGGCGCTACTAGGTGCGATGATCGGCTCATTTCTGAACGTGGTGATCCACCGTGTGCCCGCTGGCCGTTCGATCGTTCGACCAGCCAGCGCCTGCCCCGCCTGTGGAGCACGCGTGCGACCTCGTGACAACGTTCCAATCGTGTCGTGGTTGCTTCTCAAGGGTCGTTGCCGCGACTGCGACGCCCAAGTATCGCGCCGCTACCCGATCATCGAACTGGTCACCGCGGCCGCTTTCGCTGGTGTCACCCTCGTCATGGCGGGCGCAGTACTCGATGCTCGCTCGGTGCCATATGCCCTCGCTGCAGTAACCGCACTCGTCGCGCATCTCTACTTCGCGTCGATCTCGATCGCACTTGCGGCGATAGATCTCGACACGCATCGGCTACCCGATGCAATCGTCCTTCCGTCATACGCGGTGGGTGGAGCATTGCTATCGATTGCTGCGATCGCCGCCGACGATCTCGAGGGGCTGGCGACTGCGGCCGCCGGTGCAGGAATCCTCTTCAGTCTCTACTTGACGCTCGCCATGATCACGCCGCGCGGGATGGGTATGGGCGATGTCAAGCTTTCGGGCCTCATCGGCCTCTACCTAGGGTGGGCAGGATGGTCAGCGATCGCCGTCGGCACACTCGCTGCATTTTTGCTCGGTGGTGTGCTCGGCATCATTCTCCTCGCCACTCGGCGGGCGAGTCGCAACACCGGAATACCCTTCGGGCCGTGGATGCTAGGGGGAGCCTGGATGGGAATCATGCTCGGTGAGCCGATCGCGCAGGGCTATCTCGCGATCTTTGGTCTGGACTAAGGGGCAGCATGTCAAGCGGAGTGGTCGGAATCGACATCGGCAGCTCTCTGTTGCGCGCAGTCGAGATTGATGATGCATCAAAGGAACGGCCTACCGTATTGAGGGCACACGAGGTTCCGCTACCCGAGGGTTCGGTCAAACGCGGTGAGGTGCTTGAAGTCCACACAGTAGCTTCTGCCTTCAAGCGATTGTGGGCCGCGGGAGGCTTTCGATCGAAGAATGTCGCGCTGGGTATCGGTGGGCAGAGCGTCATTGTGCGCGATCTTGCTGTGCCCCGCATGCCTTTGCCCCAGATTCGAGAGTCGCTTCCTTTTCAAGTTCAAGACCTATTGCCCGTGCCGGTCAACGATGCGGTTCTCGACTACTACCCGATCTCGGAGGGCCAGGCAGAGTCGGGGCCAATCGTCAACGGTCTGCTCATCGCTGCGTTCAAGCAAGCGGTGAGTTCCAACGTCACTGCGGCGACGATGGCCGGGCTCACTCCCATCAGCATGGATCTCTTGCCGTTCGCCATGACGCGAATGCACAGCTTGTCGTCGCCGACCAACGGATTCGCCGTGCACATGAGTATCGGAGCGAACACCACTTCCATTGTCATTGCACAGGGGGCCGTTCCTCTGTTCGTGCGAATCGTTCCTGCGGGAGGCGACGATGCAACACGTTCACTCATGACGCGTTTGAATGTGCCGCGGGAGAAAGCGGAGGCCCTCAAGCGCGAATTGGGCCTGACCTCCCCCGGCGCGACTGACGAAGAGCGTCGCGCCGTCGAGGTCATCCACGAATCGACCAGCGAACTCCTGACTGCGGTTCGCAACACCCTGGCCTATTTCGCGGGGGTGAGAAGCGGCGTAACGTTCGAGCACCTCTCCGTTGCGGGAGGGGCTACCCGCATGAAGGGATTCGCTAATGCACTTGCAGAATCGACACGGATATCTGTGGTGCCGGTGAACCCACTGGCCGGTGTGACCGTCAGTCGTGCTCTCCGCGGAAAGACGAATGACGAACGAATCCAAGAGTGGATCACCGCGATCGGTCTCGCCATGGGAAGTGCATCGTGAGTCGGCGTGACGCGCGGGAGACGACCTCCATCATCTTGGGAGCCGCCCCACGAGCACGCCTCATGCCGCCAGAGGTTGCTCTGCGTCGCAAAGAAACGGGGCGCAGGCGAGGCCTCATCGCGGTCATGGTTCTGGTTGTTTCGCTCGTTGCTGGAGGCGTTGCAGCCGCCTTCTGGTATGCGGGACAGGCTGAGGCGCGCCTTGCAGCTGAACGCCAGGTTACGGACGAGCTGCTCACTACTCAATTGCAGTACGCCGAAGTAATTCAGGTTCGTTCGCAGCTCGACAGCATCAAGGGAGTTCGAGATCGATTGGGTGCGACGGAAGTGTTGTGGCGCGACGTAGTGACTCAATACTTGGCAGTGCTGAACGCAGAAGAGATTCTCGAGGCTGCCTCGATCACAGGCATTGACCCCAACGGGCCTGCGCTGGGGCTCGCAGACCCATTGAGGAGCCCCCGAGCCGCGACGATTATCATGACGGTGGCGACAGTCGATCTACCGACACCTCACCAATGGCTGCGGTCGTGGAAGCTCTTGGACACGTTTGCGGATGCCAGCATTGACTCCATCCTCGAGGAGGACGGTTGGTATCTCAGCACTGTGACGATCAACTTGGACAGCACCGCGCTCTCAGGACGGACCAGTGAGTCGGAGGTCGAACAATGACGACTGCATCCACGAGGATCTGGACCTTCGCGACCGTCATCGTTGTCATCGTCGTCATCGCGCTCGGGTGGTTTCTCGGGGTCTCCCCCAAGCTCGCTGAGGCTGCGAGACTCGATGCCGAGCGCGCGGCGATCGAGTTGCAGAACGAGGCCACCCGAGTGGTCAATGCGCAACTCGAGCAAGACTTCCGTTCGATCAATAGCCTGCGAACCCAGATCGATGAACTCAGGGATCGTTTTCCCTCCGCCGTCGAATATGACAACGCCATCGAAGAGCTTCTGGCGGGCATCGTTGGTGAGTCGCTGTCGTTGCAGAGTGTTGTTTTGGCGGCGCCAGTGGCTGACAGTCCTGATGCGATTGTCGATGAAAATGGACAGGTTGCCGCTGGCACTCTCGTGCGTGTACCAATCACCATCACGGTGAAGGGGGACTTCAACCGGGCGTTGGGACTTATCAACAGAATGCAGTTGTCAGAACGCTTTGGCATCGTCGTTACCGCCGACTATGTCGATGGTCGGGATGAGGAAGAACGCACGACTGTCATCAACCTCGTGATATTCGTGGTTACCGACTCACCTGTGTCACTTCGTGATGGCAATGATCCGAGCGAGAGTGACGGTGAACCTGTCCCGAGCCCGAGTGCGTCACCCACCGCGGAACCTGACGACGAAACCGATCAGTAGGCGCGATGAAGCTACGCTTCGCAGTCTGAATCTCTTCGGCCACCTCGCCTTGGTAGGGTGACGCGTTCGGATGTCTCAGTGAGAGGACGCGTCATGGCTACGAAGCCCGCACCAGAGCCCGCAGAAGAACCGACGGACAACGAGACCCCGGCGGCGCCAGACTCGACCGCGCCGAGCGCGACGGCAGAGCAGCCCGTCGTCGAGCCGGCGCCCGCCGAGCCCGCACCGGCGGCCGATGCCGCTGAAACTGCTCCGGCAGCGCCCGCGGACGCCCCCGCGACGCCCACGTCGACCGAGGCGACAGCCCCAGTCGCCCCCGAGCAGCCCGCCGTCGTCTTCGTCACGGCGCCGCAGCCGCCGAAGAAGCGCGGCGCGCGCGGGGTCGGAGCCCTCGTCGTCGTGCTGAGCACCGTGCTCTTCGCCGCCGTCTATGCGGTGCTCGTGTTCATCATCGCTCTGCTGAGCGGCGTCAGTGGCGTCATCCAAGCCGCTCAATTCGTCTCATCGGTCAACTTCTACGTTCCGGTGATCGTGTTCTTCTTCGCGCATCTGCTGCTCGTGATCATCGTCAACCGGGGCGGCTGGTGGGCGCATGTGCTCGGCGGGTTCTTCGTCGCACTCGTGGTCTGGATCGGATTCGTCGGCGCCGCCCTCATCTCGGCCGGCGCCGTCGGTGCCGCGTCGAGCGTGGTCTCTGCCATCGTGCTGCAGCAGCTCACGAACCCGCTCGGCTTCGCCGCGGCGATCGCGGCGCGCGAGGTTCCGATCTGGGTCGGCGGCATCGTCTCGAAGCGCGGACGCACCGCTCGCGCGCGCAACGTCGAAGCTCACGCCGCCTACGAGCGCGAATTGGCCGAGCACCGTGCCACCGTCTCGAGCGCACCCAGCACGAGCACGAGAACTGCCGTTTGACCGCGAGCGCACCCGCACTCTATTCTTGACTTCGTGTGTGCTTCGGCGCGCGCTTGTGCCGTGCCGTGAAAACGGCCCGGTCGAGTTCGCGAAGGGCGCACGCAGAGGGTCACTGGATGCTCGTCCGCTTCGGCTGGCGGCCCCACACCCCCACGGCATATCTGTCACCGGTTGAGCCTGCTCGACTGATCCGTCAGATTTCGCGTGAGCCCGAGAGCGATTGAACTCGCACTCGGGGACATCCAACCGCAATCGCTGTCACCGTGCAGCACAGTCAAGGAGCAGTTTTGCCCACTATTCAACAGCTGGTCCGCAAGGGCCGCTCGCCGAAGGTCTCGAAGACCAAGGCGCCGGCCCTCAAGGCCAACCCGCAGCAGCGCGGCGTCTGCACGCGCGTCTACACGACCACTCCGAAGAAGCCCAACTCGGCTCTGCGCAAGGTGGCCCGTGTCAAGCTCAGCAACGGCACCGAGGTCACCGCCTACATTCCCGGTGAGGGCCACAACCTGCAAGAGCACTCGATGGTGCTCGTGCGCGGCGGTCGTGTGAAAGACCTGCCCGGCGTGCGCTACAAGATCGTGCGCGGTGCGCTCGACACCCAGGCGGTCAAGAACCGGAAGCAAGCGCGCAGCCGCTACGGAGCGAAGATGGACAAGAAGTAATGCCACGTAAAGGCCCCGCACCCAAGCGCCCCGTCGTCGCAGACCCCGTCTACGGCGCTCCGATCGTCAGCCAGCTCGTCAACAAGATTCTTCTCGACGGCAAGAAGGGCCTCGCCGAGCGCATCGTCTACGGTGCCCTCGAAGGCGTGTCGGCCAAGAACGGTCAAGACGCTGTCGCGACCCTGAAGAAGGCCCTCGACAACGTGCGCCCCACCCTCGAGGTGCGGTCGCGTCGCGTCGGCGGCTCGACCTACCAGGTGCCCGTCGAGGTCAAGCCGCACCGCGCGAACACGCTCGCGCTGCGCTGGTTGACCAGCTACGCCAAGGCGCGTCGCGAGAAGACGATGACCGAGCGGCTCATGAACGAGATTCTCGACGCCTCGAACGGCCTCGGTGCCGCGGTCAAGCGTCGTGAAGACACTCACAAGATGGCCGAGTCGAACAAGGCCTTCGCGCACTACCGCTGGTAACGACCAGCCTGCGGGCAGGGGCTGAGGGCCCCGGTCATCACCCCTGCTCGCACCCGCAACTTTTATCGAACCGGAGGAACCCCCCGTGGCACAGGACGTGCTCACCGACCTGAACAAGGTCCGCAACATCGGCATCATGGCGCACATCGACGCCGGCAAGACCACCACGACCGAGCGCATCCTGTTCTACACAGGCATCACGCACAAGATCGGCGAGGTGCACGACGGCGCCGCGACCATGGACTGGATGGCGCAAGAGCAAGAGCGCGGCATCACGATCACGTCGGCAGCCACGACCTGCTTCTGGAACAAGCACCAGATCAACATCATCGACACCCCCGGCCACGTCGACTTCACGGTCGAGGTCGAGCGCTCGCTGCGCGTGCTCGACGGCGCCGTCGCGGTCTTCGACGGCAAGGAGGGCGTCGAGCCCCAGTCTGAGACGGTCTGGCGTCAAGCCGACAAGTACGACGTTCCGCGCATCTGCTTCGTCAACAAGATGGACAAGCTCGGTGCCGACTTCTACTTCACGGTCGACACGATCATCAAGCGACTCGGTGCGAAGCCTCTCGTCATCCAGCTTCCGATCGGTTTCGAGAACACCTTCGAGGGTGTCGTCGACCTCGTCGAGATGCGCGCCCTCACGTGGCGCGGCGACTCGAAGGGTGACGTCGAGATGGGCGCCAAGTACGAGATCGAAGAGATTCCTGCCGACCTCGTCGACAAGGCGGCTGAATACCGTCAGGCGCTGCTCGAGACCGTCGCAGAGTCAGACGATGTGCTGCTCGAGAAGTTCTTCGGGGGCGAAGAGCTCACCGTCGCCGAGATCAAGGGCGCCATCCGCAAGATGACGGTGGCCTCTGAGATCTACCCGGT
Source organism: Microcella sp. (assembly GCF_025808395.1). NCBI lineage: Bacteria > Bacillati > Actinomycetota > Actinomycetes > Micrococcales > Microbacteriaceae > Microcella > Microcella sp. Next base: position 2,343,804 of record NZ_CP075524.1, read on the forward strand.
GCTGTGCGGCTCTGCGTTCAAGAACCGGGGCGTTCAGCCGATGCTCGACGCGGTCGTCGACTACCTGCCGAGCCCGCTCGATGTTCCTGACACGATCGCTCACGACCCGCGTGACGAAGAGAAAGAGATCGTGCGCAAGGCCAACTCGACCGATCCGTTCTCGGCGCTCGCGTTCAAGGTCGCTGTGCACCCGTTCTTCGGCCGCCTCACCTACGTGCGCGTCTATTCGGGCGCCATCGAGTCTGGCGCCCAGGTCATCAACTCGACCAAGGGCAAGAAAGAGCGCATCGGCAAGATCTTCCAGATGCACGCCAACAAAGAGAACCCGGTCGACTCTGTCACGGCTGGCCACATCTACGCGGTTATCGGTCTGAAAGACACGACGACGGGTGACACCCTCGCCGACCCGAACGCCCCCGTGGTGCTCGAGTCGATGACGTTCCCCGAGCCCGTGATCGAGGTCGCGATCGAGCCGAAGACCAAGGCCGACCAGGAGAAGCTCGGCACGGCCATCCAGAAGCTCGCCGAAGAAGACCCCACGTTCCGCACCGAGCAGAACCAAGAGACGGGTCAGACCGTCATCAAGGGCATGGGCGAGCTGCACCTCGACATTCTGGTCGACCGCATGAAGCGCGAGTTCAACGTCGAGGCCAACGTCGGCAAGCCGCAGGTGGCCTACCGCGAGACGATCAAGCGCACGATCGAGAAGTACGACTACACCCACAAGAAGCAGACCGGTGGGTCGGGTCAGTTCGCGAAGATCCAGATCATGCTCGAGCCGCTCGAGGTGACGCCCGAGACGAGCTACGAGTTCGTCAACTCGGTGACGGGTGGGCGGGTTCCGCGCGAGTACATCCCCTCGGTCGACGCGGGCATTCAAGACGCGATGCAGGTCGGCGTGCTCGCCGGCTTCCCGACGGTCGGCGTCAAGGCGACGCTGCTCGATGGTGCATCACACGACGTCGACTCTTCGGAGATGGCGTTCAAGATCGCCGGATCGATGGCCTTCAAAGAGGCCGCTCGCAAGGCGAACCCCGTGCTTCTCGAGCCGCTCATGGCGGTCGAGGTGCGCACCCCCGAAGAGTACATGGGCGACGTCATCGGCGACCTGAACTCTCGTCGTGGTCAGATCCAGTCGATGGAAGACGCGACGGGTGTCAAGGTCGTCCGCGCCCTCGTGCCGCTGTCAGAAATGTTCGGATACGTCGGAGACCTCCGGTCGAAGACCTCCGGGCGCGCCGTCTACTCGATGACGTTCGACAGCTACGCGGAGGTCCCGAAGGCCGTCGCCGACGAGATCGTCCAGAAGAACAAGGGCGAGTAATCGCCCGACCTGCGAGGGCTCGCCGAGCCTGAGTACGATACATACACACCAAATCGCGCGGCTTCTGAAACACGGATGCTGGGCAACAAGTCCTGAGGAGGACCCACAGTGGCTAAGGCCAAGTTCGAGCGGACCAAGCCGCACGTCAACATCGGAACCATCGGTCACGTCGACCACGGCAAGACCACGCTCACCGCCGCCATCTCGAAGGTGCTTGCAGACAAGTACCCCTCGGCGACCAACGTGCAGCGTGACTTCGCGTCGATCGACTCGGCTCCGGAAGAGCGTCAGCGCGGCATCACCATCAACATCTCGCACGTCGAGTACGAGACGCCCAAGCGTCACTACGCTCACGTCGATGCCCCCGGCCACGCCGACTACATCAAGAACATGATCACCGGTGCTGCGCAGATGGACGGCGCGATCCTCGTGGTTGCGGCGACCGACGGCCCGATGGCTCAGACGCGTGAGCACGTGCTGCTCGCCAAGCAGGTCGGCGTGCCCTACCTCATGGTCGCCCTCAACAAGAGCGACATGGTCGACGACGAAGAGATCCTCGAGCTCGTCGAGATCGAGGTTCGCGAGCTGCTCTCGAGCCAGGGCTTCGACGGCGACAACGCTCCCGTCATCCAGGTCTCGGGCCTCAAGGCTCTCGAGGGCGACGAGAAGTGGACCGAGTCGATCCTGAAGCTCATGGAAGCTGTCGACGAGTCGATCCCCGACCCGGTGCGCGACAAGGACAAGCCGTTCTTGATGCCCATCGAAGACGTCTTCACCATCACCGGTCGTGGCACGGTCGTGACGGGTCGCGCCGAGCGCGGCACCCTCGCGATCAACTCCGAGGTCGAGATCGTCGGCATCCGCCCGACGCAGAAGACCATCGTCACGGGTATCGAGATGTTCCACAAGCAGCTCGACGAGGCATGGGCCGGCGAGAACTGTGGTCTTCTGCTGCGCGGCACCAAGCGCGAAGACGTCGAGCGCGGCCAGGTCGTCGTGAAGCCGGGTTCGGTGACCCCTCACACGAACTTCGAGGGCACCGCGTACATCCTCTCGAAGGACGAGGGTGGCCGTCACAACCCCTTCTACACGAACTACCGCCCGCAGTTCTACTTCCGCACCACCGACGTCACCGGCGTCATCTCGCTGCCCGAGGGCACCGAGATGGTCATGCCCGGCGACACCACCGACATGACGGTTGAGCTGATTCAGCCCATCGCCATGGAGGAGGGCCTCGGCTTCGCCATCCGCGAGGGTGGCCGCACCGTCGGCGCCGGAACGGTCACGAAGGTTCTCAAGTAGTCCTTCTGCGTCACTCCGTGAGCGGGGGTCGGGCATTGCGCCCGGCCCCCGCTTCGTCGTTCTCGGCGCCCTGTTGCAGGCGGCCCCGACGGCAGTACGCTCGTCGCACGGGCAAGAGGCAGAGCGGAGTAGGCGATGCGCGTCGTGCGCGAGGTGCTGGTGCTGGTCGGGTCGACCGTGCTCGTCTTCGCCGTGCTCGTGCTGCTGGTCTACAACGCTCTCGCGGGGCTCGACGTCGCTGAGCTGGTCACCGTGGTGCCCCAGTTCGTCTTGGGTTTCGCCGGCGCCGCCATCGCCACGTGGGCGCTGCTGGTGACTCTCGCCGCCATCCTGCTTCGCAACCGCGGCTCATGGTGGCGCATCGGCGCCCACGTTCTCTCTGCTGGCATCGCCGGCATCGTCAACATTCCGATCGTGGTCGCCCTCGGTGATGCGGCGGATGCACAAGGCGGGTTCGTCGGAGCCCTCGGCCTGCTCGGCTCGGCCCTCTTCGTGCCGCTCGCCATGCTCGCGACACCGATCGTCGTGCTGCTGCTCGACCGCGGTCGCGCGACGGCCCCACCTCAGCACACTCCGCCATCGCCCTGACGCCAGGGTCGCACCTTCTGGGCGCCAGTGTTCCCGTTGCGCGCGAGCGTGCTCCCTCGGGCCAGAGACTGTCGCGCGCGAAGGGCACAATCGATGGGCGCTTCGTCCACGAGAGGGCTCTGCGGCGGTGCTCTCCACCGAAGAGGCCGGCATTGCAGGCGTCCGAGCTGCGTAGGCGAGCATCCGGAGCATGGATGCTCTGCGCACACCACTCGTCACTCCCGACCCTCGCTCGCGAGGGTGGGGAGTCGAACCGCGCCTCGATGCGCGGGCACGAGCCGGCGAGCTCGTGCGCGTGCGCCGTGCTGTCTACGTGCCCGCGCATGAGTGGGTGCCCGACGATCGTGTGGCGGTCGCGACGCTCGGGGCGCGCGCCGCGCAGGCGAGAGCATCCGTTCCGCTCGTGTTCTCGCATGCGACAGCGGCGCTGATTCTCGGGCTGCCGGTCGTCGGAGCGCACGACCGCTCGCTGCACGTCACCAACCTCACGGCAGCGGCGCGACGCACGCGACACGGCATCGTCTGGCATTCGACCTCTCGGCCTGAGGCCATCGAGGTTCAGACGCAGGGCGACCTGACCGTGACGACACCGCGCCAGACTGCGCTCGATCTTGCACGGTCAGCGAGCGCAGTGACGGCGTTCATCGTCGCGGATGCGGTGGCGCACCGCTCTGGCAACCCGGCGGAGGTGCGCGAGTGGTGGGTTCAGCGTCTGGGCGAGCTCGGGCCAGCTCGCGGAACCCGACGAGCAGCGAGCGTGCTGGGGCTGGTGACGGGACTTGCCGAGTCGCCGCTTGAGTCGCTCAGTCTGCTGCGGATGCATGAACTCGGGTTTCACCTGCCCGAGCAGCAGATCGACGTGCTGACCCGTCGAGGCCTCTTCAGGCTCGACTTCGGGTGGGAGGGCGGCGCGATAGCCGGTGAGGCGGATGGGCGATCGAAGTACGGCGGCATCGAGTCTGCGGCGCAGATGGAGCAGCGACTGTGGGAGGAGAAGCTTCGGCACGACGCGGTGCGCGAGAAGGCGCGGGCTTACCCACGGTGGACGTGGGACGATGCCTGGCTCGGCTCTGGGCCTGAGCGCGCGCTACTCGAAGCGGGGGTTCCTCGGCCGCACAAGCCTGTGCGACTTTCGTACTGACGGGGTTTCGCCGCGAACCCGGGCGGGCGCGGCGGCGAGTGTGCACGCTACGCGCAACTGTGCACGTTCCGGAGGGGCACACTCGTGCGCAGCAGGCACACTCGCGGGGAGGATGCCGCGGGGTGCGGCGCGGGGCCGCGCCGCAACGCGCCGCGCCTACGAGCGACCCTGCAGGCGCGCGCTGAGCGCGGCCGCGGCGTCGCGCACGGCGTCGGTGAGGGCATCCACGTCGGAGGGCGCGACCGCTTCGGCGCGGTAGGTGACGCCGAGCGCGGCGGCGGGGTAGCCCGTGCGGTCGATGCCCGTCGCGGCGACGGAGGCGTAGCCAGCGGTGATCTCGCCGTCTTCGGTGGCGACTCCGTGCTCGCGCGACACTGCGAGGATGCGGTCGAGCTCGGGCAGCGTGCGCGGGCCGACGCCGCGGCGGGTGATGAGCGAGTCGCGGTGGGGGAAGAGCGCCCGAACTTGCGGCTGCGGCAGCGCCGCGAGCATCGCGCGGCCGGTCGCCGTGAGGTGCGCGGGCAGGCGCACGCCGACGCGCACGACAGTGGTCGGTGCGCGCGGCGCTGACGCCTGAGCGACATACGACACGTCGCCGCCGGCGAGCACGGCGAGCTGCGCGACGACGGGCACGGGGGCGGCTCGCACCAGCCGGTCGAGCAGGGGGGTGCCGAGGCGTGCGAGCCGGCTCGCGCTGAGCACTGAGCCGCCGATCTCGGCGACGAGGGCACCCAGGCCGTAGGCGCGCGCCTCGGGGTAGTGCACGACGTAGCCTTCGTCTTGCAGCACGCGCAGCAGCTGGTAGATGCTCGACCGCGGCAGATCCAGCTCGCGCGCGAGGGTCGAGGCGGGCACGGGGTCGCTGTGGTGCGCGAGGTGCGTGACGATGCGCAGGGCGGCGCGGGCGGCGGGAACATCGGGCACGAGCATCCACCACCTTTGTCTGATATCTCAGACAGATTATCGTGCGCGCACGATGCGCGGCGGGGCGCTGCGGCGTTCACTGGAGGAATGCAGATCACGCTCGGCCGCCAGCCCCTCACGATCGACGAGGTCGTCGCCGTCGCCCGGCACGATGCGACCGTCGCCATCGACGCCGGCGCGCTCGACGCGATGGCGGCGACGCGCGCGATCATCGACGGGCTCGCCGACGACGTCGAACCGCACTACGGGGTGTCGACCGGGTTTGGCGCGCTCGCGACCACGCACATTCCCGCCGAGAAGCGCGCCGAGCTGCAGCGCTCGCTCGTGCGCTCGCACGCGGCGAGCAGCGGCCCCGAGGTCGAGCGCGAGGTGGTGCGCGGCACGATGCTGCTTCGGCTGCAGACGCTCACGACCGCACGCACCGGTGCCCGCCCGGTGGTCGCCGAGACCTACGCCGCGCTGCTCAATGCCGGCATCACGCCGATCGTCGGCGAGTACGGCAGCCTCGGCTGCTCGGGCGACCTCGCGCCGCTCGCGCACTGCGCGCTCGCGGTCATGGGCGAGGGAACGGTGCGCGACGCCCGCGGCGCGATCGTGCCCGCGGCCGAGGCGCTCGCCGCGGCGGGCATCGAGCCGATCGAGCTGCGTGAGAAAGAGGGCCTCGCCCTCATCAACGGCACCGACGGCATGCTCGGGATGCTCGCCCTCGCCCTCGCCGACCTCGACCGCCTCGTGGCCACAGCCGACCTCGCCGCGGCCATGAGCGTCGAGGCTCTGCTCGGCACCGATCGCCCCTTCGCCTCGGATCTGCAGCAGCTGCGCCCCCACCCCGGCCAGGCGACCAGCGCCGAGAACATGCGCCGCGTGCTGAGCGGCTCGGCGGTGGTCACGAGTCATCAGACCGATGCCTGCACGCGCGTGCAAGACGCCTACTCGCTGCGCTGCGCGCCGCAGGTGCACGGCGCGGTGCGCGACACGATGGCGCACGCCGCAAGCGTGGCGAATCGCGAGCTCGCGAGCTCGATCGACAACCCCGTCGTCACGCTCGATGGCCGCGTCGAGTCGAACGGCAATTTTCACGGAGCGCCGCTCGGTTATGTGCTCGACTTTCTCGCGATCGCCGTCGCCGACCTCGCGAGCATGAGCGAGCGCCGCACCGACCGCTTTCTCGACGCGAGCCGCAACCAGGGGCTGCCACCCTTTCTCGCTCATGACCCGGGTGTCGACTCGGGCCACATGATCGCGCAGTACACGCAAGCGGGAATCGTGAGCGAGCTCAAGCGCCTGGCCGTGCCGGCGAGTGTCGACTCGATTCCGTCGAGCGCGATGCAAGAAGATCACGTGGCGATGGGCTGGTCGGCCGCGCGCAAGCTGCGGCGTGCGATCGACGGGCTGACACGCGTCGTCGCGATCGAGGTGCTGACGGCCGCACGGGGCCTCGACCTGCGCACCGCCGCACTGGGGGTCGACGCGGCACCGGCGACCGCTGCCGTCGTGAGAGCCCTGCGCGAGCACGTGCCCGGCCCCGGCCCCGACCGCTACCTCGCCCCCGAGATCGAGCATGCCGTGCAACTCACGCACGACGGCACGCTGCTCGCCGCCGCCCGCGCGGTCACCGAGATTCGCTGAACGCCCGACAGGAGAACCGCCATGACCCTTAGCCGTGCGACGAGCTCGAGCGCAGCATCCGGAGCCCGCCCCGTGCGCGCCCACCGCGGAACCCAGCTGCACACCCTCGGCTGGCAGCAGGAGGGCGCGCTGCGCATGCTGCAGAACAATCTCGACCCCGAGGTGGCCGAGCACCCCGACGAGCTCGTCGTCTACGGCGGCACGGGCAAGGCCGCGCGCGACTGGGCGAGCTTCGACGCGCTGACCCGCACGCTCGCCACCCTCAAGGGCGATGAGACGATGCTCGTGCAGTCGGGCCGACCGGTCGGCGTCATGCAGACGCACGCGTGGGCGCCGCGCGTGCTCCTGGCCAACTCGAACCTCGTCGGCGATTGGGCGAACTGGGACGAGTTTCGGCGCCTCGAAGCGCTCGGCCTCACGATGTACGGCCAGATGACGGCCGGCTCGTGGATCTACATCGGCACCCAGGGCATTCTGCAGGGCACCTTCGAGACCTTCGCCGCCGTCGCGACGCAGAGGTTCGGTGGCACCCTCGCCGGCACCATCACCCTCACGGGCGGGCTCGGCGGCATGGGTGGCGCGCAGCCCCTCGCCGTGACGATGAACGACGGCGTCGCCATCTGCGTCGACGTCGACCCCAGCCGCATCGCCCGGCGGCTCGAGCACCGCTACCTCGACGTGCAGGCCGACTCTCTCGAGCACGCTCTCGAACTCGCGATCGAGGCACGGGATGCCCGTCGCGGGCTCTCGATCGGCGTGCTCGGCAATGCGGCCGAGGTCTTTCCGCGCCTGCTCGCGATGGGCGCCCCGATCGACATCGTCACCGACCAGACGAGTGCGCACGACCCGCTCGCCTACCTGCCCGTCGAGCACACGGTCGACGAGTGGCACGCGGCGCGCGAGCGCGACCCGATTGGCTTCGCGGCCGCGGCTCGGGCGTCGATGGCGCTGCAGGTCGAGGCCATGGTCGGGTTCCAGCGCGCGGGGGCCGAAGTCTTCGACTACGGCAACAACATCCGCACCGAGGCTCGCGCCGCGGGGTATGCCGACGCGTTCAGCTTTCCGGGGTTCGTGCCCGCCTACATCCGCCCGCTCTTCGCGCAGGGCAAGGGCCCATTCCGCTGGGCGGCGCTCAGCGGAGACCCCGCCGACATCGCCGCGACCGACCGCGCTGTGCTCGAGATGTTCCCCGAGAACGAGAGCCTGCAGCGTTGGATTCCGATGGCGCAGCAGCGCGTGCACTACCAAGGGCTGCCGGCGCGCATCTGCTGGCTCGGCTACGGCGAGCGCGACAGGGCGGGCGAGCGCTTCAACGACATGGTCGCGTCGGGTGAGCTCATCGCTCCCGTCGCGATCGGCCGCGACCATCTCGATTCGGGCAGCGTCGCGAGCCCCTACCGCGAGACCGAGGCCATGAAAGATGGCAGCGACGCGATCGCCGACTGGCCGCTGCTCAACGCTCTCGTCAACACGGCGAGCGGAGCGACGTGGGTGTCGATCCACCACGGCGGGGGAGTCGGCATCGGCCGCTCGATCCACGCCGGCCAGGTCGTCGTCGCCGACGGAACGGCGCTCGCCGGTGAGAAGGTGCAGCGCGTGCTGACGAACGACCCCGGCATGGGCGTCATCCGCCACATCGACGCGGGCTACACCGAGGGCGAGCAGGTCGTCGCCGACCTCGGCGTGCGCATCCCGATGCGCGAGGGCGGTCTCGAGTGAGCACGTCCGGCGCGAGTGTGCCTGACCCGGGCGGGCACACTCGCGCGCAACGAGCACACTCGGCAGGTGCGGGCGCGGATGCGGGCGGGCTCGCGCACGACCCGCTCTGGCCGCGCGCGGGCGACTGGCCGGCCTGGGCTCCGGGGTCTCGGGCCGATGCTGTGCTCGTCGGCATCCCAACCTGGCGCACCTCGCTGTCGCCGGGCCAGACGCACACCACTCCCACCGCGATTCGGGATGCCCTGCGCTACTACTCAGCCGACGCACTGCTGCGCATTCCTGCTGTCGATCGGTCACTCGTTGCCGATGAGCCGTCGAGCGACCGCAACGAGCGCCCGATCGACGGCGAACTCGCACGACTGAGAGTGCTCGACGCGGGCGATGTGCTCGAGCCCGACGGCGCCGGTGAGGCGGCCGCCACGGCCAGGGTCGCCGAGATCGCGAGCGCAGCATCCCTCGTTATCGTGCTCGGCGGGGACAACGCCGCGACGGTGCCCGCGGCGCTCGGGGCGTGGGGCGACCGCATCGCCACGGCGGGCCTCGTGACGCTGGATGCCCACCACGACCTGCGCGACGGCGAGAGCAACGGGTCTCCGGTGCGCAGGCTGCTCGAGGCAGGGCTTGCCGGTGAGCGAGTCAGCCAGCTCGGCATCGAGCCGCTCGCGAACTCGCGCGCCTACGCGGCGCGAGCCGCCGAGCACGGCATCACCGTCGTCTCGCGCGCCGAGCTGCTGCGCACCCCGATCGACGTCGCCATGAGCGCAGCCCTCCACCGCGCGGCGTCGGCGGGCGGCCCCGTGCACGTCGACCTCGACCTCGACGTGTGCGACCGCAGTGTGGCGCCCGGCTGCCCCGCGAGCGTGCCGGGCGGGCTGAGCGCGATCGAGCTGCGCACCGCCGCGCGCCTCGCCGGGGCGCACCCCTCGGTCACGAGTATCGACTTGACCGAGCTCGACGCTGCGCGCGACAGTGCAGACCGGCGCACCGTTCGGCTCGCCGCGCTGTGCGTGCTCGAGGCGATCGCGGGGTTCGCGACCCGCGCGGGCACAGCGACCAGGCAGGGTTGACGCATGAGCCCCACCACCGGCAGCACCCTGATCACGAACATCGGGCAGCTCGTGACGGTCGACCCGACCGAGCCCGACCGGCCAACGCGTGCCCATGCCGCCCTCGTGATCGACGACGGCTTCGTCGCATGGCACGGCCACGCGGCTGACGCCCCCGCCGCAGATGCGCGCATCGACGCCGACGGAGCCGCCGTCATCCCCGGCTTCGTCGACAGCCACAGCCACCTCGTCTTCGGCGGTGATCGGGTCGATGAGTTCGAAGCACGCATGGCCGGGCGGGCGTACACAGCGGGCGGTATCCGCACGACGGTGGCCGCCACTCGTGAGGCGACAGACGAGGCACTGCGCACCCGACTCGTCCACCTGGTGGCGCAGGCGCGCGCGCAGGGCACGACGACTCTCGAGATCAAGAGCGGCTACGGACTCACCGTCGCCGACGAGCAGCGCGCTCTGCGGCTGGCCCGCGAGGTGACCGCCGAGACCACGTTCCTCGGCGCGCACGTCGTGCCCGCCGACTTCGCCGACGATCGAGACGCGTACGTCGACCTGGTGTGCGGCAGCATGCTCGAGGCCTGCTCCCCGCACGCGCGCTGGGTCGACGTTTTCATCGACTCGGGGGCTTTCACCGTCGACGAGGCGCGCCGCATCCTGCTCGCCGGCCGCGATGCCGGCCTCGGCCTGCGCGTGCACGCCGGCCAGCTCGCCGCCGACGGGGGAGTCGCCCTCGCCGTCGAGCTCGACGCAGCGAGCGTCGACCACTGCACCTTCCTCACCGACGACGACGTGGCACTGCTTGCCGGCAGCGGCACGGTCGCCACGCTGCTGCCGCTCGTCGAGTTCGCGACTCGCCAGCCGTTTCCGGATGCCCGGCGCTTGATCGATGCGGGCGTCGCGGTCGCGATCGCCACCGACTGCAACCCCGGCTCGAACTTCTCGAGCAGCATGCCGCTCGCGATCGCTCTCGCGGTGCGCGAGCTCGGCATGACACCACTCGAGGCCCTGCGCGCCGCGACGATCGGTGGCGCCCGAGCGCTGCGCCGTGACGATGTCGGGCACCTCGGCGTCGGCGCGCGGGGCGATGCCGTCATTCTCGATGCCCCCGACTACCGCTATCTCGCCTACCGGCCCGGGGTTCCGCTCGTCCGCACTGTCGTTGCCGGCGGCATTGTCACGAGCCGCACGGTTCGTGGCGAGTAGGCTCCGATGCCGTGATCGTCGTCTCGCTACCGACCGCCCATGCCGCGACTGCGACGCTCTGACGTCTCGCGGCCGGGTATCGTGCGCGTGCGCGCGGGCCGCGGGTTCAGCTACCGCGATGCGACGGGCTCACGCATCGATGACCCTGTCGTCATCGATCGCATCCGCGCTCTGGCCATTCCGCCCGCGTGGGACGACGTGTGGGTCAGCCCTCACTCGAACGGACACATTCAGGCCGTCGGCACCGACGATGCCGGGCGACGTCAGTATCTCTATCACGCTGCGTGGAGAGAGCGGAAGGATCGCGAGAAGTTCGAGCGCATGCTCGAGCTCGCTGCGAGCCTCCCCACTGCACGTCGCTCTGTCACGCTCGATCTGAAGCGCTGTGCGACTGATCCGAGCGCCGCGCTCGATCGAGCGGTGGTGCTTGCGGCTGCATTCCGCATGCTCGACTCAGGCAGTCTGCGCGTCGGTTCAGAGCAATACGCGGCGGGCAATGGCAGCTACGGTCTGTCGACGCTGCTCTGCGCCCACGTTGCCGTCACGGGTGACAGGGTTGTCACACTGCGGTTTCCGGCGAAGAGCGGTCAAGAGTGGAAGTCGGAGATCGACGATGCGTTGCTCGCCCTGATCGTGCGCAGACTCAAGCGCCGCGGAAGCCGGGCGCGCCTGCTCGCGTGGCGCGACGGCGCAGGGTGGCATCGAGTGTCGGCCAGTGAGATCAACGACGACCTGCGACGACGCACTGGCGGAGACTTCACGGCAAAAGACTTCCGCACTCTCCAGGGCACCGTGGCTGCTGCCAGAGAGCTCGCAGTGCAGGGGCCGCAGACGACACCGACGGCGCGCCGCCGGGCCATCGCGAGAGCCGTGGCTGCTGCGGCGGAGACGCTCGGAAACACGCCAGCTATTGCCCGCTCAAGCTACATCGACCCGAGAGTCATCGATCGGTTCGATCAAGGGCTGACGATCCGCGTCGGCGGCCGTGCGTCGATCGAGTCGGCTCTGTGCGAGTTTCTGCGCGATTGACGAGACCTCCGCCGCCCGGCGAAGAATGACTCCGCCTGACCCTCCGGTGTGCAAGGCTGAGCGCATGGCTCGAGCTCTGCTGCGTGTGGTTGCGACCCTCATCATCACGATCGTGCTGGCGCTCATCGGGCTCGGCATCATGAGCCTCATCTCCGGCAGCGACGCCACCGAGGCGTTCACCGACAGCGCGCCGAGATCGCTGTTCGGCATGACCGGCATCGCCCTCGGGCTCTGGGCGCTCATGCTCATCATCGGTGCGATCGCGCACCGTCACCGCAGAGCGGGCTGGCGTATCGGCACGAGCATCGTGAGCCTCGTGGTGGCGATCGCCGTCAACCTGGCAGTGTTCGCCGTGCTCGCCTTCACGTCGCTCGACGGCGGAGGGTGGGGCTTGCTGATTCTCGCGATCGCCGCCGTGTCGGGGGCCGTGCTGCTCGTGACGGGAGTGGTGGCGGTGCTGCTCGTCGAGCTGGCGATCGTGCGCTCTGCCGCCCCTGTCGCACCCGCTGAAACGGTCGCAGACGAGGTGTCGTAGACCAGTTTCACCATTGTGCGGCGTGTCGCGGCGCAGCGCGACACGCCCGGGTTGCAGCACGTCGTGCGCTGTGGCAGACTCTTCTAGTTCAACACGCCGTGCTTCAGCGCGGCTCACTGCCAGGCAGTGCATAGGACGAGCACCCTTGTGAGAGATCGCAAGCCGGTTGCCAAGAGCCTAGGCCGCGGGTAGCAGAACACAGCTCACACCGATCACCACCATGCCCAGGGGCAACTCTGTGCGTCGTGAGGGCGACACGCCCGAGCGCGGGGGTCGGTCTGCGCAGGAAACAGAACTGCGTTCGTTTGACAGAAGAACAGTGGTGCGACAGCGATTGCGCTCCGCGTGAGGTGCGCCCTGATGGGTGCATCACGTCTAAGAAGGAAGAGAGTTGAGCATGGCGGGACAAAAGATCCGCATCCGGCTTAAGTCGTATGACCACGCTGGTCTCGACGCATCGGCGCGCAAGATCGTCGACACGGTGACCCGTGCAGGCGCCACGGTCGTGGGCCCTGTGCCCCTGCCGACGGAGAAGAACGTCATCGCCGTCATCCGGTCGCCCCACAAGTACAAAGACAGCCGCGAGCACTTCGAGAAGCGCACGCACAAGCGTCTCATCGACATCATCGACCCGACGCCGAAGGCCGTCGACTCGCTCATGCGACTCGACCTGCCCGCCGACGTCAACATCGAGATCAAGCTCTAAGGAATCCGGGACATGTCTGCAATCAAGACGACCAAGGGTCTGCTGGGCACGAAGCTCGGCATGACGCAGGTCTGGGACGAGAACAACAAGCTCGTGCCCGTCACCGTCGTGGAAATCGCTCCGAACGTGGTGACCCAGGTGCGCACGCCCGAGGTCGACGGCTACTCCGCCGTTCAGATCGCCTACGGCGCCATCGACCCGCGCAAGGTCACCAAGCCGCTCACCGGCCACTTCGAGAAGGCCGGCAGCACGCCTCGCCGTCACCTCACCGAAGTGCGCACCGCTGACGCCTCCGAGTACACCGCCGGCCAGCAGCTCAGTGTCGACATCTTCGAGGCCGGTCAGCTGGTCGACGTCGTCGGCACGAGCAAGGGCAAGGGCTTCGCCGGTGTCATGAAGCGTCACAACTTCAAGGGCGTCTCGGCGTCGCACGGTTCGCACCGCAACCACCGCAAGCCGGGCTCGATCGGCGCATCGTCGACCCCCAGCCGTGTCTTCAAGGGCATGCGCATGGCCGGCCGCATGGGTGGCGACCGTGTCACCGTGCTCAACCTCAAGGTTCACTCGGTCGACCTCGAGAAGGGACTGCTGCTCGTCAAGGGCGCGGTTCCCGGTGCTCGTGGCCGACTCGTCTTCGTCCGCAACGCCGTGAAGGGAGCGTAATCGCCATGGCAACCACGCTCGACGTTCTCGACGCCTCAGGCAAGAAGACCGGCTCGGTCGACCTGCCTCCTGCCGTCTTCGACGTGTCTACCAATGTTCCGCTGCTGCACCAGGTCGTCGTCGCGCAGCTCGCCGCCGCCCGTCAGGGCACGCACTCGACCAAGGGTCGTGGCGAGGTCTCGGGTGCCGGCCGCAAGCCGTTCAAGCAGAAGGGCACCGGCCGCGCTCGTCAGGGCTCGATCCGTGCACCTCAGATGACCGGTGGTGGCATCGTGCACGGCCCGACCCCGCGCAACTACGCTCAGCGCACCCCCAAGAAGATGATCGCCGCAGCGCTGCTGGGTGCCATCTCTGACCGGGCTCGCGGAGAGCGGCTGCACGTCGTCGAGTCGTTCGGCACCGACGTGCCGTCGACGAAGGCGGCGGCATCCGTCATCGAGCTGCTCACCACGGGCCGCAACGTGCTCGTCGTGATCGAGCGCGACGACGAGGTCAACCTCAAGAGCGTGCGCAACCTCAAGAACCTGCACGTGATCACCCCTGACCAGCTGAACGCATACGACGTTCTCGTCAGCGACGACATCGTGTTCACGAAGGCGGCATTCGACACCTTCGTCAACGCGAAGACGAAGAAAGAAGAGGTGGAGGCATGAGCATCCACGCCGCCGCGCAGAACAAAGACCCGCGCGACATCATCATCGCCCCGGTCGTGAGCGAGAAGAGCTACGCGCTCATCGACGACGGCAAGTACACCTTCGTCGTCGACCCGCGCGCCAACAAGACCGAGATCAAGCTCGCCATCGAGAAGATCTTCAACGTCAAGGTGGCCACGGTGAACACGCTCAACCGTCAGGGCAAGACTCGCCGCACCCGCTTCGGCACCGGCAAGCGCAAAGACACCAAGCGCGCCATCGTCACGCTGAAGTCGGGCTCCATCGACATCTTCACGGCCGTCGGCTAGGCACGAAGGAACAACGACAATGGCTATTCGCAAATACAAGCCCACGACGCCGGGTCGTCGCGGTTCTTCGGTGGCAGACTTCGCCGAGATCACGCGCTCGACCCCTGAGAAGTCGCTGCTGAAGCCGCTGCCCAAGACGGGTGGTCGCAACAACTCTGGCCGCATCACGACGCGTCACATCGGTGGAGGCCACAAGCGCCAGTACCGCATGATCGACTTCCGTCGCAACGACAAAGATGGCGTCAACGCCAAGGTCGCCCACATCGAGTACGACCCGAACCGCACGGCGCGCATCGCTCTGCTGCACTTCGTCGACGGCACCAAGCGCTACATCCTGGCGCCGAACAAGCTGTCGCAGGGCGACATCGTCGAATCGGGCCCCTCGGCCGACATCAAGCCGGGCAACAACCTGCCGCTGCGCAACATCCCCGTCGGCACGGTCATCCACGCCATCGAGCTGCGCCCCGGTGGCGGCGCGAAGATGGCGCGCTCGGCCGGCGCCTCGGTGCGACTCGTCGCGAAAGACGGCCCGTACGCTCAGCTGCGTCTGCCGTCTGGCGAGATCCGCAACGTCGATGCACGCTGCCGCGCGACGGTCGGCGAGGTCGGCAACGCCGAGCAGTCGAACATCAACTGGGGCAAGGCAGGGCGCATGCGCTGGAAGGGCGTTCGCCCGACCGTGCGTGGTGTCGCCATGAACCCGGTCGACCACCCGCACGGTGGTGGTGAGGGCAAGACCAGTGGTGGTCGTCACCCGGTGAGCCCCTGGGGCCAGTCGGAAGGCCGCACTCGTAGTCGCAAGAAAGCGAGCGACAAGCTCATCGTCCGTCGCCGCACCGCTGGCAAGAAGCGCAAGTAGGAGTCGAGAACAATGCCTCGCAGTCTCAAAAAGGGTCCGTTCGTTGATGACCACCTGCTTCGCAAGGTGTTCGCGCAGAACGAGGCCAAGAGCAAGAACGTCATCAAGACCTGGTCACGTCGTTCGATGATCGTGCCGGCCATGCTCGGCCACACGATCGCCGTGCACGACGGTCGCAAGCACATCCCCGTGTTCGTGACCGAGACCATGGTCGGTCACAAGCTGGGCGAGTTCGCGCCCACCCGCACCTTCCGCGGTCACGAGAAGGACGACAAGAAGGGTCGTCGCCGGTAACCCGGCGGCGTGAAGAGGAGTAAAGACATGGTGGAGTCGATCGCCCGCGTGCGACACATCCGCGTGACGCCTCAGAAGGCTCGTCGCGTCGTCGACCTGATCCGCGGCAAGCAGGCCCTCGAGGCTCTTGCCATCCTGAAGTTCGCGCCCCAGGGTGCGAGCGAGCCCGTCTACAAGCTCGTCGCGTCGGCCATGGCCAACGCGCGAGTGAAGGCAGACGCTGCGAACACCTTCCTCGACGAGCAAGACCTCTACGTGTCTCGCGCCTTCGTCGACGAGGGAGCCACCCTCAAGCGGTTCCAGCCGCGAGCCCAGGGTCGCGCGTTCCGCATTCTCAAGCGCACCAGCCACATCACCGTCGTGCTTGCCACGCCCGACGAACTGGTCGCAGCGGGCTCGAGCACCGGCAAGAAGAAGGCGAGCAAGTAGTCATGGGCCAGAAAGTCAATCCTTACGGTTTCCGTCTCGGAATCACCACCGACCACGTGTCGCGCTGGTTCTCTGACAGCACGAAGCCCGGTCAGCGGTATTCCGACTACGTGGCAGAAGACGTCAAGATTCGTCGGATGCTCACCACGAGCCTCGACCGCGCCGGCGTCGCCCGCATCGAGATCGAGCGCACCCGTGACCGGGTTCGCGTCGACATTCACACCGCCCGCCCCGGCATCGTCATCGGCCGCCGAGGCGCAGAGGCCGAGCGCATCCGCGCCGACCTCGAGAAGCTCACGGGCAAGCAGATTCAGCTCAACATTCTCGAGGTCAAGAACCCCGAGGCCGAGGCGCAACTCGTCGCCCAGGGCATCGCCGAGCAGCTGAGCGCCCGCGTGGCCTTCCGCCGCGCGATGCGCAAGGGGCTCCAGGGTGCTCAGCGCGCCGGCGCCAAGGGTGTTCGCATTCAGGTGTCTGGTCGACTCGGCGGCGCTGAGATGAGCCGGTCAGAGTTCTACCGCGAAGGCCGTGTGCCGCTGCACACCCTGCGCGCGAACATCGACTACGGCTTCTACGAGGCCAAGACGACGTTCGGCCGCATCGGTGTCAAGGTGTGGATCTACAAGGGCGACATCACCAACAAAGAACTCGCTCGCGAGCAGGCGAACCAGAAGTCGTCGCGCCCCGAGCGTCGTGATTCCGACCGCGGTCCCCGTCGTGATGGTGGCCGCCCGGCCACCGCCGCGGCGCCCGTCGCGGCCGGAGCGGAAGGCTAGAGACAATGCTTATTCCCCGCAAGGTCAAGTTCCGGAAGCAGCACCACCCCAAGCGGAGTGGTCACGCGACCGGTGGCACCGAGGTCTCGTTCGGCGAGTTCGGCATCCAGGCCCTCACCCCGGCCTACGTCACGAACCGTCAGATCGAGTCGGCGCGTATCGCCATGACCCGCCACATCAAGCGTGGCGGCAAGGTGTGGATCAACATCTACCCCGACCGTCCGCTCACGAAGAAGCCTGCCGAGACCCGTATGGGTTCGGGCAAGGGTTCACCGGAGTGGTGGGTCGCCAATGTCAAGCCGGGCCGCGTCCTCTTCGAGGTCGCTGGTGTGAGCGAGGAACTCGCTCGCGAAGCCATGACCCGTGCCATTCACAAGCTGCCCCTCAAGGCACGCATCATCAAGCGCGAGGAGGGCGACGCGTAATGGCGATCGGATCGAAAGAGCTGGCACCTGTCGAGCTCGACACTTTTGAAGACGAGCGACTCGTCGACGAGCTGAAGAAGGCGAAGGAAGAACTCTTCAACCTTCGCTTCCAGGCCGCGACCGGTCAGCTCGAGAGCCACGGACGACTGCGCGCCGTCAAGCGCGACATCGCCCGCATCTACACGATCATTCGCGAGCGCGAGCTGGGCATCCGTGCCACGCCCGCCCCTCTCGAGGTTCCTGAGAAGCCGGCCAAGAAGTCGAAGGCCAAGGCCCCCGCGGCCGACGCCGAGGCCTCGGCTGAGCCCACCGACAGCACTGAGGAGAAGAACTGATGGCGACGACCGAGAAGAAGGCCGCTGCCGGCCACGAGTCGGCTGCGCACGACGTTCGCGACGAGTCGGCACGCGGGTACCGCAAGGTGCGCCGCGGCTACGTGACGAGCGACAAGATGGAGAAGACCATCGTCGTCGAGGTCGAAGACCGCGTGAAGCACCCGCTCTACGGCAAGGTCATCCGTCGCACCTCGAAGGTCAAGGCTCACGACGAGCAGAACTCCGCCGGCATCGGCGACCTCGTCCTGATCTCAGAGACCCGCCCCCTGTCCGCCACGAAGCGCTGGCGCCTCGTCGAGATTCTCGAGAAGGCCAAGTAGGCCTTCGCCTGCTTGACCACTAGGAGTAAGAAATGCTTCAGCAAGAATCCAGAGTCAAGGTTGCCGACAACACCGGCGCCAAAGAGCTCTTGACGATCCGCGTGCTGGGCGGTTCGGGTCGGCGCTACGCCGGTCTGGGCGACGTGATCGTCGCGACCGTCAAAGACGCGATCCCCGGCGGCAACGTCAAGAAGGGCGACGTCGTCAAGGCCGTCATCGTGCGCACCGTCAAGCAGACGCGGCGCTCAGACGGCTCGTACATCAAGTTCGACGAGAACGCTGCCGTGATCCTGAAGGCTGACGGAGACCCTCGCGGTACCCGCATCTTCGGCCCCGTCGGCCGTGAGCTTCGCGACAAGAAGTTCATGAAGATCGTCTCCCTCGCACCGGAGGTGCTGTAACCCATGGCCAACATCAAGAAGGGTGACCTCGTGCAGGTCATCACGGGCGCGACCGAGGCTCGCGGCGGAGACCGCGGCAAGCAGGGTCGTGTCATCGAGGTCTTCGCCGAGAAGAACCGCATCCTCGTCGAGGGCGTCAACTACGTCACCAAGCACGTTCGCGTCGGCCAGACGCAGCGCGGCACGAAGACGGGCGGCATCGAGACGCAGGAGGCGCCGATTCACATCTCGAACGTCGCACTCGTCGACCCCAAGACCAAGAAGCCCACGCGCGTCGGTTTTCGCGAAGAGACCGTCGAGAAGAACGGCGTCAAAAAGACCGTGCGTGTGCGGTACGCCAAGAAGTCAGGTGAGAAGTTCTGATGTCAACTGAAACTGCCGCGCCGGCTGGCGCTGCCTTGGCGAACAAGGTCCAGCCGCGCCTCAAGCAGAAGTACCGCTCTGAGATCCACGCTGCTCTGACCAAAGAGTTCGGCTACACCAACCCCCACCAGGTTCCCGGTCTCGTGAAGATCGTCGTGAACACCGGTGTGGGCGAGGCTGCCCGCGATTCGAAGGTCATCGACGGCGCGATCAAAGACTTGACGGCGATCACCGGGCAGAAGCCGCAGGTGACGAAGGCCCGCAAGTCGATCGCGCAGTTCAAGCTGCGTGAGGGCATGCCCATCGGCGCTCACGTCACCCTGCGCGGAGACCGTGCCTGGGAGTTCCTCGACCGACTGCTGTCGCTCGCGCTTCCGCGCATCCGCGACTTCCGCGGCCTGAGCCCCAAGCAGTTCGACGGCAACGGCAACTACACCTTCGGTCTTCAAGAGCAGAGCGTGTTCCACGAGATCGACCAGGACAAGATCGACCGCGTTCGCGGCTTCGACATCACCGTCGTCACCACGGCGAAGACTGACGATGAAGGCCGTGCTCTGCTGCGTGCCCTCGGGTTTCCCTTCACCGCGACCGACGCACCTCAGTAACACTCCACTCGGCCTTCACGGGCCACGATCGGCCAGGTCGGCCCCGGTGTACCGGGAGTCGAAACCGGACGAGAAACGGAAAACCCCATCATGACGATGACTGATCCGGTCGCAGACATGCTGACCAGACTGCGCAACGCCAACTCGGCGTTCCATGAGTCGGTGTCGCTTCCCAGCTCGAAGCTGAAGACGCACATCGCCGAGATCCTCAAGCGCGAGGGCTACATCTCTGACTGGGCCGTCGAAGACGCCCGAGTCGGCTCGACGCTGACGCTTTCGCTGAAGTACGGCCCCAACCGCGAGCGCTCGATCGCGGGCATCAAGCGGGTCTCGAAGCCCGGCCTCCGCGTGTACGCGAAGTCGACCGAGATTCCGAACGTGCTCGGCGGACTCGGTGTGGCCATCCTGTCGACTTCCTCCGGTCTGCTGACTGACCGCGAGGCGATGAAGAAGGGCGTGGGTGGGGAAGTCCTCGCCTACGTGTGGTAACTCGTCATGTCACGAATCGGACGCATGCCCATCGACATCCCCGGTGGTGTCGAGGTGAAGATCGACGGCCAGGCCGTCTCGGTCAAGGGCCCCAAGGGTGAGCTGTCGCTCACCGTGGCGAGCCCCATCGAGGTCGCCCTTGAAGACAACCAGGTCGTCGTGACGCGCCCCGACGACGAGCGCAACTCGCGCTCGTTGCACGGTCTCACGCGCACGCTCATCGCGAACCAGATCATCGGCGTCACCCAGGGCTACTCAAAGGGCCTCGAGGTCGTCGGCACCGGTTACCGCGTGCAGGCCAAGGGCGAAGGGGTCGAGTTCGCACTCGGCTTCTCGCACCCCGTCACCGTGAACCCGCCTGCGGGCATCACCTTCACGGTCGAAGGCAACAACAAGCTCACTGTCAGCGGTATCGACAAGCAGGCCGTCGGCGAGGTCGCGGCCAACATTCGCAAGATTCGCAAGCCAGAGCCCTACAAGGGCAAGGGTGTGCGGTACGCCGGCGAAGTTGTGCGCCGCAAGGCCGGAAAGGCTGGGAAGTAATCATGGGTCTCGGTACTCGAGGAAAGAGCAAGACGGCCGCTAAGGGCCGCCGTCACGCCCGGCTGCGCAAGCGCATCACGGGCACGACCGATCGTCCGCGCCTCGTGGTGACGCGTTCTGCGCGCCACGTGTTCGTTCAGATCGTCGACGACAGCAAGGGGCACACCCTTGCCAGCGCGTCGACGATGGAAGGCGACCTGCGCACGTTCGACGGAGACAAGACTGCAAAGGCACGCAAGGTGGGCGAGCTGCTCGCCGAGCGCGCGAAGAAGGCCGGTGTGGATGCTGTGGTGTTCGACCGTGGCGGCAACCGATACGCCGGTCGCGTCGCAGCGATCGCCGATGGAGCGCGAGAGGGCGGACTCAACCTGTGAGCGAGATCGAGAAGGAGCAGCCCGTGGCTGCAGAGGCCCCCGTCGAGACGGCGGCGTCGTCAGAGCCGAGCACCGAGCCCCGCGAGGCTCGTCGTGGCGGCCGCGAGCGCAGCCCGAACCGCGACCGCGGTCAGCGTGATGCCGAGAAGAGCCAGTTCCTCGAGCGGGTTGTCACCATCAACCGCGTGTCGAAGGTCGTGAAGGGTGGTCGTCGCTTCAGCTTCACCGCCCTCGTGGTCGTCGGCGACGGCAACGGCATGGTCGGAGTCGGCTACGGCAAGGCCCGTGAGGTGCCAACGGCGATCTCGAAGGGTGTCGAAGAGGCGAAGAAGAACTTCTTCCGGGTTCCTCGCGTCGCCCAGACCATCCCGCACCCTGTGCAGGGTGAGGCCGCGGCCGGTGTGGTGCTGCTGCGCCCCGCCGCTGCGGGTACCGGTGTTATCGCCGGTGGTCCCGTCCGCGCCGTGCTCGAGTGCGCCGGAATCCACGATGTGCTGAGCAAGTCGCTCGGTTCGTCGAACACGATCAACATCGTGCACGCCACGGTCGCCGCACTGCAGCAGCTCGAAGAGCCGCGCGCCGTCGCCGCTCGTCGTGGGCTCGAGTTCGAAGACGTCGCCCCGGCGCGTCTGGTGCGTGCTGAGGCGCTGGCCGCCGAAGCCGCTTCCGGAAAGGGTGGTGCGTGATGGCCGCGCAGCTCAAAGTGACCCAGATCAAGTCCGTGATCAGCGAGAAGCAGAACCAGCGCGACACGCTGCGCAGCCTCGGGCTCAAGCGCATCGGCGACATCGTCGTGCGCGAAGACACCCCGGCGAACCGCGGGTACGTGCGCACGGTCGCCCATCTGGTGACTGTCGAGGAGATTGACTAATGGCAGAAGAGAAGAAGCCCGCCGCCGACAAGGCGCCGGCGAAGAAGCCTGCGGCGGCCAAGCCCGCCGCTGAGAAGAAGCCCGCAGCGAAGAAGCCCGCAGCGAGCAAGACCGCAGCCGACTCGGCGCCGGCCAAGAAGGCTCCGGCGGCGAAAGCCGACTCGGCCGACAAGCCCGCCGCGAAGAAGCCGGCCGCGAGCAAGCCCGCTGCGGCCAAGGCTCCGGTGACCAAGGCCGCTGCTGCCAAGGCGCCCGCTGCCACGGCAGACTCGAGCGACAAGGCAACGGCGACGAAGGCTCCGGCCAAGAAGGCGCCGACGAAGAAGGCCCCAGCGGCCGACGTCGCGCGCCCTCAGGTTCTCAAGGTGCACCACCTTCGCCCGGCACCCGGGTCGAAGAAGGAGCGCACGCGCGTGGGTCGCGGTGAAGGCTCGAAGGGCAAGACCGCGGGCCGCGGAACCAAGGGAACCAAGGCTCGCTACCAGGTCAAGCCCGGATTCGAAGGCGGCAACCTGAACTCGGTGATGCGCGCACCCAAGCTGCGCGGCTTCACCAACCCGTTCCGGGTCGAGTACCAGGTCGTCAACCTCGCCGCTCTTGCGGCCCTCTACCCGAAGGGCGGCGATGTGACCATCGCCGACCTCGTGTCGAAGGGTGCTGTGCGCAAGAACGAGAAGGTCAAGGTTCTCGGCGACGGTGAGATTGCGGTTAAGCTCAACGTGACCGTCGACAAGGTCTCGCGCTCTGCTGAGCAGAAGATCGTCGCTGCCGGCGGTTCGATCCAGTAAGCGTCGGGTGGCCCTTCGGGGCCACCCTCGCTTGCGGGTCCGGCCCACTCGGGCCACAGCATCCCTTCGCCGCCGGGCGGGCGGATGCTCATGGTTTTTCTACGGGAGGTCTCGTGTTCAGAGCTATCGGGCGGATCTTCCGCACGCCCGACCTGCGCCGCAAGATTGGCTTCACCCTCGGGATCGTCGCCCTCTTCCGTCTGGGTTCTTTCATTCCCGCGCCGTTCGTCGACTTCCAGAACGTGCAGATCTGCCTCGCGGGCAATCAGGGCGCGACAGGTCTCTACCAGCTCGTCAACCTCTTCAGCGGCGGCGCACTCCTGCAGCTCTCGATCTTCGCGCTCGGCATCATGCCGTACATCACGGCGTCGATCATCACGCAGCTGCTGCGCGTCGTCATCCCGCACTTCGACACTCTTCACAAGGAGGGTCAGGCGGGTCAGGCGAAGCTGACGCAGTACACGCGGTACATGACGATCGCCCTCGCCGTGCTGCAGTCGACGACGCTCATCACGGTCGCTCGTGCCGGCGCGCTCTTCCCGACGACGAGCGGCGTGCCCCAGTGCAGCGACCTCATCACCAACGACTCGTGGTACGCGATCTTGCTCATGGTCATCACCATGACGGCGGGCACCGGTCTCATCATGTGGATGGGCGAGCTCGTCACCGAGCGCGGCATCGGCAACGGCATGTCGCTGCTGATCTTCGTCTCGATCGCTGCGACCTTCCCCTCGGCACTGTGGGCCATCGCGGTCGCCCAGGGCTTCGAGATCTTCCTGCTCGTGCTGGCCCTCGGCCTGCTCGTCATGTCTGCCGTCGTCTTCGTCGAGCAGTCGCAGCGGCGAATCCCCGTGCAGTACGCCAAGCGCATGGTCGGACGCCGCACCTACGGCGGCAACAACACCTACATTCCGATCAAGGTCAACATGGCCGGCGTCGTTCCCGTGATCTTCGCCTCGTCATTGCTCTACCTGCCCGCGCTGATCGCACAGTTCAATCAGCCGGCCGCCGGTGAGACGGCACCCGAGTGGGTCGTCTGGATTCAGAACAACCTCGTGTCGGGTGACAACCCGATCTACATGGTCGTCTACTTCTTGCTCATCGTCGGATTCACCTACTTCTACGTCGCGATCACCTTCAACCCCGAAGAGGTCGCCGACAACATGAAGAAGTACGGCGGCTTCATTCCCGGCATCCGCGCGGGTCGCCCGACGGCCGAGTACCTCGACTACGTGCTCACCCGCGTGACCCTGCCTGGCTCGCTCTACCTGGGTCTTGTGGCACTGCTGCCGCTCATCGCCTTCGCGATGGTCGGCGCGAACCAGAACTTCCCGTTCGGTGGCGCGAGCATCCTGATCATCGTCGGTGTCGGCCTCGAGACCGTCAAGCAGATCGATGCTCAGCTGCAGCAGCGGCACTACGAAGGTTTGCTGCGATGAGTTGCCGCCTGCTGCTCATCGGCCCGCCAGGGGCCGGCAAGGGCACGCAAGCGCAGCGCCTCTCGCAGGCCCTGGGTGTGCCCGCCATCTCGACCGGCGACATCTTCAGAGAGCACTTACGCAACGAGACCGAGTTGGGTCTCAAGGCGAAGGCGTTCATGGATGCCGGCAACAACGTGCCAGACAGCCTGACGAACGACCTCGTGCGCGACCGGCTCTCGCAGCCTGACGCGGCAGACGGCTTCTTGCTCGACGGCTACCCGCGCACAACCGACCAGGTGCGCGCGCTCGACGAGTACCTCGCCGAGCACCACGCAGCGATGGATGCCGTCGTCGAACTCGTCGCCCAGCCCGATGTCGTCGTCGAGCGCCTCAAGCAGCGGGCGCTCGACCAGGGCCGCGCTGACGACGACGAATCGGTCGTGCGCCACCGTTTGGCGGTCTACGCAGAGCAGACGGCTCCGCTCATCGACGTGTATGCCGAGCGCGGTCTGCTCGCGAAGGTCGACGGCATCGGCGAGATCGCCGAGGTCACCGAGCGCATCGAGCGAGAACTCGCCGCGCGCGGCATCCTCTTCACCGCCTGATCGGTTCTCGGCGCCCGACTTGCTGTCAGAGGCCTTTATCACCTAGGCTCGACCCTTGGTGCTTTCGGCACGCCTTCGGCGTGTCTCCATCACTCCCGCCGTGCAGACGGGGGCGACCAGCAGTGGCACCGAATCCGCACGACCAGTAGAGAACCCCACTTACAGCGACGAAGAGGCAATGGCCAAAAAAGACGGTGTCATCGAGATCGAAGGCTCGGTGGTCGAAGCGCTGCCCAACGCGATGTTTCGCGTCGAGCTGACCAACGGCCACAAGGTGCTCGCCCACATCTCGGGCAAGATGCGCCAGCACTACATCCGCATTCTTCCTGAAGACCGCGTGATCGTAGAGCTGAGCCCCTATGACCTGACCCGTGGCCGCATCGTCTACCGCTACAAGTAAGGGTTCGCTGCCGGATAAGGAACGGCCCGGGAAACCACCCGGCGCACGAGGCCAGCGAAAGAAAGTACAGCCATGAAGGTCAACCCCAGCGTCAAGCCCATCTGCGACAAGTGCAAGGTGATCCGCCGTCACGGCAACGTGATGGTCATCTGCGAGAACCCTCGGCACAAGCAACGGCAAGGCTGACTCGAGCCGCAGCTCGACACAGACTCACAACTGAACACACGAATCGGCAGTGCCAGACTCCGCGAGAGCGGATGACACCCCGGGCGGGAGGCCTGGGCACCGGCACTGCTCCACACCTCCCACTCACCTGAAGGAGCCATCATGGCCCGTCTTGCCGGAGTCGACATTCCGCGCGATAAGCGCGTCGAAGTCGCCTTGACCTACATCTACGGCGTTGGCCGTACCCGCTCGCTGCAGACGCTTGCCGCGACCGGAATCGACCGCAATGTGCGCGTCAAAGACCTCACCGACGATCAACTCGTCTCGCTGCGTGACCACATCGAGGGCACGTTCAAGGTCGAGGGTGATCTGCGCCGTGAGGTCGCAGCCGATATCCGCCGCAAGGTCGAGATCGGCTCGTACGAGGGAATCCGTCACCGTCGTGGCCTTCCCGTGCGCGGCCAGCGCACCAAGACCAACGCGCGCACCCGCAAGGGCCCCAAGCGCACCGTCGCCGGCAAGAAGAAGGCGCGCTAGTCCGGCCCCGCCGCGACCCGCGCAATCTACAGGTTTAGGAGAAGACCATGGCAGCACCGAAGTCGGCCGCGCGCAAGCCCCGCCGCAAAGAGAAGAAGAGCATCGCCGTCGGGCAGGCTCACATCAAGTCCACCTTCAACAACACGATCGTCTCGATCACCGACCCGAGCGGCGCAGTGATCAGCTGGGCCTCATCGGGTCAGGTCGGCTTCAAGGGCTCGCGCAAGTCGACGCCCTTCGCCGCGCAGCTCGCCGCCGAGTCGGCCGCGCGCCAGGCGCAAGAGCACGGCATGAAGAAGGTCGACGTCTTCGTCAAGGGGCCCGGTTCGGGTCGTGAGACGGCGATCCGTTCACTGCAGGCCGCTGGGCTCGAGGTGGGCTCGATCAGCGACGTGACGCCTCAGGCGCACAACGGCTGCCGCCCGCCCAAGCGTCGCCGGGTCTGACCTTCTGGCGTTTTCTGTGACGCGGTTCACAGGAGACGCGACGGAGCGCGCGTGACGCGCGCTCCATGCTGACCGCACGAACCACGACAACTCAACACTCGGCGAGCCAGCCACTCGCCGCGCCACAAGTGTCATATGGCGGACACTTTGCCGAAAGGAATCAACAGTGCTCATCGCACAACGTCCCACTCTGACCGAGGAGAGCGTCTCCGAGTTCCGGTCACGCTTCATCATCGAACCCCTCGAGCCCGGGTTCGGGTACACCCTCGGAAACTCGCTGCGCCGCACGCTGCTCTCATCGATTCCGGGTGCCGCAGTGACGAGCATCCGCATCGACGGCGTGCTGCACGAGTTCAGCACCATCACCGGTGTGAAAGAAGACGTCACCGAGATCATCTTGAACATCAAGAACCTCGTCGTCTCGAGCGAGCACGACGAGCCGATAACCGCATACTTGCGCAAGCAGGGCGCCGGCGAGGTCACGGCCGCTGACATCTCGGCCCCGGCCGGTGTCGAGATCCACAACCCCGAGCTCGTCATCGCGACCCTGAACGACAGCGCCAAGTTCGAACTCGAGCTGACCATCGAGCGCGGCCGCGGCTACGTGAGCGCGACGCAGAACCGCAGCGAGTTCAGCGAGGCCGGGCAGGTTCCGATCGACTCGATCTACTCGCCCGTGCTGAAGGTCACCTACCGTGTCGAGGCCACTCGTGCCGGTGAGCGCACCGACTTCGACCGCCTCGTCGTCGACGTCGAGTCGAAGCCGGCGATCACCCCGCGCGACGCGATCGCATCTGCGGGTCGCACGCTCGTCGAGCTGTTCGGTCTCGCTCGCGAGCTCAACACTCAGGCCGAGGGCATCGAGATCGGCCCCGCGCCGGTCGACGCGGTGCTGTCGACCGAGCTCTCGATGCCGATCGAAGACCTCGATCTCTCGGTGCGCAGCTACAACTGCCTCAAGCGCGAAGGCATCAACACGGTGAGCGAGCTCGTTGCGCTCTCAGAGACGCAGTTGATGAACATCCGCAACTTCGGCCAGAAGTCGGTTGATGAGGTCAAAGACAAGCTCGTCGAGATGGGCCTCTCGCTCAAGGACGCGGTTCCGGGCTTCGACGGTGCTCACTTCTACGGCGGCTACGACGACGAAGAGAGCTAAGGGCCTCACGGCTCTCGCTGCTTCTTCCCGACTCTGATACGAAAGAACTCACACCATGCCCCAGCCCACGAAGGGTCCCCGCCTCGGAGGCGGCCCCGCCCACGAACGCCTGCTGCTCGCCAACCTGGCGACGGCGCTGTTCACCCACAAGCGCATCACGACCACTGAGACGAAGGCGAAGCGGCTTCGTCCGCTGGCCGAGCGCCTCATCACGTTCGCGAAGCGCGGCGACCTGCACGCTCGCCGTCGCGTCATGACGGTCATTCGCGACAAGAGTGCCGTGCACGAGCTCTTCACCGAGATCGCGCCGCTCATGGCTGAGCGCGAGGGCGGCTACACGCGCATCACGAAGGTCGGGTACCGCAAGGGCGATAACGCTCCGATGGCCGTCATCGAGCTCGTGCTCGAGCCGGTGAACCCGAAGCCGAAGAGTGCGAAGAAGTCTGCGGCTGCCGCACCGGCACCCGTCGATGAGCCGGCAGACGTCACGACCGACGACGAGCCGGTGGTCGACGAGGCCGTCGCTGACGAGACCGCCACCGACGACTCCGCAGCTGACGAGGCCGCGACCGACGAGGCCGCGACCGACGAAGCAGCTGCCGATGACGTCGAGCCCGAGGCAGAGTCGAAGTAGCACTGCATCGAACGATTGCGTCACGGCCCCCGCTCAGTCGAGCGGGGGCCGTACGCTTTTCAACGTGAACCACGAACCATCTCCCGTGCGCGACCGAGTCGTCGCCCCCGCGCAACTCGACCTGCCTTCCGGGCCTGACGGCATCCACTGGCGCCCTCTCGCCGACGACGATGCTGTGCTCATCACCGATCTGTCTGAGCGCATGAGCCGCCGCGATCATCCGAGTTGGAGCGAGTCGCTCGAAGAGCTGCAAGAAGAGCTCGAGCACTCGTGGGTCGACGCCGCGCGCGACGGGGTCGTGGCCTTCGACGACTCCGGCCTGCTGCTCGCGTTCGGCCTCGTGGTCGAGCCTCCTGAACCACAGTCGATCGTGCGGGTCTTCTTGTTCGGGGGTGTCGACCCCGAGCATCGCGGCCGCGGCATCGGTCGACGGCTGCTCGAGTGGCAGAAGGGTCGCGCGCTGCAGAAGCTCGCAGAGAACGACCACCGGCTGCCCGCGTGGGTGCTGAGCTACGCGGCAGACCTCGCGCCCGAGCACGGTGCACTGCTGCGACGCAGCGGATTCGACGCCGCGCGATGGTTCACGACGCTCGAGTGCGACCTCGCGGCACCGGCCGTGCACAGCCCCGTGCCCGAGGGCGTGGTCGTCGAGCCGTTCACGGCCGAGCGCAGCGATGCTGCCCGGCTCGCGAAGAACGCGGCGTTCGCCGACCACTGGGGCAGCCAGCCTTCGACGCGCGAGCAGTGGGAGTCGATGCAGAAGCTGCCCACCTTCAGGTCAGAGCTGAGCCGGCTCGCGGTCGACGGCGACGAAGTGGTCGGGTTCGTCACGACCGAGGTGAACGAAGACGACTGGCCCCGGCTCGGAGCCAGCTCTGGCTATATCGGGCTCGTCGGCACCGTGCGCCGGTGGCGGGGCCGTGGTCTCGCGGCAGCCCTGCTGAGCGATGTTCTCGAGGCCTATCGTGCGGTCGGCCTCGAGCGTGCGGTGCTCGACGTCGACACCGACAACCCGACGGGTGCGCTGGGCGTCTACACGAGGCTCGGCTTCGCCGCGACCGCTCGCGACGTCGCCTACCGCATCGAGGTCTGACGGTCGCCGCCGTCAGGCTCGGGATGCTCGCGCGCTGTTCACTGCAGCGTCGGGGCTCCCGGCCCGGGTGGCGGCGGGTCGGGCGGGGGGAGCGCGCGCAGAGCATCCACCGCCTCTGAGATCAGTTGGGCGTAGACGCGCCCGCCCGCAGCACCCGGATGCACCTGGTCGCGGGCCAGCAGCCCGAGCTGCGGCGTGATCGTGCCGTGCCAGTCGGCGATGACGACATATCTGAACCGATCGTCGAAGTCGCGCAGCGTCTCGTTGACTCCGGCAATCCAGCCGCGGGGGGCCTGCACGCTGACGAGCACGAGTCGACGCTCGGCGCCGATGGTGCGCCGGATCTGGTGCAGGGTGCTCGCCGCTATCGGCCCATTGGTGCCGAGGCCGATGACCACCACGTCTCCGAGGCGATCGTCGTCGATGAGCGCGGTGAGAATGGTGGGCGCCTCGCGCATCTGCCGGCTGACGGCCGCGTGCACCTCGATGCCGGGCAGCTGCTCGGCCAGGTACGGGGCCGAGGCGAGCATGACAGAGTCGCCGATCGCGGTGATGCCGGCGCCCGCCGGCGGAGGCGGTTCGATCTCGGGCGGCGTGCGCGGTCGCTTCAACGGCACCGCGGGTGGAATCGCGAGGTGCTGGGCACCGAGCACGATGTACTCGGCCGCCTGAGAGCGCTCGGGTGCCCGCACGACGGCCGCTGCCGTGCCCGCCACCATCGTGACCACGAGAGCGCCGGCGAGCCCAGCCACGGTGACGCGGCGAGTGCGTGACCACCCGGCCCCTCCGCGCAAGGCGGGCACGAGGGTGCGCTCGCGCACGGGCTGCTCGACGAAGCGCCAGCTGAGCGCGGCGAGGGCGATCGAGATCACCAGGGCGATGCCGCCGAGCGCCCACGCCTCGGCGCTCCAGCGGTCGATGGCGGGCAGGGCGGCACCGAGCACGATGATGACCGGCCAGTGCCACAGATAGAGCCCGTACGACCGTTCGCCGAGCCAGCGCGGCAGGGGAGCGTCGAGCACCCCCGCTGCCTTTCCGGTGGGGTGCGCGGCGCTGACGATGAGCACCCCGGTGAGCAGCACGGCCGCGACGAGCCCGCCGCGGTAGGTGAGGGCCGAGTCGATCGACAGCACGATCGCGAGGGCGACGAGCCCGAGCGCGGCGAGCGCGGCGGCGAGGTCGGCCGCCCACGCCGCGGGGCGCACGCGACCGGCCGCCGTCGCCAGCGGCTCGCGAGCGAGTGCGAGCCCGGCGCCGAGCAGCAGACCGAACCCGTGGGTGAGCGTCGAGAAGTACGCCGTCGACGCGGCCGCCGGGTCGACCGCGGGGTCGCCGGCGACGATGCCCATGGCGACGGCCGAGGCGAGCGCGAGAGTGAGCGGCAGCGTGATGCGCAACCTGCGCACCGGCAGGGCGAGCAGCGCGATCGTGACGAGGGGCCAGATCAGGTAGAACTGCTCTTCAACCGCGAGCGACCACAGGTGCCGAAACAGTTCGGGGCTGGTCTGGTCGAGGTAGCTGGCTCCATTGGCGATCGACCACCAGTTGCTGCTGAAGGTGAGGGCTCCGGCCAACTGCCACTGAATGCCGACGAGCACGTCACCGCCGATGATGGCGGCGACGGTCGCCGACACTCCGATGACGACGACGAGAGCGGGCAGTAGTCGCCGTGCACGTCGTGCCCAGAATCGCCTCAGTCGCACGCTGCCCGTCGACCGCTTCTCGGCGATGAGCAGCGCGGTGATGAGATAGCCGCTGACCACGAGAAACACGTCGACACCGATGAATCCGCCCGGCGCAAGACCCGGAAAAAGGTGATACGCCAGCACGAGCGTGATGGCGAGTGCGCGAAGCCCGTCGAGGCCCGGCAGGCGCGCGCCGGGCGCCGGGCTGATGGTGACGGCAGACATGGTGGTTACAGCGTCGCGCCGCGCGCCCCCCGGGTCAAATGCTGAGCCGTAGACTCGTCGGTCGTGGAGACTGTGCGGCTGCGGCTCGACGTCGCGTACGACGGGGGTGCCTTCTCGGGGTGGGGCCGCCAACCGGCGCTTCGCACCGTGCAGGCCGAGCTCGAAGACGCCCTCGCCACGCTCGTGCGCGCGCCAGACCCGAGCGTTCGTCTCGTGGTTGCGGGTCGCACTGACGCCGGTGTGCATGCCACTGGGCAGGTCGCGCACTGCGACCTCACGGCAGAGCAGTGGAGCTCGCTCGCGGCGTCGCGGCGTGCGGGCACCGTCGAGCAGTCGATCACTCGTCGACTCAACGGCATCGTCGGGCAGCGGGGCGGCGACGTGGTGGTGTCGCGCGTCACGAGAGCACCCCAGGGCTTCGACGCTCGCTTCTCTGCCGTCTGGCGCAGGTATGAATACCGCATCGCCGACGCGGTGGCCGGCCATGACCCTCGGCATCGCGGATACACGCTGTGGCACGCCGCCGAGCTCGATCATGAGGCGATGGATGCCGCGAGCCGCAGCCTGACTGGCCTGCATGACTTTGCAGCCTTCTGCCGACCACGCGAGGGGGCGACGACCATTCGCACGCTGCTCGACTACGAGTGGAACCGTGACCCCCACGGCGTGCTCGTCGCGACCGTGCGGGCCGATGCGTTTTGCCACTCGATGGTGCGAGCGCTCGTCGGGGCGGCGATCGCGGTCGGCCGCGGTCGACTCGACACTGCTGCCCTGCACACCGTGCTGGCGGGAGCGCGGCGCGAGAATCTGTTCTCGGTCGTCGCCGCTCGAGGGCTCACACTGGTTGAGGTGGGGTACCCGCCTGACGACGAGCTCGACGCTCGTGCCCAGCTCACCCGCGCTCGGCGCGAGCCGCTCGGCCGCTCGTCAGACCCCTCAGATTGACCGGTCGCCCGCGGTGCACTAGGCTCGCTCCTTGGTGTCCGTCGCCGACGGGCATCCGGTTGAGCCCTCCACCGTGGCGTTCTCGTGCGATCTGCACGCGAACTCCCCCCGGAGCGGGATTCACGAACTACTCGACACGAAAGCCGTGATTGTGACGCGCACTTTCAGCCCCACTCCCGCTGACGTTCAGCGCAACTGGGTCGTCATCGATGCCAACGATGTCGTCCTGGGCCGCCTCGCCAGCCACGCCGCCGCCCTGCTGCGCGGCAAGCACAAGCCCACCTTCGCCCAGCACATGGACATGGGCGACTTCGTCATCGTGATCAACGCCGAGAAGGTGGCGCTCACCGGTTCGAAGCTGACGCAGAAGAAGGCGTACCGCCACTCGGGCTACCCGGGCGGATTGACCGCGACGACCTACTCTGAGCTGCTCGAGAAGAACCCGGTGCGCGCGGTCGAGAAGGCCATTCGCGGCATGCTGCCGAAGAACTCGCTGGGCCGTGCCCAGATCAAGAAGCTCAAGGTCTACGCGGGCGCTGAGCACCCGCACGCTGCGCAGCAGCCGACGACCTACACCCTCGACCAGGTCGCCCAGTAGCGGCCGCGCAGACGCTAAAGGACACACATCGTGGCAGACGTTACGAACTCTGACGACACCAACACTCTCGACGAGGCGGCTCCCGAGTCGTACACCACCGAGTCGGCTGCGCCCGTCGCAACCGCCGCGCCCCGCGCCATCTTGTCGGTGGGCGGTCAGGCTGTTGGTCGACGCAAGCAGGCCATCGCCCGCGTGCGCATCACCCCCGGCGCCGGCACCTACTCGGTGAACGGGCGCACGCTCGAGCAGTACTTTCCGAACAAGCTGCACCAGCAGCTCATCAACGACCCGTTCACGGTGCTGCAGCTCGGCGGCGCATACGACGTGATCGCGCGCATCACCGGTGGCGGCCCCTCGGGCCAGGCCGGCGCTCTGCGGCTCGCGATCGCTCGCGCCCTCAATGAGATTGACCGCGAGAACAACCGCGCCACGCTCAAGAAGGCGGGCTTCCTCACGCGCGACGCCCGCGTCATCGAGCGCAAGAAGGCCGGTCTCAAGAAGGCTCGCAAGGCTCCTCAGTACTCGAAGCGCTAGTCGCCCGGGTTCAGGTCGAACACATGGGTCGACTTTTCGGCACCGACGGAGTTCGAGGGCTGGCCAACGGTGACCTCACCGCTGACCTCGCCCTCGGGCTTTCGCAGGCAGCCGCGCTCGTGCTTACCTCTGGTCGGCACGCCGAAGAGCTGCGTGCTGCCGGCAAGAGGCCGACGGCCGTGGTCGCTCGCGACCCGCGGGTCTCTGGGCAATTCTTGACCGCTGCTGTGTCGGCGGGGCTCGCGAGTTCGGGCATCGATGTGCTTGATGCCGGAGTGATTCCGACCCCGGCCGCCGCCTTCTTGGTGAGCGATATCGGGGCCGACTTCGGCGTCATGATCTCGGCCTCGCATAACCCGGCGCCCGACAACGGCATCAAGTTTTTTTCGTTCGGCGGTACCAAGCTTCCCGATGCCGTCGAAGACCGCATCGAGCAGGCGCTCTCGGGCGACAAGCTGGCCCCCACGGGTGCCGGGGTTGGCCGTATTCGACGATTCGCCGACGCCGAAGACCGCTATGTGCTGCACTTGCTGGCGACGCTCGACGTCTCGCTCGCAGGCCTGCACGTCGTCATCGACTGCGCACACGGTGCGGCTGCGGGCATCTCGCCCCGAGTCTTCGCCGACGCCGGGGCGCGCGTGACCGTAATCGGCAGCGACCCCGACGGGCTCAACATCAATGACGGGGTCGGGTCGACCCACCTCGAGCCGCTGCAGGCGGCGGTCGTCGAACTGGGCGCCGATCTCGGTATCGCTCACGACGGTGATGCAGATCGCTGCTTGGCGGTGGATGCTCAGGGCGCGGTCATCGACGGCGATCAGATCATGGCGATTCTTGCCTTGTCGTTGAAGGCGAAGGGTGCGTTGATCGATGACACCCTCGTCGCCACGGTCATGAGCAATCTCGGGCTCAAGAGAGCCATGCAACAGCACGGCGTGCACATGATCGAGACCAAGGTGGGTGACCGCTATGTGCTTGAAGCGCTTGCCGAGCACGGTCTGAGCCTCGGTGGCGAGCAGTCGGGCCACATCATCTTCAGCGAGCACGCGACGACGGGCGACGGCATTCTCACTGGCCTGCAGCTCGCGGCCGAGATGGCACGCACGGGGCGGTCGATCGCTGACTTGGCGGCGGTCATGACGGTGTTTCCGCAAGTGCTCATCAACGTGCGCGGTGTCGACCGCAGCGCGCTCGAGGGCCACGAGGTGGTCGCCGCTGCGGTCGCCGACGAAGAGAGCGCCCTCGGCGAGAGCGGGCGCGTGCTTCTGCGGGCGAGCGGCACCGAGCCGATGGTGCGCGTCATGGTCGAGGCCGCCGACCACCACACTGCTCAGGCCGTCGCCGAGCGCCTCGCCACAGTCGTGCGCGAACAGCTCGCCACCTAGCGTTCGAGAGTTAGCGCGGGCCTGGGCTCGCGAGTAGTTCTCCGTGCGTCATGGTGAGCCAGCCGTGGTCATGCTCTGCCCACTGCGCCCACGCGTCGCTGATGGTCTGCAATTCGTCTCGGCTCGCGTGGCCGCCGTCGAGAGCGTGCCGGGCGAAGTCAGACTCGAGGGCCCGCCGGGCCCACGCGCCGCCCCACCACTCGCGATCGGCTGGTTCGGTGAAGAGCCACACGCTGGCGCTGAAGCGCGGTTCGACGAGGTTCGCTTCGAACGCCCAGGCCCGCAGGTGGCGGGCGGCGTCTGGCTCGCCGCTCGTCGCCCGGTGCACGCGGCGATAGAGGTCGAGCCACAGTGCAAGCCCGTCGAGCTTCGGAAACCATGTCGTGGCCGCGTAATCGACTTCGCGTGCGGCGAGCACTCCGTCGGCGGCGGTGACGCGCGCCATCTCGCGCAGCATTGCCACTGGGTCGGTGACGTGCTGCAGGGTCTGGTGCGTGTGCACGATGTCGAATGAGCCATCGTCGAAGGGCAGTGCGAAGGCGTCGGCTTCGAGAAACCTGACGTCAGTGTTGGGTGACGCCTCGGCAGCGAAGGCGGTGGCGGCCGCGACGGCAGCGGGGGCTGCGTCGACGCCGACGACCGAGGCTGGAGCGAGTCGTTCGGCGAATTCGACCGTGATGGTGCCGGGCCCGCTGCCGACATCGAGCAGGGTGCGACCTGCGGCGAGGTGCGGTTCGAGGTAGTGCGCCGAGTTCGCGATCGTGCGCCACCGATGTGTCGCGAGCACGCTCTCGTGGTGCCCGTGCGTGTACTCCCTGCTCATCAGACCTTCCTCAGCAGCACTGTCTCGACGGTGTGATCGCGCGCCTTGCGCAGCACGAGCGACGCTCTCGCACGGGTCGGCAGAATGTTCTCGACGAGGTTCGGCTCGTTGATCTCGCGCCAGATCTCGCGAGCCTTCGAGCGAGCCTCGTCGACGGTGAGGGCTGCGTAGCGATGAAAGTAGCTGCGCGGGTCGGCGAAGGCACCGCGCTGCAGCGCGAGAAACCGCTCTTCGTACCACTGCGCGATATCGCTCGTGCGGGCGTCGACATAGATCGTGAAGTCGAACAGGTCGCTCACCGCGAGCGAGGCACCTGGCCCTGGCGGCTGCAACACGTTGAGCCCTTCGACGATGAGAATGTCGGGGCGGCGAACGATGATCTCAGCGCCGGGAACCCGATCGTAGGTGAGGTGGCTGTAGACAGGTGCGCGCACTTCGTCGACACCAGATTTCACCCGCGCGACGAATCGCAGCAGTGATCGACGATCGTACGATTCCGGAAAACCTTTGCGATGCAAAATACCCCGGCGGGCGAGTTCAGCAGTCGGCAGCAAGAAACCATCTGTCGTGACGCGCTCGACGCGAGGGGTGTCTTCCCACCTCGACAACAACTCGCGCAAGAGCCGCGCGATCGTCGACTTGCCGACGGCCACCGACCCGGCGACGCCGATCACGAACGGAGTGTGCGAGCCGGTCTCGCCGAGAAAGCTGCGTGTGGCAGCGTGCAGCGAGCGGGCTCCGACGGCGTAGAGGCTCAGCAGTCGGCTAAGGGGCACATAGACCTCTGCCACTTCGCGCATGTCGAGCGCGTCGCCGAGACCGCGCAGTTGCACGAGCTCGGTCTCGCTGAGCGGTTGGGGTGTCTCGGGTGCGAGCGCCGCCCACCGCCGCCGATCGATTTCATCGAACGGACTCGTGTCGCGCGCCATCGCATCGCGCGGTGCACTCGACTCGGCCATCACGCCCACAGTACCCCTGCGCAGGCCCCGCCCGGCCCTGGCGGTCTGTGCAGAGTGACGAGCCCTAGAATGGGCGGCTATGTGCGGAATCGTGGGGTATGTCGGAACCCGGGGCAGCGTCGAGGTGCTGCTGGGCGGGTTGAAGCGACTGGAGTATCGCGGCTACGACTCGGCAGGCGTCGCCGTCATCGACGGTGAAGGGCACCTCGGCACGCGCAAGCACGCCGGAAAGCTCGGAATTCTGACCGACGATCTCTCGGCGACTCCCATCGCTGATGGCAGCACCGGCATCGGTCACACCCGCTGGGCGACCCACGGTGGGCCGACCGACGAGAACGCGCACCCGCACCTCGGCGACAACGGGCGCCTCGCCCTCATTCACAACGGCATCATCGAGAACTTCTCTGAGCTCAAGAGCGAACTGCTCGAGCGTGGCCACGAGTTTCATTCGCAGACCGACAGCGAGGTCGCAGCGTTGCTGCTCGGCGAGGCGTTCACCGAGACGCACGACCTCACGGCGGCCATGCTCGCGGTGGTGAGCAGACTCGAAGGCGCGTTCACGCTCTTGGCGGTGCACGCCGACCAGCCGAACGTGGTCGTCGGCGCTCGCCGCAACTCGCCTCTCGTGATCGGCCTCGGCGACGGCGAGAACTTTCTCGGCAGTGATGTCGCCGCCTTCGTCGAGTACACCCACCGGGCGATGGAGATCGGCCAAGACCAGCTCGTGACGATCCGCCCCGACAGCGTCGAGGTTGTCGACTTCGAGGGAAACCCGGTAACGCCCAGCACGTTCGAGGTCAACTGGGATGCCTCTGCTGCCGAGAAGGGCGGCTGGTCGAGCTTCATGGCGAAAGAGATCAGCGAAGAGCCTGAAGCGGTGGCTAAGACCATCATCGGTCGTGTGCACGAGGGGCTCGTCGATCTGCCCGAGGTCACCGCCTTGGGCGCTGAGGTGCTGTCGAGCATCGACCGCGTGCTCATCATCGCGTGCGGCACCGCCGCCTACGCAGGGCTCGTCGGCAAGTACGCCATCGAGCAGTGGGCCCGCATTCCGGTCGACGTTGAACTTGCCCACGAGTTCCGCTACCGCGAGCCCGTGCTGTCGCCGAACACGCTCGTCGTCTCGATCAGCCAGTCGGGCGAGACCATGGACACCCTGATGGCCGTGAAGTACGCGCGCGAGCAGGGAGCGCGCACGCTCTCGATCTGCAACACCCAGGGCGCCACCATTCCGCGCGAGTCCGACGCCGTGGTGTACACCCACGCAGGCCCCGAGGTCGCCGTGGCCTCGACAAAGGCCTTCGTCGCGCAGATCACCGCGATCTACCTGCTGGGCCTGCAACTGGGCCAGGTGCGCAGCACCCTGAGTGTCGAGCGTGCACGTGGCCTCGTCGCCGAGCTGCAGTCGGTGCCCGAGAAGTTGTCGGCCGTGCTGGCCACCGGTGAACGCATCAAAGAGCTGGCCCATTGGATGGCCGACACCCGCTCGGTGCTCTTTCTCGGGCGGCACGTCGGCTACCCGGTCGCGCTCGAGGGCGCGCTCAAGCTCAAAGAGCTCGCCTACATCCATGCCGAGGGTTTCGCCGCGGGAGAGCTCAAGCACGGGCCGATCGCCCTCATCGAACCGGGGCAAGTGGTGTTCGTGATCGTTCCGAGCCCGCGAGACCCGAGCTCGCTGCACGCCAA
This sequence comes from Microcella sp., assembly GCF_025808395.1. Taxonomy (NCBI): domain Bacteria; kingdom Bacillati; phylum Actinomycetota; class Actinomycetes; order Micrococcales; family Microbacteriaceae; genus Microcella; species Microcella sp. Next base: position 2,381,758 of record NZ_CP075524.1, read on the forward strand.
AGTGGTCTCGAACATCCAAGAGATCAGGGCCCGCGGCGCGCGCGTCATCGCGATCGCCGAAGAAGGCGATGTGGCCGTGCTGCCACACGCTGACGAGGTCATTCGCATTCCGCTCGCCTCGCCGTTCTTCGAGCCACTGCTCGCCGTCGTGCCGCTGCACATCTTCGGCATGGAGCTCGCTGCCGCCAAGGGCCTCGACGTCGACCAGCCGCGCAACCTCGCCAAGTCGGTCACGGTCGAGTGACCACGGCTGCGTAGGGCGGGCCGCGCTGTGGCGATCGTCGGAGTCGGGGTCGATGTCGTCGACCTCGCACGCTTCGAACGGGCGCTCGATCGCACCCCTCGACTGGTCGACAGACTGTTCACCGACGACGAGCAGGGCCTGCCGCTGCGATCGCTGGCGAGCCGTTTCGCAGCCAAGGAGGCGCTCTTGAAGGCCCTCGGCGAGACATCGGGCGCGCGCTGGCTCGACATGCGCGTCGTCTCGGGGCCCGACGGCAACCCCGACCTCGTCGTCAGCGGGCGGGTCGCCGAGATCGTCGCCGAGCGCGGCATCGGCTCGCTGCACGTCTCGCTCTCGCACGACGCCGGCGTCGCGATCGCCTTCGTGGTGGCCGAGTCATGAACGGGCCACTGCGTGAGGCGCGCATCTCTACTGCGGCGATCACCGGCAACACCGAACTGCTGCGGGCCCGTATCGCGACGCGGCACGCCATGGCGGTCGTCAAGGCAGACGGCTACGGTCACGGTGCGGTGGCTGCCGCACGGGCTGCCCTCGAGGGCGGCGCCGATCACCTCGGGGTCGCCGACCTCGATGAGGCCTTCGAGCTGCGGGCGGCGGGCATCGATGCGCCCGTGCTCGCGTGGCTGCACGGCAGCGCTCTCGACTGCGATGCCGTTGCCGAGGCGGGCATCGCACTCGGCATCAGCTCTCTCGACCAGTTGCAGCTGGCGGCCTCGAGCAGCCACCGGGTGGCCGTGCACATCAAGGTCGATACGGGCCTCAGCCGCAACGGTGTCGCCGAGGCCGACTGGGGGCGGCTCGCCGAGCGGCTCGCGCTGGCGGTGCGCGCGGGCTCGGTGCGGCTCGAGGGGGTCTTCAGCCACCTCTCGAACACCGCGCCAGACGACGATCGAGCGCAGATCACGTCGTTCGAGCGCTTTCTGGATGCCCTGCGCAGCGTCGACCTCGACCCCGGCATTCGCCACATCGCCGCGTCGGCCGCGGCGCTCGACCACCCCGCAGCGCACTACGACATGGTGCGCTTCGGCATCGCGCTCTACGGCATCGCTGCTGAACCGCACCTCAGAGGCACGCTGCCGCTGCGCCCGGCCATGCGGCTCAGTGCCGACGTCGTGGGCGTGAAGCGCGTGCCGGCCGGCAGCGGCGTCTCGTACGGCTACCTGCATCGCACCACGGCCCCGACCACTCTCGCCCTCGTGCCGCTCGGTTATGCCGACGGCGTGCCCCGCGCGACCCAGGGCGCGTCGGTGCGCATCGGTGACGCGGTCGTGCCGGTGATCGGTCGCGTCGCCATGGATCAGTTCGTCGTCGACGCCGGTGACGCCCAGGTTGCCGTCGGCGACCGCGCCGTGCTGTGGGGCGACCCAGCGCAGGGCGACCCCTCGGTCGACGACTGGGCCGACGCGGCGGGCACCATCTCTTATGAGCTCGTCACTCGTCTCGGCAGGCGAGTGCATCGCACGGTGCAATGAACGAGGTGCCATGAACGACTCGACCGTGACGCTGCGGATCGACGACCCCGACGCGATGGCGGCGCTCGGTGCGCGCATCGCGGCCGAAGTGCGCGCCGGCGACGTCGTGCTGCTGAGCGGCGAGCTCGGCGCGGGCAAGACGACGCTCACTCGCGGCCTCGGTGCGGCCCTCGGGGTGCGCGGAACCGTGACGAGCCCGACCTTCGTGCTCGCCCGCACGCATCCCCGCACCGATGCGCCCTCGCTCGTGCACGTCGACGCCTACCGTCTCGGCGGCGCAGACGAGCTCGACGACCTCGACCTGGCCTTCGACGAGTCGATCGTCGTCATCGAGTGGGGAGCCGGACTCATCGAGCACCTGGTCGACGAGTGGCTCGCTGTGACCATCGAGCGCCCGACGGGCGCGGCCGCGCACGCGGTGGCGAGCGACGCCGATCTCGAGCCCATCGAGCCGCGCACCGTGACGATCGAGGGCGTGGGCGCGAGGTGGAGCGACCTAGGCTGGCTGCATGCTGCTGGCGATTGACACTTCGGCGGGCACCTCGGTGGCTCTCGTCGATGACGATGGTCGCGTGGTCGCCGAGCGCTCGACCCCCGACACGCGTCGTCACGCCGAGGTCATCGGCCCCTACCTGCACGAGGTGGTGGCCGCTGCGAGCCCGACCGCTCTGACCGGAGTGGTGGCGGGCATCGGGCCGGGCCCGTACACGGGCCTGCGCGTCGGCATCGCGGCTGCGCGTGCCTTCGCGTTCGGGCGGGGCATCCCGCTGCACGCCGTGGCCAGTCACGACGCGGTGGCCCTCGCTCTCGTGCAGGGCGGCGCTGTCGCGGGGCGATTCGCCGTGGTGACGGATGCGCGTCGTCGCGAGGTGGCCGTCACCGTGTACGGCGCGGCACTGCCCCTGCCGCACACGATCGTGCCCGCTCACCTCGTCGCCCGCATCGACTGGGTGCCAGAGCAGGGCGTGGTGGCACACGAGGTGAGCGAGATCTCTGCAGCCTCGCTGGGTCGCGTGGCGCTCGCGCGCCTCGCAGCGACTCTGCCGGAGGTCGACCCTCGGCCGCTCTACCTGCGGGCGCCCGACGTGACCCTCTCGACACCGAAGCGGGTGAGCTGATGACGGGCGTGGTGATTCGCGAGGCCGGCCTCACCGACCTCGACGCCATCATGCGTCTTGAGGCAGCGACCTTTCCGTCAGACGCCTGGAGCCGAGACATGATGGCGGCCGAGGTCGCCTCACCCCACACGCTCTACCTGGCCGCGCTCTCCGACGGTGAGCTCGTGGGCTATGCGGGCCTCAGCGCTCCGGCGTCGTCGACTCAGGCCGACGTGCAGACCATCGCCGTCGACACCACGCACCGGCGGCTCGGCATCGGCACCGTGCTGCTGCGCCGGCTGCTCGACGCCGCACGGCAGAGGGGCGCGCATGAGGTGCTGCTCGAAGTGCGCGCCGACAACCCTGCAGCGCAGCGCCTCTATGAGCTGCACGGGTTCGCGGCGATCGCGGTGCGGCCGCGCTACTACCAGCCAGACGACGTCGATGCCGTCGTCATGCGGTGCGAGGTGATGGCATGAGCGCGCTGGTGCTCGGCATCGAGACCAGTTGCGACGAGACCGGCATCGGCATCGTGCGCGGCACAGAACTGCTCGCCAACGTCATCTCATCATCGATGGACGAGCATGCTCGCTTCGGGGGCGTCGTGCCTGAAGTGGCCGCGCGAGCGCACCTCGAGGCGCTCGAACCCGCCCTGCAGCAGGCGCTCGCCGAGGCAGGCGTGACGCTCGCCGACCTCGATGCCATCGCCGTCACGAGCGGCCCAGGCCTGTCGGGCGCGCTCATGGTGGGCCTCGGCGCCGCGAAGGCGCTCGCCGTCGCCCTCGACAAGCCCTTCTACGCGGTCAACCACCTCGTCGGCCATGTCGGCGCCGACGTGCTGAGGGCCGACGGTGATGGCGCGATCGAGCTGCCCACGATCGCACTGCTGGTCTCGGGGGGTCACACCTCGTTGCTGCACGTGCGCACTCTCACGAACGATGTCGAGCTGCTCGGCGAGACCATCGACGACGCCGCGGGGGAGGCCTTCGACAAGGTCGCTCGGCTGCTCGGGCTTCCCTACCCCGGGGGCCCGCACATCGATCGAGTCGCGGCAGAGGGCGACCCCGCCGCCGTGAGGTTTCCGCGCGGGCTCACGCTGCCGAAAGATCTCGAGCGGCACCGCTACGACTTCTCGTTCTCGGGGCTCAAGACCGCAGTGGCCCGCCACGTCGAACGGCTGCGTGATGACGGCGCTGCGGTGTCGGTGCCCGATGTGGCGGCGAGCTTTCGTGAGGCCGTCGCCGACGTGCTCACGGCCAAAGCGGTCGCTGCGTGCCGCGACCTCGGGGTGCCGCGACTGCTGCTCGGCGGGGGAGTCGCCGCCAACGCGCGGGTGCGAGCACTGGCCGCCGAGCGCTGCGACGCGGCGGGAGTCGCGCTGCGCATCCCGCCCCTGTCGCTCTGCACCGACAACGGCGCCATGATCGCCGCGCTCGCGGCCCAGCTGATCGACGCCGGGCACGCACCCTCGTCGCTCGACGTGAGCGCCGACTCGACCCTGCCGGTGACCACGATTCACGCCTGATCGCGGCGGCCAACTCGCGGCGCGTGCCGTTGACACCCCGCCGCGGCGCTGAAACGATGAGGGGTGCCCGCTCGGGCGCCACCTCGACCCTCATCAGGAGAGCAATCAATGTCTGACGTCACCCCGCCCCCCGCCCCGGAGCCCACGCCGTACGCTTCGGCACCGGCCGGCCCCAAGACCAACACCCTGGCGATCATCTCGCTCGTGCTCGCGTTCTTCATCTCGCTCGGCGCCGTCATCTGCGGCCACATCGCACTGGGCCAGATCAAGCGCACGGGTGAGGGCGGACGCGGCCTCGCCATCGCCGGCCTGATTCTCGGCTACCTCGGCCTGCTCGTCGGCCTGCTCGTCATCATCTTCTGGGCGAGCATCTTCGGCATCGCTGCGTCGCAGGGCAGCTTCACCTACTAGCAGTCGTGAACGGGCCCGCATCCACGGTGAATCCGAGGGTGCGGGCCCGTATCATGTCTCACACTGCATTCGACGACCCGAAACGGCGTGACGCACCATGACCGACGACAGCGCGACCAGACCGACCAATCGGCTTGCGCCCGTGGCGCTCATTCTGGCGATTCTCGTGCCCATCGCCGGCGCCATTCTCGGCCACATCACCCTGCGCCAGATCGCGCAGACCGGCGAGCCCGGCCAAGGGCTGGCGATGGCCGCCACCATCATCGGCTGGATCGGCACCGTGGCGTGGTTCGTCTTCTGGGGCATCTTTCTCGCCACCCTCGGCTCGCTCTCTGCCTGATCAAAGGCACGACTCGATAGCCTGGTGACAGTGCAGGCGCACCGCCTGCCCGCCGTCTTCCGCCGACGATGAGGAGTCACCGTGGCCAGCTCGAACGTTCCCCCGCCCCCGCCCGCGCCGGGCGGCACTCCGCCTGAGAGCCCGATTCCGGGCACGGGTGACAGTGCGCCCACCACGAAGCGCACCGCTGCGGCGAAGAAGCCCGCGGCGACCAAGAAGCCTGCGGCCGCACAGCTCGCCGCCTCGAAGCCTGCCGCGTCTGCGCCTGCCGAGTCGAAGCCAGCTGCATCACCCGCGCCCTCGGCCGCCGCCGCGCCCGCCGCCGCAGTGCCCCCGCCCCCCGCGCCCGCGGCTGCTCAGACCGCGGCCCCCGCAGCTGCGGCCTTCGTCGAGTCGACGCGCCCCGACCCCTACGCGACACCGCCGGCGACACCGTATGGCGGTACACCCGCGACCCCGTATGCCGGCGCGCCCGCCGGCCCCAGCTCGACGCTGAGCGTGCTCGCACTGGTGTTCGGCATCATCGGCCTCGTGCTCTCGCTGTTCTTCATCGGCCTGCTGCCGGCGATCGCGGGTGTGATTCTCGGCCACCTGGCGCTCAAGCGCGAGCCGCACGCGCGCGGCATGGCCGTCGGCGGTCTCGTCACCGGCTATGTCGGTGTCGCCATCTCGATTCTGTGGGGGCTCGTGATCATCGTTCCCCTCATGCTGCTCTGGTTCGCCGTCGGGGCCGCGGGCACCTTCGGCTACTTCTAGAACCTCCGCAGCGTCGCCGTCGTCAGTCGGCCCGCTCGGCGAGCAGGGCAACCCGTTCGCCGGCGACGCGGGTGAGTATCAGCACGCCTGAGTTCGCGCCGCGCAGCTTCAACCGTGGCCGCAGCGTGGCGGGGTCGATGTCGACACCGCGCTTCTTGATCTCGAGCACACCGATGCCGCGAGCGGCGAGTTCGCGAGCGAGCAGCTTCACGTCGAGCGGAAAGCGCTCGAGCACGCGGAACGCTCGGGCGAACGGCGTCGGCTGCACCCGATCAGCGGTGAAGTAGGCGATGGTCGGGTCGAGCATGCTGCCGTGCAGTTGTCGCGCGAGGTCGCCGATGAGCCTCGCGCGAATGACGGCGCCGTCGGGTTCGTAGAGGTACTCGCCGAGGTCGCCGGCGTCGACGTCGTCTGAGTCTGCGGCGGCGCGCAGTTCGGCTGGCGGCTCGTCACCGCGCAGCACGAGCGCCGCGCGAGCCACCCCGGGCCGAGCGAGCCCGCCAGTCCACAGCACGAGCTCGACGACCTCGCCGTCGATCGACACCCACTGGGCTTCGACATCGTCGGGAATCAGGTCTCGAGGCATGCCGGGAGCGAGCTTGATACCCGAGGGCAGCCGGCGGGCGAGCGACAGCGCCTCGTCGAGGCTCGGCGACCAGTCGTCGGGCGACGTCAGCCTCGTGACGCCCTCACGGCGCGCTGGGTCGAGCCAGAGGCCGTCGACGCCGTCGAGCGGCTGCTCGAGAGCGTCACCGTGCACGACCACCGCCGAGGGCCACGGCGCGAGGTTGTATGAGGCGATGGCCGCCGTGACCTCATCTCGCTCGACGGCGGTGACGCTGAGGTCGAGCGCGGCGAGCGCCATCGCGTCTCCGCCGATGCCGCACCCCAGGTCGGCGACACGGTGGAGCCCGGCGGCCGAGAACCTCCCGGCGTGCAACGCGGCCACCCGCAACCGAGATGCCTGCTCGAGGCCGGGCTGGGTGAAGAGCATCCGATCGGCGAACGGGCCGAACTTCGCGACGGCACGCCGCCGCAGTCGGTACTGCGTGAGCACTGCGGCGACGCGGGCCGGCGAGTGCCCCTCGCGGCGCAAGCGCGACACGAGCGCCACGGCGTCGTCTGTCGTCGCGCTCGGCTCGAGCGAGTCGAGCAGCCCGAGCGCTTCGGGGGTGAGCAACTCGCGCAATTCACTCGCGTCCATCCCCCGATGATGCCACTCGAGCGCCGCGCCCACGTTGGCACTCGGATTGCGTGAGTGCTAACGCCTTCGATACAGTAGGTCTGGCACTCGCAGGTCGAGTGTGCCAACCCCATCGTCGTGAGAAAGAAGAGGTCAACCGTGTCGGTCAGCATCAAGCCGCTCGAAGATCGCATCGTCATCAAGCAGGTCGAAGCAGAGCAGACGACTGCGTCGGGTCTCGTCATCCCCGACACCGCCAAAGAGAAGCCCCAGGAGGGCGAAGTCGTCGCCGTCGGCCCCGGCCGCATCGACGACAACGGCAACCGCGTGCCGATCGATGTCGCTGTCGGCGATCGCGTGCTGTACTCGAAGTACGGCGGCACCGAAGTGAAGTACGGCGGCGACGAGTTTCTCGTGCTGTCGGCTCGCGACGTGCTGGCGGTCGTCGTCCGCTAGTCAGCGACGCAGTTCAGACAACCCCCGGCTCGCCACGGCGAGACCGGGGGTTCGCTGCATCGGGCGGCGCTCGTCTCACTCGGCGCGAGATACAGTGGGCGAGTGCCCGAGAACCGCCTGTCGTCATCGGGACTCGCACTCGCGATCGGCGCATACGGGCTCTGGGGAATCCTGCCGATCTACTTCTTGCTGCTGTCACCGAGCGGCCCAGTCGAGATCGTCGCGTGGCGGGTGCTGCTCTCGCTCGTGTTCTGCCTCGCGCTGCTGGCGCTGACACGCGCATTCACCGCATTCGCCGCCCTGCTGCGAGATCGCCGGGTGATGCTGCTCAGCCTCATCGCCGGCCTGCTCATCGCCGTCAACTGGGTCACCTACGTCTCAGCGTCGACCACGGGCTTCGTCGTCGAGGCCGCGCTCGGCTACTTCATCAACCCCATCGTGTCGATCGCTCTCGGCGTGCTGTTTCTGCGCGAACGCCTCAGAATCGGCCAGTGGGTCGCGGTGGGCATCAGCGTGATCGCCGTGCTCGTGCTCGCGATCGGGTACGGCGAACCGCCCTACATCGCGTTGACGCTCGCCTTCTCGTTCGGCCTCTACGGCTACCTCAAGAACCGCATGGGGCGTCGGGTCTCAGCCGTGTCGGGCCTCACGCTCGAGACGGCCTGGCTGCTGCCGGTCGCGATCGTCGCCCTGCTCTGGGTGCAGCTCGCAGGCGGAGGGCTCACGGCAGGGTCGGCTGGGTGGGGCCACGCAGTGCTGCTCAGCTTCGCGGGCATCGTCACCGCCGTGCCGCTGCTGCTCTTCGCCGCCGCGGCCCGTCGACTGCCGCTGAGCGTCATGGGGTTCATTCAGTACTTCGCGCCGCTGCTGCAGTTTATCTTCGGGGTCGCCGTGCTGGCCGAGCCGATGCCCCTCGAGCGCTGGATCGGCTTCGCGCTCGTGTGGCTCGCGCTCGCCGTGCTGACCATCGAGGCGGTGGTGCAGCGTCGCCGAGCGCGCCGCGAGCAGCGAGCCGAACCGCCCGAGACCGGCCCGGTGCAGACCGTCTAGCTCGTGCGATCGAGGTCGCGCAGCGCGCCATCGAGCTCGGTCGCGAAGCGAACGGCGTCAGCGCTCGAGAACGGCAGCGGGGGGCGCAGCTTGAGCGAGGCGTTGTCGCGACCCGACGCGCTGATCAGGATGCGCCGCTCGCGCAACGCGCCCACCAGCGTCACCGCCGCCCGAGTGTCGGGCTCGCCAGACGCCGGGTCGACCACGTCGACCGAGAGGTAGAGGCCCTGGCCCCGCTCGCCGCGAAGCCGATCGTGCCGCGACACCAGCTCGGCGAGGTGCGCGAGCAGCTCGTCGCCGATGGCGGCCGCGTGCTGGGGCAGCCGCTCGTCGTGCAGCACCTGCCAGGTGGCGTGCGCTGCGGCGACCGCCACCGGAGTGCCCGCAAAGGTGTTGAAGTAGCGCACGCGCTCGCCGAACGCGCGCATGAGGTCACGTCGAGCGACCAGCCCCGCCACCGGAAAGCCGTTGGCCATCGGCTTGCCGATCGTCACGAGGTCGGGTTCGAGGTCGTGCTGCAGATAGCCCCACAGTCGCGACTCGTCGCCGACCGCCCCGAGCCGCCCGAAACCGGGCTGCACCTCGTCGGCGATCACCAGGCCACCGGCGGCGTGCACCTGCCGCTGCACGTCGGCGAGCGCCGCGCGGGTGCCGGGCGATGGCGCGATGAACCCGTCGCTCGCGAAAGCGGTGTCGACGATCAGCGCGGCGACCCCGTGGCCCGCGGCCTGCAGGTCGGCGATCGCGGCGCGAGCATCCGCCATCATGCCGCTGCCGTCACCGATCGGAGGGCGCACGGTGCGCACCCACTCGGCCAGCGAGTCACGACCGCCGAGCGAGGGTGAGATCGCCGCGATCTCGGTCGTCACCCCGTGATACGCGTTCTCGGTGACGATCACCCCGCGGTGCCCCGTCGCCTGCTTCGCCACGCGCAGGGCGAGGTCGTTGGCCTCAGAGCCGGTGCAGACGAGCGTGAGCGCGTCGAGCCCGGTCGAGAACGACTCGAGCAGCACCTCGGCATAGTCGATGAGGCCCTCGTGCAGATATCGCGTGTGCGTGTTGACCAACGCCGACTGCTCGGCGATCGCCGCCGTCACGCGGGGGTGCGCATGCCCCACCGACGGCACATTGTTGTAGACGTCGAGAAACTCGACTCCGTCGCGGGTGTAGAGCTTCGTGCCCGACCCCCGCACGAACTCGACAGGGTGATCGTAGAACAGGCGGTAGGCGGGTGACAGCACCGCCTCGCGCCGCTCGACGAGAGCGCGCGTGCGCGGGTCGAGAGCGTCGCGCCGCTCGGGCCTGAAGTAGGTGGCAGGGCCGATCACTCAGTGCCTCCGATCGATGGCGGCGTGCGTGCGCCGAGCTCGCGGAGGTCGCGAGCGATGCCGCTCAGGTTGCGGCTCGCGTACGGCGCGGCGGCCGGGTTCGCTGCGGCGATGGCCGAGTTCAAGAGCGCGCGCTGAGCAACGCGCAGCAGCACCAGCTCGGGCAGCAGCGTGCGCTCGACGGCGGTGAGCGGCTGCACTGACTCGTAGCCGCTCGCGTAGGCCTGCGCGGCGTCCCACGGTGCGCGCTCGTCACTGACGCATCCGCGCGCATACGAGGCCGCGATCGCGAGATCGGCGACTCGGGGCGTGCGCGTCATATCGCCGAAGTCGAGCACCCCCGTCACGCCGAACGGCTCGGTCGAGACGAGCACATTGTCGCCGTGCAGGTCGTTGTGGGCGAGCAGTGCGGGCAGGGCGGCGAGGCGCGGCAGCACGGCATCCGATGCCCGATCGATCACGCGCGCCACCTCGTCGCGCAGAGAGGGGGTGCTGATCGCCGAGAGCTGTGCGGCGTAGAGGTCGAGCCGCGCGAGATTCCACGCGGTGTCGCTGCCCTGCAGGGCGGGCCGGGAGGTTCCGATGGCGGCGATGGCGGCGGCGAGGCGGGCGTGGAATGCGCCGAGAGTGCGCATGGCCGTCAGCGTGCGGGGCCGGGCGCCGAGCAGCTCGCCGTCGAGAAACGTCAGCACCCGCACGACGCGAAACTCGCCGTGCGCGTCAGGCACTCGACTGACGAGGGCGCCGTCGCGCGAGGGCAGCACTCGCTGCACCGGAAGCTCGTCGTGGTCGCGGGCGAGTTCGGCGAGCACCGACACCTGGTCGAGCACCGCGGCGGGGTCGTCGAGGGGGTGGGCGAACTTCGCCACGACGGTGCCCCTCGGGGTGACGATGCGAAAGCTGTCATCGCGCTCAGTGGCCAGGCGCACGATGCTCTGCACCGTCAAGCCGTGGCTCTCGGCGAGCAGCTGCGAAGCGCTCGACTCGTCGATCGGAGAGAACCCTGCGGTGAGTTGGAAAGGCGACGGCGCGGTCACGGCCACAGCCTATTGCGAGAGAGATAGGGTGCGTCGTACCCCTGGTCTGCAGAAGGAGCACCGCCATGACGCGATCGACCGCCGTCGCCGCATGCATCGCCGCCGCGCTCGTGCTCGCGGGGTGCGCCGAGCCGCGCCCGCTGCCCACACCCACGCCGACGCCGACCGAGGCAGTCGAGCCGACGGGCGATGGTGTTCTGCGCATCGGTGCACTGCTGTCGATGGGAGGTGACGTGACCACGGTGAGCCCCGGAATGGTCGCCGCCATCGAAGTGGCCACTCGAGACATCAATGCCGCCGGCGGTGTGCTCGGGGTTGCGGTCGAGGCCTACTACCGCGATGCGGGCACCCTCGATTCTGAGCAGCTCGAGACGGCATTCGCCGAACTCGTCGCGCGTGGTGTCGACGTCGTCGTCGGCCCGACCGCACCGGCACTGCTCGAGCGGCTGCTGCCGCTCGCCGCCGAGGCAGGAGTCGTGGTGCTCGCCTCAGCCGCCCCGAGCCCAACCGCGGGATCGGTCACGCCGGCCGGGTGTCTCGTGCGCACCATTCCGGCAGTCGACCGCCAGGCCGTCGCGATCGCCCAGTCGCTCGTCGACGACCGTGCCGACTCCGTCGCGGTGATCGCGGGCACCGATGCGCAGGGCCTCTCGGTCGTCGACTCGGTGCGCGCTGCGCTCGACGGCTCGACCACGTCGCTCACCGCCGTCGAGCGAGCCGACAGCAACACGACACCGAGTCGACTCGCCTTCAGCATCACCTCGGCTCAGCCCGACTCGATCATCATCGCGGCCGACCGGTTGACCACGAGCGAGACGGCCGGCATCGTCGCGGCACTGCTCGATCGGGGAGTGCGCGCCGAGCAGCTCTGGTTCACCTCGAGCGCCGTGGCCGACTACTCGAGTGCTCTCGCCGGCGCATCGCTCGAGGGCGCACGCGGGGTGACCGAAGGGGCTGACGCGGGCGAGGCCTTCACCCTCAGGCTGCTGCAGTCTGACCCTCGCCTCGACACCGTGCGCTTTGCGGCCGAGACCTACGACGCCGTCGTGCTCGCGGCCCTCGCAGCGGTGATCGCCGCAGACGATGGCGGCGCCTCGATCGCCCGCACCATCCGCCTGGCGATGACCGGCGGTGTCGCCTGCGTCAGCTACGGCGAATGCCTCGATGCACTCGACAACGACCAGACCGTGAACTACGACGGGCTCTCTGGCCCGCTCGATGTCGACGACGCCGGAGACATCGTCTCGGCCGAGCTGAGAGTTCTTCGGTACGACGCTTCGAATCGCCCGCAGATCGACGGGTCGCTGTCGCTGCGGCCGTAGCGTGGCAGGCCGCAGGCGACGAAAAACGTCGCAGACACGGGGTCGGCAGTAGTGAAATCGTCGTGCTCTGCACTGAGTTCGCAGGTTTCAGGGCGTTACAGGGATGTAACCCGAATGAGTTGTGAATGAAGTCTGTGCACCGTACGGTGACTAGACGGTCATCTTTCGCATGACCTCTTCCTGAACACATTCGAAACCCAAGGAGCAACATGGGCGTATTCACTTCCGGCTCAGGCCGCCGCTCTCGTTCTCTCTCGTCAGTCCTCGGCGGCATCGCCGTCGTGGGCGCCAGTGCACTAGTCCTCGCGGGCTGCGCACCGGCCGAGAGTGAAGAGCCGGCTGGACCGACCGAAGAACTCAGTCTCAAGATCGGCACCATCCTTCCCCAGAGTGGCGCGCTCGCGTTCCTCGGCCCGCCGGAGGAGGCGGGCGTTGCTCTTGCCGTGCAAGACATCAACGAGGCCGACCTCGGCATCACGGTCGAGGCGATCTACCGTGACTCGGGCGACACCACCACTGACACCGCGACCGTCTCGGTGACCGACCTGCTCTCGCAGAACGTGTCGGCCATCGTCGGCGCAGCGTCGTCGGGTGTGTCATTCACGGTCATCGACCAGATCGTCGGCGCTGGCGTCGTGCAGATGTCGCCGGCGAACACTTCGCCGAACTTCACCACGTACGACGACAACGGCCTGTACTGGCGCACCGCCCCCAGCGACTTGCTGCAGGGCGAGGTGCTCGGCAACCTGATCGCTGAAGATGGTGCAGCCACGCTCGGCATGCTCGTGCTCAACGACGCCTACGGCACCGGCCTCGCGGCCGCGCTCGCAGCGACGTTCGAGGCAGCCGGTGGCGAGGTCGTCGCTGAAGAGCTGTTCAACGAGGGTGACACGAGCTTCGATGCTCAGGTCTCCGCGCTGACCGCAGCCGCTCCTGACGCGATCGCCGTCATCACCTTCGACCAGGCCAAGATCGTTGTTCCTGCCCTCGTGGGCGCCGGCTACCCCGGTAGCCAGCTCTACTTCGTCGACGGCAACCTCGCCGACTACAGCGCCGACTTCGAGGCGGGCCTCGTCGAGGGCGCCAAAGGCACCCTTCCGGGCCTCGACATCGCGACCCTGGGTAACTTCCAGGACCGCCTGCTCGAGGTTGACCCCAACCTCACCGAGTTCAGCTACGCGGCCGAGTCGTATGACGCCGTCGTGCTCATCGCGCTCGCGGCTCTCGCCGCTGGCTCGACCGAGGGCGTCGACATTGCGTCGAAGCTGCAAGAAGTCTCGGGTGGCTCGGGCGATGGCGAGAAGTGCACCGACTTCGCGTCGTGCGCTCAGATCATCCTCGACGGTGGAGTGGTTGACTACGACGGCCCCTCCGGTCCGATCACGTTCGACGAGAACGGCGACCCGACTGAGGCGACCATCGGCATCTTCCAGTACAACGCCGACAACACCTTCAGCCGCATCAACTAGTCACGACTAGCGCGACTGAGAAGGGCCCCGACGTCACGTCGGGGCCCTTCTTCGTGCCCAGAGCCAGTGACTCTGCGCGAGTGAGATCTGAGTGGCCTCTGCGCGACAAGATCTGAAAGCTCTGAGCGCGACCGATCACACATACAGAGGTCCCCGCACAGCCTGAACGGCTCTGTGGGGCCCTGTGCGGCGATCTGAGGGGCTAATCCTGCCCGAGAGTTCCGAGATACAGCCCGATGACCTTGGGGTCGTTCATGAGCTCTCGACCCGTGCCGGTGTAGGCGTCGGTGCCCTGATCGAGCACGTAGCCGCGGTCGCAGATCTGCAGGCAGCGGCGCGCGTTCTGCTCGACCATGATCGTCGTGACGCCGGCCTTGTTGATCTCTTTCACGCGCAAGAACGCTTCGTCTTGCCGCACGGGCGACAGACCCGCGCTCGGCTCATCGAGCAAGATCACCTCGGGGCTCATCATGAGCGCGCGGCTCATGGCCACCATCTGCCGCTCGCCGCCCGAGAGCGACCCAGCACGCTGGCCGAGGCGCTTGCCGAGCTCGGGAAAGATGCTGACGACGTAGGCGAGGCGAGAGTCGAGCTCTTTGGGCTTCTGAAACAAGCCCATCTCGAGGTTCTCTTGAATGGTCAGCGTCGGAAACACATTGTTCGTCTGCGGCACGAAGCCCACGCCCTTGGCGACGAGCTTGTTCGCCTTGAGGTTCGTGATGCCGTCGCCGTAGAGCGAAATCGACCCTTCGCGCACCTTGACGAGCCCGAAGATGGCCTTCAGCAGCGTCGACTTGCCGGCCCCGTTCGGGCCGATGATGCCGATGAGCTCACCCGCGTATGCGGTGAGCGAGCACTCGTTCAAGATGTTGATGCCCGGCAGGTACCCGGCGGTCACGTTGTCGACGTGCACGACCAGGTCGCGCGTCTCAGTCGTCATCGTCGCCTCAGCGCTTGTCTTCGTCGGCGTCGTCATCGGCCAGCTCCTTGATCGCGGTGATCACTGCGGTGTCGAGGTCACCGAGGTCTTCGTCGTGGTGCGAACCCAGATAGGCGTCGATCACCGCAGGGTTCGCCATGACCTCGTGCGGGTCGCCTTCGGCCACCACGCGCCCCTCAGCCATCACGACCACCCAGTCGGCGATGTGCCGCACCATGTGCATGTCGTGCTCGACGAAGAGCACCGTCATGCCCTCTTTCTTCAAGTCGAGAATGTGGTCGAGCAGCGATTGCGTGAGCGCCGGGTTGACACCGGCCATCGGCTCATCGAGCATGACGAGCGTCGGCTGGCTCATGAGGGCACGCGCCATCTCGAGCAGCTTGCGCTGCCCGCCCGAGAGGCCGGCGGCATAGTCGTCTTTCTTCTCGACGAGCTTGAACCGCGTGAGCAGGTCGAGCGCACGCGCCTCGATCTCGGCCTCTTCTTTGCTCCAGAACCAGGGGAACAGGGCGCGGGCGAGGCTCTCGCCGCTCTGGCCCTTGGCGCCGAGCTTCATGTTGTCGAGCACCGTCAGCAGCCCGAGCGCCTTCGTGAGCTGGAAGGTGCGCACCTGACCCTTGCGGGCCACCTTGAAGGCGGGGATGCCAGAGATGCCCTGGCCGTCGAAGGTCCACTCGCCGGTGTCTGGCTTGTCGAAGCCCGTGAGCAGGTTGAAGAGCGTCGTCTTGCCGGCACCGTTCGGGCCGATGAGAGCAGTGATCGCCCCGCGCGGAATCTCGAGGTGCTCGACATCGACCGCCGTCAAGCCGCCGAAGCTGCGCTTGATGTGGTCGGCGACGATGATGGGGTCGACCTTCTTGACTCCGGGAGCGGGCTCGCCGATGTGCAGACCGACTGACTTGACCGGGGCGCCCTTGGCGCCAGCGCTACTTGACAAAGGCCAGCTCCTTCTTGTTGCCGAAGATACCTTGCGGTCTATATATGACTATCAGCATGATCGCGAGACCGACCAGGATGAAGCGCAGCTGACCCGCCTGCACGGTCGTCAAGAACGGCAGCCAGCCCACCTCGACCGCGCGAGCGATGAAGCCCGAGAAGAACGACAGCAGCACCCAGAAGATGACCGAGCCGATGATCGGGCCGAACACCGTCGCCGCACCGCCGAGCAGCAGGATCGCGTAGATGAAGAACGTCAGCGAGGTCTGGTAGTTCGACGGAACGACTGCACGAGGCAAGATGAAGATCATGCCGGCGAGCGAACCGAAGACGCCGCCGATCACCAGCGACTGCATCTTGTAGAAGTAGACGTTCTTGCCGAGCGCGCGCACGGCATCCTCGTCTTCGCGGATGCCCTTGATGACGCGGCCCCAAGGGCTCTTGAACAGTCTCCACGTGATGAACGCGGCGAGCGCCACCAGGCCCCAGCCGAAGATGCGCACCCACCAGTCGTACTCGTTGTAGACCCACGGGCCGAAGCCGTAGGTGCCAGGCGGAATCGGGTTCAGCGCGGCGAAGCCGCCCTTGTAGCCCTGCAGACCGTTCGCCGAGCCGGTGACCGAGACGAAGGTGTTCGTCGTGAACAGCAATCGCACGATCTCGGCCGCCGCGATCGTCACGATCGCGAGATAGTCGGCCCGTAGCCGCAGCGTCGGTATGCCCAGAATGAGGGCGAAGACGATGGATGCCACGACACCGGTCAAGATCGCGGCCCAGACCGGCCATCCGAACGTCAGCGTCGCGATCGCGAAGCCGTAGGCGCCCAGCGCCATGAAGCCCGCCTGCCCGAAGTTCAGCAGGCCGGTGAACCCGAAGTGGATCGCCAGACCCAGAGCGGCGAGGGCATAGGCGGCCGTGGTCGGAGAGATGATCTCCTGTGCGGCGTTGGAGATGAGAAGAATCCAGTCGATCATGGTCTGCCCCTAGCCGATTCGTTCTTTGCGTCCGAGGATGCCCTGAGGCCGCACGAGCAGCACCAGGATGAGGATCAACAGCGCCCCGACGTACTTCATGTCTGAGGGGATGATGAGCGTCGACAGCTCGACGAACATTCCGACGATGAGGGCACCGACCAGGGCGCCGAACGCGGTGCCGAGCCCACCGAGCGTGACCGCCGCGAAGGTCAGCAGCAAGATCTGGAAGCCCATGTCCCAGCTCACCCCGGGCCTGAAGTAGGCCCAGAGGATGCCCGAGAGGCCCGCGAGCGCGCCCGCCATGACCCAGACGATGCGGATCACCCGGTCGACGTCGATGCCGCTCGCCGCGGCGAGAGCGGGGTTGTCGCTCACCGCGCGCGTCGCCTTGCCGATGCGCGTGCGCAGCAAGAAGTAGGCGACGGCGAGCAAGACCACGACGCTCAGCGCCATGCTGCCGATGTCGATCCACGACAGGCCGTAGAAGCCGAGCGACAGGGTCGTGTCGGTGGCCCGCGGCAACTGCTGAGTGTCGCCGCCGACGAAGATCTGGTAGACGTACCGCACGGCGAGCGAGAGGCCGATCGAGACGATCATCATGGGGATGAGGCCCACGCCCCTGCGGCGCAGAGGCTTCCACAGCGCGGCATCGTTGAGATAGCCGAGAGCGGCACTGAGCACGAGCGCCATCGGAATCGCCACCCAGATCGGAATGCCCATGATGGTGCCGAAGAGCAGCGCCATGAGGCCGCCGAACGTGACCAGTTCGGCGTGGGCGAAGTTGCTCAGGCCCGTCGTGCCGAACACGAGCGAGAGGCCGATGGCGGCGAGCGCCAGCAGCAGGCCGAAGTTCAACCCGTTGAAGACTCGCTCGATGACCTGGTCGAACAGGCTCGTCGTGTTGCGCTCGCCCTGGCCGATGAAGAAGTTGGCCACGGCACTGCCCGACTGCCCGACGGTGATGGTGCGCACGTTCGGCTGCTCGAGGTTGTCGTCGATGACCGCGATGCCCTCGGGCAGCGTCTCTTCGTTGAGCGTGACGGTGTACTCGCCCCGCTCAGGAACCCCGACGACCCAGCGGCCATCGTCAGCCGACACGGCTTCGACCCTGAACCCGCCGCCCTCGACGACGAGCTGCACTCCGCCGAGCGGTTCGTCGGCGAGCCGCACGATGCCGCTGATGCGGTACTGGTACTCGACGACGACGACGGCTTCTTCTTCGTCTCCGACATCTTGCGCGGCCGCCGGAGCGGCGGCGCCCATGGTGAGTGCGGCCACGACAGCGGCGAAGAGCACTGACGCGAAGCGTCGTCGTGCGTGCCGGGTGTGCGGCCTGCTAGCAGCGTGTGCCACGAAACCTCCAGTTGTTTCGGGTCGGGGCATGCGCTGCCCCGCGGGCCAGCAGGCCCGATTCGTCCACGGTGACGATACGGTCGGATTGTTGCCGAGTTGTTTCCAGAAACAACCGCAACCGCTCAGCCATTATGGTCACGGAATACGTTTCGACCTAACCCGCTTAAGATGAGACACCGGCATTCAGCGCGGCATCCCGGTTGACGACGCACGAGAAATCGTGCTCACGACCCTGTCACCCACGATGCAAGGGGACTCATGGACCAGCCAGACCCGTTCGGCTTCGTCGGACTCACCTACGACGACGTGATGCTGCTGCCCGCGCATACCGACGTGATTCCGAGCGAGGCCGACACCACCTCGCAGCTCACTCGTCGCATCCGCGTGCACGCTCCGCTGATCTCTGCCGCGATGGACACCGTGACCGAAGCACGCATGGCCATCGCCATGGCGCGTCAAGGCGGGCTGGGCATCCTGCATCGCAATCTGTCGATCGAAGACCAGGCGCAGCAGGTCGACAAGGTGAAGCGGTCAGAGTCGGGAATGATCACGAATCCGGTGACCACCACCCCCGATGCGACCGTCGCCGAAGTGGATGCTCTCTGCGCGCAATTCCGCGTGTCTGGCCTGCCCGTGGTCGAAGGAGACGGCCTGCTCGTCGGCATCATCACCAACCGTGACATGCGATTCGTCTCGCGGTTCGAAGCCGACTCGACCCTCGTGCGCGATGTCATGACTCCGACCCCGCTCATCACCGGGCCCGTGGGCATCAGCCAAGACGACGTGCTCGCCATCTTCGCGCAGCACAAGATCGAGAAGCTGCCCCTCGTCGACGACTCGGGGCGCCTGCACGGGCTCATCACCGTCAAAGACTTCGACAAGAGCGAGCAGTATCCCAACGCGACGAAAGACGCTGAGGGCCGGCTGCGAGTCGGCGCCGCGATCGGGTTCTTCGGTGACGCGTGGGATCGCGCCGGTCAGCTGCGCGACGCGGGCATCGACGTCATCGTCGTCGACACGGCCAACGGCGACAGCCGGGGCGTGCTCGAGATCATCGCGCGGCTCAAGGCAGACCCTGCCTTCGCGCACATCGATGTCATCGGCGGCAATGTCGCCACTCGCTCGGGCGCCCAGGCGCTCATCGATGCAGGTGCAGACGCCGTCAAGGTCGGGGTCGGGCCCGGCTCGATCTGCACGACCCGCGTCGTCGCCGGCGTCGGAGTGCCGCAGGTCACCGCCGTCTACGAAGCATCACTCGCGGCACGCCCTGCGGGGGTGCCGGTCATCGCCGACGGAGGGCTGCAGTACTCGGGCGACATCGCCAAGGCGCTCGTCGCCGGCGCCGACACCGTCATGCTCGGGTCGTTGCTCGCCGGCACTGACGAGAGCCCCGGAGACTTGATCTTCGTCAACGGCAAGCAGTTCAAGTCATACCGGGGCATGGGCTCGCTCGGAGCCCTGCAGACCCGCGGCAAGAAGACCTCATACTCGCGCGACCGCTACTTTCAGGCCGACGTGCCGAGCGACGAGCAGCTCATCGCCGAGGGCATCGAGGGCCAGGTGCCTTACCGCGGGCCGGTCGGCTCGGTCGTGTACCAGCTGCTCGGGGGCCTGCGGCAGTCGATGTTCTACACCGGAGGCCGCACGATCGACGAGCTCAAGCAGCGCGGCAAGTTCGTGCGCATCACGGCGGCGGGGCTCAAAGAGTCGCACCCCCACGACATCCAGATGGTCGTCGAGGCGCCCAACTACCGCCGGTAGGCGCGCGGCCGCTCGGCGCGCTCGGGCAACCCGTCGGGGAACACTGCACCTGTTCCGGCGCAGGTGAGGTGAGCCCGGGCGGGTGCGTCGCGCGGGTGCGACGGGTGAGCCGCTCCTTCTCAGGCCGACCGGCCCGAGTGCGTGCCCCCACCTGAGTCGGGTCGCCGCACGACACGGGCGACGTCATCCACACTGCGCGGATGAATCCAGCAGTCGCGGCAGCACTCGATCGGCTCGTCGTCGCGCGAGATCATCGGCTCGAGACGAACTCCGGTTCACGGCTCACGCGCGCGCGGCGTGCCGGCAGGCTGATCTCGCTCGCCCACGGCATCGATGTTCCGGCCGAAGCGGTCACCGGCCTCAGCCGCGCTGATCTGGCGTTGCTGCGAGCGCTCGCCGTTGCCCGTCACGGCCGTGCCCGTCGTCCGCTCGCTCGCCGCTCAGCGGCGCTCGTCTGGGGCATCCCGCTGCTCGACCCTCCGCCGGCGACGGTCGAGGTGCTGGGGTGGAGCCCGGCCGCGACGCGCACCGCGGGCGGCCTGCGGTATTGGGGAACAGCCCATCCGGATGCGCAGCTCGACGAGCGCCACTCGGTCGAGATCACGAGCCTCGCTCGAACGCTCGCCGAGCTCGCCGCATCGAGTTCGTTCGCGGCAGGTGTCGTCGCTGTGGACTGGGGAATACGCGCCCGTGCCAAGCCCGGCGAGCCGAGCGTCACGGTGTCTGAGATCGCCGCAGCCGCTGACGCACTCGGCATGCGCCGAGGACGCGCTCAGGTCGAACGCGTGCTGCGTTTCGCCGATGGCCGTTCGGAGTCGCCCGGCGAGTCCTGGAGTCGAGTGCTCATTCAGCGGCTGGGGTTCGTTGCGCCTGACCTGCAGGTCGGCGTTCGGGGGGTCGACGGAGAGCTGTTCCGAGCTGACTTCGGCTGGGATGACGGCCGCATCCTCGGAGAGTTCGACGGACGCGAGAAGTACACCTCCCGCGCGATGCGCGGCGACCTCTCAGCATCGGAGGTCGTTGTGGCGGAGAAGCGCCGGGAAGACTCGGTGCGAGCGGCAGGGCGCGGCGTCTGCCGCTGGGATTGGTCGGATCTGGTGCATCAGCACCGACTCGCGGCCACGCTGACCACCGCGGGCGTGCCCCGCCGACAGTGACCCGCGCTTCGCCCTTCCTGGAGCAAGCCGCCCGTTCCGGAACGGGTGAGAGGTTCCAGGGCGGGTGCGGGGCGGGTGCGGGGTGCTGGTTGCGGGGTGCGGGGCGCGGCGCGGCGCGGGCCGGGCGGCTAGGGGGTCGCGGAGGGCGTCGGCACCCGGGCGCCCGACTCGTGCGAGCGGATCACCGCATGGGCGAGCTCAAGCGCCCGGCGACCCGCCGACGCCGGAACGGGCGGCGGTGAGCCGGCCCGCAACGCCGTGAGCACAGCATCCAGATGCCGGTCGAAGGTGCGCTCGAATGACCGGGCCTCGTCGTCGAAGTAGCCGGGCCGCCACACGCGCTCGGTCTCGTCGCCGACCGACTGCACGGTCAGCGCTCGCACGGTGTCGTGGATGACCGCGCGGCCCGCAGTGCCGTTGAGCTCGACGCGCTGGGTGTCGGGGTAGGCGTACGACGAGTCGTACGAGCCGAGCATGGTGCCGACGGCTCCCGAGGCGAACTCAAGGGCGATCGCCACTGTGCTGTACGCGCCGTAGGTCATCGAGGTCATCTGCGCGGCGACCGAAGCGATGGGCCCGCACAGGTGCTCGAGCATGTCGAAGCCGTGGCACTGTGTCTCGATGAGGTTGGCGTGCGGCGAGGGTCCGCGGTTGGCCTCGCCGCCGAAGCGCCAAGTGGCGAACACGATTTCGCCGAGCTCTCCGGCCTGCAGAGCCGCCCGCGCGCGCAGCACGGGCTCGGCGAAGCGGTGGTTGAAGTTGATGGCGAAGAACGTGTCGCCGGCGGCGTCGAGCAGCGCGTCTGCCTCGTCGAGGTCGAACACGAGCGGCTTCTCGACGAGCAGCGGCACGCGCGCGCGCAGCAGCTCGAGCGTGGGGGCGAAGTGCTCTTCGTTGGGCAGGCAGACGGTGACGAGGTCGGGATGCTCTGCCTCGAGCATCCCCGCGATCGAGGTGTAGCCCCGCGTGCCGTAGGCCGTAGCGCGGTCGCGGGTGCGCTCGGTATCGCGACCGACCACCGCCACGAGCTCGGTGTCGGTGCGCTCGGTGATGACGCGAGCGTGCTGAGCGCCCCAGCCCCCGGTGCCGACGACGGCGACGCGCAGCGGGGCGACGCCGCGGGTGCCCGGTCGCTCGATGCTGAGTGCGCTGCCCGCCATGGTGACTCCTTCGTCGGGCGGGCCCGTCGCCCGCTGCTCGCCACGCTACCGGCCGCCCCGCCGATAGAGTGGAGCCGTGATGGAGATCGAGATCGGCCGCGCCAAGCGGGCACGCAGGGCGTACTCGTTCGACGACATCGCGGTGGTGCCCAGCCGCCGCACGCGCGACCCCGAGGTCGTGTCGCTCAACTGGAGCATCGATGCGCTGACGTTCAGCATCCCGGTCATCGCCGCCCCCATGGATTCTGTCGTGAGCCCCGCGACGGCGATCGAGATCGGTCGCCTCGGCGGGCTTGGAGTGCTCGATCTCGAGGGGCTCTGGACTCGGTATGAGGATGCTGATGCCCAGCTCGAGCGCATCTGCGAGCTCGACGACGCTGGTGCGACGGCCGAGATGCAGCGCATCTACTCCGAACCGATCAAGCCCGAGCTCATCAGCGCGCGACTCGCCGAGATCCGCGCCGCCGGCGTGCCTGTGGCGGGGGCCTTGAGCCCCCAGCGCACGCATGAGCACCACCAGGCGGTGCTCGATGCGGGCGTCGACCTCTTCGTCATCCGCGGCACGACGGTGAGCGCCGAGCACGTCAGTCAGAGCGTCGAGCCCCTCAACTTGAAGAAGTTCATCTACGAGCTCGATGTGCCCGTGATCGTCGGCGGTGCCGCGACCTACACCGCGGCGCTGCACCTCATGCGCACGGGGGCGGCCGGGGTGCTCGTCGGCTTCGGCGGCGGGGCTGCGAGCACGACGCGGTTGAGCCTGGGCATCCACGCGCCGATGGCGACGGCGGTGAGCGATGTCGCCGCCGCCCGTCGCGACTACCTCGACGAGTCGGGCGGTCGCTATGTGCACGTGATCGCCGACGGCGGTCTCGGCACGAGCGGCGACATCGTCAAGGCTGTGGCGATGGGTGCCGACGCGGTCATGCTGGGCACGACGCTGGCGCGGGCGACGGATGCCCCGGGCAAGGGCTGCCACTGGGGGGCCGAGGCGCACCACCCCGAGCTGCCGCGCGGCCGCAGGGTGAAGGTGGGCCAGTTGGCGCCGCTCGAGCAGGTGCTGTTCGGCCCGAGCGAGACGGCCGACGGTCAGGTCAATCTCATGGGCGCTCTGCGACGATCGATGGCGACGACCGGGTATTCCGATCTCAAAGAGTTTCAGCGGGTCGACGTGGTCGTCGCCCCGTACCCCGCCGGCTGACCCTGCCGGGTCTCGACACTGGAGGTTCTATGGCTCGCACGGTCACCCGCTCGTCGAAGCTCGGCCCGGCCGAACGAGCCGCGGCTATCGAACGCCTCAAGTCGAAAGAGCTCGACGTGCTCGTGGTGGGCGGTGGCATTGTCGGCACCGGCGCCGCTCTCGATGCGGTGACGCGCGGGCTGAGCACCGGCATGCTCGAGCAGCGAGACTGGGGCAGCGGCACGTCGAGCCGGTCGTCGAAGCTCGTGCACGGCGGAATCCGCTATCTCGAGCAGCTCGACTTCAGGCTCGTGCGCGAGGCTCTGCTCGAACGCGGTCTGCTGCTGCAGCGTCTTGCGCCGCACCTCGTGAAGCCGGTGAGGTTTCTCTACCCGCTCACCAAGCCCCTCATCGAGCGGGCGTACATCGGCGCCGGCATGGCGCTCTACGACGTGTTCAGCTACACGGGCGGTCGGCCGCCCGGGGTTCCGCACCACCGGCATCTGTCGAAGCGGCAGGTGCTCAAGGCGGCTCCCAGCCTCGCCGATGACGCATTCACGGGCGGGCTCACCTACTACGACGCGCAGGTCGATGACGCCCGCTACGTCTCGACGCTTGCGCGCACGGCCTCGTTCTACGGTGCGCACGTGGCGAGCCGCGTGCGGGTCGAGGGCTTTCTCAAGGTGGGCGAGCGTGTGGTCGGCGTGAAGGCACACGATCTCGAGACGGGCGAGCACTTCGAGGTGAAGGCTCGCCAGGTGGTCAACGCGACGGGCGTCTGGACCGACGACACGCAGGCGATGGTGGGCGAGCGCGGTCAGTTCAAGGTGCGGGCCTCGAAGGGCATTCACCTGGTGGTGCCGCGCGATCGCTTCCAGTCGACGGTCGGGCTGCTGCTGCGCACTGAGAAGAGCGTGCTGTTCGTGATTCCGTGGGGCCGTCACTGGCTCATCGGCACGACCGACACCGACTGGGATCTCGACAAGGCGCACCCCGCCGCGACGGCTGCCGACATTGACTACGTGCTGTCGAAGGTCAACGAGGTCTTGCGCGTGAAGCTCACGAGAGAAGATGTCGAGGGCGTGTTCGCGGGGCTTCGCCCACTGCTGTCTGGCGAGTCTGACGAGACGTCGAAGCTGAGCCGCGAGCACATCGTGGCCCACACGGTGCCCGGCCTCGTGGTCGTGGCGGGCGGCAAGTGGACGACGTATCGCATCATGGCGAAAGACGCCATCGATGAGGCGGCCGCTGCCCTCGATGGCACGATCGCCCCGTGCGTCACCGAGCACATCTCGCTGCTCGGCGCCGAGGGCTATCAGGCCGCCTGGAACAAGCGCCGCAAGATCGCCCGCGCGTTCGGCGTGCACACCGTGCGCATCGAGCACTTGCTCAATCGCTTCGGCGTCTTGACCGATGAGCTGCTCGACCTCATCGTGGCGCGCCCTGAGCTGCAGGAGCCGCTGCCGGGGGCCGACGACTACATCGGCGCCGAAGTGGTCTATGCGGCCACGCACGAGGGTGCGCTGCACATCGAGGATGTGCTCGCGCGCCGCACGCGCATCTCGATCGAGGCCTGGGATCGCGGTGTCGCTGCCGCCCCGGTGGTCGCCGAGCTGATGGCGGCCGAATTGGGGTGGGATGCTGAGCGCACGCAGTGGGAGATCGACCACTATCTGCGTCGCGTCGCCGCCGAGCTCGCGAGCCAAGAGCAGCCCGATGACGTGAGTGCTGATCGGGTGCGCCTGGAGGCGCCCGACATCGTCGCGTCCACCCGCGCGTGAGCTTCTGGGCGATCGCCCGCCGACCGCGCTGGATCGTGGCACTGCTCTTGGCGCTCGGGGTGGCTGCGGCATTCGCGGCACTCGGCCAGTGGCAGCTCGAGCGGTCGCTCGAGACCGCGGTCGTCGACGAACGAGACACCGAGACCCCCGTGCCGCTCTCGACCCTCGCCGAACCGCAGCAGGTCATGACGAGCGAGGCGAGCGGGCGCATCGTCACCGTCGAGGGGGCGTGGGTCGACGGCGACGAGGTCATCGTCACCGGGCGGCTCAGCGGCGCGGGGGGCGCGGGTGCGGGGGCATCCGGCTCTGAGGGGGCGCCGGGAGACTGGGTGGTGCGGCACTTCGTCGCCGACGACGGCGCGAGCCTCGCGGTCGTGGTGGGGTTCGTGCAGCCGGGGGCGGGCATCCCGACTCTGCCGACGGGTGAGCAATCGATCACGGGTCGATATGTTCCCAGCGAGTCTCCGCAGCTGAGCGACTTCGAGAGCGGCGAGCGCTCGATGATCTCGGTCGCCGAGCTCATCAACCTGTGGGCCGGCGTCGACACGGTGTATTCGGGGTATCTCGTGCTCGACACGGCCCCAGCAGGGCTCGAGACTGTGGCGGCTCCTGCACCAGAGCTCGGCGTCGAGGTGAACCTGCTCAACCTGTTCTACGCGATCGAGTGGGTCATCTTCGGAGGCTTCGCCGTGTACCTCTGGTGGCGCCTGGTGCGCGACGAGCAAGAGAAGCTCGCCGCCGTAGACTGAGAGCATGGTGATCGGCCCGCAGCCTCGAGACGTTCCCCTCATCAGACGAACCCTGAGCGTCTTCAAGGTGTCGTCGATCGTGACGGGCATCTTCTTGCTCGGGCTCGTCGTCATGATGGTGACCCGCTACGGCTTCGGGCGAGACATCGAGCTCGGCGGTGAGAGCGGATTCCTGGCGCTCACGCCGATCGACACACTCACCGGCGTCAACGTCTCGATTCTGCTGCTGACGATTCACGGCTGGCTCTACGTGCTCTACCTGGCGTGCGACTTCGTGCTCTGGCGGGTGGCCTACCAGGGGGCCGTGCCGTGGGCCTTTCTGCGCTTTCTCTGGATCGCCATGGGCGGCATCGTTCCCTTCCTGTCGTTCTACTTCGAGCGCCAGGTGCCGCGAGAGGTCGAAGCGATCATCGCGAGCATGCAGGCGGCCCGCGAGACCGAGAGCGCCGAGACCACCGCATGAGCGACACCGCGCACCGCCCCGTTCTGGTCGTCGACTTCGGGGCGCAGTACGCCCAGCTGATCGCGCGCCGCGTGCGCGAGGCGAGCGTCTACAGCGAGATCGTGCCGCACACGATCACGGCGGCCGAGGTGGCCGCGCTGAACCCTGCAGCCATCGTGCTGAGCGGCGGCCCGTCGAGCGTCTACGAGCCGGGCTCACCGAGCCTCGACGCGGGCATCCTGCAGCTCGGGGTACCGGTCATGGGCATCTGCTACGGCTTTCAGGTCATGGCCCA
Source organism: Microcella sp. (assembly GCF_025808395.1). Lineage (NCBI taxonomy): Bacteria > Bacillati > Actinomycetota > Actinomycetes > Micrococcales > Microbacteriaceae > Microcella > Microcella sp. Next base: position 2,408,173 of record NZ_CP075524.1, read on the forward strand.
GCAGCTCGGCGGCGAGGTGGCGAAGACGGGTCGCCGCGAGTACGGCGCGACCACGATGACGGTGCACGGCGACGGCGGGGCGCTGCTCGAGGGGCAGCCCGCGTCGCAGACCACGTGGATGAGTCATGGCGACTCGGTGGCGCGTGCGCCCGAGGGGTTCGCCGTGCTCGCGTCGACCCCAGACACTCCCGTGGCGGCGTTCGCGAGCGACGAGAAGCGGCTCTACGGCGTGCAGTGGCACCCCGAGGTCAAGCACTCAGAGTTCGGGCAGCGCGTGCTCGAGAACTTCTTGCACAAGGCTGCGGGCATCGCCGCCGACTGGAACAGCGGCAACGTCATCGCCGAGCAGGTCGACCGCATTCGCGGGCAGGTGGGCTCGGCGCGCGTGATCTGCGGGCTGTCTGGCGGCGTCGACTCTGCGGTCGCGGCAGCCATCGTGCACGAGGCGGTGGGCGATCAGCTGGTGTGCGTCTTCGTCGACCACGGCCTGCTGCGCGCTGACGAGCGCCGGCAGGTCGAAGAAGACTATGTGGCGGCGACGGGCATCAGACTGGTGACGGTGGATGCTCGCCAGCAGTTTCTCGACGCCCTCACGGGTGTCACCGAGCCCGAGACGAAGCGCAAGATCATCGGCCGCGAGTTCATCCGCACGTTCGAGAACGCCGCTGAGGCTCTCGTGCTCGAGGCGCAGGGCGACGGCGAGGCCGTCAAGTTTCTTGTGCAGGGCACGCTGTACCCCGACGTCGTCGAGTCTGGAGGCGGCACCGGCACGGCCAACATCAAGAGCCACCACAACGTCGGCGGCCTGCCCGACGATCTCGAGTTCGAGCTCGTCGAGCCCCTGCGCACACTGTTCAAAGACGAGGTTCGGGCGATCGGCCGCGAGCTCGGCCTGCCCGAAGCGATCGTGTCGCGCCAGCCTTTTCCCGGCCCTGGCCTCGGCATTCGCATCATCGGCGAGGTCACGCACGAGCGGCTCGAGCTGCTGCGTGAGGCCGACGCGATCGTGCGCGCCGAGCTCACGGCAGCGGGGCTCGACGCCGAGATCTGGCAGTGCCCAGTGGTCTTGCTCGCCGACGTGCGCTCGGTGGGAGTGCAGGGTGACGGGCGCACCTATGGGCACCCGATCGTGCTGCGACCGGTCAGCTCAGAAGATGCGATGACCGCCGACTGGACTCGCGTGCCATACGACGTACTCGCGCGCATCTCGAACCGCATCACGAACGAGGTCACCGGTGTCAACCGCGTCGTGCTCGACGTCACGTCGAAGCCCCCCGGCACGATCGAATGGGAATGAGAAAGGGCCGCCCCGAAGGGCGGCCCTTTCTCATGAGGCACAGAATCAGTCGCCGCGCAAGATCGCGAGCATGCGCAGAATCTCGAGGTACAGCCAGATGACGGTCACCATGATGCCGAAGGCTGCCTGCCAGCCCCAGACGGCAGGGGCGCCGCGCTGCACGCCCGTCTTGATCGACTCGAAGTCGAGCACGAGCGAGTATGAGGCGAGCAGGATCACAAAGATGCCGATGATGACGCCCCACGGAATGCCGAAGATAAAGCTGGGCTCACTGCGCAGTCCGAATGCCGAGTCTGTCACGCCAAAGATCATCAGGCCCAGGTTGATGAGTGAGAACAGCATGTACCCGACGATCGCGACGAGGAAGACCTTGGTAGCGCGCTTTGAAGCGCGAATCTTGCCGCTCGCAAAAAGCGCAAGCACCACTCCGACGACGGCGAAGGTTCCCAATACCGCTTGCGTCACGATTCCGGGGTAGATCGTCTCGAAAATGCCCGAGATGCCCCCGACGAACAGGCCCTGCACGGCCGCGTAAGCAAGCACGAGGCCGGGAGACGGCTTCTTCTTGAAGATGTTGACGAGGGCGAGCACGAAGCCGATGATCGCGGCGGGAATCGTCAGCGCGGGAATGAACCATCCGATCGCTGCGCCGACGAGCAGCACGAAGAACGCCACGACGGTCTTGACGATCGTGTTCTCGTAAGTCATGCGGTCCATCTGCTCGGGCGTCGCCGCCGAGCGCGCGTACAGCTCGTCGAGCTGCTGAGCCGAGGGCTCTTGAGTCCACTGGATCGCCTTCGTGGCGCTCTGCGTGAAAGCAGGTGAGTTCGAGAATGCGGGGTTCGAGGAGGCCATAAGAGCAGTGTAGAGAATCTCTCCGCGAATGCGCTTCACCCAGGCTCAGCAGCGGCTGTGGGGCGTGCCCCTCGCGCGAGCGCGGCAGCCCACCACGCAGAGCCGACGAGCACGACGGTCGAGATCGACATCGCGGCGAGCATCCCGTCGTATTCGCTGAAGACGGCCACCGCGACCACGCCGTTGAGCAGCACGGGCCCGAGCGCCAAGTAGCTGCGGGCTGGCCGGTGCCGCACGATGAGCCAGCAGACGAAGGGCACGGTGAGAGTCCACATCGACTGCGGGCCGGTCAGCAGCAGCCAGACCACGAGGGTGCTCGGCAGCAGGGGCACCAATCGCCTCCATGCCGTCGCCGGCATGAGCAGCCAGCCGAGAACGTGCGCGGACGACCCGACGATGAGCGGGATGAGGTTGAGGGTGCTCGCTGCCTGCAGGTGCACGAGGCCGCCGGCGATCAGCACGAGGCCCACCACGACGCGCTCGCGGTAGCGCCCCCAGCGCAGCTCGAGCTGGGCGGCAGCCTCTGGCACTGCCGCAGTAGCGCTCATCCCGTGAGCACCTGCCAGATGACCACGCCGGCGATGATGGCGCCGACGAGCCAGAGGTAGCCGAGGCCGACCGCGACCCAGGCGATCACGACCCCTCGCTCGCGACCCTTCGATCGTGAGATCTGCCCGGCTGCGATGTGCCCGAAGAGTGCGGCGAGCGGGCTCAGCAGTATGGCGAGGATGAGTGCGGCGACGGCCAGGGCATTGAGGGGGCGGTGCTCGCGGCGGGCTCGCCTCGACGAGGGCTCGTCGAGTGAGACCCCGGGCACTCCCGCGAGCAGATCGGCCCTCGGCTCGCCAGCAGCGAGAGGCGCCGCGGCGGGCGCGGGCGGCGACGACGGGGTCATCAGCGACGGCGGCGGCTCGGGAGTGACGGCGCTCATGCTCAGACGCTATCGCGTAGCGTGGTCGCCGTGACTGAGCCAGGGCCCGCGTCGTCGACGCACCACCCCCAGCCCCCGCTCGTCATCGCGCACCGCGGCGCCAGCGGGTACCGCCCTGAGCACACCGAGGCGGCCTACCGGCTCGCGCTCGCGCTCGGTGGTGAGGCGATCGAGCCCGACGTCGTGGCGACTCGCGACGGCGAGCTCGTGCTGCGCCATGAGAACGAGATCTCGGGCACGACCGATGTGGCCGATCACGCCGAGTTCGTCGATCGTCGCACGACGCGCGAGATCGACGGCGAGCGCGTCACCGGCTGGTTCACCGACGACTTCACGTGGGCCGAGCTCTCGACGTTGCGGGCTCGAGAGCGGTTGCCGAAGGTGCGTCAGGCCTCAGCCCGCTTCGACGATCGGTTCAGCCTGCTGCGGCTGCGCGACCTCATGCGCCTCATCGACGACGCACCGCCCGTCCCCGGCACAGGGCGCCCTGTGCGCCTGGTCGTCGAGGTCAAGCACGCCACCTACTTCGCGGGCCGCGGCCTGCCGCTCGACGAGCTCGTGGCGGACGAGCTGCGCGACTGGGGTTCGCCGGGCCAGCTCGTGGTCGAGTCGTTCGAGCAGACCGTGCTCACCGAACTGCGAGAGCGCGGTCTGCCTGCCGAGTATGTCTACCTGCTCGAGAAGTCGGGCAGCCCCGCCGACCTCGTCGCCCGCGACGGTGCCTCGGCGCTCACCTTCGCCGACCACCTGACGGATGCTGGGCTCGCGCGACTGCGCGCGGCAGGCATCGACGGGGTCAGCGTCGACGCCTCTCTGCTCGTCACGGCGGCCCCCCGGGGTGCGGGCCAGCCTGGCTCTGCCTGGGTGCCGCTCGACAGCGGCCTCGCGGCATCAGACCTCGTCGCTCGCGCTCACGCGGCGCGCCTCAACGCCTACACCTGGACCTTGCGGCCCGAGAACCGCTTTCTGCCCGCCCCGTGCCGCATCGGCCCAGCGGCAGCGGCCCACGGCGACTGGCTCACGTACTTTCAGTCGGTCATGCGCACCGGTGTCGACGGGGTCTTCGCCGACCACCCCGACCTCGCGCTCGAGGCTCGCGCGGCACTGTGAACGAGCCGTCGCCCTCCACGGCGCGCGTCGGCGCATCGACCTAGACTGGGTCGGTCATGAGCACCCCTGCCGCCGCTGCCGTCACCGACGCTGACCCGCTGCTCGACGGGCTCAACCCGCAGCAGCGCACAGCGGTGCTCAGCCGGTCGCAAGCGCTGCTCATCGTGGCGGGCGCCGGGTCGGGCAAGACCGCGGTGCTCACGCGCAGAGTGGCTCGGCTCATCCGCGATCGAGAGCTCTGGCCGAGCCAGATTCTCGCCATCACCTTCACCAACAAGGCGGCAGCCGAGATGCGCGAGCGCGTCGAGCTGCTCGTCGGCCGCGAGGCTGCCCAGGGCATGTGGATCTCGACGTTCCACTCGGCGTGCGTGCGCATTCTGCGCCGTGAGGCTGAGCACTTCGGGTTCGGTGCGGCGTTCACGATCTACGACTCCGCCGACTCCCGTGCCCTCATCAAGCGCATCGTCAAAGAGATGCAGGCCGACACCATGGGCTTCACGGTGAGCGGAGTCGCTGGCAAGATCTCTCGGCTCAAGAACGAACTCATCGACGCCGAGGGCTACAGCCGCCAGCTCAACCCGAATGATCCGACCGAGGTCATGTTCCTCGAGATCTTCCGTCGGTACTCGGCCGAGCTGCGCCGGGCCAACGCCTTCGACTTCGACGACCTCATCGCGCAGACGGTCTATCTGTTCCGCGCCTTTCCGACAGTGGCGGCGCTCTACCAGCGGCGCTTCCGGCACATCCTCATCGACGAATATCAAGACACCAATCACGCGCAGTACGCCCTCATTCGTGAGCTCACGCGCCCGGTCGAGCCGCAGCATGTGCCAGACGACACTCGTGTCGAGCTCGACTCGAGCGGGGGCATCCCCGGTGCGAATCTCACCGTGGTCGGCGACTCCGACCAGTCGATCTACGCCTTCCGTGGCGCCGATATTCGCAACATCGTCGAGTTCGAGCGCGACTTCACGGGCGCAGAGGTCGTGCTGCTCGAGCAGAACTACCGCTCGACGCAGACGATTCTCGACGCAGCCAACGCGGTCATCGCCAACAACTTCGACCGCATCGCCAAGAACCTGTTCACGGCGGTCGGCGCCGGCGACAAGATCGTCGGCTTCACGGGCTACAGCCAGCACGACGAAGCGCAGTTCGTCGCCGACGAGATCGGCACGCTGCATGACTCTGGCATGCCATATAGCCAGATCGCGGTGTTCTACCGCACCAACGCGCAGACCCGAGCGCTCGAAGAGATCTTCATCCGCTCGGCCATCCCCTACCGCGTGCTCGGCGGCACCAAGTTCTACGAGCGAGCCGAGATCAAAGACATGATGGCCTACCTCATCGCGGTCGCGAACCCGTCCGATGGCCTCGCGATGCGGCGCATCCTGAACACCCCGAAGCGGGGTATCGGGCCGGCGACCGAGACCGCCTTGGCGAATCACGCCGACGAGCTGGGCGGCACCATGCACGATGCGCTGCGCGACGCCGCCGCCCTGGGGCTCGGCCCGAAGGTGACGAGCGCCATTCTCGACCTCGCGACGCTGCTCGACGATGTGGCAGAGAAGATCGAGTCGATGCCGGTTCCGGATGCCCTCACGACGATCATCGAGCGCACCAAGTACCTCGAGCTACTGCGAGGCAGTCGCGACCCGCAAGACGAAGCGCGGGCAGAGAACGTCGAAGAGCTCGTGGCGGTGACGCGCGAGTTTCAGAAGAACAACCCCGAGGGCCGGCTCGTCGACTTTCTCACCGAGGTCGCGCTCGTCGCGGCCGCCGACGACCTCGATGACTCGAGCGGCACGGTCTCGCTCATGACCCTGCACACCGCGAAGGGCCTCGAGTATGACGCCGTCTTCATCACCGGAGTCGAAGAGAACCTGCTGCCGCACCAGATGAGTGCCGCTGAGCCGGGCGGCCCCGCCGAAGAGCGGCGCCTGTTCTATGTGGGCATCACTCGCGCCCGCAAGAAGCTGCACGTGAGCCTCGCCATGACGCGCTCGACCTTCGGCGACACGACCGTCGCGAGCCCGAGCCGATACCTGCAAGAGATTCCCGCTGAGCTGATCGACTGGCGCGACTCTCCGGGAATGGGCACTCGGTCGTCGACCCGAAGCCTCGGTGGGGGTCGCGAACGGTTCAGCTACGGCACGTCGCTGCCAGCAGGCAAGCCCAAGACCGAGTGGGCGAACCGGGTGACGGCAACCGTGCGCGACAACGGCGACCTCACCCTCGCGGTGGGCGATCGCATCAGGCACGTCGACTTCGGAGACGGAACGGTGAGCGCCGTGACCGGTGTCGGGGCGAAGAGCATCGCCGAAGTGCAGTTCGACACGGCCGGGCGCAAGCGCCTGCTCATCAAAATAGCTCCGATCGAAAAGCTGTAGCTTTTCGAGCAGACTTTCTGTTCAACGCTTGTCCGCGTTGAACCCGATCGAAAAGCTGTAGCCATAATGGGGTAACACGTCGACCGTAAGGATGCGCGATGGATCTCACAGTGGTGCACCACCCGTTCGGAGTGGCCGAGGTCTCGGTCGCCGGCCGCCTCAACATGGTGACCGCCGCACGCATGCGGGAGGCCATCCAGAGCGCGATCGATGACAACCACCCGAACGTGGCTGTCGACCTCTCACGGGTGGTGTTTCTCGATTCGTCTGGCCTCGGTGCGCTGATCGCGGGGCTCAAAGCGGTGCGGGCGGCAGGAGGAGACCTGCGGCTCGTGCGCCCCGCAGAGCAGGCTCAGCTGGTGCTCGAGCTCACCAACATGAGCTCGACGCTCAAGAGCTACGATTCGGTGGGCGACGCCTTCACTCATGCCTGAGGTCATCGCCCGTTCGGTGCGCTTGAGCAGCCCCCCGGACACGGTCGACACGGTGCAAGATCTGCTGGCCACGATCTGGGCGCAGACCCCCGGGCTCGACCCGGCCGATCGCATGGGAGCCGAACTCGCGATCGTCGAGCTCACGGCCAACGTGATCGAGCACGCGAACGAGGGCGGCGAGATCAGCTTCTCGCTCAACATCGTCGTGTACGACGACCGTATCGAGGCGACCGTGACCGACGGGGGCTCGGTCGATCGCGTCGAGCTCGCCGATCGTGAGATGCCCCACACGCTCGCTGAGCGGGGGCGGGGCCTTCCGCTCATGGAGGCACTCAGCGACAGCGTCGAGCATCGCCGCGTCGAAGGCGTGAATCACTGGACAGTCGTGCGGGCTCGACGGGCCGCATCGGCACCGGCTCGCAAGCCGATGCCGTCGATCTCGATCGCCGGCGTCATCGACGAGATGGCGCGTCAGCGCGCCCTCGACGACATGGGCATTCTCGACACCCCGCCGGAAGAGCGGTTCGATCGTGTGACCCGGCTTGCCGTGCAGCTGTTCGGTGTGCAGAGCGCTGCGGTGAACTTCATCGATCACGACCGGCAGTGGTCGAAGTCGATCGTGGGGCCGGCGAGCCCCGAGATCAGCCGCTCGAAGTCGATGTGCTCGCTCGTGGCGCAGTCAGGAGAGCCGCTCGTGGTCGGCGACATGACGGTCGACGAACGCTACGCAGACAAGGCCGACCCAGACACGATCTCGTTCTACGCGGGTTTTCCGCTGCAGGCCCCCGGCGGCGAGCGCATCGGCGCGTTCTGCATCTACGACCCTCGCCCTCGGCACTTCTCGGCCCGAGAGACCGAGATGCTTCGAGACCTCGCCGTGTGGGTGCAGCAAGAACTGACGGTGAGCCAAGAGCTCAGCAGGGCGTCTGAGGTGCAGCAGGGTCTGCTGCCGCAGAAGCTCCTCAGCATGCCGGGGTGGTCGATCGCTGGCGTGTGCATTCCGGCACGGGCAGTGGGCGGTGACTTCTACGACTGGTACCCGGTGGGGGAGGGGGCGGCGATCACGCTCGCCGACGCCATGGGCAAGGGAATCGGCGCGGCGATCATCGCGGCGACCGTGAGGGCGGTGCTGCGTTCTGCCTCTCGGTTCGGCGACGTGGCGGGCGCGGTCGACGCGGCCTCGGCCGCGCTCTCGATCGATCTCGACAGCGCCGGAGTGTTCGTCACGGCGTTTCACGGGCGCCTCGACATGGATTCTGGAGTGCTTTCATACGTCGACGCAGGTCACGGCCTGTCGGTCATCGCTCATGCCGACGGCACCTCGCAGCGGCTCAGGTCGGCGTCACCGCCCCTCGGCGTCAGCGTCGAGACCGAGTGGTCGCAGCAGCAGGTCACGCTCGAGCCCGGTGACACTCTCGTGGTCATGAGCGACGGTGTGCTCGACCTCTACGACGGCACCCTCGGCTCGCTCGACAATCTGGTCGCCCTCGCCATGCTCACGAAAGACCCGTGGGAGATCATCGACGCCATTCGGGCACGCGCTCGCGGCGCACGCGCAGACGACGTGACCATGCTCGTGGTGCGGCGCGACGACGACGCCTGACGGTCACGGCGTGCTCGACGCGACGGTACAGTAGACACTGCGATTTGTCTCGATATCGAGAAATCTCGACGTCGAGAGACTGATCGCGCTTCCTCTTTCTTGAGCACGCGGATGGGACGAACAGCGTGGATCTTTTCGAGTATCAGGCCCGAGACCTCTTCGAGAAGCACGGTGTTCCCGTGCTGCCGGGCATCATCGCCGACACCCCTGCCGAGGCTCGCGCGGCCGCCGAGTCGATCGGCGGGGTGACGGTCATCAAAGCCCAGGTCAAGATCGGTGGTCGAGGCAAGGCTGGTGGCGTCAAGGTCGCCAAGACTGCTGACGAGGCCGAGCAGCACGCGCAGAGCATCCTGGGCCTCGATATCAAGGGCCACGTCGTGAAGCGCGTCATGGTCGCCGCCGGCGCCGACATCGCTGAAGAGTACTACTTCTCGGTGCTGCTCGACCGCGCCAACCGCAACTATCTGGCATTGTGCAGCTTCGAGGGCGGAGTTGAGATCGAGCAGCTGGCCGAAGAACGGCCGGATGCCCTGGCTCGCGTCGCCGTCGACCCAGGTCGCGGCATCGACCTCGAGGTCGCTCGTGAGATCGCCACCGCAGCGAAGTTTCCCGCCGACCTGGTCGACACGGTCGCGCCGGTGTTCGTGTCGCTCTACGACGTCTTCGTGAAAGAAGACGCCACGCTCGTCGAGGTCAACCCGCTGGTCAAGACAGGCTCCGGGGCCATCGTGGCGCTCGACGGCAAGGTGAGCATTGACGAGAACGCCGAGTTCCGTCAACCGCACCACGCCGAGCTCGCCGACTCTGATTCGGCCGACCCGCTCGAGGCGAAGGCCAAGCAGTATGACCTCAACTACGTGAAGCTCGATGGCGAGGTCGGCGTCATCGGCAACGGCGCCGGTCTCGTGATGTCGACGCTCGATGTCGTCGCCTATGCCGGCGAGGCCCACGGCAACGTGAAGCCCGCCAACTTTCTCGACATCGGCGGCGGCGCCTCGGCCGAGGTCATGGCCGCGGGGCTCGACGTCATTCTCGGCGACCCCCAGGTTAAAAGCGTGTTCGTCAACGTCTTCGGAGGTATCACGGCGTGCGACGCCGTCGCGAACGGCATCGTGAAGGCACTCGAGATTCTCGGTGACTCCGCCACCAAGCCGCTCGTGGTGAGGCTCGACGGCAACAACGTCGACGAGGGTCGGCGCATTCTGGCGGCCGCGAATCACCCCCTGGTGACGCTCGCCACCTCGATGGACGACGGCGCCGACAAGGCCGCCGCGCTGGCTGCGAAGTAAGGGACCACGAACCATGTCGATCTTTCTGACCAAAGACTCCAAGGTCATCGTTCAGGGCATCACGGGCGGTGAGGGCACCAAGCACACCGCTCTCATGCTCAAGGCCGGAACCCAGGTGGTCGGTGGCGTCAACGCTCGCAAGGCGGGCACGACCGTGGCCCACACGGCAGCCGACGGCTCGGCCATCGAGCTGCCGGTGTTCGGCAGCGTGGCCGAGGCGATGGCGCAGACGGGTGCCGATGTTTCGATCGCGTTCGTGCCGCCTGCGTTCGCGAAAGACGCCGCGATCGAAGCCATTGATGCGGGAATCGGTCTTCTGGTGATCATCACCGAAGGAATCCCGGTGCAAGACTCCGCCGAGCTCTGGGCGCACGCCCAGGCCAAGGGCAATGCCACGCGCATCATCGGCCCGAACTGCCCCGGCATCATCACGCCGGGCGAATCGCTCGTGGGCATCACTCCGGCGACGATCACCGGCAAGGGCCCGATCGGCCTCGTGTCGAAGTCGGGCACCCTGACCTACCAGATGATGTACGAGCTGCGTGATCTGGGCTTCTCGACCGCGATCGGTATCGGGGGCGACCCGATCATCGGCACGACGCACATCGATGCGCTCGCCGCCTTCGAGGCTGACCCTGAGACGAAGGCCATCGTCATGATCGGCGAGATCGGCGGCGATGCAGAAGAGCGTGCTGCCGACTTCATCAGGGCCAATGTGACCAAGCCGGTCGTCGGTTACGTTGCCGGATTCACGGCCCCTGAGGGCAAGACGATGGGCCACGCCGGCGCAATCGTCAGCGGCTCTGCAGGAACCGCGCAGGCCAAGAAGGAAGCCCTCGAGGCGGCCGGAGTCAAGGTCGGCAAGACGCCGAGCGAGACGGCGACTCTCATGCGTGAGGTCATCGCGGCGCTGTAGCTGACCGGGGCGCCCACTCGCGGCGCTCGTGGGCGACTCGCGGCACGCGCCGAGGGCCTTCGCTCAGTCGTCGTGGGCAATGACCTTCGGCGGCCACTCTGAGTAGCCGAGCTCGCGCGAGATGTTGCGCGCGGTCTCGCGAAGGTCGTTGAGCACGCCCGCTTCGGGCGGCCACTCGCTCGAAGGCATGACGACCGAGACTGCTGCGATGACCGCACCGCTGCGATCGACCACGGGCACGGCCACCGACGACTCACCGAGCACGGCTTCGTCTTCTTCCATGGCCAGGGCCCGTTCGGCGACTCCGGCGAGTTGCAGGCGAAGCGTGGCGGGGTCGGTCACGGTGTCGCCCGTGAGCGCGCGCAGCGGCTTGGCGAGCAGCTCGTCGGCGGCGCTCGGGTGATATGCGAGCAGCACCTTGCCGAGCGCCGAAGCGTGGGCAGGTATGGTGATGCCCGTTTCGAGCATCTGCTGGCTGCCGTCGGGGCGACGGTTGTGGTGAATGATGATGACCTCGTCAAAGAGTTCGGCGCCCAGTCGCGTCGAGAGCCCGGTGCGTCGAGCGAGTTCACGGGTCCAGCGCATGGCGCGCGCCCGAACGTCGAGGGTGTCGAGGTAGACGTTCGAGAGCTTCAGCAGCGCGGGGCCGAGCATGTAGCGCTGGCTGCCCGGCTCTTTGGCCACCAGCCCGTGGGTCTGCAGCGATTTGACGATGCCGTGCACCGTCGAGGGGGGCAGCTCGAGAATGCCGGCAAGCTCGGTGATGCCCAGGTGCCGAGCACCCTGCAGCGATGACAGCACGCGCGCGGCGCGGTCGATTGCTTGGATCACCGATGAACCTTTCGTGGGGTCTGACCATTATGCGCGCGAACTGATCGCATCTTGTGCAGATTCAGTCTTGACATGCCCCCGTTTTGCGGCAAGTATTCGACATTATCGAATGACGTTCCAGAATCGTTCGGGAACGTGGGGCACGGAGCCCATCGATGATCCGCATGTTCGAAGGAGCACATATGGATGACAACCGGCAGTGGCAGAAGCTCGCCGCCGAATTTCTGGGCACGGCCTTCCTCGTCTTCGTCGGGGTGGGCTCGGTGCCGGCAACTCTCATCGTGAACGGTGACGCGCCGTTCACGATGGCCGATCTGGGCATGATCTCGCTCGCGTTCGGCACCATCGTGGTCGTCACGGTCTACGTGTTCGGCTACATCTCGGGCAACCACATCAACCCGGCTGTCACGATCGGTCTCGCGGTCGCAGGCAAGTTTCCCTGGCGACAGGTGCCGGCATACCTCGCCGCGCAGCTGCTCGGTGCGATCGTCGGCGCCTTCACGATCGTCGGCGTGCTGGGCATGCGCGCGAGCGAGGTCGGCCTCGGCGTCGCCAGCTATGCGAGCGAGACCCCCTGGTACCAGGCGTTCTTCGCCGAGTTCGTCGGCACCTTCTTGCTGGTCTTCGCCGTCTTCGGCGTGATCTACCGCAAGGCCTCGCCCGGCTGGGCGGGGCTCGCCATCGGGTTCGTGGTCTTCGCCGCCATCATTCCCGTGGCTCCGACCACGGGCGCTTCGATCAACCCCGCGCGCACCACCGGCCCCATGCTTGTGCAGCAGATACTGGGCGGCGAGGTCGCCTGGGAGCAGTGGCCGGTCTACGTCGGGGCCGAGCTGCTGGCGGGAGTTCTCGCCGCGCTCACCTTCGCACTGATTGCACACACCTCGACCGACAAGACTGGTCTGAAAGACACCCTCGCGAAGCAGGACGGAGAGGTTCGATGAAGAAACTGATCAATGCACCCGAAGCGGTGCTCGCCGATGCGCTCAAGGGCATCGAGGCCGCGCACCCCTCGCAAAGGGTCGACCACGTCAACCGGGTCATCTACCGCGCCACCCCGAAAGATCACGGCACCGTCGCGCTCGTGAGCGGCGGCGGGTCGGGTCACGAACCGCTGCACGGCGGCTTCGTGGGCTTCGGGATGCTCGACGCAGCCTGCGCAGGAGAAGTGTTCACGTCTCCGACCCCCGACCAGATGCAGGCGGCCACGACTGAGGTCGACCGGGGCGCGGGAGTGCTGCACATCGTCAAGAACTACACCGGCGACGTCATGAACTTCGAGATGGCGGCCGAGCTCGCGGCGATGGAGGCCAAGGTCGAGGTGAAGACGGTCGTCGTGAACGATGACGTCGCCGTGCAGGATTCGCTCTACACGGCGGGCCGTCGCGGAGTCGGTCTCACGGTGCTGCTCGAGAAGATCGTCGGGGCGGCTGCAGAGCAAGGTCGCAGTCTCGACGAGCTGGTGACCCTGGCCGAGGCGGTCAACGCCACCGGTCGGTCGATGGGCATGGCCCTTACGAGCTGCACGGTGCCCGCCGCGGGCAAGCCGACCTTCGACCTGCCAGACGACGAGATGGAGATCGGTGTCGGCATTCACGGCGAGCCTGGTCGTCACCGTGTTCCACTGGCCGACGCACGACACATCGCAGAGCAACTGGTCGAGCCCATTCTCGGCGACCTCGACTTCGGCGGCGCGCCGTCGATCGTCATGCTCAACGGCATGGGCGGCACGCCCATGATCGAGCTCTACCTCATGTATGGCGAGGTCGCGGCAATTCTCGAGAAGCACGGCGTCACCGTGGCTCGTACGCTCCTGGGCAACTACATCACCTCGCTCGACATGGCCGGCTGCTCGGTGACGGTGCTGCGCGCCGACGACGAGATGCTCTCGCTGTGGGACGCCCCGGTCGAGACTCCCGGCTTGCGCTGGGGTCGCTGACTCGGGCATCGGCCAGAATTCGCACATCAAGGAGAACCATGAGCGACACCCTCACCATCGACGGCTTCATCGCCTGGCTCGCGGCATTTCACGCGAGCGTCACCGAGCAGAAGTCGTACTTGACCGAACTCGACTCGGCGATCGGCGATGCCGATCACGGTTCGAACATGGCCCGCGGAATGGCCGCGGTGATGGAGAAAGTGGGCGACGCTCCCGCGGCGACCGCCGACGAGTTGTTCAAAGTGGTCGGCATGACCCTTGTCACCTCGGTCGGCGGCGCCAGCGGGCCCCTGTACGGCACGTTCTTTCTGCGACTCGGCATGGCCGCGGGCCCCGTGACTGAGTGCGACGCTGCCGCGCTCGCCACGGCACTGCGCGCAGGTCTCGACGGCGTGGTCGCGCGAGGCAAGGCAGAAGCGGGCGACAAGACCATGTTCGACGCGATGTCGCCGGCGCTCGATGCTCTCGATGCGTCGGTCGCGGCGGGTGCCACGCTCGCCGAGGCCACCGCGGCTGCGCGCGATGCCGCCGCGGCCGGCCGCGACGCCACTGAACCGCTCGTCGCCCGCAAGGGTCGAGCGAGCTATCTCGGTGAGCGCAGCGCCGGCCATCTCGACCCGGGTGCGGCGTCGACCGCTCTCTTGTTCGACGCTCTCGCGCGGGTCGCAGCAGCATGAGCTCAGTCGGTGTCGTCGCCGTCTCGCACAGCCGCGCACTGGCCGACGCGGCCATCGCGCTCGCTCTCGAGATGACGAGTCAAGGCGGCCCGGCCATTGCCGCTGCGGCCGGCTCGGCCGAGGGCGGCACCGGAACCGACGCCGCCCGCATCGCGGCCGCGATCACCGAGGTCGATTCGGGCGACGGCGTGGTGGTCATCATGGATCTCGGGTCGGCGATCATGAGCGCCGAACTCGCCCTCGAGTTTCTCGAGCCCCCGCTCGCCGATCGAGTGAGACTCGTCGCGGCACCCTTCGTCGAGGGCATGCTCGCAGCCGTCGTGCGCGCGGCCGGTGGAGCACCGCTCGATGAGGTCGCCACCGAGGCGGCAGCGGCTCTCACCCCGAAGCTCGAGCACTTGGGGGTCGCGACGGCGCCTGCCCTGCAGCCGACTGCCGACGGCGGAGCGCCTGATGCCACCGCTGAGGTGGTCGTGCGTAATGCTGCTGGCCTGCACGCTCGACCCGCCGCGATCATCGCGGGCGTAGCGGCAGAGTTCGAGTCGGCCGTCACGTTGAGTGCCGGCGACCGAGCACCAGTCTCGGCAGCGAGCCCGATCGGCATCGCCACGCTCGCCGCGAAGGCGGGCACGGTCGTGCGCATCTCAGCTCATGGTCATGACGCGGGGGCCGCTGTCGCTCGACTGCACGAGCTCATCGACGAAGGCTTCGGCGAAGAGCTGGTCGGCGCAGAGGCGGGGCCTGCGGCCCCTGCAGAGCCAGCTGCCGCTGAGACCGTGCCGCTGACGACCGGCCCGATCGGCGTGAGCGGAGGGCGGGTGATCGGCCCCGTCGTGGTGCTGCGCCGCAGCGTGCGTGAGCCCGATCCGGCCGAGCGGCTCGCCGAGGGTGACATCGAGGCGGCCGTCGAGGCGACGACGGATGCTCGAGAGCGAGTTGCCGATGACTATCGAGCGCGCGCGGCCAGCGTCGATGGGCAGCGTCGCGCGGTGCTCGAGGCGACCGTGGCGATGGCGAACGATCCGGCGTGGATGACGGGGGTGACCACGCGCATCCGCGAAGCCCGCTTGAGCCCAGCGCGGGCGACGTGGGAGACAGCGGCAGAGCTCGTCGAACAGTATCGGCAGGCTGGCGGTCTCTTCGCCGAGCGCATCACCGACCTGCTCGACGTGCGCAACCGCCTCGTGGCGGCGCTGCGGGGCGAGCAGCCGCCGGGAATCCCTGATCGCAGCGAGCCATACATCCTCATCGCCGACGACCTCGCTCCGGCAGACACGGTGACTCTCGACCCGTCGATCTGCCTCGCCCTCGTCACCGAGCAGGGCGGCCCGACGTCGCACACCGCGATCATCGCGCGCGAACTCGGGCTGCCCGCCATCGTCGGCCGCGCTGGGGCAACAGAGATCGCCGATGGCACGCTCGTGCTCGTCGACGGAGACACGGCAGAGTTCATCCTCTCTCCCGACCACGCGGCGCAGGCCACGGCGACAGGCGTCATCACCCTTCCCCCGTTCGTCGGCCCGGGCGGCACCGCCGACGTCCACCGCGTGCTACTGAGCGCCAACGTCGGAGCGCCGCGAGATGTGGCGCGCGCGGTCGAACGAGGAGCCGAAGGGGTGGGGCTGTTCCGCACCGAGTTCTGCTTTCTCGACCGAGACACCGAGCCGACCGTCACCGAGCAGGTGGCCGACTACCGCGCGGTGTTCACGGCGTTTCCTAGCCAGCGAGTCGTCGTGCGCACGCTCGACGCCGGCAGCGACAAGCCGTTGCCCTTTCTCACCGCCGACAACGAGCCGAACCCGGCGCTCGGTGTTCGTGGCGTCAGAACGGCACGGCGAGACCCCGGCGTGCTCGAGCGCCAACTCACGGCGATCGCTGAGGCAGCGGCAGCCGAGAGCGCCGACGCCTGGGTCATGGCACCCATGATCGCCACGCTGGCCGAGACCGAGCAGTTCGTCGCCCTCGCGCGCAGTGCGGGCATCGCGACCGTCGGGGTCATGATCGAGACGCCCGCGGCGGCGCTCACGGCGCGCGAGCTCATGGCTGTCGTCGACTTCGTCAGCATCGGCACCAACGACCTCGCGCAGTACACCCTGGCGGCCGATCGCATGGTGGGGGACCTGGCCGACCTCGCCGACCCCTGGCAGCCCTCACTGCTGCGACTCATGGCGATGATCGGCGAGGCCGGTGCGGCGACGGGCACCCCGGTCGGGGTGTGCGGTGAGGCCGCCGCCGATCTCGCGTTGAGCGCCGTGCTCGTCGGCCTCGGAGCCTCGAGCCTGTCGATGGCGGCCCGCGCGATCACTCCCGTCGGGCGCCGACTCGCCGACGTGACGCTCGATGACTGCAGAAGGGCCGCGCACGCGGCCGTCGAGGCACCCGATGCGCGCCGAGCTCGTGACGCGGCACGCAGCATTCTGGGCTGAGGGCGCCGCGCCCTCGGCGCGGGCGGTCGGCGCGCGCGCCCGACCGCAGTAGGCTCGCGAGCGCCATGACCCGCCGCCTGACCGTCATCTACAGTGCCCTCGAGGCGCTGCTACTCGTGGGGCTGGGCATCGCGGCTCCGTTGAGCATTCTCACGGTGATGTGGGCGGCGCACTACGGCTTCCAGCTCGACTGGGTGATCTTTTGGCACGCGGCCGTCATTATCTGGATGCTCGGCCACGGCGTCACCGTCACCTTTCAGCTCGACCCCGAGGTGGCCGAGTCGCTCGAGCTGGTGGCCGTCGCCGACCCCATCGTGGTCACTCTCGCGCTCAGCGGCTTCGCGCTCGTGACAGCGCTCGCAGGGGTGGCGCTCGGGCGCCGACTGCGCACTCAGCGGCATCGCATTCTCGGTGAGCTGGTCGCGATCACGGGGGTGACGCTGCTCTCAACGCTCGTCATGCTGAGCGCCGCGAACGCCGCGGCACTGCCCTCCCGCTGGCAGGCGGTGCTCTTTCCGGCGCTCGTCTACGGCCTCGGAGTGGCGATCGGGTCGATCGGTGCGACGAACCCGGCGCGAGTGCGGCTGCGCGCGCTCATCGACGACGGGCCGCAGCCGCTCACGGCCGCTCTCGGGGCGGGGCTGCGGGCGGGGCTCGGAGCCGTCGCGACGGTCGCCGCCGCTGGCTCTCTGCTCACGACAGCAGCGCTCGTGCTCGGCTATGGCCAGGTGATCGCGCTCTATGAGGCGCTGCAGGTCGATGTGCTGGGCGGGGTGGCACTCACTGCACTGCAACTGGCTCTGGTGCCGACCCTCGTGATCTGGTCGGCCGCCTGGCTGATCGGGCCAGGGTTCGCGATCGGCGCCGGGTCGACTGTGAGCCCCATCGGGGTGTCGCTCGGCCCGCTGCCGGCGCTTCCCGTGCTCGGGGCGCTGCCGACCGAGCCTTCACCGCTCGGCTTTGCCACGATTCTCGTGCCGGTGCTCGCCGCGTTCGTCGCGGGAGTCGCGGTGCGCCAGCGCATCATGCGCCGCATCGGCGACGCAGCGCTGTGGCCCTGGGCGCTCGCAGCAGCGACGGTCGCCGCGGGGGTCGCGGCCATCGCCGCCGCCTTTCTGGCCTTCGTCGCCGCCGGATCCGCCGGCCCCGGGCGCCTCGCGGTCGTCGGCCCCGACCCGATGGCGATTGCCCTGTGGATGTTCGCCGAGACCCTCATCGGAGCTGCCCTCGGCCTGCTTGCCGGCGGTGCGCGGGCACCTCGGCACGAAGCCCCCGTGCGCACGCGGTAGCCTGGGCGCGTGCTGAGGGTCGTCGTGCTGATCTCGGGCGGCGGGTCGAACCTGCGCGCTCTTCTCGAGCAGTGCCGTGACCCTGAGTACCCCGCGCACGTCGTCGCGGTCGGAGCCGACCGCGACGCAGAGGGGCTCGCGCACGCCGAAGTGTTCGGCATTCCGTCGTTCACGGTGCCCTTCACGTCATACTCGTCGCGCGACGAGTGGGGTGCCGAGATGCTCGCGTCGATCACCGAGTGGCAGCCCGACCTCGTCGTGCTGAGCGGGCTCATGCGCATTCTGCCGCCCGTCGTCGTCGACGCACTCGCCCCCCGCCTGATCAACACTCACCCCGCCTACTTGCCCGAGTTTCCCGGCGCCCACGGCGTGCGCGACGCGCTCGCCGCAGGGGTCACGCAGACAGGGGCGAGCGTCATCGTTGTCGACTCCGGGGTCGACACGGGCCCCGTGCTCGCACAAGAACGAGTGCCCGTGTTGCCCGACGACACCGAAGACCGCCTGCACGAGCGCATCAAGCCTGTCGAGCGGCGCCTGCTCATCGACGTCGTTCGCGGCATCGCTGACGGGTCGATCGAGCTCGGCGCAGCATCCACCCACTGACGATCACTGGAGACACCGATGGCCGGACCCGCCCACGACCCCGCCCTGTACCGCGACCGCGACGCGATTGCTGTGCGTCGCGCACTCGTGAGCGTCAGCGACAAGACCGGCCTGCTCGAGCTCGCGGCGACGCTCGCCGCGGCCGGTGTCGAGATGGTGTCGACCGGTTCGACGGCGGCGACTATCGCGGCGGCAGGGCATCCGGTGACCGAAGTGGCGCAGGTGACGGGCTTCGCCGAGACGCTCGACGGGCGCGTCAAGACGCTGCACCCGAGCGTGCACGCCGGCATTCTCGCCGACCTGCGGCTCGAAGCGCACGAGGCCCAGCTCGCCGAGCTCGGGGTGGCCCCGTTCGACCTCGTCATCGTCAACCTCTATCCCTTCGTCGAGACCGTCGCGTCGGGGGCGCAGGGTGACGCAGTGGTCGAGCAGATCGACATCGGTGGGCCCGCGATGGTGCGCGCCGCCGCCAAGAACCACGCGAATGTCGCCATCATTGTCGACCCCGCCGATTATCGTCTGGTGACCAAGGCGATCACGCTGGGCGGCACCACCCTTCTGCAGAGGCAGCGATTCGCCGCGAAAGCCTTCGCGCACACGGCCGCCTACGACACCGCGGTTGCAGGCTGGTTCGCCGACAACCTCGGCGTGCGCGGCGATCACCCCGCCGCCGACGGCAGCCCGTCGACGATTGATGTGAGGGCGAGCCTGCAGCAGGTGCTGCGCTATGGCGAGAACAGCCACCAGCGCGCCGCCCTCTACCGCGCCGACGGCTCGCACGGCATCGCCCAGGCGACGCAGCTGCACGGCAAAGAGATGTCGTACAACAACTTCGTCGACGCTGACGCCGCCGTGCGGGCGGCCTACGACCAGTCTCAGCCCGCCGTCGCGATCATCAAGCACGCCAACCCCTGCGGTATCGCCGTCGGCTCGTCGATCGCCGCCGCCCATGCCGCAGCCCACGCCTGCGACCCCGTCTCGGCATTCGGGGGAGTGATCGCCGCCAACCGCGTCATCACGCGCGAGGCAGCCGAATCGATCGCGCCCATCTTTACCGAGGTTGTCGTCGCGCCGGGCTTCGAGCCCGAGGCACTCGACGTGCTGCGTGAGAAGAAGAACATCCGGCTGCTCGAGCTGCCCGCGGGCTTCACGCTACCCGACGTCGAGCTGCGGCAGGTGAGCGGCGGGTGGCTGCGACAGAGCGCCGACCGCACGTTTGCGGCAGCGGCCTCGTGGAGCCTCGTCTCCGGGTCTCCGGCGTCGGCCGAGCATCTCGCCGACCTCGAATTCGCCTGGCGCGCGTGCCGCGCCGTCAAGTCGAATGCGATTCTGCTGGCCTCGGGCGGAGCATCCGTCGGCGTGGGCATGGGGCAGGTCAACCGCGTCGACTCATGCCACCTCGCCGTATCGCGCGCCGGTGACCGGGCTCGCGGCTCGGTCGCCGCGTCTGACGCGTTCTTCCCCTTCGCCGACGGTCTGCAGGTGCTCATCGACGCGGGCGTCGCGGCCGTCGTGCAGCCCGGCGGCTCGGTGCGCGACGACGAGGTCATCGCGGCGGCGCACGCAGCCGGCGTGACCATGTACCTCACGGGCGAGCGGCACTTCTTCCACTAGCTCGCGCAGTAGCGTTGTCAGCATGACCCCCCTCGCTCGCCGCCTGCTCGACTCTGCCCTCGCCGCGTTCGCGGTCGCCCTCGTCACGCACCTCGTGACGATCGTGCTCTACTCGGCGATCAACGGCGCGACGCTCGATGTTCTGGTGCAGCTCAACGGCATCTTCGGGTTCTCGTCGCTGCTGCTGTTCGTGTTTCTGACGATCGTCGGCACGGCGCCCATCTTCGAGCACCCACTGCTCACCGCGCTCGTCGGCGTGCTCGCTGCATTCGTCGCCTCATGGCTGGGCGCGCTGCTCGCGCTCGTCGCCTCGGGCAACGCGATCTCGGGCGAGCTCATCGACTACTTGTGGGTGAGCGTCTTCGGCTTCAACCTGCTGTTTCAGGTCGTCGCGGTGCTCTCGCTCGTGACGGTGGGGCGTCGCGTCATCACCATGCGCGCGGCGAGCCGCCCGGCGCGGCGCATTGCGATCGTGCGGATGCCCTCCGCACGTCTCGCCGAAGGCGAGGTGACTCACCTAGAGCACGTGCCCGTCGACGCCGACCTCGCCGATCAGCAGTGGGAGGCCTATGTCGAGACGCTGCGCGCCGAGGGCTTCACGATCGTCGATGTTCCTCCGGCCGACGAGCTGCCCGACTCGGTGTTCGTCGAAGATGTGCTCGTCGTCATCGGATCGACCGCTGTCGTCACGCGGCCAGGAGCAGACTCGCGCAAGCCCGAGGTCGATGCCGCCGAGCAGACGGCCCGAGAGCTCGGGCTGCGCATCGAGCGCATCGTCGCTCCTGGCACGCTCGACGGCGGTGACGTGCTGCAGATCGCCGACACCATCTACGTCGGCCGCGGGGGTCGCACCAACGCCGAGGGCATCCGTCAGCTGCGTGAGATCGCCGGCCGACTGGGCCGAGAGGTCGTCGCGGTGCCCGTGTCGAGAGTGCTGCACCTGAAGAGCGCGGTGACGGCGCTGCCCGACGGAACAGTGGTCGGGCATCCCTCGACGGTCGATGACGTGTCGATGTGGAGGTCGTTCTTGCCGATGCCCGAGCCCGAAGGCGGCCACGTGGTCGTGCTCGGTGACGACCGCGTGCTCATGGCGGCGTCGGCGCCCGAAAGTGCCGAGCTCATCAGGTCGCTCGGCTACCGCGTCGTGACCGTCGACATCAGCGAGTTCGAGAAGCTCGAAGGCTGTGTCACGTGCTTGAGCGTGCTCGTGCGCTGAGGGCTCTCGATAACGCCCGAATCACGATTGCGCCTCACGTCGACAAAGGTATGACCTGAGGCATAGTCTGGAGGGCTGCCCGCCGACCGCGAGCCGCACCACAGCACGCCACCACCACGCCACCGCATCCACCGCACACCGCTGCGGCCACGAGCCGCAGCGACACCTCGAGGACCAACTGTGTCGACGACCACCCCCAGCGCGCCCCGACTGAGCACCTTCAGGGCCATCGCCCGCATCTACCCCTACGCCAAGCCGGCCATGCCGTGGATCTACGCGGGCATGGGCGCGGCGCTCGCCGCGGGCATCGTCACGCTCGTCATCCCGATCGTGCTGCAGGGCCTCGTCGACGGTCCGCTCGCGACGGGCGACCCCGGCCAGATCTGGCCCGCGGCGATCCTCGTGCTCGTGCTCGGCGTGCTCGAGGCCGTGTTCATCATGCTGCGCCGCCTGTTCGTGCTGACCCCCGGCACCCACATCGAGGCCCGCATGCGCAACGGCCTCTACGCGCAGTTGCAAGACCTGCCGGTCGCCTTCCACGACCGCTGGCAGTCGGGCCAGCTGCTGAGCCGCGCGGTGAGCGACCTCAACCTCATCCGCCGCTGGCTGTCGTTCGGCTTCGTGCTGCTCATCGTCAACTCGATCACGATCGTGATCGGCTTCGTGGTGCTCATCAACTGGAGCCTCTGGCTCGGACTGCTCTTTCTCGTCATGAGCATTCCGCTCTGGATCTACGGCTACCTGTTCGAGAACAAGTACTCGGTCATCGCGCGCCGCGCGCAAGACCAGCAGGGCGACCTCGCCACGGCGGTCGAAGAGAGCGTGCACGGCATCCGTGTCTTGAAGGCCTTCGGGCGCGGCAAGCACTCGCTGCTGAAGTTCGCCGACCAGGCTGAGCTGCTGCGCGGCACCGAGATCGAGAAGGCCAAGGCGATCGCCGGCATCTGGTTCTGGCTGCTGCTCATTCCCGACGTCGCGTTCGCCCTGTGCCTGCTCGGCGGCGTCGCGCTCGCGTCGGCCGGTGAGCTCACAGTGGGCGAGCTCTTCGCCTTCTTCGCGACCGCGACAGTGCTGCGCTTCCCGATCGAGTCGATCGGCTTCCTGCTCTCGATGACGTTCGATGCGCGCACGGCGACCGACCGCTTCTTCGAGGTCATGGACGAGATCAACACCATCACCGACCCCGAGTCGCCGAGCACGATCGCCTCGCCGAGCGGCCGGCTCACGTTCGAGAACGTGGTCTTCAGGTATCAGGATGCTGCTGCCGACACCCCCGGAACCCTCAACGGCATCGACCTCACCCTCGAACCCGGCGAGACCATGGCGCTCGTCGGCATCACGGGCAGCGGCAAGACGACGATGACCGCGCTCGCCACGCGCTTGTACGACGTGACCTCGGGGCGGGTGCTGCTCGACGGCGTCGACATTCGCGACCTCACGCGCGAAGAGCTGCGCCGCCACATCGCGATGGCCTTCGAAGACGCGACGCTCTTCTCGGCGAGCGTGCGCGACAACGTGCTGCTCGGCCGGCCCGAGCTCACCGACAGCGACTCGCCCGAGGCGGCGGCCGAGGCAGAGCGAGTGCTCGCCGAAGCGCTCGACATCGCGCAGGCCGACTTCGTGCACAGCCTGCCCGACGGCGTCGACACGACCGTCGGCGAAGAGGGGCTGAGCCTCTCGGGTGGGCAGCGGCAGCGGCTCGCGCTCGCGCGCGCCGTCGCGGCGAACCCCGCCGTGCTCGTGCTCGACGACCCGCTCAGTGCGCTCGATGTCGACACCGAGGCCCTCGTCGAGGCGGCGCTGCGGCGCGTGCTCGCGACGACGACGGGTCTCATCGTCGCTCACCGCCCCTCGACCGTGCAGATGGCCGACCGCGTCGCGCTGCTGCAAGAGGGCCGCATCACCGACGTGGGCACTCACAGCGAGCTGCTCAAGCGCAACGAGCACTACCGCTACGTGCTGTCGTCGCTCGAAGACGAAGAGCTCGCGACTGCCGAGCGCGTCGACCGCGAGCTCAAGCTCGCCGAGCAAGAGGGCCGACGGCGCGACGCCATCGACCGAGAGAGCAGAGTCATCGACAACGAAGGCGAGGTGACCCGATGAGCGTCACAGGAGTAGAAGGCGAAGAGCGCGATGACTTCTCGCGCGCCGAGTCGAAGCAGATTCGCGCCCGGTCGTTGCGGCTGCTGGGTTCGCTCGTGCGCCCCTTGCGCTGGCGCATCGCGGGCACGATGGTCGTGCTCGTCATCTCGATCGCCCTGCAGGTCGCAGGCCCGGCGCTCATCGCGCTCGGCATCAACAACGGCCTGCCGGCGCTGCTCGAGCAGAACGACTGGATGCCGGTCGCACTCGTCGTGGGCGCCTACGTGTTCACGGGCATCGCTGGTGCCTCACTCGCTGCCGCCTTCCAGGTGATCAGCGCTCGGTTGAGCCAGGCGATTCTGCTCGACCTGCGCAAGCGCGTCTTCTTGCACACGCAGCGGTTGTCGCTCGAGTTTCACGAGTCGTACACCTCGGGCCGCATCATCGCGCGCCAGACGAGCGACCTCGACTCGATTCGTGAGCTGCTCGACTCGGGGCTCACGCAACTCGTCTCGGGCATCCTGTACATGGGGTTCACGGCGGCGGCACTCGTCATTCTCGACCCCGTGTCGGGCATCGTGCTCGCCGTGTCGCTCATTCCGCTGCTGGTGCTCACGCGCTGGTTCCAGGTGCGCTCGCAGAAACTCTTCCGGCAGACGCGCGTGGCCTCGGCCCGCCTGATCGTGCACTTCGTCGAGACCATGACGGGCATCCGTGCCGTCAAGGCGTTCCGCAAAGAGCCCCGCAACGAACGCCAGTTCGCCGACCACGTCGAAGACTACAGAGATGCGAACGCCCGCGTGATTCGGCTGTTCGGCATCTTTGACCCGGGCCTTGTGCTCATCGGCAACGTCACGGTCGCGGCGGTGCTCGTCGTCGGCGCTTTCCGTGTCGTCGACGGGGCGTTGCTGGTCGGCTCGCTGCTCGCCATCGTGCTCTACACGCGCCGGTTCTTCGACCCGGCCGAAGAGATGGCGATGTTCTACAACTCATACCAGTCGGCCGCTGCCGCGCTCGAGAAGATCTCGGGCGTGCTGGAGGAGAAGCCGGGCGTGCCCGACCCGACGACGCCGATCGACCTGTGGAAGGCGCGCGGCACCGTGCACTTCGACCAGGTGCGCTTCTCGTACAACGACGAGGCCGTCGTGCTGCCCGAGCTCGAGCTCACCATTCCCGCCGGGCAGACGATCGCGCTCGTCGGCACGACCGGCGCCGGAAAATCGACGCTCGCGAAGCTCATCGCGCGCTTCTACGACCCCACCGAGGGTGCCGTGACGCTCGACGGCGTCGACCTGCGCAAGCTGCACCCGAAAGATCTGCGGCGCGCGATCGTCATGGTGACGCAAGAGGCCTACCTGTTCTCGGGCACGGTCGCCGACAACATCGCGCTCGGCAACCCCGAGGCGAGCCGCGACGAGATCATCGCCGCGGCGAAGGCCGTCGGAGCCCACGACTTCATCGAGTCGCTGCCGAACGGCTACGACACCGACGTCAACAAGCGCGGTGGACGCGTCTCGGCGGGGCAGCGTCAGCTGATCTCGTTCGCTCGGGCGTTTCTCGCCGACCCGGTCGTGCTGATTCTCGACGAGGCGACGGCGTCGCTCGACATTCCGAGCGAGCGCCTGGTGCAGCTCGGCCTGCAGACCCTGCTCGCCGATCGCACTGCGGTCATCATCGCCCACCGACTCTCGACGGTGGCGATCGCCGACCGGGTTCTGGTCATGGAGCACGGCCGCATCATCGAAGACGGCACGCCTGCTGAGCTCATCGCCGGCACGGGCAAGTTCGCCCAGCTGCACGCCGCCTGGCGCGAGTCGCTCGTGTGACACCTAGCCCCGCTGCGCCTCGCCTGCCCGGGAACATCTCACCCGCGCCGGAACGGCAGAGGTGCTCCCCGGCGGGTGCGACGCACGTTCACGGCGGCCGGGTAGGGTTCGGCACGTGAGCGATCAGCCGACGGATGCTGCGCCCGAGCCCGAGCGTGCGGAGGCGCCGCCGCACCGCCCCGAGGGCACGCCACTCGAGGTGCTGCGCGAGTTCACGGTGCTCGGCCTCACCTCGTTCGGCGGACCGGTGGCGCACCTCGGCTACTTTCGCGAGCGGCTCGTGCTGCGGCGCCGGTGGATCACCGAGCAGGGGTACGGCGAGCTCGTCGCCCTCGCGCAGTTCTTGCCGGGGCCGGCGTCGAGCCAGGTCGGCTTCGCACTCGGGGTGCACCGAGCGGGGGTGCTCGGCGGGCTCGCGGCGTTTCTCGCCTTCACTCTGCCGAGCGCGGTGCTGCTCGTGCTCGCCGCGCTTGCCGCGCCATTGCTCGACGGCCAGATCGCGCAAGGGCTCGTCGCAGGCCTGAAGGTGGTGGCCGTGGCGGTCGTGGCTCACGCGGTGTGGGGCATGGCGCGCACGCTGACCCCTGACCTGCGTCGTGGGCTCATCGCGCTCGGGGCGGCGCTCGCTGTGCTGCTCGTCGGCACGGGTTGGGCGCAGATCGCCGCGATCGCGCTCGGAGCCGTGGCGGGCCTCGTGCTGTGCCGTGCGGGTGTCGAATCGATGAGCGATCGGCTGAGCATCCCGATCTCACGTGTCGTGGGAGCGGCGTGCCTCGCCGTCTTCGCCGTGCTGCTGCTCGGCCTGCCCGTGCTGGCGGTGCTCGCGCCGAGCCAGCCGGTGGCGGTGGCCGACGCGTTCTTCAGGGCGGGCGCGCTCGTGTTCGGGGGAGGGCACGTCGTGCTGCCGCTGCTCGAGACGGCGGTCGTCGGGCCCGGCTGGGTCAGCAGCGAGCAGTTTCTCGCCGGCTATGGTGCCGCGCAGGCCGTGCCGGGGCCGCTCTTCACCTTCGCCGCCTACCTGGGCGCGACGATCGCGCCGGGCGCCGAAGGGCTGCTGCTCGCCGCGATCGCCCTCGTCGCCATCTTCGTGCCCGGTTCGCTGCTCATGGTGGGGGTGCTGCCGTTCTGGGGCGCGCTGCAGTCTCGGCCGTCGGTGCGCGCGATCGTGCGCGGGGCGAATGCGGCCGTGGTGGGCATTCTCGCCGCCGCGCTCTACGACCCCGTCATGACGAGCGCGCTCGTCGACGTTTCGACCATCGGTCTCGCGGTCGTGTGCACGGTGCTGCTCATCGTGGTGCGGGTTCCGGTGTGGGCGATCGTCATCATCGGCGCCGGCGGCGGCATGCTGCTCTCGGCGTTCTGAGCGTTCTTATCGCTCGACGGCGCCGACGTGCAGCGCGACGACGCCGTAGCCGGGCACCGTCGCCGTGAAGCGCCCCGCCCCGTCGACCTCGATGAGCTCGCCCGACACCACGTCGCTGTAGCGCCCGGCAGCGAGCGAGGTCTCGAAGGTGGCCTCGGTGCTGGTCGCGCCGGCATTGAAGGCGACGAATCCGTAGGCACCGCGCCCGAAGCCGGTGACCGCTCGCAGCGCGCGATCGTCGAACGTCACGGCGTCGGTCAGCGGCGCATCGCCGACCGCCGAGCGGAAGGCGAGCATGCCCTGCACGAGGGTCCACCGCTGCGGGCACACCCACGCTCCGGGGTCGTAGCGCGGCTGCGGGGCGGCCGAGGCGCCCTCGCACGTCGCGGGCAGCACGGCTCCGGCGTCGTCGAGGCGCGGCCCCGCGTCTCGACCCACGAAGGCGTAGCCGCTCGTGAGCTGCGGCGTGCCGTAGGGATGCGCGAGCAAGAAGGCGAGGCCGAGGGCATAGCGATCACCGTCGGCGTACGAGAGCGTCTCGCCGTTGCGCTCGGTGTCATGGTTGTCGACGAAGCTGATCGACTGCTCGCTGGGTGTTGAGCCGCCCTCGGGCCCGAAGACCACGCGAGGGTTGAGTCGGCCGCTCTCGACCATGCTCGTGATCGTGCGGGCGGAGGTGAACTCCCAGACGTGCCCGTTGCCGAGGTACTGCTCGGGGGTGATGGGCTCGCCTTGGCCGCGGATGACCTCTTGATAGATGCGCGTGCCCGAGGGCAGCCCGGCGACGATCGCGGCGATGTCGGCGGCGGGCATGTGCTTGGCGGCGTCGATGCGAAAGCCTGCAACTCCGAGCGAGAGCAGATCGTCGAGGTAGGCCCGAAGTCGTTCGCGCACGTGGGTCTCGCCCGTGCGCAGGTCGGCGAGGTTCACGAGCTCGCAGTTCTGCACCTCGGCCTCGTCGCGATAGTCGATGATGTCGCCGGTGGGCGACTCGGTGCACTGGTGAAAGTCGTCTGGCCCCCAGATGCCGGGGTAGTCGTAGTGCTCGAAGGCGCTGCCGGCCCATCCCACGCCGGGTGTTCCGAGCCCGGTCATGTGGTTGATGACGGCGTCGGCGACGATGTCGACGTCGTGCTCGGCGCAGGTCGCGACCATGGCGGCGAATTCGTCTCGTGTGCCGAGCCGCGACTCGAGCTGGTAGCTCACGGGCTGATAGTGCACCCACCACTCGTCGCGCACGACGTGCTCTTGGGGTGGGCTCGTGAGCACCCAATCGATGCCGATCTCACCGAGTGCGGGGCATTCGGCTTCAATGGCGGGCCAGGTCCATTGAAAGAGCAGGATGCCCGCGTCGCGTGAACCGGCCGGCTCGGGCGGCGCGGCCGTGGTGGTGCAGCCTGCGGTGATGAGCAGCGCGGCGGCCGCGGTCGCGGCGAGCAGTGCGCGGTGCATCGCGAACCCCCTCGTTCGCGCTCACGATCTGCAAGCGCTTGCAGATACTGTACATCGGCGCGGCGCTGAGGCCGCGGCAACGACTACTTGCGCAGCCCCGCGGTGTTCTCGGCGATCGCGACGAGCGCCACGTTGACCTCGACGAGCATGCGCGCGAGCACGATCGCGACGAGGGTGGCGATCGGCACGAGCACGAGAGCCCCGAGAATCGTGAGAATGCCCGAGATGGGTTGCGCGTTGACCGGCCCCGTCATGAGCCCGACGCCCATCACGACCACGCTGAAGAACGTCACGAGCCCTGCCAGCAGAATGCTGATGAGCAGAATGCCGTAGATGAATCCGGCGATGCGACGGGTGATGAAGGTCGTGAACCTGAAGTCGACGAGCGCCTTGAAGAAGCCCGGAACAGCGCTGACGTCGAGCGACAGCGTCTGCTCGGCCGGGGTGGCCGCGGGGGGCGACGCCGGCGTGGGGGCTGCCGCAGCAGTCTTCGGCTTGCGCGCGTTCGCGGGGGTGGTGGGCGAGTCGGTCACGAGAACCTCCGGAGGGTCAGGATGCACGGCGCACGCCGTCTGGGGCCACGGTATCGCCGCAGACCGTCGAACGCTATGACGACGTGCGCGTGGGCGGGTCGTCGTCGCGCCACGGCGCCCAGCGCGCCGCGGCGAGGTCGAGCCGATAGTCGAGCTCGCCGCTCGTGCCCGAGCGCACCGGCGTGCCCTCGGCGAGGTAGTGCTCGAGTGCCGCTCGCTCGTGGCCGGCAGGCGGCCGCCCGTCAGCCCGCACGACCCGCCACCAGCAGACGCTCGACCCCTCCATCGCCATGACCCGCCCGACCGCGCGGGCACCGCGCGACCCGAGCTCGGCGGCGACGTCGCCGTAGGTCATGACGCGACCCGTCGGAATGCGGTCGACGACGAGCAGCACCGCGGCGCCGAAGTCGAGGGCGGTGCGGTCGAGCGAGTCGTCGGGCGCAGCGCTCGCGGAGGGCATCCGTCGACGGCCCCGATCAGATGGTGAGGGCGCCGATCTTCTCGCCGTACTCGGTCTCGCCGATCTCGACGAAGCCGATGCGGCGGAAGAACTCGCCTGGGCCGTCATCGCCCGTCTCCCAGATGACGGTCACTGTCGAGAAGCCGCGCGCGCGTGCTTCGTCGGCGAGGGCGTGGGCGGCGAACTTGCCGATGCCTCGACCCTGCACGCTCGCGTCGACGTTGATGCGCCAGATGCAGCTGCGAAACTCTTCGCGCGGGTGGTCGGGGTCGAAGTTGCCGCGCACGAAGCCGACGACGTCGTCGCCGTCGAGCACGACGCGCGCCCACGTCGTGGTCGGGTTCACATAGGCGTCGGCTTCGGCATACGAGACCGGAGTCACGAACTGCTCTTGCCCCGGCCGGAGGGTGAGACCGTTCGCCGCCACGATGGTCTTCGCCGACAACTCTTCCAGTCTCAAATCACCCATGACCCCAGGGTAGACGGAACCGCCGAGCCCCGGGGCCGTCGATATATCTTGATGTCGAGATACCGCCCGGAAACGATAGGCTGAAACGCTGAACCGCAGTACTCGAGGGAAGGAATCGCACGTGGAGAAGATCAAGGTCGAAGGAACCGTCGTCGAACTCGACGGCGACGAGATGACGCGCATCATCTGGCAGTTCATCAAAGACCGTCTGATTCACCCCTACCTCGACCTGACGCTCGAGTACTACGACCTCGGCATCGAGCACCGTGACGCCACCGACGACCAGGTGACGATCGACGCGGCGCACGCGATTCAGAAGCACGGCGTCGGCGTCAAGTGCGCCACGATCACTCCTGACGAGGCGCGTGTCGAAGAGTTCGGCCTCAAGAAGATGTGGCGCAGCCCGAACGGCACCATCCGCAACATTCTGGGCGGGGTCATCTTCCGCGAGCCGATCATCATCTCGAACATTCCCCGCCTCGTGCCGGGCTGGAACAAGCCGATCATCATCGGCCGCCACGCTTTCGGCGACCAATACCGTGCCACCGACTTTCTCTTCAAGGGCGAGGGCACGCTCACGGTCGAGTTCACACCGAAAGACGGAGGCGAGCCGCAGAAGTTCGAGGTCTTCCAGTCGCCGGGCGACGGCATCGCTCAGGTGCAGTACAACCTCGACGCCTCGATCGCCGACTTCGCGCGGGCCTCACTCAACTACGGCCTCGCGCGCGGCTACCCCGTCTACCTGTCGACCAAGAACACGATTCTGAAGGCCTACGACGGCCGCTTCAAAGACATCTTCCAAGAGATCTTCGACACCGAGTTCAAGGCCCAGTTCGACGCCGCGGGCATCACCTACGAGCACCGCCTGATCGATGACATGGTCGCCTCGGCCATGAAGTGGGAGGGCGGCTATGTCTGGGCGTGCAAGAACTACGACGGCGACGTGCAGAGCGACACGGTGGCGCAGGGCTTCGGCTCGCTCGGCCTCATGACGAGCGTGCTCACGACCCCCGACGGCAAGATTGTCGAGGCCGAGGCCGCTCACGGCACGGTCACGCGCCACTACCGCCAGCACCAGCAGGGCAAGCCGACGTCGACCAACCCGATCGCCTCGATCTTCGCGTGGACTCGCGGGCTCATGCACCGCGGCAAGCTCGACGGCAACCAGGCCCTCATCACCTTCGCCGAGACGCTCGAAGACGTCGTGATCACGACGGTCGAGAGCGGCAAGATGACGAAAGACCTCGCGATTCTGGTGAGCGACGACCAGGCCTACCTGACGACAGAAGACTTCTTGGCGGCGCTCGACGAGAACCTGCAGCAGCGTCTTGGCTCGTAGTCACTGATCGAACGAGTGGATGCCCGGGGCTGCGTGCCTCGGGCATCCGTCGTTTCGCTGTCTCTCGTCGGCCACTTGCACGCATATACCCCCAGGGGTATTATTGACCCGCGCGTATCCGCGCACCGAACGAAAGGCTCGCCCATGTGCTCACCTGCCCGATGCTCCGCGTGCGGAAAGATCACCTGGTCGGGATGCGGCCAGCACATCGCGCAGGCGCTCGAGGGAGTGCCGAGCGATCAGCGCTGCACCTGCTGACACGATCACCGCTGCCGAACTCGCCACCGGGCTGAACGACGGTGCCCGCGGCAGAGAAGCCCTTTCGGCCCTGGCGGAAGAGCGAGCGGCGCGATAGACCTGACGCTGTGACTCGACTGCTCGCGCTCACCCGGCGGTTTCCGCTCGTGGCGCTCACCCTCGTGGTCGGCGTCGTGGCCGGGGTGCTCGTCGCGACCGTCGGCGAACCCGCCGCTCGATGGCTCATCTCGATCTACGCCCTGGCCATCGCGGCGCTTGAAGCCGTGCACATGATTCGCGGGCTGCTCGCGCGGCAGTTCGGCCTCGACGTGCTGGCAGTGATCGCGATCGTCAGCACCGTCGTCGTGGGGGAGTACTGGGCGAGTCTCATCATCGTGCTCATGCTCACCGGGGGCGAGGCGCTCGAGGTCGCAGCGGCGGGTCGGGCGCAGCGCGAGCTGCGCGCACTGCTCGATCGCGTGCCGCAGCGAGCGCACCGCGTCGACCCAGATGGCACAGTCGTCGACATACCCGCAGCCGATGTTCGCGTCGGCGACCAGCTGCTGGTGCGACCGTCAGAGATCGTCGCGGTCGACGCGGCACTGGTGAGTGCGAACGCAAGCTTCGACGAGTCGTCGCTGACGGGCGAGAGCCTGCCCGTCGACAAGGTGGCCGGAGACCCGGTGCTGAGCGGATCGGTCAACGGCTCAAGTGCCGTCACCGTGATCGCGACGGCCCTCGCCGCAGATTCGCAGTACCAGCGCATCGTCGAACTCGTGCGGGAGGCGGCCAGCAGCAAGGCGCCGCTCGTGCGGCTCGCCGATCGCTATGCCCTGCCGTTCACCGCGGTGTCGCTGGCCATCGCCGCGCTCGCGTGGGCCCTGAGCGGCGACCCCGTGCGGTTCGCCGAGGTGCTCGTCGTCGCCACACCGTGCCCTCTGCTCATCGCAGCGCCGGTGGCCTTCATGGGAGGCATGAGCAGCGCCGCCAAGCGCGGCATCGTCATGAAGAACGCCGGATCGCTCGAGAAGCTCGCTCGAGCACGAACCGTGGCGTTCGACAAGACCGGAACCCTCACCGCGGGCCGACCCGAGGTTGTCGGCGTGCACCCTGAGCCGGGCGTCGACACCGATGAGCTGCTGCGCCTGGTCGGCTCGATCGAGCAGTACTCGTCGCACGTGCTCGCCCTGTCGATCACGCAGTCGGCGGTCGACCGAGGCCTGACCCTCAGCCCGTCGACCGACGCGAGCGAAGCGGCCACATTCGGAGTCGCCGCGACCGTCGAGGGTCGCCGCGTCGTCGTCGGCAAGCCTGCTTTCGTCGCTGAGCACGCGCCCGACCTCACGATTCGGCCGATCGAGAGCGGCGAGGCCGTGGTCTACGCGGCGGTGGATGGCCGATTCGCGGGCGTGCTCGTGCTGCGAGACGAGGTGCGCGACGATGCGGCCGACACTCTCGCGGCGCTGCGCGAGCTCGGAGTCGAGCGCGTGCTGCTGGTCACCGGTGATGTCGAGGCGACCGCGGCGCCGATCGCGGCCCGACTCGGCATCAGCGAGGTGCACGCAGAGTGCCTGCCAGGCGACAAGGTGCGCATCGTGCAGCATGCGCGGCCTCGCCCGGTCATCATGGTCGGCGACGGCGTCAACGACGCGCCGGTGCTCGCCGTCGCCGATGTCGGCATCGCCATGGGGGCAAAGGGCTCGACGGCGGCGAGCGAGTCGGCAGACGTCGTGATTCTGCTCGACGACATCTCGCGCGTCGCGCGCTCGGTCGCGATCGGGCAGCGCACGGTGCGCATCGCCCTGCAGAGCATCTGGCTCGGCATCGCGATCTCTGTCGGGCTCATGCTCATCGCGGCCGTGGGCCTGCTGCCCGCCATCGTCGGGGCGGCCCTGCAAGAAGTTGTCGACCTCATCGCCATCGTGGGTGCGCTGCGAGCGGTGCGCGCGGGCGACGCGCCCGTGCCGGGGCTCGACACTCGAGCTCGTGCCGAGAACGCCGTCGGCCCCGAACCTGCGAGTTCGGGGCCGACAGATGGTGCTGGGGTGGCGGTCTAGGCCGAGACCTCCTGGCGGTCTCCGCTCGTGGCCACCTCGATCTTGCGCGGCTTCGCCTTCTCGAGCACGGGGATCATGACGCTGAGCACTCCGTTCTCGTAGTGCGCCGAGATCTGCTCGGTGTCGATGTCTTTGCCGAGGGTCAGCTGGCGCAAGAAGGCGCCCGCTGCGCGCTCGCGTGCGAGCCACTGCACGCCCTCGTGCGAGCGCGCGGTGCGCTCGGCACGGATCGTCAGCAGCTGGCCGTCGACATCGACGTCGACCGAACCGGGGTCGATGCCGGGCAGGTCGGCGGTCAGCACGTAGTGGTCGCCGTCGCGGTAGAGATCCATCGGCATCACGCGCGGGTTCTCGCGGCGGTCGAGCAGGTTCGCGGCGACGCGGTCGAGCTCGCGGAACGGGTCGAAGATCATGCTCATCGTTGTCGGTCTCCTTTCACGTCGCCCGCCTCAGGCGGGTCGGGGTTCAAGAGTTGAGTCGGTGTGACTCAACTACCGAAATGTTAGCACTCGGCATGCGAGAGTGCCAAGGGTTCGCGCACGGCGAAACCCCTGATGAGCGGCCGTTGTCGACGCGTCAGTACCCGGCGAAGTAGTCGGTCTTGACGCGCTTCGCCCCGGCCCGGCGCAGCGCAGAACGGCCCGCAGACACCAGCCCGGGCGCCCCAGACACGAATGCCCGCCGCGACGCGATGTCGGGCACGGCGGCGAGCAGGGCATCCGGTGTCATGTCGTCTCGCCGCATGACGACGAGTCGCGCGCCCGCCGCCTCGATGACCTCGCGGTAGAGCACCTCGTCATCGTTCGACGGCACGACGATCACGACGATGTCGCGCTGCTCGCCGCGAGCAGTGAGGTCGGCGAGCTGGCTGGCGAATGGGGTCATGCCGATACCGCCGGCGAGCATGACGAGGGGGATGCTTGCATCGCGCGGCAAGGTGAAGTCGCCCGCGATCTGGGTGGCGGCAATACGGGTGCCCGGCTCGAGCGCGGCGAGCGCGGCCTTGAACGAGCTGCCGCCCTCGGGGGTGCGCATGCCGATCGAGAGCCGGGGCGCAGGTGAAGCCGCAAGCTGCGGAGCCGACGCTATCGAGAACGTGCGTCGCATGCCGCGGATGTCGGCCTTGTGCGGCAGGTGCAGCTCGAGGTACTGCCCCGCGTCGAACCGCAGTGGCCGCGAGGGGGTGAAGTGCCACTCGGTCGCCGTGGGCGAGAGCGGGCGGCTCTCGCCCACGCGCACCGAGAAGCCGGTGCGGCGCGAGAGGCCGAAGGCCACGAGGTTGCCGACCACGAGTGCGAGCTCGGGCGACGTGTAGATCGGCCCGAGGCTGAACGGCACCGAGAAGACTACGGCGACGACCGCCGCTGTCAGCCACTGCTGCCAGCGGAGGGGTGGCAGCGTCAGCGGTTCGCTCAGCATGAAGCCGGCGAGAAAGACCACGGGCAGCAGCAGCAGCACCGTCGTGAGCGCCCCGAACGGATCGGTGCCCGTGGCGACCAGTCGCGCACCGACGATGATGACCGCGAGCACGACGAACACGAGACCGACATCGACGCGGCGGGTTCGATCGAGCAGCAGCAGCGCACCCAAGGCCACGATCGGCAGCAGGGCCGGGGTCGCGATCCACCACACTCCGACAGCCTGCCCAGTGTAGTAGCCGATCACTCCGGTGATGAGCACCCCCGCCGCAGCCGGGTTCAGAATGTGCCGACCACGCCACACGATGAGGTACTTCGACAGTGCTGCGATCACCCCGGCGCCCGCCGCGGCGATGAGGCCTGCCGTCGTGAGGCTCGGCAGCACGAGGCACGTGACGATGAGCGCGGTGATGACGCTCGACTCGCGGTGGGCGACCGTTCGTGCCAGCCGTGCCGCGACCTCGTTGGCGCCGAGCGCCGCCACGAGCACGACCCCGAGCGTGCCCAGAATGGCATAGGGGTCAGGACCGATGGCGCCGAGAAAGGCGAGCACGACGGCGAGCGCGAGCACGGCCACGAGCGTCATCGTGGCCAGGCGGTACATGCTGACCTGGCCGGTCACGGCATCCAGTCGTGCTCTCATGCGAACAGCTCCCCGGTGAAGTTGGCGCTCGCCTCGAGGCGACCGTCGATGGTCAATCGAACCCACTGCAGGTCGAACTCGGCGGCAAGGCGCGCCGGTTCGGTCACGAAGAGCGCCGTCGCCAGCGCATCGGCTTCGAGAGCGGTCGCCGCCACGACCCACGTCGCGAGCACCTCGTCGGTCGGCCTGCCGGTCACCGCATCGACGATGTGGTGCAGGCCGTCGCCCCACGATCGCCGCGTGATCGCCGAGGCGCAGACTGCGGCGTCGCGCACGTCGACGACGCCGATCGCCTTCGACGCATCGACGGGGCTCTCAAGCGCGACCCGGATGCTGCGCTCACCCCGCACGCGCACATCGCCACTGGCGTCGATGAGGGTGTCGGTGACGCCGCGCTCGGCGAGCAGGTCGCCGACGATGTCGACGAGGTATCCCTTGCCGGCGGCTCCCACGTCGAGCATCACCGGAGTGATGGCGTCGAGCTCGAGCCTCTCGGCAGTCGGGCGCAGGCTGATCGTGTCGCTCCAGCGCGGCGCTGCGACGGGCTCGCCCGAGGGCTGCAAGCGGTAGGTCGCGTCGTAGCCGAGCCGCTCGAGCGAGGCGCCGACGAGGGGGCTCAGGCGAGCATCCGTCAGGGCGAAGAGTCGCTCGTAGATCGCCATGAGCGGGCCGGCGTCGGCCGGCAGCCGATGGGTTCCGCCGGAGCGGGCGATGCGGGTGACGAGCGAGTCGTCGCGAAACCTCGACCAGTCGCGGTCGAACTGCTCGATGCGCTCGAGCACGGCGTCGAGGTCGTGCGCGGCGAGCGGCGAGCCGAGGTCGGCGCGCGGAGTGCCGGCACCCCCGACCCCGATGCGCCAGGGCGCTCCGATGGCGTCGAACTCGGTGGCGCTCACCGTCGTCGGCGCGGCGGGCTCAGCGCTCGATGGCATCGGCCTTGATCGCGTCGAGCGCGGCACGGAAGCCGTTGCTGGTCAGCGATGAGCCGGCGACGACGGTGACATCGAGGTCATCGATGTCTTGGCCGATGATGAGGTCGCCGATGCCGCCGGCGAAGAGGCTCTGAAAGTTGGCCGTGGTCGGGTTGTTGGGGTTTGTCGTGATCTCGACGCCGGTGACGACGTCGTTCTCGAGCTCGATCACGACGATGATGTTCTCGCTGCCGTTGGGTGATTCGTAGGTTCCGTTGGCCTGGTAGACGCCGTCTCGGTAGCTCTCGTCGACGGGTTCGGTCACCTCGGCGGCGGTCGAGCACGCGGTCAGGGTGGTGAGCAGGGCGGTGGTCGCCCCGAGGGGGGCGGCGAAGCGGGCCACGGTGGTGCGGCCGCGCGCTGTCAGGGTGCGAGTCACGGGTTCTCCTGATGTCGGTCTGCGGTGCGCTGGGCAGAGCGGGCCGGGCAGGGCACCCAGCGTGCGTTCGTGCACCACTCAGCTTGGCGTCTCTCGTTGCATATTCGCTGTGGGCGCTCGAGGGGTTTGCTGGTGCCCACGCACCCCGATCGCCGAGAAGACTTGCAATTTGTTTGTTCGTAAGGTGTACTAACAAACATGACAACGGATGTCGCCGGCTTCGGGCAGCGCCGGGCGCTGCGCCCCAGCACCAAACTGCTGCCCGAGCAGGCCCGCGCGCACAACCGATCGCTCGTCTTGCAGACCCTCTACCGCAACGGTCCGCTCAGCCGGGCAGACCTCGCCCGCGAGACCCGACTCACGCGCGTCACCGTCGGCGACCTCGTCGCCGAGCTCATCGACGAGTCGCTCGCCATCGAGCTCGGCACGCGCGTCGACGGCAACCGGCCGGGCAAGCCGGCGACCCTGCTCGACCTGCACCGAGACGGCCACCGCATCGTCGGCCTCGATCTCGGCGACACCGACGTCTTCCGCGGCGCCGTGCTCGATCTCGACGGCACGATTCTGCATCGCCACGACGTGGATGCTCGCGCCCTCACCGGCGCCGCAGCGACCCGCGCTGTGCACGAGCTCGCCACGGCCCTCATCGCCCTCGCCGATCGCCCCGTGCTCGGCGTGGGCATCGGCAGCCCCGGCGTCGTCGACCTCGATGGCACGGTGCTGAGCGCCCCGAACCGCGGCTGGCGCAACGAAGCGCTGCAGCGCGACCTGCAGCTCGCGCTCGGGGTACCCGTCATCGTCGCCAATGACGCCAATGCGGCCGTGCTCGCCGAGTTCGGCTTCGGCGGAGCATCGCGCGACCTCATGCTCGTCATGGTCGGGTACGGCGTCGGCGCCGGGCTTCTGCTCGACGGCACCCCGCACTTCGGCCCGCGTTCGGCGGCCGGTGAGATCGGCCACGTCGTCGTCGGCACCGACGGAGGCGAGCCGTGCGCGTGCGGCAAGCGCGGCTGCCTCGAGACCTGGCTCGCCGTGCCGCGGTTGCAGGCGCGCATCAGCGCGGGTGAACCCCGCGACGAGGTGCTGCGCCAAGCCGGCGAGCGCCTCGGCATCGCCCTCGCCCCCGTCGTCGGGGCCCTCGACCTCAGCGAAGTGGTGCTCTCGGGCCCCGCAGAACTGCTGGATGGACCGCTCGCCCAGGCGACGGTCGACACCCTCCGTGACCGCACGATGGAGCAATTCCACGGTGCGCTCACGGTGCGCATGACCGCGCTCGGAGCAGACATCGTGATGCGCGGAAGCGCCGTCATGGTGCTCTCGGCGCGACTCGGAGTCTCGTAGCACGAGGCTCCCGCATCACCGGACGCCGGCGTTCGCCGGAGACCATCGCCCTAGGAAAGGAACACAGCATGAGGAAGCTCAGCATCGTCGCGCTCGGCGCGGCGGCTGCCGTCGCCCTCGCCGGCTGTGCGACAGCAGAAGCCCCCGAGGCTTCGACTGGCGCAGAGATCCGTGTGTGGCTCGTCGGCACCGACACCCCCCAAGAGGCCCGCGACTATCTCAAGCAGACCTTCGAGGCAGAGAACCCCGGCAACACCCTGGTCATCGAAGAGCAGGCGTGGGGCGGTCTCGTCGACAAGCTCACGACGAGCCTCTCGGGCAGCGACAGCCCCGACGTCGTCGAGGTCGGCAACACGCAGGCGGCGGCCTTCACGAGCGCAGGCGCCTTTCTCGACCTGACCGACGACTTCGCCTCGCTCGGCGGCAGCGACCTGCTGCCCGGGTTCGTCGAGGCAGGCTCGTATGATGGCGCCTTCTACGCGGCGCCGTACTACTCGGGCGCTCGCGTGGTGTTCTACGACACCGCGCTCTACGACGAGCTCGGCCTGAGCGTGCCCACGACGCTCGACGAGTACGTCGCCAACGGTCAGGCCATCGCCGCGGCGAAGCCCGGAGTCTCGGGCATCTACTTCCCCGGCCAGGACTGGTACAACGCCCTGCCGTACGTGTGGGAGCACGGCGGCGACATCGCCACCTTCGAGGGCGGCGAGTGGGTTGCCGGCCTCTCGAGCCCCGAGTCGATCGCGGGCCTGCAGATGGTGCAAGAGGTCATGACGACCGCTTCTGTCGCCCCGAAAGACGGCAACGAAGCCGAAGCGCAAGTGCCCTTCTGCGCCGGTGAGATCGGGCACCTCAGTGCGCCGAGCTGGTTCAAGTGGGCGATTCTCGCGCCCGCCGACGCCGATGCTCCCGGGTGCCCGGAGCGCGAAGCATCGCTCGGCGTCTTCGCTCTCCCCGGCCTCGACGGCGGGCCCGCGCAGGTCTTCGCCGGCGGATCGAACATCGCCGTCTCGGCCAACTCAGCGCACCCCGAGCTCGCCAAGAAGGCGCTCGCGATCATGCTGAGCGAGGGCTACCAGTCGATCATGGGCGCGGCAGGCCTCGTGCCCGCGCTCGTCTCGCTCGGCGACACGATCGGCACCGACGCGACCGCGCAGGCGATCTCGGCGGCGGCGAGCAACGCCAAGCTGACGCCCGCGTCGCCCGCATGGGCCGAAGTCGAAGCAGCCGGCGTGCTGCAAGACTTCTTCGTTCAGATCGCGCAGGGCGGCGATGTCGCCGCGCTCGCGGCCGCCGTCGATGCCCGCATCGCCGACATTCTGAACTAGTCGCACCTCGACCCGGTGGTGGCCAGTTTGCCCTGGCCACCACCGGACGGTGACCATCGCCCTAGGACGGCGACGGCACTCGCCCAGTCTAGAAGGAGACACCCGTCATGGCCCTGGCACCCACCGCCGTCGGCACGCGCCGTCGCCGCAGCGGAGCCCTCGCCCCCGCGATGCTGCTCGTGCCCACCGGCATCGTGCTGCTCGCGATCATCGGCTGGCCGCTCGTGCAGCTCATCATCATCTCGTTCCAAGAGTACGGGCGGGCCCAGGTGTTCGGGCGGCCGCCCGAGTGGGTCGGCCTGCAGAACTACATCGACGTGCTGGGCGACTCGTTCTTCTGGGCGGTGCTCGGGCGCAGCATCCTGTTCGCCGCTGTCAATGTGGTGCTCACCATGCTGCTCGGCACGCTCGTCGCGCTGCTCATGATGCGACTGCACAAATTCTTTCGACTGCTCGTCTCGGTGGGGCTGCTGCTCGCGTGGGCGATGCCTGCCCTCACCGCCGTCGTGGTCTGGGGCTGGATGTTCGACACCCAGTACGGGGTCATCAACTATGTGCTCAGCCAAGTGCCCGGCGTCGACCTGATCGGCCACTCGTGGCTGATCGAGCCCCTGAGCTTCTTCGGTGTCGCCACCATGATCATCACCTGGCAGAGTGTGCCGTTCGTGGCCTTCACGGTCTATGCGGGCCTCACGCAAGTGCCAGACGAGGTGCTCGAGGCTGCTCAGCTCGACGGCGCGGGTGCCGTCAACCGCTTTCGCCTCATCGTCTTTCCGTACCTCAAGTCGATCTTCGTCGTCATCACCATCTTGCAGATCATCTGGGATCTCAGGGTCTTCACGCAGATCTACGCCCTGCAGGGCATCGGCGGCATTCGAGAGCAGACGAGCACGATCGGCGTGTACATCTTTCAGACCTCGCTCGGCACGGGCGACTTCGGAACAGGCGGAGCGATCGCCGTCATCTTGGTCATCATCATGATGACCATCTCGATCTACTACGTGAAGAAGTCGATTCAAGAGGAGACACTGTGAGCCCAGCACGCGTGCGCCGACGCCTCTGGTCGGTCATCTGGAGTGCGATCGCGGTGGTGGTCTTTCTCTGCAGCGTGTTTCCGGTCTACTGGATGGTCAACACGAGCCTGCTGCCGAACAACCTCATCAGGGGGCCGGTGCCGCACTTCTGGCCAGACGAGCTGACCTTTCGCAACTACGAGCTCGTGCTCTTCGGCGACACTCGCGCACCCTTCCTTCCGGCGCTCGGCAACTCGCTCGCGGTGACGCTGCTGACGGTCATGATCGCGCTGCTGTTCGCCTTCTTGGCGGCGCTCGCCGTGACGCGGTTTCGCTTCAGGGGGCGCAAGGCGTTCATTCTGACGATTCTCGTGATCCAGATGATTCCGGGCGAGGCGATGATCGTCTCGACCTTCCGGGTGCTCGACGGCTGGCAGTTGCTCAACACGATCGCCGGCCTCACGCTCGTCTACGTGGCCACCGTGCTGCCCTTCACGATCTGGACTCTGCGCGGCTTCGTCAACGGCGTGCCGATCGAGCTCGAAGAGGCTGCCATGATCGACGGCTGCACTCGCACGCAGGCGTTCTGGCGAGTCACGTTTCCGCTGCTGGCCCCCGGTCTCGTCGCCACCGGCGTCTTCGCCTTCATCCAGGCCTGGAACGAGTTCTTGCTCGCCCTCGTCGTCATGAGCCGACCCGAGATGATGACGCTGCCGGTGTGGCTGCGCACCTTCCAGCAGGCGACGCAGACCACCAACTGGGCGGCGATCATGGCGGGCTCCACGCTCATGGCCATCCCCGTCATCATCTTCTTCCTCATCGTGCAGGGGCGCATGACGAGCGGGCTCGTCGCCGGGGCGGTGAAGGGATGACCGCGCTCAGCACCGCGCAGGTGCGCGCTCTCGCCGCCGCGACCCTGCTGCCCGGCTTCACCGGAACCTCGCTGCCCGAGTGGCTGTCTGGGCGCTTGCGCGCGGGGCTCGCCGGTGTCTGCATCTTCGGCGGCAACATCGTCTCGCGCCACCAGCTGGCCGCCCTTGTCGGCGAGATCCGCGCCGCCAATCCGCGCGCGATCATCGCGATCGATGAAGAGGGCGGCGACGTCACACGGCTCTACTACGACGTCGGCTCGCCCTACCCCGGCAATGCCGTGCTGGGCCGTCTCGACGACGAGGCCTTCACCGAGCACGTCGCCCGCATCGTCGGCTGGGAGCTGCGGAGAGTGGGCATCGACCTCGATCTGGCCCCAGACGCCGACGTCAACTCGAACCCCCGCAATCCGGTCATCGGCACGCGATCGTTCGGTGCCGACCCCGCTCTCGTCGCCCGGCATACTGCGGCCTGGGTGCGCGGCCTGCAATCGACCGGCGTCGCCGCGTGCGTCAAGCATTTTCCTGGCCACGGCGACACCGAGCTCGACTCGCACCTCGCCCTGCCCGTCGTGCACGGCTCGCTCGAGGCCCTGCGCGGCCGCGAGCTCGTGCCCTTCGCCGCTGCGGTCGCGGCCGAGGCGCGCAGCATCATGACCTCACACATGCTGCTGCCCGACATCGACCCCGACCACGTGGCGACGTTCTCGAGCCGGGTGCTGCAGGGCGTGCTGCGCGGCGAGCTGGGCTTTCGAGGGCTCATCGTCACCGATGCCCTCGACATGGCGGGGGCGAGTGCAGACTCGGGCATTCCCCGTGCCGCGGTGCGCGCACTCGCCGGCGGCAGCGACCTGCTCTGCCTAGGCACCGACACCACCGCCGAGCAGCTCGACGACATCGAGGCGGCGGTCGCTGAGGCGGTCG
Source organism: Microcella sp. (assembly GCF_025808395.1). Taxonomy (NCBI): domain Bacteria; kingdom Bacillati; phylum Actinomycetota; class Actinomycetes; order Micrococcales; family Microbacteriaceae; genus Microcella; species Microcella sp. The sequence continues at coordinate 2,450,294 of NZ_CP075524.1, forward strand.
CGAACGGTGCACTGACTGATGCTCGTCTCGCCGACGCGGCAGACCGAGTCGCCGCGCTCGCGACGGCGTCGGCCGCGCACGCCGATCGGCTGCCGGTGCCCGAGTGGGTCACGCTCGACGACGAGCCCGAGTTCGACGGCGCAGTGCTGCAGCGCGCGATCGATGTGCTGCCCGGCACCGTCGTCGGTGCCGAGAGGGTGCTCGTCGCCCTGCAGACGGTGGCGAACATCGCCGTCGGCGTCGCCCCGTGGGGCCCGGCGGCTGCCGGCGCAGACGTGCGCGGCGTGCACGACCTCGCCGCCGTCGACGCGCTGCTGCTCGAGGTGCCGAGCGATGCGCAGCTCGTGGTGGTGGGGCAGGGCATCCACCGTCATGCCTGGACGATCGCCGCGGTCGAGCGATTGCGACAGCACCGCACCGACACGATCGTCGTCGAGATGGGCTGGCCAGACGCCGCCGCCCTCGAGGTCGACGTGACCACGTGGGGAGCCTCGCGCGCCATGGGCGCGGCGCTGCTCGCCACGCTCGACGCACTCGCGGGCGGCACGGCATGAGCGCGGTGCGAAGCCCCGAGCGCGTGGGAGTCGACATCGGCGGCACGAAGACCCACGGAGTGGTGCTCGACGCGGGGGGCTCGGTCGTCGAGCAGTGGCGCAGCCCGACGGGCTTCGGGCCCGAGCAGGTCGTGGCCACCGCCGTCGCGGCCGTCGAGCGGCTCGCCGAGCTGCGCGGCATCGCCCCCCTCGACTTCGCCACCGTCGGCATCGGAATACCCGGCCGCGTCGACAGTCAGACCGGCCACGTCTCTCACGCCGTCAACCTCGGGGTCGACTCGCTCGACCTCGGCCCGCGCCTCGCCGAGCGGCTCGGCCGGCCCGTGCACGTCGAGAACGACGTCAACGCCGCGGCGCTCGGCGCCCATCACCTCGTGGCTCGACGAGAGTCGCGGTCGCTCGCGTATCTGAACCTCGGCACGGGGCTCGCCGCCGGGCTCGTGCTCGACGGCGCACTGTGGCGCGGCGCGCGCGGAGTCGCCGGAGAGATCGGGCACATTCCCGTCGACCCGAGCGGCGACGTGTGCGCGTGCGGTCAGCGGGGGTGCCTCGAGACTCTCGCCTCGGGGTCGGCACTCGCCCGCCTGTGGCCCGAAGGGTCGGTCGACGGCCGCGCCCCGCGCGCGGGCGAGCTGTTCGCGGCAGCCGAAGCGGGCGACGCGGCAGCGGTGCGCGCAGCCGAGCGCATCGTCGACAACATCGCGGCGGCCGTGCGCATTCTGGTGCTCACGGTCGACGTCGACGCGGTCGTCATCGGGGGAGGCCTGAGCTCTCTCGGTGCGCCGTTGCTGGGCGGGGTGCGCGCGCGGCTCGCCGCCGATGCGCGCACCTCGCCGTTTCTCGCCTCGCTCGACCTCGGCGAGCGCCTGCTGCTCGTGCCGCGCGACGTCGACGTCGCGGCCGTCGGCGCAGCGCTCGTCGGGTCGACCGCACACCCCCACCTCGAGCACGAGCCGGTGCCCGCGTGACCGAGGTCATCATCGTCGACGACCGTGCACGTGCGGGCGCGCTCGTCGCCGACGAGATCGTCAGGCTCGTGCGGCGGCGGGCCGACGCAGTGCTCGGCCTCGCCACCGGGTCCACCCCGCTGCCCGTGTATGAGGCACTGCGCCCCCACGCGGCCCTGCTGCGCGACGTGCGCGGGTTCGCACTCGATGAGTACGTGGGGCTGCCGGCCGGGCATCCTGAGTCGTATCGTGCGGTCATCGAGCGCGAGGTCATCACACCGCTCGGGCTCGACGCCTCACGCGTCAGGATTCCCGGTGACGACGTGCCCGAGATCGACGACCGCGCCGACGAGAGTTCGATCGCCGCAGCGGGCGACCGCTACGAGGCCGATCTCGCAGCGGCGGGCGGGGTCGACCTGCAACTGCTCGGCATCGGTGCCACGGGCCACATCGGATTCAACGAGCCGGGGTCGTCGTTCGCGTCGCGCACTCGCGTGAAGACGCTCACCGAGCAGACGCGGCTCGACAATGCGCGGTTCTTCGCCTCGATCGACGAGGTTCCGTTGCACTGCATCACGCAGGGGCTCGGCACGATTCTCGACGCACGACACCTCGTGCTGCTCGCGTTCGGCGACGCGAAGGCAGAAGCACTCGCCGCGGCCGTCGAAGGGCCGGTGACCTCGTCGCTGCCCGGGTCGGCGATTCAGCTGCACGGCCATGTCACCGTCATCGTCGACGAGGCCGCGGCCGCCCGCTTGCGATTCGCCGACTACTACCGGCACGCGTGGGCGCACAAGCCGAGCTGGCAGGGGCTCTAGGCGTTGTCAGGCAGCTCGGTGACGGCCTCGGAGCCGGCGGCCCAGACGCGCTCGACCCTCCAGTCGTCGTCGAGCACCACCACGTCGGCTGCGTAGCCCACGGCGAGCCGACCCCACTCGTCGTCGCGGCCGAGCACGCACGCGGGGGTGAGGGTCATCGCCTCGACGGCGCGCTCTTCATCGACCCCGGCAACCACGATCGCCGTGCGCAGCGCTGCGTCTTGCGTGAGCGTCGACCCTGCGATGGTCGACGTGCCCGCGAGGTGCGCGATGCCTGCGCGCACCTCGACGTTGAGCGAACCGAGGCGGTAGTAGCCATCGGCGCCGCCGGCAGCGGCCATCGCGTCGGTCACGAGCGCCACGCGGTGGGGTGCGGCCCTGAACGTCATCTGCACGACCGAGGGGTGCACGTGCACGCCATCGGCGACGAGCTCGAGCGTCACACGATCGTCGTCGAAGCCGGCCACGATCGGCCCCGGGTCTCGGTGGTGGATGCCCGGCATGGCGTTGAAGATGTGCGTCACGAGTGTCGCACCGGCATCGAAGGCCGCGCGCGCGAGGTGCTCATCGGCCTCGGTGTGCCCGACCGCGACCACGATGCCGGCGTCGACGAACTGCCGAACCGCCTCGAGCGCCCCCGGCAGTTCGGGGGCGATCGTCACCTGCCGAATGCACCCGTCACCCGCTTCGATGAGAGCGGCGACGGTCTCACGATCAGGTTCGCGCAAGAACTCGGGCGAGTGCGCCCCCCGGCGCCCGATGGCGAGGAACGGGCCTTCGAGGTGCGCCCCGACGACAGTCGGGTCGCTCTCGGTGAGCGAGGCGACCACTCCGAGGCTCGCGACGACATCGTCGATCGGGTTGGCGACGAGCGAGATCACCGATCGAGTGGTGCCGTGCGCGCGGTGGGTGGCGAGGGCCTGGCGAATCTCGTCGGGGCCGTTGTCGTAGGCGGCACCGCCGCCCCCGTGGCCGTGCAGGTCGATGAAGCCTGGTGTGATCGTGCGGCCGCGCAGCTCGAGCGTGGTCGTGGCGTGCGGCAGGGCATCCACGTCGGTGAGGCCGGTCGCCGCGATGCGGTCGCCGTCGAGCAGAACCCAGCCAGGGCGGGAACCGTCGGCGTCGAGCAGTCGAGCGCCAGTGAGCAGGGTGGTCATGGGGCTGCCCTTCGGGTCGGCGAACGGGTCAGTGGAAGATGATGGTGCGCTGGCCATCGAGCAGGACGCGGTCTTCGGCGAACCAGCGCACCGCTTGGCTCAGGGTGCGGCTCTCTTCGTCACGGCCGATGACGACGAGCTCTTCGGGCGAGCGCGAGTGGTCGACCCGCACGACGTTCTGCTCGATGATGGGGCCCTCGTCGAGGTCGCTCGTGACGAAGTGGGCGGTGGCCCCGATGAGCTTGACGCCTCGGGCGTGGGCGCGCTTGTAAGGGTTGGCGCCCTTGAACCCTGGCAAGAACGAGTGATGGATGTTGATCGCGCGCCCCGCGAGCGCGTCGCACAATTCGGGCGAGAAGATCTGCATGTAGCGCGCCAGCACGACGAGCTCGATGTCGAACTCGGCGACGACCTCGAGAATGCGCTGCTCGAACGCCGCCTTCTCGTCGGGGTTCGTCACCGCGTGCGACTCGAACGGGATGCTGTAGAAGGCAGCCAGCTCGGCGAGGTCGGGGTGGTTGCCGAGCACGAGCGGCACCTCGATCGGCAGGTGGCCGCTGCGGTGGCGGAAGAGCAGGTCGTTGAGGCAGTGCGCTGCCTTCGAGACGAGCACGAGGGTGCGCAGGGGCCGACCGACGAGGTCGATGCGGCATTCCATGCCGTAGCGCTCGATCACGCCATCGAGTGCCGCTCGAAGCTCATCGTGGTCGGCGACCGTCTCGGTCTGCAGCCGCAAGAAGAATCGACCAGAGTCGAGGCTCGAGAACTGCTGCAGCTCGGTGATGTTGCCGTCGGCGGCGACGATCGCACCGGTGACCGCGTGCACGATGCCCGGTCGGTCGTCGCAGACGATCGTCACGATCCAGTGGTGGGGGGTCTCGCTCACCTGCTCAGCCTATGCCGCGGCGAGGCGCCTTCTTGCGCGCTCGAGCATCGCGTCGACGACCAGCGGGTGACCTAGCCTGACCGGCCAGAAATAGACACGACCCCGCCAGCCTTTCAACCGCACGGCGGTGACGACTCGCACGAGCCGCGACTCAGGGTCGACTCCGACTCCAACTCTGAAGTCGAGGTGACGATCGTCGATGCTCAGCAGGGCTTCTTCACCGTGCACGGCGCGCACGTCGAAGACATCGCGCGAACCTCGCGGCACTCCGATGAGGGGCGCCATGAGCTCTCTCAGGGCGAATGCAGCCCGAACCCATAGGGGCATGCTGCGCGCGCTGAAGACGGTTCGTGCCCAGAGCGCGGGGTCGATGGGGGCGCCGGGCGGGAGGGCAATGATCGACATGTCGGCGTAGTCGGGCGCGGGCAGGTCGACGAAGACAAGAGAGCGAAACACCGGTTGCATGAGCGCAAAACCCTTCCACACGCCACCGTACGCGGCGTCCCCATACGGTAGCGTATGGTGAGTGAGTACAGCAACGATCGGTGCGCGAGAAACATGGGTCGATGCCGCGTACGCCAGATTTCAGTCGGGGGGCCTTCGCGACGTGAGAGTAGAACTGCTCGCTCGCGACATCGCTACGACGAAAGGCTCGTTCTACTGGCACTTCAGCAACCGCAGGGCGCTGGTCGATGCGGTGATGGCGCGCTGGGAGGCCGAGCAGACCGAAGCGATGATCGCGGCGGCCGAGCATGGCGGTGATGCTCTGTCGCGGTTGCGGCTGCTGTTCTCTGCGGTCGCCGCCGACGCATCGCGGCGCCGTGGTGAAACCACGCTCTATGCAAGCGCGAACGACGAGGGGGTCGGTGACATCGTGGGTCGCGTCTCTCGACGACGCATCGACTACCTCGCCACCACGCTTGGCGAGCTGGGGTTCGACACCGACGAAGCCCGCCGTCGATCAGCCATCGCGCTCGCCGCAGTTGTCGGTCTGCAGCAGCTCACCGTCGTCGCGGGGTACGCGCTCGACGGCATCGAGAGTGACGCCTTGACCGCCACGGCTCTCGCGATGACGACCACTGCCCCCTAGGGGCAGGCATCGCCCTGCCGACAAGGGCCATTCACGGCGCTACGCTGAGCGCGTGCGACTGCCCTGGTCATCTCTGCTGCTGCTGTCTGCCGCCATCTTCGTCGCGGTGACGAGCGAGTTCTTGCCGATTGGTCTATTGCCGCAGATGGCGAACGAGCTGGGCGTCACAGAAGCGCAGATCGGCATGCTCGTGACAGTGTTCGCGGGCACCGTGGTCGTGGCGACGGCGCCGCTCGTGCACGTCACTCGAGCACTGCCGCGCAAGAGCCTGCTGCTCGTGTTGCTCGCCGTCTTTGCGCTCGCGAATCTGCTCGCTGCGATCGCACCCGGCTATGCCGTACTGCTCGTCTCTCGAGTGCTGGGCGGTGCCGCTCACGGGGTGTTCTGGGCCGTCGTCTCGCCCTACGCGGCACGACTCGTCGCACCCGAGCGGCTGGCGAGCGCCGTCGCCATCGCCACGTCGGGAGCCACCCTCGCCTCCATCGCCGGTGTTCCCCTCGGCACGCTGCTGGGGGTCGCCGTCGGCTGGCGCAGCTCGTTCGCGGTCATCGCCGTGGTCGTCGTCGTGATCGCCCTCGCCGTCGCGATCGTGTTGCCCCCCGTCGAGCGCCGTTCGGCGCCCGACCCCGCAGCGCCCGTCGTTCGGGCCCGCGCCTTTCGCGACGCGACGTTCTGGCCGGTCATCGTGTTGTGCGTCACGGTGGCGCTCGTCACCCTCGGGCACGCGACGTTCTACACCTACATCGCCCCGTGGGTCATCGGCGTCGCCGGTTTCGCGCCGGCGAGTGTCGCGGGGGTGCTGCTGCTCTTCGGCGCGGCAGGAGCCGTCGGGGTCGCCGCCGCGGGCGTGCTCGGCGATCGATTCCCGCGCGGGCTCTTGCCCGTTCTGCTCGTCGGTGTCATCGTCTCAGTCACGGCCGTCTCGGCGTTCGCCGCTGTGCCGCCTGCCGTCATCGTGTTTCTCGTGCTGTGGAGCGCCTTCCTCGGCGGTGTGCCCATCATCTTCCAGGCGCGACTGCTGCGCACTGCCTCAGAGTCACTGCGCGACATTGGTTCGGCGTGGTTGACAGTGGCGTTCAACGTCGGCATCGGCGGCGGCGCACTCGCGGGCGGCCTGGTGCTCGAGACGTGGTCGCTAGCCGCGCTACCGCTCGTCACCACCGCGTGTCTGGTCGTCGCGCTCGTGATGGTGCTCGTGAGCATCCCGACGCGGCGACGAGTGGCGGTAACGTAGACGGCGGATTCCCGTCTCGGGGTCACCGTGCTCGTCAGCGGCGTCTCGCTGACCGCGAAAGCTCTTCTCGTCATGACGTCTGCAGACCGCCCGTTTCCGTGGGTGGGGCTCATCACCCTCGCCATCGCCATCTTTCTGCTCGTCACGAGCGAGTTCTTGCCCACCGGGCTGCTGCCCGCCATGGCGAGCGACCTCGGGGTGACGCAGTCGCAGATCGGCCTGCTCATCACGATCTTCGCCGGCACCGTGGTGGTGTCGGCTGCGCCGCTCGCGGCGCTCACGCGGCAGTACTCGCGCAAGAGCCTGCTGCTCGTCGTGCTCGCGGTGTTCGCCCTCGCCAACGTGCTCGCCGCGATCGCGCCCAACTATGAGATGCTCGTCGGCTCGCGCGTGCTCGGCGGTCTCGCGCACGGACTCTTCTGGGCGATCGCGGGCGCCTACGCCGGCCATCTCGTGCCGCGCCATCAGCTCGCTCGCGCCGTCGCCGTCACGAGCGCCGGCGGCACGACCGCGTTCGTGCTCGGAGTGCCCCTCGGCACCGCGCTCGGCCTCGCGCTGGGCTGGCGGGCAGCGTTCGGTGTCATTGCGGCGCTCGTCATCGTCATCGCCGCGCTCGTCATCAAGTTCTTGCCCGCCGTCGACCACCGCATCTCACTCGCGACGGGAGAGATTCGCCTCTCGGTGCGCCGAGACCCGACCATGCCCTCGGTGCTGTTCGTGTGCCTGCTCGTCGTCATCATCATGACCGGCCACAACGTGTTCTACACCTACATCGCACCCTTCGTGCTCGACACCGCAGGGTTCGCGCCCGAGGCGCTCAGCGTCTTGCTCTTTCTCTACGGGGGAGCGGGCGCGATCGGCCTCGTGCTGGCCGGAGTGGTCGGCAGCCGGTACCCCCGAGGCGGCCTCTATGGGATGCTCGCCACCGTCATCCTCGCCGTGAGCGTCTTGGCGCTTTTCGCCGGGGTGCCCCTCGTGGTGGTGTTCGCATTCATCGTGTGGGGCGCAGCCTTCGGCGGGCTGCCGACCCTGCTGCAGACGCGCTTGCTGCAGGTCGCCTCTCCCAACGTGCGCGACGTCGGCTCTGCTCTGCTCACGACGGCCTTCAATATCGGCATCGGCGGCGGAGCGGCGATCGGCGCTGGGCTGTTCGCGCTGTCCGGAACGTTGTGGTTGCCCTGGGTCGAGGCCGGGGCGCTCGGGCTCGCGATCGTCGCACTGCTCGTCATGGAGGCGAGGCGCCGGGCGCGCGGCGTGCCGCTCGTGACGAGACCTATCCCGGTCGTGAGGAACGATTCGCCGTAGGTCGCGCGAGCTGCCGCGGCATTCGCCCGGCGCGTCGTCCCCGACCTGCGATCGACGACGTCAGGTTGTGGACGATGGCGGGCGTTCTCGAGTGAGCTTGGCCACACTTGCCGCTTGCTCACCCAGCACAGGCAAGGAGCCGACTCGACATGAACAATCCCACGAGTGTGTTGCGTGATGCGCAACGCGGTACGCTACCATCGTGATCAAGTCCTTCCGACACAAGGTCTTGCACTTGTTGTTCGAGACGGGCAGTGCCGCAGGAGTGCAACCGAACCACGTACCGAAGCTGCGCATGCAACTGGCCGCGCTCGACTCGGCACAGACGATCGATGACATGAGCATCCCGGGCTTCCGACTCCACCCGCTCAAGGGCGGGATGGCCGGGCGCTGGTCGATCACCGTGAGCGGCAACTGGAGAGTGACGTTCGAGTTTCGCGACGGAAACGCCTACGTTCTGGACTACGAGGACTACCACTGATGGATGAGCTGACCCCCATGCACAACCCGCCGCACCCCGGCGAGTTCCTCGCCACTGTCTACCTCGAGCCGTTCGGCGTGAGCGGGCGTGAGCTCGCTGCTCAGCTCGACGTCTCGCCCTCGACCCTGAGCCGAATGCTCAAGGGCACCAGCCGCGTGACGCCCGAAATGGCACTGCGGCTGTCGAAGGCAGTCGGCCGCAGTGCCGAGAGCTGGTTAGCGATGCAGGATGCTCACGACCTGTGGCTCGCGCGCCAAACCCTCGACCTTGCGCGCGTGCGCCCGCTGTGGCTCGCCGCATCCTGACCGCAAAGCGAGCATCCCGAACTGCGACCTGACCGCGCGCCCGCAGGCACGCCGCGGTAGACTGGCTCTGTCGCGACTGGCGTTCAGATGGGTCACCATCAGGAAGCGACTGACACGGTGTGGGGCCGTACGCCTGGGCCCCAAACGCACACCCGCCGGCGAGTCCGGCCGAGCCCAAGGAGCCCTCCGTGTCTGATCGACTGCCTTCTTCATTCAACGACGCGCTCGTCGACGTCGACCCCGAGATCGCCGCCGTGCTCGATCAAGAGCTCAGCCGCCAGCGCCACACCCTCGAGATGATCGCGAGCGAGAACTTCGTGCCGCGCGCGGTGCTCGAGGCGCAGGGCTCGGTGCTCACGAACAAGTACGCCGAGGGCTACCCCGGCAAGCGCTACTACGGCGGCTGCGAGTTCGTCGACATCGCCGAGAGCCTCGCCATCGAGCGCGCGAAGTCGCTCTTCGGTGCCGAGTTCGCCAACGTGCAACCGCACTCGGGCGCCACAGCCAACGCCGCAGTGCTGCATGCGATCGCAAGCGCCGGCGACACGATCCTCGGCCTCGAACTCGCCCACGGTGGGCACCTCACGCACGGCATGAAGCTCAACTTCTCGGGCCGCCTCTACAACGCGGTCAGCTACGGCGTGAATCCCGAGACGATGCTCATCGACATGGATGCTGTACGCGACGCCGCCCTCGAGCACAAGCCTCGAGTCATCATCGCAGGCTGGTCGGCGTACCCCCGCCAGCTCGACTTCGCAGCCTTCCGTTCGATCGCCGACGAGGTCGGTGCAACCCTGTGGGTCGACATGGCGCACTTCGCCGGGCTCGTCGCCACCGGATTGCACCCCAACCCGGTTCCCTTCGCCGACGTCGTGAGCTCGACCGTGCACAAGACCCTCGCGGGCCCGCGCTCCGGTGTGATTCTCAGCAACAACGAAGACCTGTTCAAGAAGCTCAACTCGGCCGTGTTCCCCGGCCAGCAGGGCGGGCCGCTCATGCACGTCATCGCGGCCAAGGCCGTGGCGTTCAAGCTCGCCGCGTCACCCGAGTTCGCCGACCGTCAGCAGCGCACGGTGCGGGGTGCGAGCATCCTCGCCGATCGGCTCACCTCAGACGACGCGCGCGCCGCCGGCGTCGACGTGCTCACGGGCGGCACCGATGTGCACCTCGCGCTCGTCGACCTGCGCACGAGCGAGCTCGACGGCAAACAGGCCGAAGACGTGCTGCACGAGGTCGGCATCACGGTCAACCGCAACTCGGTGCCCTTCGACCCGCGGCCTCCGATGGTGACGAGTGGGGTGCGCATCGGCACGCCCGCGCTCGCCACGCGCGGCTTCGGCGACGAAGAGTTCACCGAGGTCGCCGACATCATCGCGCACGCGCTCATGCCGCAGCCCGACATCGCGGCATTGCGTGCGCGGGTCGAGACGCTCACGACCGCGTTTCCGCTCTACCCGGGGCTGTAGCCATGAGCGCTTCGACAGCGCAGCGCCTCGACGGCTCGGCCACTGCGGCGGCGATCAAGGCCGAGCTCACGCTGCGCGTCGCCGCCTTGCGCGAGCGCGGCATCGTGCCGGGCCTCGCGACCGTGCTCGTCGGCGACGACCCCGGCTCGCAGTGGTACGTGGCAGGCAAGCACAAAGACTGCGCCGAGGTCGGCATCGCGTCGATCCGTCGCGACCTGCCTGACACCACCACGCAAGCTGAGCTCGAATCCGTCATCGACGAGTTGAACGCCGACCCCACGGTGACGGGCTTCATCGTGCAGCTGCCCCTGCCGAAGCACCTCGACACCGACGCGATTCTCGAGCGCTTGCATCCCGACAAAGATGCCGACGGGCTGCACCCCACCAACCTGGGCCGCCTCGTACTGCGCGTCGATCGGCCGATCGACACGCCGCTGCCGTGCACGCCGCGCGGCGTCATCGAGCTCGTCGAACGCCACGGGCTGTCGTGGGCCGGCAAAGACGTGGTCGTGATCGGGCGCGGCGTCACGGTCGGTCGGGCCATCGGCTCGCTGCTGACGCGGCGCGAGTACAACGCGACCGTCACGCTGACACACACGGGCACGACCGATCTCGCATCGCACTTGCGTCGGGCCGACGTCATCGTCGCCGCGGCCGGCGTGCCCGGCATCGTGAAGGCCGCCGACGTCAAGCCCGGCGCGATCGTGCTCGACGTCGGCGTCTCGCGGCTCGTCGACCCCGACACTGGCGTCTCGCGCATTGCGGGCGACGTGGCCGACGACGTCGCGACGGTCGCGTCGTGGATCTCGCCGAACCCCGGCGGCGTCGGCCCCATGACGCGAGCCCTCCTGCTCGCCAACGTCGTCGAGACGGCGGAGCGCGCCACCCGCTAGACCGCACCAGCCCCCGTTCGCTACCCTGGTGGCATGGAGTTGTGACGCAGTCGACCGTCCCGCGCCCGAGGCTGAGCCCGGCGGGAACACTGCGAACCCTGGCGGAACTCCATGTCTACAACTCTGTCTACTGGCACGCGCGCGCCCCTCATCGCGCGCGGTGTGACCCGAATCGTCGACGGCCGCGAGGTGCTGAGCGGCGTCGACCTCGTCGTGCCGCCCGGCGCGCGACTCGGCCTCATCGGCGAGAACGGTGCGGGCAAGTCGACTCTGCTGCGCCTGCTGGCGGGCGTCGACGAGCCCGACGGCGGCGAGATCGAGCGGCCCGTGCGGCTCGGCTGGCTGCCGCAAGAGGTGCCGTTCGATGACGGGATGCCCGTCTCGAGCATCCTCGACGCCGCCGAAGCGCCTCTGCTCGACGTCGAACGCCGACTCGAGGCGGCAGCGGCTGCGCTCGACGGCGACCCCGACGCGGCCGAGGCCTATGCCGCCGCGCTCGACGAGGCCGAGCGCCTCGAGCTGTGGAGCCGGCACGCGCGCCGCGATGCGCTGCTCGAGGCCTTCGGTGTGGCGAGCATCCCGGGCTCGACGCCGCTCGGGGCCATCTCGGGGGGCCAGCGCAGTCGCCTCGCCCTCGCGGCGCTGCTGTTCAGCCGACCAGACGCGCTCGTGCTCGATGAGCCGACCAACCACCTCGACGATCGCGCCGTCGAGTCGTTGCGCGAGCACCTGCTCGCCTGGAGAGGCCCCGTGCTGTTCGCGAGCCACGATCGCGCGTTTCTCGACGACGTGGCCACCGAACTCGTCGACCTCGACCCGAGTCGGCGAGCGGCGTCGGGCGAGAACGGGGGAGGGCAGGCGGTGCGCTACGGCGGCGGGTTCACCGACTACCTCGCCGAGAAGGCGCTCGAGCACGATCGATGGGTGCGCGACCACGCGCTCGAGCAGCGCGAGCTCGGGCAGTTGCGTCAGACCGTGAAGGTCACCGCACGCGAGCTCGGCAACGCCGACCGTCGCGTGCGCGACAACGACAAATTCGTCAAGAACTTCAAGCAGGCGGGTATCGACACGGCGGTGGCCCGCCGAGTGCGTGACGCCGAGCGGCGCCTCGCCGAGCTCGAGACGGCGCAGCTGGGCGCCCCGCCCGAGCCGCTGCGCTTCGCCGGGCTGCCGTCGGGCTTCGCCGCACTCGACGACGAGCAGCCGCTGCTCGCGCTCGAGAACGCGGCGGTCAACCGCCGGCTCGCACCCGTGACGCTCGCACTGCGCGCTGGAGACCGGATGCTCGTCACGGGTCCGAACGGCTCGGGAAAGTCGACGCTGCTCGGGGTGCTCGCGGCGAGCATCCCGATCGATGGCGGTCGGCGCACCGCGCGACAGAAGGTGCGCGTGGGCGTGCTCGCCCAAGACACCCGCATCGCCGAGCCGCACCGCACGCCCCGCGAACTCTATGCGGCGGCGCTCGGTGAGGGGCGGGCGGCGGCGGTGCCGCTCGCGAGCTTGGGGCTGCTCGCCGACCGCGACCTCGACCGCCCGGTCGGCGCGCTCTCGGTCGGGCAGCAGCGCCGCGTCGAGCTCGCGCTCGTGCTCGGCCGACCGCCGCACGTGCTGCTGCTCGACGAGCCCACGAACCACCTCTCGCTGCAGCTCGCGACCGAGCTCGAAGACGCGCTCGGCACCCACCCTGGCGCCGTCGTCGTGGCGAGCCACGACCGCTGGTTGCGCCGCCGCTGGTCGGGCCCCGAGCTCACCCTGTGATTCGATGCGGGTCAGTAGCGGCCGGTCGCGAGGCGCACACGCACGCGCTGCCCCGGCCGCAGCTGGGCGAGCAGATCGAGCGAGCCGTCGACGACGACGGCGATGACGGGGTATCCGCCCGTGACGGGGTGGTCGGGGCCGAGCACGGTGGGCGCGCCGTCGGGGGAGACCTGGATGCTGCCCCACAGCATTCCCTCACTCGCCAGCTCGACGCCCGCGAGGTGGGCACGCCGCTCGAGCGCTGCACCTTCGAGGCGCACCCCCGTGCGGTCGCTGCGCGCCGACGTCACCCACTCGCTCGAGAGCAGCACGCGCCACGCGTCATCGGTGAACCAGTCGAGTCGCGGGCCCGGCCGCACACCCAGCTCGACGACCCCATCGGCGGGGGCATCGATCGGCACGAGGTCGGCAGCGGGCACGGGCGTCGCCGGCGCGGGCCCGATCGGCAGCTCGTCACCGGCGCGCAGCGGCTCGGGTCCGAGTGCGGCGAGAGTGTCGCGCGAGCGAGAGCCGAGCACAGGGTCGACCTCGATGCCGCCCCGCAGAGCGACTGTCGTGCGCAGGCCGTGCGTCACCGGGCCGAGCTGCAGCTCTGCGTCGGCCTCGACGAGCACGGCGGTGTGGGGCTCGACGCGGAGACGCCGACCGTCAGCACCGAGCAGTGCGGTCTCGCCCCGCGCCCCGGTCACGGCGAACCAGGTGCCAGCGGGCAGGCCCAGCCGAAGACCGCCGAGCAGGCACTCGAGTGCGGCGGCGGTGTCGGGGTTGCCGACGAGGCGATTGGCGAGCCGATGCGCTGCGCGGTCGAAGGCACCCGAGGCGCTCAGACCCCAGCGCGCGAGGCCAGGGCGACCGAGGTCGTGCACGAGCGTGAGCGCGCCCGGCTCGATGACGCGCACGACGCTCACGCCTGCACCTCGGTGAACCGCACACGGGTGCCCGGGGCGACGAGTGCTGGTGGGTCTCGTTCGGCATCCCACAGCACCGCGTCGGTGCGCCCGATCAGCTGCCAGCCCCCGGCAGACGCCCGCGGATACACGCCGCAGTAGTCCGCGGCGAGGGCGATCGACCCCGCCGGAACTCGTGACCGCGAGGTCGCGCGGCGCGGCACGGCGGGCAGTCGTGCTGCGCCGACCGGCACGAGGTACCCGAATCCGGCAGTGAAGCCGATGAACGCGCACACCCACTCGACCTCGGCGTGACGCTGCGCCACCGCGTCGACCGAGCACCCCCAGGCCGCGGCGACGACGTCGAGATCGTCACCGTCGTAGATGACGGGCAGCGTGATCGTGTCGCCTGCGGGCAGATCGAGAGCGGTGACCCCGTGCTCGCGCAACCAGTACTCGGCGTGACCGAGCCCGATCACCTCAGGGTCGATGCGCACGAGCACCGTGCGCGCCCCCGGCACGAGTTCGATAACGCCGGGCGCAGGCGCCGCACTCCAGGCGGCGTGCGCCCCCAGTGCGAGCTCGAGCGAGTCGAACTCGGCGAGCAGCGCGCGGTCGCCGTACGGCAGCACTCTCATGCGAACGCGGTGACCTCGACGCCGGCACGGTCGAGCGCAGTGCGCACGGCCCTCGCGAGGTCGACGGCGCCCGCCGTGTCGCCGTGCACGCAGAGCGAGTCGACGCGCGCCGCGACCTCGGTGCCATCGAGCGCGACGACGACGCCTTCGGTGGCGATGCGCACGGCCCGCTCGGCGACGTCGCGCGGGTCGGTGAGCACCGCACCATCGAGGCCGCGTGGCGCCAGGGTTCCGTCGGCGAGGTAGCCGCGATCGGTGAAGGCTTCGCGCACGAACCGCACCCCGGCTCGCGCGCACGCGGCCTCGATCGCCGAGCCCGGCAGCCCCAGCACCGGCAGGGCGAGGCCGTGGGCGACATCGACGACCACTTCAGCCACCTCGAGGTCGACGGCGACGCGGTTGTAGAGCGCGCCGTGCGGCTTGATGTGGCTGAGCACGCCGCCGACGTGCGCTGCCATGCCCGCCAGTGCCGACACCTGATAGAGCACGTCGGCGTGCAGCTGCTCTGCCGGTACCTCCATCTCGCGACGACCGAACCCGGCAAGGTCGCGATACGACGGATGCGCTCCGATCGCCACGCCGCGCAACACGGCGGTGCGGCACGCGTCGAGCATGACCGTCGGGTCTCCGGCGTGAAACCCGCACGCCAGATTGGCGCTCGTCACGAGCTGGAGCATGCTCGCGTCGTCGCCCATGCTCCACGCCCCGAACGACTCGCCCAGGTCGCTGTTCAGATCGACGGTCGGCATGCCGAGAGCCTACGGCCCGCAGGCGCGGTGCGGGAGGCCGGGTTGCGCCGCCATGCGCTGTGCGCGCGTGCGACCATTCGTGAGCATCCCCCGAATGAGGTCTGGTCGCCGCGCTGCGCCTGAGCAATAATTCGTCGGGGGCCAACAGGCCTCCACCACGACGAGAGGGGTACGAGTGCCACTCGGCCTGCCCCCTCACCTCGCCACGCGCACCACGAGCACGGCCGTCGCGCGAGCCGGCCACGCCGGCGCGGCCGTGTGCCTCGTCGGCATCGGTGTCATCGTGATCTCAGTGCAGGCCTACCTGCCGCAGTTGATCGTCTGGCCGGCGCTCATCGTGCTGCTGCCGATGATCGTGCTGCTCGTGCTGCTCGAGCGCGCTCCGAGCCCGTTCATCGCGGCCAGCTACCTGCTCATCGGCGGCTTGTGCGTCTTCTGGTACACCCTGATCGTGTCGCGGCAGCTCGACACTCCCGTCGCGAACGACGACTACACGATCATTCTGTTCAAGCTCGCGCTGATTCTCGTGATCGGAGTCGGCTCGAGCCTGAGCGCGTCGATGCTCTGGACCACCGGCGGGTTCATCGTCGGCGAGGTCGCCTCGCTCTGCGCTCTGCTGTGGCTCGGCTCGGCCTGGGCTGTCGACCCGATGACCGTCATCGCGTGGTTCGTGATCGTCGGGCTTCTGGGATTCATGCGCCTCGAACGGTTAACTCACCTCGACGCGCAGGTCGAGCTCTACCGAGCGGCGCGCGACGAGATGCTCGCAGAGGTGCGCGGCGTGTTCGAAGCTCGAGCGACAGCGCTGCTGCACGACACGGTGCTCAATCAGCTCGCCGTGATCACCGCGACGCAGAGAGCCTTGTCGCCCGCGGCGCGCGACGCCATCACCGCCGACCTCGAGTCGATCGTCGGTCAGCAGTGGTTCGAGGTCGAGCCCTCGACGGGTGCCGCAGACGCGCACCGCGCCTCTCGCCTGCGAGATGCCATCGACGATGCGGCGGCGGGTGACGTGAACGTCACAGTATCGGGTTCAGAGCACGCGCTCGACGCGCTCGACAGCGAGGCGTTCGACGAGTTCACGCGCGCGATCGCGCAGTGCATCGCGAATGTGCGAAGGCACGCGGGCGTCGGCGAGGCCGACGTGGTGCTGGGCGGCTCTGACCATGAGGTGTCGGCGATGGTCATCGATGCGGGCCGCGGCTTCGCGCTCGACGCGCAGACCGACGGCCGACTCGGTGTGGCGACGAGCATCGTCGGGCGGCTCGAGACCATCGGCGGCACCGCAGTCGTGTGGTCGCAGCCCGGCCAGGGCACCTCGGTGCTGCTACGGGTGCCGATCTCAGACGCTGCCGTGCGAGGCGATTCGTCATGACGTCGCACCCCCGTCTCGTCTCGCGCCCCGAGCTCGCTCCGGCAGAGATCACTCTCGAGCGGCTCGATCCGCTCTCAGCTGCCGCTGCACGACCGGTGACGACAGGAGCAGCTGTGCTCATCATCGCCGTTCCGGTCGTCTCGATCGCCGTCAAGCTCGACGAGATCGTGCAGCCGGCGTGGCTCGTGCTGTCATTCGCTGCCCTCGTCGCTGTCGCGTGGTTGCTGCTCGATCGCTCTCGCGTGTATCGACCACTGTGGAAGACCTCGTCGGCGCAAGTGCTGCAGCTGCTGCTCGTCGTGATGACGGTGGCGAGCGTCGTGTCGACCTTGACGGCCAACGCCTATCTGCGCGACGACTGGGCGCCCTACGTCATCGGGGTCGTGCTCCTCGCGCTCGCGCCCTATCGCCCCGCGCGAGAGATCGCCTTCTGGGCAGCGGTGCACACGCTGCTCTGCGCGGTGCTCGGCATGCTGCAGGCGCCGTGGGCGATCAGCGACGTTCCGACCCTCACCTACGCTGTGACCGGCTCGCTGGGTGTCGCTCTGCTGGGGTTCGCCGCGGCAGCCTTCGCGCGCTCGTTGAACGGTGCCCTCCGCCACTGGCACGACCGGGCGTGGATGTCTGCCGAGCAGGCGGTGGTGCAGCAACGCACAGGGGTTGCTCGCTCGGTGCAGCAGCAGCGCATCACGCTGCTCAACCGCGAGGTCGTGCCCTACCTCAGCAGCATTGTCGGCGCGACCGAGCTCGACGACGGCGACCGCGACGAAGCGCGGCGTCTCGCCCGCAGCATCCGCGCCCTGCTCGTGGCCGATGTCGAACGCTCGTGGGCTCAGACCTTGCTCGATGAGCTGACAGCGCGGCACCCGCAACTCAACATCGAGGCGGTCGCCGATGACCCCGAGAACGCGGGTGAGGCAGCGTCGCTCGAGCAGCGCACCCTCGTGCGTGCCATCGCCGACGTGAGCATTCGACGCCTCGCAGCCACGAAGGTCGAGCTGCGGCTGCGCGCTCCGCAGGGGCGACTGAGCGTGCGATGCGAGATCATGACACCGCTCTCGATGACGGATGCTCGCCGCGAGCTGCGAGGCATGATCGAGATCGTGCGCGGACTCACCGAGAGTTCGCGGGTCATAGAGCGCGAGGGTCGAATCGCCCTAGAGTTTGAGTATGGATACTGACGGTCGCACGCCCCACAGCGTGCGCCTCGCGATTCTCGACGATCATGAGCTGCTGCTCGACAGCCTCGCGTCGTGGATCGATGCTCACGCCCCCGACTTCGAGCTCGTGCTGACGGCACCGACCTGGTTCGAGCTGGTGCAGAGCGATCAGTTTCCGACCGACCTCGTGCTGCTCGACTTTCAACTGCAAGAGCCGGTGTCGATCGAGGCTCGGGTGCGCACCTGCCGCGCCGCCGGTGCGAAGGTGATCGTGCTGACGAGCCTCGATACCGCCGAGGCGCGCGAGCGTGCCTTTGATGCGGGTGCGTCAGCATTTCTGGCGAAGACGATGCCGCTCGGTGAGGTCATGGAGACCGCACGCAGGGTCATGGGCATGCAGTCGACCGGCGAGCCGGTGCGCGACTGGAGGCCGCTGCCGAAGGGGGCCGAGCACCCTGCACGGCCGAAGCTGTCGGTGAGCGAGAAAGAGGCGTTGGCGCTCTATGCGAACGGGTACAGCATGAGTGAGGTGGCAGCCCAGATGCACGTGCAGTACGAGACCGCGAAGACCTATCTGCGCCGGGTGCGCGAGAAGTACGGCCGAGCGGGGCGGCCGGCGAGTTCGAAGGCCGACCTCATTCGTCGGGCCGCAGAAGACGGGCACCTGCTCTGATGGCCAAGCTCTACTTTCGGTACGGGGCCATGAACAGCGGCAAGAGCACCTCGCTGCTGCAGGCCGCCTACAACTATGAAGAGCGCGATCAAGCGGTCGTGCTCGCGAAGCCGCGCGTCGACACGAAGGGCGATCAGACGATCGTCTCGCGTCTCGGCGTGACCCGCCCGGTCGACTTCACGATCGATGCTGGCGACGACGTCTACGCGCGATTCCAGGCGCATCGCGCCTCGGTCATTCGCGAGTCAGGGCGCGATGTCGCGTGCCTGCTCGTCGATGAGGCGCAGTTTCTCACGATGCAGCAGGTCGACGATCTGCTGCGCATCGCCGTGCGCGAAGACGTGCCTGTACTGGCCTACGGAATCCGCACCGACTTTCAGACCGTCGCGTTTCCGGGCAGCC
Source organism: Microcella sp. (assembly GCF_025808395.1). Classification (NCBI taxonomy): domain Bacteria; kingdom Bacillati; phylum Actinomycetota; class Actinomycetes; order Micrococcales; family Microbacteriaceae; genus Microcella; species Microcella sp. The sequence continues at coordinate 2,469,072 of NZ_CP075524.1, forward strand.
GCCGCCTGCTCGAGATCGCGCACTCGCTCGAAGAGCTGAAGACCATCTGCCGCTGCGGTCGCAAAGCGGTCTTCAACGGGCGCTCGATCGACGGAGTGTTCGTCTTCGACGGCGACCAGGTCGCGATCGACGGGGTCGATGTGACGTACGAATCGTTGTGCGCGGCCTGCTATCTCGACGAGTCGGGTGACAATCTCGCCTCAGGGTGGCGCGCCCCTGTCTCGCTCGACGACGTCGACCCGCTCGTGGTCGGCGCGCTCGGCCCCGACGACGACTTCAGCTGAGTCGCTCGCGCCGCTCGGGTGCGGCAGAAACGATGATCGGGACCGCCCTCAGGCGATCCCGATCAGTGTGAGTCGGGGTAACAGGATTTGAACCTGCGGCCTCGTCGTCCCGAACGACGCGCGCTACCAAGCTGCGCCATACCCCGGTGCTGCCGGTGCACGAGTGCGAGGGCAACCCGTCAAGAATAGCCGATGTCGTCGGCGACGAGCGTCACGAGCACCGCCTCGGGCGGGCAGGCGAATCGCACGGGTGCGTAGATCGACGTGCCGAGCCCCGCAGACACGTTCACGTACGCGGCCTTGTGGGCGTGCTGCCACACCGACAACCCGCGAGCTCTGTCTCGAGGAAGGTCGCAATTGGTCACGAGCGCACCGACGCCGGGAACACAGACCTGCCCGCCGTGGGTGTGACCCGCGAAGATCAGGTCGGCGCCCTGGGTGGTGAAGGTGTTGAGCACCCGCTGATACGGAGCATGGGTGACTCCGATCATGACGGCCGGGTCATCGGTGTCGTCGTCGTCGAGCTCGCGCAGAGCATCCACCTGCTCCGGCAGCTGATCGAGGCGATCCCACCCGCGGTGAGCATCGTTGACGCCCATGAATTCGAGAACCGATCGGTTGATGACCAGTTGCCCGACGGCGTTGTTGAGCGGCATCCAGCCGAGTCGATCGCGCAGCAGAGCCTCGAGGCCGTCGATGTCGATGCGTGTGGCCGACGCCGTCTCGCCCTTCGATGGGCCCATGAGGTAGGCGAACGGGTTCTTCGGGCTCGGGGCGAAGTAGTCGTTCGAGCCATGCACGAACACCCCTGGCACATCGGCCAGTGGAGTCAGAGCGCGGGTCAGCGCCTCGAGCGCATCGGGGTGACCCATGTTGTCGCCGGTGTTGACGACGAGATGCGGCTGCAGATCGGCGAGCGAGCGAACCCACTCGACCTTGTCGCGCTGCCACGGCGCCAGGTGCAGGTCGCTGAGGTGCAGAATGCGAATCGGATCGGCCCCGGGCGACAGCACGGGCACGACCTCACGACGCAATCGATAGGCACGACGTTCGATCGCGATGCCGTAGACGGCCGCGGCCGCCGCTGCCCCGAGGGCTGCGACGGCCGCGGTTCGCGCGACTGCGGTCACTGACACGAGTTCTTCGACACGGTCAGCGTGATCGTCGTCTCATACTTCACCTTCGACCCTGCCGCAGGACTCTGCGCCGTGACGATGTTGTGCAGGTCGGGATTGCCGCCTTCTTCCTCCGGCGGAATCTGCACGCACGTCTGAGCGACGTTGGTGAACCCGGCGTTGTTGAGTATGCCGCGCGCCGTGTTGTAGTCGACTTGAGGTGTGACCACGTCGGGCAGATTGATGAGGTTGCCCAGACTGATCGTCACCTTGACGGTCATACCGCGCGCGAGCAGGGTTCCCGGCGCGAAGTTCGCGCCGGTGACGAGGCCCTGTGCGAGCGCCGAGTCGGTCGAGTCGCCGACTTCGAAGCGGAACCCGAGTCCTTCGAGCAGCGACTTCGCCTGCTCTTGCGTGAACCCGGCGATGTCGGGCATCTGCACGCCCGAACCGGTGAGCAGTCTGCCGGGAGGGGCCGGGAATCCGAGGCCGCCGTACTGCGCGTTCACGGCCGCCATGAGCGGTCGGAAGATGTCGTGGCGCACTGCAGAACCGCTCGGGTAGCGCAGCATCGAGACACGGCCGGTGACGTTGCCCACCCAGACGGCGGTGGCGACCTCGGTGGTCGTGCCGACCATCCAGGTCTGGTTGTACGAGTCGGTCGATCCGGTCTTGCCGACGATCGGCACGCCGTCGCCGATGCGCGAGCGAGTCGCCGTTCCGCCCGTGATGACGGCGGCCATGGGAGCCGCTGCCGCGGCAGCGACCTCAGCCGTGATCGCTCGGCGGCAGTCGATCGACTGACCTGGCAGCTCGTTGCCGCCGCGGTCGACGATGCGGTCGACGGCGATGGGCTCGCAGTAGACGCCACCGTTGCCGATCGTCGCGAACGCCGACGCCATGGTCAGCGGCGCGATCTCGTTCGTGCCGAGGATCGCCGAGGGGTTGGTCTGCAGCGGGTTGCCGTCGGCGCGGTGCACACCCATCGACTCAGCGGCCGTGCGGATGGCGCACTGGTCGAGCTGCTCGCCCATCGATGCGTACGCCGAGTTGACCGAGCTCACGGTGGCGTTGAAGACGCTCATCGCGCCGCCCCCGCCGCCGCCGGAGTTCTTGAACCGCCAGAGGCCGCCCCAGGGGCCTCCGCCGTCTTCGCACGTGTCGAGGAAGGCGGCCTGGTTCAGCTCGAACCGCGACGCGTCGACGATCTCGTTGAGCCCGCGGTTCTCTTGCAGCCAGGCGACGAGCCCGAAGATCTTGTAGGTCGACCCGGTCTGGAACCCGCTCGAGCCGCCGTACTGGCGGTCGGTGGCGTAGTTGATCGCCGTCGTGGTCGGGTCTTCTGCACCCCGCAGCGAATCGTCGAAGGCGCGGTTCTGGGCCATGGTGATGATGCGGCCGGTGCGCGCCTCGACCGACACCGCCACGCTGCCGATGTCGAGAATCGTGCTCGTGGGCGGAATCAGCTCGCGCACACGGTCTTGCGCCACGCCCTGCAGCGAGAGGTTCATCGTGGTGTAGACGTCGTAGCCGCCGAGCTTCCAGTTGGCCAGTCGCTCTTCTTCGGTCGACCCGAGCGATTCGAGGTTCTTGACGTTCTTCACGACGTAGTCGCAGAACTGCTTCGCGTAGGCGCTCGCGGCGATGCAGCCGTTCGCGGGCGGAGTGATCGTGACGAACTCTTCGTCGACGGGCGTGTCGAGCGCCTCTTGCAGCTCGGCTGCCGTGATGAAGCCCTCTGAGGCCATCGCTCGCAGAATGTAGTTGCGGCGCGCTTCGTTGGCCGGGTACTTCTCGGGCGAGTTGAGCGCACGGGCGCCCGGCTGCTGCACGATCGCGATGAGGCTCGCCGCCTGTGCGATGGTGACGTCGCTCGCCGGTACGCCGAAGTACTGCTGCGCTGCCGCTTGAATGCCGTAGGTGTTGCCGCCGAAACCGGCGATGTTCAGGTAGGCGAGAAGAATCTCGTCTTTCGTGTACTCCTTCTCGAGCCCGATCGCGAGCTTCGCCTCTTTGAGCTTGCGCTCGAGACTCTGCTCTTGCGCCTGGGCGATGAGGGCGTCACGCTCTTCGATCGTGTCTGCCTTGAGAGCCTCGGTGATGAAGATGTTCTTGACCAGCTGCATCGTCAGAGTCGATGCACCCGACTCGACGCCGCCTGAGCTCAGGTTGCCGAGGCCGGCGCGGATGATGCCCTGCATGTCGACGCCGCCGTGCTCGTAGAAGCGACGGTCTTCACCCGCGATCGTGGCGTCTTTCACATACTGCGACACCTCGTCCCACGACACTTCTTCGCGGTTCTCGGCGAAGACCGTGGCGATCTGCACGAAACCGTCGTCGGGGTTGGCAGTGTTCTGCGCATAGAGCGCGTTGCGCTGCGTCTGCTCGTTGATGCGGATGTATTCGGGAAGACCTTCGAAGATTCCGATGGTGTTGCTCGCTGCCATTCCGGTGACGGCGAGGGCCGGGGTGACCATGACGGTCACGAGAACTCCGGCGAGTGCGCTGAGCCCGAGCATGCCGGCGATAGCGCCGATGACTCCTGAGGCTTTCTGATTCTGGGCAGACATATGCTTAAGGGTACGCCACCGGGCTTATGACGACGCTGAATGGAACCTGCAATGACTCAATGGGAGTACCTCACGACTCCGCTCATGATTCACACGACTCAAGCGATTCTCAACAACTGGGGGTCAGAGGGCTGGGAGCTCGTGCAGGTCGTGCCCGGCCCGGAAGGCGGGCTCGTCGCCTATCTGAAGCGCCCGGTCGAGGCGGTGTCGGCATGAGCCGCATCGACGCTCGACTCGCCGAGCTCGGCATCAGCATCCCGCAGCTGGCGAAGCCGGTGGCCGCCTATGTTCCCGCCACCACGAGCGGAAACCTGGTCTTCACCGCCGGGCAGCTGCCGTTCGTCGACGGGGCCCTGCCCGCCACCGGCAAGGTCGGTGCCGAGGTGAGCGCCGACGATGCCGCTGGCTACGCGCGCATCTGCGTGCTCAACGCGCTCGCCGCCGCCGAGAGCGTCATCGGCTCGCTCGACCGCGTGACGCGCGTCGTCAAGGTGACGGGATTCGTGGCCTCTGCCCCCGACTTCTCGGGCCAGCCCGCAGTGCTCAACGGCGCGTCGACCGTGCTCGGCGAGATCTTCGGCGACATCGGCCAGCACGCGCGCAGCGCCGTCGGCGTGGCGGTGCTGCCGCTCGATGCCCCCGTCGAGGTCGAACTCGTGCTCGAATTCGCGTAGCTCGAGTTCGCCCAGCTCGGAGTCGCCAGCGCTACTGCATCGTGTCGCTGATGAGGCGGATGACGCTCGTGTCGGTGAGCGTCGTCGTGTCGCCGATCTCGCGCCCCTCGGCCACGTCTTGCAGCAGCCTGCGCATGATCTTGCCCGAACGGGTCTTCGGCAGCTCGGCGACGATGAACACCTGACGCGGCCGGGCGATGGCACCGATCTGCTGGGCGACATGCGCTCGCAGCAGATCGCTGGCCTCGCTGGCCGTCACCGTGCCCTCTTTGCGCGAGCGCAGAATGACGAACGCCACGACGGCTTGCCCCGTGGTGTCGTCGTGCGCGCCGACCACGGCCGCCTCGGCCACGAGCTCGTGCGAGACGAGCGCCGACTCGATCTCCATCGTCGACAGGCGGTGGCCCGAGACGTTCATGACATCGTCGACGCGCCCGAGCAGCTGCACGTCGCCGTCTTCGTCGAGGTGGGCTCCGTCGCCGGCGAAGTAGTACGGGCCGCCCTCGAGGTGCGCGAACTTCGACCAGTAGGTCTCGCGAAAACGGTCGGGGTCGCCCCAGATGCCGCGCAGCATGCTCGGCCAGGGCTCGGTGACGACGAGCAACCCGCCGGCCTCCTTGCCCACGTGCATGCCCTCGTCGTCGAGCACGTCGATGCTGATGCCCGGCAGCGGCACTTGCGCAGACCCCGGCTTGGTGGTGGTGATGCCGGGCAGGGCGCTGATCATGATGCCGCCCGTCTCGGTCTGCCACCAGGTGTCGACGATCGGCGTGCGACCGCCGCCGATGATGTCGCGGTACCAGACCCATGCCTCGGGGTTGATGGGCTCGCCGACCGAACCGAGTACGCGCAGGCTCGACAGGTCGAACTCTTGCGGCACCTCGCGGCCGATCTTCATGAATGAGCGAATCGCCGTCGGGGCTGTGTAGAAGATCGAGACCTTGTACTTCTGGATGATCTCCCACCAGCGCCCCGCGTGCGGGGTATCTGGCGTGCCCTCGTAGACCACTTGCGTCGCGCCGTTCGCGAGCGGTGCGTAGACGACGTAGCTGTGCCCAGTGATCCAGCCGACGTCGGCGGTGCACCAGTAGACGTCGGTCTCAGGGTGCAGGTCGAAGACGTTCTTGTGGGTGAAGGTGGTCTGGGTGAGGTAGCCGCCCGAGGTGTGCAGAATGCCCTTCGGCTTGCCGGTCGTGCCCGAGGTGTAGAGGATGAAGAGCGGGTTCTCGGCCGGGAAGGCCTGGGCCTCGTGCTCGTCGCTCACCGCCGCCATCTCGTCGTGCCACCACAGGTCGCGGCCATCGACCCAGGGCACGACGTTCTCGCCGCGCCGCACGACGAGTACGTGCTCGACGGTCGCAGCGTTCGCCGAGAGCGCCTCGTCGACCGTCGTCTTGAGCGGAAAGACCTTGCCCTTGCGCCAGCCGCCGTCGGCGGTGATGACGAGCTTGGCATCGGCATCCTCGATGCGCGCCCTGAGCGATTCGGCGCTGAAGCCGCCGAACACGACCGAGTGCACGGCGCCCAGGCGGGCGATGGCGAGCATGGCGATGATCGCTTCGGGAATCTGCGGCATGTAGATCGCCACGCGGTCGCCCTGGCCGATGCCGAGCTTCGCGAGCACGTTCGCGGCGCGCTTCACCTCGCTCGTCAGCTCGGCGTAGGTGATCGTGCGAGAGTCGCCGGGCTCGCCCTCCCAGTGAATGGCCACGCGGTCGCCGTTGCCCGCGAGCACATGGCGGTCGAGGCAGTTGTATGCCACGTTGAGCTCGCCGTCGTCGAACCAGCGCGCGAAGGGCGGGTTCGACCAGTCGAGGGTCTGCGTGAAGGGAGTGTGCCAGTGCAGTTCTCGCGCTTGCTTCGCCCAGAACGCGAGCCGGTCGGCGCGCGCCTCGTCGTAGATCTCGGGCTTCGCCACGGCGTTCGCGGTGAACGCTGGGTCGGGCGCAAAGCGGCGGTTCTCGTGCAGAAGGCTGTCGATCGAAGTCGTTGACATCGTCATCCTTGGTCGATGTGAAGCGGACTGGCCTGGTCTGCCGCGTTCGTGACGGGGAACCCCGCCATCTTAGAGCCCGACGGGTTCGGGCGCCTTTCACGCCCTCGGATGAGCAGAAAGTGAAACATGAACAGTACGTTTCACCCCCCTTCGGGGGGCATTTTGCTGAGTCCTCCCTATGGAGGACAAAATGGGGGGCGAAAAGTCTTGACGTGGCGAACAGTCGCAATACACTTGACATCGTCAGCAGCAAGTCTGACTTAGGCAGCGCGAAAGATTCCCCCCAATCCCGTGTTGCTGTGGCGGCGTCCGATTCCCCCCAATGTGGACGCCGCCCCTGACGTCACGAAGGCCCCTCCTCATGAGGGGCCTTCGTTCTTTCTCTCCCCGGATGCCCTCCGCACGCCCTCGGCGACGCCCGACGCCGCGCACTCTCGAGTCATGCAGCGCTTCGTGCCTCGAGACCCGCGGGTGCCCCGCCTCACCATCGAGCAGTCTGAAACGGATGCGAGCTCGTCGACGGCGTCGGCCCCGGCACTCGAACGCACCTTCAGCGCAGCAGTGCGGGCGGCACTGGGCCCGCTCGCCGCCGTCGCCGCCGACCCGGAGGCGACCGACGTCTTTCTCACCCCAGACGGCGCCGTGTGGCGCGACCGCGGCACGGGCACCGAGCGCGTTCTCGGCGTGCGTTTCGAGCCTGCAGCAGCTCGTGAGCTCGCCATCGCACTCATCAGCGCGGGTGGCCGGCACGTCGACGAGTCGACGCCGTGCACCGACGTGCGGCTCGGTGAGGGCATGCGGGTGCACGTCGCGCTGCCGCCGATCGCCTGGTCGGGCACCGCCATCTCTCTGCGACTGCCGCGAGTTCACCGCGTGACACTCGAGGCGAGCGGCGTTGGCGATGCCGCACTCACGGCACTGCGCCGAGCGCTCGTCGAGCGAGAGACCGTGCTCTTCACCGGGGCGACGGGCAGCGGCAAGACCACACTGCTGGCGGCATGGCTCAGCGACGCCGCCTCGAGCGATCGCATCGTCGTGATCGAAGACGTCGCCGAGGCGGCGATCGCGCATCCGCATGTGGTGGCCCTCGAGTGCCGGCAGGCGAACATGGAGGGGGCGGGCGAAGTCGACCTCGCGAGGCTGGTGCGTGAAGCACTGCGCATGCGCCCCGATCGCCTCGTGGTGGGCGAATGCCGTGGTGCCGAGGTGCGCGAGTTTCTGGCTGCCCTCAACACCGGTCATCGCGGCGGCGCCGGCACGCTGCACGCCAACTCGATCGCCGACGTCGCCGCGAGGCTCGAAGCCGTCGGCATGATCGCGGGGTTGACGCCAGAAGCGCTGGCGCGCCAGGCCATCAGCGGCATCGACCTGATCGTGCACCTCGAGCGCTCGCGAGACGGCCGACGTCGGGCGAGCCTCGGCAGGTTCGCGCTCGATGACCGCGAACGGCTCACCGTCATCGCAGAGTCATGATGACGAGTGATGCGGCCCTCGCCCAGCACCTGCACCGCCTGGCGGTGCTCATCTCGGCGGGCGTTAGCCCGGTTGCGGCGTGGGGGCATGTCGCCGACGCGGCCGAGCCGACCGACGAGCTCGCACAGCGCGTCGCCGACGCAGCGGTCGACGGGTGCGACGTGCCGACGGCGATCGACGCAGCGCTGCAGCCCGCCGACGGCGTGATCCGACCGACGGCCGAGCGTTCGTGGCGCGCGCTCGAGGCCGCGTGGCGCGTGGCGCTGGCGAGCGGCGCCCCGCTCGCTCCCGCCCTGAGGGCCTTCGCCGACGCCTTGCGCGACCGCGAGGCCGCGCGGCGCGATATCGAGGTCGCCCTCGCGGGGCCCCGGTCGACGGCGCGCATCGTCATGGTGCTTCCCGCAGTGGCGGTGCTGCTCGGGCTGCTCATGGGAGTCGATCTCGCCGCCACCCTCACGTCGCCGCTCGGCGCGGCCTCTCTCGTGCTGGGCGGTGTGCTCATCATCGCCGCGAGACGATGGATGCGGCGGCTGCTGCGCGCCGCCGAGCCGCCGCAGTCGAGCGACGCGCTCGCCCTCGATCTGCTCGCCGTCGCCGTCGCCGGAGGGGGTGCACCTGAGTCGGCCGCGGCCCTCGTGCTGCACGAGCTCGAGCGAGTCTCGGCCCCGGTCGATGCGGGTCGGCTCGACGGGCTCGTTCGGCTCTCGCGTCGCGCCGGAGCGCCCCTCGGCGAGCTGGCGAGGGCTGAAGCGGCACAAGTGCGCGCCCGCGAGCGGGCCGATGCTCGTGAGGGTGCTGAGCGACTCGCTGTCAGACTCATGCTTCCCCTCGGAGCATGTGTGCTGCCGAGCTTTCTGCTGCTCGGCGTCGTGCCCATGCTGCTCGGCCTGTTGTCCTCCACAGCGCGGGTGTTCTAGGCGCGGGGCATCGGTGAGCATCGCCCCACGCCGCGCCGAGCGGGTGTTCGCCAGACTGCTCTCGTTCGTGCCGACCCCAGCCCCTCGCGGGCCCGACGAACGGACACCGATGATGACCGACTCCCCCCTCTCCTCTCACCGAGACGCTGCTGCCCGCGCATCGCGACGCCGATCGCTGCTCACCGACGATCGGGGCGCGGCCACGGCCGAGTACGCGATCGCGACCATGGCGGCGGTCGGGTTCGCGAGTCTGCTCGTCGTCATCATGCAGAGCGACGAGGTGCGCGGCATTCTCACCGACCTCGTGCGCACGGCGCTCACGGTCGGGGGGTGACCCGGCTGACCGCCTCGAGAGACCGGGGTGCGGTGACCGCCGAAGTGGCGGTCACCCTGCCCGTCGTCGTGCTGGTGCTCGCAGCGTGTCTCGGCGGCCTCGGTCTCGCGGCTGCGCACGTGCGCGCTCAAGATGCCGCAGCCGACGCCGCGAGGCTGCTCGGCCGGGGCGAGGCTCTCGAGGTGGCGCAGCAGCACGTCGCCCGAACTGTTGCCGGTGCGACCCTTGTCGTGACGCGACCGCGCGATCTGGTGTGCACGACGGTGCAGTTCGAGCAGCGCGTCATGCTCGTGCCCGTCGTGCTCACGGCGTCATCCTGCGCGCTCGACGGCGGGTGGTGACCCGGGTGCGCCGCACACTCGTGCACGACAGTCGAGGGGCGGGCAGCGTGCTCGTCGTCAGTCTCGTCGCGGTGGTCACGATCACCGGGCTGACCCTGCTCGGCGCCGGCCACGCGCTCGTGCGCGGCCAGCAGGTCACGGCGGCCGCCGATGCCGCGGCGCTCGCCGCCGCCGACGTGCTGCTGGGCTGGGTGCCGGGCGAGCCGTGCGAGGTTGCCGAGCGCGTCGCGGCCGCCCATCGCGTGCGACTCAGCCAGTGCGCCGCCGAAGGGCTCAGCGTGGTCGTGCGAGTCGAGACGGGCATCCTCGGCATCACCGTTTCGCGGTCAGCCCGCGCCGGTGCGCCAGACGCTCTGCGCGAGCGCTCAGCAGAATCATGTGTATGGTGTGCCTGATCGCGGCATTGCGCCGCGGCATCAGTCGGGGTGCGGAGAGAATCCCCCCGGGCGCACCATCACGACAGTAAAGAGGAACCCCGTGTCACCAGCCAAGAAGCTCGTCATCGTCGAGTCGCCTGCCAAGGCGAAGACGATCGGCAAGTACCTCGGCGACGACTTCGAGGTGCAGGCCTCGGTCGGGCACATTCGCGACCTCGTCGAACCCAAGAACCTTCCGCCCGAGCTCAAGAAGGGCCCGCTGGGCAAGTTCTCGATCGATGTCGAGAACGGCTTCGAGCCCTACTACGTCGTCTCTGACTCGAAGAAGAAGACCGTTGCCGATCTCAAGCGTGCGCTGAAAGATGCCGACGAGCTCTGGCTGGCCACCGATGAAGACCGCGAGGGCGAGGCGATCGCGTGGCACCTGCTCGAGGTGCTGAAGCCGAAAGTGCCCGTCAAGCGCATGGTCTTTCACGAGATCACGGCCGAAGCGATTCAGCGCGCGGTCGATGCCACGCGCGACCTCGACACGGCGCTCGTCGACGCGCAAGAGACGCGCCGCATTCTCGATCGGCTCTACGGCTATGAAGTGAGCCCCGTGCTCTGGCGCAAGGTCGGCCCCGGGCTGAGCGCGGGCCGCGTGCAGTCGGCGGCGACGCGACTGGTGGTCGACCGCGAACGCGAGCGACTCGCCTTCGTGACGGCGAGCTATTGGGATCTCGACACCACCATGACCCCGACCGGCGGCGATGCGCCCTTCACCGCGCGGCTCAACCGGCTCGACGGCAAGAAGGTGGCCTCGGGTCGCGATTTCACCGATCGCGGCGAGCTCAAGAACGCCGACACGGTGGCGCTCGACGAAGCAGTCACGACGACGCTCGCTGACGCTCTGCGCGACCCGGCGCTCGCCGTCACGGTGACGGGCGTCGAGTCGAAGCCGTACACGCGTCGACCCGCCGCGCCCTTCACGACCTCGACACTGCAGCAAGAGGCCGGGCGCAAGTTGCGGTTCACTGCCCGTCAGACGATGTCGGTCGCCCAGTCGCTCTACGAGAACGGCTACATCACCTACATGCGCACCGACTCGACGACGCTCTCGAAGCAAGCCGTCGACGCCGCGCGCGCGCAGGCGGCGCAGTTGTACGGTGCCGACACCGTGCCCGACCAGCCGCGGGTCTACGCCAGCAAGTCGAAGAACGCGCAAGAGGCGCACGAAGCCGTGCGCCCCGCGGGCGACGTCTTCCGCACCCCGAGCGAGCTCGAAGGCACCCTTCGGGGCAACGACTGGAAGCTCTACGACCTCATCTGGAAGCGCACGGTCGCGAGCCAGATGGCCGACGCGCGCGGCCAGACCGCGAGCGTCACCATCGAAGCGGGCCCGACGCCGGCGAGTGCACAGCCCTCGGGCGTGATCGCTGAGTTCGCCGCGAGCGGCACCGTCATCACCTTCCGCGGCTTCCTCGCCGCCTACGAAGAGAGCCGCGACGACGAGCGAGAGCTCGCAGACAAGAGCGAACCGGCCGAGGCCAAGCTGCCGCCGCTCACCGTGGGCCAGGCGCTCAGCGTCGTCGACGTCGAGGCGAAAGGTCACGAGACGAGCCCGCCGGCGCGCTACACCGAAGCCAGCCTGGTGAAGGCGCTCGAAGAGCGAGGTATCGGTCGGCCCTCGACCTATGCGGCGATCATCTCGACCATCATCGACCGCGGCTATGTCACGCCACGGGGCACCGCGCTCGTTCCGAACTGGGTCGCCTTCTCGGTGGTGCGCCTGCTCGAAGAGAACTTCTCCGACCTCGTCGAATATGACTTCACCGCTGAGATGGAGGCCGACCTCGACCGCATCGCCAACGGCGAAGCCGACCGCACCGAGTGGCTGAAGGGCTTCTACTTCGGCGACGACCGCCAACCCGGCCTTCGGCCCGTGGTCGACAATCTGGGTGAGATCGACGCCCGAGCGCTCAACTCGATGCCCATCAGCGACACGATCACCCTCCGCGTCGGCAAGTACGGCCCCTACCTCGAGGTGGCAGAAGAGGGCTCCGAGACGCCGCGACGGGTGAGCATTCCGTCAGAGCTCGCGCCCGACGAGCTGACGCCCGCTCGAGCCCAAGAGCTCATCGATGCGCCGATCGCCGGTGACCGCGTGCTCGGCCTCAACCCGGAGACGGGCAAGCAGGTGGTCGCCAAAGACGGTCGCTTCGGGCCGTACGTGACCGAACTCGACCCTGAACCCGTTGCTGACGCAGAGCCCGCGTCGGCTGCACCGATGGTCGACACCACGACCGGAGAGGTTCTCGACGAGGGCGCGGTCACGAAGAAGCCAGCCGCCAAGAAGAAGGCTCCGGTCGAGAAGCCCCGCACAGCCTCGCTGTTCAAGAGCATGGATCCGGCCACCGTCGATCTCGAGACGGCACTCAAGCTGCTCAGCCTTCCCCGAGTGGTAGGCGACGACCCAGAGTCGGGTGAGCCGATCACGGCGCAGAACGGCCGCTACGGGCCCTACCTGAAGAAGGGCACAGACACGCGATCGCTCGACGCAGAAGATCAGATCTTCGAGATCGACCTCGCGGGTGCCGTCGCGAAGTTCGCCGAGCCCAAGTACGGAGCCCGCAAAGCTTCGAGCGCGCTGAAAGAGTTCGACGCTGATCCGGTCAGCGGCAAGCCGATCAAGCTCAAAGACGGCCGCTTCGGCCCCTACGTGACCGACGGCGAGACCAACGCGACGGTGCCCCGCGGAGAAGATCCGATGGAGGTCGATTTCGAGCGAGCGGTGCAGCTCATCGCTGACCGACGAGCGAAGGGGCCAGCCAAGAAGCCGGTCAAGCGTGCGGCGAGCGCCGGAGCCAAGAAGACGCCGGCGAAGCGCGCCGCCAAGAAGTGAGCCCCACATGACCGAGTCGGGCCTCTTCATCACCCTCGAAGGCGGAGACGGCTCGGGCAAGAGCACCCAAATGGGTGCCCTCACCGAGTGGCTGCAGCAGAAAGGCCGCACCGTCGTGCAGTCGCGCGAACCGGGGGGCACTGACCTCGGGCTCGAGCTGCGCGAGATCGTGCTGCACCGTCGCGGTGATATCGCTCCGCGATCCGAAGCGCTGCTCTATGCGGCCGACCGTGCCCACCACGTCGCCACGGTGGTGCGCCCAGCCCTCGACCGCGGCGAGGTCGTGATTCAAGACCGCTACCTCGACTCGTCGGTCGCCTACCAGGGCGCCGGGCGAGTTCTCGACCCCGACGAAGTGCGCGACCTCTCGCTCTGGGCCACCGAGGGTCTGCTGCCGCACCTCACCGTGCTGCTCGATCTCGACCCCGCTGTCGGCCGCGAACGGCTCGAAGCCAGCCGCACGCGCTACGACCGGCTCGAGTCGGCCCCAGACGACTTCCACGAGCGCGTGCGCCGGGCATACCTCGCACTTGCCGCAGCCGAGCCGACGCGGTTTCTCGTGCTCGACGCAACTCGCCCGGTCGACGAGCTGCAGGCGAGCATCCGCGACCGAGTGTCGCACCTGCTCGGCTAAGGTGACCGCATGACCGCGTGGGACGAGCTGACCGGTCAGCAGTCGGCGATCGACGCCTTGCGCGAGGCCGCGGCCGACCCCGAGGCGATGACGCACTCGTGGCTCATCACAGGGCCGCCGGGGTCGGGGCGCTCGAATCTCGCCTTCGCATTCGCGACGACCCTGCTGCAGGGCGACAGCACCGGCGCTGATGCCGAGCACACGGCCGCCCTCGTCGCGGCGCGAACGCACCCCGACCTCGCGGTGCTCGCCACCGACCGGGTGATCATCTCGATCGACGAAGTGCGCCAGCTGGTCTCGCACAGCCAATACTCACCGAGCATCGCGCCCTACCGCGTGATCGTCATCGAAGACGCCGACCGCATGACAGAGCGCACCTCGAATGTGCTGCTAAAGGCGCTCGAAGAGCCGCCGCCGCGCACCGTCTGGGTGCTGTGCGCGCCGAGCGCCGCCGACCTCATTCCCACCATCCGCTCGCGCGTGCGCACCGTGCGGCTGCGGGTGCCAAGCGTCACCGAGGTCGCCGAACTGCTCGAGCGCCGAGACGGTATCGAGCCGGCGCTCGCCGAGCGGGCCGCTCGTGAAGCGCAGACTCACATCGGCATGGCCTTACGGTTGGCGACCGATGCCGATGCCCGCGAGCGACGAGCGCGAACCCTCGCCCTGGCGCTGGGGGTGAACAGTGTGAGCGGCGCGGTGCTGGCGGCTGAGCAACTGGTGGCGATCGCCACTGACGATGCCAAGGCCCTCACGGCTGATCGCGAAGAAGAAGAGCGCGCGGCCGCACTGCGCTCACTCGGCGTCGAGCCCGGTGGGGCAGTGCCCGCGGCGTTGCGCGCCAGCCTCAAAGCTCTCGAAGAAGACCAGAAGCGAAGGGCGACGCGCTCGGTGCGCGATGGCATTGATCGCGTGCTCGTCGACCTCATGTCGCTCTACCGCGACCTCGCACTGCTGCAGCTCGGTGCCGGCCTCGACCTGGTCAACGAGTCGATCCGCGGCGACCTCGAGGTGGCGTCGCGCGAGAGCAGCGCGCAGCAGTCGCTCGCCGCCCTCGATGCGATCGCGCTCGCCCGCCGACGCATCGAAGGCAACGTGCCGCCGACGCTCGCACTCGAAGCCATGCTCATCTCGGCGAGCGGCCGCGCACCGACGCTAGGCTCCATGTCGTGAATCGACGAACCAGGGGCAGCGGTCGCGCCGTCCTCGCCTCTCTCGTGCTCGTGCCCGCGCTGCTGCTGAGCGGCTGCGTGCCCTCGTGGCTGCAAGAACTCGTCTCGGGCGGCACCGTCTCGACTCCCACGGGCGAAGAGGTCGCCGAAGAGCTTCGCCCGTACTACCACCAGGTGCTCACCTGGTCGGGGTGCGGCGGAGGGGCCCAGTGCGCCACGGCCATCGCCCCGCTCGACTGGAACAACCCCGGCGAGGGCGACGACATCGAACTCGCCATGGTGCGACACCCTGCGAGCGGCGGTCAGGCTCAGGGCTCTCTGTTCATCAACCCGGGCGGGCCGGGGGCCTCGGGCTTCGACTTCGTTCGCGAGAGCGTCGACTTCGCCGTGAGCACCGACCTGCAGCGCGCCTTCGGCATCGTGGGCTGGGACCCACGCGGCGTCGGCCGGTCGAGCGCCGTCACGTGCTACACCGACGCGGCCGACATGGACGACTTCATCTACGGCATTCCCGAGGCGGAGTTCGGCACCCCCGAGTGGGAGGCCGAGGTGACCGAGAGCTCGATCGCCTTCGCCGAGGCCTGCGCTGAGAACACCGGCCCGCTGCTCGGTTTCGTCGACACCAACAGCACGGTGCGCGATCTCGACATGATGAGGGCGATTGTGGGGGATGCCCAGCTCAACTACTTCGGATACTCCTACGGCACCGACATCGGTGCCCGCTACGCCGACCGTTTTCCCGACAAGGTCGGGCGCCTGGTGCTCGATGGTGCCACCGACCCGACGGCCAGCACCTTCGACGTGGTGCTCGCCCAGTCAGAAGGCTTCGAGAATGCGTTGATCGCATACCTGGTGGCGTGCCCCGAGCTCGGCAGTTGCCCGTTCCCCGGCACCGTCGATGAGAGTCTCGCGCTCATCAGCGAGCTCTATGAGCGTCTGGGCACCGACCCCATCAGGGCGACTGATGGCCGCTACTTCGACGGCGCGGTGCTCGATATCGCGATCGCGACCGCGCTCTACGACCGCGGCTCGTGGTCGTTCTTGAGCG
The DNA here is from genome assembly GCF_025808395.1 of Microcella sp. NCBI lineage: Bacteria > Bacillati > Actinomycetota > Actinomycetes > Micrococcales > Microbacteriaceae > Microcella > Microcella sp. Next base: position 2,484,885 of record NZ_CP075524.1, read on the forward strand.
AGATGTTCACCGAACTGCGCACGGGCGTGGTCGAGACCGGCTTCTTCTTGGCCGACTTCTACTACGGGCGCGAGAACGGCGAGTACATCGACAACTCGCTCGAAGCCTTCATCGCGATCAACTGCCTCGACTATCCGGCAGAGACCGACCGCGAGGTCATCGCTGCGCAGAACGAGCAGATCAGGGCCGTGGCGCCGACGACGACGGGCGAGGCGTCACCGCTCGGCGACGTGCTGTGCGCCAACTGGCCGCACCAGTTCGACGGCGAGCTCGGGCCGGTCAGCGGCACGGGGGCCGCCCCGATTCTCGTGATCGGCACAACGGGCGACCCGGCCACGCCGTACCAGTGGGCCGTGGCGCTCGCGGGCCAGCTCGAGAGCGGCGTGCTCTTGACCTGGGTGGGAGAGGGGCACATCGCCTACGACGAGGGCGACCCGTGCATCAACGATGTCGTCGACGCCTACTTCATCACTGGTGCGGTGCCGCACGACGGTCTCGTCTGCGACCCCGACGGTCCGTAATCGCGCACGAGGCAGCCTGCAGAGAACGAAGGGGGCACCATGTCGACGAATGACGCGCCTGCTGACTCGGCCGCGCCACCAGCGCCGTCAGCGCCCTTCGCGGTCGTCGCGCTCGCGCTCGCGGTGGCGCCGCTCGCTCTGCTGCTGATTCCGTTGCCCGGCATGGGCCTGCCGGCGGCGATCGTCATCGGCGCAGCGATGGTGCTCGCGATCATCGCTCTCGACCGGGCGACGCACGCCGGCACAGGGCGAGCACTCGCAGTTGTCGCGCTCACGCTGTCGGTCGTCACCGGCGTGGCGTCGACGGCAGCAGGTCTCGCCTCGACACTGCCGACGGCGTTCGAGGCAGTCAGCGAGCGCTTCGACAGGCAGGGCATCGACATCGTGGGTGCGGGCGCCGAGCCCGCCACGCAGTCGCCCGCAGCTCAGATCTCGGCCATCTGGGTGGTCGACGAGTTCTTGCACCACTGCGGGGTGGGCCACTTGCACGCTGCCCCCTCGGGCGACGATGAGCGTGTCTTCGTCGTCGGTCAACGACCGGTGTCGACCGATCGCTTCGACTTCACGGTGACCGTGATCGCCGCGACCTGGAGTTGGACGGGGTCTGCCCGCGGCGACGCTCCGGCAGGCGGGCAGGCCATGTCTGGTCGCGAGAGCAATCCGCACGGTTGCGCCGACATCGTCATCGATGCCGAGACCGGCGATCGCATCGTCGACGGCGTCGGTGCCGCGGGAGGTCCCGGTGACGCTGCTGCACCGGAGGGCGAGGTCGCGTTCTGGGATCTCGAGGTGGGAATGTGCCTCAACGACGAGAACCTCGACGAGACCGTGTCGACCATCCCCCTCGTCGACTGCGATCAGCCGCACGACAGCGAGGTGTACGCGATCGTCACACTGCCCTCGGGCCCGTACCCGGGCGACGACGAGGTCAACGTGCTCGCCGATGAGGCGTGCCTCGACGCCTTCGAGCCCTACGTCGGCACGTCGTACCAGCGCTCGCTGTACTACTACGCCTACTACTGGCCAGACAAGCGCAACTACGCCTACGGCAATCGCGACGTCATCTGCGTCTTGTTCGACCCCGAGGGGCCGATCGTCGGCACTCTGCGCGGCTCGGGCTTGTGAGCCTCGGGGCTGTGAGCTGTGACGCGCGCGCAGGTGCGGCTGTGATCGGCTAAGCTTTCTCACCGTGCCGCGGCTCGCCGCGTGCGCCGCCTTAGCTCAGTCGGCAGAGCGTCTCACTCGTAATGAGAAGGTCGTGGGTTCGATTCCCACAGGCGGCTCTGATCCTCTCCCCCTCACTTGCGCTGTGTGCGAGCCGCGCCCAGCGTGACGCGATGCGTCACGCCCACAGGCGGCTCTCTGACCCCGTCTTCGGCGACGACAGTGGCCGAAAGTGGCAAGAGGCGTGAAACTTTCCGGCACTGATGCCACGTTCCGCGACTGTCACGCGCGGCGTCAGCCGCCCGCCGCGGCCACGCGCATGACCGCCGGCTTGCGGAACGCGAAACCCTCGGGCTCGGTCGCATCGACCACCCTCAAGCGCCCGAGTCGATCCCAGAGCGCGGTGATGGCGCCGGTCGTCTGAGCTCGTGCGAGGTGCAATCCCAAGCACGCGTGCACGCCGAACGAGAACGACAGCGAGCGCGAAGCGTTAGGCCGCGTGATGTCGAAGCGCAGCGGGTCGTCGAAGTGGGCAGGGTCGCGGTTGGCGGCGAGCACGCTTACCCCGACGAACTCGTGCTCGGGCAACTCGACACCTCCGATGGTGACAGGCTCGGCCGTCCATCGCTCGATGAACGAGACGGGTGGAATGAGGCGCCGTGCTTCTTCTTGCGCTCCGCTGAGCAGGGTGCGATCATCCATCGCCGCCGCTTCCTGATCAGGATGCTCGGCCAGCAGATACAGCGTGTTCATCACCGACGCCTGAATGGTCTCGATAGCGCCGAACAGCACGACGCGCAGCTGGGCCGCGAGCTCGTCGTCGCTGAGCCCGTGCGAGTCGTCGCCCGCGACCTGCGAGGTGAGCGAGTGCGTGGGGGTGCGGCGAGCGGCGGCGAGCTCGTCGAGCAGCAGGGCGGTGAGCTCGCCGCGAGCGGCGTCGGCGCGGCGCATCGGCTCGGGGTCTCCGGTGTACTCCATGGCGCCGGCGAAGTCGCTGTAGAAGCCGTCGATGCGCTCGGTGTCGTCGAGCGAGAGCCCGAGCAGCTCGCCCGCCATGAGCACGGCGAAGGGGGAGGCGAAGCGAGTGCCGAGGTTCCACGGCTCGTGGGCGTCGCCCTCGATGGCGTCGATCAGTCGGTGGGCGAGCGCGGTGATGCGCTCGCCGTAGCGTGCCTCGATGTCGCGGTTGCGAAAGGGGGCCTCGAATGGCCGACGCTGCGCGTCATGCGACTCGCCGTCGCTCGTGAGCATCATCGGACCGAGCGAGTTGCGCACCATGTTCTGCTCGACTTCGACCGTCATGGGTGCCGTGGGGTTCAGCACCTCGCGCGCGGCGTCGCGACTGGTGACGAGCCAGCCGCCGAGCTCGGGCATCCAGGTGACCGGTTCTGCCTCGCGCAGTTCGTCGAGTCGGTGCTCGCGGCCGGCGAGCGAGAGGTCGTCGATCGTGAGTCGCGCCCCGAGCGGAAACCGTGCCTGCCGCTCGGCGTCGAGGTCGGTGCCGACATCGGCCTGAGTGATGACCATGCGAACTCCTTCGTACGCGAACGATCTCAGACTATGGGTGCGGTGTGCCCGGCGCTAGACTGTGGCCGCTGTTCGAGCACAACTCGGCTGAGGGGCAGTTGCCTTGAGGTTCCGAGAGCAGCACGTGTCTGAAAAACACTCTGGTGAGGCGGTTCGATTCCGCACAACAGACGTGTCCGCGCCGGCTCTCTTCGGAGAAGATTTGGGGAGGCCTTGCGGTCGCGACGTCGGTTCGCCGACGAGGGCGACCCCGTCACCTCAAGGACGCCGAGCGCGGGCACGTCGCCCCGAACGAAGAGGTCAGTATGTCGTGGAGTGTCATGACGCCGGATGCCACTGTGGTCACCGCGGGTCGATGGGTCGTGGTCGCGCCGTGGGCGAAAGCCGTGGTCGTGCGAGATGGGGTTCACACGTCGACCGAGGGGCCGGGCCGCTACCGTCGGCGTCGACGGTCGACGTGGCACGTGCTCGACCTGAGGCCCCGCGTGCTCGTCATTCCGACGCAAGAAGTGCTGACGGCCGATGGCGTGCAGGTTCGCCTCTCGCTCGTCGCTACCGCCCAGGTCATCGATCCGGTCGCGTGGATCTTCGCCTCTGCCTCGCCGTTCGAGACGATCTACGCCGCTCTGCAGGTGGCTCTGCGCAACCGTGTGGCGAACCTCGAACTTGCGGCGATCGCCCAGAGCAGAAGCACTCTGCTCGACGGTGCCGATGACGAACTCGCCCCCACTCTGGCTGAGCTGGGTGCGACGGTCACGGGCATCACTCTCAAAGATGTCACGCTGCCGATGGAGGTGCGGGAAGCCATCGCCGAGACGGCCCTCGCCCGTCAACGGGGTCTGGCCGAGCTCGAGCGCGCGCGCTCCGAAGCCGCGGCCATGAGGAGTCTGGCGAACACGGCGAAGCTCCTCGCCGATCACCCGGCACTCATGGAGCTGCGGACCCTGAAGGCAGCCGCCGAGGGCGCGAACATCATCATTCACCGCGACGGCGTCGCGCGCCACGACTAGGCGGTCACGCGCGGCGGGCGTGGGATGCTGGGCGCAATGAACGCGAACACCGGCCCGCGCGGCCTCACGCTCGTCGCGATCGCGGCCACTGTCGTCGCCGGCGTCGGCGTCGCCACGCAGAGCCGCATCAACGGCGAACTCGGCCAGCGGCTCGACGACGGCTTCACCGCTGCGCTCATCTCGTTCAGCAGCGGCTGGCTGATTCTGCTGATTGCGCTCGCCTTCTCGCCGAGAGGTCGATCGGGGCTTCGGCGGCTCGCCCTCGAAGTGCGTGAAGGCAGGCTCGCGTGGTGGGTGCTGACCGGTGGGCTTGCCGGGGCGTTCTTCGTGCTCGCGCAGGGCCTCGTTGCCGGCATCATCGGGGTCGCGATCTTCACGATCGCGATCGTCACGGGGCAGACCATCACGGGTCTCGTCGTCGATGCCACGGGTTTCGCCGGAGTACGGCGCACCGCCATCGGCCCCGCGCGGCTTCTCGGCGCCGTGCTCACTGTCGCTGCCGTGGGTGTCGCCGTGCTTCCGCGACTCGGCGGCGACGACTTCGCGGCCGCCGCGATCGTCTTGCCGTTGCTCGCGGGGCTCGCGGTCGGGCTGCAGCAGGGGTTCAACGGGCGGGTGCGCACCGAGTCGCGGTCGGCGCTCGCGGCGACGACCGTCAACTTCACCGTCGGCACAGCGGCACTCGCCGTGGCGACGGCGGTGCACCTGGCGATCTCAGGCTTGCCCGAGGCTTTGCCGAGCAACCCGTTGCTCTACCTCGGCGGCGCGGTGGGCACGATCTTCATCGCCATTCAGAGCGTGGCCGTCACCCGCATCGGGGTGCTCGTGCTCGGGCTGTGCCTCGTGGCGGGTCAACTGGCGGGCTCGCTGCTGTTCGACGCCGTCGCGCCGCTCGGCCCGAGCTCGACGACGGCGACCGCGATCGCCGTGGTGCTGGCCTTCGCCGGGGTGCTCGTGGCGAGCATCCGGTGGCCGAAGCGAGACGGTGCGGCTACTCGCTCTCGGGCGTGAAGTCGAGCGCGAGCGAGTTCATGCAGTAGCGATCGCCGGTGGGCGTGCCGAAGCCGTCAGGAAAGACGTGGCCCAGGTGCGAGCCGCACGAGGCGCAGCGCACTTCGGTGCGCACCATGCCGAGCGAGGTGTCTTCAATGAGTTCGACCGCTTCAGGCCGCACCGATTCGTAGAAGCTCGGCCAGCCGCAGCCCGAGTCGAACTTGGTGCCGGCCACGAAGAGTTCGGCGTTGCATGCGCCGCACGTGTAGATGCCGGCGCGGCTCTCGTCGAGCAGCTCACCCGTCCAGGCGCGCTCGGTGCCCGCCTGGCGCAGCACTTGGTAGCGTTCTTCGCCCAGCTCGGCCCGCCACTCTTCTTCGGTCTTCTGCACTTGGTAGCTCTTGCCGTCTGTTGCCGGTGTCTGGCTCATGGCCCCTCACTCCTCGCCCGAGGGCGGTTGGTCTCGCTCCATTAAACTCGCAACCGTGCCCGACTCTTCCCCGATTCGCAAAACCTGGAGCGAGCTCACGGTCGACGAGTTCTACGACATCGCCCGCGTGCGCACCGAGGTGTTCTATCTCGAGCAGCGCATCGACGACATCGAGCTCGACGACGACGACCGACTCGAGTCGACCGAGCACTGGTGCATTCGCGACGATGCGGGGGTGGCGGCCTATCTGCGCGTCATCGTTCGTGAGTCGCCTCGAGAGGGTGATCGGGATGCTCGCCACCTGATCGGCCGCGTCGTCACTCGCGCCGACCGTCGCCGCCAGGGTCTCTCGCGCCGGCTGCTCGACGAGGTGATCGAGCGCCACGGGGCGCACCCGTTGGCGCTGCACGCCCAGGTGGCGGTCATGGCGGTCTATGCGGCCGTCGGGTTCGAGCCGTACGGCGAGCAGTATCTCGAAGCGGGTATTCCGCACATCGGCATGTATCGGCCCTCGCAGGTCTAGCCCTCGCCGACGTGTTAGGTTAGCCTTACTTCATCTACGAAGGTAAGGCTAGCCTTACTCACCATTCTCACTCCAGGAGCCGCTTTGCTCATCGCAGCGCTGCGCCGACGCACCCCCGTGCTCGCGCTTGTCATCGCCCTCTCGACCGCCTTCGCCGTGCTGGCGTCGTCATTGCCGGCGTTCGGCACTGTCGAGCCCGACACCGCGGCCGTTGAGACCCACGAACAACCCACCGACATCGACAGTGAGGCCGCCGACCCCCTCGTCGACGATGCGCCCGTCAGCGATGGCGGGGTCGTCATGAGCGACACGCGGTCGAGCGCTGCTCGACTCGCCCCTGTCGCTGCGGGGGCTCCGACGATCTCGGTGTCGAAGACTGAGGGTCTGGTGTCGGGTGAGGTGATCACGGTGTCGGGTGAGAACTTCGGGCCGGTGCCGCCGGCGACGACGGCGACGCGTTTTCCGCTGGCGGGCTCGTTCGGTGGTGTCTATGTCGTGTTCGGCTCGTATGCCGAGGTGTGGAAGCCCAGTGAGGGTGCCGGCAGTGCTGCGCGCAAGGCGGCTCCTGGTCAGACCCGGTGGGTGGTGAACCCTGAGAACGTGGCCACGATCGGCGGCGCGAACGCTGGCGGTGTCGCGATCGAGGCCGATGGTTCGTTCGAGGTCGAGTTGACGGTGACGGACGAGTTCGTCGGCATGCTCGAGAACGGCCGGCTCGGCGTCTACACCTTCCCCGGCGGGGGAGCGTCGTATGCACCGTTCGAGACCGAGACGCTGCTGGCCTTCGCCCCTCCCGCGCCGACGATCTCGGTGTCGAAGACTGAGGGTCTGGTGGCAGGCGAGGTCATCACGGTGTCTGGTGAGAACTTCGGCCCGGTGCCGCCGGCGACGACGGCGACGCGTTTTCCACTGGCGGGTTCGTTCGGTGGTGTCTATGTCGTGTTCGGCTCGTATGCCGAGGTGTGGAAGCCCAGTGAGGGTGCCGGCAGTGCTGCGCGCAAGGCTGCCCCTGGTCAGACCCGGTGGGTGGTGAACCCTGAGAACGTGGCCACGATCGGCGGCGCGAATGCTGGTGGTGTCGCGATCGAGGCTGATGGTTCGTTCGAGGTCGAGTTGACGGTGACGGACGAGTTCGAGGGCATGCTCGAGAACGGCCGGCTCGGGGTCTACACCTTCCCCGGTGGGGGAGCGTCGTATGCACCATTCGAGACCGCCACGCTCGTCGAGTTCGCAGGCCCGGTGATCGAGCCCGAGCCCGAGCCCGAGCCCGAGGTGACGGTGCCCCCCGCCACGCCCACCCCGAGCGCCGGCACGCTTCGCTGGGGAGTCAAAGAGTCGTTCCGCAACTACGTCACTGGCTCGATCGCACAAGGCACCATTCGTGTCTCTGGCGCCTCGAGCGACGGATCGGTCGTCGTGTTTCCGCAGACCTCTGCCACCGGCGCCACCGACACAATCGCGTACGGCGGCTCTGTGCGCTACAGCGGGCACAGCGGTGCGCTCGATGTGACGATCGCTTCGCCCACCGTGCGCCTCGTCTCGAGCACTCGCGGTGAGCTGGTCGCCACGGTCAACGGCAGCCGCGTCACGCTCGCCACCCTTTCGCTCGCGAACGGCGCTCGTACGGTGCTGCCCGACGGTGCGGTGCGCTACTCGGGCGTGCCCGCTACGCTGACGGCGGCAGGCGCCCCTGCCTTCGCATACGGCGGCACGGCGTTCTACCCGGCCGGCACCGCGCTCGACGCGGTGACCTTCACGATCGGGGCGCCCTCGAGCGCGAGCGGCGCAGCGCGAGTCGTCAGCGCCTACACGGGCTCGAGCATCCCGACCACCCCACCGGCGAGCACCGGCGCCGAGCTGCAGGGCGATGACCCGAACTCCCTGCAGCCGGGCCAGCGCATCACGGTCTCGGCAGGCGGCTTCGCCGCCAACGAGACCGGCATCGCCGTCGTGATCTACAGCGAGCCTCTTGTGCTGAGCCAGTCGGTCACGGCCGATGCGTCGGGCGTCGCGACCTGGACGGGCACCCTGCCTGCCGATCTCGTGGGCGTGCACACGCTGACCCTGCAGGGCAGCGTCGACCGCGGCATCGTGGTCACCATTCGCGAGCTGGCGCAGACCGTCTCGCTGGCCGGTTCGTGTCTCGTGTCGGATGCTGAGCTCGAGTGGGGCTTCAAAGAAGCCTTCCGCGCCTACATCAGCGGCTCGATCGCGAACGGCGAGTGGCAGCTGCTCGAGGGCGCCGAGTACGAGACTCCGAGCTTCGCCTTCGGCGGTGCCGGCGCCATCAACCCCCGCACGGGCGAAGGGCAGTTCGACTTCACCGGCGGCATCCGCTTCACGGGGCACGGCGGCATTCTCGACACCACGGTGTCGAACCCGCGCGTCGTCATGATCGATGGCGACACCGCGCAGCTCGTGCTCGACGTCATCGGCACGACGCAAGACGGTGTGGCGGTCGAGGCCGAGGGTGTGGTCTTCGGCGACATCGACCTCTCGGCCGCAGCGCGATCGGCCGATGACGGAGTGCTGACGATCACGGGTGCCCCTGTGACGCTCACCGCGACGGGTGCCGACGCCTTCGGCACCTACCCCGCAGGCGAAGAGTTCGACCCCATCACGATCACCGGCACGCTCGCCGACGACTGCGGCGACGAGCTCGTCGCCTCGCCCGAAGCGGAGGCACCGGCGACGAGTGATGGCGCGATCGAGTGGTGGGTGTGGGCGCTGCTCATCGCGGCAGTGCTCGCCGTCATCACCGTGGTCATCGTGATGCTGCGGCGCCGCGCCGCGGCCTGACTCGGCTTGCCTCAGCGGTGGAGGCTCGCGCTCGTGCCACAATGCGAACGTGAGCTCCACCGCTGAGGTGTATCGGCGGTTCGCCCGCGATCAGGCGCACCGGTCGAGTTTCGCCGTCTGGGCCGAGACCATCGCCGACGACTCCGACTGCCTCGCGCTCATCGACACGCTCGCCGAAGCCGAGCGCGAGCCCGCGATCGTGCTGTGGGCGGCGCGAGCTGCCGGGCTGCGTGAGAACGGCGAGATTCGCGCGTGGATCGAAGGCGAGTGGGATGCCGTGGCCGAGCTCGCGCACGAGCGCTGCGCGGCGCTCACGGTCGCCCGTCGTGCCGCGCTCGCGACCGCCGGTCAGCTCTCAGGAGCGTAGATCGCTCGCGCCAGTGCATCGAGCACTGCAGGCGTGCGGGGGCCGAAGCTCAGAATCTCACCATCGGCCATGTCGACGAATCGGCGCAGCTCGCCCGCTCGGGTGAGGCCGATCGCGGGCTTCGCGGCGATGAGCGCGTCGACGCCGCCGACGCTCACGAGCCCGCCGGTCATGACGAGGATCAGGTCGGGGTTCGCGGCGACGAGCGCCTCGTCGGTCATCGGCCGCAGGCCCTGCCAGCCGATCTCGCCGGCCACGTCGATGCCGCCGACGGCTTCGATGAGCTCGTCTGCTCCTGACTCTTCGCCGAACAGGTAGTAGATGCCCGAGGTGCCGCGCAGGTAGAGGAACATGATGCGCACGCGGTCGGCGGGGTCGCTCGGGCGGATCGACTCGATCTCGGCGATCACCTCGGCGAGCTCCGACTGCAGGCGTTCGGCGAGCAGGTCTCCGGTCTCGGGCGAGCCGAGAGCCGCCGCCACTTGGCGGGCGAGCTCGCCGGGGGCGGCGAGCCCCGGTTCGGCATCCACGTAGACGACGGTGATGCCGGCCTCGCGCAGTTGCAGCACCACGTCGGTGGGCCCCACCGTGCCGTCGGTGATGACGAGGGTCGGGCGCAGTGCGAGCACGGCCTCGCTGCTGATGGCGTGGCCGCTGCTGGTGACGATGGGCAGGTCGGCCGCCTCGGCGAAGGTCGTCGAGACGTCGCGACCGATGACGTCGTCGCCGAACCCGAGGGCGAACACGGTGGCGGCGATCGAGCCGGCGATGTCGAGGGCGAGGATGCGGCTCGCGTCGGTGACGACCACCTCGCGATCGCCCGCGAGGTCGCGAGAGGTCACCGTGACAGGAAGCGATTGGGGCGGATCGTCGCTCACCGGGGTGATCGAGGCCGAGCCGAGCAGCGCCGTCGACGGCCCCGCGTAGTCGCGGGGCTGCTGCAGCACCTCGAGCTCGCTGAGCGGCACGCGGGGGCTGCTGCTCGTGGGCTCGACGAGCGGCGGCGCGGTCGACACGGCGCACCCGGTGAGCAGTGCCGCGGCGCTCAGCGTGGCGACGAGGCGCAGCAGCGGTCGCCGGTTCGTCGCACGGCGCGGCTGCAGGGTCATGAGGGTCCGGTGGAGTGAGAGAGCGGAAAGGGTTAGGTAAGCCTAACCACAGCGGCTGGATGCGAGGTGCACAGAGGCGCGACCGAGCCCTTCCAGCCTCGCGCAGGCCCCGCGCGCCGCCCAGGGTCGAAGGTCCCGGCGTTCTACCCTGACATCACTATGACGACTCGCCCCGAGGTGCTCGACGACCGCGCTCAGCGCGTGCTCGAGTTCGAGCGCCAGTGGTGGGGTCACAGCGGTGCGAAAGAGCAGCGCATTCGAGCCGAGTTCGGGTGGACTGCGGCCCGCTACTATCAAGTGCTGAACGCCGTGATCGACACCGCCGTCGCCGTGCGGTACGACCCCGTGCTCGTGGGTCGCCTGCGCGAGTTGCGCGATGACCGCGCAGAGCGGCGTCGCACGCGTCGACCCCCCGTCGACGGTGCTGCGTAGCGTCACCGCTCACCGTTCCCCGCTCGAGAGGCGTCACCACGATGGCCGAGTTTGACCCCGATCGCTTCGACGACATCGCCGATGAACCGGGCCGCGTCGGTGCTCACCGTGCGCCTCGACCGCGGGGCCGCGGCTTCGTCATGGTGGCCTGGGCGGCACTCGCGAGCGGCGCACTCGTCGTGGGCGGCCTCTATGGGCTCTCGCTCATCTCTGACAGCGTCTCGTTCGAGATTCCGGGGTTCGTCGCCGAGCCCGAACCAGAGCCCGAGAACACCGACGAGCCCGAGCCCGAGCCGACGGTCGACCCGATCACCGATCCGGCCCTCGCCGACCTTCCCGAAGGGTTCACGATCACCATCCTCAACGGCGCAGGAGTCGACGGCCTCGGCGAGACCGCGCGCGACCTGCTGACGGCGCCCGGATGGCCCGTCGGCACCGTCACGGCGGCCGGCCAAGACGACCTCGCGCAGACGGTCGTCTTCTACTCGACCCCCGACCTCGAAGGCGTCGCCCGCGGCATGGCGGCGCTGCTCGGCGTCGGCGTGGTCGAGATCTCTGACGCCTTCCCCGGGGCGCCGATCACGATCGCGCTGGGCCTCGATTTCGCCGAGATCGCGCCCTGATCGCGCACCTCGATTTCGGGCCTGTTTCGGCTCAGTAACGAGTCATCGACGGAGTGCTTCCGACTCTGGCGCACGGGCTCCTCCGCGAGTACTCTCGCGGAATCCCCCTGCACTTGAGGAGCACCACCATGGCCCACGGAACCGTCAAATGGTTCAACGCCGAGAAGGGTTTCGGCTTCATCACTCTCGACGGCGGCGACGGCGATGTCTTCGTGCACTACAGCGCGATCGACATGCCCGGCTACAAGGTTCTCGACGAGGGCCAAGCGGTCACCTTCGAGATCGGCACCGGCACCAAGGGGCCGCAGGCCGAGGGCGTGCGCCTCGCCTGAGCGAGCATCCATTCGCGGCGGTGACGGATGCTCGGCACGGCGCACCGCCCCCGCAACGTCGTGCGGCGACAGCCGAGCACTACAGTTGCCGTCATGAGCAGGCGACTCGGCCGCGGCGCGGCCCTCGGAGCAACCGCAGCGGCACTCATCGTGCTCGTCGGCTGCACCGCTGACGAGCTGCCGGTGCCCACATCGAGCCCGACGCCCACCTTCGTCTCGAGCTACGAGGCGCCGCCGCCCTTCGACCTCGCCCCGTTGACGGGCGCGGCCGTGCCCGTCGGCAGCCTGACCGCGCCCGCGTTCGCCGCCAAGATCGACAACCACCCGAGCGCTCGGCCGCAGGTCGGTCTCGATCGAGCCGATGTCGTGTGGGAGATCCTCGTCGAAGGCGGGTTGACGCGCTACATCGCGGTCTGGCAGTCAGACATTCCCGACACGATCGGCCCGATCCGCTCGGTGCGGCCCGTCGACCCGGCCGTCGTCTCGCCCCAGGGCGGCATCTTCGCGTTCTCGGGGGGTCAAGACCGGTTCGTGCAGGCCATGCGCCAGGCGCCCGTCTACAGCGCCATCCACGGGCAGCGCGACACCTCAGACACGATGTTCCGCGGGCAGAACGCACCGTCGCCGCACAACGTTCTCGTGCGCGCCGCGCAGATCGTCTCAGAGCAGAGCCAGTTGCCTGCTCCGCCGCAGCAGTTTCCCTTCGCCGAGAGCGTGAGTGCGGCGACGGCGACGAAAGAGGGCGCGCCGACGACGCGCATCGACCTGAGGTTCGGCGGCTCGGCGACACCCGCCTGGGTCTGGAGCGCCGACGCTGAGCGCTGGTTGCGCTACATGACGGGGGGCTCGCCCGATACCGCTCAGGGCGGCGCGCAGTTGTCGGCCGTGAACGTCGTCGTGCTGCGAGTCGACGTGCAGGTCATCCAGAGCATCCCGACCGTGGGATTGATCGGCAGCGGCGAGGCGTGGGTCTCGACCGGCGGCGCGACCGTGCAGGCTACGTGGTCGAAGAGCTCTCTCACCGATCAGATTCGCATTCTCGACGCCAACGGAGTCGCCGTGCGCCTCGCTCCGGGCACCACCTGGGTCGAGCTCGTGCCCGTCAATGGTGCCGTCTCGTTCTCGACGCCCGCCACATAACCGTTCTGGCTTGCACTCGACCCCTCCGAGTGCCAGAATCGTTTAGCACTCACGCTCTGTGAGTGCCAAGAGCTACCGTACGTGAAGCGTCCGGGAGGGACGAGAGACACATGGCTAAGATCATCGCTTTCGACGAAGAGGCCCGTCGCGGCCTCGAGCGCGGCCTCAACATTCTGGCTGACGCCGTCAAGGTCACGCTGGGCCCGCGTGGGCGCAACGTGGTGCTGGAAAAGAAGTGGGGCGCCCCCACCATCACCAACGACGGCGTCTCCATCGCCAAAGAGATCGAACTCGACGACCCGTTCGAGAAGATCGGCGCAGAGCTCGTCAAAGAGGTCGCCAAGAAGACCGACGACGTCGCCGGTGACGGCACGACCACCTCGGTCGTGCTCGCCCAGGCGCTCGTGCGCGAGGGCCTGCGCAACGTCGCCGCTGGCGCCGACCCGATCAGCCTCAAGCGCGGCATCGAGAAGGCCACGCAGGCCGTCTCAGACCAGCTGCTGAAGAACGCCAAAGAGGTCGAGACCAAAGAAGAGATCGCGGCCACCGCGAGCATCTCGGCGGCCGACCCCGAGATCGGCGCGCTGATCGCCGAGGCCATCGACAAGGTGGGCAAAGAGGGCGTCGTCACGGTCGAAGAGTCGAACACCTTCGGCACCGAGCTCGAGCTCACCGAGGGCATGCGCTTCGACAAGGGCTACCTGTCGGCATACTTCGTCACCGACCCTGAGCGCCAGGAGGCGGTCTTCGAAGACCCCTACGTGCTCATCGTCAACGGCAAGATCTCGGCGATCAAAGACCTGCTGCCCGTCGTCGACAAGGTGATCCAGAGCGGCAAGCAGCTGCTCATCATCGCCGAAGACGTCGAGGGCGAGGCTCTGGCCACGCTCGTCGTCAACAAGATTCGCGGCATCTTCAAGTCGGTCGCCGTCAAGGCTCCCGGCTTCGGCGACCGTCGCAAGGCCATGCTGCAAGACATCGCCATTCTCACCGGTGGTCAGGTCATCAGCGAAGAGGTCGGCCTCAAGCTCGAGAACGCCACGCTCGACCTGCTGGGTCGCGCGCGCAAGGTGGTCATCACGAAGGACGAGACGACGATCGTTGAGGGTGCAGGCGACGCCGACGCCATCGCGGGTCGCGTCAAGCAGATTCGTGCCGAGATCGAGAACACTGACTCTGACTACGACCGCGAGAAGCTGCAAGAGCGTCTCGCCAAGCTCGCGGGCGGCGTCGCCGTCATCAAGGCTGGCGCGGCCACCGAGGTCGAGCTCAAGGAGCGCAAGCACCGCATCGAGGATGCCGTTCGCAACGCCAAGGCGGCTGTCGAAGAGGGCATCGTCGCCGGTGGTGGTGTCGCCCTGATCCAGGCCGGCAAGATGGCGTTCGAGTCGAAGGCGCTCACCGACCTCGTCGGTGACGAGGCCACGGGCGCGAACATCGTCAAGGTCGCCATCGACGCTCCGCTCAAGCAGATCGCGCTCAACGCGGGCCTCGAGCCCGGCGTGGTGGCCGACAAGGTGCGCCACCTCGAGGTGGGTCACGGCCTCAACGCCGCCACCGGCGAGTACGTCGACATGCTCGGTGCCGGCATCGCCGACCCGGTGAAGGTGACGCGCTCGGCGCTGCTCAACGCGGCATCGATCGCCGGCCTCTTCCTCACCACCGAGGCGGTCGTGGCCGACAAGCCCGAGAAGAACCCGGCGCCTATGGGCGACCCGAGCGGCGGCATGGACTTCTAAGTCACCAGCCGTCGCCGGTCACCCGGCACGCACGCCCGAACAGGGCGGTTCCGCACAGGAGCCGCCCCGTTCGCGCGTCTGCAGGTTCGCGCCGCTGCACGGTCGCAGCGTGCAGGCATGGCTCGGCCCGCCGTGCGGCTCGGCGAGCGCCATCGACCTGAGAACGGTCAGGCGGCGACAGCGCGCGAGCTGAGCTGCTCGAACACGCGAGTGTTGAAGTCGTAGGCGACGAGCACCTCGTCGATCACCCGGTCGCGCTCATCGGGCACCCACGGCGCCGCGTCGAGCTGCGCGCGGTAGGCGTCTTTGAACGCCGCCGGGTCGGCGATCTGATCGAACAGGTAGAACCCGATGCCGTTCGTCTCGAAGCCGAACTGCCGCGCGACGACACGACCGATGTAGAGGCCGCCCGAGAGGTCGCCGAGGTAGCGCGTGTAGTGGTGGGCGATATACCCGGCCGGCCACTCTGCGGCGACCTCGCGAATGCGAGTGGCGTACTCGCGGGTGGCGGGCATGAGCTCGAGGCGCTCGCGCCAGTCGTCCCCGACCAGGAAGGCGAGGTCGGTCTCGAGTGCCGGCAGTCGGCTGAGCGCGGGGGAGAGGAAGGGAGCCACGAGCGGCACCGCACGCATGGCGGGCTCGACGCCCTCGAGCGCCTCGTAGATCGCCCAGTGCTGCGACACGAGAGCGATGTAGTCGTCGCGCGTCGCGCGACCAGCCATGAGCTCGCCCATGAACGAGGCCCCTTCGCTGTCGCTGTGGCTGTTCGACGTGCGCTCGCGCACGAGGCGCGAGAACGGAACGACGTCGCCAGCGGTACCGGGGGTGCTGCTCATGATCGGGCTCTCCAGAGGTTAGGTGAGCCTAATCTTAGCTAACGAGGGTGCCGCGGGCCAAGAGCGGCCGTGCGCCACTCGGGCGGGTGAGCCTACTCGTGCGGGCGGGGCTCGATGCCGAGCTCGGCGCACGCACGGTCGTAGAGCGCGACGATCTCGCGGCGAATCTCAGGGCGCTCGGTGATGGGCGCCCGCCACTCGACGCGCAGGGGCAGCTCATCATCGTTCTCGCCGCTCGCACTCGTGTAGACCCAGTCGCCGCCGCTCCCGTCGACCCCCACCATGCGAGCGCTCACCGCCAAGGCGTCACCGAACGCTCGAGCGATGAGCAGATTGTCGTCTGCGTGGTCGTCATTCATGTGGTGCAGCACTGCGGCGACGATCGCAGGCTCGAAGGCATGCGGAGTGTCTTGATCGTGATGGGTCACCCTGCAAGCCTAGGGGCGCGGCTCGTGCCCTCACACCGGCAGAGCGACCTCAGCGCACGAACATGCGGGCGGCCTGCTGCTCGACCTCGGCATACCCCTGGCCCGCGTGCATGAGTGCTTCGTTCATCGCGGTGAGCGTCTGCTCGACCCTCTGATACGCGGCCGTCCACTCGCCCAGCAGCGACTGGAACGCCGTCGCAGCGCCACCGCTCCACGCGCTCTGCAAGCCCGAGAGGTTCGCCTGCAGGCCCGCGGCTTCGGCCTGCAGTCGGGCGATCGAGCCGCGTGTCGCCGCGGTGGCCGAGAGTACGGCGTCGCTGTCGACCTGATACCGAGTCATGAGGTGCTCCCTTCGGCCCGAGACGTTCGCTCGAGTGCCGCACGAAGGCTAGGCGCGAGCAGAGGAGCGTGCGGGGGCGCCGGTCGTTGCGCGAGCATCCATCGTCGTTGCCTCGCTGGGGAGGAGAGGAAGCGAGACGCGGAACGTGGCCCCGCCCCCCGGCGTATCGAGCACGTCGACGCGGCCCTTGTGCAGCGCGACGATCGACGAGACGATCGCAAGCCCGAGCCCAGAGCCGCCGGTGTCTCGCGTGCGCGACGAGTCTGCTCTGAAGAACCGCTCGAAGATGCGGTCTTTGAGCTGCGGGGCGATGCCGTCGCCGTGATCGACGACCGCGATCGTCGCCATTCCCGCCTCGGCATCGACACCGACGGCGAGCTCGATCGGCGAGCCGGCAGGAGAGAAGCGAAGAGCGTTGCCGATGAGGTTCGTGATGACCTGGCGAATCTTGTTCTCATCGCCGAGCACGACAGCCGAGAAGCCTGCGGGCGGTGCGCTCTCGATGAGGGGCGCGACCGCGGGCGCGGGTGCGCGTCGAGACCGCAGCGTCCGCAACCGGGCGATCGCCGAGCCCGCGAGTGCGATCGGGCCGCTCGCCGTCGTGGGGGGCCGGATGCTCGCCGCGTGATCTGGCTCGAGCACAGCATCCCCCGCCGCATCATCGTGAGCGGCATCGTCGACGACGACCGACACCTCGCGGTCGGGAGCGCCCGCGCGCGCGTCGAGAGCCGCATCGCGGGCGAGGGGCACGAGATCGACGGAGGTGAGTTCGAGCGGCCGCGACTCATCGAGGCGGGCGAGCTCGAGCAGGTCGCTCACGAGAGCCCCCATGCGAATCGCCTCCTTCTCGATGCGCTCCATGGCCTGGCCCACCTGCTCGTCGCCGGCGAGCGCGCCCATGCGGTAGAGCTCGGCGTAGCCGCGCACCGAGACGAGGGGCGTGCGCAGCTCATGGCTCGCGTCGCCGACGAAGCGGCGCATCTGCGAGATCGTGGCCGCGCGGTCGGCGAAAGCGCGATCGATGCGGCTGAGCATGGCGTTGAGCGAACGGTTGAGCCTGCCGACCTCGGTGTTGGGGGTGGCACCGCTGAGGCGCTGGCTGAAGTCGCCGTCGGCGAACCGGGCGGCCGTGGCCTCGACATCGCGCAGGGGTCGAAAAGTCGAGGTGACCAGCAGCCGGGTGAGGGCGGCGCTCAGAATGACGACGACGAGGCCGAAGCCCAAGAAGATCGACGCGAACGAGCCGATGATGGCGTTCGTGTCGGCGAGGTCTGCGCCGATGATGAGCGTCGCCTGCTGCGACGCGCCGGTCTCGCCGCCCGTCACCTGCAGCGGAAAGGTCACGACCCGCCACTGCGTGGTGCGATCGGCGCTCGTGAGCGTCACCCCGCCCTGCAGTTCAGAGACGTAGTGCAGCGTGAGCCTCGACACGTCGGGAGCCTGCGAGCGGCGACTCTCAGCGAGGTTGTCGTCGATCAGCTCACCCTCAGAGCCGACCGCTCCGAAGTAGAACGGGTTCGAGAAGACCGAGGGCGTCAGCTCGTCGAACGTGTCGAACTCGTCGACCGTGAACGATTCGGGAACATCGTCTGCCGCCTGGCGAATCTGCCGGTCGACCTCATCGATGAGCGTCGTCTGCAGCACCGTCAAGGTTCCGACGCCGACGACGAACAGCCCCAAGGTCACGACGAAGACCGTGACGCCGGTGATCTTCGAGCGGAGAGAGATCGACTCCCACCACTGGGTCAGCTGCTCATGCATGAAGAGCCAAGGTTAGACCTTGGCGGCCTTGAGCATGTAGCCGAAGCCTCGCTTCGTCTGGATCAGCGGCTCGTCCGTGTGGGGGTCGAGCTTGCGCCGGAGGTATGAGATGTAGCTCTCGACGATGCCCGCGTCTCCGTTGAAGTCGTACTCCCAGACGTGGTCAAGAATCTGCGCCTTCGAGAGCACCCGGTTGGGGTTCAGCATGAGGTAGCGCAAGAGCTTGAACTCGGTCGGGCTCAACTCGATGACCTCGTCGCCGACGGTCACCTCGTGCGTGTCCTGGTCCATCGTCAGCCCACCGGCCCGAATGACCGCGTCGTCTTCTTCTTGCATGGTGCGCCGCAGGATGGCCTTGATGCGGGCGACGATCTCGTCGAGGCTGAACGGCTTGGTGACGTAGTCGTCGCCGCCGACCGTGAGCCCCATGATCTTGTCGTCGGTGTCGTCTTTCGCCGTGAGGAAGAGGATCGGGCTCGTGTAGCCGCTCGACCGCAGGCGCTTCGTGACGCCGAACCCGTTGATGTCGGGCAGCATGACGTCGAGGATGATGAGGTCGGGTTCTTCTTCGAGCACCGCCGAGATGGCTTGAGCCCCGTTGCCGACGGCCCGCACGGCAAAACCGGCGAAGCGCAGGCTCGTGGTGAGCAGGTCGCGAATATTGGGCTCGTCGTCGACGATGAGAATCTTCGGTCCGTCAGGCATGACGGTATTCTCTGGGGTTTTAGTGGGAGTTTGCTGAATGCCGAGCGCCTCGCGATGTCACAGCGACGCGGCTCAACGTGCGGGGTGCACGACGTTGCGAAGGGGGCTGCCGGCCGTCAACCGCTCGAGGTTCTCGGCAAGCAGCCGACCGACGCCTTCGGGCCTGCCGCCGGCCGCGTGCGGAGTGAGAATCAGGTTGGGCGCCGACCAGAGAGCTGCGTCTGCGGGCAACGGCTCGGGGTCGGTCACGTCGAGCGCTGCGCCGCCGAGACGGCCGGCCTCGAGCGCATCGACGAGAGCGGCGTGATCAATGGCATCGCCTCGACCGACATTGACGACCCATGCGTGCGAGGGAAGGCGCGAGAGCACTTCTGCATCGACCACCTTCTGGGTCTCGACCGTCGACGGCAAGATGAGCACGAGCACATCGGTCGAGGGCAGTTCGGCCGCCACGGAGTCGGCAGCCACCACCCTGATGCCGTTGTCGACCCTCGCGGTACGAGCCACCCCGGTCACCTCGGCGCCGAGATTCGTGAGCATCGACGCGAGTGTGCGCCCGATCGAACCGAAGCCCCAGATGGTGACCCTGGCGCCTTGCAACGTGGTGAATCGCGCGGGAGCGTCGATCGGTTGAATGCCTCCGAGGCCCGAATCCCATTGACGCGCACCCTGCGCATCGTGTGCTCGGTGCAGCGAGCGCGCGCCCGCCAGCATGAGGGCGAGGGCGTGCTCGGCCACGGGGCGATCGTGCAGGCCGCGCCCGTTGCACACCACGACGCTCTCGTCGAACCCGGCGCGCGCCATGTATTCGTACCCCGCAGAGACGAGTTGCACGAAAGCGAGCGAGTGGAGTCGCTGCGCAGCCTCACGGAGACGGTCCATGGGCATCCCCCAGAGCACGAGAACCGATGCATCGAGCGCGTCGTCGGGCAGTGTGAGGTTCGGGTCGTAGCGAATCACCTCCACGCCATTGGGCATGGCAGTCTCGAGCGCGACGGTGGTCGGAACCAGAATTTTCATGACTCTCCCGTCTCGTGGGGTCGCAGGGCGTCGCGACAGGCGCGCTTCCATCCTAGAATCCGATCGTATTTTTATGCGGGGCGATGACGTGATCGAGGGGTCGAGTCGGCAGGCGGATCCGACCCTGATGCCCATTCTCGGCGCCAATTTGCTCGCAATAGTCGAGCCTACGTGACAATCGCGGCGCCATTGCGAGACTGGGTGTTGACGAATCGCGCGCCATCGTGAATACTCCTGAATACGATCCGATCGGAAGCGGGCGGTGGCTTCCATTGAGCAAAGGAGCTCTGCATGACACAGCACATCGATAGGCGCCTCTTCCTCCAGGCGTCGGGTGCCACGGTTGCCGGTGCCGGACTGCTGGCACTGGCGGCATGCGCACCAGCAACGAACGGACCAGCAGCGAGTGGCCCCTCACGGGTGCGCGTTGCGTGGTGGGGTGGCGATGTTCGCCACGCCAAATTCAATGGAATCTATGACCTCTTCGAGGCGCAGAACGATGGCGTCACGATCGAACGCGAGTTCGCTGACTTCAACTCGTACTTCGAGCGGCTTCCGACCCAGTTCGCCGGCGGCAATGCTCCTGACGTCTTCCACGTCACCGAGCGGCAGGTAGCCGACTACGCGAGCCGTGGCCAGATCGCCGACCTCGAAGCCCTCGCTGACCAGGGGCTCATCGATCTGAGCTACTTCTCACCCCAGTCGCTCGACGCCGGTCGCTATGGCGACCGCCTGGTGATGCTGCTCGTGGGTGCCACCATTCCGGCGACCATGTACAACCAGACGGTCTTCGAGAACGCTGGCGTGGCGACACCTGAGAACGACTGGACCTGGAACGACCTCTACAGTGCGAGCGAGCAGCTGGCCCAGTCGGGCGTGCTGGGCTCGACCTACCAGGCGATCTCCACCCCGCTGTTCGACACCTTCCTCAACCAGAACGGCAAGAGCCTGTTCGCGCCGGATGCATCGCCCGAGCTCAACTTCGCGGCGAGCGACGCCGAAGAGTGGTTCACCCTCTGGAAAGACCTGCAAGACGCGGGGCTGTGCCAGACGGCAGAGTCGTCGGCCGAGCAGCAGGGGGCACCGTTCGAAGACACCTCCTTCGCTCGTGGCGAAGCAGCGATGCACGTGCAGAACTCGAATCAGCTGGTGACCTTCCAGACTGCGATCGGTGCAGAGAACCAGTTGCGCCTCTCTGCCTTCCCCCAGATGGGCGCGCAGCAGCTGTCGCTCGTGATCGGCAGCTACGTGTGCGTCAACGAGGGCTCGCAAGTGAAAGAAGACGCTGCGCGAATCGTCGACTTCTTCGTCAACGACCCTGAAGCGAACCGCATCTTCGGTCTCGAACTGGGCACGCCCGGCAACTCCAACTGGTCAGAGGCCGTCGCCGGTGATCTCGCCGAGGTCGACGGCCGCGTGCTCGAGTTCGCCGACGCTGTCGAGAGCCAGTCGGTGTTCGCCACGCCTCGCCCCGCGGGCAGCGCGCGCGGTGAGTCGCTGCTCATCGAGCTCGGCCTCGCGGTGGGCTTCGGCCAACTCACGGCGGCCGAGGCGGGCAACCGGCTCGTGGACGAGCTCAGCGACTCGATCCAACAGGCGTCGTAGCCCGTCGCTCTATTCTCGGCAGTGCGGGCCCCGCTGGGCGGGGCCCGCTCTGCCCTGACCATACGTCTGAGGGAGACGAGAAACTTCATGGCTACTCAAGCGCCACCGAAACGATCGAGCAAGCGCCCGAGTGAGTATGCGCGCAAAGAAGCTCGAGCTGCGTGGATCATGCTCACTCCTTGGCTGCTCGGCCTCACCCTCATCACGGCGATCCCCATGCTCGCCTCGCTCTACTTGTCGTTCACGAACTATCCGCTGCTCGCGGCGCCTCGCTGGGTCGGCTTCGACAACTATGTGCGGTTGTTCGACGACCCGCGGTTCCTCGCCTCCATCGGCGTGACGTTCCGCTATGTCTTCATCTCGGTGCCTCTGCAGCTGGCCTTCGCACTCGGCCTGGCCCTCTTGCTCAATCGCGGGCTCAGCGGGCTCAAGTTCTACCGCAGCGCGCTCTATCTGCCCTCTCTGCTGGGCGCGAGCGTCACGATCGCCATCTTGTGGCGACAGGTCTTCGGCCAGAACGGCATCTTCAACGACTTCCTGGCTCTGTTCGGCATTCAAGGAATCAGCTGGATCGGCAACCCTGACTGGGCTCTCTCGACGCTCATCGTGCTCAACGTCTGGACATTCGGCTCGCCCATGGTCATCTTCCTGGCCGGGCTTCGCCAGATTCCCAAGGAGTACTACGAAGCGGCATCAGTCGACGGTGCTCCACGAATGTCGCAGTTCTTCCACATCACGCTGCCGTTGCTCACGCCCGTGGTGTTCTTCAACGTCATCTTGCAGTTCATCCACGCCTTCCAGGCCTTCACCCCGTCGTACATCATCAGTGGCGGCAGCGGCGGGCCGGTCGACTCGACGCTGTTCTACACGCTCTACCTGTATCAGCGCGGGTTCACCCAGTTCCAGATGGGCTACGCCTCGGCGATGGCGTGGATCCTGCTGCTCATCATCGGACTCTTCACCGCGGCGAACTTCATCGGCGCGCGGTACTGGGTCTTCTACGGAGACGAGAAGTAAGTCATGGCGATCGCACCCATCCGCACCCGTCGCATCGATCCTGACTCGGTGCCGACCACCACCCTCGCAGGTTCGAAGTCGACGAAGTTCACTCGACTGATGCGCCACCTCCTGCTGCTCACGCTCGCGCTCGTCATGCTGTACCCGGTGATCTGGATGCTCTCGAGCTCGTTCAAGCCAGCCGATGAGATCTTCACCAACCCGGGCCTCTGGCCTCGCGAGTGGACTCTCGACAACTACATCAACGGTTGGACGGCTCTGCAGTTCGGCTTCGAGCGCTACTTCCTGAACTCGACGGTCATCGCCGTCGCCGCTGTCGTCGGCAATCTCTTCTCGTGCTCGCTCGCCGCCTTCGCGATCGCTCGCCTGAAGTTTCGCGGAAGCAAGTGGGTGCTCGCGATCGTGCTGCTGACGATCATGCTGCCCTACCACGTCGTCGTCGTGCCGCAGTATGTGGTGTTCTCATCGCTGGGCTGGGTGAACACCTTCTGGCCCTTGATCTTGCCGAAGTTCCTCGCCACCGACGCATTCTTCATCTTCCTCATGGTGCAGTTCATCCGCGCTCTGCCGCGCGAACTCGACGAAGCGGCGCGCATCGATGGGTGCGGCCCGTTCGGCATCTACTTCCGCATCATTCTGCCGCTGACGATGCCGGCGCTCGCAACGACGGCGATCTTCACGTTCATCTGGACCTGGAACGACTTCTTCACCCCGCTCATCTACTTGAACGACCCGGCGGTGCACACCCTGCCGATCGCACTGCGGAGCTTTCTCGACTCGACAGGCATGTCGTCGTTCGGCTCGCTCTTCGCCATGTCGCTCTTGGCACTGGGCCCCATAGTCGGCTTCTTCATCGTGGCCCAGAAGTACCTCGTCGACGGCATCGCCACCACCGGAGCGAAGGGATGACCTCGCCCGTGCTCGAGATCGATCCCCGATCGGCGATCGATCTGAGCTTTCGCATCGATCCCGCGCACTTCAGGTGGGGCGGCGACCGCGTGCTCTCTGAGCGACTCGACGACGGCGCACCCTTCAGCACAACCCGATTCGGTCAGTCTGCGCACGCATTCACCCACGCGGACGCGCCGAGTCACGTGATGGCCGACGGCACCGACCTCGCTGACCTGCCGCTGTCGACGTG
The DNA here is from genome assembly GCF_025808395.1 of Microcella sp. Classification (NCBI taxonomy): domain Bacteria; kingdom Bacillati; phylum Actinomycetota; class Actinomycetes; order Micrococcales; family Microbacteriaceae; genus Microcella; species Microcella sp. Next base: position 2,508,447 of record NZ_CP075524.1, read on the forward strand.
GGTCGGCACCGCCACGGTGATCGACGTGAGCTCGTGTGCCGACGACGCCGCTATCACTGCAGACACGCTCGAGCGCACGAACACGCACATCGAGGGCGACGAGATTCTGCTGGTCAGAACCGACTGGGATCGCCGCCGCGATATCGCCGACGCGAGCTATTGGGCAGAGTCTCCGTGGCTCGATCGCTCGGCTGCCGAGTGGTTGCACGAGCGGCGGCCTCGCGCGGTCGGCTTCGACTTTCCGCAAGACGCGGCGATTCGTCGCGCGGTGGCCGGCGAACGGCCCGCGCCCGAAGACTTCGTGACGCACGACGTTCTCTTGCGCCACGGCATCGGTCTCATCGAGTACTTGCGCGGGCTCGACCAGATAGGCGCGCGAGCCCTCCTCGTCGCTGCACCGATCGCCCTCGAGCGTTCTGACGGCGGCCCCTCACGGGCCGTGGCATTCCCTCTCCGAACGGAGAAACCCCCCACACCGCAGCGACCGCTGCAGAAAGGTCATCGTGATCTCACTACATGAGGGGCGCACCAGCGCCTCGCTCAACGGCCCATGGCACTACGCCCTCGACGAGTCGCTCGATGGAGAGTCGGCGGGATGGGCGACGCCGGAGTTCGACGCGTCAGGGTGGAAGAGCCTTGACCTGCCGACCAACTGGTACCTCACTGAGATCGGGGACTTCTTCGGCACCGTCTGGTTCCGACGCACGTTCACTGTGCCCGCAGACTTCGATGGCCAGCGCGTCTTCGTGCGGTTCGGGGCTGTCGACTACTACGCCGACGTCTGGGTCAACGGCCACTACCTGGGGTCGCACGAAGGCATGTTCAACTCATTCGAGTTCGACATCACCGATGTCGTGAACCGCGAGGGCGAGAACGTCATCGTGCTGAAAGACGGCGCGCCGCGTGACGAGACCGAGTACATCCAGGCGGTCTTCAACGACAACCCGCTGTCGACCGACTACAAGAGGCACCAGGCGAAGGCCCTCACGCAGATCAAGGGCCACATGATCGACGCGATGCACCGCCTCGGCTCGATGACGAAGTTTCGTCAAGACGGCACGTCGGGCGGCCCCTGGGGCAGCATCGACCTCATTGCGCGTCCTGATGTCTACGTCGACTATCTGAAGGTCTTCACGCGCATCGGCATGAAGAAAGACTGGTTGGGCGATCAGCTCGACAAGCCAGACGGAACCGGGCTCGTCGCCGTCGACGTCGACATCGTCAACACCACCGGCAAGCCGGTCGAGACGTCAGCTCGCATCGCGATCTCACCGAAGACCTTCGAGGGAGAGACCGTGACCGGGCCAGACCGACGTCTGGTGGTGCAGCCGGGCAAGTCGACGATCAAGCTCGTGCTCACGGTGCCCAAAGCGCGCCTGTGGTGGACGTGGGATCAGGGCCAGCCCGACATGTACACCGCGACGGTCTCGGTCGCCGATGACTCGATCTCGCAAGACTTCGGCATCAAAGAGGTTCGCCACGACGAGCAGACCGGCCACTGGTACCTCAACCACAAGCGCATCTTCCTGCGCGGCATGCGCTACATCACGTCGCAGTGGCTGAGCGAGGGCAACCGAGAGCTCTGGAACGACGACCTCACGAAGATGCTCGACATGCAGATCAACTCGATTCGCATCGGCAGCCACGTCGAACCCGACGAGTTCTACACGATGTGCGACGAAATGGGCTTCTTGGTCTGGCAGGTCTTCCCGCTGCACTACTGCGTGAGCGACTCAGACGACTTCATCGAGCGTGCGTCAGAGATGATTCACGACATGGGCCGCATGCTGGTCAACCACGCGTCGATGGGCATGTGGAGCGTGTTCAAAGAGCCCGAGATCTATCTGCTGCCGGACAAGCCGAACAACTTCTTCCGGTTGTGCCAGATTCTCAAGGAGACGCTGGCGACGGTCGACCCGACAAACTGGATTCACCTCGGCGACTACCGCGAGGGCGCCCAGAACCTCATGATCGGCGGCGTGCAGCCGGGCGACATGGACTTGAGCCAGAAGGTCATCGAGCCCCAGATCGTCGAGTTCGGAGCCGCATCGATTCCGGTGCTCGAAACGCTCAAGACCTTCATTCCCGAAGACAAGCTGTGGCCGCCGCACTGGGACACCTGGGAGTACAACGGGCTGTTCTACGACCTCGCGTTCAAGTTCGCCAAGATCGAACTGGGCAATTCACTCGAAGAGTTCATCGACAACTACCAGTCGTATGAGGCCCTTGTCGTCAAGGAGCAGATCGAGTTCTTCCGCCAGCGCAAGTACTCGCCCGTCGCGTCGATGTACTTGTACTACTGGAGCGACTCGTGCCCGATCATCGGTTCGGGCCTGCTCGATTACTACCGTCGCCCCTACAAGGTGTACGAGTGGATGAAGGCCGTGTACACGCGAGTGCTCGTGAGCCTCGAGCGTGAGGTCACGCCCTACGTGATCGGTCGCGAGAAGGTGTACCAGCCCGGCGAGACCTTCGTGGCGAAGCTCTGGGTCACCAACGACTTCGACCACGCGTTCGAGGGAACAACCGGATCGTGGACGATCACGCACCGCGAGTCGGGAACCGAGGTGGCGAGCCAGTCGTTCCAGGGCACGCTCCCGGCCGACTCGGTCGAGCGCGTCGACTCGGTCATGTGGTTGATTCCGGCCGATGCCGAGCGCGGCGAGTACCGCATCGACATGCTCGTGTCAGACGCCGAGGGCAACGAGCTGTCGCGCAACTTCACCGACATCGTGGTGCGTTGATCAGATGACCGACCAGAGAGTAGTCGTCATCACCGGCTCTGCAAGCGGAATCGGGCAGGCCACCGCGGCCTCCTGGCTTGCTCGAGGTGCCACGGTGCACGGCTGGGATCTCTCTGAGCATCAACCCGACCCGGCGCCCTCGGGGGCGCCGGGTCGGTGGGTGCCGCATCGCGTCGATGTCGGCGACGAAACCGCCATCGTCGAGGCGATGGCAGCCGTCATCGCCTCTGACGGCCGCGTGGATGTGCTCGTGACGAGCGCGGCGGTCGGTTTTCCCGAGCCGTTCGCCGAGATCTCTGCAGATAGCTGGAATCGTGTGCTGCGCATCAACGTGACTGGCACGATGCTCTGCATTCGTGAAGCGCTGCCGGGAATGGTCGAACGCGGTTCGGGGTGCGTCGTGGTGATCTCGTCGATCGCCGGACGCACCAAGAGTGTGGCGAATGGCGCGCACTACACCGTCTCGAAGTACGGCCTCATCGGGCTCACGCGGCATCTTGCTGCCGAGCTCGCCGGCACGGGTGTGCGCATCAACTGCGTCGCACCGGGGCCCACGAACTCTCCGATTCTGACCGCGAACGCTACCGACGACGAACTGCAGTCGATCATCGACCGCACGCCGCTGCGGCGCATCGCCGAACCTGAAGATGTCGCCTCGGTGGTGCTCTTCGCCGCGGATGATCGTGCTCGCCACGTTCACGGCGCGGTGCTCGACGTGAACGGAGGGCTCTACTGATGGCCGGCCATCACGACAGCGCGCCGGGGGCTTTCGTCACGGGCGCGAGCAACGGCATCGGCGAGGCGGTCGTCGATCTCTTGCTCGACGAGGGCTGCACGGTGACGGGGGTCGATCGCACGATGCCGGCCGCGCGCATCGACGCGGCGTTCACGCCCCTCGGCATCGACCTCACCGACCCTGAAGCGCAGCGCGCCGCCGCGCTCGAGGCCGCCGCCAGGTCGGGCGGACAACTGCAGTCTGTCGTCACTCACGCCTTCATGGGCTCTGCGACACCGTTGAGCGAGCTCACGCTTGCCGGGTGGAACGAGCTGCTCGATCTCAACCTGACGGCAGCGATGCTGACGGTGCAGTCGTGCTTGCCGGTGCTCGCAGACCATGGGTCGATCGTCATCACCTCGTCGATCGCCGGTCGGCGATACAGCAGTGTGATGGGGCCGCACTACACGGTGGCGCGGTATGGCCTGATCGGCCTCGGCCGGCACCTCGCCGCCGAGCTGGCCGGCACGGGGGTGCGGGTCAACGTCGTGTGCCCGGGGCCGCCCGATACGCCCGCACTCTGGCAGGTCACGACCGCAGAGCAACGCGAGCGCATCGCCGCGGCCACACCGACCCGGCGCCTTGCTGCACCCCGCGATGTCGCCGAAGCGGTCGTCTTCTTGCTGGGCGATGGCGCGAAGCACATGCACGGCGCCGTCATCGACGTCAACGGCGGGCTCGCCTGACGCGCCCCCTCAGAACATCGCTCGACTAGGTTCTCTCGTCGAAGGGGTGCGGGCCGAGCTCGTCGATCAACTGCTGCACGCGAACGTAGGCTTCGTTGCGGTAGGCGATGAGCTCGGCGATGCGGGCCGGATCGATGTCGCGAAACCCTGCGCCCGTCTTGGTGCCGAGCTTGCCCTGCTCGACGAGCTCGCGCAGAGCATCCGGGGTCGCGAAGCGCTCTGTGAAGCGCGTTTGCAGCGACCGGTAGCAGAATTCGTACACGTCGAGGCCGGCCATGTCGGCGATCGCGAACGGCCCGAAGAAGGGCAGACGCATTCCGAATGTCGTGCGCACGATGAGGTCGATGTCGTCAGCCGTCGCCACCCCTTCTTCCATGAGCTGGGTCGCTTCATGAAAGAGCGCGTACTGCAGGCGGTTGACGACGAAGCCGGTCGCGTCGGTGACGGTTGCCGGTGACTTGCCCGCTGAGCGCAGCAAGGTCGCCACCGCATCGACCGCGCTCGAGCGAGTGCTGTCGTGGGGGATGAGCTCGACGCCGGGAATGAACGGGGCGGGGTTGCTGAAGTGAACTCCGAGAAACCGTTCAGGGTTCTGCACGTGCGTGGCGAGCTCGCCGATCGAGATCGTCGACGTGTTCGAGCCGATGATCGCGGTCGGGTTCGCCGCGCTGATGCGGCCGAGCATCTCGGCTTTGACGGCCGGAATCTCGGGCACTGCCTCCTCGACGAACTCGACCCCCTCGACTGCTTCTTCGACCGATGCCGCTGCTCGCACGTTGCGTGCAATCGTCTCGGCCGCGTCGGCGACGAAGAGCTTCTGCTCGGCGAAAGCGCCAGCTTCGGCGATGATGCGCTCTCGATTCGCGCTCGCGATCTCGGCTGACTGGTCGCTCAGCACCACCGAGCAACCGGCGAGCGCGAGCACTTGAGCGATGCCTCCGCCCATGTAGCCGGAGCCGACAACGGCGATCGTCGAGATGGTCATGATGATGGATGCCCTTCCGTCGAGCTCGCCAGGCGAGCGAGTGCAGCAGCGATGAGTGCGAATGACTGCGCGCCGGGGTCGGCATGCCCGAGGCTGCGTTCGGCGAGCGGTCGTGCACGCCCCCGTTGCGGTGTGAGTGCTGACGTCGACGCGGCGGCGCTGGCGGCTGCGTCGGCAGCCGTGTGCAGCGTTGCAGCGGCCGAACCACCGGTCGACGCGAGAATCGCGTCTCGCCACGGCACCATGCTGTCGAGCATCGTCTTGTCTCCGACCACGGCCCCACCGAGGTCAGAGACTGCCGAGACGGCGGCGCGTGCCGCGTCGTCGAGCATCGTCGAGAGCGAGCCGTGCTCGACGAGCGGGGCGAGCGATCGCAGAATCGCTCCCCAGAGGGCGCCCGACGTGCCGCCCGCCCGGTCGCTCCAGGCTTCGGCGGCGGCCTGCAGCGCGGCTGAGGCGCCCGAGGTCGTAGCGGCCGTCGCTGCCTCGACCGCCGCCGTCGAACCGCGCGTCATGCCGATTCCGTGGTCGCCGTCGCCCGCCACCTGATCGAGTCTGCCCAACTCGTCTTCTGCCGCCATGAGTTCGTCTCGTATCGTCGTCAGCACCTCGACGACGACGGTGGCGCGCATGATCGACGACGGCGATGCATCAGCGAGCGGCCCCGACGGCGACTGCGCAGAGTGAACACGCGGGCGGGAGGAGCGCGAGCCCCTCCCGCCCACAGCCCCACGAAGCGCACCTGGCTTGCGGTATGCCGGGGTGTGCGCTGCGTCGGTCCAGAGGCCCGCGAGCTCGTCGTCGGGCCAGAACAGTGTGAGAGAGACGCCAGACATGTCGAGGCTCGTGACGAGGCGGCCGCATTCGGGCTCCATGATGCGAACACCGTGCGCCTCGAGTCGGCGCGCGACAGCGTTGTAGAGCACGAAGAGCTCTTCGTCGCCGATCGAACCGAGGCTGTTGAGCAGCGGCACCACCCGGTCGTCGGCACCGTCGGGGCGCTCGTCGAGCAGCGGCCCGATGAGCGCGTCGGCGATGCCGTCGACGTCGGCCAGGGGCACGTCTGTGATGGCAGGTTCACCATGGATGCCGAGCCCGATCGACATCATGCCTTCGGCAACTCGGAACAGTGGTTCAGAGGCGCCAGGCAGCGTGCATCCGCCGAATGCGATACCCAACGTGCGCGTGCGCGCGTTCGCCGCCTGCGCGAGGCGCTCGACTGAGTCGAGATCTGCGCCGCGCTCGGCTGCCGCCCCGGCGATCTTGAACACCACGAGATCACCGGCGATGCCGCGCCGCTGACCAGCCTGCGACGCAGGAGCGCTGGCGATGTCGTCGGTGACGAGCACCGTGCGCACCTCGATGCCCATCGTCGAGAGTCGCTGCACCGCTTCACCGAAGTGCAGAACGTCGCCGGCGTAGTTTCCGTAGCTCAGCAGAACCCCGGCACCCGCCTCGACTTCGCTGATGACGTCGACCGCCTGCCGTGCTGACGGTGAGGCGAAGATGTTGCCGCACACCGCTCCCGCCGCGAGGCCTTCGCCGACGAGCCCTGCGAAGGCGGGATAGTGCCCAGACCCCCCGCCGATGACGACCGCGACGTGGCCTTCTGCGAGCGGGTGCGCTCGCACGACTCCGCCATCGACACGTCGCACGAGATCAGCGTGCACTGCGCACAGACCGGCGAGGGCTTCATCGACGAAGTGCTCGGGGTCGCCCACGACCGTGGTCACGTCGGCTCCTCGAGCACGTCGTCGAGGGCCGGCTGCACGACAAGGCTCGCCGCACTCGGCTCGAGACGTTCGGGCAGGATGTACTGCCGCAGGTAGTCGCGGTTGCGAGCGCAGACGCTGAGCCCGTCGCCGCCGTAGTTCTCGAGGCACATCACGCCGCGAAAGCCGAGTTCGATCGCTCGGCCGACCGCCCAGCGGTAGTCGATGATGCCGACGTCCATGGTCGACGGCGCGGTCGACACGATGCTGCCGTCGGCGCTCTCTGAGCGAGAGTAGTTCTTCATGTGCCAGAAGTTCGTGTACGGCAGCGTGGCCTCGAAAGCCTCGCGCCACGACTCGATCGGTCGATGCAGTCGCACGAGATTGCCGATGTCGGGGTTGAGCCCGACCCGCGGATTGTCGATCTCGGTGACCAGTCGAACAGCGCTCTCTGCCGTGCCGAGGAAGGTGTCTTCGTACATCTCGAGTGACAGCACGATGCCCAGCGACTCGGCGTGGGCACCCAGTTCACGCAGCCGCGCGACGGCATCGCTCCACCGTTCGGCGCGATCCACGTGCCCAGTCGCCGTCCAGAACCACAACTGCCGCTGCTGCTCGGCGCTGAGAGCCTGGTGCAGACCCACCGAGACAGTGGTGATGCCGAGTTCAGCCGCGGCGTCGATCGAACGGTGCGAGTAGGCGAGGTTCGCATCACCCTCTCGATCGTCGATGACGCTGCGGCGGATCACCGAGAGAGATGCCGCGCGCAGACCGTGGTCGTTGAGTGCTGCCGTGAGGCCAGCAAGGCCCTCGGCACCGAGATCTCCCGGGCGAATCCAACTGTCGGTGAGGTCGATGCGCGTGAAGCCGCAGCGGCGAACCTCGCCCAGGGGGCCGTGCCAGGCCTCTTCTCCGGCGTGCGTTGCGTCTCGGCCATGACGATCGGTGCTGGCGAAGGGCAACGCCGCTGCAGCGATCGGCCAGGTCGAGCGCGTGAGCGTGGCGTCATTCGTCATCGACGGTCACCTCCGGTCTGAGGGTTCGGCGAGGTCCGACTGCCCGCACGCCGCCGGTGAGCTCGATCGACACAGCGCGCCCTTCGTCGGCGCTCGAGAGTGCCGCGCGCAAGTGGAGCTCGCCTGGTTCGACGATACGGTAGCCGTGCAGGCCCGTGAACGAGAAGCAGTCGCTCGAGATCGCCATCGTGACGGTGCGAGTCTCGCCCGCCGTGAGCGCCAGGCGTCGAAAGCCGATCAGTCGAGTGACCGGCTGCACCACTTGCGCAACGGGGTCATCGACATACAGCTGCACGACGGTCTCGCCGTCGCGCTCGCCGGTGTTCGTGACGCTCATCGTCGCTGTGACGCTCGCATTCACCGCGACGCGATCTCGATCGACCTCGAGGGCCGTGACGTCGAAGGTGGTGTAGGAGGCACCGTGGCCGAAGGGGTAGGCGGGCGACACTGAGATGCTCGAAATGCGATCGCCGTCTTTGCCGAGCGGCGGTGCTAGGTAGGTGTGCGGCAGGGCGTCGGGCGTACGGGGAATCTCGACCGGCAGGTGGCCGCTCGGCACGACTGCGCCGCTCATGACCGCGGCGATCGCGTCGGCGCCTTCTGCACCCGGCATGAACGATTGGATGCTCGCAGCACTCACCGCGTCGACCTCACCCAGCGCGTACGGTCGTCCCGACACGCACAGCAGAATGACGGGTGTGCCGGTGCTCGCCAGTTCGAGCACCAGTTCTTGCTGCACACCCGGAAGGCGCAGGTCGGGTGCGTCGGAGCCTTCGCCCGATGTGCCTTCGCCGAACATGCCCGCTCGGTCACCGACAACGACGATGACGACGTCACTCGAGCGTGCGAGGTCGCGCGTCTCGGCGAACCCGGATGTGTCGAGCGAGTCGAGCTCGCAGCCGCGAGCGACAGTGATCGTCGACGATGGCAGAGCGTCGCGGAGCGCATCAGGAAGGCTCCGCAGGGGGATTCCCCATTCGAGCTCCGGGTGCCGCGGAAGCACGTGGATCGGAAACGAGTAGCACCCCAGGTATGAACTGGGGTCATCGGCGCACGGGCCGATGAGTGCGATGCGCTGAGGCCGATCGGCGAGTGGCAGCACGCCCTCACGGTTCTGCAGCAGCACGATCGAGCGCTCGGCGATCTCGCGGGCGATCGATCGGTTGCGAGGCGAGTCGAGGTCGACGAGCGCGGGCGCGGCAGGCTGCCAGCCTTCGTCGAGCAACCCGAGCTGGGCCTTCTGCGTCAGCACGCGCAGAGCAGCGCGATCGATGAGCGAGCTGTCGAGCACCCCATCGTCGACGGCGCTCTCGAGCTCGGCGAACCCCATCGTGTACGGCAGCTCGACGTCGAGGCCTGCTCGCAGAGCGAGCACGGCTGCGTCTCGCAGGGTGGCGGCGACCCGATGCTTCGAGCCGAGAAACGGCACCGACCAGTAGTCGGAGACGACGGTTCCGTCGAAACCCCACTCAGTTCGCAGAATCGAGGTGAGCAGTCTCGGGTCTGCAGCCGATGGCACGCCATCGAGGTCGGTGTACGAGTTCATGACGCTGCGCGCGCCGCCGAGCCTGATCGCACTCTCGAACGGCGGCAAGACGATGTCGGCGAGTTGCCGCGGGCCCAGGTCGACCGGCGCATGGTTGCGGCCACCGCGTGAGCCGGCGTGGCCGGCGAAGTGCTTGAGCGTGGCGATGATGCCCGTGCTCTCGAGCCCTCGAACGTACGCGGTGCCGAGTTCGGCAACGACGTGCGGGTCTTCGCCGAGCGTCTCTTCGACCCGGCCCCAGCGGTAGTCGCGCACGACGTCGAGAACAGGCGCGAGCGCCTGGTGCACCCCGAGCGCCCGCAAGTCGTCTCCGATCGCGCTGGCCATGCGCTCGACGAGCTCTGGGTCGAAGGTCGCCGCCCACGCGATCGCGGCCGGATACACCGTGGCGCCGAGAGTCGTGACGCCGGTGAGGCACTCTTCGTGCGCGATCGCAGGAATGCCGAAGCGATTGCTGCCGATCACGGTGAGCTGCGAGTCGTGCAGCGCGGCCATGCCGTCGATCGACGGCACCGGCTCAGTGCCGAACACTCGAGTCAGGTGCCCGAGCCCGCGTGCGGCCGACTGCTCGAGCGTGGGGCGCGCTACGCGCCGGAACCCCTCTTGACCTGGCGCGATCACCGCGCCGTCGTCGCGCCGGTCTTCCCAGTGCGATCCGAGCTGAGCGATCTTCTCGGCAGTGGTCATCTCGTCGAGAAGTGCCTGAGCTCGCTCTCGCGGCGACAGCGAGGGGTCGTGCCATCTCGCGCGCACCGTCGACGAGAGCCGTTCTGCCGGTGCCGTGCTCATCGGTGAGGCTCGACGATCGCCTTGATGTGGCCAGACGCCGGGTTGAGCTCGAGCGCTGACTGCGCGTCGGCGAGCGCGTGCCGACTCGTCACGAGCGCGTCGAGCTCGACGGCGCCAGACGCGGCCAGATCGAGTGCAGCCGGCCAGGTCGATGCGTATCGGAAGGTGCCCGTCACAGAGATCTCATACCGCTGAATGCGAGAGACCGGAAGCACAGCCTCATCGGCACCCATCCCGACGAGCACAGCTCGACCACCGGCGCCCAACGCACCAATACCGCCCGCGACCGCCGGGGCGGCACCGGAGCATTCGATGAGCATGTCGGCGCTCGGAAGCGGGTCGGTGCCAGCGAGGTGCGTCGACGTCGCGCCCAGAGCCGCGGCGGTGTCGAGTCGCTGCTGTGCGACATCAGACACTGCGACATTCGTGCAACCAAGAGCTCGAGCGACCTGCAGAACGAGCAGCCCCACCGGCCCGGCGCCGGTGACGAGCAGTCGCTCACCGGGCCGCACGTTGGCTTTGCGGCACGCCCAGTAGGCGACCGACAGGGGCTCGAGCAACGCGCCGGCCGCAGTGCTCACAGTGTCGGGCAGCGCGGTGACGAAGTCTGACGGCACCGCCACGAACTCGGCGAACGCGCCGTCGACGGGAGGGGTCGCGAAGAACTGCACATCGGGGCACAGGTTGTATGCCCCCGACCGGCAGGCTCGGCAGTGACGGCACGGAACACCCGGCTCGATGCTCACTCGTGAACCCACGAGCGAGTCGGCGACGCCGTCTCCGACGTCGACGACAGTGCCAGCCGCTTCATGGCCGAGCACGAGCGGAGCATCCACCACGAAATCTCCGACTCGACCGTGCTGGTAGTAGTGCACGTCTGAGCCGCACACGCCGACCGCTTCGACCCTCACCAGCACCTCACCCGCAGCAGCACTCGGGGTCGGGCGCTGTTCGATCACGAGATCGCGAGCCGCGCGCAAGACACTGGCGCGCATCATCGACGGAATCTCGGGCACGGTGATCACTCTCCTGTGAATCGGGGGGGCTGCCGAGCGATGAACGACTGCACTCCGTTGCGGAAGTCGGCGCTGGAGTACACACGGTCGAAGACGTCATCGACGGCGACGTCGCCCGTCGCGGCGTCGAGTCGAGCCTGAAACTCCTTGATCGACGCGACGGTGAGGGGAGCGGCGGCGGCGAGTCGCTCGACCGTTCGCTGCACCTCGTTCTGCAGGGAATCATCGTCGACGAGTCGAGAGATGAACCCCGCCGCGAGCGCCTCGTCTGCATCGATGATGCGCCCCGTCATGAGCAGCTCGGTGGCGAGCCGGCGGCCGAGCAGCGCGTGCAGCCGGGCGATGGAGGTGGCCGAGATCGTATTGCCGATCGTGTGCGCGATCGGTGACCCGAAACGCGAGGCCGGCGAAGCGATCACGATGTCGCTGAGCGCAGCCAGCACGAGGCCGCCACCGACGCAGACGCCTTCGACGACTGCGACGATCGGGATGCGCAGCGCTGCGAGAGCCGACTGCACCTGCCGCATGGCGGCCTCGTAGCGCACTCCGTCGGCACCGCTCTCGATCGCGGCGAGCTCGCGAATGTCGGTTCCCCCCGCGAAGTGGCCGTCGCCGCCGCGCAGCACGAGCACTCGCACGGTCGCGTCATCGCGCACGCGCTCGAGCTCAGTCTGCAGCGCGTCGTACATCGCGTAGTCGATGGCGTTGCGCTTGCCCGCATTCGACAGGGTGATCGTGACGACCGCCTCACGCCGGTCGATGAGAACCTCACCGGTCATGCCGGGTCTCCGGCTGCCTGCTCGCCGAGAAGCTCTGCCCGGTGCTCGTCGAGCAGAGGCGGGTGCCGCCGAGCTGCGGCCGGAGTGCCGCTGAACTTGACGGGAAAGCCGAGCGTGCTCACTTCGCCTTCGACGGGGTGAGGGATCGTCTGCACCATCTCTCGAGCGAGTGTGTGCGGGTCGTCGAGCACGCGGTCATAGGTCTGCACGAGCCCCGCCGGAACCCCGGCTGCGAGCAGCTTCTCGACCCACACCTCTGAGGTGTCGGTCGAGAGCGCCGAGCCGATGATCTCGGCAAGTTCTGCGCGATTCGCCATGCGATCGGGATTGGTGGCGAACCGCGCATCGTCGCGCAGGTCTTCCCGGCCGAGAGCGGTGCACAGGTACCCCCACAGGCGCTGATTGTTGGCCCCGACCGTGATCCATCCGTCGCTCGTCGGAAACGCCTGATACGGAGCAGACATGCGGTGTGCTGAGCCGGTCGCGACAGGCACGTTTCCGCTCGCCCAGTACTCGGTGGCTTCCCACACTGAGAATGCGATCGCACTGTCGTAGAGCGATGTTTCGAGATACTGGCCCTCTCCTGTGCGCAGCTTGTGCGCGTACGCGGCGAGAATGCCGTATGTGCAGAAGAGTCCGGCACCGATGTCGGCCACGGGCACGCCCGCTTTGACAGGTTCGCCGCCCGGATTGCCGGTGATGCCCATGATTCCGGCCATGCCCTGTGCGATGAGGTCGTATCCCGGTCGGGTGGCGTATGGCCCGTAGTGACCGAACCCGGTGATCGAGGCGAAGATGATCGAGGGCTCGATGGCTCGCAGCGATTCGTAGTCGATGCCCAGTCGCTTCGTGACGCCGGGTCGGTAGTTCTCGATGACGACATCCGCTCCGCGCACGAGCGAGTGCAGTTCGGCGAGGCCGTCGGGTTCGCGAAGGTCGATCACCACGCTCTTCTTGTTGCGATTGAGCGCGAAGAACGCGGGGCCGTCGTCACCCTTGCCCGACCGGCCCCACGAGTGGCGTGTCTGATCGCCTCCGCCGGGGGGCTCGACCTTGATGACCTCGGCGCCGAGGTCGGCCAGCAGCATGGTGCTGAAGGGGCCGGCCATCACCTGGGTGAGGTCGATCACGCGCATGCCGTCGAGGGCCCCGGGGTTGACCGCCGTCATGACGTCTCCTTCATCGTCGCAACAGGTGCTGCGAGCGGCGCGTCGCCCATCAACGAGTCGAGGTCTCCGTCGATCGCGGCTTCGACCAGCCGACTCGCGCTCTCGATCGTGAGAACTCGTGGATTGTTCTCTGAGAGGCGCACGGCGCGCAGTCCGCTTGCCGCGATCGCGCCCGCACGTTCTCTGGCTACGCCCATCTCGCCCAGAGTACGGGGAATTCCTATGCCGGCCAGAAAGTCGGCGACGAGGCGGGGGGCTCTGCGCGAGAGAGCGTCATCGTCACCCTCCGCACCGAACACCCGCGCGATCCGGGCCATCTCCTCCACGCGTTCGGAGCGATTGAACGCCATCACGTACGGAAGCAGGCAGCCGACCCCGACGCCGTGCGGCGTCGACGTCTCGGCGCCGATCGGGTACTGCAGGGCGTGGGCTGCCGCCGTACCGGCGGTGCCGAAGGCCATGCCGGCCAAGAGCGATCCGTACATCGACTGCGAGCGAGCGCGAGCGTTGAGCGGGTCAGCGTAGGCGATCGGCAGCCCTTCGACGATGGCGGCGATTCCCTCGAGTGCCAGTGAGTCGGTGAGCGCACTGCGGCCGACGAAGACTCGCTCTCGTGCGAGGTCTGCATCGCCCGTGCGCGATCGAGCCGTGTACGACTCGATGCAGTGCGCGAGGGCATCCGCCCCCGCGCTCGCGGTGACCGACGGCGGGCACGAGTAGGTGAGCTCGGGGTCGCAGATCGCGACGACGGGGATCAGCTCAGGGCTTGAGATGCCCACTTTGGTGCCGAGATCGGAGTCTGTGACGACGGCGACCGGGGTGGCCTCAGAACCCGTGCCGGCCGTCGTGGGCACGGCGATGAGCGGCACGTTCGGACCAGGAACTCGGAATTCGCCGTAGTAGTCAGATGGCGTGCCACCGTGACGCAGCATGGTCGCGACGACTTTGCCGAGGTCGATGCAGCTGCCGCCTCCGACGGTGATGACCAGGTCGCGGTCGAGATCGCGAGCGAAGTCAGTGGCGCGAATCGCGAGTTCTGACGGCAGTTCTGGGGTGACCTCGGCCCAGACTGCGGTCTCGACCCCAGCCTTCTCGAGTTGATGAAGCATCTCGTTCAACTCATCCGAGTTCGCCAAGTGCTGGTCGACGACGAGCAGTGCCTTGCTACCTTCGCGTGCAGCAACCCAGGGGAGCGCAGCGCACATGCCCGGCCCGAACATGATCTCGCGGGGTGAGCGCAGCAGTGCCAGCATCAGTCGTGCACCTGCGGGCCTGATCGCCGCGTCGCGTCGGCGGGATTCTCGCACTTCATCGTGGTCCCGGGGTCTCAAGGGTGTGAATACGATCCGATCGGATCTGATGTGATCGACACTATGACTCCCATCTAGCCCTGTCAAGTCAGCGAGAAACGCCGAGCGACTGTTGCCTCTGGCGTGAAGGGGGTGCCGCGCAATACGATCTGATCGACAGCCCTCAACCGGTCGCTCACGAAAACAGAAGAGGGGAGCGCTGCTCATGACCACTGAACAGCAGGCGCCCGCGCCCGAGATCGCGGTGACTCGCGGGCGAAAGGCTCAGCCACCGATCGGCGGCGAGGTCTACGAAGAGCTGCTCTCTCGCATTCTCGCCTCGCAGATCGGGCCCGGTGGCCGCATCACGATCGATGCGATCGCCCGAGAGCTCGGGGTCTCGCAGACTCCCATTCGCGAGGCGCTGCACCGCCTCGAGGCCGACGGTGTGGTCGTGCGCACTCACATGGCCGGCTACCGCGTTGCACCGAAGATCACTCGAGAGCAGTTCGAGAATCTCGTCGAAGTGCGCCTGCTGCTCGAGCCGGCCGCCGCCCGTCGCGCCGCCGAGCGCGTGACAGACGATGAGCTGGCGGCTCTCCGATCAGTCGCCGACTCGATGACGCCGAGCATGATCGCCACATCGGGCGAGCGCGGCTATGCGCTGTTCTCGCAGAGAGACGCGCTGCTGCACGACGCGATCGCCGAAGGGGGGCGCAACTCGTTCATTCGCGACTCGCTCGCTCGGCTGCACACCCATGTGCACCTGTTCCGTCTCGCCGACCATGCGAACATCACCGAGCGCGCGATTGGCGAGCACGCCGAGATCATCGCGGCGATCGGTCGTCGAGACCCTGATGCGGCAGCGTATGCCATGCGACACCACGTCGAAGCATCGGCCGAGCGGTTTCGCACGGCCTTCGACTGAGGCCTGTCGCGCAGGCCGCGACGCCGTTAGGCGTCGAGACCGATGTACTTCTCCTCGAGAAACTCGAGGATGCCCTCCGAGCTGCCTTCTCGCCCCAGCCCGCTCTGCTTCATGCCGCCGAATGGCGCCGCGGGGTCGCTGAGCACGCCGCGGTTCACGCCGACCATGCCCGCGTCGAGTCGTTGCGCGACGGCGAGCGCTTCGCCCTCCTCGCCGTAGACATAGGCGATGAGACCGTACTCGGTGTCGTTGGCCCATGAGACCGCGTCGTCGATGTCGTCGAAGGGGACGACCGCCGTCACCGGCCCGAAGATCTCGGTGCGCGTGATGGTAGACCCATGCTCGACGTCGAGGAGCATGGTCGCCGGATAGAACGCCCCGGGCTCGATGGGGGTGCCTCCGAGCACGATGCGGGCGCCCTCGTGCTCTGCCGTCGCGACGAGCTCTGCCACCTTGTCGCGCTCAGCCGTCGACACGAGCGCGCCGAGACGATTGCCCTCATCGAGACCGGGCCCTACCGCGTAGTCTCGCAACCTGTCACGGAGCTTGGTCGTGAACTCGTCGTGCACGCTGCGGTGCACGTAGAAGCGGTTCGCTGCGGTGCAGGCAGAACCGCCGTTGCGCATCTTGGCCACCTCGGCTCCGGCCACTGCGGCGTCGACGTCGGCGCTGGCGAGCACCACGAAGGGTGCATTGCCCCCGAGCTCCATCGAGGCGCTGACGACGCGGTCGGCGGCTTCGTGCAGCAGCACTCGGCCGACCTCGGTCGAACCGGTGAATGAGAGCTTGGCCACCGCCGGGTGATGAAGCATCGCCGACACGGCTGGTCCCGTCGGCACCGGTGTGACGAGATTGACGACGCCCTTGGGCACGCCTGCTCGCTCGAGCGTCGCGACGATGTGCGCCGCCGTCAGCGGCGTCTCGCGCGCGGGTTTGAGAATGCACGTGCATCCGGCAGCGAGAGCCGGCGCAATCTTGCGCGTCGCCATCGCCGCAGGAAAGTTCCATGGCGTGATGAGCACCGAGACGCCGATGGGTTGGCGCGTGACGACGATGCGCTTGTCGCCCGACGGTGAGAGGCGGTAGTCGCCGCCGATGCGCACGGCTTCTTCAGAGAACCAGCGGAAGAACTCGGTCGCGTAGTCGGCCTCTGCGCGAGCATCCGCCAGCGCCTTGCCGTTCTCTCGCACGATGAGTCGCGCGATCTCTTCGCGATCTTCGCGCAGCAGTTCGAAGGCGTGCCGCAAGATCTCAGCGCGCTCACGCGGCGCCGTCGCGGCCCACCCCGCGGCCGCGCGGTCAGCCGCTTCGACTGCGTCGATGCAGTCTTGCTCGGTCGCGATGGCGACCTCGGTGATCGTGCTGCCGTCTGAGGGGTCGAGCACCGCGAAGCGGCCGCCGTCGGCGCCCGGTCGCCATGCGCCGTCGATGTAGAGATCGGTATACAGGGGCATCGTCGAACCTTTCGCGGGGATGATGCGGGGACGGGCACCGAGTCGTCCGCGGTGTGGTGCGCCTCGACCGTGCGTGTTATCGTATCGTATCGTATTCGCGTCTCGATGAGGAGGCTGATCATGCACGACCGCACCACGATGGCAGTCGACGCAGCGCAGTGCGCGCCCTCGTGCACCGTGGCCACCGTGCAGGCGGGTGCGACATGTTCGGCCTGACCATCGAGAAGCTGCTCATCATCGGCATCATCGCCGCGATACTGATCGGCCCCGACCGCCTGCCCCGAGTGGCGTCGTACCTCGCCGCACTCATCAGGGGGGCGAAGCGCCTCGCCGAAACCGGCAAAGAGCGGTTGCGCGACGAACTCGGCGACGAGGTCGACGAGATCGACTGGCAGACGCTCGATCCGCGCAGGTACGACCCTCGGCGCATCGTGCGCGAGGCCGTCACCTCGAGCCTCGACGACGACACGCCCAAGCCGAAGCCTCCGCCTCCGTCGTCGCGCTACCGACCGCGCAACGTCGACGAGACCGTCCCCCCCGAACAACCCGCAGCCTGAACCCTCGACTCCCACGACCACCGCACTCACCATCGATCGGAGACATCATGCCCGCCAACCTCGGAGGCTGGACCGGCCTCATCCTCATCCTCGTCGTGATCCTGCTCTTCGCGGCGCCCAAGCTTCCCGGGCTCGCCCGCAGCCTGGGGCAGTCGATGACGATCTTCAAGAAAGAGGTGCGCGCGAAAGACGACGATGACACCTCGACGAGCGGCGCCGCGGCACCGGGCTCAGAAGGTGCCGCGTCGTCGACGACGGCGACCGACGCCGAATCTCCGCGCTCCACCGTCGGCTGAGGCTCGAGACATGCCCGCTCAGCGTCGACGGCGCATGAGCATCGGCGAGCATCTGCGTGAACTCCGTCGTCGCCTCGGCATCAGCGCAGCCGTGCTGCTCGTTGCGGCGGTCGCGGGGTTCTTTCTCGCCGATGTCGTGTGGGCCGAGCTCAGTCGGCCCCTGCAGCAGGTGGCCTTGGCATCGGGTCGAGAAGCGCAGATCAACTACACCTCGGTCACCGAGGCCTTCGACACCCGCATGATGATCGCGCTCGCGATCGGCGTCGTGCTGTCGTCGCCCATGTGGCTCTACCAG
Organism: Microcella sp.; assembly: GCF_025808395.1. Classification (NCBI taxonomy): domain Bacteria; kingdom Bacillati; phylum Actinomycetota; class Actinomycetes; order Micrococcales; family Microbacteriaceae; genus Microcella; species Microcella sp. Next base: position 2,526,483 of record NZ_CP075524.1, read on the forward strand.
ACGTGGGCATATGTCGTGCCAGCGCTCAAACGTCGCGAGAAGCTCTACGCCGTCGCCTTTCTCGGGGCCGCCGTGCCGCTGTTCGCCGCGGGCTGTGCGGCGGGGTGGTTCGTGATACCGAACATCGTCACTCTGCTCACCAGCTTCGCGCCTGAGGGCTCTGCGACGCTGCTGACGGCACGCACCTACCTCGACTTCGCCCTCAAACTCATCTTGGCTGTCGGCGTCGGCTTCGTGCTGCCGATTCTGCTCGTCATGCTCAATGCGATCGGCGTGCTGACCGGAGCTGCCATTCTGCGCTCGTGGCGCTGGGCCGTCATCGTCATCGCTCTCTTCACCGCGCTTGCGACCCCGGCCGCCGACGTGCTGTCGATGCTGCTGCTCGCCGCACCCATGCTCGGTCTGTACTTCGCCGCAGCCGCGATCGCCGTGCTGGTCGACAAGCGTCGAGAGCGAGCGCTCGCCAAGCTCATTCACTCCGACGAGGTGTCGGTCTGATGGAGGTCTCATGATGGATGCCCCTTCCCCAGTTCTGCCAGAGCGCATCGCGGTCGCCACGCTCGGGTTCGACGGTTTCGGCGATGAGGCTTTCGAGCCGGCGTTCAGCGGTCTGCCCGACACGGGCTTTCGCAGCGTCGAGTTCAACTGCTGGTATGCCCGCACGATCACGCCGCAGGGGCTCGCGTCGATTCGCGACCGCAGCGCGGCGATCTGCGTGACCCCGGTGTCTCTGCATGTGCCATCGTTCTCACCGGGGCCCGAACCCAGCGATCTGGCGCGCGAGACGGCCCGCTGGTGCTGGTTGATCGAGGCCGCCACCATCGTCGGCGTCACCCTGCTCAAGTGCACGGGTCGAGACCGCGGCGAGGCCGGGGGAGTCGAGTCGATCATCGCGCTGCTGCGAGAGGTCGCACCCGTCGCAGCCGAGCGCGGCGTGCGCATCTCGCTCGAGAATCACGCGAACAACGTGCTCGAGTTCGCCGAAGACTACGACCGCATCTTCGACGCCATCGACGACCCGGGGGTAGGCATGTGCCTCGACACCGGCCACTTCGCTGCGTCAGGAGTCGACATGCTCGCCATCGTCGACCGATTCGGCTCGCGCATCAACCATGTCGACTTGAAAGACTGCGCCGGGCCCGGTCGCGAGTTCGTGCCATTCGGCGACGGCGTCGTCGACTTCGATGAGGTGCTCGACGCTGTCAACGCGACCGGCTATTCGGGCTATCTCGTGGTCGAGTTTCCTCGACGAGGGGACGACACGGCGCTCACCGATCTCGCCGCGGGAGCCGCCATCGCCCGTCGTCACGTCGACGAGGTCGACCGAGCATGAACGACATGACGTTCGGCGTCATCGGCGCCGGGGGAATCGCACGCAAGCACCTCGACGCGATCTCGGCCGTGGGCGGCGCCCGCGTCACCGCGGTCGTCGACCTCGACGCTGATCGGGCCCGCTGGCTGACAGAGGCGACGTCTGCCGAGTTCGTCTCGCGGCCAGAGCTGCTCATCGGCCGGGTCGACGCCGTGTTGATTCTCACACCGCCTCGAGCGAGGCTCGACCCGGTGCGCACGCTCGTCGACGCCGGTATGCCGATCTTCTGCGAGAAGCCGCTCGCCGCCACCGTGGCAGACGCAGAGCTGCTCGCAGAGATCGTCGAGAGCGGGCCGGGGGCGCCCTTCATGATGGGCTTCATGAGGCGGTGGCACCCCCCGCACTCCGCGGTGCGCGCGGTGATCGAGTCGGGGGCTCTCGGCGAGGTCGTGCAAGTGCTGCGTCAACGCATCGGCCGCATCGACCTGCCTCAGGGCAACTGGAGGAGCAGCCCTGGTCAGCTGTGCGGCATCACGATGGAGTCGGCATCGCACGACTTCGACCTGCTGCGGTGGCTGTTCGGAGACATCGCGCGCGCCGCGGGCGAAGTGGTCGAGTCGAGGCCAGAGCTGCCGGGGTTCGATGAGTCGATGGCGGCGACCCTGCGCTTCGAGACTGGACTCTCTGGCGCCCTGCAGGTCTCGTGGCAGAGCCGACTGGCCAGAAACTCTCTGACCGTCGTCGGCACCGAGGGCTCACTCGCGCTCGACGGGCCCGGCATGTGGTCGAGCCGCACGCTCACGGTCGTGACAGCCGAGGGCGAGACAGTGCGCGAGTTCTCTGAGAGCGATGCGATCGACGACGGATACACGGGGCAGATGGCGGCATTCCTCGCGCTCGTGCGAGGCGAGCATGTCGAGCACCCCGGCGTGCGTGACGGACTCGCGACCGTGCGACTCTCGCAGTCGGTTCTCGACCACTCGGCCGCTGCGGAGTGACTGGGCGGCTGCGCGCCGATGTCAGAGCTCACCACTACCGTCACTGACATGAACATCGTGATGATTGCGGGCTTCTGGCTCGATGGCGATTCCTGGGGCGACGTGACGCCCGCGCTCACGGCGGCCGGGCACACCGTGCACACCCCGACCCTGCCCGGCAAGCGGCCGGGCGACACCGACCTCTCGGGCATCGGTCTGAGAACGCACGTGGATGCTGTGCTCGAGATCGTCGACGCGGTCGACGGCCCCGTGGTGCTCGTCGGTCACTCGGGCGGCGGCAGCGTCGCATGGGCGGTCGCAGATGCCCGCCCCGACGCGGTTGCCCGTGTCGTCTTCGTCGACGCCCTGCCGTTTCCGGCCGGCAGCGCGATCAACGACGAGCTTCCGGTCGAGGGCGACGGCGTTCCGCTGCCCGACTGGGGCTTCTTCGAGGCTGAAGACCTCGTCGACCTCACCGACGAGCTGCGTGATCGTTTTCGAGCCATCGCGAAGCCAGAGCCAGCGGGCGTCGCCGTCGAGCCTCAGCAGCTCGGCAATGAGTCGCGGTTCTCCGTGCCCGTCACGGTCATCGCGTGCGAGTTCACCGAAGCGACGATCCGCGCGGCGATCACGGGTGGGGCGCCGTGGGCGAGCGAGCTCGCCTCGCTCGCCAGCCTCGACATCGTCGAGCTGCCCACGGGTCACTGGCCGCAGTTCACGAAGCCGGTCGAGCTGGCGCACGCAATCCTCGCCGCGGTCGACTGAGCGACGCTGGTCTCAGGCCGCAGCGGCGATCTGATCGGCGTCGAGAATCGTGTAGCTGTATCCCTGCTCGGCGAGAAAGCGCTGCCGGTTCTGAGCGAAGTCTTGATCGACGGTGTCACGTGCGACGAGCGTGTAGAAGCTCGCCGGAATACCGCTCTGCTTCGGCCGCAGCAAGCGACCCAGGCGCTGTGCCTCTTCTTGGCGTGAGCCGAACGAACCCGACACCTGAATCGCGACCGTCGCTTCGGGCAAGTCGACAGAGAAGTTCGCCACCTTCGAGACGACGAGCACCGGTGTGCGGCCATCCCGAAACTCCTGGTACAGCCGTTCGCGCTCGTCGACCGACGTGGCGCCCGTGAGTTGCGGCACCCCCAACGACTCGGCGAGCTCGTCGATCTGATCGAGGTACTGCCCGATGATCAAGATGCGCTCGCCCTCGTGCTGCTCGACCAGCCGTTTCACGACAGCGAGCTTCGCCGGCGCCGTGGCGGCAAGCCGATAGCGCTGATCGTCGGCGCTCGCCGCATACTCGAGCCGCTCGCTCGCCGGCAGATCGATGCGCACCTCGAAGCAGCTTGCCGGTGAGATGTAGCCCTGCGCCTCGATCTCTTTCCACGGAGCATCGAAACGCTTCGGCCCGATCAGGCTGAAGACGTCGCCCTCTCGGCCGTCTTCGCGCACGAGCGTGGCCGTCAGCCCCAGTCGACGTCGAGCCTGCAGCTCAGCCGTCAGCTTGAACACGGGGGCCGGCAGCAAGTGCACCTCGTCGTAGACGATGAGCCCCCAATCGAGCGCGTCGAGCAGGGCGAGGTGAGCGTACTCGCCCTTTCTCTTGGCGGTCAGAATCTGGTAGGTGGCGATCGTGACCGGCTTGACCTCTTTCACCTGGCCCGAATACTCGCCGATCTCGTCGTCGGTGAGGCTCGTGCGCGCCAGCAGCTCTGCTCGCCACTGGCGAGCCGACACCGTGTTCGTCACCAGAATCAGCGTCGTCGTGCCCGCCTTCGCCATCGCACCAGCACCGACGAGGGTCTTGCCGGCTCCGCACGGCAGCACCACGACGCCAGAGCCGCCGACGAAGAACTGGTCGATCGCCTGCTGCTGATAAGGCCGCAAGCCCCACTCGGCGAGGTCGAGGTCGATCTCGTGGGGGGTTCCGGGGGTGTACCCCGCGAGGTCTTCGGCGGGCCAGCCGATCTTCACGAGCTCTTGCTTCACCTGGCCGCGCGCCCACGGCGCCAACTCGAAGGCCGAGTGATCGATGCGCCGCGTCAGCAGCGGAGCGACCCTCTTGCTCGACGCGATCTCGGTGAGCACTGCAGCATCCGTCGACCGCAGCACGAGCGCGCCTTCGTCGTTGCGCACGATGATGAGGCGGCCGTAGCGGCCGACCGTCTCGGTGATATCGGTGGCCACCGACTGCGGCACCGGAAACTTGGCATACCTCTCGAGCACGGCGAGCATCTCGTCGGCCTCGTGGCCGGCGGCGCGAGCGTTCCAGAGGCCGAGTCGGGTGATGCGGTACGTGTGCACGTGCTCCGGTGCGCGTTCGAGCTCGGCGAACACGGCGAGAGCGTGCCTGGCCTCGTCGGCTCGCGGGTTCGCCACCTCGAGCAGCACGGTGCGGTCGCTCTGAACGATGAGCGGGCCGTCAGGATTCATAACGGGCCAGTCTAGTTGGCCAGCCTGAGAGCCCGAGGTCGCTACTCGAGAGGCTCGAGCGCCGTGATGCTCGACACCGGCAGGGTGCGCTCGATGTCAGATGCGGTGTCGCGACCGCGCACGCGCCCCGCCGCAATACCCGTCGGCTCAAGCACGAACGAGCGCTCGCTGCCGTCGGCGAGCGTGACCGTTGCACGCACCGTGAGCTTGCCGCGCAGCGCAAGCTGCCACTGACGGGCCACCCACGCGCCGTCGCCGTCGATGCCGACCGTCGATCCTGTTCGGATGCGCGCGACCGCCGCAGCCACACTGTCGTCGACAGCGGGGGGCGCGGGCTGAGCACGCGAGCGACCCGGCCGCTCGGGGGTGGTGGTGCCTTCGTCGGTCGCCGCCGGATACCGCGCATCGATGAGAGTCCACAGCACGACGGCGGGCTCGTGACGGCTCACGGCCCGATGCGGGCCGACTCGTCGCAGCCCCAGAGCGGCGGCAGCCGCATCGACCAGCATCGATTCGAGCAGCACCGGGTCGGCGCTGCGCACGCCGGTGCGCGCGCCGAGCTCGGCCGCCTCATCGTGCTCGAGCGCACCCACCCGGATGACGCCGTACCGCCGAGCGGTCTCGTCGATCAAGTACACCAGTGGCTGCGGAAGGCCGGTGAGCGAGATCGTCGACAAGAACGTCGTCAGCGACTCGGCCGACTCGCCCATCGCGATCGCGCGCGTCACGCTGTCGGCGGTGATGCGGTAGCGGCCCGCGAGAGCCGTGCTCTCGACTTCGGCGGTGCGCCGCAAGCGCTCGTCGAGTTCGCCCGCGAGCGGGCCCGGAGACACGATGGTCAAGTCGTGCTGCAGATACACCTGGCGCACCTCGGCGGGCACCAGTGGCGCGAGAGCCGCTCGCGCAGCCTCTGCACCTGCGGTCAGCAGCGCGTGGCCGATACTGGTCGCTCGGCCGTCGACCGACACACCGAGACGCTCAGCCTGCTCGCCACGATCGCGCAACCGCTCGCGAACTGCGTCTGAGCCGGCCGGGTACAACCACGACACGATGACCTCGAACGCAGAACCCCACACCGAGTCGATGCTCTCGGTCAACGCCGTCGTGAGGTCGTCAGGAAGAGAGTCGATCCACGCCGTGGCGAGCTGCGCCCACCGAGACGCCGGGTCGAGGCGGCGCCACACGTCGCCCGCCTCAGTCGAGCTCGCCGAGCCGTCGACCTCGACGACGAGCCCGGCCTGCGACGCGAGATCGACGAGGGCAGGCACGGCGTCGACGTCGACACCGGCGGCGGCGGCGAGTCGTTTCGCGTCGGGAAGCGACAGCCCGCCCCTGGCGAGCAGACGACCGGGCGTCTCTGCGAGAGCGAGCACCACCTCGGTCACCGCGACCGTGGTCGTGAACGCGTGCTCGGCCCCCGTGCGGTCGAGCTTCTGCCGAGTCGCCGCGTCGAGAGCGACGGGCGAGAGTCGGGCGGCGGGAGCGGTCAGCTCGTCGGCCGTCGGCAGACCCCGCGCTGGCCACTCGGCGAGTTCGGCCCGCACGGCGGGCCAGACGACCACTCGAGCATCGACGAGGTCGATGAGCAGAGCATCCGTCGCCGCAGAGAGGTCGATCGCGACCTGCTCGGCGTCACGGCCCAGGCGAGCGCCGAGCTCTGCCAGGGTTGCGCCCTCATCAGCCTGCGCTGCAGCCGACAGCGCCGCGAGCGACCGCCGAGTGAGCGCTGACAGGGCAGACGCGATCGCCGACGGGTCGAGCAGGGCCTCGGCGAGATCGAACACGTCGCGCAGAGAAGTCGGCGAGATCGCGCGATCGCGAATGACTCGCGCCACGCGGTCGTCGTCGAGGTCACGCAGTCGCGCGGCGAGCGCGAGGGAGGCGGCGCTAGTTGCCGGCATCCTTGGCGGCCCGCCCCCGACGCACGGCGCTGACCACGAGCAGAGTGATGATCAGCACGAAACCGATGGGCAGGCCGATGAGCGGCATCATGACGACGACGGGCCAGATGCCGGTCGAATAGTCGATGCTCGCTCCAGTAGCGATGATGAGCGCCACGAAGCTCGCCAGACTCACCACGATGACCGCGGCGACCATATAGGCCAGCACACGCTCGAGGCGGTGGCTCATCACGAACGATTCTTCGGGCATGAGTCAAGAATAGGTGCCGCACGACCCGGCGACCTACCCCGAGTGCTGGGGGTATGCCGCACAAGCGTGCTTCGTCGAGAGCGGCGGCACCGGTCGATGCTCGGCCCCGCGCGCACCGTCGAAGACCGGTAGCCTAGAGGCTCACCACCATTCGCATAGGAGATCTCATGCCCACCGGCAAGGTCAAGTTCTACGACCAAGAGAAAGGCTTCGGCTTCATCGCATCAGATGAAGGCGACGAGGTCTTTCTGCACGCCTCGGCGCTGCCCGAAGGTGCGGTGGTGAAAGCCGGCACTCGACTCGAATTCGGGGTGGCAGACGGCAAGCGCGGTGCGCAGGCGCTGTCAGTGCGCGTTCTGGATGCGAAGCCCACGCTCGCGCGAGTGAACCGCAAGTCGGCCGACGACATGTCGATCATCATCGAAGACCTCGTCAAGCTGCTCGACGGCATCGGCACCAACCTCAAGCGCGGCCGCTACCCCGACTCGGCGCACGGTGCCAAGATCGCGGCCATGCTGCGCAAGGTCGCCGACGAGCTCGATGCCTAGGCCCGCTCGTGGCTAGGGCGACGAAGAAGACTGCGGCCGATCCCTCGGGGGCTGCCGATGCGGCGACGCTCGAGCCTCTCGCCCGCCACGCGCTCGCCGAGATCACTGCGGCTGCCAACGTCGGAGCCTTGCGCGACATCGTCGTGGCCGACGATGTCGCCACTGTGCGCTTCTCGACGACCCAGGGCGGCTACCCCGGTTGGTACTGGACGGTGGCCATCGCCGTGAACCCCGGCATGCAGCCGGGGGTGCTCGAGACCGAGCTGATTCCCGCTGAAGGGGCGCTCACGGCTCCTGACTGGGTGCCGTGGGCCGATCGCCTCGACGACTACTTGGCGCAGCAGGCCCTCGAGCGCGAGGCGGCGGGCGACGGTGACGCCGACGACTCGTCCAGGCTCGACTCAGACGACGACGATGACGACCTGCACGACGAGCACGACGTGCACGGAGACGATGGCGACGACGTGTTCGACGGCGTCGACATCGACCTGCACCTCGACGACGAGTCGCTCACCGTCGAGTAGCCCGCGCCGCGCCGCGCCCGAGGGTGCCGCGTGAGTCGTCGTTCGTGGCACGAGTCGTGAAACGTGGCACGAGTCGTGAAACGTGTCGCGACTCTTGCCACGAACGGCGACTCTCGGCGGCGAGTTCTGGCGCTGAGGAGTCCTTCACGGGCGAGGCTCAACCGCACGGGGCCACCGGTCGCGCTGAGCTACCCCGCCGGCCGCAGCACACTGGCACGCTCGCGCGATGAACTCTCTCGATCCATTCATGACGACGTCGGCGGCATCAACCCTCGCCCCTTCCGGGTCAGCGTCTGCGCTGAACCCGGCACCCGCGCCGACACTGCTGCGTCTCGCCGAAGAAGTAGATGAGGGCATTCGTTCTCGGCAGTACCGAGCGGCTCGACGCGGCGACCTAATGCGACTGGCGCCCGGTGCCTTCGTGCCGGCCGACGAGTGGTCAGAGCTCGGGCCAGACGCACAGTATCGCCTGGTGATCGAGGCGACGCTCGAGCGAGTGCGCGACGGCGAGGTGCTCTCGCACTGGTCGGCCGCAGCGCTGTGGCGACTGCCCATTATCGGAGCATGGCCCGCGAGGGTGCACGTCACTGCTCCGGTCGATGCAGCTCGTCGATCGACTACGGTGCTGCGTCGTCATCGACGACAGCTGGCCGACGTGCCCGCCGCATTTCTCGGCACCCCCGTGACCTCGCTCGCCGAAACGGTCATCGACATGGCTCGCGTCGCGCCGTTCGCCACTGCCGTGGCGATGGGGGATGCCGCGCTTCACTCGCACGAACACCCCGGGTCGACGCCTCATCACCGCGGAGTCTCGCGATACGACCTCGAGCGCGTGCTCACCGCTTCGTCAGAGCGTCGTGGTGCCGCTCGCGCTCGCCGAGTGCTCGGCTTCGTCGACGGGCGCGCCGATCGACCCGGTGAGTCGCTCTCGCGCGTGACCATGCACCTGTTGGGTGTGCCGACTCCTGTGCTGCAGCACCGCGTCGTCGGCCCGCCGGGCAAGGTGTACTACCTCGACTTCTACTGGCCCGAGCAGAACATCGGCGCAGACTTCGACGGCCGCATCAAGTACACCGACCCGGCGTTCCGCGGCGGGCGAACCGCCGACGAGGTGGTGTATGACGAGAAGCTGCGCGAAGACGAGGTGCGGCTCGACCTCGATGGATACGGTCGGTGGGATTGGCGGGTCGCCGGTTCGTCTGAACTTCTCGCGGAACGTCTGCGGCGCATCGGCCTGCGCTGGTAGGAGCGGAGGCGGGGCGGGATCGGGATGCTCGAGCTAGGTGCGGCGGCGGCGCGAGACGAGCAGGCCAATGAGCCCGAGTGCCACGCCGACGCCGATCGTGGTGAGCACGCGGGCGGGGTCGAACGGGGCGGGTGCGGCGAGCATCCCGAGCACGACGGCGAGGCCCACGAGCCAGCCGCCGAGCCCGACCGCGAACGCGAGCGTGTCGTTCGTCGTCGCGGGTTCGGGCTGCGGGCGGCGCTCGGCGTGCGGAACGTAGAGCCTCATGCACCCCAGTCTGGCAGTTCGCGGTTCGAGAGCAGCCATTCTTGGCACGAGTCGTGAAACGTTCGGCGACCCATGCCACACACTGCGACTCGGGCTGCTCGACGGTGCGGCGGCGGCCAGCGCGGTGCGGCGGCGGCGCGGGCGGTGCGGAACGGCGGCGTGGTGCCGACCGGGCCGGCGTGGCGCCGACCGGGCCGGCGCGGCCCGGCGTGGTGGCGGCCCGCGCGGCGGCGAGCAGCGCGGCGCTAGGCGGCGAGAGCTCCGAGCACGTGGTCGATCGAGCGGGTGAGCTGCCGCACGTCGTCAGGCTCAACGGCGACAAAGGTGGCGACGCGCAACTGGTTGCGACCGAGCTTGCGGTAGGGCTCGGTGTCGACGATGCCGTTGGAGCGCAGCACGGCGGCAAGGTGCGCGGCGTCGATCGACTCATCGAAGTCGATGGTGACGACGACTTGAGAGCGGTGCGCGGGGTCGGCCACGAACGGGGTCGCGAGCTCGTGCGCGTCGGCCCACGAGTAGAGGTGCTGCGAGCTCTCGGAGGTGCGCGCGCTCGCCCAGGCGAGGCCGCCCGACTCGTTCATCCAGCGCAGTTGGCTGTCGAGCAGCACGAGCGTCGCGAGCGCGGGAGTGTTGAGGGTCTGGTTGAGCCGCGAATTGTCGATTGCGGCGGTGAGCGACAAGAACGGCGGAATGTACCGGTCTGACGCCCCGAGTGACGCCGCGCGTTCGAGGGCGGCCGGGCTCATGAGCGCGAACCACAGCCCACCGTCGCCGGCGAAGTTCTTCTGCGGCGCGAAGTAGTAGACGTCGGTCTCGGCGAGGTCGACGTCGATGCCGCCGGCGGCGCTGGTCGCGTCGACGAGAGTCAGAGCATCTGGGGCCGTGCCGATGCGGCGCACGGCAGCGCTGACTCCGGTGGAGGTTTCGTTGTGGGGGTAGGCGTACACGTCGACGCCGTCGACGACGTCGAGCGTGCCGAGGGTTCCGCCGGGGGTCTTGACGACGTGCGGTGCTTCGAGCCAGGGGGCCGACGCCGAGGCGACGAACTTCGAGCCGAATTCGCCGAAGTCGAGGTGCGCACTGCGACGTTCGATGAGGCCCGCCGCGGCGACATCCCACAACGCAGTCGACCCGCCATTTCCCAGAACGACCTCATAGCCGTCGGGCAGTCGGAACAGTTCGGTGAGCCCTGCCCGCACCTGACCCACGAGGTTCTTGACGGGTGCCTGTCGATGCGAGGTTCCGAGGATGCTCGCCGCGGCCAAGAGGTCGCTCAGTTGCTCGCTGCGCACCTTCGAAGGGCCGCACCCGAAGCGTCCGTCTGAGGGCAGAAGCTCGGCGGGGATCACGATGTCGGCCATTCGGCCATCGTACCGAGAGCGCGACGGCACACGCCGCCACAGGCGCCCCAGCGGTGGGCGCGCTGGCTTAGGCTAGGCAAGCCTGACTTCTGATCATGAGAGGGGGAGTCGTGACCGACCTCGTCGACACCACCGAGATGTACTTGCGCACGATTCTCGACCTCGAAGAAGAGCAGATCATTCCCTTGCGTGCGCGCATCAGCGAGCGGTTGGGTCACTCTGGCCCGACAGTGTCACAGACCATCTCACGCATGGAGCGCGACGGCCTGGTGCGAGTTGAAGGAGATCGGCACCTCGAGCTGACCGAAGACGGCAGGGCGAAAGCCGTCTCGGTCATGCGCAAGCACCGTCTTGCCGAGCGCTTGCTCGCCGACGTCATCGGACTCGACTGGGCGTATGTGCACGATGAGGCGTGCCGGTGGGAGCACGTGATGAGTGAGCAGGTCGAGCGGCGCATTCTCGATATGCTCGACAACCCGACCGAGTCGCCCTACGGAAACCCGATTCCGGGCCTTGAGCACTTGGGTGGTTCGGCCGCGACGGAGTTTCTCGATGGAGTGATCTCGCTCACGCACGCTGCTGCGGTGGGGATGCGCAGCGGCGTCATCCGCCGCCTCGCCGAGCCGGTGCAGGTCGACCCCGACCTGCTGCACCAGTTGCGAGAAGCGGGGGCGGTACCCGGCGCCGAGGCGCGAATTCGTCCAGAACCGAACGGCTATGTCAGCGTCGAAGTGATGGGCCGCGACGAGGGCATCGACCTGCCCGCCGAGATCGCACAGCACATCTATGTTGCTGAGTGAGTTCTGATCACTACATCTAGTGCTGGCGAGTCGGTTTGTAACACTTCCGTTATCTCACGTACACTCAACCAGTTGCCGCCCAAACCCAACCGGTCGGCGACTCTGACGCAGAACGCTTCGCATGCCCGTCTTCTGCAATCAGACCGTGGACACCACGAAATTAGGCGGGCCGCCTAGTGTGAGCGGCGAAGCGCAGGAGGTTACACCTTTGAATCACCGCATCAACCCCGAGTCGAACGACTCGACCACCTCGAGTTCTTCTGAACTTTCGCACCACGGCCGCCGGGCTTCTGCTCCGGCCAAGAAGCGCTCTTTTTTCGCCCGTCGCGAGGGTGCGACGACCCCGGCCATGGCGACCGCCGAGGTCGTGCCCGCCATCGCCGCCGTGCCCGTGTCGTCTCGCCACGCGGGGTGGAAGCGCACCGCCATGAACATGGGCGCCATGACGGCCGCTACGGCCATCGTCGCAACGCTCGCTCTGCCGGGCACCTCGCTGCAGCCGGCCGCAAACGCCGAGTCGAATCAGACCGCCGAGGCGGTCGCTGAGCTTCGGGCCACGTCGTCGCAAGAGATCGAGTTGACCGCTGCCGAGCCGGTCATCGTCGACGCGAGTCGCGCCGAATTCTCGGCGACCGACCCCGCGGCACTTCGCCGAGCTGAACTAACAGCCCAACGCTTGGCGGCAAGAGCCGCGTGGAGTGGACCGTCGGTCGGCGACTTCCTCGCTAACCCTCCCTACCCCAACTTCAGTCTCGACCAGGTCGTGCAAGTTGCTTTGCAGTATCAGGGAGTGCCGTGGGTTTTCGGTGGCACGACTCCCGCTGGGTTCGATTGCTCTGGATTCGTGCAGTATGTGTATGCGCAGTTCGGAATCGCATTGCCACGGACGGTGAGCCAGCAGGGCGCCGCTGGAACGCGCATTTCACGCGCCGATGCTCGCCCTGGTGACGTCGTCATCATGCCGGGTCACAACGGCATCTACATGGGTAACGGCACCTTCATCGACTCGCCCCGCGCGGGTGCTGTCATCAGCGTTCGCCCCATCTGGTCTGACAACTACTACATCGTCCGCTACGGAATTTGACGGGCATCCGTCGGCTGTGCGTCAACCTTAACGACCGATGACGCGGCGCGCCTTGACCTCGCAGACCGCCGAGATCGACACGATGACGTCGCTGTTCGCTCGATGACGGCCGGAGGCTCTTCCCTGCGCGGAAGTCTGCTTGGGGTGGCCATGTTCGGCTCGAGTCTGCTCGTAGGGTGCACCGTTGCGGCTGTCGACACTGATGCGACGGATGCACAGCCCATGCCCGTCGCAGTGAGTCATGTGCACGGCGTTGATGTCGATGACGGTCGCGAGCGGGTTGTCATCGCGACGCATCACGGACTGTTGAGCGTTGATCTATTGGCAGCAGGTGGCCCCTCGTCGCCTCCTGCGGTCTTGGGCGACTACCGCGGCGACGTCATGAGCTTCGTGCGTGTCGACAACCGCTTCTTGTTGTCAGGGCACCCGCCCGCAGGGTCGGATGAGCCCGCGAACGTCGGTATTCTCGAGGCGGATCTCGACGCTCGTGACTGGCACGCTCTCGCGCTCTCGGGAGTGGTCGACTTTCATGCCATGTCACACATGACCGAGGGCGAGTCGTCGCTCACCGCGGGAATCGACTCGGCAACGGGTCGAGTGATGACGAGCAATGACGGTGGTGTTTCATGGCACCAGGGTGCAACCATCGCGGCACGCGATCTCGCGATTGAGCCGTCCATCATCAGCATTGTCGCCACGACAGAAGACGGACCAGTCATCAGTGACGACCTCGGTCAAACCTGGCAATCGATCGAACGGGCTCCGCTGCTCGTGTTGGTCGAGGCGGGCTTCGACACTGACAGCCAGCGACGAGTATTCGGGGTCGACGTGCACGGAGCGTTGCACGTTTCGCCCGACGGCCTCGAGTGGCAGTCTCTCGGCGTTCTTCCCATTCAGCCCGATGCATTCGGAGTCGGTGAGAGCGGCACCATCGTGATCGTGAATACTCAGTCGGTCATGAAGTCGCGAGACGGGGGCCAGTCCTGGTCGCAGATTGCCGACCTCAGCTTGCCAGCAGTGAGTGTTGAAGGTTGAGCGTCGGCAAGTGAACGGCCCGTGAATCGGCGCGCCTCACCGCGAGTGCGCGCCTTTTCTGGGTTAGCCTTGCCTTCTCGGCGTCGACTGGCGCACGAGAGGAGAGGCTATGTGTGAGCGACGAGACATCCAAACCGTGGATGCGCGCGCCGTCTTTCGCATAGCCGTCGCCGTTCGCTGGATCGCGCCCTGTCGCGGTTCTGCGGGGATGAGCACTGTCGTCTGACGGCAGTGCTTTTTTTGTGCCCGAAAGGGCGCGCGTCGACCCTCGCACCGTGAGGCACCGAGACCCGAAGGAACGCCCGCAGGCCATGCGGGCCCGTTCGACAGGAGCCTCCACTATGCGCACTCTCGTACTCAACGCGGGCTACGAGCCGCTCGCCGTCGTGTCGTTTCGGCGAGCTCTCGTGCTCGTCATGAATGAGAAAGCGACGATTCTGACGTCTGATGGCGAACACCCCGTGTTCGGCATCGAGGGCACGTGGGATCGCCCGAGTGTCATCGTTCTGCGCCGCTATGTGCGCGTGCCGCACACTCGGCAGGTGCCGCTCACTCGGCGCGGTGTGTTGCGGCGCGACGGCAACCGCTGTGCATACTGCGGGGCGAACGCGACGACGATCGATCACGTCATGCCTCGTTCGCGCGGCGGTGCCGACACGTGGGAGAACTTGGTGGCGTGCTGCTTGAAGTGCAATAACCTCAAGAGCGACCGCACCCCGGCCGAGATGCGCTGGAAGCTTCGGGTGACGCCGAAGGCACCCCACGACACGGCGTGGCTCGTGCGGGGCATTGAGCGGCCTCAGCCCGACTGGAACGAGTACCTAGCGCCGCTCGCGGCGTAGATTCAGGATGCTCGCCGCGCGCTCGCGCCGGGAGGGAGTTTCTACTTTCGCAATGTGCCTCTCGCGGCACATGCCGCGCGGGGCACAGAGCGACCCCCGAAGAGGGGAGGCATGCTCGGTTTCTGCGTCGTTAGTGTGGTCTGAGAGGACAGACAGACCATGCAACCAAGTGACGATAGTGCCCTTGCGCGGGCTTCCAGCACCGCGGGTGTCATGCGCTCGCGCGAGGCGGGCTACTCGGTTGCTCAGAAGTGCCTCGAGATTCAGTCGGCTGCCGAACTCGCACAACCCTCGCTGCGCCAGGCCAAGTACACCACCCTTCACCCTGATGCGTGGTCGTGGTACGTGGGCGCCATCGGCGAACTAGAAGTCGGCCGCTTGCTCAGTAGGCTTGGGCCTGAGTGGACAGTTCGTCACTCCGTTCCCATCGGTGAAGGAGCGACCGATATCGATCATCTCGTGATTGGTCCGAGCGGCGTATTCGCGCTCAACACGAAGCGGCATGCTGACGCGAGTATTTGGATAGGTGATCGCGTACTCAGGGTCAACAACCAAAACCAGCCGTATCTGGGCCGCTCGCGCGTCGAGGCGGCCGACGCCTCACGACGACTGACGGCCGCGGTTGGTTTCAGGGTTCCGGTCACAGCTGTTCTTGTCTTCGTTGAATCAAGAGTTCTCAACGACGTGCGCGAAGGTACCCGCACGAATCCGATCATTGTCAGTGCAGATGAACTGGTCGCGTGGCTCAGCGAGCAACCGACATCACCGGCGAGCCCACAGCAGCTCGAGGCGGTTCGGCGTGCAACTGATGACCCATCTACGTGGCATGTCGACCCCACGGCCGCTGACACTTTTCGAGTCATGGAACGATTTAGACGATTGATGGCTGCCGTCGGCCCGACTCCACCGCCGCCCAGTGTGGAGAACGGTCACCGTGTCTACCCGCCTGCACGAACGCTCGCCCGATCACCGTCTCTTGCGCGGCCGTCATCGCGTCGGCCGTCGCGGCGCGAGCAAGCGAGACGTGCTCGTAGAACTGAAGATCTCATCAAGCTGGGCTTGCTGATCGTCGCAGGGTTGACCTACCCGGTGTGGGGGCCAGGGTTCATCGAAGCGCTCACTTCCGCGCTGACTCCGTCGGTGGCGCCGTAGCATCTGCTCAATGCGCGCTGAGCATGCCCCGCAGGGCGTCGATCTGACGTCGCAAGAAGTCGCATGAGACTGCGGCCTTCGGTTCGGCAACGTCGAAGCCGTGGTACGCGCCCTGCACGACGTGCAGTTCGCAGTCGACGCCCGCGGCGGTGAGGCGCCGCGCGTACTCGACGTCTTCGTCGTGGAAGAGGTCGAGGGTTCCGACGCCGATCCACGCTGGCGGCAAGTTGCTGAGGTCGGTGCGGCGCGCGGGCACGGCGAGTTCGAGAGTGGCGGCGTCGAGGGGCGTTGCGGCGGGGCCGGACGTGCCTGCGCCGAGATACATGCCCCAGCCGAGGCGATTGCTGCGCACGCTCCAGAGGCGCAGGCCGCGCGGGTGGGGGGCGTCGTCTGACCCAGTGCGATCATCCAGCATCGGATACATCAGTACCTGACCGGCCACCGCGACCTCGCCGCGATCGCGAGCGAGCAGGGCGAGGGATGCGGCGAGCCCGCCTCCGGCGCTCTCACCGATCACGGCAATGCGGTTCGCGTCGACATCGGGTTGCGCAGCCAACCACTGCAGCGCGCGGTAGCAATCGTCGAGCGGAACCGGGTAGGGGTGCTCGGGCGGCATGCGGTAGTTGACGCTCGCGGCGACGGCTCCGAGCTCGTCGGCGATGCGTCGGCACAGCGGATCACCTTGCATGGCCGAACCCACGATGAGACCGCCGCCGTGCATGTGCAGAACGGCCGGGCGGCGCACGGCATCGTCGGCACTGGTGCCCTTCGGTCGTTGCACCCGCACCGTGATACCCTCACCGATCTCGACGAGCTCGCCGCCGGCGGGCGGCTTCTGACTGCCCACACGCGCTATCGCTCGAAAGATGCGCCGGTTGCCTCGCGTCGCCGAGGTGGGGGGCATGAAGCGTGCTCGTGTGAGGTCGGGGTGGTATTCGGGGGCGTCTTTGCCGGTCATGTGTCGACTCTAGACACCCGCAGGTGCCGTGCCGCTACCCTGACGTCATGTCGGTGAGTCGCTTCGAGAGCACGTTGACGGGAGGCCACCCGAACTCGCTCGGCAACACCGTGAGTGTTGTCGACGAGGTGCTCGCCGATCGCGCGCTACTCGCCGACCTCGTGGCGTGCTATCGCAGCGACGATGCAGTGGTGCGGCTTCGCGTCTCGAGCGCGGTCAAGCGCGTCGCCCAGCAGCGGCCCGAGTGGGTGGTCGCGCACCTCGACGACCTGCTCGGCTGGGTGGCCGAGATCGATCAGGCCTCGACGAAGTGGACTCTCGCGATTGTGTACGTGCTGCTCGACGCGCTCATGAGCCCGCTGCAGCGAGACGCGGCCATCGCGATCATGCAGGCAAACCTGCACTATGACGACTGGATCGTGCAGAACACCACTGCCGAGTCTCTCGCCCACTTCGCGCGGCAGCGCCCCGAGCTGGCCACGTGGCTTGTGCCTGAGTTGCGCACGCTCACGACCAGCCGCCACAAGTCGGTGCGCGGGCGAGCCCAGAAGCTGCTGAACTCGCTCAGAGCCATCGAGCGAGTTTGATCCCGACCCCTCTTCTGGCGGTGAGCCGAAGTCGACATTGCCCATAGGCTGGAGTCAGAACGCGAGAGGGTACTGATGAGTCTGAAGTCAACGGGTCGACGAATGGTTGCTACCGGGGTGCTGATCATCGCCCTCTGTGCCACGTCGTCAGTGGCGGCATTCGCGGCGCCCGTGGTGCTCGACGATGAGAGCTTCAGGGGATCGTCGACTGCAGCGGACGCATGGTTGTATGGCGGTTCGAACACTGCGCCGTGCCTCACGGCGGGTACGGGAGCGACGCCGGTCACGTCACTGCCCTCCTGCGGTATCGGCGAGGCGCCCGGAGACGGCATCTTGCGCCTCACCGAGAGCAACTCACAAGCAAGCTACGTCATTCTCAACACGCCTATCGACACCACACGAGGGCTCGAGATTTCGTTCGACATGTTTCAGTACGGCGGTGGCTTTGACCCGGGCGACGGCATGGCACTCATGTTCATCGATGGCGCGGTCACGCCAACCTCGAGCGGCGCTACCGGAGCGGGCCTCGGTTACGCGAGCATCGGCTCGACTCCCGGCATTGCTGGAGGCTACGCGGCGATTGCTTTCGACACCTACGGTGCCTTCTCGGCAGTCGGTGTCGGTTCTGGCGGGGCGCCCAACCAAGCGAACAGTATCGTCGTGCGCGGTAGCGAAGCGACCAACTATCAGTACATCACCCGTGTGGCCGCCTCAGGGTCGCTGTCGAGCGGTACTAGTTGGGATCGCGAGCTGGCGCGTCGACCCGTCGTGGTCAACATCAGCCGTCTCGGGATCATGTCAGTCGCCATTGACTACGGGTCGGGATTCGTCACTGAGTTGACGGGCATCGATCTCACGACGATCAACGGCGAGGGGTCGATGCCAGAATCGCTGAAACTCGGCTTCACCGCGTCGACGGGTGGGGCCACCAACTGGCACGGAGTTCAAGACTTCACGGTCACCACCCTCGCCCCCGATCTCGCGATCGGCCTCGCCCCGGGCTCGATCGACCCGGGCACTCTTCAAGGCTCGATGTCGATGACCGTGTCGAACGACGCAGCAGCGGGTTCGACCAATGACACCGTCACGCTGACGAGTACGCTGCCGGCGGGCATCACGGCGCTCAGCGCAACAGGTACCGGTTGGTCGTGCGCCACTGTCGGCCAACTCGTGACGTGCACCCGCGCCGGTACGGGCGCCGATCGCCTTCACGCTGGCGAGTCATACCCCAACGTCACGATGAATCTGGCTGCATCAAGTGTCGCAGTGCTACCGGTGACGATTACCGCGTCGGTCTCGATCGCAGATGATGCTGATGCGGCGAACAACTCCGCGGCTGGTGAACTCACGCTCGGTGCGGCGCTTGCCGACACGGGTGCGAATTCTGTCGGCTGGGGACTAGTTCTTGCCTTGCTGATGACAGTCGCGGGCGTGGTCGCGATACGGGCGCGACGCGTCAGTGTGCCGATCAGCGAATAGAGTGGATGCACCGCCTCTGTAGCTCAATGGAAGAGCAGTTCCGTCCTAAGGAAAGGGTTGGGGGTTCGAGTCCCTCCAGGGGCACCGACCGGAATATCCGACCGGAATATCTCAATAGGCGATCCATCAGCAATTTTGGACTGCTGTCGGCTCCGTTTTTGGTGTCACGAGCGGCTCGCTGCCGAACCGCGATCGGCCCAGCCTGATGAGTGTCTCAGTCAGAGCATGGAGCCGAGATCGGAGCCAACGGAAGGGTAGGTAGCCGTCGCGGATTTCAGCTGTCGGGTGGTGAGGCCGAGCTTGATAGCAAGGCCGAAGGTGTTGATCACTTCCGAGTAGCCGGGGCCGAGGAGGTGCGCCCCGAGGATCTGATCGGTCGCTGAGTCGACGATCACCTTGGTGGCGGCTGTGGTTTCACCGACACGGTAATTGCTGTACCAGCCACTGGTGTCGTGGAACCGTACGGAGGTCTCGCGGCCGTCGCGAGCGGCTTCATGCTCGAGCATCCCGACTCGATTCAGCTCCGGGATTGTGAACACGGTAGACGGCACACCGGCATAGTCGGGCACCGTCTCGGTGCCCTTGATCATGTTGGATGCGGCCACCTTGCCCTCGAAGACTGCCACGGGTGTGAGGCGCTCGCCGGGGGTGTCCGCCGCGTCACCTGCGGCGTAGACCGACGGATTGCTGCGGCTCTGCAAGTGCCCGAGCACGTCGATACCCTGTGGCCCCGACGCGATATCGGCTGCAGCAAGGTCGAGGCCGTTGAAGTTGGGAACGCGCCCCGCGCCATGCACGACCAAGTCTGTGTCGATGGTGGTCGTGGCACCGTCCTGATCGACCGCGACGTTAAACCGTGTGGGCGTGCGAGTGACTCCGCTGACGGAGCTGCTGTGGTTCACGCGTATCCCTGCCTGCTCGGTGCGGCGCACGAGCAGGTCGACGAGATCCGGGTCGAATGCACGCAGCGGACGTTCGCCGTGATCGATGATCACGCAGTCCACGCCAGCGCGCGCTGCGATGTGGGCGAACTCGAACGAGATGAATCCGCCGCCGACAAACACGATCCTGGCGGGCAGCGCTTCGAGGTTGAGGAATTCGGTGCTGTCGATCAGGTACTCATGGCCGGGGAACTCAAGCGGTCGGGGCCGTGCCCCCGTGGCGATGAGGAATCGTCTCGCGGAATGCTGTTCGCCGTTGATCTCGAGGTCGTGAGGGCTGACGAATCGGGCGTCCCCGTGAAATGTGGATACGCCGTTTCGCTTGAGCCTGGACTCCATGGCGTCAGGAACGTCGTCGGTGAAGCCGTGCTTGTGCTGCATCAGTGCTGGCCAGTCGAGCGCGAGCCCGTTCTGGTCGATGCCCTTGCCCTGCATCAGGCGAGCATCGTCGATGACCTCCGCACCACGGCGCAGAATCTTCTTCGGGTCGCAGCCGCGCAGGGCACATGTGCCCCCATAGGGGAGGGTGTCGACGATGCCGACGCGCCAGCCGTGGGATGCACAGCGGTTAGCTGCGGTGATTCCTGCCATCCCCGCGCCGATGACGAACAGGTCGTATTCCTCGCTCACAGATTTCCTCCCATTGGCCTTAGCGATAGGGAACGATGAACGGGAACCATGTGCGCACTGAGTCTTCTCATGCGGGGATCGCGTCGCGCAGCTGTTCCAGTGTGGGGGAGCCGGCTAATCCAGCTGGCGTCCCGTACACGCGGCAGGCGAGCCCGACGTCGGCCGATGGGTCGGCGAAGCGATCTACTCCATCCACAAGAATGCTCGGCGAGCCACGAAAGCCGATCGCCTCTGCCTCTTCCAAGGTTTCGACCAGCCTGTGGTTCACGGTGATGCCAGGGCGGTCCGCCGCGATAGTCGCCAATCGTTCGGCCGCGATCAACCAGTTTGGGCACCCGTCGAAGTACTGCAGCGTGATTTCCATTCTCGAACCATAAACGTTGTAGCGCGATACAAGGTCAAGTGGTGAAATGGGCCTATGAAGATTGGCGATCTAT
Source organism: Microcella sp. (assembly GCF_025808395.1). Taxonomy (NCBI): domain Bacteria; kingdom Bacillati; phylum Actinomycetota; class Actinomycetes; order Micrococcales; family Microbacteriaceae; genus Microcella; species Microcella sp. The sequence goes on from NZ_CP075524.1 coordinate 2,547,241, forward strand.
CCACAGCCAGCGGTGTGCCCTCGCAGACAATTCGGTTCTACGAGCGACGGGGACTGATATCGCCGTCTGCGCGTGGAGGCAATGGGTATCGCCGATATGACGACGCGGCCAAATCGCGCCTCACCTTCATTCGATCTGCTCAGGCGGCAGGCCTGACGCTCGCTGAGATCGCCAGCATCATCAACATCCGTGAGGCCGGCGAAACACCCTGCGAGCACGCGTCGGCGCTTCTTGCCACGAAGCTTGAGGACGTGCAGCGCCGGCAACGCGAACTTGCTGTCCTGGAAGCAGAGTTGCATCAGATGATCGCCGCGAGTCGAGAGCTAGACCCCACCGACTGTGAACCGGGCAGCGTCTGCAACGTCATAGTGAAGGTCGGTCAATAACGTGATGGGGACGCCCAGAGTGCCGCCTTCCCCGAGGACCCTGATTCAGCCGCAGCCGCAGCAGCAACAGCGCGGTCCGGTGTCGAAGTCGCCATTGTTCAGCGACCGAGTGGGCGTCGAATCTGGACTCCTGCCTCGCGTAGCGCTCTCAGGACTGTGTGATTGTCGTAACCCAATCTTCGGCCAATCGTGCCGCTCGACTCACCTTGTTCATACAGCTCTGCCGCGAGCGTGATCTCGACCGAACTCATTCCCCGCGACGTGGCAACTCCTCGGATCGCCAGCACCTTCGCCGCCGTTGTACGTGAGATGCGGAACTCACGTGCGACCTGCCGCATGTTCCGGACCTCGTCATATCGGGCCACAAGTTCGTCTACTTCCCGTTCGCGTAACTGGCGTGCTCTGCGGGAAGTTCCGGACACCCCCTCTTCAGGGCGGTCTCGCTTCATCGATCGGAACAGTAGTTCCTGAGGTGGCGTCTGACCCGCCGGGGGGTTCGAGTAGACCTGCAGCAGGTGCACTGGTATTCCGGTCGGGTATTCCGCTCGGGGGAGCTACTCGTCACCCCTGCACTTGCAGAGCTCGTCTTCGCCCCTGCCTCTTGCGGGGACATCTGTCGTCGGTGGGTAGACCGATCTCGTCCATCGAGTGTTCAATCACGCGCCTCCAAAAGCCTTTACGCATATACCCCCCTGGGGTATACTGGGGTAAGAAGCCCCTGCGGGTAAGGAGAAGCAATGCAGCACCACGATCACAATGTCCACCCTTCGCTGGCATCGACGAGCACACCGGAGTCGAAGCTTGCGGTGTGTCCTGTGATGCCTAACAACGCGGTCGTGAAGAGCGACTCAGAGGAAGCAGGTCTCTACCGAGATTTTCACGGGCAAAGGTACTGGCTGTGCTGCGAAGGATGCGTCCTCCGCTTTGACGCGGATCCGGAGAAGTTCGCGGCCTCTGCTGAAACGCTCCCGTCTCCCCACGAAGTGATCCGGCGACGAGCGGCGTCCGAAGACAAGCACGCCCACAATGCCCCCACCCACCATGAGCATGGTGGACATCAGTCGTCGGACCAATCCGCGATGCAACACGGTGCGCACGCTGGCCACGCTGGTCACGCTGGTCACGGTGATCACGTGGGTCAGTTCCGACGTCTCTTCTGGATCATGTTGGTGCTGGCAGTGCCAGTGGTTGGGCTCTCGAGCATGTTCGCCATGCTTCTTGGCTACGAACTTCCTGACTGGCCTTGGGTGACCTGGGTTTCGCCGCTGTTCGGTTCGGCCATGTATTTCTGGGGTGGTCGGCCCTTCCTGGTGGGAGCAGTCTCGGAAATCCGATCCCGCAAGCCGGGAATGATGCTGCTCATTGGACTTGCCATCACCGTCGCATTTGTCGCGTCGCTCGGCGCAAGCCTTGGGCTCCTTGATCATCAGCTCGACTTTTGGTGGGAGCTTGCACTGCTGATCGTCATCATGCTCCTTGGTCACTGGATCGAAATGCGTTCCCTCGCGCAAACGACATCGGCGCTTGACTCGCTGGCCGCTTTACTTCCTGACGAGGCGGAAGTCGTGGACGGAGATCAGTTCCGCACAGTCGCGCCGGCAAATCTGGAACTCGGCGACGTGATTGTGGTGCGTCCTGGTGGTCGCGTTCCGGCGGACGGCCGGGTCGTTTCTGGTTCTGCGAGCATGGACGAGTCGATGATCACCGGTGAGTCACAGACTGTGACACGGAGTGAAGGTGCAATCGTCGTCGCTGGCACAATCGCGACCGACTCATCGATCCGTGTTGAGATCACCGCGGTGGGCGACGACACTGCGTTGGCAGGCATTCAGCGCCTGGTCACCGAGGCGCAGAATTCGACGTCGCGTGCACAACGGATCGCAGACCGCGCTGCCGCATGGCTATTCTGGTTCGCGCTTGCCGCCGGAGTCGTCACTGCGGTCGTGTGGAGCCTTGTTGGTCTTCCGGAGGATGCGGTCATTCGAACCGTTACGGTCCTGGTCATTGCCTGCCCGCATGCCCTCGGTCTTGCCATTCCGCTCGTTGTTTCGATCGCGACCGAGCGAGCTGCTCGTGGAGGCGTTCTCATTAAGGATCGTCTCGCCCTTGAAAGCATGCGGACAGTCGACACCATCCTGTTTGACAAGACGGGCACCCTCACAAAGGGTGAGCCGACGGTCACTTCAGTCGAAGCGATTGATGGGTTCACCCAAGATCAGGTCGTAGCGCTCGCTGCCGCGGCTGAGTCCGACTCCGAACACCCGCTGGCTCGTGCAATCGTCGAGTCTGCACGACGCCGCGGCATTGACGTGCCAACGGCGAGTGACTTCACCTCTTCCCCAGCAGTTGGGGTGACCGCGCTCGTCGAGCGCAAGAAAGTTCGCGTGGGCGGGCCACACCTCCTTACTGAAGAGAACGGGACAGAGCTCGCAATCGCGGATGAGTGGCGCAAGGAGGGAGCAATCATCCTCCACGTCGTGTCGGACGGAACAGTGGTCGGGGCGTTGCGCCTGGCTGACGCGATCAGAGATGAATCTCGAGAAGCGGTAGAGGCGTTGCACGCTCTTGGACGTCAGGTCGTGATGATCACGGGTGATGCCGAGGCAGTCGCTCACACGGTCGCAGCCGAACTCGGTATCGATCGTGTCTTTGCTGGCGTTCGTCCAGAGCACAAGGCGGCCAAGGTGCGGGAGCTTCAGAACGAAGGTCGCTCGGTCGCGATGATCGGTGATGGCGTTAATGACGCTCCGGCCCTTGCACAAGCAGACGTCGGTATCGCCATTGGTGCCGGTACTGATGTCGCCATCGCTTCGGCCGGGGTGATCTTGGCAAGCTCTGACCCGCGATCGGTGCTGTCGGTGATTCAGCTCTCGAAGGCTTCCTATCGAAAAATGAAGCAGAACTTGTGGTGGGCGGCGGGCTACAACCTCCTCTCGGTGCCGCTTGCTGCTGGTGTGCTAGCGCCAATCGGGTTCGTGCTACCCATGTCCATCGGGGCTGTCCTGATGTCGGTTTCCACCATCGTGGTCGCATTGAACGCGCAGTGGCTGCGACGCCTTGACCTGAAACCCGAGGCGAGCGTGAAGGCCATCCTGGGTTCGGTATCCCCGCCGAAGAGGGAGGTTGCGCATGTCAGCTGATCAGGCCACCCACGGCTACCTTGCCGATAAAGACAAGTATCTTGTTCGACTCAAGCGCATCGAGGGCCAGGCGCGTGGAATTCACCGGATGGTGGATGAAGAGCAGTACTGCATCGACATCTTGACTCAGATCTCGGCCCTCACAAGCGCGCTACAGGGCGTGGCCGTGGGGCTACTGGATGAACACTTGAAGCACTGTGTCAGCGATGCCGTTCGATCTGGCGGTGACGTTGCCGAAGCCAAGCTTGAGGAGGCAGCCCAAGCAATCGCGCGTCTGGTGCGCTCCTAGAACGAGGTGAGGCGTTGCAGTGGTTCAGCCATTGCGACGCCTCGACTTGTTTTCAAGTCGAGTACTAATACCCACGAAAGTGGAAGGAGGATGACAGTGAAAAAACGTATAGCAATCATTTCCGGGATCGTTGCGATTCTTGGAATAAGTGTCGCAGGAGCGCTCACTTGGATGAACCGAGCCGAACCATTCAACGATCGAGACGTAGCCTTCGCCTCGAACATGGTTCCCCACCATGTGGGGGCCCTGGAGATGGCAGAAGTCATTCTGGCCAAGGAGGGAATCCCCGCTGAGGTTCGAGAGCTCGCAGCCCGGATTGAAGCAACCCAGCAGCCCGAGATCAATCAGATGAATGCATGGCTCAAGGAATGGGATGCGCCATCTATGACGGGAGGCCATGGCGGTCACGCCATGATGATGAGCGGCATGATGAGCGAAACAGACATGATGGCCCTGGAGGACGCACAGGGTGTTGAGGCTGCCCGGCTGTTCCTGGAAGGAATGATCGTGCACCACAACGGCGCAGTAGAGATGGCCCAGGTCGAAGTTGAGGGGGGCAAGTACCCCGAAGCCGTCGCGCTCGCTCGAGCCATCATTGAGCAGCAGACCATCGAGATCGCCGAGATGGAGCGTCTCCGTGCAAACCTCTAGTGCACAGCTCGCGCTTGCTGGCTACGCTCCACGATCATGAACGTGTGGCACGTCGTGGGTACAGCGGCCCTCGCAGCTCCGCCGCTCGTATGGTCGAGCCTTCACGCGCATTCTCCTGAAGTTCGGCGGTGGCGACAGGGCACCGGCCAGCGCACCCAGGTCGCGGGCCTCGGGGTGCGCGTGTTTGGAACCGGCGAGACGGTCGTTGTGCTGCTCGCGGGCCTCGCCTCGAGTGAGCGATTCTGGGGCAAGTCATATGACGTGCTCGGGCAGATCGCGCGCGTCGTAGCCATTGACCCGATCGGATTCGGTGCCTCGATTCACCATCCGGCGCTTCGGAAGACCGTCGATGCGGGGGTGCACGTCGATGCCGTGCTCGACGTGCTGCGGACCCTCGACCTTCTTTCTCGGCCCGTTGTGTTTGTCGGCCACTCTATGGGCGCATCCCTGGCGATCCGGGCGGGCGCGAGACACGCACCTACGCGTGCAGTCGTGGCTTTCGATGCTCCCTTGTATCGTTCAGCTGTGGAGGCCAACGACCGCATCCGGCATATGGGCTGGTTCGAGGCGCTGCTCTCGCAAGGCCCGCTGGCCGAAAGAGTGTGCCACTGGATGTGCGACAACCGCACCGTGGCACGCGGCGTTGCAGTCGCCATCAGCCCCCGACTGCCTGTCGCGATCGCCCGGGACTCCGTCGAACACACCTGGCCGGGCTACATCGCAGGCTTCGACTCGCTCGTGCGAGATCCTGGGTGGTCTGATGCACTTGTCGACTTGGCCGTCCGGAACGGCCCGGTGCGACTGGTCGACGGCGGTAGAGACCCCGTGCAGGTTCCCGGAGGGGCCGACGAGATCGCTCAGAGGTTTTCGAACGTTTCGTCCACACGCTTACCTGGCGGCCATCGTCTGCCTCTCAGCGACCCCGCCGGCTGTGAATCGATCGTGCGCGCTGTTCTCAGCGAATACGCTGAATCGGATTCCTGAGGTGTGAGAGAATACCCCCTGGAGGTATGGCAGATGCTTCGGCGCTTCGGATATGGGCTGCTGATCGCGATGTTCGCGGTCGTCGGCGTCGCCATGGGCGCCCATGGATCGACCCCTGCCGGTCATTCGACTGCAGCATCGAGCGCGGTCGCTGGTTCTGTGACCTCCATGGAGCACAGCCACTCTGACGCTGTCGCTCCTCACGTGGAGGCCATCGGTCCGGATGAGCAGGTTTCCGTGTGCGTTGATTGTGCAGACGATCACGCCGCGCTGTTGATGGCATGTGTATACCTGGCACTGATCGTTGTCGTCAGCCTGGTTCTTCCCCTCGTGGCTTCCCGATTTGGCTTGTTGGCCCCGAGCGTATCGACACTCGACAGCACACCTCGCCGTCTTGCGGAACCGCGCCCTCCTGAGCTTTCAGAACTCTGCATCAACCGTCAGTGATTCGCCGCCGGATGACCGCGTAGTCACGCCGTCATCACCGCGACCGAACAGCCAACACTGACGAAAGAAGTAGAACCATGAAAAAGTCATTCCGTACCCGCGCGCTCGCAGCGGGTGCACTCGCCCTGATCAGCATGGTAGGGCTCGCCGCATGCTCGACCACCACCGAGCCGTCTGAGAGCTCTGGCGCCAACATGGCAGACGTCATGTTTGTGCAGATGATGATCCCGCACCACGAGGGAGCCATCGAGATGAGCGACATATTGCTGTCGAAGTCCGACGTCGACCCCGAGGTCGTTGCGCTGGCCGAACAGATCAAGGCCGCCCAGGGGCCCGAGATCGAGCAGATGAAGCAGTGGCTCGACGACTGGGGCATGCCCACCATGAGCGACAACATGGATGGCATGGATCACGGCGGCATGGGCGGCATGGCAGGCATGACCGAAGAGGACATGCAGGCACTCGAGGACGCCAGTGGATCTGAAGCAGGGGAATTGTTCCTCGAGCAGATGATCGTCCACCACGAGGGCGCAATCGAGATGGCGGAGGACGTGCTTGATGATGGCGAGCACCCCGGCGTGCGCGAGTTGGCGCGAAACATCGTCGCCAGCCAGAAGGCGGAGATCGAGCTGATGCGCTCGATGCTGGACTCGTGATGCGGCGGACAGGCGCGGCCGCAACAGCGGTCGCCGCCCTCTCCGTCGGCCTGGCGGGATGCACTTCCCCAGCGACGGAGACCCCCATCGTCGTGTCGCACGTTCACGCTGTGGATCTTGACCCGCTGAGCGATACTGCCTACGTCGCGACGCATGAAGGAGTCCTCAGCGTGGCGGCGGACGGTTCGGTCGAACGCATCGGCCAATGGGCAGGCGATGTGATGGGGATGGCGCGCTCCGGCGACACCATCTACTTCTCAGGCCACCCGGCACCCGACGAGAATCTGCCGCCGAACATCGGCGTGTATGAACTCAGCGTGCAAAGTGGGGAGTTCGCTCCGATTTCCCTTATCGGAGAAGTGGACTTCCACAGCATGACGATCGCGCAGTCGCCTGACGGGATGGCGCTGGCTGGCATTGACTCGGCCACAGGTCAGGTCATGGTCAGTCGGGACGGTGCGCAGAGTTGGGCGGTAGGAATGCCGATCGGCGCGCGCTCCCTCAGCTGGGATGCGAACGCCGCGAGGCTCTACGCAACGACGGAGCAGGGTCTCCTCGTCAGCACCGACGACGGCATGACGTTCACCGCCGTGGACGAAGCTCCGCTCTTGGTTCTGATCGCGTCGAGCCCGGCGGACGCGTCAACTGAGGCGTTCCTCGTCGGAACCGACGTCGACGGCTATGTTCACACCAGCCCCGACGGCGTCACGTGGACGTCGATTGGGTTGGCACCACCCCTCTCGGATGCCCTGGCGGTTGGCAGCGACGGCTCGATCGTCGTGGCCGGGATCGAGGGGGTGCATCGGACTGAAGATCGCGGAGCCACCTGGACGGTAATCGCGGAGTTCTGACTTGCGTGGGGTGCGGCAGTGTGCCGCACCCCACGTGGAGCAGCGACTGCTGTCGATCCGGGTGACTCATGAGGAGCATCGCCCTTACCTTCGATTGGCAGCCGGCCTGATCGATACTCCGCGGCGACGCAGCGCCCTCAAGATCGTGTGGTTGTCGTAACCCAATTGTTTGCCGATCGCAGAACTCGATTGACCCCGTTCGTAGAGCTCAGCGGCTTTGGAGTTCTCGGATTCGCTCATCCTGCGTGATGCGTCAATGCCGTGGTCTTTGAGGATGCGCGCGACAGTAGTACGGGAGAGCTGGAACTTCTTCGCAACGGTTCGAATGTTGCGGACCGCGCGATAGCGATCGACGACGGCCTCTGCTTCGTATGCTCGTAGTTGGCGGGCTCGCCGTCGTGGTTCCGGGCTGACATCCTCGTGCTCGCGGGATGTCGAGCGGAAGAGCAGTTCTCGAGGCGAGACGACCCCTCGAGAGGGGTTCGAGTAAACCTGTAGCAGGTGCACCTCGCGAAACCCACTATGCGCCTTCGACGCTTCGAAGCCGAAGGTCGCAATGGCGAGTAGCGTGCACGAAGTCGCGATCGGCGCTGAGCAATTCGAGATCGTGGGTGATGCACAACTGCGCGATGAGAGCGTCGATGGTGCCTAGCTGCACTCCGGCACTGCGGCACGTGTTGCGCAACTCGGCGGCCGCGACGTGATCGGCGAGTGTCGGCTGCACCGCAGCGAGCAAGCTGAAGCGGCGACGAATCTCGGCCTGGGTTCGCTCTGGCAGAAATCCTTGAAGCAGTTCTTGAATGATGAGTCCCGTCGTTACGACGAGCTCTGACTTAACTACCTTCGTCAGTTCAGTCACCGCAGGGCTGTTGAGCGGCACATCGCGCCGAAGAGCGAGTGACCACACGCTCGTATCGACGAGCACTGTCATGCTCGCGTGCGTTCCGCCTTGTAGTCGACCGAGTCGTCCCAATCGAGAGTGCCCACGAGATCGAGCAAGCCGAGTTGTTCGCGTCGGGCAATGAATTCTTGCAAGGCGCGAGTTACCGCCGCCTTCTTGGTAGTCTCGCCGCTCACCTCAAAGGCGCGTTGCAGTAGGTCGGGATCAAGTGCCAAATTCGTCGCCATCACGGCCTCCTTACACACAAGTCTACACAGATCGAGCGCGCGGCCCTGAGCGGGGAAACGGCCGTCGAGGTGCGCACGCGTCGCATTCGCAGGTAGCGAACGGATGCGGACCAGGAATGACAACAGCGCGAGGAAGGTCGTCGCCGAGAGAGTATGAAGCGAAAGAGTACATCGGCCCCGTGGAGGCCCACTTCTCATGGTCAGAGATCTGTATACCCAGAAGACGGATTCCCCGACGGCCCAGCAACTCTTCAACAACTGAGACGCGTGGCCAATCAAAGCCTTCGGGGTGCCCTGAAGCGTCCACGACGCTGTAACCGAGGGCGACGAAACGCGTGTCGAGCTGCGGTAGCGTCTCGTCGTCGGCCGGAATGGCACCGTCGATCGCACTGAGCTCACTGGGGTTGAAGTCTCCCGAAAACGAGTGAGTAACAGTGCAGATGTCGCTGACGCGTAGGTCGGCGTCGAGGCAGACCATCGTGAGTGCTCCCGGTTCGCGGCACTCGCCGAACAAGAGGGTGTGAAGGTCATAGCCTGCTTCAATGATCATTCGCCGAGCGTAGGGGTGCGCCTTCGCTCGCGTTACTCAAAGTATGAGGCGGTGGCATGTCGAGGCCACCGCGACCCTGTGGACGACATCAGTGCACTACCGCCCGCCGCCGCCGCCACCTCCGCCGCCTCCGCCCGAGAAGCCGCCACCAAACGAGCCGCCCGAGAAGCTGCCACCGCTGCTGCCTGACCACGTCGAGCTTGATGCTGGCGCGGTTGTTGTCGTGGTCATCCCGCGCACCGCCGTCGTGAAGAGCGCCACCTCGAAGCCGCTGCGCCCCACAAACCAGTCGGGGGTCGTGTCAGTGGCGGCGACGCGCACGGCGAGTTCGCGCATCCACTGTTCTTCGACACCCCACATGACGGCCCACGGCAGCAGCCTTTCGTAGAGCTTGATGAGTTCGAGGTTGTCACCGACGTCGATGCGTTCGGCGCCGCTCGGGCTCTGCAATACGCGCAGTCGTTCTTCTTCGGCGACGGTCAGGTAGAGCTTCATTCCCTCGAGGTAGTCGCGCGCTTCGCGGCCCTTCTCGGTGAGTTGCAGGGGGCGAATGGCGAGCCCCATCGCCACGAAGCTGGCGAACAGCGCGAAGAGCGCTGAGGCCGCAGCGAGGGGAATCGGTTCGAGAAACATTGCGCCCGTGAAAATGAAGGTGAGAAAGGCGACGGCAATAATGACCCATTGCGCCACCAGCATGAGACCCCCGAAGGCGCGCCCGGTCGGCTTGCGTCTGAAGCCTTGCGTCTCGAGCGAACCGTGCGCAGCAGTCGACAACTTCGACAGTCGGGTCGCCAGGGTCGAGTCGTACTCTCCGTAGGGGGTAAGTTTTCCGGGTTCGCGAGAGCGGCCAAACAGCGCGTCGAGCAGCGCGAGGTCGAGCGCATCGGCGCGATCGTCAGTGAGGTACTGCAGTGTGTACGGCGCATCTCCCGAATCGACCGCGTATGCAAGAATGCGCAGATTCTTGCGAACGGCCAGCCTCACCATCGCGGCGGGAATGCCAGCGGATGCTCGCCACACGAGCTGCGACGATTGCAGAATGTCGATTCCGTCGGGTTCTGAGTACTGCGGAATGATGACGCCGCGACTCTTCGCCCCGCGACCCGCGCGCACGCGCGACACGATCGCCGCGATGAGCGCCGCAATGCTGCCAAGGCCGAGAGTTGCCGAGAACGCGTGCAGCCACCACGGCGCCGGCGGTGGGGGAGGCGGAGGTGTGGGGCGAACCGGCTCAGGCGTGAAGAAAGTGCCGGGCTCGAAGCCGATTGCCACGGTCACCGTTTCACCGGGCTCGAGGTCGGTCGCGCCTGCGACATAGATGGTTCCCGGCCCTTCTTCGGTGGGCGGAGAGTCGATCTCGCAGAGGTCGGTGCCGCCGAAAGCGCCCACGTAGCAGACCGCATTGCCGGTCAGAAGTGGCGCCAACTCACCATCGATGCGTACGGTCGCGCTCACGCGGCCGAAGGGTTGTTGCCACCCCGTTCCGTTGACGTCCCAATAGAACTCGTCAGAGGCAGTGTCGTCGAATGACCGCACGACGTTCTGCTGTGTGTAGCTGATGACGTAGGTTTGCACCCCGCGCACAAACTCGTCGGTGCCGAGATAGAGCTCGATGAAGCCCGCCGAATAGTAGGTCTCGAAGTAGACCGGTGCGCCGGATTCGTCGACGACGCTTTGCACGCTCGTGTTCAGCGGAACCCCGTCGTAGTCGTCGGGAATCGCTCGAATGATGCCCCGGTTCTGGTCGAAGTCAGGAAAGCGGGCAACGATCGTTTCGACGACCTGCAGGTTCGACGTGCCGTCCGCTTCGCGGCTCAGGGTGTAATCGGCGTCGAATGAGTCGAAGGTGAAATTGCTGGTGTCTGCCTGCGCAGCACTCGGGGTGATACCGATCGCGAGCACACCGGCGAGCATGAGCGTGAGGGCGAGCCGAGCGAGAAGACGCATGCCGCCCACCCTAGCGAGCGGCTATGCGCTACGACTCGGGGTCGTACATGAACTCGCGCACTTCTTGAGGGCACCGGCATGAGACCGCGATCTTCTGTGCCCAGTGCAGCGCTTCGTCGCGCGTCGGCACTTCGATAACGGTGTAGCCACCGTCGAAGGGTGGGTAGCTCGGGCCGGTCACCGTGCCGTCTGCGGCAATCGTGACAGGCTCAACCTCTTCATTGATGCCGCCACCGAAGACGTACGCGCCGGCAGCCTTGATCTCGCGGATGACGGCGTGCGAGTCTTCGCCCGCGGCGGCCCACTCGTCGGGGGAGAGGTTCATCGCCGCACTCGGAAACGAGATGAGGTACTTGGTCATCGTCGCGCTCCTGTCATTGTGACCTTCAGGTCTAGTCGCAACCAGCGCGCGAGGTCAAGCAACTCGTGGTCGACGGCGTCGCGCATGCTCGTGGTGAACGGCACGTCTTCGATGAGGCCGTGCACCGTGAGTGTTCCGGCGCGACGATCGGCACGAGCATCCACCGAGCCGATGAGGCGCTCGCCGTGCAGAATCGGCATTGCGAACGGGCCACGGCGGCGCAACCTCTCGGGCTTGTACATTTCGACCCCGTAGTCGAAGTCGAACAGCCGCATCTGTCGTTGCTTGTCGGTCATGAGGCGATCGAACGGTGACAGCAGCACGGTGCGCCCAGAGAAGTCGCGGTCGAGTTGCGCGGGGTCGACGCGCCACCGACCAGGAACGCCGTCGATCACCGCTGGTTCGCCGACCGGCACGACTCCGTGCAGTTCTCGCGGTGACACAGCGATGCTGTCACGCATGATTCCGCAAGCCGCCAGCAGGTGTTCGCTGCGAACGCGCGCCGCTTCGTCGCGCGGCACCTCGGCGGCGGGCGGCAGCACGCGCTCAGCGAGATCCCACACGCGATACCGCCCCGCTCGACCGACGACGGCGAGCTCGCCCGCGCCGTGCAGGCACTCGAGCATTTGGGTGACGTTGCGGTCGTTCGTCCAGCCCGTCGATGGCCACGGAGCCACCGCTTCATCGGGAATGTCGGCCGACGTCAACGGCCCCAGATCGGCAATGCGGTTCAGGATGCTCTGCCGAAACTCTGCGTTCGCCTCGACCCACCCTCGCGCGCCCGAGCGGTCGAGCCAGGTGCGCATGCCCGCGGTGAAGAGCCCCACGTGACTGAGGGGCCGCAGCATCCAGATGCGTTCCCACACGCGACCCATCGCGAGCGCGCGCTCGGCGTCGCCGAGGCGCACCTCGTCACCGAGTCGCGAGTAGAGCACGTGATCGGCCGCTGGCATGACGATGGTCGTGAGCTCGACGCGGATCATGGCGAGACTGCGCACAACGTCGTCGATCGAGCCAGCGTCGGCGTCGTAGTCGAGCTGTGCAGCGCGCACGGCTATGCGCCGGGCTTCATCGAGGCTCAAACGCAGCGCGGCGGTCACAGGGGCAGAGTACCGCGGGGCTCCGACGGCGTGCGGATCGAACTCGTGGTCGAGTGTGCCCCTTGTGCGCGAGTGTGCTCATCCGGAACAGGCACCGTCGCGCGCAGGGGGCACACTCGCGGAGGTGACCCTTCTCGGTACGCTTCAGCTGCGGGCTACCGCAGCCGCCACGGCGCGAGCACGTGCAGTAGCGGCAACACCGAGGCGCCGAGCAGCACCCAGCTGAGCACCTCGTCGCTCTCGCGCAGTAGCACTCCGCCGAGGAGGAGCGCTGCAAAGAGGATCGCCGAGGTGGTGCGGCGCTGACTGGCGTCGAGCACGCGCAAGCGCTGTTCGACTTCGGGGCTGCGCACGGCGAGCTCACCACGGTCGAGGCGCGTGGCGAGAGCATCCATTCGTTGGGGCAATCGGGCGAGGGCCGAAACGATGGCGAGCGCTTCGCGACCGACCGAGCGCGCGGTCGACGCGCCGCCTCCGTTGAGCAGTGTGCGGGCAAAGGGGTCGACGGCATCCCACATGTTGAAGTCGCGGTTGAGGGCGCTCGTGACTCCCGAGATGAGCGAGACGGTGCGGATGAGAAGCAGAAAGCTCTCGGGTAGCTGGAACGGCAGAGTGCGAATGACTTCGCTGAACTGCCGCGCGAAAGCCTCAAGCTCACGCGGGTCGATGCGGGTGAGTTCGGCGACTCCGACTCCGCCGAAGCGATCGAACAGAGCGGTGATGGCGCGTTCGAGCTCGACGGTGTCGGCCGAGGGCAGCAGCACCCCGAGTCGCTGAGTGGCGACGACCCAGGCGCGCGCGTCGCGGGCGACGACGGCGAAGATGAACTGCTGCAGGCCGTCTCGCAGCTCGTCGGTGATCTCGCCCATCATGCCGAAGTCGATGTAGGTAAGGGTGAAGCCGAGCTCGGGGTGGGGCGTCACGAAGATGTTGCCGGGGTGCGGGTCGGCGTGAAAGAAGCCGGCGACGAAGATCTGCTGGAAGGTTGCGCGAGCGAGCTCAGCGGCGACGGCGTTCGGGTCGATGCCCGCGGCCTGCAGCGCCTCGACGTCGGTGATCTTGATCGCTGTCACGTCGGCGAGGGTCAGTACGCGAGTCGACGAGCGTTCCCACACGATCTCGGGGGCGTTCACGCGGGGATCGTCGGCGAAAATCTGGGCGAAGCGTTCAGCGTTCGACGCTTCGTGCAGGTAGTCGATCTCATGCAGGCTCGTCTGGGCGAACTCTTCAACGAGTGCGGGTGCGTCGGCGCGACGCGAGACGAGCTTCACGCGCGACAGCCAGCCGCCGAGCTTGCGCAACGCGGCCAGGTCGACGGCGACGACATCTTCGATGCCCGGTCGAAGCACCTTCACCACGACGTCGCTGTAGCCGAGGTCGGCAGCGATGCCGGGCGACAGCCGCGCTCGGTGCGCCTGGCCGAGCGAGGCCGCGGCGATCGGCGTCGGGTCGAAGGCGGTGAAGGCCACATCGAGCGGGATGCCCAGCTCACGCTCGGCCTGCTCGACGATGCGCGCGAAGGGCTCGGGGGCTACTTCGTCTTGCAGCCCTTCGAGTTCTCGAGTGATCTCGGGCGGCAGAATGTCGAGCCGCGATGACATGAACTGCCCGACCTTGATCATGAGCCCGCCGAGCTCGGCGGCAAGGTCGTGAAATCGCCGAGCGAGCTTCTGCAGTCGCTTGATGCGGCCTCGCGCGGCGAATCGGCCGAGGCCGAGTCTCGGCAGCACGATCTCGAACCACCAGGCTTGAGCGAGGGCGCGCATCTCGAAGCGCATGATGCGTCGGTATCGCGCACGGAACGCGCGACCCTGCGGGGGAGCGCTGACCTCGCCGCGAGTGGGCGGCATACCGCTAGTCCTCGGCGAGGATGGCGTAGAGAGACTTGCGCGTCTGGTCGAGCAGCGCGGCGGCGCGTTCTTGCTGCTCGCGCGTTCCACTCTGTGCAACGACGGCGACGGCCTGCGCGAGTTTCGCGCCCGCCTTCGGTACGGCCGTGCCGCGGTCGGCCCACCCTCGGTCGGCCCAGTGCGGCAGGTGCCACGCTCCGTGCGCGTCGTCGGTGTCGCTGGCGTCGGCAGCCGCCGCTCGACCTGCGTCGGTGAGCGCATAGACGGTGCGCTCGCCGTCGTGCTGCGTGCTGACGAGCCCCTCGTCGGTGAGTAGCTGCAGTGTGGGGTAGACGGCGCCCGCGCTGGGCATCCACTCGCCGCCGCTCGCGGCCGCGATCGCATTAATGATCTGGTGACCGTTCATGGGTTCGCCGGTGAGTGCGGCCAGAATGGCTCCGCGTACGCCGCGGTGTGACTCGCGAGCGCCGGCGCGCGGTGCGAAGGTGTCGCGCAAGTTCTCGACCGCCTCCCGAATGTCGAAACCAGAGGGTGACGAACTGCGCATGGGGGTTCCTTCATCGAGTATGGGCGAGGGGCGGGAAGCTCGCCTCTCTCAGTTCAGACGATACGACCGTCACCTGAACACCCGCCGACGACGGGGCGGGGCTGGGCAGGGCTGGGCTGGGCGGGGGCCCGGGGTCGCGAGCGCCGGGTGCTGGGCCGCGGGTGGGGCTACTGCGCGTGTGTTGCTGACTCAGGGCAATTGCTGCTGGCAACATTTCAACAACTACGGAAGAACCTGAACTCACATCACGAAGCTCCGTAGTTGTTGAAGGCGTCGCGCAACAGGGGAACTGCTCTCGTGGTGAAGGCCGAAGGCCGGCGCGATCGAGGAGCGCTGTGCCACAAGAGGGGCGCTGTGCCACACGAGAAGCGCCCTGCCCTACGACGGCGCCGTGGCTTACTTCGAGCTCGTCCCGGGGTCGGCGAGCTTGCCCTTCAAGAACAACAGCGGCAGCAGCCAACCGCCGAGGGCCGTGATGAGCCAGACGATGAGGCTCGCCAACACCCAGGTGTCGATGCCGCTCAGCGTGATGCCGCCCGGAAACAGGCTGGCAAGCAGCAGCGCGACAAAGGTTGACACAAGCCCGATGCCGCCGAGCACGGCGGGCGCATACTTGCGCGCCATATTGACGATGAAGGGGGTGAGAATGCTCTGCGCGAGAGCGAAGACGCCGACCGCGATGATGAACCCCGAGATCGAGAGTTCGAACCCGGGCAAGATCCACGACGTCACGAGCAGCGCAAGCGCAGCCGTGCCGAGGTAGATCGCGAGACGAATCAGAAACCGAATCATGGTCTCATCGTGCACCCATCTCGAACACTTGTCACCTGCGATCAAGCCTCGCGCAACTCTTCGGCGATCTGCTTGATGCCGGCCAGACGGTCATCCCACGCGGCACCGACCGCGTCGAGCGAACGCGCGGTCGCCGCGAGCCGCTCGCCGATGACGCGATAGCGAACCTCTCGACCGACCGGAACAGTGTCGACGACGCCGACCTGGTGCAGCACTGCGAGATGCTTGGCGATCGCTTGACGACTCACGGGCAGTCGTTCGGCGAGGGCCGAGGCAGACGCTTCACCGGCAGAGAGCGCCTCGAGAATTGACCACCGAGTCTCGTCACCGAGCGCGGCAAAGACAGGAACGAGGGCAGCGCTGGTCACCCGGCGCCCTGAAGGTAGTCGACGAGTTCGTCGAGCTCTGATGTCCAGCCACCCTGGTTGTCTCGCATGCTGAGCGTTGGATCGGGGAGGTCGCCGAAGCCCGTTTCGACAACCGTGAGCCGAGTGCCGCCGTCACTGGAGTCAAGGGTGAAGCGAAAGAGCGTCGAGAGAGCGAACACCTCGTCGTCGGTCGCGCTGTCGTCATGGGGCCGGACCGCCCACCGGTAGGCGACAACGCGAGGAGGGTCGAGTTCTTCGATGCGCAGGGGAAAAGCGCCGTAGCCCTCGAACCCCACTGACCCACGGGCGCCGACAGCGAGAGAGTCGAGTGCGGCTGTCTGGCCGAACCAACGCGCGAGATGCTTCGGTTCGGTGATGGCGGCCCACACCGTCGACAGCGGTGCCGCGATCTGAATGGTGCGGCTCACCGTGAATTCGTCATCGTCGATAACGGCAGGAGGGTTGGACGCAACGCTCATGGGAAGTCCCTTCTTGTGTGTGCAACCACAGGGTTGCACACATTCTAGGTAACTGCAACGTTTGAGTTGCACAAGCGCTCACAGCATCCCGCTGAACGTGTGCCGTGAACCGGACTGCGGTGCACGGCGCCTCGCTACGCTGACCTCGAGCAAAGGAGCCTCATGGCAGATCATTCGTCAGACAGCTATGAACGACTCGGACCAATCGACTACGTCGTCATCGAGTTCCCTGGCGGAAACGTTACGGGGGCGGGCTTTCGCCGCATCGTCGAACTGGTGGATGCTGCGCGCATTCTCGTGCTCGACCTCGAGTTCGTGCGCACCGACGCCGACGGCGAGGTGAGCACGATGGAAGCCCACGACCTCGGCGAGATCGACGGAGTCGACATGGCCTTCTTCGACGGCGCCGCCAGCTACCTTCTCGATGACGACGACATTCTCGAGATCGGCCAATCGATGTCGTCGAACAGCGTTGCCGCCATTGTGATCTACGAAGAGTTGTCGATGGTGTCGGCGCTCGCCGCGTGGGAGGGCGAGGGGGCAGTGCTGCTCGCCGAAGGTCCGATTGAGGTCGAGGCGCTCGTTGCCGCGATTGATGAAACAGAGAAAGACTGACCATGAGACTTCTCAGAACCGCCACCCACGCCGCCGTCGCGAGCTCGGTGCACGGCAAAGTGCAGCGCCGACAGCATTCGAAGTGGGCTCAGCAGGCGGCCGCGGCTCCGGCCGCCGCGCCTGCAGCAGCAGCGCCGGCACCGGAGCCGGCTGCGGCAAGCGACATGAGCGCCACACTGGAGCAGCTGAAGCAGTTGGGCGAACTGCGCGATGCCGGAATCCTGACCCCTGAAGAGTTCGAGGCCAAGAAAGCCGTCATTCTGGGCTGATCGCTACGAGCGGCGCCCCTAGTTGTTGAGCAGAACGAACAGCAACGTGGTGCCGCTCACCGTGAGGCCCACGAGGCCGATGATGAGCACCCACGTGACGATCTTCATGTTGCGCACTTTGCCCATGAAGCCGACGGGGCGGTCGTCGTGATCTGACATGGTGCGAGCCTACCGCCGACTCGCATCACCGCAGGTCGGCGAGCGCGGCGATGAGTTCGCCCACGGTGTGGCCAGCATTCGACGGGTGCCTGAGCGGTTGCGTCGGAACGACTGAGTAGTGGTTGCGGCGCCCTCGCCGCTCTCGCTCGAGGTAACCCGTGGCGGCGAGGTCGCCCAAGATCGTGACGGTTGAGCGAGTCGAGATTCCGACCTCGTCGGCGAGTTGTTGCACTGTCGCGTCGGGGTTCTTCGCGACGGCGACGAGCACGTGTGCGTGGTGCGTCAGAAAGGTCCACGTCGACATCGCTCCATTCTGCCAGCCCGGACAAAAAGGGTGAAGTGCACTTCCTGTATAGTGTTCAAAGCGTGAAGCACGCTTCATCTATCTAGTCGCCCGGAGCCGCCCCGTGATTCTTGAGACTGCCGTCGCCAATCTGCTCTCACCCCCCGTTCTCGCCTTCCTGCTCGGCGTGATCGCGGTCGCCGTGCGATCAGACCTGCGTGTGCCCGAGGCGCTCACCAAGACCATCTCGCTCTACCTTCTGCTCGCGATCGGTCTCAAAGGAGGCATGGCGCTGAGAGAAGCAACCTTCACCGAGGTGATCGGGCCGCTCGTGCTGTCGTTGCTGCTCGGCGTCGCGATTCCGTTCGTCGTCTTCATCGTGCTGGGCGTCGTGTCGCGTCTCGGCCCCGTCGATCGCGGCAGCGTCGCTGCGCACTATGGCTCGACATCGCTCGTCACCTTCACGGCCGCGCTCGTCTTTCTCGAATCGCTCGCGATCGAGTACCCCGGGTATGCCCCCGCGCTTCTGACGGTGCTCGAGATTCCGGGCATCGTGGTCGGCATCGTGCTGGCTAGTCGCGCGTCGACCACGGGGGTGCGCTGGGGGGCTGCGCTGCACGAGGTCTTTGCCGGCACGTCGATCTTCTTACTCACGGGTGGTCTGCTGCTCGGTCTCATCGTCGGTGAAACCGGCTACGCGGGGGTGCGCCCGTTCTTCGAAGAACCGTTTCGCGGCGTGCTCGCCCTGTTTTTGCTGAGTCTCGGAATCGAAGCGGGTCAGCGATTCGGCTCGCTGCGGCATGCCGGTTATGGGGTGCTCGTGTTCGCAGCGGTCTTTCCGTTCGTGGTCGGCAGCGCCGTTGCGGCGATCGCGGTGCTCGCCGGCATGGGCCAAGGTGGCGCCGTCGTGCTCGCGATCTTGTGCGGCAGCGCCTCATACATCGCGGCGCCGGCCGCTGTGCGGCTCGCGCTGCCTGATGCGAACCTCGCTGTTCCACTCGCGGCCAGCATTGGCGTGACGTTTCCGATCAACCTCGCTCTGGGCATCCCGTATCTCACGTGGCTGTCGGCAGTGCTCACCGGGTGAGCACTGCCCGTCAGCGTGCGATGAGCACGTCGAGCGCCATACCGGGGCAGGCGAAGCGCTCGAAGTCGGCGAGATCATCGCCGCGCAGAGTGTCACCCGTCGCGCGCGCGGGGCTCGTCGAGAGCAAGACTCTGCCGACACCGTTGACGATCGAGATGTCGTCGCCGAAGGCGGCGAGCCGAGGCGTGAGGTCTCGCTCGACGCGATCGATGAGCAGGTCGAGAGCGACGGCGCCAACGAACTCGCCGTCGATGTGCACCGGAGCCGCAACGGTAATCGTGTATTCATCGCTGCACAGGTAGTCGACGTATGGACCGGCGACGTGCGGCTGACCAGTGGCGAGCGGCACTCGATACCACTCGAGCTCGCTGTAGTCGATGTGTTCTTTGTTCACCGACTGTGCGGCGAGCACGAGCTGGGCGCGTTCGGGCCCCTGCCACCAGGCGAGGTGACTGTTGGCGTCGGCGAGAAAGTCGAGGGCGGCGATGAACCCGGCACCGTACACGGGCAGGTCGATCGTGTCGAAGACCGCCTGCGCTTCGGGTTCGACAAGATCGTCGAGTCGGTCGATCGTCAATGGCTCCTGTCGGCGCAACTCGGCCAGTTCGAGGGCGAGCGAGTCTTTCCAGGTCGCCAGAGCGTCGATGGCCCGGCCGAAGTAGTCGGTCACGAGGTCGACGGGGTGGTCGGCGGTGCGCGACGCGGGCGATGCGGGGTGGATGCTCACGCGGTGCTCCTCTCGGTGCGGGTCGTGGCGAGCGGCGTCGGGCCGCTGTGACGTTCACGATAGGCGATGAGCCACTCGACGGCATGACGCACGCTCTCGCGCAGCGCCTCGGTGGCGCCGCTCGCGTCTGCGGCCTCGACCGCCGTCAGCACGGCGAGCAGTCGCTCGCGTGAGAGTTGACGACTCTCAGGCTCGGTGTCGATGAGGGCGAGCAGGGGCGAGAACTCGCCCTGCAGCTTCATCTGCTCGCGCGTGAGCCGAGCAGACTGGCTGAGCGCCGCGACCTCGATGACCGCATCATCTGAGGCTCGGCGCCACGCGGCCAGGTCATGGTCGTCGACGCGTTCGAGTCGCGTGCGAATCATGATGGTTTCGCTCGGGTCGGCCCGCCGTGCGGCGAGTTCGACACACGCAGCCGTGATGGCGACGTAGTGCTGGGCGGCGTCACGCAGGCTCACTCGAGAACTGTCGGCGAGCGCGCGAGTGGCGAAGCGGACTGGGTCGGCGCTGTCGGCGATGAAACTACCGCCGTTGCGACCGCGCCGCGTCACGATGAGCCCGCGTTCGCGCAGTGCGAGCAGTGCTTCTCGAGCGGTCGCGGGGGCGACCCCGAAAGCGGCGGCAAGCTCGGTCTCGGCGGGCAGTCGCTCGCCCGCCGCGAGCACGCCGCCCATGATCGCTTCGGCGATGCGCCGCTCGACGAGTGCGGCTCGACCTTCGTCGCCGATCGGCTGAAACACGGCGCTGTGCAGTCGGGTCGGTCGACCCGAGCGGGGCGCAGCGCTGCGGGGGCTCATGCCCTCATTGTCTCGCACGGGCAAGGGAGTCGGCTGAGTGGGCGCGGTGGGAGCATCCACGTTCTTGCTCCTCTCTGCGCACGCCTCTGTCGCGCAATCGCCGCACCCCTGTTACGCGATTGAAACAAAAGATATGAAACTATAGCTTTAGAGTTCTAGCACCGACCACAACGATGTCTCGGAGGAATACCGTCGCAATGTCTGCCCCTGAAGCGTCGACCACGACCGCCACACCCGACCCTGAGCACGGCCACGGCGGGGTCGAGCTCACCACCGTGACGAAGCGATTCGGCGACACCGTCGCCGTCGACAACTTGACCTTGAGCGTCGAGTCTGGCGAGTTCTTCTCGATGCTCGGCCCCTCGGGGTCTGGCAAGACCACCGTGCTGCGGCTCATCGCCGGGTTCGAAGAGGTCACCGGGGGCACCATCACCATCGCGGGAACCGATGTGACGCGCGCTGCCCCGTTCGACCGCACCGTCAACACGGTGTTTCAGGACTACGCGCTTTTTCCGCACATGACCATCGCCGACAACGTGGGTTACGGCCTGCGTGTGCGCAAAGTCGACAAGGCCGAGCAGCAGCGCAGAGTCGGCGAGGCGCTCGAACAAGTGCGGCTCAGCGAGCACGCCAACCGACTGCCTCACCAACTGTCGGGCGGCCAGCGCCAGCGCATCGCCCTCGCCCGCGCCCTCATTCTGAAGCCTCGTGTGCTGCTGCTCGACGAGCCGCTCGGCGCCCTCGACAAGCAGCTGCGCGAACAAATGCAGATCGAGCTCAAGCAGATTCAGCGCGAGGTGGGCATCACTTTCATCTTCGTCACACACGATCAAGAAGAAGCTCTCACCCTCAGCGACCGCATCGCCGTGTTCAACAACGGCCGCGTCGAGCAGGTCGGAACCCCGCGCGAGGTCTACGAATACCCGCAGACCGCCTTCGTCGCTGGCTTTCTGGGCATCTCGAACCTCATCGACGACGCCCACGCAGAACGGCTCACCGGTGTGCCCATGGCCCTGAGCGTGCGCCCCGAACGCGTACGCCTCGTGGATGCTCGCACCGAGCCCGCCGCCCACGAGACCAGCGTCGACGGCACGATCGTCGAGACGGTCTACACCGGCCCGACGACGCGGTTCATCGTCGACACCGTCGACGGCCTGCGCATCGTCGCCGAACGCCACAACGACCACGCGCCGAGCGACAACGCACCCTTCCACCGCGGCGACACCGTGCGCGCGGTGTGGGTGACCGAGCACGCTGCCGTCGTTCCCTGAATCGTCACCATTGCCGCCACCACAGCCCGCTCTATCGAACCGCACCATCCCACACCAAGGAGAAACCATGAAAAGCAAGTTGATGGCAGTCTCTGCCATGACGGCTGCCGCGGCGCTGCTGCTGGCAGGCTGTGCCACCTCGGCCGGCGAAGAGACCCCCGGTGGGCTCGTCTTCGACGTGCCAGACGTGCCCATGCTCGACGCACTCGGTGACCCCGAAGGCTCAGTCGACATCGTCGCGTGGTCGGGCTTCGTCGAACCCGCCTGGGCCGACACCTTCACCGAAGAGACCGGCTGCGTGGTCAACCGCCGCGTTGCCGGCACGAGTGACGAGATGGTGCAGCTCATGCGCACCGGCGACTATGACCTGGTGTCGGCCTCCGGCGACGCGAGCCTGCGTCTCATTGTCGGCGGCGACGTCGCGCCGATCAACACGGCACTGATTCCGAACTTCTCTGACGACATCGTTGCGGGAATGAAGGGTCAGCTGTACGACACGATCAACGGCAACGTCTACGGCATTCCGATCGGGCGCGGCGCCAACATTCTGCAGTACAACGCCGATGTCGTCACCGAGACGCCCACCAGCTGGGACATCGTCTGGGAGGCCGACAGCCCCTATGCCGGTCAGGTCACGGCCTACGACGCCCCGATCTACATCGCCGACGCCGCGGTCTACCTGATGTACCACCAGCCTGAGCTGGGCATCCAGAACCCGTACGCGCTCGACGAGACGCAGCTGGCCGCCGCGGTCGACCTGCTCAAGAAGCAGAACGCGATCGTCAGCGAATACTGGGCAGACCCGGTCGCACAGATCACCTCGTTCCTCGGCGGCACCACCGTCGCCGGCACGTCATGGGAGATCTTGCGCAAGCTGACTGCCGACGACCGCATGCAGGGCACGCTGCCGCAAGAGGGCTCGACCGGTTGGTCGGACGCGTGGATGATCTCGAGCGAGTCAGACGCACCCACGTGCGCCTACCTCTGGATGGACTACACCAGCCAGGCTGACGTCAACGGTGCCATCGCCATGAACTTCGGCATGGCTCCCGCCAACGGCGCGTTCTGCGAGTCGAGCGACGAAGCTGCCGCTCACTGTGAAGAGTTCAACGCTCTGAACGAAGAGTACTTCGAGAATGTCTGGTACTGGACCACCCCCATCGAGCAGTGCATCGACGGTCGCACCGAGGTGCGTTGCACGAGCTTCCAGGAGTGGACCAACGCCTGGGCAACCATCAAGGGCTAGACCCTGACCGCGGTGGGGCGAAGCCGAACACTTCGCCCCACCGCACCACCGTCACCACCCCACGCCTCGAACCGCACGAAGGACGACTGTGACCACGACGACGACTGAGCGGCCGCCGACGACGCCCCGGCCCGCGCCGGCGAGCAAGCCCGTCTCGACGCTGCTCTACCGGCACCGCTGGATGCGCCTGGTGGGGCTGTTGAGCCTGCCGCTGACCTGGCTCGTGGGGCTCTACATCGTGTCGCTCGCACTGCTGCTCGTCACGGCGTTCTGGTATATCGACTCGTTCACCTCGAAGGTGATTCCGGGTTTCACTCTGCAGAACTTCGCGCTCGTGTTCAGCGAGCCCGCCTACATCAATACCTCGCTTCGCACCCTCGGCATCGCCCTCTCGGTGACCCTGCTGAGCGCGCTCTTCGCGATTCCGCTCGGCATCTTCATGGCGAAACTTGCCTCGCCCTGGGTGCGCGCGGTGCTCGCCGTCGCCATCACCCTGCCGCTCTGGGCTGGCTACCTCGTGAAGATTCTCGCCATGCGCATCACCTTCACCGAAGAGGGGCTCTTCAACTGGCTGATGGCGCCCTTCGGCATCAGCGGGCCCGGCTTCAGCATCCTCACTGTCGTTCTCACGCTCACCTACCTGTGGTTTCCGTATATGGCGCTTCCCGTCTACACGGCCATTCGGCAGATTCCTGTCAACCTGTTCGACGCATCGTCTGACCTCGGGGCGCGCGGGTTCACCACGATTCGCACGGTGGTGCTGCCGCTTCTTTGGCCCGCCCTGATCGCCGGCAGTGTCTTCACGTTCTCGCTGAGCCTCGGCGATTACATCGTCGCCCGCTTTGTCGGCGGGGCGAACTCGCAGATGATCGGCAGCATCATCGCCTCGAACATCAACCTCAACCCGCCGGTCGCTGCAGCGTTCTCGGTGATACCGATCGGGTTCGTCGTCATCTACCTGCTCGTCACCCGGCGCACCGGCGCCCTCGAAAGAATGTGAGGCGGCCATGCTGAGGCTCACTCGAGGCGCCAAAGTCTCGTTCGGCGTCATCGTCGCGATCGTGCTGATCTTCATGTACGCGCCGCTGTTTCTCGTCATCATCAACTCGTTCAACGAAGCGCCGATCGCCAACTGGCCGATTCGCGGGTTCACGTTCGATTGGTGGGTTCGGGCCTTCGAGAACGACGCGCTGTGGGCGGCCGTGCGCAACTCGTTCATCGTCGCGACAGGTGCCATGGTCATCGCCCTGCTGCTGGGCACGCTCGCGGCTTTCGCGCTGCAGCGCTACGACTTCTTCGGCAAGAGCACCGTCAACCTGCTCATCGTGTTGCCGATCGCGCTGCCCGGCGTCGTCACGGGTGTGGCGTTCAGCAACTCGTTCAACAACGTGCTCGAGCCCATCGGCATTCAGGTGGGCTATTTCGGCATGATCATCGCGCACGCTACCTTCTGCATTGTCATGGTGTTCAACAACGTGTTCGCCCGGTTGCGTCGCATGAACCCGAGCATGCAAGAGGCCTCGATGGATCTCGGAGCGAGCCTGTGGCAAACCTTCCGCCTGGTGACTTTTCCGCAGTTTCGCACTGCGTTCGTCGCTGGCGGCCTGCTCGCGTTCGCTTTGAGCTTCGACGAGATCGTGGTGACGATCTTCACGGCCCCCGCCGGCGTCGACACGCTGCCGCTGTGGATGTTCAACCAGATGGCGAGGCCCAACGAGGCCACTCAGGTGAACGTGATTGCGACGGTGCTGATTCTGCTGTCGTTCATTCCGGTCTACGTCTCGCAGAGGCTCAGTCGTGCCGAAGAAGACGAGCGGTAGCCGAGCGTCTCAGCTCACAGATCGAGTTCGAGCATGGGCGACCAGTCGCCGATGCTCTCGCTGAAGCTGAGCGCTGCAGCGCTCGTCTGCACGATCACGGTCGAGCCGCTCG
This sequence comes from Microcella sp., assembly GCF_025808395.1. Taxonomy (NCBI): domain Bacteria; kingdom Bacillati; phylum Actinomycetota; class Actinomycetes; order Micrococcales; family Microbacteriaceae; genus Microcella; species Microcella sp. The sequence continues at coordinate 2,572,153 of NZ_CP075524.1, forward strand.
TCACGCACACGTCATACTGCACCCCCGGCATCGACGTCACCCGCACGAAGCCACCGCCGCTGCGAATGGCGGCGATGATGCTTTCACGCAGCTGATCGAGATCGGCCGAGGTCGGAAGGGGAATGCGAAAAGCGTTGACGATGAGCGTTGACGTAGTCACGATGGCCTCCAGGTTGCAGGCCACGCTAGTCGGCACTCGAGATTGTTGAAACGGCCTTGCGCATTCGGCAACGAAACGCTAGCGAGTGCGCGCCACTACTCGACAGAGGTTGGGGGCGGGTCGTCGTTGAGGTGCACAGCGCCGCCGGCAGAGGTCAAGATCAGGTGCTCGATCCACTCGCGGTTGAGCGAGGGCGGGCGCGAGCCCGAGTAGGTGATGTGAATCGGCACACCGTTGTCGACCCACAGGGCGTGGCGCCCGCTGCCCGCGTCTGCGGGCAGCGCCCAGGTGAGAAAGAAGTTTTCGCCTCGCCGCAGCTTCGTGCTGATGACGACCTGCATGTGCGCCAGCAGGCGATCGTCGAAAGAAAAATCTTCGTTGTGATAGCGCAGAACGCCCACGTGAAACCCCCCATGAACCCGTGCTCGCATGTCGATGAGAGTTCAGCGGTTGAGTATATACCCCCCGTTTGGGGGTCAAGCAAGGTGTTCGCTGTCAGTACGTCGCGCGACCCCCGCTGATGTCGTACACCGCTCCCGTCGAGAAGCTGACCTTGTCGCTGCAGAGCCAGGCGATGAGTTCGGCCACCTCTTCGGCGGTGCCCACGCGCTTCATGGGGATGAGATTGGTGATGTGCTCGAGCACCTCGGGCGCCGTCGTGGCGTTCATCGGAGTGTTAATGACCGCCGGGGCGATGGCGTTGACGAGAACCCCCGTGGTTGCCAGTTCTTTACCCGCCGACTTGGTCAGAGCGATGACGGCGGCCTTCGTCGCCGAGTATGCCGCGAGGTTTGGGTTGCCGTCTTTGCCTGCCATGCTCGCGAGGTTGACGATGCGGCCCCACCCTCGTTCGATCATGCCGGGGATGCTCGCCCGCATGGTCGCGACTGTGCCGAGCACGTTCACCTCGAAGGTGCGGCGCCATTCGTCTGCGGTGGTCTCGATGAGTGGCTTGTTGGGCCCGACGATGCCGGCCGAGTTGACGAGCACGTCGATGCCGCCGGCCTCGCGCACCGCTGCCGCCACGGCGGCGTCGTCGGTGACGTCGACGTGAGCATCCACGTCGCCGGTGAGATCGAGGGTGACCACCTCGAGGCCGTCAGCCCGCAGCCGCACGGCGGCGGCCGCGCCCAGCCCGCTCGCGGCCCCCGTGACGAGCGCTCGTCTCATCGTGGGGCCACCACTCGCTGGTGCTGCGTGCCGAGGCCGTCGATGCTGAGCCGCATCGTGTCGCCGATCTGCAAGTAGGTCGGGGGAGTCATGCCGAGGCCCACGCCCGGCGGGGTTCCGGTGTTGATGAGATCGCCGGGCTCGAGCACCATGAATTGGCTGACGTAGTGCACGATCGTCAGCGGGTCGAAGACCATGGTCGAGGTTGACCCCGTCTGACGCCGCTCGTCGTTGACGTCGAGGCTCATGCCGAGGTTCATGACCTCGAGCTCGTCGGGCGTGGCGAGCCACGGGCCGGTGGGGTTAAAGGTTTCGGCCGACTTGCCTTTGAGCCATTGGCCGCCCCGCTCGAGCTGAAACGCGCGCTCGCTCACGTCGTTGACGAGCACATAGCCGGCGATCGCGTCGGCCGCCTGCTCGCGACTCTTGAGGTAGCTCGTGCGTCGGCCGATGACGATGCCCAACTCGACCTCCCAGTCGAGTTTGGTGGCTCCGCGCGGCATGATCACGTTGTCGTTCGGCCCGACCATGGTGTTGGGACTCTTGGTGAACAGAATCGGTTCGTCGGGCACCGGCATGCCCGATTCGGCAGCGTGGTCGCTGTAGTTGAGGCCGATGCAGATGATCTGATGCGGCCGGGCGATCGGGGCGCCGATGCGCTGATCTCTCAAGGGATGCACGGTGCCCGCCGCGATGCGCTCGGCCACGATCGGGGCGAGGTGGTCGAGCCCGCCGCTGCCGAACCAGCGCTCGTCGAATTCGTCGACGACATCGGCGAGATCGACGTACGACCGCTCGTCGGCGGGGGTGTCGGGGTGCGAAGCGAGGGCGGCGGGTGTCTCGTGCCCGGGCTCGCCGATGCGCATGAGTCTCATGAGGGCCTTTCGGTGCGCGGCGCCGCGAACGTCGGCGTCCGGGTGTCAGCGTATCGCTTTACATATGATCTAACGACTCGCGACGAGTCTGCTCAGGCCTTCCAGCGGGCGGCGATTGGCGAACGCGACCACGGCATCCACGGTCTTCCAGGTCACCCTTCCCTGCGACATCTGGGCGAGACCCCGCAGGGGCAGTTCGGCGACGGTGCGCTCGATGAGCGCCATCGAAGCAGGGTCGTTCTTGTCGTCGTCGCTCAGCGGCATCATGCGTCTCATCGCCCACGACAGTGCACGGCCTGTGAGGGTGTGGGCGATGTCGCCGATCGTCGACTCGCGCGTGAAGGGGCGCGCGGGCGCCGCAGCAGGAATCTTGCGACCGAGACGCCGCGCCCACAGCGCATCGCTCGCCGCGATCGGGGGCGTGCTCGATGGCTCGCCCGAGTCGGTCGCGGTGCCCTTGACATCGAGCGTGACGACCGCCTCGACGAGCTCGCTCGAGCGCGCGACCTCGAGGTCGACAGGGCCGCGCGGCAGCGCCCAGCTGCTGGTGCGAGCATCCCAGAAGCGAAGGTCATCGGCGTCGACCGAGACCTCGATCGCCCGGGTCTCACCCGGCCCGAGCGGCGCCCGCGCGAATCCGACGAGTTCGCGGCGCGGCCGCAGCACCACCCCCGAACGGTCGTGCGCGTAGACCTGCACGAGCTCGGTGCGGGCCCGCTCGCCCGTGTTCGTCACCTCGACCGAGATGGTGACGCTGACACCCGCGGCAATGGATGCTGCACTCGCGCGCACCGCCCCCCACTCGCTCGAGCCGTAGCCGAGACCGTGCCCGAACGCGAACGCCGGCGAGACCTCGGCGGTGGTCGCATGCCGGTACCCCACGAACAGCCCCTCTCGGTAGTGCACCTGCGCGCGATCACCCGGAAAGTACGGGTCAGCGGCGACGTCACCCTGCGTCACCGGCCAGGTCTCGGCGAGCCGACCCGCAGGCTCGACCGCACCGAGCAGCGCGTCAGCCAGGGCGCCGCCGCTCGCCTGCCCGCCGAGGTAGCTCAGCAGAATCGCGGCGACCTCATCGCGCCAGGGCAGCAGCACCGGGGCGCCCACGCTGAGTGCGACCACCGTGCGCGGGTTCACGGCGGCCACGGCCTCGACGAGCGCGTCGTGTTGCGCCGGCAGCGCGAGGGTCTCGCGATCGAAGCCCTCACTCTCGGCTATGCCCGGCAGTCCGACCATGACGATCGCGACATCGGCATCGCGCGCAACCGCGACGGCCTCATCGATGAGAACGGCATCGGGGGCAGAACGCACAGGCTCATACCCGGGAGAGTAGGTGACCTCGAAGCCCGCTGCTTCGAGCGCCTCGCGCGCCGTCGTCAACCGGGTCGGAGTCACGAGCGAGCTGCCGCTGCCCTGGTAGCGCGGTGCTTCGGCGAAAGCGCCGATGAGGGCGACGCGGGTGCCGGGCTGGAGCGGAAGGATTCCGTCATTCGTGAGCACGACCGAGCTCGATGCGGCCGCGCGGCGGGCGAGCGCGTCGTGAGCCTCGAGCAGCTCGGGCATCGTGGGGGCTGGCCCGGCGGGGGCATCCATCGCCAGGTCGATGACGCGCTGCGCTGAGAGCGCGACGTGCGCCGGGTCGAGCGTGCCGTCGGCGAGGGCGGCTCGCAGGGCGGGTTCGGTGCCGGCGCCACCGGGCATCTCGAGATCCATGCCGGCGGTGACCCCTGCGGCCCGGTCGGCGGTGGCGCCCCAGTCGCTCACGACGACGCCGTCGAAACCCCACTCGTCGCGCAGAATGTTGGTGAGCAGCCACCGGGCACCGGTCGCGTGGTGGCCGTTGACCCGGTTGTAGGCGGCCATGACCATGCGCGGCGCACTCGCACGCACGGCGAGCTCGAAGCCGCGCAAGTACAGCTCGCGCAGCGTGCGCTCGTCGACGATCGCGTCGATGACGAAGCGCCGGTGCTCTTGATTGTTCACGGCGAAATGCTTGAGGCAGGCCCCCACACCGGTGCTCTGGATGCCCCGCACGGCGCTCGCCGCCAGACGACCGCTCAGTAGCGGGTCTTCGCTGTAGTACTCGAAGTTGCGCCCGCACAGCGGATGCCGCTTGATGTTCAAGCCGGGCCCGAGCACGACGTCGACACCGAGCGCCCGTGCTTCGCGCCCGACGGCCTCGCCGACCTCGCGCACGAGCTGCTCGTCCCAACTGCTGGCGAGGGTCGCGGCGGGCGGAAAGCACGTCGCGGCCACGCTGCTGGCCAGCCCCAAGTGGTCTGTCGCGTCGAGCTGGGCGCGCAGCCCGTGCGGGCCGTCAGCGAGCATGACGCTCCGGATGCCCCGCTCAGGCAGCTCGCGGGTGCGCCAGAAATCGGCTCCCGAAAGCAGCGAGAGCTGCTCGTCGGCGGTGAGGGCTGAGGCGTTCGCGGCGCTGCGATCTGTCACGAGGTCGAGACTATTTCATGGTCGTGCGGTCGCCGTCGTACGCTGTGCACGGCGCAATGGTGCGCCGCGAGAGGAAGCACGATGCCGACCACCTCACCAGAGCAGACGGCGTCGGTCGCCGACCCCACCGAGCGCGTGCCCATCGTCGGCCCCCTGCGCAGTCTGCTGCTGTGGTTCATGCCGGGCACCCTCGGAATCTTCATTCTGTGGGGCGCGATTCCGACGGTGCTGCTGCCGTTGCAGGTCGAGCAGCTCGACCCCGTCAACAAGGTGGCCAACCTCGCCATCGTGACGACGATCGGCGCGCTCGCGGCGATGATCGCGCAACCCGTCGCAGGCACCATCAGCGATCGAACGCGCAGCCGGTTCGGCAACCGGGCGCCCTTCATCATCGGGGGTGCGCTCATCGGCGGCCTCGCCCTGGTGGCCCTCGGCCTCTCGAACACCATCCTGCTCGTCGCACTGTGCTGGGTGCTCGTGCAGGTGTCGTTCAACATCGTGCAGGGGCCGTTCTCGGCGATGCTGCCCGATCGAGTGCCAGAGTCGGTGCGCGGCTCCTTCGCCGCCATGATCGGTGCGATGACGATGGTGGGGTCGCTCGGCGGCGTGATTCTTGCCTCACTGCTCTCGGCGAACATCCCGGGGGCGTACCTCGTGCTTGCGGGAACCTCGGTGGTGCTGCTGACGCTGTTCGCCATCTTCACAGGGCCGCGCGACAACCGTGGTGAGCCGCGCCCCGCCTTCCGGGTGCGCGACTTCGCGATGACCTTCTGGGTGAACCCGATCGCGCACCCCGACTTCTTCTGGGCCTTCACCGGCCGCTTGCTGCTCTACACCGGCTACTTCCTCGTCGTCGCCTATCAGCTGTACCTCTTGCAGGACTACATCGGGCTCGGTGCCGAAGCAGTGGTCTTGCTGCCCTTCGTCTCGGCAGCGGCCCTGCCGACGCTCGTGCTCGCCATCGTCATCTCAGGCCCGTGGTCAGACCGAGTCGGGCGACGCAAACCCTTCGTGTTCGCGTCGTCACTCATCGTCGGGCTTGCGCAGCTCGTGCCGTGGATCTGGCCAACCTTCGAGGGCATGATCGTGTTCGCACTCTTGGCAGGGTTCGGCTTCGGCGCCTTCCAGGCGGTCGACACCGCTCTGGTGTCGCAAGTGCTTCCCGACTCGCATGCCCACGCCAAAGACCTCGGAGTCGTCAACATCGCTGCCACCTTGCCGCAAACCGTGGCACCGGCGCTCGCCGGAGTGGTCGTGTTGACGTTCGGCTTCGCCGGGCTCTTTCCGGCCGCGATCACCCTGAGCGTGCTGGGGGCGTTCGCGGTGCTGCCGATTCGGTCGGTGCGCTGAGCGATGGGCGCATCGCCAGCTAGAACCTGATCGCGTCGATGACCTTGACCCGCAGTGCGACGAGCGCGGGAATGATGCCGGCCGCTGCACCGACCACGACGGCCGAGATGAGCCCGGCCAGCGCCGCGCCGAACGGAAACGGCGGCACGTCTTGCAGGCCAGAGAACATCGCCGAGGTCACCCATTCGCTGCGCATCACGACCACGACGAGCACGATGCCCACGATGCCCGCCACGGTGGTCGCGACGAGATTCTCGAGCAGCACGGCCGCGAACACTCGACCCGACGTGGCACCGAAGCTGCGGCGCACACCGATCTCTCGAATGCGCTGGCGCATGGCGACCAGCTGCACGTTGACGAGACTGAGCGCGCCGAGCAGCAGCACGATGCCGGCGATCGCGCCGCTTACGAGCTGGAACACGAGAATCGAGTCGGTGTAGCCGCTCTGAGAACCCCAGTCGCTGCGATTGAGCGAAAGCACCAGCCCTTCGTCGAGGCCTGCGCGCAAGTCCATCGCCAGCACGGGGCCGAGTTCATCGACCATCGCGGGTGGCACCCAGAACTCACGATTGACGTAGGTGTCAGCCGGAAGCGAGCCTGCTCTGGCGACGTACGAGTCGTAGAGCATGTCGATCTTGTTGTTCGTATCCCAGAAGCCCTCGCGCGGTGTCACGCCCACGATCGGGTAGGTGCCCGCGAGATCGCCCGTCATAGTGAGCGTCGGATGCGTCGAGAGGGGCGGGCTGCCGAGCGACTCCCACAACGGGGTGCTGATGACGACGGGCGGCGCGAGCAGCTCTGCGTCTGAAGCCTGCAGCCATCTGCCCTCAGACACCGTGAGCCGGTGGATCACCGGGTAGTCAGGGTCGATGAGTCGTGCGGCGATGGGCGTCACGCCGTCGATCAGTTGCACGGGCACGGTGATCGAGCCGTCGACCACTCGAGCCGTGTGGCTGAACGAGTAGCGCTCGCTCACCTGCGCCACGTGGGCGTCAATCGCGGCCCAGTCGACGGGCGAGCCGTCAGTGCTCGAGACGTTCATCGCGATCGTGGCGATGCGACCTCCGTAGCGATCAGACTGCTCGGCCATGAGTTGCTTCTGGTACTCGCCGAACGCGACGACGGCGGTGAGGGCCGCCACGGCAATGCCGATGCCGAGCAGGCTCAAGAGCACCCGCAGTCGGTGGGCGCGCAACTCTGCCCAGGCGTCGGTGAGCGCACCGACGAGAGGCACCATGCTGACGCGCGCGGTCATGCCAGACCCTCCCCACCGGAGAGCGTGCTCGCGGCGAACGCTCGGTCGAGGTCGGCCGACTGCAGCACCCCTGCGTCGAGGCGATAGTGCCGCCGTGCTCGGGCGGCCACGTGCAGGTCGTGGGTGATGGTGACGAGTGCGGCGCCAGAGTCGGCGGCGACCTCGTCGAGCAGGGCCATGATGCTCGCCCCCGTGTCGAGGTCGAGCGCACCGGTGGGCTCGTCGGCCAGAATCAGTCGAGGGCTGCGCACGAGGGCGCGGGCGATCGCCACGCGCTGCTGCTCGCCACCAGAGAGCTGATCGGGGGTCGACGCCAGACGGTGCTCGAGGCCCACCCGCTCGAGCATCGCCGTCGCGAGCTCTCGCCGGCGCCAGAACATCGCACCCGTGGCGTAGCTGAGCGGCATGACGACGTTCTCGAGCGCAGTGCGCCCCGCGAGCAGATTGAACTGCTGGAACACGAAGCCGACCTGCCGGCCGCGCAGGCGATCGAGCGCACCCGCACTGAGCGAGGCCGTCGACTGATCGCCGACGAACACCTCGCCAGCACTGGGAGCATCGAGCAGACCGAGAATGTTCAAGAGTGTGGTCTTGCCCGAGCCGCTGCGGCCGACGATCGACACGTGGTCGCCGGCATCGACGTCGAGGTCGACGCCGCGCAGAATGTCCAATCGCGAGTCATCGGGCAGCAGCACGCTCTTCGAGACGCTTCTCAATGAGACCAGACTGGTCACCAGCTGATGCCCGTCTCGCAGAACTCCTGGCCGGGGGCGATCTCGTAGCAGAACTCTTCGACCGGTGCTGCAGCACCGGGAACGAACTGCCGAATGAGTTCGCCTTCTGAGAGCCCGTCGATGACCTCCACCATTGAGCCGTCGCTCACCCCCAGCACGACCTCGCGCGTCTCGGGCTCAGAGCCGTCGCCCTTGTCGACCCAGACGATGCCGCTGCCTGCGCCGCCTTTCACTGCGGTGGTGGGGATGAGCAGCGCGTCATCGACACTGCCGACCGCGATCGTGAGCATCGCTGGCAGCCCGGGAAACACCACCTGATCGGTCGGCACAGAGCATCGCACACTCGTCGTGCCGCCCTCAGACACCTGGGTGCGGAGCCCCGTGCAGTCGAAGGGCGCGGGGCCGCCTGTGATCGTCACGCTGGCGTTCGAGGGGGCATCGAGCAGTCGATACAGCTGCACGGGCTCGACGGTGCTGAGCACGTGATAGCGCGCCGGTTCGAGCGACGCGATCTCGCCGCCCGTCGACACCGTCTGCCCCTTCACGAGCGAAAACTCGGCAAGGTCGCCAGCCTCGGGTGCTGCGATTTCAAACACGCGCGACGGAAAGTCTTGTTTGACGGTGACGAGCACTTGCCCCGCGTACACGGCCTGCCCCTGACTGACGTGCACGTGCGTGATGGTTCCGTTGACTTCTGAGCGCACCGGGTATGCAGCATCGCGCGCGATCGTGCCGCTCAAGGACAACTCATTGACGATCGAGCCGCGCTCAACCGACGTGACCGGATCAGCGATCTCAGCGAACGGTTGCTCGGCGCTGATCTGAGCGTCGGGAAAGAAGGCGAGTTTGGTCAGGGACGCCGCAATGGCGACTCCGATGATGACGAAGAGGATGGGCATGACCCATCGACGCCAAATCTGCATGGTGGTTCCTGTCGATGAAGAGCGGTGGCTCGAGAAGTCAGCGCTCGCACCCCGCAGCGCCCGGGAAGACGCTAACAGCAGTCTTGCGCGATCAGACTCATCCTCAAGTACCGTTTCACGGCGCGAGATGCGTCTTTAGCATGATCTGCCGTGCTGCGACAAGGGGTGTGCTCGCACTGACGGCATGTGCTTGGGTTGGCCGGGCCTTGACGTTCGAGGCCTGCAACATCAACTCGACTGGGAGGTCGACATGGGCATCATCGGATGGATCATTCTCGGATTGGTTGCCGGAGCGATCGCGAAGGCGATTCTGCCGGGGCGCCAGGGTGGCGGCTGGCTCATCACTCTCGTGCTCGGCGTCGTCGGCGCTCTGCTCGGCGGCTTCATCGGAAGCCAGATCTTCGGCGTGGGCATCGACGGGTTCTTCGACCTGAGCACCTGGCTGCTCGCGATCGGCGGCTCGATTCTCGTGCTGCTGATCTACGGCCTCGTCACGCGCGGATCGCGCGCCGGAACCACTCGCTGATCACTGAGCGAGAGAGGGGCCGATGCTGGAAACAGCGTCGGCCCCTTCGCTATTCTTCGCCCGCGATGTGCTCGGGGTCGCTCGTATCGACGAGCCCGATCGCGACGCCGGTGTGGATGAGAAGGTCGGCGACCTGCAGCTGACCCCGACCGTGGTTCACCCGCAGCCAACCGGCGGTGCCGGTCGACAAGATGGCCTCGATCTCGACCTTCAGGTCGCTCGCGTGGCGGGGCACGATGTACTCTTCGCCGTCGTAGTGGATGGTCGTGCGCATCACGCGACCTCACCTTCTGCCGTATCGGCGGTCGGCTCGGGCACGATGTACAGCCCGGCGGGAGTGTTCGCCAGCAGCATGAGCTCGTCGATCCACGCGCGATTCAGCGAGGGTGCTCGGCTGCCGAAATACTTGAACGAGATCGGAATCGTCGGGTGCACCCAGATGACGCTGCGGCCGTTGCCGATCGACGCATCGTCTTTCCAGCTGAAGTAGAAGGCTTCGTTGCGTCGCAACTTGGCGCCCATCACCATCTGCAGATGAGCGAGCGTGCGGTCGTCGAAGTCGGCCGACAGAGTCGAGTCGTAGGTGAGCGTTCCCATCGTTCCCCTCGATGCGCGTGGACGGTCAGGCAAAGCCATTATCTCACCGCGTCGGTCAGTCGTCAGCATCGCCAGAGTGCGTTCTGACCTGTCGCGCACCGAGGCACCGTCGATAGGCTCGCGGCATGACCTGGCGCATGCCCGCAGAGACCGCCCCGCACGATCGCATCTGGATGGCCTTCCCTCGAGAGGGCGAAGTCATGGGCGACAGTTCGGCCGCTCGCGAGGCGACCTACGCGGCTTGGACGAACGTTGCTCATGCGATTCTGCCGTTCGAGCCCGTGACGATGGTCGTCGACCCGAGCGAGCTCGCCCGAGCACGGCAGTTGCTGAGTGCCGAGATCGAGATCGTCGAGGCACCGCTCGACGACTTCTGGATGCGCGACATCGGCCCCACGTTCGTCATCGACGACGAGACGGGCGAGCTCGGTGGCATCGACTGGGTGTTCAACGCCTGGGGTGACCAGGGCGGAGAGTTCGCGCGCGACGCTCTCATCGCCGAGTTCGTGCTCGACCAGGCGGGGGTGACTCGGGTGCCAAGCTTGCTGGTGAACGAGGGCGGAGCGATTCACGTCGACGGCGAAGGCACCGTCATGGTCACCGAGACGGTGCAACTCGACCCGGGTCGCAACCGCTACGCCACGAAAGAGCGGGTCGAGGCCGAACTCGCTCGCACCCTGGGCACCTCGCGAACCATCTGGCTGCCGCGCGGGCTCACGCGCGACTACGAGCCGCTCGGCACGCGCGGGCACGTCGATATGATCGCCACCTTCGCCTCGCCGGGAGTCGTGCTCGTGCACGAGCAGCCAGACGCCTCGCACCCCGACCATGCGGTCATGCGCGAAGTGCGTGCGGTGCTCGAGCAGTCGACGGATGCCGCGGGCCGAAGCCTGCAACTCGTCGACCTGCCGGCCCCGAGTCAGCTCACCGACGACGAAGGATTCGTCGACTGGAACTACGTCAATCACCTCACCGTGAACGGTGGCGTCATCGCGTGCGGCTACGACGATGAGGTGGCGGATGCTCGTGCCCGCGAACTGCTGGGCGCGGCGTACCCCGGGCGCGAGGTGGTCACGGTCGACGCCCGCGAGATTCTCGCGCGGGGCGGCGGCATCCACTGCATCACGCAGCAGCAGCCGCGCGTCGGCAGCGCCGCATGAGTCGCATCGCGCTCGTCGAGACGAGCATCCCGCAGTTGGCGACGGCGCTCGCCGCCGGAAAGGTGACAGCTGTCGACCTCGTGCAGGGCTACCTCGACCGCATCGCGGCCTACGACCGCGAGCCGTCGGCCGATGGCGCCCGCCCCGCCCTCAACGCCGTGATCGTCGACAACCCCGCCGCGCTCGACGAGGCGCGGGCGAGCGACGCACGGCGAGCATCCGGCGCTTCTCTCGGCCCGCTCGACGGCATTCCCTACATCGCGAAAGACAGCTACATGGTGCGCGGCCTCACCGTGGCAAGCGGGTCGCCCGCCTTCGCCGACCTCATCGCGCAGCACGACGCCTTCACCGTCGAGCGTTTGCGCGCCGCCGGCGCGATCTGCCTCGGGCTCACGAACATGCCGCCCATGGCCAACGGCGGCATGCAGCGCGGGCTCTACGGCCGCGCCGAGAGCCCCTACAACCCTGCCTACCTGACGGCACCCTTCGGCTCGGGTTCGTCGAACGGTTCGGGTTCGGGGCTTGCCGCGAGCTTCGCGGCGTTCGCGCTCGCCGAAGAGACGTGGTCGAGTGGCCGAGGCCCGGCGAGCAACAACGGCCTGTGCTGCTACACCCCGAGCTGGGGAGTCATCTCGGTGCGCGGCAACTGGCCACTTGTGCCGACGATGGACGTCGTTGTTCCGTACACGCGCACGATGGCCGAGCTGCTGCTGGTGCTCGACGCAGTGGTGGCCGGCGATGCCACGGCGCGCGGAGACTTCTGGCGCGTGCAGCCGTGGGTGAGCATCCCGCCCGCATCGCAACTGCGCCCCGAGTCATACCCCGCCCTCGCCGACCCGGCCGCACTGCGCGGTGCGCGCCTCGGGGTGCCGCGCCTCTATATCGGCGACACCGCGAACGACGACCCGATCGAGACTCGGCCGTCGGTGATTGCGCAGTGGCAGAAGGCGCGCGCTGATCTCGAGGCGGCGGGCGCGTCAGTAGTCGAGGTCGACCTACCGGTCGTGCGCGACTACGAATCGCGGGGGCGAATGGATGACCGGTCTCTCGTCGCCCGCGGCTTCGTGCCCCCCGGCTATGCCGAGCGTGAGCTCTACGAGCTGAGCATGTGGGGGTGGAGCGAGTTCTTGCGCTCCAACGCCGACCCCGCACTGCATGAGCTCGCCGATGTTCAGCCTGACCTGATCTTTCCGACGCCGCCCGGGTCACTGCCGGGTCGCTACGACGACCACCTCAGCCGGTTCGCGCCCGAAGATGTGCCGCTCGAAGAGTATGTGCACCGCGCTCGCGCACACGGTGTGCCCGAGCTCGACGAGATCGACGATCTGCCCGAGGGGGTGCTCGGCCTCGACCGTGCCCGTCGAGAACTCTTCGACGAGTGGCTTGAGCGCGAAGGCCTTGACGCGATCGTGTTTCCGGCGGTCGCCGACATCGGCCCCGCCGACGCCGACGTGAACCCCGCGAGCGCAGAACTCGCCTGGCGCAACGGCACGTGGGTGGCGAACGGCAACCTCGTGTGGCGGCACCTCGGCATTCCCACGGTGCAAGTGCCGATGGGCTTGCTCGATGACATCGGCATGCCGATCGGCCTCACGTTTGCGGGTCGCGGCTGGGACGACGCCCGACTGCTCGCCTTCGGCGCGGCCTTCGAGGCGTCTGCGCGGCGTGCGGGCTCGGCGCTCGGTAGCACGCGGGTGGCCCCGGCGCTCACGCCCGAACTGCCGGTCGAGGGCTAAGGTCACGAGGTGACCGACAACGAGAACACCCGCGAGATCGACGAGGGAATCGTCACCGATTTCTCGACGCGCATGAGCTACGGCTCATACCTGGCACTCGACGAGCTGCTGCAACTGCAGCGCCCCATCAGCGAGCCCGAGCACCACGACGAGATGCTGTTCATCATCCAGCATCAGACGAGCGAACTCTGGATGAAGCTGCTGCTGCACGAGGCTCGCGCGGCCCGTCAGTGCCTCATTGATGACGACCTCGGCGGTGCGCTGAAGCGCATCGCGCGCATCAAGCACATTCAAGAGGCGCTCATTCAGCAGTGGAGCGTGCTCGCGACACTCACACCCACCGAATACGCCGAGTTCCGCGGTTTTCTCGCCAACTCGTCGGGCTTTCAGTCGCACCAGTACCGCGCTATCGAGTTCATTCTGGGCAACAAGAACGCCGGCATGCTCAGTGTCTTCGAGAGCGACCCGGCGGCACACGCTGTGCTCGACGGGCTACTGCACGAGCCGAGCCTGTACGACGAGTTCTTGCGGCACCTGGCGCGGCAGGGCATCCCGATCCCCGCGAGCGTGCTCGAGCGCGACGTGACGAAGGCGCACGTCTTCACGCCCGAGCTCGTGCCTGTGTTCGTGTCGATCTACGAGGGGGCGCACGGCCCCGACGAGGCGAACTGGCGCGTCTACGAGGCCTGCGAAGAGCTGGTCGACCTCGAAGACAACTTTCAGCTCTGGCGCTTTCGCCACTTGCGCACGGTGCGCCGCACCATCGGGTTCAAGCGCGGCACGGGAGGCTCGGCGGGCGTCGACTTCTTGCAACGAGCGCTCGACCTCACCTTTTTTCCTGAGCTGTACGCGGTGCGCACCGAGATCGGTCAGCAGTGACACCGAAGGTGATGGATGCTCCGCCGGCCGTCTTCGCCGTCGACGACGTCTGGCGCGGCACGTGGATGGGCCCGAGCCTCGTGCGTCGTGGCGGCTCGACGCTGCACTATGTCGGCCCGGTGGACTCGTCGGTGCCAGCCGCCGAGCCATTGCCCGGAGTGCTGCTGCCCGGGTGGTGCGACCACCATGTGCACCTGCAGCTCTTGCCGAACGATGCCCGCACGTCGCTCGCGCAGGGGGGTCTGTCGAGGGTGATCGATCTCGGCGGTGAGCCTCGCGAACTGTCGGAGTTGCCAGTCGTCGATGCCTTCGGCGTCGAGGTCGTGCATGCTGGCGCGTTTCTGACGGCGCCCGGCGGGTACCCGAGCGACCGGGCGTGGGCGCCCACGGGTTCGTGGCGCGAGATCGCCTCGGCCGATGATGCCGAGTCGGCCGTGTTCGAGCAGGTTGCACTGGGCGCATCGCGCATCAAGATCGCCCTCAACGCAGAGGCCGGGCCGGTCTGGAGCGATGCGCTTCTCGCCGAGGTCGTCGCCGACATCCGCGCGGTGGGGCTGCCCGTGGTGGCGCACGTCGAGGGCGCAGGGCAGGCGGCGAGGGCCATCGCGGCCGGCGTCGACGTGCTCGCTCATGCGCCGTTCAGCGAGGTGCTGCCGCACGAGCTCATCACGCAGGCTGTCGCGCAGGGTCAGCGGTGGGTGTCGACGCTCGCCATCCACGCCGATCGCGCGGCAGCGCTCGAGAATGTGCGCGCCTTCCGGGCTGCGGGCGGTGAGGTGCTCTACGGCAGCGACCTCGGCAACGGCGAGCAGCCGCTCGGCGTCAACCAGGCCGAGCTCGCGGCGCTCGCCGAGGCGGGGCTCGATGAGACCGCTGTGCTGCGCGCTCTCGTCGGCGGCTTCGGTCGGGGCCGCTGGAAGAAACGCGTGACCTGGATGCTCGAGCGCCCTGCTTCGGTGCTCGACCTCGCCAGCGCTGTGTCGGTGGGCGTCGGCGATCTCGAGTCGCTCTCTGAGCGGAGCCGGCGCACCCCCGGCTCGTGATTGCCGCAGTCGGCTACAGGGGGTGCCGGATGTCGGTCTCGCAGTAGACGGTGGTGCGGGCTTCGGTCGATGCGCACGCGCCATCGATCAGCGTGAGGTCGTCAAGCGCACGAGGCAGGGTCAGCACGTATCGCACCTGGTCGTTGCCCTGGCACTCCGCCGCTTCGGGCGGGCCAGGGCTCACGGTGAAGGTGATGACGGCTTCGGTCTCGGTGAGCTCGACCGTCGGCTCGTTGACGGTTCCGGTCACGCCGCTGTTGCACCCGAGGCGCGTCACGAGCACGGCGATCTCGGTCGACGTCGCGTCGAGTTGCTGCTGCGGTGCGAGCTCCCACACCGCGGTCGCGCGGTCGCTCTCGATGATGGTCGTGCACGCTCCGAGGGTCAGAGCCATCGTCGAGGTCAGCGCTAGCGACGCTGCCCATGCGCCGATCGTCGTCGCCATCGTTCGGTGTCGCACGGAGTCAGCCCCTGCCTTCGCGGTCATCCCACACTCTACAAAACTCGTCAGATTCCGGTTCGACTGACGCTGCACGAAGCGTGTCTGCCCTAGAACGGGGCCGTGGCCGGTGCTGGTGCTGGTGCTGGTGCTGGTGCTGGTGCTGGTGCTGGTGCTGGTGCTGGTGCTGGTGGTGATACCGGTGCCGGTGCCGGTGCCCGCATGCTTCCGCAACAGCGGACGGGGCGAGAACGATTCACCCCTTCCGCTGTTGTGGAAGGAGCGCGAAGGCAAGTCGTGTGCCGTGCACAGACAGACAGCGAAGAGCAGGCGAAGAGGGGCGTTCAGGCGGGGGCAAGCCGGGGCAGACGGGGTCAAGCCGGGGGAGGCGGGCGGCTGGGCGGCGCGGGCCGGCCTAGCCCTGCACGAGGGGAGCGCCCCAGCCGTCGTAGTCGCCGTGGTGCCCAGCGACGACGCCGAAGACCTCTTCGACCATGCGGTCGGCCGTCTCGACATCGACCGTCGCCTGCTGCGTGGCCCGCAGCGTCGCGCGAAACACCATTCGCCGCGCGACCGTCACGCTGTAGCCGAGCTGCTCGAGGGCGGCTGCCGCGGCGCGAGCATCCTTGATGGCGGAGAAATTCGCGAAGTGCTCGACCTCGCGGGGTGCGTCGACGTTGTCACGCATCTTGATGCGTTGCGAGTACTGCTCGACGTTGCACGTCAAGTGCGTCTGCATATCAGCCACTCGCGCGATGGTAGACCAGTATGGAGATAACCGCACATCCCGCGGACCACATACACCGCCACAAGCGGTGTGCACTTGGAGGCTTCAATGTTGAACACCATTGCGTCGAACACCACCGCGCCCACTCTGCTGCCCGACTTCGATCACGAACGGGTCACCACCGTCACCGGCTCGCGATCGGGCTTGCGCATCACCGCCGCCCTGCACTCCAGCGCCCTCGGCCCGGCCCTCGGCGGCTGCCGGCTCTGGACCTATGACCACTGGCTCGACGGTGTCGCCGACGCGATGCGACTCTCCCGTGCGATGACCATGAAGAACGCGCTCGCCGACGTCGGAGCGGGCGGCGGCAAAGCCGTCATCGCGCTCGCGGCGGGCGATGAACTCGATGCCGCGCGCCGACGCGACGCCCTGCTCGACCTCGGCGACCTCGTCGAGTCGTTCGGCGGCGCCTACATCACGACCGAAGACGTCGGAGTCACCGAGCGCGACATGGCCATCGTTCGAGAGCGCACCCAGCATGTCGTCGGGCTGCCCGCCGACGATGGCGGGTCGGGCGAGCCCGCCGCCGGCACCGCGCTCGGCGTGTTCGTCTCGATCGAGCGCGTGCTGCACGCGGTGTTCGGCTCGGCGTCGATCGAGGGCCGCACCTTCGTCGTCTCAGGGCTCGGGCAGGTGGGCGCGCGACTCGCCCGGCTGCTCGCAGGCGCGGGCGCCACTCTGTTCGTCACCGACATCAACCCCACCGCGCTCGCCATCGCCGACGAGCTCGGCGCCACCTGGATCAGCCCAGACTCCGCCGTCACGACCGAAGCCGACGTGTTCGTTCCCGCCGGCCTCGGCGGCATACTCACCGCACCCGTGATCGAGCAGCTGCCGGTGCGTGCCGTGTGCGGCCCGGCGAACAATCCCCTGGCCGAGCGAACGGGAGCCGACGCCCTCGCCGCGCGGGGCATCCTGTACGCCCCCGACTACGTCGTCAACGCGGGCGGAGTCATCCACCTCGCGCTCACCGAACGGGGCGAGAGCGCGGCAGACGTCGAAGCCCGGCTGCGCAGCATCGGCGACACCCTCGCCGACGTGCTCGCCAGCGCCGACGCTCGGGGCATCACGCCCCTCGACGCCGCCGACGCCATCGCGCTCGAGCGCGTGGCGGCCGCGCGCTGAGCGCGCGCACCTGAGAAGTCAACCCCCTGACGTCGCGCGAGCCCTCGACCTAGCGTGGGCACGCACGACCAGCGAACGAAAGGGAGTTCGACATGGCTACCGTCACGTCACAGATCGACATCGACATGCCCATCTCGACCGTCTACAACCAGTGGACGCAGTTCGAGAGCTTTCCGCAGTTCATGGGGGGCGTCGACTCGGTGATCCAAGTCACCGACACCCTCACGGCGTGGAAGGTCTCGATCGCGGGGGTGTCGCGCGAGTTCGAGGCCGAGATCGTCGAGCAGTCGCCCGACGAGCGCGTCGCCTGGAAGTCGACCGCCGGTGAAGAGCACAGCGGCGTTGTCACCTTTCACCGCCTCGACGCAGATCGCACCCGCATCGCCCTGCAATTGACGTGGGAGCCGCAAGGAGTCGTCGAAACGGTGGGCGCCCTGCTGCAGGTCGACGACATTCAGATCGACCGCGACCTGCACCGATTCAAAGAACTCATCGAGCAGAACGGCTTCGAGACCGGAGCCTGGCGCGGAGAAGTCGACCGCGAGCCAGACGCCACCGGCCGCTGACGCGGCCGCTCGTGCTCGCGCCGCTCAGAGCGACGCGAGCACGAGCGCGCCCGAAGCGACGACGAGGCCGACAATCTGCCAACGGGTCATGAGCTCGCGCAAGAACACGCGGCCGATGATCGCCGTGAAGATCGGGGCGGCGGGCGCCAATATCGCGAGCAGCACGAGGTCGCCCGCCTGTAGCGCGAGAACGAGGAACAGGTTGCCCGTGATGTCGAGGGCTCCGGCGGCGATGGGGATCAGTACGAGTGACCGTCGAGCGCGCAGCGAGGCTGTGATCGCGCGCCCGCGCCGGTAGAGCGTCCAGCCGAGAAAGAGCACGGCCACGACGGTGACGCCGATGCGCGCGCCGACGAGCGGCCACATGCCATCTGGCTCCGGCGCGGCGTTGATGGTGATGACGAAACCCGAGAAGAGCAGCGCAGCGATCATCGCCAGCACGGGGCCGCGCGCGCTGACTCGGTGCCCGTCGACGGGGCGTCGGTACGTGACGAGCAAGATCGCGACGATGCACAGCGCGAGACCGATCGCGCGCAGCGGCGTCATGGGGTCGCCCGCCACAAGCCCTGCGAGAGTGATCATCGCCGTCGTGACGACCGCGATGATGGCGCCCGCGATCCCCGCGGGCCCGATGGCGAAGGCGCGGTAGGCGATCGGGAGGCCCGCGCCGCCGAAAACACCGGCGACGAGTCCGATCGCAAACCCGACAGAGCTCGGTGTGCCCGGCATGAACGCGGCATAGACCACAGCGAGCACGATCGACGACAGCCCCGCGACCGAGACGACGATGGCCACTGGCAGTCGACGCGAGGCGACGCCCCCGATCACGTTGCTCATCGAGACGAACAGTGCGTTGATGAGGGTGAAGACGACAGCCATGTGCAGACCTTCGAGCAGAGTGAGAGTGGCCGCCGAACCAACTCGGGAGTCGCCTCACTCAGCTTACCGAGCGCGCCCTGTACGGTTGCGCGAGTGACCACACTCGACGCGGCCTTCGCCATTCTGCAGTGCCCGAGCTGCGGCGACCCGCTGACTCTGGCCGACGACGGTGCCACGTGCACCCAGCGCCACCACTTCGATCGCGCCCGCCAGGGCTATCTGAGTCTGCGCGCTGCGCACAAGGGCAAGGGGGCTCCGGCCAGCGGTGACACCCCTGAGATGCTCGAGGCGCGCGACCGCTTCCAGTCAGACGGCTTCCACGACGAGATCGCGGCTGCCGTGCTCGCCGCCGTGCCGGCCGACGCGCGCGGTTGGCTCGCCGACCTGGGTGGCGGCACCGGGTGGTATGCCGCCCAGATTCTGGATGCTCGCCCCGAGCTGCACGCCCTCGTACTCGATGCTTCCGCGGCCGCTGTGCGCATTGCCGCCCGCGCGCACGAGCGACTGGCGGCCGTGAGTGCCGACGTGTGGAGCGGTATTCCCGTGCGCGACGCCAGCGTCGAGGTCGCCCTGCGCGTGTTCGCGCCGGGCAGCGCGGCCGAAGTGCGCCGCATTCTCGCGCCGGGCGGCACCGCCGTGTTCGCCGTGCCGCATGCAGACCACCTGCGCGAGCTCGGGCACGGGCTCAAGCTCATGAAGGTGCCGGCTGGCAAGGCAGACGAGGTGGCGGCGAGCATCCCTGAGGCGACTCTGGTGAGTTCGGTCGAGGTGCGACGTCGCGTCGAACTCACGGTCGAGCAGGCGCTCGACGCCGTGTTCATGGGGCCCAACGCTTTTCATCAGGATCGCGCGAAGGTCGCAGCCGTGCTCGAGGGGTGGAAGGCGCCGATCAGTGTGACGCTCGCTGTGACCGTCGTGGCCTTGCAGGTCCCTTAGTCGCTCTTGCTGGCCCAGATTCGCCTCGAATCGTGGGTTTGCCGTGTCATAGCGCCCATGTGCGCCAGATCTGGCACAGAAGGGCGGGGGTTAGCCCCCGGAGAGCTCGTGGGTGGGCTGGATGGCCGCGGTAGCGCCGCTTCGCGAGGCTTGAGGGGTCGCGCGCACCCTGCGTCGTGGCAGTCTGACCTCAGGAGAAACTCATGACCACCGCCCCCGCCGCCACTGCGGCCCCCGCCGCCGACAGTTGGAGCTACGGCGCCGTCTGGCGCCGCGTGCCCCGCGCGCTCGGCTACCTTGTGCCGACGTTCATCATCGCGATCGTCGTCGCGACCGTTCTCAGTTCGCTCGTCTCTGGCGCCGTCAGCTTGCTGATCGTGCTCGTCGGCATCTACGTGCTCGCGCTCACCCTGCTGCTGGCCCGATACACCGGACAGTTCGAGATCGCGCGCCTGCGCCTCTCGGGTGAGACACCCATCGCGCAGCCGGTGTGGCCGAGCGACCCGAGCATGGTGTGGTGGAAGCGCTGGTTGCGCCCCCTCGCCAACGGGCGTTACTGGCTTGCTCTGCTGCACGGTGCGATCATCGCGCCGATCATCGCGACCGTCAGCTTCGTCGTGCTGACAATCTGGTTGACCCTCATCACGGTCGCGATTGCGATGCCGATTCGCCTCGCCGTGCTCGGAACCCGCGACTGGGAGTTCAACCCCCGCACCGCCGACTGGGTGATCGCGAACGGCTGGCTGCAGAGCGTGGCGCCTGCGATCGCTGTCGCGGCCATCATTCTCGGCGTGATCGCCGTCGTCACCCTGCCCTACGTGCTGCGCGGCCTCACCTGGCTGCACGCGGCGATCGCCCGGCCGTTCTTGGGTCGCTTCACGAACGAGCAGCTCGAGCAGCAGGTGTCGAATCTGTTCACCTCACGGCAGGCCGCCGTGGCCGCCGAGGGTTCGGCCCTGAGCCGCATCGAGCGTGACATTCACGACGGCCCGCAGCAGCGCCTCATCCGCCTGCAGATGGATCTCGCCGCCGCCGAACGCCGTCTCGCCGACGGAAGCGCCGACCCCGCCGAGGCGACGGCTTTGATTCAGGATGCCCGGCGTCAGGCCCAAGACGCCCTCGACGAGTTGCGCAACCTGTCGCGTGGCTTTGCTCCGCCCCTGCTGCTCGATCGTGGCCTCTTCGCGGCCCTGGAGTCGCTGGCTACCCGGTCGAGCATTCCGGTGACGCTCGCGACCGAGCTCGGAGCGACGGCGAACCTGCCAGACGAGGTGGCGCGCAACGCCTACTTCGTGGCGAGTGAGCTCATCGCGAACGCCGCGAAGCACTCGACGGCGAACCGCATCACGCTCAGCGTCTCGGCGGTCGACGGCGAGCTCGTCATCACGGTGACCGACGACGGCGTGGGCGGAGCGGTCGAGAAGACCGGGCACGGCCTTGTCGGGCTGCGCGACCGCGCGGCAGGCATGGGCGGCACTTTCGCGGTGTCGAGCCCCGATGGCGGCCCGACCGAGGTTCGCGTCACGTTGCCGCTCGCGGGCGTGGGCGCAGCATCCGTCGCCGCCGACAGTGCGCCGACTGCCTAGGCTGAACGCCATGCCAGCCCTTCGCGTTGCGGTCGCCGATGATTCGGTGCTGCTGCGCGAAGGGCTCGTGCGCGTGCTCGGCGACGCGGGGGTGCAGGTGGTCGGGTCGTTCGGCGACGCAGACTCGCTGCTCGCCGCGCTGCCCGGCCTCGCGGCCGATGCCGTCGTGCTCGACGTGCGCATGCCCCCCACGTTTCGCGACGAGGGGGTGCGCGCCGCGATCGAGTTGCGGCGGCAGCACCCCGGGGTCGCGATTCTGCTGCTGTCGCAGTATGTCGAGGTGGCCTATGCGCAAGAGCTGCTGGCCTCGGGCACGGGCGGCGTCGGCTATCTGCTGAAAGACCGCGTCATCTCGCTCGACGAGGTGCGCGATGCTCTCGACCGTGTCGCCGCGGGCGGAACCGTGCTCGACCCGGAGGTGATCACGCAGCTCATGGCCCGCCGAGTCGACCCCCTGCAGTCGCTGACGCCGCGAGAGCGCGAGGTGCTCGAACTCATGGCCCAGGGGCGCACGAATGCCGCGATCGCCGCAGCCCTGTTCATCGGCGTCGGAGCCGTCGAAAAGCACATCTCGGCCATCTTCGCCAAGCTCGGTCTCGACGCGGCTGAGGGCGACCACCGCCGTGTGCTCGCCGTCTTGGCGTGGCTGCAGGCTCAGTAGCGGGCGAGAACCTCGGCATCGCGCGCGTGGGTGAGCGCGCGGCGCACCGCGTCGAGAGCGTCGACCGGTTCGGTGTCGATGAGGGCGAGGGATGCCCGCAATTCGATTTCTGCCTCGTTGAGCCGCGCGCGCGCCCCGGCAGAGCCGCCCGACGTCAGTGCGGCGCGGGCCGCAGCCACCTGGGCTTCAGTCTGCACTCGTGCGGCCTGAAACGCCTCGCGCGCGTGCGCGAGGCGTTGCGCCTGCGTGCGCGACGAGGCGAGCGCCACCTCGACGGCGTCGAGCGCTCTGCGCAGGTCGTCGAGCTGCTCGAAGGGGTCGGTGGGTGCGCTGCCCTGCGCGGGGCCGCTCATCGTGCGGTCGAGCTGGGCCACCGCCGCGGTGATGGCCGCGCCCGAGTCGCCGTCGGGCGCGGCGGCGGCAGCCTCGAGCGCCTCTGACCGCACGGTGCGAGAGTCGTCACGCAACCTCGTGAGCGCTGCGACCGCGTCGTCGAGCCGCGCGGCCGTCGCACCCACCAGGCCCAGAGTCTGCTCGGCCGAGAACAGCAGGCGCTCGGCGTCGGCGATGGTCGTCATCACCCGGGGGGCGGGGGCGGTGAGCCCGGGGGCGGCGTCGGCTGCGAGGCTGTCGGCACGCTCGAGTTCGCGGGCAGCTCGCTCGGGGGCGTCGGCGGCGGGGCCGAGCGTGGCGGGGGAGTTGTGCTCGAGCAGGGCATCCCGTTGCCGCGTGACGGCGACGAGGCGCTCGCGGGCGTCGGCGATGCCGCGACGCAACCGGTCGAGTCTGTCGCCCGCGGTCGATTCGAGTGATCGGCGATCGCGAAAGGCCGTTGCGTGCTCGCCCAGCTCTCGGTCGATGCGGTCGGCGAGCATGACGATGCGGGCCGCGCGCTCGCGATTGGCGAGACCGGCGCCGGGCTCGTCGTCGATGAGCCGATGCAAGCGGAAGATCTCGGCACGGTCGGAGCGCGCCTGTTGCACGGCATCGAGGTAGTCGGCGGCGGCAGTCTCGCCGAACTGCGCGATCGCGAACTCGACGTCGCCTTCGCCCTCGGCGATGCGGTCGTCGGCGCGCACGAGAGCAGAGCCCGCGCGGCGGCGCACCTCGCCCGAGACTTGTGCCGGGCGGGTGCGGCGGCGGGAGACGATGACGAACCCCACGACGAACACGGCGCCGATGACGACGAGCACGGTCACGCCTCCGGCGACGAGCGCCGAGACGAACCCGCCCACAATCTCCACGCCGCAATTCTAGGCGGGCCGGTTCGGTGGCAGACCGGCTGAAATGCCGAGAATCTAGGGGCTCTCGCCGTAGGGT
The DNA here is from genome assembly GCF_025808395.1 of Microcella sp. Lineage (NCBI taxonomy): Bacteria > Bacillati > Actinomycetota > Actinomycetes > Micrococcales > Microbacteriaceae > Microcella > Microcella sp. The sequence goes on from NZ_CP075524.1 coordinate 2,595,308, forward strand.
GGCCGCGTGTGGCGTGCCGACCGATACGACGATCATGAGATCGACGCCGACGACGCCAGCGGGGCGAACCCGCTGCAGCCGTCGTCGGTGCGGTTCGACGACCCTCGGGTGGTGCCCATGAACGTCGCGGCCCCGATGTGGCATCGCTGGCTCGCCGAGCTCGCGCAGGTGGGTGGGCCCAGCACGCTGCTGCACTTCGCCGACGACCCGCGCGGCCGCATCGAGCTGGGCACGAGCCACCCCGGTGGTCTCGCACGCTTCATCGCCGGAAGCCCCACACTCTTGAGCAATCTCGTGCGTGACGATGTGGCGCTCAAGCACGCGCGCATCGCCGCCGAGCGCATCGCCGACGCCGGTGTCGAGTTGGCGAGTGCTCGAGGCATCGACGCCGTGCACCTCGGCATCGGATTGGTGTCGTGGCGCTTCGACGGGGTCGACCACTGCGCACCTCTGCTGCTGCGCCCGCTGCGGCTGCGTCGTCGGGGCCGCGATGTCGAGTTGACGCTGACGCACTCTGTTCGGGTGAACCCCGCTCTCGTGCGGGCGCTCGCCGAGCAGTTCTCGGTGCACCTCGATGAGGCGGCGTTCGTCGCCCTGGCGCATGATGGCGACTCGTTCAAGCCGAACCCGCCGCTCGATCGGCTGAGGGGTCTCACCGCGCACCTCGAGGGCTTCACGATCAGCCCTCGACTGATCGTGAGCACGTTCGCCGAGGTGGCCCCGCAGCTCGTCGCCGACGCTCACGATCTCGCCCACCCCGTGCTCGATGCCCTGGCCGGCAACACGAGCGCCCGATGGGCCGTGAATGAGGGGGTGTCGCCGGTCGAGGCGGCGCCCGCCGATCAGCGCCCGCCCGAGACTGATCTGCTGCTGCTCGACGCCGATGCCGAGCAAGAGCACGTGATCGCGTCGATCGTGGCCGGCAATTCTCTCGTCGTGAAGACGCTGCCCGGCACGGGCGCGACGCAGACTGTGGTCAACGCGCTCGGGGCACTCGTCGCCCACAACAAGCGCGTCTTGGTGGTGAGCCCGCGGCGGGCGAGCCTGCGCACCATCTCGCAGCGCTTCAGCGATATCGGGCTGCCGGGCATCGCCGTCTCGCTGCGCAGTCTGCACCGCGATGTCATCAGGGCCATCAGCCGCAACGAGAAGACCCAGCGGCCTCAGGTGGCCGACGTCAACGAAGCCCTCATGCGCCTGCGCGCGGTGCTGCTCGACTATCGCGAAGCACTGTCTCGCCCTGATCCGCAGCTCGGCATCAGCGTCATCGACTGCGTCACCGAGTTGAGCCGTCTGGCGCTGCTGCCCACCCCACCGACCACGCGGGCGCGGCTCAGCCGGGCGGCCGTCGAGCTGCTCGCCTCTGACCGGCGTGAAGCGGCCGAGACGATGGTGCACGCCGCCGAACTGGGTCAGTTCAGCTACGGGCCCGCAGATTCGCCGTGGTACGGAGCCACCTTCCAGACCGGTGACGAGGCCGCGCAGGCTCAGCAACTGGCTCGACGGCTGCACCTCGAGAGCGTGCCGCGGCTCATCGAGCGGGGTCGGGCGCTCATCGCGTCGACGCCGATGCGCCCCTTCGAGACGATCGCCGAGCTTGGCATCTACGTTCGGCTGCTCGCCGATCTTCGGCACACTCTCGACAAGTTTCAGCCCGCGGTGTTCGATCGTTCGCTGAGCGAGCTCATCGCGGCGACCGCGCCTCGGCGAGAGTCGTCGACCATGCCCGCGGCCACGCGCCGCCGGCTCAAGGCGCTCGCGAAAGAGTACTTGCGGCCGGGAGTCAGCGTGAGCGATCTGCACGAGTCGCTCACCCACATTCAGCAGCAGCGCGTGCTGTGGCAGCGCTTCGTGCCCAGCGGCATCACTCCGACCGTGCCGGTGGGCATCGCCGATGTCGCCGTGGCCCTGCAGCAGGTCGAGCTCGACCTCGCCGCCCTCGATGCGCCGCTGGGGCACCACAGCCGCGACCAGCAACTGGCCCACCGCCCGCTCGGCGACCTGCATCGGCTGCTCGAGGCGCTGGCGGCCGAGAGCGATGTCCTCGCCAACCTGCAAGAGCGCACGACGCTGCTGCGACAGCTCGAACGGTGGGATGTCGCACCGCTGCTGAGCGATCTGGCGACTCGCCACGTCGCGCGCGATCAGGTCGCCGCCGAGCTCGAGCTGGCCTGGTGGCGGTCTGCCCTCGACAGCCTGCTGCAGCACGACCGGGCACTGCTGGGCGTCGAGAGCGATGTGCTCGAACGCCTCGAGGCCGACTTCAGGCTCGTCGACGAGACGCATGCCGCCGGAGCCGCGCAACTGCTCGCGTGGCAGCTCGCCGAGAACTGGTCGATCGGCATCACCGACTGGCCCGATGAGGCCGACGCGCTGCGCACAGCGCTCAGGTCTGGTCACCTGTCGTCGGCGACGCTGCACGGCGAGGCCCCGCACCTCAGCCGACCGATCGCGCCGATCTGGCTCGCGTCGCCCTACGACGTGCACCTGGTCAGCGACGAGATTCCGTTCGACACCGTCATGCTGCTCGACGCCGGGGCGGTCACGGTGGCCGAGGTGGCGAGCGCCGTGCGTCGCGGCCGTCAGGTGGTCGCCGTGGGCGACCCGGTGACGCAGGCCCCCGCGCCGTTCCGCATCGCGATCGGCGACGTGGTCGATGATGGCGATGTGGATGCCCGGCACGCCGGCTCGGCACTGTTCCAGTTGAGCGAGCTGCTGCCGGCGGCGTCGCTCACGCGCTCGTACCGCGCGGGCGGCGAAGACCTCGCCGAGCTCGTGAACCGCAGGTTCTACGCCGGCCGCATTGAGTCGTTGCCGTGGGCCGGATCGTTTCTCGGGCATCCCTCGATCGCCGTCGACTACCTCGAGGGCGGCCACGGCATGCCCGACGACGACACGGGAGCGATCGAGAGCGTCGACGTCGAAGTGCACCGCACCGTCGAGCTGGTCATCGAGCACGCTACGGCGCGTCCGCACGAGTCGCTTATGGTCATCACCGCGAGCGCGAAGCACGCTGGTCGGGTTCACGCGGCGGTGCTCGAAGCGCTCACCCACCGGCCCGACTTGCACGATGTGTTGCTGGGCGACCGCGCCGAGCCGTTCGCGGTGCTCACCATCGAGCAGTCGGTGGCGCAGGCGCGCGACCGCGTGATCTTCTCGATCGGCTTCGGTCGCACGCCGCACGGGCGAGTGCTGAGCGAGTTCGGGTCGCTGGGGCGGCCCGGGGGCGATCGCTTGCTGGCCGTCGCGATGACGCGAGCGCGCCGCTTCGTGCGCATCGTCAGCTGCATCCGCGCCGGCGACCTCGACGACGACCGACTCTCGCACGGCGCGCGAGCGCTCGCCGACCTGCTCACCGATATCGAGGCGCGCCGCACCGCAGACGAGCTGCCAGACGACAGCGACCCGATGCTCATCGACCTCGCCCGCAGGCTCGAGGCGCGCGGCATGAAGGTTGCGCTCGGGCACCGCGGCAAGCTGCCCCTGGTGGCGAGCCGCGGCGGGTACTGCGTCGCCGTCGAGACCGATGCCGCCCTCAGCGGGCTGTCGCTGCGCGAGTCGTTGCGCTTGCGCCCCGACCTGTTGCGTCGGCTCGGCTGGCACTACGCGCGCGTGCACGTCTTCGAACTCTTCAGCGACCCTGAGGCCGTGGCCGATCGCATTCTCGCGCTCGCGGGTGGCTCGCCGTCGGGCGCAGCCACCGAAGAGCTCGCGATCTCGCGCTGAGGGGGCGCGTAGCCTGGTGGCATGAGCGAGACGGATGCGGGGCGCGCCCCGAGCGGCCACCGTCGCACTGCGCGCCGGGTGACGACAGCGCCACCCCCAGGGTCTGACCCGGCGCCGAGTGCCGAGCCGCCGCGGCACCAGGTCGACGACAACGATGAGCGCCTGCGCGCCGAGAAGCCCCCGCACTACTGATGGTGTCGAGCGACCTGCCCGCAGCGCCGGGAGAGACCGATCTCGGGGTGCTGCTGAGGTCGATGCACCCCGAGGTGCTCTCGGGCGACTGGTTCTTCACCACCGTCGACTCGGCGGGTGACGTCGCCGCGGCTGCCACCGTGCGCGAACCTGAGGGGCTGTCGGTGGTCGTCGACCGGGCCGAGGCCGAGCGCATCGGAGCCCCGACGTCGCACGCCTATCGGTGGATCACCCTGCGGGTGCATTCGTCGCTCGACGCGGTGGGTTTGACGGCGACGGTGAGTGCGGCACTCACCGAGCGCGGCATCAGTTGCAACGTGATCGCGGGAGCCTTCCACGATCACCTGCTCGTGCCGGCGGCGCGCGTCGACGACGCGGTGGCGGCGCTGGTCGTGCTCGCCGAGTCTGCCTAGGGCGTCGCGCCGTCGCGCTTCGCGAGCAGGTCGCGTATCTCGGCGAGCAGCTCGAGCTCGGTCGGCGCCGCGGCCTCGTCGACGACGGGCTCTCCGGCGCGGCGGCGCTGCTCGGCGTGCCGCTTGAGATGGTTGATGGGCACGACGAGTGCGAAGTACACGACGGCGGCGACGATGAGAAAGTTGAGCACCGCGCCGATCACCGCACCGAAGTACATCACCGACTCACCCCCCGACACCGTCGGAATCGCCACCGGCAGCGCTTCGGCGAGGGTCTCGGCGTTGAACAGCGCCCCGATGAGCGGGTTGATGACGGCGTTGACGATCGAGGTGACGACCGCGGTGAAGGCTGCGCCGATGACGACGGCGACCGCGAGGTCGATGACGTTGCCGCGAACGATGAACTCTTTGAATCCCTTGAGCATGCGACGATGCTACGTCGTGAGGGCTACGTCGCGGCGGCCGGCGCGGGCGACGACGTGGTCGTCGATGATGCACCGGATGCTGAGCTCGCGGCCTTCTCGCCCGAGCTCTTCGAGCTCGACTCGCTCGAGGTCTTCTCGCCCGACGACTTCTTGTCAGACCCCGCCCGGCTGTCGGTGCGGTAGAAGCCCGAGCCGTTGAACGTGACGCCGATGGCAGAGAAGACCTTGCGCAGCCTGCCCTCGCACGAGGGGCATTCGGTCAACGAGTCGTCGGTGAAGGCCTGCTGAATGTCGAACGCCACCGAGCACTCGGTGCAGCGGTACGAATACGTGGGCATGGGGTGACCTCCACCCTCCAGAATACGATGCGGAAGGGCATCCCCCTGACCGGCCGCGACTACGCCGAGAAGCGCACGATCGCGCTGGGGGTGACCGCGCCGTCGACCGCCTGATCGTGTCGTTCTCGGGGCAGTTCGTCGACGACCTCTCCGTCGAAGACGACGGCGAAGACGGGCGGGCGTCGATCCATCGAACCGAGGGTCTTGTCGAAGTAGCCGCGGCCCCACCCCATGCGCATGCCGCCCCGGTCGACGGCGGCGGCGGGCACGAAGATGAGCCCGACGTCGTTGATGGCGATCGGGCCGAGCACTTCGGTGGTCGGAACCGGCATGCCGATGAGGTCGCTCGACTCGTCTGCGGCGTCGAAGGTCGCCCAGTCGAGCAGCCCGTCATCGCGCGATACCGGCAGCAGCACCCGGATGTTCTGCTCGGTCGCCCAGCGCAAGAACGGCCTCGTCTCGGGCTCGTCGGGCGTGGCGAGGTAGCACGCGATCGCCTCGGGCGCGAGAGCCGTCGTGAGCGAGATGAGCTGCTGCGTGAGCGACTCGGTGGCGCTGTCGCGCTCGAGCTGCGACCGGATGCGCCTGCGCTCACGCAACTCGGCTCGCAGGGCGCGCTTGGCCGTGATCGCGTCGCCATCGGGCTCAGAAGGCATACAGCCATGCTAGGCCCGCCCCGATACGCTGAGCCCATGAAGCGCAGAATCAGCAAGGCAGTCATTCCCGCGGCCGGGCTCGGAACCAGGTTCCTTCCCGCCACCAAGGCGATGCCGAAAGAGATGCTGCCCGTCGTCGACAAGCCCGCCATCCAGTACGTGGTCGAAGAGGCCGTGGCGTCTGGGCTCACCGACGTGCTCATGATCACGGGGCGCAACAAGACGGCGCTCGAGAACCACTTCGACCGGGTCGGCGAGCTCGAGGCGACCCTCGAGAAGAAGGGTGACACCGACAAGCTCGCGAAGGTCGAATACTCGACCGACCTGGCTGACATGCACTACGTGCGGCAGGGCGACCCCCTCGGTCTCGGCCACGCCGTGCTGCGCGCCCACATGCACGTCGGGCGCGAGGCGTTCGCGGTGCTGCTCGGTGACGACATCATCGACCCGCGCGACCCGCTGCTCGATCGCATGATCGAGGTGCACGAGTCGAAGAACACGAGCGTCATCGCCCTGCTCGAGGTCGACCCGGCGCAGGCGCACCTGTATGGCGTGGCGACGATCGAGCAGACCGACGACCCCGATGTGGTGCGCGTCATCGACCTGGTCGAGAAGCCTGCCCCCGGCACGGCCCCCTCGAACCTCGCCATCATCGGCCGCTATGTCTTGAAGCCCGAGATCTTCGACATTCTCGAGCACACCGAGCCCGGCAAGGGCGGCGAGATTCAATTGACCGATGCTCTGCTCGAGCTCGCCGGCGACGATGAGGCTGGCGGAGTGCACGGCGTGGTGTTCCGCGGCAGGCGGTATGACACGGGTGACCGTCTCGACTACATCAAGGCGATCGTGCAGCTGGCGGTCGAGCGCGACGACCTCGGCCCCGAGCTGCGGCCGTGGCTGCGCGAGTTCACCGCACGCATGGATTAAGCAGCAGGACTCTGCAGTGGCACCCACCATCCCTACCTTGCGCGACGAGGCCACCGTGCTGCGCCCGATTCGGGTGCGCGACGCTCGTGCTCTCGAACGCGAGCTGCTCGAGAGCCGTGCCTGGCTGCGGCCGTGGGAGGCCACGAGCCCCTCGGCTCCGATGAATTGGGATACCCGCGGCAGCATCCGCTCGCTACTGGCCGGCGCACGCGCGGGCACCGGTTTGCCGTTCATCATCGAGACCGAGGGTCGACTGGCGGGGCAACTCAACGTCAGCGGTATGTCATACGGCTCGCTCGCCTCGGCCTCGATCGGCTACTGGGTGGGCGCAGGCTTCGCAGGGCGTGGCTTGACGCCCACCGCTGTCGCGCTCGCGACCGACTACGTGTTCTTCACGACGGGGCTGCACCGCATGGAGATCTGCATCCGCCCCGAGAACGCGCCGTCGTTGCGCGTCGTCGAAAAGCTCGGCTTCAGGTATGAGGGCCTCCGTCGCCGCTTCATCCACATCAACAACGATTGGCGCGACCACTTCTGCTTCGCCCTGACGGTCGAAGAGGTGCCCCAGGGCGTGCTGAGCCGCTGGAAGTCGGGCCGTGTGAACCCGCTCGCGGCCGAGGTGCCCGAGGTCGACCGCATTGCCGCCCGGCAGGGCATCCCCTTGCCGCCCGCGCGGTAGGCGACCGTCTCGCTACAGCGACACGAACGGAATCGTGAGCGTCAGCACGAGGCCGACCGCGAAGATCGCCGAACTCACGCCGATCAGCACGAACTGCGAGCGCCGGCTCTTGAGCACAGCGGCGACACCGAGCAAGAACAGGGCGACAGCGAAGAGCACGGTGTTGAGAGTGAGTCGATCACCGTTCGTGTTCGCGTCGTCGCCGGCAGCGGTGGCCTCGGCCGCGTCGTCGTTGAGGTCGCTCCACGCGCCGAAGAGGCTCTCGAGGTAGGGCTCGTGGTTCTGCGGCGGCGTGTAGAAGTTGGGGTCAGCTTCGTTCTCGACATCGGCCCACGCGATGGCAGCGGCAAGTTCGTCAGAGACGGCGACGAAGCTCAACAGTTCGTGCTTCTCCGTCGCGAGCTGCGCGATGAGTGGGTCTGAGGCGCCCATCTCGACCTCGAGTTCGAGCAAACGGGCGAGCGTCGAAGAATCCTGCACGAACTGCTGGTTGCCTTCAAGGTACGCAGACTCGGCTTCGGCGGTCAGCCGGGTCGACTGAGCGTAGTACGAGTCCATCTTCGAGCCGTACAGCGCGGCTTGGAATGACGCGTAGGCGGTGAACACCGACACAATGCCGAGCATGATGACGATAATCAGCTCGACGTTGCCGAAGAGGCTCGAGATGCGGCGGGGCTCAGACGGTGCGGGGGCAGGGGTCGACGACAAGATGCTCCTCGATGAAGGGGGTGGTGGCCTCGCGTCTGCAGACACTCCGCTGGCCTCCGGCGAAGACCGGCTGTCGAATCGTACCGTTGCGGCATGGATGTCACGTCGGGCGGCACGGCGATTCTCATCGCGGTCGCCGCCGCGCTGTGGCTGCTGTATCTGGTGCCCATGTGGCGCCGTCGCTCTGAGTATCTGGCGACAGAGCGCAACGCGATTCGACTGCAGCAGACGCTGCGCATCATGGCGCAGTCTGCCGATGTTCCGGCAGAGGTTCGGGCTGAGCTCACCGCGCGCGACGTGGCCGCGCAGCAGCGCACGCTCGCGGCCCGCCAGCGTGAAGAGGCAGCGATCGCACGAGCGCGCGAAGCTGCCGCTCAGCGTGCCCTGCGGGCGCGACTCACCGAGACCGCACCTGGCCTCGTCGCCGAAGTGGATGCTGCACGCCGCGGTCAGCGTCGCCTTCGACGTTCGCGTGCCGTCACCTCACTGCTCACCCTGCTCGGCATTGCCGGAGTCGTCGTCTCGATCACCACCGCCGCGTGGGCCTGGGCCGGGTTCGCCGCGTTCGTCGTGATCAGCGGCATCACCCTGCTGTCGGGGCTGGCCCGGGCGAGCCGCCGACGCACGGCCGATGTCGTCACGACGGCCGCACCGCGGTTCGTCGACCTCGCGCCGCCCGCGCGTCGCGCCGCACCGGCACCGCGCCGCGAGTGGACTCCGACGCCGCTGCCCAAGCCCACCTACCTCAGCGCTCCGGTCGTGCCGGCGGGGGCCGTGGCTCCGGCTCTCGACCATGCGGCCGCGCTGGCCGCGGCGGCTGCCGCCGCCGAACGCGCTCAACGCGTGGCGGCAGCGGCGCGCGCCGCCGAGGTTGACACCGACGTGGATGCCCGGCCAGAGCATCCGGCCCGCCCCGCCGCGGCGACCGCAAGCCGGTTCGATCGCATGGGACTCGTCGACCAGCTTCCGACGCGACCGCCCGACCTCGACGAGGTTCTGCGTCGGCGTCGCGCCGCGAGCTGATCTGCCGTTCAGCACCGCTGCGCCGCGGTGATAGTGTGGTGACGCTCTACGGGCCTGTGGCGCAGTTGGTAGCGCGCCTCGTTCGCATCGAGGAGGTCAGGGGTTCGAATCCCCTCAGGTCCACCATCCCAAGTCGCCACTATTCAGGCAGACCCGAGACTGCAGCACTCGGGTTTACCAGGATGGGCATCTCCGCACACGCGCCGATGGTGAGGAACAAGCTCTATCGGCCTCATCGCTGAGCAATCCTTGGCGAGAACCTCGGTTCGGCATAAGGTTGGTCGACTAGTGACGGGAGGCTCGTTGAACGATCGAGTTTGGGTTCTCCCGTTGGTCGGACCCGCCGCACTCCAAGCTGTTGGTGGAGTCAGTTCCGTCGTGCGAGCCAATGTCGGGACTCTATTGAGTGAGGCAGCGCCAGACCCCTCTTGCCTATTTCAGAATTCCTCCGATGAAATCACCTGACGTTGTCTTTGTTGCCTGCCTTTTCCTCGTTAGCGCGCTCGGCCTCGTTCTTGCGTACATAGACCCTGCTGTAGGAGCACTCGGCGGCTTGACTGTCGTGGTCGGGTCCGATGGGGTCTTGTGGCAGGTGCAGACAACCTTTTTATCCGTGGGATTCGCGGGTCTTGCAATTGCCGCTCAGCTCTTCGCGGAGGCTCCAACGGCGGTAGGGGCTAGTAGAAGCAGTGTTCTCGATCACGTCCGAGCAGGGTGGTTCGTAGGCGTCGGCTTGACAGCGAATCTGATCATAGCGGTCCAAACGGCGTGGCTTCCGAGCCCAATCGGGGCATTGGGTGTGTCACTGTTCTGGTTCCTTCCGACGGTAGCTCTACTCGTCAACTCCTCCATTCGACTTGTGGCCCTGTTCGGCAACCCGTCTCGGCTGGACGAGGTCGTGCGAACGTCGTTGGTGGATACGCTTGCACGTCGCCTTGAGTTGACAGCGAAGTCGCAAGGTGAGTCTCAACGTCGACTTAAGTCGCTAGCCAAGCTGGGCCTGCGTCTCGGAGACCTCACGGAGCGAACTGCCGTTCTCAATGTTCCGGTGCCGCGAGCTGGACTCGTTTTCAAGGGGGTGAAACCACAGGTACTAAGTCACGCTCTCGCACTCCTTGCCCCCGCGGTAGCGACAGGTGGTGCTGGCCCCATGGGCACTGCTTATAGCCCCGCCCAGGTGTCCATCGAATTATTGCCCGGCGAGCGAACTCGGTTCGGTCAGACGGCATTTCGCGTGGGGTCTGATAGGCCTTTGCCCGACGAGCTTAGGAATCGTCTGATTCGTACACTCCAGGCGAGCGTCGACTTTGAGTCGGCCGATGTCGTCACGCCCGAGGAGGAAACCGATCGGGAGATTGCCAACCTGAAGGACGCAATTGGCGTGAGCCTTAGGACTGGGGCCTTTGGAACTGCCGAAAGAGCTCTCAAGCTCCTGAGCGACGTTGTTCGGAGCGTTTGGATTTCTAGATCCGACACAGCAGAATCCTCGAAAAGACCGAATACGAGGCAAAGAGACTGGTTGTTCCGGAGCATCTGGGAAGTCGAACAGGATGCAACTCTCTCATCGCGAAGCGCCGATCTCTTCATTAATCAAGCGATGACTAGAGCAATTGAGGCGCCAAAGGTTAACTCGATCGCTTATGTGGAGGAGTGCCTGCGAAGTTTCGAGCACCTCTGGTCTGAGATTCTCGTCGACGAGAGGAGCTCCTCCGAGCGGCACCTGAATCGAATCTGCACCTGCATACAGAATTTAGCCGAGTACTCATTTCCGTTCGCCGATTTGCGAAGCGAGCTTCAATCGAGGGCGGTGTGGTCGTTCGTCGCGATCGTCAAGCTCTCGGTGGAGGCTGGACGCCCGGATTCAGCGGTTCGCGCGGCACAGGAATTGGTCGGACTATTCGAGTACGGCGATCACAAGGAGAGCGGTCGAGCTGATGTCCGCGCCGGCCAACTTGTGCTTTCAGGGTGGCTCCGGTACCGACGCTCACGAGATGACCAGCACGGAACCACTTACTTCGCTCTTGAAACCATCCTCGTACCCAATGGCTCGAAGAAGGAAATTCTCAGAGCTCGCGAAGTTGCGGAAGCTGCTACGTCACATTCGCGATGGGATTGGTGGGAGTTGGACGATGGTGGTTCCCGTCGCGTGCGGACGATGCAGTTGGGTCGCTATGTCGACCAAGTTGAGCTTGAGGCACTCGCCAAAGCTCGCGGATCACTCCCCGAGGCGGCCAACCAGACAATCTCATCGACCTACGAGCGTCTTCTACGGCTAGCAGAAGAGACTGGGACTGACGAAAGCGAGACTGGACCGAACGCCACGCTGAAGGAGGCGCTCGCGGCGCGCGTCCAGGAATGGCAACACGCAGAACGCGAACGGCTGGGCCGCGAGCCGATCTCCCGCGGCCGCGTGGAGCGAATCGCCGCTTCGATTCGGGAGACTTTCAAGGCAGGAACGCGACTCGCCGAAGTCATCCCGACTGTCCAGCGGCAGTCTTCCAAGGCCGAGTCGGCTCGCCCTATCCTCGGCATGAATCTTCGAGTTCCGCGCGACTATGTAGTTGATCGCGTGTTCAACAACACCTACGCGGACCCCTCCGACTTGGGCCGGATGATCGCCCGCGGCTTTCAGGATGCAGAGGACGCAAAGATCGTAGACGTGTTGCGGTCCGTCTCCCCTTTTCCGAGTGCGGCGAACGAGGCCGCAATCATCCGCGCTATCAAAGACCTGGGATCCGCCGCTAGAAACTTCGCGTTCCTCACCCCTTACGGTGGCCTAGACGATCTCGATGAGTGGTACTCGCGCGACTTGGCGGAGGCGCTCGAGAGCGTCGAGCGGATCGAAACCGGAGCGCTCGAGCACGAAGCGATCCTTTTCGATCGAAATAGCTCCCTAAAGTCTGTGAGGCGGCCCGAGGCGAAGAACGGACTCGAGACAGTTGGAGGCACAACCATCTCACTAGGGGTTTTCGATGATGTGGTGAGTGACGGTGAGCCCCAGGTTCGGCTCGAGTCTGGTGAGTACTTCGTGGTTTGGCCAGGACCTAAGCCACGCGTCGTGCGCTTCGTGTCTGATCTTTGGGCCCCCGAGTAGTGCTTCGTAGGCGAGGGCGCTTGGCGTCATGTTGAAGACAATGCCCACATGATGTTTAGGGCATCATGAGATGCGTGTCTGTCCACGACGCGATGTCGACTCCATGGTTATCGGGCGACGCGAGGGTCCACCACGCCGGGGCGTGCGAGTCGTCGACGAGCCTGCCGCCCGCCGCGAGTGCAGCGTCGACGCGTGCCTGAGCCTGGTCGGCCGGCACGAAGACGTCGAAGTGCGTGCGGCCCCTCGATGCGGTGTCGCCGGTGATCGGGTTGAAGGCGAGCTGCGGCCCGCCCCGCAGTGGGTCGACGGCATCGGTGTCGCCGAGCGGCTCGTACCCCAACGCGGCCGTGAAGAAGGGGCGCACGTCGACCTGCGAGTGCTGGGCTACGTAGATGCCGACTGACTGCACCCGCGATGGCTCGGGTGTGAAACCCAATCGGGCGGCCGCCTCTGACACGGCGGCGGCGAAGTGCGCCGTTGTGGCCGGGATGCCCTGCTCATCGCGATACGGCACTTTCACCACTACTGCCTCCGGGCGTACATCGAAGTCGGGTCGTACGCCGAAACGCTCGGCGGCGGAGATCGCGGGCTCGAGCAGTTCTGCCGCATGCGAGAGAGACTCCGCGGCGAACACGGCTTGCGGCCCAGCGCCAGTGACGCGCCAGTCGCCAACTCCCGACGCTCTGTGGAACTCGGCTGCGGAGAATGTCGGGATCTGCTCTGCGCTCACGGATGGCTCCTTCACCTCTTGCACGCGCCACCGCCCGTCGGCGAGAGCTGGCGGTGGGGTTCACCGTACTCCGACGAGCTGCCGGGCCGTCGAGCACGCGAGAGCACTCTGCAGACTATGGTCTGGCTCGTAGTCAGGGCCGAGACGTCGACTCTGGAGCGACGACGGTGACGCCCGCGAGGTCGAGTGCTTCAGCGAGCTCACCTGTGGGCAGTTGATCTGTCACGAGATAGTCAGCAATCTCGAGCGGCGCGACCTGTGCGAAGAGCCGGCGATCAAACTTCGACGAGTCGGCGAGCACGACGACCGTGTTTGCCCGACGCATCATCTCGTGCATCATTGCGGCCTCACCAGCGTTGCTCGTCGTGTAGCCGTCGCTTGCAGACACTGCGCCGACGCCGATGAGTGCAATGTCGCAGCTCAAGTCGATGGCCTGGTCGCCGGTCGTGAGTCGCAGCAGCACCGGTCCAGTAGTCGATTGGGTCACGGTGCGCACCGCGCCACCGAACACATAGATGTCTCGCACAGCGTCGGGAGCGATCTCTGAGGCCAGCAACAGGTTGTTGGTGGCGACGGTGAGATCACGGTGATCGTGCAGTGCTCGCGCCACTGCGAGGGCGGTGGTTCCTGCGTTGATCATGATCACAGCACCGTCACCGATCAGGTGAGCCGCCAGTCGCCCGATGGTCTCCTTCTCACGGCTCTGCAGCCGCAGACGCTCATCGATCGCTCGGTCGGTGCGTGGCACCGTGTGCACACTCACAGCGCCTCCGTGCGTGCGCACGACCAGCCCGTCGGCGTCGAGTTGGTCGAGGTCGCGGCGAATGGTGTCGATCGAGACGTTGAAGCGCTCTGACAATTCACTGACAGTCACTTGCTTGACATCGTCCACGTGCGCGACGAGGTCAGCCTTGCGCCCCGCGGGGAGTCGTCGGCGAGAGGGCTCGACCCTGAGGGATTCTTGCTGATTCACGCGCCCATCCTACGGCGGCCTCCCGCGACACACCGCTAGTTCGTGCAAAAAACGGAAAGAAGAGCGCAGGAATGCCGCGAGATATCGCAACGGGGGACTGCATGGCGCTGTTATCTGCTGGTATCTGCCGGAAATGTGGAGCACTTCACCTTGACACTGCAGAAAACTGCGTTTACGATTCGAAGAAGTTGCACCAATGCGCACTAAAGTGCGTAATACAGAATCCCGAGAATGGAGAATCATGAGCAACGACGCTCACGGGGCGCATCGAGCGCTTCGTATCCTGGGCGGCACCGTCGCCGCAGCAACGCTGATCATCACGGCCGGTTGCACGGCCACCGCAGAACCAGCCGACAACGACACCATCACTCTCGAGTTGGCACAGTGGTGGGAGCCCGAGCTTCCGGCCGGCGCACTCCGCGCAATCGTCGACCAGTTCGAAGCCGAGAACCCCGGTGTTCGAGTCGAACTACTGAGTGGTCCGTACGCCTCAACGAAAGAACAGCTCTTTGCCGGTGCAGCAGCCGGCACGATGTCAGATGTCGTCGGTCTTGACGGCGCCTGGGTGAGTGACTTCGCGAAGCAGGGTGCTCTTGCCGACATGACGCAGCTCATGGCCGATGCCGGATACGACGACAGCCAACTCGCGAGCCAGATTCAGCTCGAGGGTTCGACCTACATGATTCCGGTCGTCAACTTCGTCTACCCCATGTTCACCAACAACGACCTTCTCGGTGCGGCCGGGGTCGAGGGCGTGCCGAGCAACCGCAGCGAGTTCCAGGCGGCGGCAGAAGCGGTGAGCGGCCTCGGCGACGGCACGAGCGGATGGGTTCTTCCCCTCTCGCTTGAGACGCCCAACGGTATTCAAAACGACGTGATGTCGTGGGTGTGGGCCTCGGGCGGAAGCATGCTGTCGAACGGTCAACCTGACTTGCTCAACAGCGACGTGCGGTCTGCTGTCAACTACATTCAGGGCCTGTGGGATGCTGGCGCGATCGCACCCGGATCGTTCACGCTCAAAGAGCAAGACAAGCTCGAAGAGTTCACGAACGGCCGAGTGGGAATGATGATCTCGTCTCTCGCGCACATCAACATCATTCGCGACGCGAACCCCGATCTCGACTTCAGCATTTCGGCTTTGCCCGCCGAAGACGGCTACGAGGGCGAGCGCGGCATCCCCTACGCCTCGTGGGGTATCGGAGTGTCTGAATCGTCTGAGCACCCTGAAGAGGCATGGAAGCTCGTTGAGTTCCTCATGAGCGTCGACGTCAACGCCGAGCTGTCGA
Organism: Microcella sp.; assembly: GCF_025808395.1. Classification (NCBI taxonomy): domain Bacteria; kingdom Bacillati; phylum Actinomycetota; class Actinomycetes; order Micrococcales; family Microbacteriaceae; genus Microcella; species Microcella sp. The sequence continues at coordinate 2,610,478 of NZ_CP075524.1, forward strand.
CGATCGCCAATGCCTTCCCCGGCAACACGCAGTCGGTGCCCGACTTCGTGCAGGGGGACGCAGTCTTCGCGACGGCCTTCGAGATCTACCAGAGCGGCTACCCCGCGAACGAGTTCGTCGGTCTCCCTGTCGCTGAACAGCTCATGCGACTGTTCGCCGAGCAGCTGCAGCGAGCTCTCGACGGCCAGCAAACGGTCGAAGAGGCCCTGCAGAAGGCGCAAGACGCCTGGCTCGCAGAGTTCTAGAGACTGACCGCCCACCGGGCCGTGCCGCGGATGACCACCACCTCCGCGGCGCGGCCCGCCACCCTCAGCGCAGAGGAATGACTACCGTGACCACCCTGCACTCGAGCCGCCGCACGGCGCTCGCCCGCGGGTACCGCCGCACCGAGCCATACCGGTTCTTGTCGCCGACCATCATTCTGATGCTCGTTCTCATGGCGCTGCCGATCGGGCTCGTCGTGAGCTACTCGATCTACGACAACGTCATCACGAACCGCAACCCGAGTCTCGTGGGCCTAGAGAACTACATCAAGATTCTCTCTGACCCCACCTTCACCATCGCGATCGGCAACACGGTCTTCTTCACCGTGGGAAGTGTCGCGGTGCACCTCGTGCTCGGGCTCGGGTTTGCGATGCTGCTGAACTCGCCGCTCATCAGCGCGTGGGTGCGAGGAATCTTCCGGGTGATCTTCATTCTTCCGTGGCTCTTCACCGTCGCGATCATCGCCGTCTTGTGGCGCATGCTGCTCAGCCCGAACGGCGTCATCAACTACCTTCTCGTCACCCTGGGCCTGCCGGCTCAACAACTCGAATGGCTCAGCGACCCTCAACTGGCGCTGTGGGCGGTGACCTTCATCAACATCTGGGCCGGCTACCCGTTCTTCATGATCAGTCTGCTTGCTGGCCTGCAGGGCATTCCGGCCGACCTCTACGAAGCAGCCACCGTTGACGGGGCGTCACCGTGGCAACGCTTCATTCACGTCACCTTGCCGCAGTTGCGCCCGATCATCATCAGCATGATGCTGCTCGACCTCATCTGGACCTCTCAGCAGTTCGCCCTCATCTGGATGACGACCGGCGGCGGCCCCATTACTGCCACAGAAATGCTCAGCACCTACACCTACAAGCTCGCCTTCAGCCGCTACGAGTTCGCCCTCGCGTCGACGAGCGCCGTCTTGATCTTGGCGATGTCGATGGTTCTCGCATACTTCTACGCCCGTCACCAGAAGGCGAGAGACTGACATGACTCACTACACCGTTCGCCGTCGCCTCACGCGATTGGCCGTCATCGTCGGACTGTTGGCAGGCGCGGCATTCGCCGGGCTGCCGATTCTGTGGATGCTCTCAAGCTCGTTCAAGGCCAACCCCGAAATCTTCGCCTACCCGCCCCAATTGGTGACACCAGGATTCTCTCTCGACGCCTATGTGAGCATCCTCACCGATCCGGTCAAGATTCGGTTCTTCATCAACAGCTACGTGGTGGCACTCTCGGTCGTCGCCCTGACTCTGCTCGTCGCGATTCACGCGGCCTACGCGTTCAGCCGTTTCGAGTTTCGGGGCAAGAGATGGCTGTCGACGATCATCATCAGCGTGCAGGCGGTGCCGCCGATCACGCTGCTGATTCCCTACTTCGGGCTCGTGGTCTCACTCGGCCTCTACAACACCTACCCAGGGCTCATCTTGACCTACATGGTGTTCACCTTGCCGTACGCGATCATCATGATGACGGGCTACTTCAACACTCTTCCGCGAGAACTCGACGAGGCTGTTCGTGTCGACGGCGCGGGATCTATGACTGCGCTCTGGCGAGTGCTCGTCCCTGTCTCAGTACCCGGCATCGTCTCCGTCGGTGTGTACACCTTCATGATCGCGTGGAACGAGTACCTCTTCGCGCTCACCCTCACGCGCACAGAAGATATGCGCACCGTTCCGATCGGCATCCAGCTGCTCATGGGTCAGCACTCGTATCAGTGGAACGAAATGATGGCCATGAGCATTCTCGGGTCGATCCCCGTCCTCCTCCTCTTCCTCTTCTTCCAGCGCTACTTCATCGGGGGCCTCGCCTCCGGGGCTGTGAAGAGCTGAAGATCGTCCACCACCACGCACAACACCAGCTAGGAGAAATTCAGTGCTCATCACCGGCAAGCAGATCCTCGAGGTCGCCCATGCTCATGACTTCGCGGTTCCCGCGTTCAACATCAGCGACTACGCGATGTTCAAAGGCGTCGTCGAGATCTGTGAGAAGAAGCGTGCTCCACTCATCGTGGCGATCCACCCCGACGAACTCGCCCACATCGGCACCGAATTGGTCGCCGGCATCATCGCCCGAGCTCACAGCAGTTCTGTGCCCGTCACTGTTCACCTCGACCACGGTGCCACCCGCGACCAGGCGCTCATCGCGATTCAAGCGGGGTTCACCTCGCTCATGATCGATGGCTCGATGCTGCCCTTCGACGAGAACGTGGCGATCACTCGTGAGGTTGCAGAGATCGCGCATGCGGTCGGACTGTCGGTCGAGGGCGAACTCGGCACGATCGGGAAGGCAGACAACTTCGGCGAGACCGGAGCCGAGCACATCATCTACACCGACCCGCAAGACGCGGTTCGGTTCGTGGCCGAGACCGGTGTCGACAGCCTCGCGGTCGCGATCGGAACCTCACACGGCCTCTACCCGGCCGGAATGAAGCCCGAGCTCAGGCTCGATCTGCTCGCCGAGATCAAGGCTGCCGTCGCCATGCCCCTGGTCTTGCACGGTGGCTCGGGAAACCCCGACGACGAGATCGGGCAGGCGGCGCGCACGGGAATCAACAAGATCAACATCTCGAGTGACATCAAGGTGGCCTACCACGACGCCATGCGCGACGTGTTGAAAAATGCAGATCTTCGTGAGCCGCTCATCATTCAGCCTCCTGCGATCGCGGGAATGAACGTCGTGGCGGCGCACAAGATCGATCTCTTCGGTGCCGCAGGCAAGGCAGACTTGTACTAAGGCGGTGACAGCAGTGACACCACGGTCGGTGCTCGGGCTCGGCGGCACGGTTGACTTCGAACTCACGCTCGACGAACACGTGCTGGGCGAACTCGTGCGCGAGTACGACATTGTTGCCGGAGAGCTCAGCCGCTCGCGTGCAGTCGAGTCTGCGCGCGACGCGATCGTGGTGTTGCTTGCTCACATCGACGAGGCAGTGGGCAGCGAACGGTTTCTCGCCGACCCGGCCGTTGCTCACGAGCTTGCCGCGAAGTTTGAGCACCGTGTCACTCTCGGCGGAACCTGCACGCGTGCGGCGCTCGCGATGCACGTGCTCGGTGTGCCCAGCACTCTGCACCTTGTGAGCATCGACGACACCGTGCGCAGGCTCTTGCCGCCGGGCATTGAGTGGGTGTGCAGCGCGCAGAGTGATTCGCTTGACCCGCACCTGATCATTCAGTTTGCGAAGGGCTTCACTGTCGAGGTGGGTGATCGCACCATCACAGCACGACGCGCTGACCGGGTGATCTTCGCCAATGACCCACCGCATCGCGAACTGCGCATCGCCGACGAGCTCGGCGAGCTTTCGGCAGAGGCCGACGTCATCGTGCTCTCCAGCTTCAACGTCATTCAAGATGAGCACGTCTTGCGCGACCGACTTGCGACGGTATTGCGTCACGTGCAGAGGAGGCCAGCTGACTCGATTCTGTTCTTTGAAGACGCTGCATATCATCGCGCCGGGTTCTCGAGAGTTGTGCGTGATGCGCTCGTCGAGCGAGTGGATGTCTGGAGCATGAACGAGAGCGAGGCCGCGGAGTATCTTGGCTACCCCTTGCCGGTCGACGAGCCGTCGGAGGTGGCCGACGCGTTACGTTCCCTGCACGCCGCCGTGCCAGCTCGCACGCTCGTTCTTCACACGGCAGGCTGGGCAGCGGCGATCGGTCGTGAGCCCAGCAGATGGCGTGATGCTTTGGTGCTGGGCACGAGCGTGGCGGGGTGCCGTTTTGGTCGAGGAGACTCGATGACAGCGGCCGATGTTGTCGAGGTGCTTGACGGCCCCCGGCAGAAGGTTGGGCTCGATGTGGCTGCAGCTCTCAACACTCAGCACGACGTTGTGTGCGTCGCGGCACCGGCCATCACGACGCCGAGCCCGACCACGATCGGTCTCGGCGATGCCTTCGTCGGCGGCATGGTGGCAGCGCTCTCGGTGGGGCTGCCCGCTGTGCGCAGCCAGATCGAAACACGGTGAGGATAGGCGGCACGGCCGTGCGGGGGGCTTCGCACGAGACCGAACTCGTGCGGCTCTCATCGAACCGCGTGCCCGATCGGTTCTATCGAGGGGGCCCCGCACTCGGAGACTTTCGCGGCGAACGAGTGGAAGCCTCGCACGAGCCCGAAGACTGGGTCGCGTCGACGACGTGTGTTCACGGCGGCACACGTGCGGGGCTCACGACACTTCCCCATGGCCAATTGCTGCGTGACGCGATCGCGGCTGAACCCGAACAGTGGCTCGGCCCAGTTCACGTCGAACATTGTGGCGCTGACCCTCTGCTGCTCGTGAAGCTGCTACACGCCGGGCAACGGCTTCCGGTGCACGCCCACCCTTGCGCGGCAGATGCTGCACGGCTCTGTGGCGAGACGCACGGCAAGGCTGAAGCCTGGTACATCATTCGGGGTGGCGAGGTGCACCTCGGGCTGAGAGAAGAGCACGATCATGAGGGTCTTGCACGCTTGATGCGCAGCCGAGAAAGCGACCTGCTCGCGGCGCTGCACCGCGTTGCCGTGGCGCCAGGCGATGTCGTCTACGTGACGCCCGGCACCCTGCACTCGATCGGGGCGGGGGTTGTGCTGCTCGAAGTTCAAGAGCCGAGCGACCTGTCGATCATGCTTGAGCACGAGCCGTACGGTCTCGACCCCACGCGCGACGGGCATCTCGGAGTGGGGTACCCCGCCGTATTGTCAGCGGTGACCACCAGTCGCCTGCCGATGTCGAGACTCAAGTCACTGGTGTATCCCGCTGTGGCCTCGAAACAAGTGCTACCTGTCGAGGCAGATCGCTACTTCCGCCTCGAACGAGTCATCGTCGACCGTCCCCGCCGCCTCGAACGAGGCTATGCGGTTCTCGTGGTCACCGCTGGAACGGTCTCACTTCGTGCGGGAGGGCGAGTGCTCGAGGCAGTGAAGGGTTCTACTTTCGTGGCCCCTTTCAGTCTTGGCCCAATGGTCGCGACGGGTCGGGGAGAGATCATCGTCTGTCGACCTCCGCAACGAGGGCCCGTCGCGTAGCATCGGCGGCGTGAGTGCGCAGCAGTTCACGGCCGTGCAGGTCAACTTGTTCTGCGACGACGTCGAGCTCGTCGCGGGGTTCTTTCGTGCGCTCGGCTTCGCCGAGGTGTTCCGAACACCCGCGGAAGGGCATCCGGAACACCTCGAAGTCGACGCGGCTGGTACGCGCATCGGCCTCACCTCAGCCGGCGCCGCCAACCGCATCGCGCGCCTGGGCGTCGGCGCGCAACGCCACGCGAGCACCGAGGTCGTTTTCTGGTGCGCCGACGTCGACGCTGCGTTCACCGCTGCGATCGACGCAGGAGGCTCTGCTGTCTCGCCGCCGCAAGATTCACCCGATGGGCGTCTTCGCTATGGCTGGGTGCGCGACCCGGAAGGCCACCAGGTCAAGTTCGTGTCGTCTCGCTGACGGACGCGAGCGCGCGTGAGGGCACGCCGCGAAAGAGCAACGACAGCAGAATCGCGAACTCGCCCACGGTGGCCGGAATGGTCAAGATGCTCGCCAGGTCTGTGGCGTCGGGTGCGAGCGTGCCGACCACGATGCTCGCGATGTAGCCGATGCCACCGCCGATGAGCACCCAACCGATCCAGCGCCATGCGTAGGCAGACTGCAGCACGAGCATTCCCATGGGAATCAGCCAGGCGCCGAAGAAGACGACTCCGGCCGCCCAGAAACCGTTGGCGAGCAGCACGAGAAGGCTTACCTGCACGGCCGCGTCAGCGCTACCGCTGTCGGCGATCTGGATGGCGGTGCCCAGTGCGGCGGCACTGCCCAAGATCGCAGTCGCGTTCATGAGGCCGAGCGTGGCGAGGGTGCCGGCGGCGAAGGAGTTCACGCCGCGAAAGAGCTTGAAGAACCAGAGTGCGGTGAGCACCTGCGTGACCACGATGCCGAGCTCGAGCAGCAGCCCGAGGCGAGCGAGGGGCAGGTTGCTCGCGAGCGCGTCGAGCACGGCGCCGCTCTCGCCGGCGACGAAGACCTGCGGTCTGATGAGCAGAAAGCCGAGCATGCCGGTCACGGCAAGACCGAGGTAGAAGGTGCCCGTCAGGCGGGCGGTTCGGGTGAGGGGGTGCATGGATGCTCCGATCGAGTTGCGGTGCCCGTGACTCGTGCACCTTATGGCGTAAGGTTGCCATACGCTGTAAGGTAACGCAAGATGGAGAGCGTCGAAGGGATGCCGTGGCCACTGCTGAACGACCACCGGTCACGCGAGAGCGCATTCTCGACACCGCCCTCTCGCTCGCCGACGCCGAAGGGTTGTCGGCCGTGAGCATGCGGCGCGTGGCGACCGAGCTGGGGGTCGAAGCGATGTCGCTCTACCACCACGTGGCGAACAAGGATGCGCTGCTCGATGGTCTGGTCGAGCGAGTCGCCAGCGAGGCACTCGACGAGTCGATGGCGGCCGCGGCGCGACAGGGTGCGGCCTCTGACGACTGGCGAGCTGCCGTGCGCACCCGCAGCCTTGCCGCCAGACGTGTGATGCTGCGGCACCCGTGGGCGCCGGCCCTCATCACCTCGCGAAGCGTGATTCCGTTGCAGGTGCAGTCGATGTTCGAGGCAGTGCTCGGGGCGATGATCGAGGGCGGCGTGTCGTATCGCACGGCGCACCGCGGTCTGCACGCCCTCAGCAGCATGGTGCTCGGCTTCGTGCAAGAGCCCTTCAGCTCGCCCGAAGGCGGCCCTCAGATGGAAGGCGTCGAGATGAGTGACGACCTCGTCGCGCAGTTCGCCGAGCACTTTCCGTACACGGCCGCGATGGTCGGGGCAGAGCTGCACTCTGACGACGAGGCGACGCTCGGCTGGTGCGATTCGCAGACCGAGTTCGAATTCACGCTCGGGCTGCTGCTCGACGGGCTCGAGCGCGCCGCCAAGGCGGGGGAGTGACCGATGCCGATGCCGCGATGGTGGGCGCGCATGAACAAGTGGAGCTTCAACCCGAGCGAGTTGAAGAAGGGCAAGCGCCCTGTCATCATCCACAGAGGGCGCACCTCCGGCCGCGAGTATCAGACACCTCTCGACGCGCATGCCGTCGCGGGCGGCTACCTCTTTCTGCCGCTCTACGGGGCGAACTCTGACTGGGTTCGGAACACTCTTGCGGCGGGCGCTGCCCGACTGCGAATCGACGGCGCCGAGCTGCTGCTCACGGCGCCGCGGTTGATCGATGAGGATGAGGCGTTCGCACTGCTACCGGATGGCACGCCGAGGCCACCGGCATGGTTGAGGCTCGAGCAGTACTTGCTCACTGATTGCGACGCTCGTACGTGAGCTGCACCATGCCGTTCTCGAACCGCTTCTCGCGAGTGAGGTTGAGGTCGAGGCGAACGCCGTCGGGAAAGACGCGCAGACCGCCGCCGATGATGACGGGGCACACGAGCACCTCGACGACGTCGATGAGCCCGAGGCGGAAGGCCTCGGCCGCGAGCGTCGGCCCCTCGATCGTGAGGTCGCCCGTCGCCTCTGCGCGAGCGCGCTCGAGCGCCTCGACCGTGAACTCGGGCTCAAGCCGCGTGCGCTGCGTCGACACCTCTGTGAGCGTGCGCGAGAAGACGACCTTGTCGGCGCGCTGCCAGAGCTCGGCGAAGTTGGCCGATTCGGGCGACCCTTCGGCCCACGTCGGGTCGGTCTCCCACCCCGCCATCGTCTCGTACATGCGTCGGCCGTAGAGGTAGGTGCTCACCGACTGTGCGTCGGCGATGAGCGAAGCGACCACGGGCTCGGGCGGAAACGCCCACGAGAAATCGCCCTCGGCGTCAGTGTTGTAGCCGTCGAGCGACGACATCACCGAGTACACGATGCGCGACACGTCAGCGCTCCCCGGCGAGCAGTGCGCCGAGCGCCTCGAGCAGCGCGATGGTGCCGGCTTCGCGCTGCTCGCCCGTGTCGAAACCATCGAGATGGATGCCGTGCTCAGCGTGGGTGAGGCGCGTGCCGCCCGGCACGACCTCGAACTCGTACGACGCCACCGAGGTCGAGATGTGCGTGCCGTCTATCCACATGTTGTAGGTCGTGACGATGCGCTCGTGCTCGACGATCGACGTGTACTCGGCCTCGTAACGCGAGTGCGGGCCGTCGTGAAACGTGCCTTCGGCGACGTCGCGCCCGCCGACGCGGAAGTCGAAGCGCCACTCGCCGATCGCCCACGAGTCGTCTTCGCCGAACCACTTCTTCTTGAGCGACTCGATGGCGAAGGCCCGCCAGACGTCGGCGATGGGCGAGGGGTAGTCGCGGGTGAGCGTGAACCCGGCGTGGGCGAGACTGCGCTCGCGGTGAGCTGTCGTCATGAGCGTGCCTGGTCTCTCGTAAAGGTGACGTGGGTGACTCCACTCGGTGCTGTGACAGAGCTGACCTGGTAGTCGCGATCGAAGTGGCGGAGGGCATCCCACAATCGAATGCCGCGCCCGAGCACGATCGGTGTGATCGCGACGTGAAGTTCGTCCACGAGACCCGCCGTGAGAAACGGCACCAGGCTCGTCGGTCCACCGCCGATGCGCACGTCGGCGCCTCCGGCGGCTTCGGTGGCGATCGCGAGCGCTTCGGTGGGCGAGGCGCTGATGAAGGTGAACGTCGTGCCGCCCAGCATCTCGATCGACGGCAGTTCGCGATGGGTGAGCACGAAGACGGGGTAGCGGAATGGGGGAGTGTCGCCCCACCAACCGCGCCAGTCGGGGTCGTCGGGGTAGGCGTGCAGCCCGAACTTTCCGGCGCCCATGATCTCGGCACCGACCCCCTCGAAGTAGCGCTGATGGAAGTCGTCGTCGAGACCCGTCGTCCCCTCGCCGGAGGTGTCGCCGAAGACACGCTCGCGGAACGATCGCGTCGCCACGTAGTGCTCGGTGAGGCGGGCCCAGTCCTCCCCGAACGGCGACTCGGGAGTCGCGTCATCGGTCGCGGCAATGCCGTCGAGCGAGATCATGAGGTCGGCGCGAACGCGGGTCATGGTGCCTCCTGGGCGAGTTGGGTGCGGGCGAGGTGGATGCCCAGCCGATCAGCTTGGCGCTCTGCAGGTGTGCGCTGCTCACCGAGCCAGAGGTGCAGCGCGTCGAAGGCGCCGGGGCGCAGACTCGCCGTGCGCACGCGCCCGACCTTCTGCGTCGTAATGATGCCCGCTGCCTCGAGCACGCCGAGGTGCTGCAGCAACGAGGGCAACGCCATGTCGAACGGCTCGGCGAGTTCGGTGACCGTTCCGGGCGCTCTCGCGAGACGCTCGACAAGTTGCCGACGGGTCGGGTCGGCGAGGGCGCGAAGCACCGACGCAACATCGTCAGAATAGTTAGGCACAAGCCTAAGTATTGTGCCGTTTCGTGCGCCGTGTCAAGCGTTCACAGCAGTGCCGACGCACCGATGACCGAGAGCAACTGCAATCGTGCATGCGTTTCGCTGCCCGGCACGGCCGTGTACACGAGCAAGAAGTGCGATTGATCGGGGTCGACGAGCGTCTGACAGTGCAACTCGAGCGCGCCGACCTCGGGGTGCACGAATCGCTTCATCTCACCCATCGGCACCGACACCTGCTGGTCATCCCAGAGCTCCCGGAACTCCTCGCTCTCGGCGCGAAGCCGCTCGGCGAGCTGCGCGACCGCCGAGTCGGGCCCGCGACGCGTCGCGACGACTCGCGCGTTCGAGACGAATACTCGTGAGAGCCGCTCGTGATCGCGCGGGTCGTAGCGATCGCGGGCGGCAGGGTCGGTGAACCAGCGGTATGGCAGGCTGCGGGCGGGGCCGCGGAGGGCGGTCAGATCGCCGAGCATTGCGATGGCAAGCGGCGTCTGCTTGAGCGACTCCCCGATCTCGCTAACGATCTCGGCGGGAGTGTCGCCGAGCCGATCGAAGATGCGCAGCATGCCAGGGCTGATGTGCGCGCTCGACGGGCCGCGCTCGGGCGGGCGCTGGCCGGCGAGTCGGAAGAGGTGGTCACGCTCATCGAGCGTGAGGTGCAGGCCCTGGGCGATCGCAGCGATCATCTGCTCGGACGGTTGGGGGCCTCGCTCGCGCTCGAGCCGCGAGTAGTAGTCGGTCGACATGTGACACAGCGCCGCGACCTCTTCGCGGCGCAAGCCGTCGGTGCGGCGCCGCGGCCCGCGCGGCAGACCGACATCTTCCGGTTGCAGCGACTGGCGGCGGTGGCGCAGGAACGCGGCAAGGCCCGAACGGTCGATCTGCATGGCGCACTCCCTTCTGCCGGTACGACTCGTGTTTACAGTGTGGCCCGCTCGGGCATCCACGGCCTGTCGATCCCTTGATACGTGCGCCCTGGATGACTCGTGACCGAGCGCGGAAGGTGAGAACCACACCACGATTCAGAAAGGCTCATCATGCCTCGCACTCCGCTCGACATCACTCTGCCCGATCTCACCGGTCGCCTCGCCCTCGTCACGGGTGCAAGCGACGGCATGGGCGTCGTCATCGCCCGCAGGCTCGCCGCGGCGGGCGCCGAGCTCCTCCTGCCGGTGCGCAATCGCGCCAAGGGCGAAGTCGCCGCCGCGACGATCGCGGCCGCCGTGCCCAGCGCGACCGTGACGCTGCACGACCTCGACCTCTCGTCGCTCGACTCGGTGCGCGCGCTCGCTGCGACGCTGGTCGCAGAAGGTCGACCGATTCACCTCCTCATCAACAACGCAGGCGTCATGACCCCGCCCGAGCGTCAGACGACCGTCGATGGATTCGAACTGCAGTGGGGCTCGAACCACCTCGGGCACGTCGCCCTCGTCGCCCACCTGCTGCCGTTGCTGCGCGAGGGCCGCGCTCGCGTGACCTCGCAAGTGAGCGTCGCCGCGCGGTCGGGCTCGATCAACTGGGACGACCTGAACTGGGAAGAGAGCTACGACGGAATGCGCGCCTACGCTCAGTCGAAGATCGCGTTCGGCCTCTTCGGTCTCGAACTCAACCGTCAGAGCCGCGAGCGCGGCTGGGGCATCACGAGCAACCTCTCACACCCCGGTGTTGCACCGACGAGCCTGCTCGCCGCCCGACCCGAACTGGGGCGAGCGAAGCGCGCACGGGGGCGCGGGCTCATCGGCCTGCTCTCTCGCCTCGGTGTCGCCGGAACCGTCGAGTCGGCGGCGCTGCCCGCGCTCATGGCGGCGACGAGCGAAGGCGCGGATGGCACGTTCTTCGGCCCGCAAGGTGCGGGCAACGTCGGCGGAGCGCCGGGCGAGCAGAAGCTCTACGCACCCCTCGACAACCCCGACGAGGGGCGTCGAGTCTGGAACGTTTCGCAGCAGCTGACAGGCGCGGTATTCGCTGCCGCGTGACGGAGCGCCCGACTACGCTCGCCGCATGACGATCGATCAGAAGCTGCTCGACTGGATGCTCGACACCGACCCCGCCTTGCGCTGGCAGGTCGAGCGCGACCTCGCCGATGAGCCCGAGACCGTGTGGCAGGCGACGCGGGCGCGCGTGGCGACCGAGGGCATGGGTGCCGAGCTGCTCTCGCACCAAGACGCCGACGGGCTCTGGGCTGGTGGCGCATACTTTCCCGCCGACTTTGACTGGAACGGCGACGAGGCGAAGGTCGGTCAGCCATGGACGGCGACGACGTGGAGCCTCAACACGCTGCGAGAGTGGGGCCTCGAGGCCTCGGTGCTCGCCGGCACGGCCGAGAAACTCGAGGCCAACGCGCGGTGGGAGTACGACGATCTGCCCTACTGGGGCGGCGAGGTCGATGCGTGCATCAACGGCTTCACGCTCGCCAACGGAGCCTGGCTGGGCGCCGACGTCGATGCCATCGCCACCTGGTTCGCCGAGCACGCGATGACCGAGGGGGGCTGGAATTGCGAGTGGGTCGAGGGCTCGACCCGCTCGAGCTTCCACTCGACGCTCAACTCGCTCAAGGGCATCCTCGAGTGGGAGGAGCGCACGGGCGACACCCGACTGCGCGAGGTGCGTCACGCCGCTGAGGAGTACCTGCTGCGACGACGGATGCTCTACCGCGAGTCGACCGGCGAGCTCGTGGCGCCCTGGGCCACGCACTTCGCCTACCCCTTCCGCCACGTCTACAGCGCCCTCAACGCGCTCGACTACCTGCGCCGAGCGTCACTGCTCGAGGGCACGCCGCCCGATGAGCGAGCATCCGACGCGATCGCCGTCATTCGCGATGCCCAGCAGCCCGACGGAACCTGGGTGCAAGAACGCCGCCACCCGGGTCGCGTCTGGTTCGAGCTCGACGTGCCAGTCGGCGAGCCCTCGCCGTGGCTCACGTTGTTCGCGCTGCGAGTGCTGCGCTGGTGGGACGCCGCCGCCGTCTGATCAGCCCGAGTCGTCGGCGTAGGCGCTCAGGCGCTGCTCGATGAGGACGAGCGCCCGCTGTTGCGCGGGGTTGAGCATGTCGTCGGCGTGATCGGTGAGCAGCGTTGTGGCGGTGCTCAAGTCGAGGTCGGCGAGCTCGAGCCGCAGGTCACGCACGAGCGGCCCGAACGAGGTCACAAGATGCTCGACCAGCGCACTGATCTCGTCGTCTGACGCATCAGGCGGCAGAGCGGCGAAACGCTCGGTGAACTCACGCGAGACCTCGACGACCGAGGGGTCGGCGAACCGCGCGTAGAGCGCAGTGATCGCCTCGGCGCCACCAGGCCCTGCCAAGTGGCTCAGCAGGATGGTCTGCTCGCGGTCGAACCGCGCGATCTCGCGCGTCGAGGCGCTCGCGGCCAAGAGCGCCGCATAGGGGGCGAGCTCGCTCGGCAGATCGGGGGCGGCGTTCCACCGTCGAAGCTCAGCGATCGTCGCTCGTCGCGCCTCGAGCCGCTCGATCTGCGCGGCGACCTCGGCATCGAGCTCGTCGAGCAGGGCGCTCGAGTCGTCGCCCGGGGCGTCGAGAACCTCGGCGAGGCCCTGCAGCGGCAGGCCCAGACTCGCGAGACGAGTGATGCGCAGGATGCGCACGAGGTGGTGCACGGTGTACTCGCGATAGCCGTTGACCGAGCGGGGCGGTTCATCGAGAATTCCGAGCTGGTGGTAGTGCCGCAGCGCGCGCACGGTGACGCCCGCCAGTGCGGCCAACTCACTGCTGCGCATCGGGGGCGTCCTCTCCGGGGGTGCTCCGTTCCAGCGTACGGAGCGATCGCGAACCCAGCCCCACGACGAGCGCGATGAGCCAGAGCGAGGCGATGAGCGCCGAGGCGAGTGCGAGCGATGCGTACTCGATGAGCAGGGCCGCAGCCATGATGCCTGCGGGCGCAGCCAAGGTCATGATCGCGTTCTGCGAACTCAGCACGCGCCCGCGCAGCAGTTCTGGAATCCTCTCGATGAGCAGCACGCCGAGCACGCTGTTGAGCACACCGCTCGCCGCGCCGACCACCATGGCTCCCGCGAACACCGCCGCGGGCGACGGCAGCCAGGCGATGAGCGCGAAGCCCGCCGTCGTGCCCCCGAGCGCGACGACGAACCACACCCGTCGAGAACCTCGGTGGCCGACCGCCGCGTAGGTGCCGGCGCCGACGAGCATGCCAGCGGCGAGGGCGGTGAGCACGAAGCCCAGCAGCCCGGGCTGCTCGATGACGGTGAAGTAGACGGGAAGCACGAGAGACTGCATGGCTGCGAGCACCGTGACGGCGATGAGCGTGATGCTCGTGACGGCGACGAGAAACCGGCTGCTCGCGAGCGCGCGCCAACCGGTGCGCAACTGCTGCCAGCTCGAACCGGCGGACCCGCTGGGCTCGTCGTCGCCGAGGCGGCCGACACTGTGCGGAATGAGCAGCGTGATGAGGGCGGCCGCGAACGAGGTGCCAGCGGTGATCCAGAGCACCGTCGAGCCGTCGAGCGCTGTGATGAGCACGCCGGCGATCGCCGGGCCGATGAGCAGCGCGACGGCGCCGAGTGCTTCGCGCAGGCCGATGAGCCGCTCGGCCGAGACGCCGCTGTGCCGCACGACCGCGGGCAGCAGCGTCTCGCGCGCCGTCATGCCGGGAACATCGCCGAGCGAGCCGATGATGCCGAAGAGCACGAACCACCCGAGGCTGAGCCCGCTGATGAGGTCGACGAGCGGCAGCGCGGCGATCGCGGCGGCAGAGATCAGGTCGGTGACGACCGATGACGTGCGCCGGTTGATGCGGTCGATGACGACGCCCATGAGCAGGCCCGCGACGACCGCGGGAAGCGCGGTCGAGGCGGCGACGATGCCAGCACCGAGAGCACTGCCCGTGGTCTGCAGCACGATGAGCGGCAACGCCACTGCGGCGATCGAGTTGCCGAGCAGCGAGAGCAGGTATGACGACAGGTAGGCGAAGGGAGTGATGCGCATGACCTGATGAAAAACTATGACGTTACGTCGGGGTCAAGTGCAGCGCGGTTGCGCGAGCACATTCGGCGCAGAACGACTCGCAGAGCGCCCACGATGTCTGCAATCCCGGCCAAGATGTACAGATGACCGAAGTGCAGCACCACCCCGCCGACTCGCACGACCTCATCCGCGTGCAGGGCGCTCGAGAGAACAACCTCAAGAACGTCAGCGTCGACATTCCGAAGCGTCGGCTCACGGTCTTCACGGGCGTAAGCGGTTCTGGCAAGTCGAGTCTCGTGTTCGGCACGATCGCGGCCGAGTCGCAGCGCATGATCAACGAGACCTACAGCGCCTTCGTGCAGGGCTTCATGCCGAGCCTCGGTCGCCCCGACGTCGACGTGCTCGAAGGGCTGACGACAGCCATCATCGTCGACCAAGAGCGCATGGGCTCGAACTCGCGGTCGACGGTCGGCACCGCGACAGACGCCAACGCGATGCTGCGAGTGCTGTTCAGCCGCCTCGGCGAGCCGCAGATCGGCCCACCGAACGCGTTCTCGTTCAACGTGCCGACGACGCGCGTGAGCGGCGAGCGTTCGAGCTCGACAGGCGAGACGGTCACGATCGAGAACGAGATCTACCTCGGCGGCATGTGCCCGCGGTGCGAAGGCATGGGCAGCATCAACGACATCGACCTCGCGCAGCTCTACGACGACTCGAAGTCGCTCAACGAGGGGGCCATCACGGTGCCCGGGTACACGGCCGACGGCTGGATGGTGCGCATCTTCACCGAGTCGGGGCTCGTCGATGGCGACACCCCGATTCGAGACTTCAGCCCCGAGATGCTGCACGACTTTCTCTACAGAGAACCCACCAAGGTCAAGGTCACCGGAATCAACATGACCTACGAGGGGCTCGTGCCCCGCATCCAGAAATCGATGCTCAGCAAAGATGTCGACGCGATGCAACCCCACATCCGCGCCTTCGTCGAGCGCGCCGTGACGTTCTCACCGTGCCCAGAGTGCGAAGGCACGCGGTTGAGTGAGGCGGCACGCTCGTCGCGCATCGGCGGGGTGAATATCGCCGAAGCCTGCGCGATGCAGATCAGCGACCTCGCGGCCTGGGTGGGGGCGCTCGATGCCCCGCCGGTGGCGCCGCTGCTCGGCAATCTCAGGCGCACACTCGACTCGTTCGTCGAGATCGGTCTCGGCTATCTGAGCCTCGACCGCCCGGCGGGCACGCTCTCGGGCGGTGAGGCTCAGCGCACCAAGATGATTCGGCATCTCGGGTCGTCGCTCACCGACGTCACCTACGTCTTCGACGAGCCGACGGTCGGCCTGCACCCGCACGATATTCAGCGCATGAACGACCTGCTGCAGCGCTTGCGCGACAAGGGCAACACGGTGCTGGTCGTCGAGCACAAGCCCGAGGCGATCGCCATCGCCGACCACGTCGTCGACCTCGGCCCGCGCGCCGGTTCGGCCGGTGGTGAGATCGTGTTCGAGGGCACTGTCGAGCAGTTGCGCACGAGCGGCACCCTCACGGGTCGGCATCTCGATGATCGCGCCACGCTCAAGAGCTCGGTGCGCACGCCGTCGGGTGCGCTCGAGGTGCGAGGCGCGTCGAGCCATAACCTGCAGAGCGTCGATGTCGATGTGCCGCTCGGTGTGCTCGTCGTCGTCACGGGCGTTGCCGGCTCGGGCAAGAGCTCGCTCATCCACGGCTCGGTCGCCACGCGCGACGGCGTCGTCGCCGTCGATCAGGCAGCGATCAGAGGGTCGCGCCGCAGCAACCCCGCCACCTACACGGGCATGCTCGAACCGATTCGCAAGGCATTCGCGAAAGCCAACGGCGTCAAGCCCGCGCTCTTCAGCGCGAACTCTGAAGGCGCGTGCCCCACCTGCAACGGTGCCGGTGTCATCGACACCGATCTCGGGATGCTCGCCACCGTCTCGACCCCGTGCGAAGACTGCGGTGGTCGCCGTTTTCAGGCCTCGGTGCTCGAGTACCGCTTGGGCGGAGCCAACATCACCGACGTCTTGGCGATGCCCGTGAGTGATGCCGTCGACTTCTTCGCCCACAGCGAATCGCGCGTGCCAGCCGCGCACGCGATTCTGCAACGGCTCAACGATGTCGGCCTCGGCTACCTCACGATCGGCCAACCGCTCTCGACGCTCTCGGGCGGCGAGCGTCAGCGGCTCAAGCTTGCGATGTCGATGGCCGATACGGGTCGAGTGCTCGTGCTCGACGAGCCCACGACGGGCCTGCACCTCGCCGACGTCGAGCAGCTGCTCGGCCTGCTCGACCGCCTCGTCGACAACGGCACCTCGGTCATCGTCATCGAGCATCACCAGGCCGTGATGGCTCATGCAGACTGGATCATCGACCTCGGGCCGGGCGCGGGCCACGACGGCGGACGCGTCGTGTTCGAGGGCACGCCAGCCGACCTCGTCGCCGCTCGGTCGACCCTCACTGGCGAGCACTTGGCGCAGTACGTGGGCGCCTGACCGCTGTCGCGATGAGTGCTGCTCAGACCCGCGCCACGAGCGGCTCGCCGTCGACGGTCAGCAGCGTCAGCTCGGGCAGGGTTGTCGCGATCGAGCGGGCGCGCCACGGCGTCGAGATGAGCGCGAGCACGACGCCGTCTGATCGGCGCGCGACCTCGCACTCGCGCTGCCGGTCGAGTGCGGCGGCCGAGGAGTCGTCGGTGAGATACACCGTCTCGTAGCTCAGCCGTTCAAGAATGACGGGGCACGAGAACTCGAGCTCCATGCGCTGCGCGAACACTTCGAACTGCAGCGGACCGACCGCCCCGAGCACGGGGTGCTGCTCGCCCCGGCGCTCAGATCGCAGCACCTGCAGCACGCCCTCCTGCTCGAGCGACTCGACCCCCTTGCGAAACTGCTTGTACTTCGACAGGTCGGCGGCGCGAACGACGCTGAAGTGCTCGGGCACGAATCGCGGCAGCTCAGGAAAACGCACGGGGTTGCCCAGGTAGACGGTGTCTCCCGGTCGCAGCATGGTCGCGTTGACGAGGCCGACGACATCGCCCGGCCAGGCTTCTTCGACGGTCTCGCGCTCGCTGCCGAACAGCTGCTGCGCATACTTCGTCGTGACCGTGCGACCCGACCGCGCGTTGGTCACGGTCATGCCGCGCTCGAACCGGCCCGAGCACACGCGCAGGAAGGCGATGCGGTCGCGATGCGCCGAGTCGAGCCCCGCTTGCACCTTGAACACGTAGCCCGAGAAGTCGTCGTCGACCGATCGCGCAGAGTCATCGACAGCGCGGCGTGCCACCGCGCCGGGCGCCTCTGCGGCGATGAGGTCGAGCAGGGTATGGATTCCGATGTTGTGCACCGCGGCGCCGAAGACCAGGGGAGTGGTCTCGCGAGCTCGAAAGCGCTGGGTGTCGTGCACGTGGTCGTCGAGCGCGAGCAGTTCGACTTCTTCGCGCGAGGTCTGCCAGGCCGGCCCGTGATCGGCGGCGGCCTGCTCAGGCTCGAGCTCGGTCCAGTGGGCGACGGTGGCGCCTCCGCTCGAGCGCTCGAACCGCTGCATGCGACCGCTCGGCACGTCGAGCAGGCCTTCGAAGTAGCCCGCTTCGCCGACCGGCCACGTGATCGGCGTCGGCAGCAGGCCGGTGCGCTCGCGAATCTCGTCGACGAGGTCGAGGGCCGCTCTGCCGGGGCGATCCCACTTGTTCACCATCGTGATGATCGGAACATTCCAGCGCCGGCATACCTCGAACAGTTTCATGGTCTGCGCTTCGAGGCCTTTCGCGGCATCGATGAGCATGATCGCCGCGTCGACCGCCGAGAGCACGCGATAGGTGTCTTCAGAGAAGTCGGAGTGGCCGGGGGTGTCGACGAGGTTGATGACGACATCGCGATAGTCGAATTGAATGGATGCACTGCTGATCGAGATGCCACGCTGCTGCTCGATCTGCATGAAGTCTGAGACCGTCGTCGAGCGCCCGCGCTTGCCGTGCACGGCCCCGGCCCTGCCGATCGCCTGGGCGTGCAGCAGCAGGGCTTCAGTGAGCGTCGACTTGCCGGCGTCGGGGTGCGAGATGACGGCGATGGTGCGTCGTCGGGCAGCCTCGAGGGTGGCGTCGAGCTGCTCGGTCATCAACTCCTCCGGTCACCACGACGGCTGCGCAAAAGCTCAGTCTACTCGTCGCGCCTCGGCCTCCGAGTCGGCACAGGGGCCCTTGGGCCCTGCCGATCGTCACCGTCAGGCCATACGCTATGCGGTGACACAGCTCAGGAGGCTCTCATGGCAAGTGGCAAGGCAGTGCAGCAGGCGGCTCCGCTCGGGTTCTTCGGACTGCTCGCCTACATCGGCGCCGCGGTCTACTTCATCGGGCAGAGCGACGGCAGCTTCTGGGGAGTCATCCTCGGGCTGCTGCAGGCGATCGTGTGGCCCGCCTATGCCGTGTTCGGCGGGCTGACGGCACTGGCCGTCTGACTCGTTCGACTCGCGCGTCAGTGCGCGAACAGCACTTTCAGCACGACGACGATCGCGCAGGCGAGTGCGAGCCCGAGCCCGCCTGAGAGGGTGCGCCAGGTGGGGCGTCGACCGCTGAGCCGTTCGACGAGAAAGCCGATGAGCGCGAGGCGCCCGACGACCCACACCGCTGCGGTGAGCTGCGCGAACTGCGTCGGCACGACTGAGAAGGTCGCCACGAACAGAATGGCGGCCGGCACGACGCCCGAGACGAGAATCGGCAGGGCATCCTGAATCTCATGCACCATGTGCGGGCGATGCGCGTGGCGTTCACGACCCAGCTGCTGACCCACGTTGTGGGCGAGAATGTGGGCGACATAGGTCGTCAGGGCGGTCACCGAGACGAGCAGCGCGGCCTCGCCGCCGACAATCGACTTGCCCGTGGCGATGACGATGGCCGCGAGCACGAGAATGTTTCCGTAGACGTAGGCCGAGAGTCGAAGCCGCAGCCTCTCGATCGTGAGGTGCTCACCCGAGTGCGCGAGCATCCACCCTGGCATTCTCGGGGTGGTGACCTCGCTCACGACGCTACAGCGAGTAGTCGACGACCGCGCGGTCGCTGATCACTGACGAGATGTAGGCGAACACCTCTTTGTGGGCCGGGTGCACCTGGTAGGCCTCGAGGGCCGCGTTGTCGTCGTGCTCTGACACGAGCGCGAGATCCCAGTGCCCGTCGACGAGACCGAGATCGCGATCGACGCGAATGCTCTGGATGCCCGCGATCTGCGTCGCGAGAGCTTCGAGGCGCTCGGCGATGCCGTGAGCGTCTTCGCGGCGCTGGGTCTCGTCGTCGGCGGCGAGCTTGAACAGCACGATGTGGCGAATCATGTCTTCACTCTAGGGCGCGCACGGGGGCGGTGGAGGGCTAGATTCAGCCCATGGAGTCGCGTTTCGCCACACCCCTGCAGATGCGGGAGTCGGTCTTCTTCGACGGGCCGGAGGCCGCTGCCCGGCATTCGCGGTTCTGGCTGCTGCTGGTGCTCTCGGCGATCATCGCCTCGGCGGGAGTCGTCGCCGACTCGACGGCCGCGGTGATCGGCGCCATGATCGTCGCGCCGCTGCTCGGCCCGATTCAAGGAACGATGCTCGCGACCGTGCTCGGTGATCGCGCCAACCTGATGCGCTCGATGCTGCTCGTGATCGCGGGCGCCGCCGCCGCGGTCGCGATCGGATACCTCATCGGCTTGACGGTGACGGGCGATGTCGTCGCTGCGACGAATTCGCAGGTGGCGGGGCGCGTCAGCCCGCGACTCATCGACCTGCTGGCTGCACTCGGCACAGGAGTGGTTGGTTCGGTGGCGCTCGTGCGACGCGACATCTCTGACACCCTGCCGGGTGTCGCCATCGCGATCTCGCTCGTGCCTCCGCTGACGGTGGTCGGGCTCACGCTCGAATCAGGGGCGTGGGTCGAAGCGCTCGGAGCCCTGCTGCTGTTCGTCACGAACGTCGTCGCGATCATCGCGACGGGCATCGTCGTCATGTCGATCTACGGGGTCAATCGGCTTGCTGCCGTCACAGCGGCCGACGGCGCCGTCTCGGCGAGTCTGCGCAAGCCAGCCGCCCTGCTCGCCGCGATGCTCATCGTCATCGGGCTGCCGCTGACCTTCACGAGTGCAGACATCGCCTCGCGCTCGCTCACCGAGACCGCAGTGCACGACGAAGTGAATCGGTGGAGCGTCGATGCGGGATGGAGCTTGACGAATCTCATCTACTCGCGCGACGAGATCACGGTCTACCTCGAGGGCCCGCTGCCGTTGCCCGAGACTGAGTCGCTCGAGGCAGCGCTCACCGCCCGCGGAGTCGACGTCGAGACGGTGCGCCTCGTGCTGGTGCCCGTGTACGAAGTACGACTGGGCGACTAGAGGTGTCGACGACTCGATAGGTCTGCATCGCGCTCGCGTCAACCCCCCTGCGCACCGGCTCGTTGTCGATTACGGTGCCCCGCATGGTTCTTCAGCAGACGCACGCAGACAGCACTCTCGCCTTCTTGATGGAGGGCTACCGATTCGGCCAGCGGCGCTTCGACCGCTTCGAGGCCGACGCGTTCCGCACGCGCATCGCGCTCAGACCCGCAACGCTCATGCGGGGTCCGAGCGCGGCCCGATTCTTCTACAGCGATGACAACTTCACACGGGCGGGGGCCATGCCGCCGACCACGAAGCGGCTGCTGCAAGACGAGGGCAGTGTGCAGTCGCTCGATGGACACCATCACCGGCACCGCAAGACCCTGTTTCTTCCCCTGGCAGACGTGACCTCGGTCGAGACCGCGCGCGAGCTGCTGCGTGACGAGTGGCGACGCGCGGTGACCCTGTGGTCGACACGACCGAACGTGGTGCTCATGGACGAGCTGCCCCTGGTGTTCACTCGAGTCGCGTGCCGATGGGCAGGCATCGACGTTCCGGCCGCCAGAGTCGAATCTCTCGCTGACGAGTTGAGCAGCATGATCCACTACGCAGGCTCGACGGGGCCCGGCATGTGGGCCGCACTCGCGCGGCGACGGGCAACCGAGCAGTGGGCTGCAGAACTGATCTCAGAGGTGCGCAGGGGCACCATCACCCCACTCCCGCAGTCGATGCTCGAACGCATCGCCGACTTCGTCGATGCCGACGGAGAGCGACTCGATCTCGATGTCGCCGCGGTCGAGCTCATCAACGTGCTGCGCCCGACCGTCGCGGTGGCGAGATTCGTGGTCTGGGCTGCGTGGGCACTCGCGCACGCTCCCCAGTGGCGCCAGCGCGTGGTCGCCAGCGACGAGGTCAGTCGCGCCGTCGCGCAAGAAGTGCGTCGATTCGCACCGTTCTTTCCCGCCGTCGCGGGTCGAGCCACGCGCACCCTCGAGTGGCAAGGTCACACGTTCGAAGAAGGCGCGTGGGTGCTGCTCGACATCTTCGCCACCAACCGAGACCCGTCGGTGTGGGCGCGACCCGATTCGTTCGACCCTGGCCGGTTCATGGGTGACGAGCCCGACCCGAACGCCCTCATACCGCAAGGTGCGGGAGACGTGGCTGACGGTCATCGTTGCCCTGGCGAAGATGCAACCGTCGCACTGCTCGACGAGGCCATTCGTCTTCTCGAGCGCGACACCGACTACTCGGTGCCGCACCAAGATCTCGGCGTGCGGATGACCAGAATGCCGGCGGCCCCACGAAGCGGCATGGTCATCTGCGACGTGATGCCTGTCGCCGCCGATGCGCGACGCCCCGCATGAGCAGGTAGGCACCGATGCCCCCGAAGACGGCAGAACCGATCACGATCACGGTGTTCCAGAGAGCGAAGCCCTCTGCCTCGTCGCTCGGCGTGGGTCTCCCGAAGAAGAAGATGATTCCCGCGATACCGATGGCGAGCAGAATCGCGCCGATGATCGTGTGGCCCGCGCCACCGCTCGGCTCTGGTGCGACCGACTCGCTCGCGGACGACGGGTCGCGGCCAGGGTCGCTGTGAGTGAGGTCGTTGTCGTTCATGTCTGCGATGCAACGCGATACCCGACCGCCGTGTCGACCCCTTGACCGAGTGCGCCACTCGTGACATAGGGCCGCTTCACTGCCGCACCGCATACGCTGGAGGGGTGACTGCCGCGCCCTTGACCGATGCCGAGATCGAGCGTCTGCGCGCGCAGTTTCCGATTCTGTCTCGAGAGGTCAACGGGCATCCTCTCGCCTACCTCGATTCGGCTGCGACAGCGCAGAAGCCGACGCGAGTCATCGAGGCCGAGGCCGAGTACTACCGTTCGGCGAACGCGGCCGTGCACCGCGGAGCCCACACGCTCGCGGCCGAGGCCACCGAGCTCTACGAAGATGCTCGTCACACCGTCGCACGGTTTCTGGCCGTCGATGACGACGAGATCGTCTTCACCGGCAATGCGACCGACGGGCTCAATCTTGTCGCGGCGGCGATCGGTCACGCGAGCACTGGGCGAGGTGCGGGGGCCGATTTTCCACGATTCGCGCTCGGCGAGGGCGACGAGATTCTCACGACCGAGCTCGAGCACCACGCCAACCTGATTCCGTGGCAAGAGCTCGCCGCGCGCACCGGCGCGACGCTGCGGCACATTCCCGTGCGCGACGACGGCGTGCTCGACCTCGACGCCGCGGTGTCGCTCATCTCAGAACGCACGCGGGTGCTCGCACTCAGCCACGTCTCGAACGTCACGGGCATCGTCACGCCCCTCGCCGCTATCGTGCCGCACGCGAAGCGAGTCGGCGCTCTGGTCGTGCTCGACGCGTGTCAGTCGGCCGCGCACCTGAGTCTGCGCCCGCGCGATCTCGGCGTCGACCTTGCCGTGTTCAGCGGCCACAAGCTCTACGGCCCGACAGGCATCGGCGTGCTCTACGGTCGGTCAGAAGTGCTCGCCGCATTGCCGCCCCACGTGTTCGGAGGGTCGGCCATCACGACGGTGACGCTCGACAAGGCCGCGTTTCTGCCACCGCCGCAACGATTCGAACCCGGCACCCCGCGCATCGCCCAAGTGCTCGGTCTCGCCGAAGCGCTGCGGTTTCTCGACGACGTGGGCCTCGATCGCGTCGCGGCGACCGAGCATGCGCTGGCGGAGCGACTGCTGTCAGGGCTCGCGGCCGTGCCGGGAATCCGCCTGCTGGGCGACGCGGCGGTCGCGCCGGCCGACCGCATCGCGCTCGCGAGCTTCGTCGTCGACGGCGTGCACGCCCACGATGCCGGTCAGGTGCTCGACCAGGTCGGCATCGCAGTGAGGGTCGGGCACCATTGCGCGCAACCGCTGCATCGACGCTTGGGAGTCACGGCGAGCGTGCGCATCAGCGCAGGGGTGCACACGACCCCGGCAGAGCTTGATCGGGCCATCGACGTGGTGGCGAGCATCCGCCCCTTCTTCGGCCTGGGTGAGGAAGAGACGTCGTGAGCGGGCTCGAACAGCTGTACCAGCAGATCATCATGGACCACTCGAAGCGCCCATACGGCGTGGGTCTCGAGCCGGGGGAGGAGACGAGCCATCAGCTCAACCCCACGTGCGGCGACGAGATCACGCTGGCTCTGCGGTGGGATGCCGCGGGCGAGCGGCTGCAGTCAGTCGCCTGGGAGGGCGCCGGCTGCTCGATCTCGCAAGCGAGCGCCTCGTTGCTCGCGACGCTGGCGCAGGAAGCGGTCGATGAGGGCGCTGGCTTCACCTCCGACGACCTGACTGCGCTCATCGACGAGTTTCGCGAGGCTCTGCGCTCGCGCGGAACGATTCCGCTCGACGAAGAGCGCTTCGGCGACGCCGCGGCGCTCAGCGGAGTCTCGAAGTTCGTCGCGCGCGTGAAGTGCGCGATGCTCGCCTGGGTGGCGGCCGAAGACCTGCTGCAGCGGCGGTCTGAGGCGTCGTAGGGGTAGGGCAGAGCGCTAGACCGGTTCGAGCACCCACACGGGAATCACCCGCTCGGTCTTCAGCTGGTACTGCTCGTAGTCTGGCCACACGGCGCACGCCCGCTGCCACCACTCGGCGCGCTCGTCGCCCTCGAGCTCACGGGCGCGGTAGTCGCGCTTCACATCCATGTCGTGCAGTTCGCAGAGCGGGTGAGCAGTCAGGTTGTGGTGCCAGACCGGGTGCTTCGGCGCGCCCCCCATCGAGGCGACGACCGCGTAGTGCCCCTCGTGCTCGACGCGCATGAGGGCAGTCTTGCGCAGCTTGCGGGTCTTGGCGCCGAGAGTCGTGAGCACGATGATCTTTCTGCCCCGCAGATCGTTGCCCTCCTGGCCGTTCGTGCGCTCGTAGAGCTCGGCCTGCTCTCGAGCCCACTGCGATGTGCTGGGTGCGTATTCTCCTGTCAAAGGCATGATTCGAGGCTAACCCGCTTGCGGCGCCTGGCGTGTCGCGCCCGAGCGGCGTATCGTCGGCTCTCGAACGTATCTTCGAGTGCAAGACGTCACCACTGCGCCGGGCCGGAGCGCGCGTACCGCGAAAGTGAGACAGCCGTGCCGGCCCCCGCCCATCGATCAACCGACCATGACCACTGCGCCGAGCCCCCTGCGATCGTGTGGGCCGACGAGACCGGAACCCCGATTCGCCTCGTCTGGAGCGGGGTGCGATGGCGCGTGAGCGACCGGCCGACCGTCATCACCGAGCCAGTGCCATGGTGGGCGAGCCTCGACCCAGACGGCTCTGAGGTCGAGCATGCGCCGCGGCACTGCAGCGGCTGGCGGTTTCAGGCGACCGCCGAAGACGGGCGTAGCCACGTCTTCGACGTTCGCGACGACGCAGACGCGAATCGATGGATCGTCGTCAAGGTCTACGAGTAGGCCGCGTCACCCGCGTTCGATGAGGTGCGAGAGCTCAGCGATGAAGCGCGTGAAGTCGGTCGAATCGCGAACGAGCTCGGTGACGTCTCGTCGAGTGGCGAACACCTCGATGAACTGATCGAAGAGCGGCTGAAACCGTGCTCGTCCCTCTGCGCTGAACGCGATGAACGCGATCACCGACACCCGCGCTTCTCCCCACGCGATCGGCGACGCCGAGAGTGCGATGGCGATCGCCGTCTTCTCTGCCGTCAGCCCCATGGCGTGCGGCACGGCGAGCGCTTCAGTGAAGGCCGTCGACGACATGCGTTCGCGTTCGAGTGCCGCGGTCACGTAGGCATCATCGATGATGCCTGCGTCGACGAGAGCTGAGCCCATGCCGCGAATGATCGACTCGGGGTCGTCGCCAGGCGGAGTCGTGAAGAACAGTGCGGGGTCGAAGTACTCGACCAGCTCGTCGGCGATGCGCGCGCGTCGGCGCTGCCGCCGCACGCGAGAGACGGCGAGACGAATCGCGTCGATGTCGTCATCCGTGAGAAACGGCTGCACCACGACGACGCCGTCGCGCAGCGCCACTGTCGGAATCGTCGAGATGACGAGGTCGCTCGTGAGCTCGCGCGGGTCGACGTCGGTGCGTGTCACCACGAACTCGACGCTGACCTCTGACCCCAGTTCGCGCTCGACCCTGGTGCGCAGAATCGCATGCAGGTCGTAGTAGCTCGGGCAGACGATCGTGCACGACACCCGCTCTTCGCGCCGAGAGACCCGCTCGAGATGCGACCCCAGGTGCAGGGCGATGTACGAGATCTCGTCGTCGTCGACGGTGATGCCGCGCTCTCTCTGCACGATCGACGCGATGTAGACGGCGATGTCGAAGATGAGCGGGTATGAGCTCTTGATCGACCGTGTCAGCGGGTTTCGGGTGTGTGCGTTCTCTCGCGCGCGCGCCACCAGATTGCCCAAGTGGATCGCAAGTCGAGTGATGAAGGCCTCGTCGCGAAAGTCGACGACGTACTCCTCGAGCACGAGATCGACGATGCGCCTCACCGTGGCGACGTCGTCGCCGTCGACGGCGGTCTCGCCCGCGGGCCCGTTGCCGGGGGCGATCACTCGTGTGATGAGCAATCGGGCGAGGTAGTCGGTGTCGGCCTCGGTCAGCTCGACCTCGAACTGCTCACGCGTGAGACGGTCGAGAATGTCGACGATCGGCCGGTGACGCTCGGGCACCGTCGTCGTCTCAGAATCGGGCAGGTGCTGATCTCGCCGCGCGCGGTCGACAGCGATGGCGACGTGCAGAATGACCGCGTCGATGCCGTACTCATTGATGAAGAATCCGGCAGCGTCGAGTGCGTCGATGAGTTCAGTCTTGAACGAGCCGAGGCCGCCGAGGCCGAACTCGCTCTCGATCTGCTCAAGGTCGAGCATGCCTTGCGTGCTCTCGCTCTGCACGAGGGCGCTGAGCAGCCGCCGCCGAGCCCCTTCGCTGCCGGTCAAGCGAACCGTGCTGCCCCGCCGTTCGAGCGTGGCCCCAGCATCGTCGATGAGGGCCTTGGCCTTGCGCAGATCGGCCTCGATCGTCGACTCGCTCACGTAGAGGCTGTCGGCGAGCCCGTGCACGTCGATGCCGAGCTGAGACTCGGTCAAGCGTCGAATCAGGTGGTGCACGCGGTCTTGCGGAGTCTCGGCCGCGGCCCCCCGCTCACGACTCTCTGAGAGAAAGCTGGCGTACTGCTCGCGGTTGAGGCGATAGCCGGCGGTCGAGGCGGCAACGATCGCCCTGGGGTGCGCGGCCGACTTCGCCGCCGCGACATAGCTGCGCACCGAGCGCGTCGTCACACCGAGCTGCTCAGCCAGCTCGGTCGCGGTGACCCAGTCGTCTGCCTGAAACAAGAGTTCCAGCATCCGCTCATATTTGTCGGCCATGTCGCTTGTCACTGTAGACGAGGGCTTCACCGCATGGGTTCTTCCGCAGGGTGGGAAGCAGGTCTAGTGGTGGCGTCTCGCGTGCTGCACGAGAGTGGAATCCACCACCGCTCCACCGACGAACCACGGCTCGAGATGACCGCAAGGAGGCGATCATGACCCGCACTGCGGCGATCGTCTGCGGCGCCGGCGTGTCGAGCACATTTCTCGCGCGAGCGGTGCGCGAACTCGTGGCGCAGCACCGACTCGACTGGAACATCGAGCCTTTGGCCGAAGACCAGGTGGGCTCGCGTGCGGGCGAGCTCTCGATGGTGCTCGTCGGCCATCACCTCGCCCACCGGTTCGACGAGGTCAGCACGAGCCTCGCGCCGAGCGGCATCACTGTCATCTGCCTCGAGTCAGACGACCATGCGAGCGCCGCACGCCAGGCACTGACCGCTCTGCTCTCTGTCGACCGCAGCACGACCGTCTCGTAAAGGAAACCCTCATGGCTGAACGCACTCTCACCGTCGCGTCGACGCACGGTCTGCACGCCCGCCCCGCGGCGCTCTTCGTGAAGGCCGTCACCGACTCCGGCTGCACCGTCGAGCTGCAGAAGGGCGAGCGCAAGGTCAACGCCGCGAGCATTCTCGGCGTGGTCTCGCTCGGCATCGAGCACGGCGACGAGGTCGTCGTGCGCGTCGACGGCGACGATGCAGACGCCGTGCTCGACTCGCTCGCGGCCTTTCTCGAGAAAGACCACGACGCATGACCGAACTCGACACTGGCGCTGTCGTGATCCACGGCGTCGGCATCGGCCGGGCGACGACGGTCGGCCCCGTC
The DNA here is from genome assembly GCF_025808395.1 of Microcella sp. Classification (NCBI taxonomy): domain Bacteria; kingdom Bacillati; phylum Actinomycetota; class Actinomycetes; order Micrococcales; family Microbacteriaceae; genus Microcella; species Microcella sp. The sequence goes on from NZ_CP075524.1 coordinate 2,638,443, forward strand.
GTGCGCATGCCTGAGCCCGTCGCCGACCCGGTCGACACTCCGAGCGAACGCGAGCCCGCCGATGAGCTGGCTCGCGCGATGACATCGCTCGCGGCCACTGCTGCGCAATTGCGTGAGCGCGGAGAGAAAGCGGGCGGCACCGCGGCCGAGGTTCTGGATGCTCTCGCGATGATGGCCGAAGACCCAGCCCTCGCGGCAGACGTGCAGCACCGCATCGACGACGGGGCCACGGCCGAGTACGCCATCCATGCCGCCATGGCGACCTTTCGCGACATGCTCGTGACGATGGGGGGCTATCTCGGCGAACGTGCGGGCGACCTCGACGACGTGTCGCGCCGAGCCATCGCTCACCTCAGCGGACTGCCCGCCCCCGGGGTTCCCGAATCGGCGACGCCGTTCGTGCTCGTCGCGCGCGACCTCGCCCCCGCTGACACCGCCACTCTCGATCTCGACCTGGTGCTTGCACTCGTGACGACCGACGGCGGGCCCACGTCGCACACGGCGATCCTCGCCCGCGAGAAGGGCATCACGGCCGTCGTCGGCGCTGCTGAGGCTGCGCGCTTGACCGACGGCGACGTGGTGCTCGTCGATGCCGAGAACGGCACCGTCGAGCTCGACCCCGCTCAAGAGCGCATCGATCTCGCCCTGCAGCGCACGGCGACCCTCGAGGCGATCCGTGCCCAAAGCTCGGGCCCCGGGCGGCTCGCCGACGGCCACTCGGTGCCACTGCTGGCCAACATCGGCTCGGTCGACTCGGCCCGCGAGGCCGTCGCGCGCGGAGCCGAGGGCGTCGGGCTCTTTCGCACAGAGGTGCTGTTTCTGGGCGCGGAGAAAGCCCCGAGCGTCGACCAGCAGCGGCAGACCTACGCAGAGGTGTTCGGGCACTTTCCTGGTCAGAAGGTCGTCGTGCGGGTGCTCGATGCCGGAGCCGACAAGCCGCTCGCCTTTCTCACCGACTCTGGCGAAGAGAACCCGGCCCTGGGCAGGCGCGGCCTGCGGGCGCTCGCCGCGCACGAGCACGTGCTGCGCGACCAGCTCACCGCGCTCGCGCTCGCGGCCTCTGAGACCGAGGCTCACGTGCAGGTGATGGCGCCCATGGTGTCGACTACCGCCGAGGCGCACTACTTCTGCGAGCTCGCTCATGAACTCGGCATCGAGGTGGCGGGTGTCATGGTCGAGGTGCCGTCGTGCGCGATCCTCGCCGATCACGTCGCACCGCGCGTCGACTTCATGAGCATCGGCACCAACGATCTCACTCAATACGTGTTCGCCGCCGACCGCCTGCTCGGCACGGTGGCGAACCTGCAGAACCCGTGGCACCCCGCCGTGCTGCGGCTCATCGAGACGGTCGGGCGAGCCGGCCACGAGCACGACGTGCCGGTCGGCATCTGCGGCGAAGCCGCAGCCGACCCGCTGCTGGCCGTCGTGCTCGTCGGCCTCGGCGCGACGAGCCTCTCGATGTCATCGTCTGCGATCGCCGACGTGCGGGCCGAGCTGGCCATGCACACTCTCGACGACGCCCGCACACTCGCCGCACTCGCCGTGTCGGCCGAGAGCGCCGAAACCGCCCGCCAGGCGGTCGTCAGCGCGAGACCGCATCAGTGATGCACCTCACTCAGCACCACCCCGCCCGTTACACCCCGACAACAAGGAGACACTCATGACGACGACGTCAGCACCCGCGCGATCTTCAGCGCGGGTCAGGGTGCAGAAGTTCGGCACCTTCTTGAGCGGCATGATCATGCCCAACATCGCGGCCTTCATCGCGTGGGGCTTCATCACCGCGTTCTTCATTCCGACCGGCTGGACTCCGAACGAGCAGCTTGCGAGCCTCGTCGGCCCGATGATCATCTACTTGCTGCCCCTGCTCATCGCCAACATGGGCGGTCGCATGATCTACGGCACGCGCGGTGGCGTGGTCGGCACGATCGCGACGATGGGTGTCATCGTCGGAACCGAGATTCCGATGTTCATCGGCGCCATGCTCATGGGCCCCCTCGCTGCTTGGCTCATGAAGAAGGTCGACAGCATCTGGGCGGGCAAGATCAAGGCCGGCTTCGAGATGCTCGTGGACAACTTCTCAGCAGGCATCCTGGGCTTCGCACTCGCCATCGGTGCGTTCTTCGGCATCGCGCCTGTGGTGACGGCCTTCAGCGCCGGGCTCGGAGCAGGAGTCGACTTCCTCATCGTGACGGGCCTGCTGCCCCTCGCCAGCATTCTGGTCGAACCGGCGAAGATCCTCTTCCTCAACAACGCCATCAACCACGGTGTCTTGACGCCGCTCGGCATCGAGCAGGCGGCCGCGAACGGCAAGTCGCTGCTCTTCCTCGTCGAAGCGAACCCCGGTCCGGGCCTCGGCCTGCTGCTGGCGTTCATGTTCTTCGGTGTCGGCATCGCGCGCGCGAGCGCTCCCGGAGCGATCATCATCCAGTTCTTCGGCGGAATCCACGAGATCTACTTCCCGTACGTGCTCATGAAGCCCATCATCGTGCTGTCGGTCATCGCCGGTGGTATGACGGGTGTCGCGACGAACCTGATCTTCGACTCGGGTCTTCGGGCTCCCGCATCACCGGGCAGCATCTTCGCAGTGCTCATTCAGACTGCGAGCGACAGCTACCTCGGCGTCATCCTCTCAGTCGTGCTGTCGGCCGCCGTGACGTTCGTCGTCGCCGCGGTGATCTTGCGGGCGCACCGCAAGCGCGACCTCGCGGCACTCGAGTCGGGTGCTGACGGGTTCGCGTCGGCTGTCGACAAGAACGCCACCCTCAAGGGCGGCGAGAGCCGCGTGGGCGACCTGCTCGGCGGCACGGCGACCACGTCGAAGATCTCGACCGTCGTGTTCGCGTGCGACGCGGGCATGGGCTCGAGCGCCATGGGAGCCACCGTGCTGCGCAAGATGCTGAAAGATGCCGGGGTGACGGGTGTTACCGTCACCAACAAGGCCATCGCCAACCTCGACGAGACGGCAGACTTGGTCATCACCCACCAAGACCTGACGGCTCGGGCGCAGAACCAGGCGCCCCACGCCGAGCACGTGTCGGTCGAGAACTTCATGAGCAGCCCGCAGTACGGGATGGTCGTGGAGCACATCAAGTCTCAGCAGAGCTGAGCGAGCCCGAACAAGAGAGGCCAGGGATTCGCGTGACTACCACCGTATTGACCACCGACCGCATCGTTCTGAACGGCTCAGCGCGCACGCGCGATGAGGCGATTGCCGAATCGGCTCGCCTTCTCGTCGAGGCTGGTGCCGTGAAGGCGGAGTATGAGGCGGCAATGCTCGAGCGCGAATCCCTGGTCTCGACCTTCATGGGCAACGGCCTCGCCATTCCCCATGGAACCAACGAGGCGAAAGAGGCCATCATCGCCTCGGCGATGACCGTCGTCAGATACGACGAGCCACTCGACTGGGACGGCAACCCCGTTCGCGTCGTGGCGGCCATCGCCGGCAAAGATGGCGGGCACATGGCCGTTCTCTCGGCATTGGCTCTCGTCTTCAGCGACGACTCGGCCGTCAAGCAGCTGCTCGCGGCCGAGTCGCCGCAGCAGGTGCTCGACCTGCTCGGCGACGTCAACGACGCCGCATGACCGCCGTGCACTTCGGCGCCGGCAACATCGGGCGCGGATTCATCGGCCTGCTGCTGCACGAGGCCGGGCACGATCTGGTGTTCGTCGATGTGAACGCCCCCCTCATCGCGGCGATCCAAGCGGCCGACAGCTACCGCGTGATCGAGATCGGCTCAGGAGGCCGCGAGCAGACCGTCACAGGGTTCACCGCCATCGACAGCGCGGCCGATCGAGACGCGGCGGTCGCTGCCGTCGCGACGGCAGACATTGCGACAACTGCCGTGGGCCCGAGCGTGCTGCGGTTCATCGCGCCGGTCATCGCCGACGCCCTGCGTCTTCGGGCGACGGATGCTGCACCGCTGATCGTCATGGCCTGCGAGAACGCCCTGCAGGCCACCGACCAGTTGCGCGCCGACATCGTCGCCCAGCTCGCCGATGCTCCCGAGGCGCTCGAGCGTGCGATCTTCGCGAACACGGCGGTCGACCGCATCGTGCCGACCGCCGATGCGGCCGGGGGCCTCGACGTGCGCGTCGAGCCGTTCTGCGAGTGGGCGATCGAGGTGGCACCGTTCGGCGAGGCTGTTCCGAGCATTCCGGGAGCGCACTTCGTCGACGACCTCGCAGCGTCGATCGAGCGCAAGCTCTTCACGGTGAACACGGGCCACGCCACGTGCGCCTACCTGGGTCGGGCCGCCGGTTACGAGTTCGTGCACGAGGCCGTCGCCGACGTGCAGGTTCGCGCGGCGGTCGAGGCGGCTCTGCGCGAGACCTCGCAGCTGCTCGTCACCCGCCACGGCTTCGACGCAGAGGTGCAAGACGCCTATCGCGAGACGGTTCTCAGCCGATTCGCCAACGCTGCACTCGTCGACCCGGTGACGCGCGTCGGTCGTCAGCCTCTGCGCAAGCTCTCGCGCCACGAACGCTTCATGTCGCCCGCAGCGGCGCTCGCCGAGCTCGGCACGACCCCGGTGGCCCTGCTGGCCGCCGTCGGCGCGGCCCTGCGCTTCAGAGTCGACGACGATACCGAGAGCATCGAGCTCGCCGACCTGCTGACGACGCAGAGCCCTGAGCAGGTGATCGGCCCGGTCATGGGCATCGAGCCGCAGCACCCGCTATTCGACGCGCTGCTCGCCGTCGTCAGCGCTGCCGCCGACGACGCTCGCGGCTGACGTCGATCGCGTGCGCCGTGCGCGACGCACGATGAGCAGAATCACGAGCCCCAGCACGCCGAGCAGCACGAGCCACGGCAGCAGCACGCCGAGCAGCACGAGCAGGCCCGAGCCGAAGGCGACCAACGACTCCCAGCCCGCGACGAGGCCGGTGACGAACGTGTCGGGCTCGGTCACCGGCGCCACCTTGCGCGAACCGAGCACGAGTGTGATCGTCGACAACCCGACCTGGTCTGACAGGTAGCGCTGCTGGGCCTCGAGGCTCTCGAGCTCGGCCTGCCGGTTGCTGATCGCCGTCTCGAGGGCGATGAGGTCTTCGACCGAGGCGGCCGCGTCTTGCAGCGCGAGCAGTCGAGTGATGGACGAGCGCAGGGCCGTCACGCGGGCATCGACGTCTTGCACCTCACGGGTGACGTCAGACGAGCTCAACTGCAGCTCTTCGACCTCGCCGAGCTCGCGCAGTCGATCGAGTGTGGCCGTGAGGCGATCGGCGGGAATCCGCAGGGTCAGTTGCGCCCCTCCGGCATCGCCGCGGTTGGGGGCGAACTCTTGTCGGGCGTCGACCCGGCCGCCGGCGGCCTCGGTGATCGCGACTGCTTCGGTCGCCGACTCGAGCGGAGCATCCACCGTCACATACAGGTACCCGGTAGTGATGACCGAGCGGTCGTCGGCGAGCTCGCGCGACGAATCTTCGCCCGCCTCGCTGAAGACGGGTGCTTGCGGCAGGCCGCCGCCGTCGCTGCTCATGTCGTAATCAGGCATGCTCTCGGTGCTGCCAGAGGCGGCGCAGCCGCTCAGCAGCAGGCCTGCGAGGGCGAGGGCGGGCAGTGCGTAACGAGGGCGCAGTGTGGTCATGGCGCTCACGCTAGACCGCTGATCGCGCGTGCCACCACCCAACGTTTTCGGCCGAAATGTGATCGTGACCTGAGATGTGGCCGTGAGAAGCCAGAGTTCTGGGCGGGAATGCCCCCGCGGCCCCCACCGGTCTCGATAGGTTCGTGGAAGTTCCTGAGCGACTAGGGGTGGACGCGAAGGGATGGGGGGCCGGCATCGCTGGCCCCCCTTTCTCAACTCTGCAATCTCCAGTGGTCGCCGAGGAGCATCCGTCATAATCGGGCCATGGGCGTGCTCGACTGGCTGAAACGGGATGCCCCGCTCTTGCATGTCGCCGGCGACACCGGCAGCGGCCCCGTCGTCGTCATGATCCACGGCATCGCGTCGTCGTCGGTGACCTTTCAGAACCTCGTGCCCCTGCTCGAGCCGAACCACCGGTGCATCACCATCGACATACTCGGCTTCGGCGAATCGCCAGCACCTGAGGGGGCCACCTACACCCTCGACGAGCATGCGGCCGCGCTGCACCGCACCATCAAGAGCCTGAAGCTGCCTGAGCCGTTCGTGCTCGTCGGCCACTCGCTCGGCAGTCTCATCGCGGCGCGCTACGCGGCGACCCACCGACGAGAACTGTCGCGGCTCGTGCTCGTCAGCTCACCCATCTACCTGCCGCCCAGCCTCATGGGCGACCGCGTCGACCGCGCCAGCATGGGGGCATACTTCAGCGCGTACGAGTTTCTGCGCAGCAACCGCGACTTCACGGTGCGCAGCGCAGCGGCGCTCGCCGCTCTCGCCCCCATCAAAGGCGTGCTCGATCTCACCGACACCAACTGGAATCCATTCATGCTGTCGCTGCAGAACGCCATCGAGTCGCAGACCACGCTCACCGACCTGGCCCGCGTGCGCGTGCCGGTCGACCTCGTCTACGGGGCGCTCGACCCGTTTCTCGCCCCCGGCGGCATCGCCATCGTCGAGCAGCTGCGGCACGTCACCTCGCACCGCGTGCCCGGCAACGCCCACGTGCTGCGCTCGAAGCTCGCCGACGCCGTCGCGCGCGTCATCGACGACCCCTCAGCGTCAGAGAGCTGAGGGTCACCGCACGGGGCTCCGACCGCGCGGCTCTAGGGTTGAGAGCATGAAGACTGCACAACTCGGCCGCACCGGCGCCACCGTCTCGACACTCGGCCTCGGAACCTGGCAGCTCGGCGCCGACTGGGGCGACGTGAGCGAGAAAGATGCCCACGCGGTGCTCGACGCGGCCGTCGAGTCAGGCGTCACCATCTTCGACACGGCAGACGTCTATGGCGATGGCCGTAGCGAGTCGATCATCGGCTCGTACCTGCGCGAGCATCCTGATGCCGGCATTTTCGTCGCCACCAAGATGGGCCGCCGACTGCCGCAAGAGCCTGAGAACTACTCGACCGAGAACTTTCGCGCCTGGAACGAGCGCAGCCTGCGCAACCTCGGCGTCGACACGCTCGACCTCGTGCAGCTGCACTGCCCGCCGACCGCCGTCTACTCGATCGATCGCGTCTACGACGACCTCGACCAGCTCGTCGCCGAGGGCAAGATTCGTCACTACGGTGTGAGCGTCGAGACATCGGCCCAGGCGCTCACCGCCATCGCTCGACCGAATGTGGCGACCGTGCAGATCGTGCTCAACGCGTTTCGGCTCAAGCCGCTCGACGAGGTGCTGCCCGCCGCGCAGGCCGCCGGCGTCGGCATCATCGCTCGAGTGCCCCTCGCATCAGGGCTGCTGAGCGGCCGGTACACGAGCGACACCGTCTTCGCCGCCAACGACCACCGCACCTACAACCGCGATGGCTCGAAGTTCGACATCGGCGAGACCTTCGCAGGCGTTGACTTCGAGACCGGGGTCGAGGCGGCGAGAGAGTTCTCGGCGCTCGCCGCCGAGCACGATCTTGCCCCCGCGACGGCCGCGCTCGCCTGGCTGGCACAGCTGCCCGGGGTGAGCACCGTGATTCCCGGTGCACGCACGCCCGAGCAGGCGCGAGACAACGCTGCCGCCGGTGACGTGGCAGACCTGGGCGCAGAGTTTCACGCTCGCGTGGTCGACCTCTACGACCGCTACTTCAGGGCTGCGGTGCACGAGCGCTGGTAGCTTCTCGCCTATGAACGACGGCGCCTCAGCCCCGACTGCGCGGCGCGGCCTCGGCCGCACATTCGCGAATGTCTTCACCGCGAATCTGGCCTCGAGCCTCGGCGACGGCATCGCTCGAACAGCCTCCCCGCTGCTGGCCGCTCGCCTGACCGATGACCCCGTGCTCATCGCGGGCGTCGGGGCCATCGCCATGCTGCCGTGGCTCTTCTTCGCCCTGCCCTCAGGAATCGTCATCGACCGCATCGACCGGCGGCTCGCACTCGCGCTCGCCGCCGGGGTGCGCACGGTGCTCGCAGTCGTGCTCGTCGTGCTCGTCGCGTCGAACACGCTCACGATCTGGTGGCTCTTTCTCGTCATCTTCATCTACGGCGCGTGCGAGACGCTCTACGACGGCGCTATTCGTGCCGTCGTGCCGAGCGTCGTGCCCAAGGCGCAGCTCTCGCGGGCGAACGCCCGCATCGAGGGCGCCGAGCTCGTGGTGCAGAACTTCGCCGCAGCGCCCCTCACCTCTGCGCTGTTCGCGATCGCCGTGCTCATTCCGCTCGGCGGGCTCGTGGCGATCTTCGGCATCGCGGTCATTCTCGCCGCCCTCCTGCCGTCGCTCGCATCGGGAAAGCAGTTTCGAACGGCCGATGCGCACGAAGCGGTGCCGTTTCGCCGACAGCTCGTCGACGGCTGGAACTTCATCATGGGCAATCGCATGCTGCGCACCCTGTGGTTCTTCAGCATTCCGGTCGCGCTGCTGTTCTCGGCCTCGAGCGCCACACTCGTGCTCTTCGTGCTGCAGACGCTCGAGATTCCCGAGGCGGGGTTCGGGCTGTTTCTCGTCTCCGGTGCCGTCGGCGGGCTGCTGGGCACGCTCGTGGCGTCTCGACTCGCAGGGCGCTTCAGGCTCGGGCCGGTCATGGCGGCGATGAACCTGCTCTCGGGCATCTTTCTGCTCTTCGTCGGGGTGTTTCCCGTGCCATACATCGCCGTCGTGCTCTTCGCGCTCGGTGCGGCGACCACGACGGTGTGGAACATCTTGATGATGTCGTTGCGCCAATCGATCATTCCGGGTCGACTGCTCGGGCGCGTGCACGGAACCTGGCGAACGCTCTTGTGGGGCAGCATTCCGATCGGCACGATGCTCGGCGGTCTGCTCTCGATCATCGATCTCACCGTGCCGTGGATCGTCGGAGGCGCCGGCATCATCGTTCTCGCTCTCATCTTCTACCGGTTTCTCATGTCTCTGCCCAACCCCGAAGAAGTCGACAACGGCGACGCGCCGCCCGCGACGACCGGCGCTGTGCCGATCGTGCCGACGGCCTGATGGCGGCGACCATGCCATACACCCTCACCCGATATCCCTTTCCGCCCGCGGTGCGGCACTTGCGACTGGCCGCTCGCACGACGCTCGCGCCCGGCTATGTTCGGTTGCGCATGGTCGAAGCGCAGCCCGGCGAGCTCGAAGGGTTCGTCGCCCCTGGCGGCGGCGACCACGTGCGCGTCGTCGTCGGAAGCCCCGAAGGCGGTGCCGTCGACCTCGACAGCGACGGAATCCCGCTCGGTGCATCTCGCACCGAGACGGTGGTCGACCACGACGTCGAGCTGGGCTACCTCGACCTCGATGTGCTCGTGCACGGAGACCCCGGCGCTGAACTCGGCGTCATCGGAGCATGGGCGGCGCGGGCTCCGCTCGGGTCTGCGGCCGTCGTGATGGGACCCAAGGGCTCGGTCGTGCTGGCGGGCGAACCGGGGCACGTCGTGCTCGCCGCAGACGACAGCGCTCTGCCCGCCGTGCGCCGCTACTTGGCCATGCTCGGCCCCGGCATCACCGGAGACCTGCTGCTCGAGACACGGCACGACCCCGCATCGCTCGGCATCGAGCCCGCGCCGGGGCTGCGCGTGAGCATCCTGACCCCCGATGCAGACCGACCGAGCGCGGCGCTCGTCGCCGCACTCGCATCGTTGCCCGCACCCGATGACGCTGCCGAGCGCTTCGTCTTCGCGTGCGGCGAGCAGTCGATCGTCGCACCGGTCCGAGCACTGCTCGGGCGCTGGGGCATCGACGTCGAGCGGGCCGTCGTCAAGGGCTATTGGAGGCGCACGGCCGACTGAGCAGGCTCAGGTTCGGGCGAGCCAGTCGTCGAGCGCCGCGATCGTCGCCTGAGGAGCATCGCGATGCACACTGTGCCCCGCGCCATCGATGACCACCTGCTCGACGAGGCTGTTCGACGCGCGCACCTGCTCGGCGAAGTCGCCGCGGAAGAAGTCGCTCATGGTCGGGTCGGCCGCGATGACGAGCGTGGGGCACGCGAGCTCGGCAACGCGAGCCGCAACATCCCAGTCGGGGTTGTCGAGCACCGCGTGCTGCAACGCGTGCAGCGACGCCGCCCTCGTCGCACGCACCCGCAGCTCGACGTCGAGCGGGTGCCACGACGGATTCTCGGCGCGAGTCGACTCGACCGTCGCGTGCAGGTGAGCGTTGGTCTGGCCGTCAAGAGTGCGGGCGCGCTGGGCGGCGTCCACGGTCAGCGCGGGGTCGAGCAGCACGAGTCGGCCGGCCCACGCAGCGTCATCGGCTGCGGCAACCACGGCCGCGGCAGCGCCGATCGAATGCCCCACGACGAGGTGCCAGCCGGGGGCTGCATCGGGAAGCGTCGCCGACAGGTCGGCGGCGAAGTCGGCGATGCGATAGCGGGATGCTCGCGGAGCCTCACCGTGACCCCGCAGGTCGACGGCCGTCGCCGACCAGCCGCGCTCGGCCAGCGCTTCGCCGAGGCGCCACGTCGTGTGCGCGGACGAGCCGAGGCCGTGCACGAGCAGTGCGCGTCGGTGAGACTCGGGGTCGCCCCAGAGCAGTCTGGGCAGGGTGACGGTCGTCATGCGCCGAGGGTATCGAGATTCAGATCTCGTTCCCACCCAGAACATGCGCCTGAATAGCGATCGCAGCCGCTCCTCGGCACCACACGGTGTCGTCTCCGTCAGTCAATGCCAGCCGCACCTCCCCGGCTCGTGGGTCTCGATGTTCGAGAACGCCGGCTCTGAGTTCGTCTGTTGCATGCGAGATCACATCGATTCCTTCGCCGCCCAGAACGATGACCTCTGCCATCGTCAGGTTGGCGACAGCAGCCACGAGATGACCGAGCATGCGCGCCGTGTAGGCAGCGACACTGCGAAGCCCAGTGTGCTCGTTGCACTGCTCAAGAAACTCCTCGAGCGTCGACGGTCGCCCCAGAACCTCCGAAGCGCGTTGCTCAAGCGCGTACCGCGTCAGGATGCTCATTGCGCAACCACGGTGACCCGAAGGGCACAACGGGCCGAGGGGGTCGAGCGGCCAATGCCCGACGAGTCCAACCGACGAGTCTCGCGTCACGATGACGCGTCGATCCATCACCAGGCCGTAGCCCACGCCTGCACCGATGGTGATGGCGGCGAACTGCGATGTTCCCGCACCTTCTCCGAACCAGTTTTGGTACTCCATGAACGCGGTCACATCGTTCTCGACGAGCGTAGGGGTGTTCGTGTGCGCTTCGACAGCACTCGCGAGATCAACTCCGGTCCACCCCAGGAATGGTGCCGAACTCACCATTCTGTTGTCTGGACTCGTGCCCCCGAGGCCGATGCCGATTCTCACGGGAGTGCTACCCGTGTCATCCACCAGGTCTCGCACGCACTGCGAAATTGTCTCCGCAGCGTCGTCTGCGGCATGCGACGGCAATTCGCGCACGCACGATGCAATGATCTCGGCCCGAAGGTCAGTGAGCACTGCAGAGACTCTGCGGTCGGTCAGCTTGACGCCCACGAAGTACTGATTGCCCGTCGCGACATCGAGAAGCCGAGCCGGCCTGCCAGTTTGCCCGGCGATATGCTCTCCGGTTTCGACGAGCACCCCTTGTTCGATGAGCGGTTGCACCTGACGAGTGAGTGTTGCGGGTGAAAGTTGCAGGGTGCGCGACAGATCAATGCGCGACACAGGGCCATGGAGAAGCACTTCAAGTGCAACTCTGCGCGAGACCCCTCCGGTCGACAGCCAACTCGGTTGATCGTTCGACACCAGCACCTTCTCCTTCCTTCTTTACGCAAGTCAATCAAACTGCGCCGCAGATCGCATCCCGCGGGGGTATTGACGGCTACTTATTTGCACGGCACAATAAACCAACCGCACCAACAGGGTGTGAAACGTGAACAAAGAAGTTCCGACGAAAGGCAATCACGATGAAGTCAGTTATGCGGGCAGGGGTAGCGGTTGTCGCCGTTTCCGTGCTCACGCTCGGTGCGTGCAGCGCCGACAATGCGCCTCAGGCGCCCGATGGAGAGATGTCGGGCACTATCTCTTTCTGGCACGCCTATGCCACCGACTCGCCCGAGGTGAAGACGATCGACGAGATCGTCATTCCCGCGTTCAACGAGCAGTACCCCGACATCGAGGTGCAGGCTCTCGCGGTTCCCTATGACGAGCTTCGGCAGAAGCTGGTCACGGCCGCTGCTGGCGACCAACTTCCTGATCTCGTGCGCGCCGACATCGGCTGGGTCGCCGAACTCGCCAACTTGGGTGTGCTCGTGCCCCTGAGTGCCGAGATGCAGCAGTTCGACGAGTTGGCCTCGACGGTGTACCCGGGCCCGCTCGAGACGAACCGATGGGCAGGTGAGTACTACGGGCTTCCGCTGAGCACGAACACACGAGTCATGCTCTACAGCTCGAGCTTGCTCGGCGAATATGGACTCACGGCGCCTTCCACTATGGACGACATGAACGCCATGGCGGCCACGCTCGCCGAAGACGACATCTTCGTGTTCGCCGACAACGGTGCGGGCGGGTGGAACATTCTTCCGTGGATCTGGAGTGCCGGAGGAGACATCACCGATGCCGATGTGAGTGTTGCAAGCGGCTATATCAACAGCGCTGCGTCGGTGAGGGGCGTCGAAGCACTCGCTTCGCTCTATCAGGCAGGGAACGTGCCGAACGTCATCCTCGGCGATAGTGGCGGACTCGGCCCATGGGAGGGCCTGGAGCAACGCGTGTACGCGACGATCTACGACGGCCCGTGGACCTTCGCATACTTCGGCAACCAGTACCCAGACTTCGATCTGACCAGTGCACCTCTGCCGAGCGGTGCAGGTGGGAGCATTTCGGTCGTCGGCGGCGAAAGCATCGTCATGACGCAGAGCAGTGGCAACAAGCCTGCAGCAGCCGCATTCCTCTCTCACTTGCTCTCAGAAGAGGTGCAACTTGAGATGGCAAGAGTGGGCCAGATTCCTGTGCTCGAGTCACTCGGGGCATCGCTCGTCGATATCAACCCGTACTACGAGCACTTCGTCGAGCAGCTGCAGACCGCACGCGCGCGGCCTGCGACTCCGGCGTGGGCGCAGATCGACGCACTGCTGCAAGCGGAGGTATGGAAGGCGATACGCGGCGAGCTCACCGCTCAAGAAGCGCTCGACCGGGTCGCAGAGGGCGCCGACGCTCTTCTGGCCGAGTACCGCTAGAACTGACGTTGTGGCCACAATGACGTCGCATTCGACACTCCACCCCGCGACGACATCTCGCGTCGCCCGGCTGACGCCTTCTGCCTCAGCCGGGCGGCGCTGGCGATCAGCGATTGGCGCGTATGCCTTCGTCATGCCCGGGTTCGCGCTGTTCGTGCTCATCATGGTGTATCCGACAGTGCAGGCCGCGCTGATCAGTCTGCAGAAGTGGGCACCCGTACCGGGCGGGCGCAGCGAGTGGATCGGCCTCGACAACTACCTCAAGGCCTTCTCTGACCCGGTGTTTCTTGACGCACTCGTCAACGCCGGTGCCTATACCGTCGTCACGGTTCCGTTACAGATGTCCATCGGCCTGGGGCTCGCACTGCTGCTCGACGGGGCAATGCCCGGAAGAACCGTCTACCGGGTCTTGCTGTACTTGCCCGTTGTGACGAGCTGGGTCGTCGTGTCGCTCCTATTCCAGTACATGTTCCAATCGGGGCCCGGAGTGGCCAATCTCATCGTTGTCGATGTGCTTGGACTCGTCGATGCCCCGGTTCCCTGGTTTCTCGAGCGCTGGACAGCGTTCATTGCGATCGGCGCCCTCGGAGTGTGGAAAGGCGTGGGGTGGGCGATGATCGTCTACCTCGCCGCACTCACGGCAGTTCCTCGAGATCAGCACGAAGCGGCAGCGCTCGACGGCGCCGGTCGGTGGGGTCGATTCGTACACGTCGCGCTACCGGCGCTGCGGCCCGCGAGCATCGTGATCTCGATACTGCTCATCATCGGCGGCTTCAATGTCTTTATCTCGGTGCTGCTGATGACCGGAGGGGGGCCGGCGAATGCCACACAGGTGCCCCTGACGTACATGTACCAGCAAGCGTTCGAGTTTCTGAATTTCGGCTATGGCAGTGCGATCGCATTCAGCCTGACACTCGTGATTCTCGCCATCTCTGCAGTGCAGTACTTGGCAACTCGCGAGCGGAAGGGTGGTTGACATGGTCGAGTCACCTCAGATACGACGTTGGGTCTTGGCGACCAGATACATCTTGTTGACCGTGATCGCAGCGATCATGGTGTACCCGTTCGCGTACATGATCTCAACGTCGCTCAAGACGAGATCGCTGGCGCTCGGTTCGCCACTCGACATCATTCCCACAGAGCCGACGCTGCAGAACTATGTCGATGTCTTCCGACTCGCCGACCTCGGGCGGTACATCGCCAACTCCGCGTTCGTCAGCGTGACATCGACGTTGCTCATCGTCTTCCTCGCCTCGCTCATGGCCTTTGCCTTCAGCAGGTTGAGGTTTCCTGGGCGAAGGCTGCTGTTCATTTCTCTCGTGATCGGGCTCGCGCTCCCGACCATGATGCTGATCATTCCGCAGTTCATCCTCGCCAGAGACCTAGGCCTGCTCAACTCGACCGCGGGCCTCATTCCGTTCTACGTGGGCACGGCGCTCGCATTTCACACCTTTCTCCTCACGGGCTTCTTCTCGACAGTGCCTCGAGAACTCGAAGAAGCCATGATTGTCGATGGGGCTGGCTTATGGCGTCGCTACTGGAACCTCATCGTTCCCCTCTCGCGACCCGCCATTGCCACATGCATCATCTTCGCGTTCTTGGGCACGTGGGATGAGTTCGCCTGGGCTCTGACAACTCTCAACGACGAGTCTCAAAGAACTCTTCCTGTCGCCATCGCACTGTTCCGCGGTCAATACAGCACTGATTGGGGCATGGTCTTTGCCGCCTCCATCATCGCCGTGCTGCCCGTCATCGTCGTCTACATCATCTTCCAGCGGCAGTTCGTCGCCGGGCTCACCACAGGAGGACTCAAGCAGTGACCGTTTCAACACAACAACTCGCACCTGCCGATTTGATCACCACAAGCATCCGAACAATTCAGCAGGGGCAGTCAGCGAGTGGTGCATACATCGCGAGCCCAACCTTCGAGCAGTATGCATACGGCTGGCTGCGCGATGGCGCATACTGCGCGATGGCGATGGACGTAGTCGGTCACTCGAGTTCTTCTGCAGACTTCCACCAGTGGGTCATCTCGGTGCTGCATCGGCATGAAGAGCACATCACGGCACTCACCCAGCTCGCCGCCAATGATGAGTCAATAGACGAGGGCCTGTTGTTGCCCACTCGCTTTCACTTGAATGGTCGTACCGAGCTTGAGCACGGGGCCGACGAGTGGCCGAACTTTCAGCTCGACGGGTATGGAACATGGCTGTTCGCGTTCCGAGAGCACATCGTTCATCGCGATACTCCCTTGTCATTGCGTGAGGCGGGTGCAGTTCGACTTGCGGCCGAGTACCTCGCGTCGACCTGGCAACTGCCGTGCTACGACTACTGGGAAGAGTTTGGCGATCGGCGCCACACTTCGACCCTCGCCTCGATAGCGGCCGGCCTGCGCGCCGCGTCTGACCTTGTGAACGAGAAGGCGTGGAGGTTGAAAGCCCAGCGCGTTCTTCGTGACATCGAAGAACTGTGCACTGACGGAGAACGGTTCACCAAAGGTCCCGACGATGATCGAGTAGACGCCAGTCTGCTCTCCCTGGCGACTCCATTCAACCTGGTTGCGCTCGATGACCGGAGGATGGTTGCTACGGTGCGCGCGATCGATGAGCAGTTGACGACGTCTAGCGGGGGAGTTCGACGCTATGTCGGAGATGAGTACTACGGAGGCAGCCCGTGGCTCCTGTTGACGGCGTGGCGCGGATGGCATGCTCGGAGACAAGGCGACGAACAGGCCCATGCGCGAGCACGCGACTGGGTGAGACTGTCTGCCGGGCACGACGGACTCATGCCTGAGCAGCGTGTCGATGAACCTCAGCTTCCGGAGATGGTGGCTGTGTGGGAGGCTCGCTGGGGCACAGCGGCGGACCCGCTTCTCTGGTCTCACGCTAAGTATCTGCTCATGGAGACGAAGTCAGAGCTTGATGGTCGAGGCGTGGTTGCGCGATGAGTTCTGCAATCGAGCGATCCGCAACGGCTGACGCGCCACTCATCCTCATTCCCGACCGAGGCGCATATCGTGTCGATGAGGTCGTCGAGATTGACATTCTTGGTGACCACAGCGGAGGCCTGATGTCAGTCACCCGTCTCGGTGTGGCAGTGCGATCAATGCCTGTGGCTCGACGCGCCCGGCGCGTCAGCCTTGGTGCACTCGACAAGGGAGGTTATGCGGTTGAATTCGCCGGAGCCCGCACCGCAGTCGACGTCACGTCTCATGAGTTCGAGCGAATTAGGTACGCGTTCGTTGCATCATTAGGCCCCGATGCGCGGGCAGAGCCTGTTGTGGACTTCTTGCGTCGAATCCACGCGACTCACGTGCAGTTCTACGACTGGGCATATCGTCACGATGACCTCGTCTCACCGACCGAGGAGTACGTTGACCCGCTCGGGCTCGAGAGATCGCTGTCTGTGGTTCGCCGGCATGCTCAGTCACTGCGCTCCGCCGGAATGTCGTCGATGGGCTATGCGGCGGTCTACGCCATTCCGGCGACCGAAGAAGACCGATGGGCGCATGCTCTCATGCTCAACCACGATGGCATGCCCTACCGATTGGGGGAAGGCTTTCTCTCCTTGACAGATCCCAGTGACGAGAGTTGGAAGTCGCACTTCTATGGGCAGCTCCGCCACGCGAAAGCGGAAGTGGATCTCGACGGCTTCCACCTCGACGCCTACGGGTGGCCAAAATTCGCCCTTCGTCAAGACGGCAGCGTTATTGATCTCGCGAGCGCTCTCGCCGGTATCGTCGACGGCGTCGCTGATGCGGTGCCCCATGCTGTGTACATGTTCAATAACGTCAATGACTTCCCAACAGAGGCGACGGCGACGTCACGACAGCACGCGACCTACATCGAAGTGTGGTCTCCTCACGACAGTTATGGCGATCTGGCGATGCTCATTGATCGTGCTCGCCGCGGTGCACCACGACGTCCCGTCGTGCTGGCTGCCTACTTGTCGACATTCGACACGGGCGAGCCCGAGGAGTCGTTGGAATCTGCCCGACTCCTCATGGCCGTCGCCGGCTCGAGCGGCGGGTCGACACTGTTGCTCGGCGAAGACGGTCACCTTCTCACCGGCCCCTACTATGCGAACAATCACGAGTTGAGCGACCAGCATCGAGAAGAGTTCGTGCGGTGGTACGACTTCATCGTGAGCATGTCTGACGTCTTGTATGACCCCCAAGCCGTGGAGGTGACTGAGCAGTTCGCAGGAGGCATCAACCATGACGTCATCGTCGTGCTCGCCGATGGCTCGCGCGCCTCTACAAAGCCGCAGGCTGGCGACCTGTGGCTGCGCGTCGTTCGTACTGGAGAAGGTCTTGTTGTGCATCTCATCGACTTGACGCGTCAACACGAGACTGACTGGGATGCACCCAAGCTGGTCGGCGACGCTGTGGTTGGCGCCCGGCTCATCCTCACCGGGCTGCGAGCCGACGCCACCGTCGTGATGAGCTCGCCCAACTTTCCGCCGATGAGCATTGTCTCGGCAGGCGAGAGTGTGTCGTTCGAGCAGTCTGACGCTCTGAGTGCTGCCGAGGATGGGATGGTCTTTGAGCTTCCTCCGCTCGACTCGTGGACCGTGATTCTCATCCCTTGGGATCGTTGGGTGAGGACTGACCTCAACGCGAAGATGCAGTCGGTGGCAATCCGCTGAGAACGGGAATCGACGACGGTCTCACGTCGTTGCCGCCAGCATGACTCGACTCATGATCATCGTTGGCTCTGTTCGCCCCGGCCGCATCGGCCTGCCGATCGCCCGGTGGGCGGCCTCGCACGCCGAGCAGGCCGGTTTCGAGATCGATCTCGTCGACCTTGCCGAGCTCGCGCTGCCGTTCATGGACGAACCAGCGCACCCCGGCAAGCGCGCGTACACGAAACCGCACACCTTCGCGTGGAGCGAGCGCGTCGAGCAGGCAGATGCCGTGCTGCTCGTGAGCCCCGAGTACAACCACAGCTACAGCCCAGCGCTCAAGAACGCGCTCGACTACCTCATGCAGGAATGGCAGGGCAAGCCCGTGGGCATCGTCGCCTACGGGGGAGCATCCGGTGGTCTGCGCGCCGCCGCCGCTCTCGATCAGGTGCTCGCGACGCTGGGGCTCGTGAGGGTTCCCGTCGACGTCGCCATCAACGGCGCGGGGTCGCTCGTCGCCGATGGCGTGTTCGCCGCCGAGTCGAAGCACGACGCCACGCTCGGCAGGTTGCTCGCGGCGCTCGAGCGCTATGCCTCGACCCTTCGGCCGCTGCGGAAAGTCTAGCTGACCACCTGCACCGGCTCGGTGTCGGGAATCGGGCTCGCGTCGCGCCCCCGCAGGTCGGGGTGCCAGCGGTGGAACACCGAGGCGACGAGCAGGCCGGCCGCGGCGAAGGCGATCGCGGCGTAGAAGCCTCCGATCGGCCCGAGGTCATCGATGAGAAAGCCGGCGATGGCCGAGCCGAGGGCGGCGCCGATGAGCTGGCCCGTGCCGAGCCAGCCGTAGGCCTCGGCGGTGTCGCTGAACTTCACGCTCGCCGACACGATGGCGAACATGACGGCGAGCACGGGCGCGAGCCCGATGCCGGCGACGACGAGGGCGAAGGCGAGCCACCAGAACTCGAGCGCGAAGGGGGCCATGGCCATGCCGACGAGCACGATCGCGAAGCGGCGCGCGAGCGCCCACGGCCCGATCGGCAAGTGCCCCATCGAGAGGCCGCCGATGAGCGAGGCGATGGCCCAGATGCCGAACAGAATGCCAGCTTCGGCCCCGCCCTCGCCGAACACCGCGACGACTCCGACTTCGATCGACGCCGCGGCGCCGACGAGCAGGAATCCGCTCGCGGTCGCCAGCAGCACTGCCCGGTTCTTGAGCACGACCCCGATGCGGCGTCGACTGCGCGGAATGCGCACTTTGCCGACTTCGGGGCTCGCGATGAACCAGATGCCGCCGCCGACGAGAAACAGCCCGGCGACGGTGATCGCCGCGACGCTCGACACCTGTGTGGCGAGCACGACGGTGATGACCGGCCCCATCACCCAGATGATCTCTTGGGCGGAGGCGTCGAGCGAGAACAGGGGGGTCAGCTGCCTTCCGGTGACCATCTTGGGGTAGATGGTGCGCACGGCGGGCTGAATCGGGGGAGTCGAGATGCCGACGACGAAGCCGACGACCATGAACAGCCACAGCGGCATGATGACGAAGGCGATGAGCGCGATTCCGGCAGTGCACACGATCAGAGTGGTGATGAGCACCGGGCGCATGCCGAGCCGCCCCATCCACCGGCTGGTGAGCGGCCCCGCGATGGCCTGACCGACGCTCGTCGCCGCGAGCACGAGGCCGGCGGCGCCGTACGAGTCGAAGATCTTCTCGATGTGGATGAGAAAGGCGAGCGAGATCATGCCCGACGGAATCCGCGCGGTCAGCTGCGCGGCGATGATGCGCGCCACGCCGCGCGTTCTCAACAGGTCGGTGTATCCACTCACAAGATCACCAGCCTAGGGCGTTTCTTTCGGGATGCTCGCTCGCGCATTTTCGGCGCCAGAACGGGCCTGAGCGGTGATGTCGGAGGGCCATGACAGCCTGGGGATAACTGCGCGAAGTTATGCACAACTGTGGACGACACGCCCACTACATATTGGGTGTGAACTTTGTCAGACCCCCGATATATAGTGATGGAACCGCTCGAGGGGAATCGAGCGGTCGGCCCGGAAATCCGGGCCTTTTCCGACCGATCGAGCGTGAGAACGCACCGATCGCAGGGCATGAGCCACCGACATCGCACGAATCACAGAGAACGCGCCGGCCGACGGTGCACGAGGGAGCAGGCACACGTGAGCATCACCGTTGTCAAGCGAGATGGAACCCGCGAACCGTACGACGCCAACAAGATCAATCTGGCGATCGAACGCGCGGCCGAAGGCCTCGACGACCAGGTCGCCTGGGTCACCCAGATCGCGAGCGAGCTCGAGCTCACGCTTTTCGACGGCATCACGACGCAGCAGCTCGACGAGGCGGTCATCCAGGTCGCCCTGCAGAACGTCAAAGACGACCCGGCGTTCGATGTCGTCGCGGCACGCCTGCTGCTCAAGACCATCTACAAGCGAGTGCTCGGCGACTACGAGAATGCGGCCGAGCTGCGTGAGCTGCACCGCGCGCACTTCGCCGACTACATTCGCCGTGGAGTCGACGAGGCTCTCCTCGACCCCCGCTTTCCCGACCTCTTCGACCTCGACGCGCTCGCCGAGGTGCTCGAGCCCGCGAGCGACGGCCTGCTGAAGTACATCGGTGTCGTCACCCTCAACAACCGCTACGGCATCAAGGCGCGCAACAACGAACCGCTCGAGACGCCGCAGTACTTCTGGATGCGCGTGGCCATGGGCCTCTCGCTCAACGAGGCAGACCCGACCACGCACGCCATCGCGTTCTACAAGAAGATGTCGACGCTCGAATACCTCGCCGCGGGCTCCACGCTCGTCAACGCAGGCACGAGCTACCCGCAGCTGTCGAACTGCTTCGTGATGGAGATGCAAGACGACATCGAGCACATCGCGAAGAGCGTGCGCGACGTCATGTGGCTCACCAAGGGCACGGGGGGCATCGGGCTCGCCGTGACGAAGCTGCGCGCCCAGGGCTCGCCCATCCGCTCGAACAACACGACGTCGACCGGCCCGATTCCGTTCATGCACACGATCGACTCGGTGCTGCGTGCGGTGAGCCGAGGCGGCAAGAAGTTCGGTGCCCTGTGCTTCTACATGGAGAACTGGCACATGGACTTCCCCGAGTTTCTCGACCTGCGTCAGAACTCGGGCGACCCCTACCGTCGCACGCGCACGGCGAACACCGCCGTGTGGATCAGCGACGAGTTCATGAAGCGCGTGCAGAACGACGACGACTGGTACCTCTTCGACCCGCTCGAGGTCGCCGACCTCAACGAGCTGTACGGCAAAGACTTCTCGAAGCGCTACGCCGAGTACGTGACGATGGCCGAGCGCGGTGAACTGAACATGTTCAAGAAGATCGGTGCGCGCGAGCAGTTCAAGCAGATCCTCATCTCGCTGCAGTCGACCAGCCACCCGTGGTTGACCTGGAAAGACACGATCAACAACCGTGCCATCAACAACAACACGGGCACGATCCACCTGTCGAATCTCTGCACCGAGATCTGCCTGCCGCAAGACCGCGACAACATCTCGGTCTGCAACCTGGCGTCGATCAACCTCTCGCAGCACTTCGTCGACGGTGGCCTCGACTGGGCCAAGATCGACGAGAGCGCGCGCCTCGCGGTGCGCCAGCTCGACAACCTCATCGACATCACCGTCTCGAGCGTCGACGAGGCAGACCACGCGAACACCACCAACCGCGCCATCGGCCTCGGCGTCATGGGCTTCACCGACGTCGTCGAGAAGCTCGGCTTCTCGTACGACTCTGAAGAGGCCTTCGACCTCATCGACGAGATCATGGAGCACGTCTCGTACGCGGCCATCGACGAGTCGGCCGAACTGGCGAAAGAGCGCGGCTCGTACGCGAACTTCGCAGGTTCGCGCTGGTCGCAGGGCATCGTTCCGATCGACACGATCGACCTCACCGAGGCAGACCGCGGCGTCGAGGTGCAGGTGAACCGCACCACCCGCCTCGACTGGGATGCCCTGCGCGAGAAGGTCAAGGGCGGCATGCGCAACGCGACCCTCATGGCCATCGCACCCACGGCGTCCATCGGGCTCGTCGCCGGAACGACGCCGGGGCTCGACCCGCAGTTCTCGCAGATCTTCAGCCGGTCGACGAGCTCGGGCAAGTTTCTCGAGGTCAACCGCAACCTGGTCACCGCGCTGCAGTCGCACGGGCTGTGGGAGAAGGTGCGCGAAGACATCTTGCGCAGCCAGGGCGACATTCAGGGCATCGCCGCGATTCCTGACGAGATCAAGGCCGCCTACAAGACGAGCTTCCAGCTCTCGCCCTACGCCTTCCTCGAAGTGGCGGCGCGTGCACAGAAGTGGATCGACCAGGCCATCAGCCGCAACATGTACCTCGAGACGCGCGACGTCGACGACATGATCGACATCTACACCTCTGCGTGGAAGAAGGGCGTCAAGACCACCTACTACCTGCACATGAAGCCGCGGCACACCGCCGAGCAGTCGACCGTCAAGGTGAACAAGGCCGAGGCGATCAATGCCAGCTCGACGTCGGCACCGGCCACGACAGGCGCCGCGCCCGCGCGCAAGGGCTTCGGCTTCGGCGGCGCCGCGAAGGCAGCGGAGTGACACTGATGAACCCCACGCAGACGAGCACCACCATCGCCCAGTACGAGGTTCCGATCGACCCCATGGACGAGTTGCACTGCGAGAGCTGCCAGTAGGCAGCGCTCGCCATCCACCCCACTTCCCCTATCCCGCACCACCCACGAGAAAGACGCACAACGACAATGGGAATCCTCGGAACCGGAATTCAAGAGGGCCTGCTCCTCAAGCCGGTCACCTACAAGTGGGCCATGGACCTCTACGACCAGGCTGTCGCGAACACCTGGTTTCCGAATGAGATCCAGCTCGGCGAAGACATCGCCGACTTCAAGAAGATGACCGACGAAGAGCGTCACGCCATCACCTTCTTGATGAGCTACTTCAACCCGAATGAGCTGCTCGTCAACAAGGCGCTCGCTTTCGGCGTCTACCCCTACATCAATGCTCCCGAGGCGCACCTCTACCTCGCGAAGCAGATGTGGGAAGAAGCGAACCACTGCATGAGCTTCGAGTACGTGCTCGAGACCTTTCCGATCGACCGCGCCGCGGCCTACGACAGCCACGTCACCGTGCCGTCGATGGCGCGCAAAGAGGAGTTCGAGGTCAAGTTCATCACGCGCATGACGCAAGACACCCTCGACATCACGACCACCGAGGGCAAGCAAGACTTCATCCGCAACCTCGTGGCCTACAACGTGATTCTCGAGGGCATCTGGTTCTACAGCGGCTTCATGGTCGCCCTGTCGTTCCGCCAGCGCAATCTGCTGCGCAACTTCGGTTCGCTCGTCGACTGGATCGTGCGCGACGAGAGCCTGCACCTCAAGTTCGGTATCAACCTGATTCTGACGGTGCTCGAAGAGAACCCTGACCTGCAGACGCCGGAGTTCGCCGCCGAGATTCGCCAGATGATTCTTGACGCCGTCGAGATGGAAGAGCAGTACAACCACGACTTGCTGCCCAACGGCATCTTGGGGTTGAACGCCAACTACATCAACCAGTACGTCAAGTACCTGGCTGACCGCCGCCTCGAAGAGCTCGGCTTCGACACCGAGTACAACGTGTCGAACCCGGCCAAGTGGATGGCGACCGCCAACGACACCCTGCAGCTCGTCAACTTCTTTGAGTCGACGAACACCTCCTACGAGGTCAACGCCAAGCAGGGCTAGGTCGTACGATCGCTCGTGTGACTCAGATCTCGCGCCCCGAGCCCCCCGCCGACACCCTCTTCACCGGAGGAGTCGTCTACCGGGGGCCGGGGCGCGACGCTGTTCCTTCTGCCCTGCAGGTCGCCGTCGTTGACGGCCGCATCGCGGCAGTGGATGCTGACCTCGGTGCATGGCGCGGGCCGGCCACCGAGGTGGTTGATCTGGCGGGCGGGATGCTGCACGCGGGTTTCATCGACGCGCACCTCCACCCCATCCAGGGCGGGCTCGAACGGCTCGGGTGTGATCTGAGCGAGGGCGCTTCGGCGCAGGACTACGCCAGGCTTATTGCCGACTACGCGCAGCTCAACCCGCCCCGGGGTTGCGACGCCTCGCGTGCGTGGATCACCGGCGGCGGCTGGTCGATGAGCGCGTTCGCTGGCGGCACGCCGAGCGCCGCCGAGCTCGACGCGATCGAGGCCATCCGCCCCGTCTTCCTCTACAACCGCGACCACCACGGCGCCTGGGCCAACTCGGCCGCGCTCGCCCTCGCGGGTATCACGGCCGCGACCCCCGACCCGGCCGACGGCCGCATTGAGCGACTACCCGACGGTTCACCGCAGGGAACGCTGCACGAGGGCGCTACCGCGCTCGTGGCTGCCGTCGCACCGTCACCGACGCCTGACCACGAATACGCCGCCCTGCTCGAAGCCCAGAGCTACGCCCACAGTCTCGGCATCACGGCATGGCAAGACGCGATCGTGGGCGATTACTTCGGCGCGAGTGACACCGCACTGGTCTACCGCCGCGCGCTCGCCGAGGGGCGCTTGACGGCCGATGTCGTCGGTGCGCTGTGGTGGGACCGCAACCGTGGCATCGAGCAGGTGCCCGACCTCGTGGCGAAGCGAGATAAGCACGCGAGTGAGCTCGGCGCAGCATCCCGCTTTCGCCTCACAGCGGTGAAGATCATGGCCGACGGCGTGCCCGAGAACGGCACCGCCTCGATGCTGAAGCCGTACCTCGGCGCTTTCGCAGAGGGCGAGCACCCGCTCGGCATCCCGTTCGTGGGCGGCCGGGCGCTCATCGATGCGATCGTCGCCCTCGACGCCGCGGGGTTCTCGGCGCACGTGCACGCCATCGGAGATCGTGCGGTGCGCGACACTCTCGACGGTTTCGCGGCGGCGCGCGAGGCGAACGGGTGGTCGACGCCGGGGCGTCACCACAT
Source organism: Microcella sp. (assembly GCF_025808395.1). Classification (NCBI taxonomy): domain Bacteria; kingdom Bacillati; phylum Actinomycetota; class Actinomycetes; order Micrococcales; family Microbacteriaceae; genus Microcella; species Microcella sp. The sequence continues at coordinate 2,663,175 of NZ_CP075524.1, forward strand.
CGCGCACGTGCAGTTCGTGCACCCCGACGACGTGGCGCGCTTCGCGGCGCTCGGTGTGACGGCCAACATCCAGGCGCTGTGGGCCTGCTACGAGCCCCAGTTGCGTGAACTCACCGCGCCCGTGGTCGGCCCCGAGCGGGTGGGGCACCAGTACCCCTTCGCGAGCATCCACCGCACTGCGCCGACGGATGTTCGCCCGCGGCTGTGCGCCGGCAGCGACTGGCCCGTCTCGACGCCCGACCCGTGGGCGGCGATTCATGTCGCGGTCAATCGGCAGTTGCCCGCCGACGACCCCGAGCACGACCCCGAACCGTTGCTCGCGCACGAGGCGCTCACCCTCGCCGAGGCGCTCGACGCTTACACCGCGGGTTCGGCGTTCATCAACGGGCGGGGGCCGGGTGACTCCGAGGTCTCCGGCGTGATCGAGGTTGGGGCCGTCGCCGACCTGGCCGCGACCGACCGCGACCCGTTCGCGGGGCTCGCAGCGAGCATCCACGCGACCAAGAATGTCGGCACCTGGGTGGCCGGGCGGCGAGTGTTCGGGTGAATGGCAAGGCAACCGGTGCGCGCAAGACGACTCGTCTCTGCGGGCAGTGAAGTAATCGCGCTTATTCTGGTCGGGCCATTGAGCCTTACCTCGATGCGCCCGAGGCTCAACGGAACGCAAGTGCGGCCCCGTTTCTGTTGCGCTATTGAGCCGTTTCCTGCGCGGCGGTGCCGGTGTGTAAGTAGGCGGAAGTCGGCACGCGGCTGAGGCTCACAAGTCGTGTCTCACTGCTCGGAGATTTGAGAGTGCCTTCTGAGACTCGACGCCCGGGCGTGTCGTCGCCTCAGCGGGCGGTCTCAGTAGACGATCGTTTTCGAGACAACTTGACTTTGGCTTCGTGAGCCCGGCTATTGGGCACGATTCTTCAGGGTCTGAACGGCGATGTCCATATCAGAGGCCACAAGGGGGGTCCCGAAAGCGCGTGCGAAAATGGGGAATGTTGCCCGCGGTGAGAATCCGCACATTCGATGCCGGCCTCACGAGTAGCGCCGATTTCTGCCGAGTCGTGTATTCGCGAGAAATCGTTAGCTTTGTCACTTGCTGGTCGAGCGATAATTGATCAGCGGGTGCTGTATAGTTCAGTGCATGCTGACTATTGCTTCACGCCTCAACGTCATGAACCGGCTCGGCCGGGCAATGGCGGATCCGACTCGTTCCCGGATCCTGATGGCGCTACTCGGAGGACCGAGCTACCCAGCTGTGCTCTCGCGCGAGCTGGAGCTGACACGCTCGAACGTTTCGAACCATCTGACCTGCCTCCGTGATTGCGGGATAGTGGTCGCTGAGCCGGAGGGCCGGCAGACGCGGTACGAGATCGCTGACCCGCATCTTGCGGCTGCGCTCGTCGCGCTCGTGGATGTGACGCTGGCGGTCGATGAGCACGCGCCGTGTGTGGACTCGTCGTGCACGGTGCCGGGCTGCTGCGGTACAGGGGCGGACGCGTGAGCGCGGCGTGTAGCTGCGAGCACGAGCCTGCCACTGCGGCGGAGGATGAGACCGAAGAGGTGGAGCGGCCCTGGTGGAGGGACCGTCGGATCATGGTGCCGGTCTTCTCCGGTGTCGCGTTCCTGGCTGGTCTGATCCTTGAATGGTCCGGGCTCGAGATCCCGGCGCTCGTACTGTTCTGGATCGGCCTGCTGCTGGGCGCGTCGACGTTCACTCCTGGCGCGATTCGGAAGCTGTTCAAGGGCAAGCTCGGGATCGGGCTGCTGATGACGATCAGCGCGATCGGCGCGGTCATCCTCGGCTATGTGGAGGAGGCCGCTGCTCTGGCGTTCTTGTACTCGATTGCTGAGGCGCTTGAGGACAAGGCGATGGACCGTGCCCGTGGCGGCCTGCGGGCGCTGCTGAAGCTCGTGCCGGAGACGGCGACCGTGCTGCAGAGCGGCGTCTCTGCGCAGGTGCCGGCGAGGGAGTTGACGGTCGGCCAGGTCATGGTGGTCCGCCCGGGCGAACGGATCGCAACCGACGGGATCGTCCGCTCTGGCCGCTCAAGCCTGGACACCTCGGCGATCACCGGGGAGTCGATCCCCGTCGAGGTCGAGCCCGGGGACGCGGTGTCGGCCGGCGCGATTAACAGCTCCGGCGTGCTGGAGGTCGAGGCGACCGCGGCCGGTACCGATAACTCGCTTACGACGATCGTGGAGTTGGTCGAGAAAGCGCAGACGGAGAAGGGCGAGCGTGCGCGTCTCGCGGACCGGATCGCCCGCCCGCTCGTACCCGGTGTGCTGATTCTCGCAGCGCTCGTCGCGATCATTGGGTCACTGCTGGGCGACCCGGAGGTATGGATCACTCGTGCGCTCGTCGTGCTGGTAGCGGCCTCTCCGTGCGCGCTGGCGATCTCGGTGCCGTTGACCGTCGTTGCCGCGATCGGCGCGGCGAGCAAGTTCGGCGTGATCATCAAGTCCGGCGCGGTCTTCGAGCGCTTCGGCACGGTCCGGCACGTCGCGGTCGACAAGACCGGCACCCTGACCCGTAACGAGCCCGCGGTCACCGCGGTCCTCACTGCGAACGGCATTGCCGAGGAGCAGGCGCTGGCTTGGGCGGCGGCTCTGGAGCAGCACAGCACGCATCCCCTTGCGGCGGCGATCACCGCTGCAGCCCCGGGTGTTCCCGTGGCCGCGGATGTGACCGAGCAGGCCGGGCACGGCATCGACGGCACCGTCGATGGCGCTCGTATCACGGTCGGCAGCCCCCGCTGGCTCGACGCCGGCGAGCTCGGCGACCGGGTTGCAGGGCTTGAGGAGCAGGGCATGACTGTCGTGATCGTGCACCGCGACGAGGCACCGGTCGCGGCGATCGGCGTCCGCGACGAGCTGCGTCCGGAAGTCCCCGAGGTGGTCCGCACGCTTGCGGATCAGGGCGTCGGCATGACGATGCTCACCGGGGACAACGCCCGCACCGCTCGTGCGCTGGCTGCGCAGGCCGGGATCGCTGATGTGCGCGCGGAGCTGCGCCCTGAGGACAAGGCGACCGCGATCGGCGAGTTGTCGAAGGCGGGATCGGTCGCGATGATCGGTGACGGCATCAACGACGCCCCGGCCCTGGCGTCCGCGGACATCGGCATCGCGATGGGAGCGACCGGCTCCGATGCGGCGATCGAGTCTGCGGACGTGGCCTTCACGGGTCATGATCTGCGGCTCATCCCGCGGGCGTTCGATCACGCGCGGCGGGGCCGGCGGATCATCAACCAGAACATCATCCTGTCCCTGCTGATCATCACCGCACTGCTCCCGCTCGCGCTCTTCGGGGTCCTGGGGCTCGCGGCTGTCGTCCTGGTCCACGAGGTCGCGGAGGTCATCGTGATCCTCAACGGCCTGCGCGCCGCACGCACCCGCACACCACGAATGGAAAGCTGATGCTCGCAACCATCGGGTCGGCGATCGGCCTGTTCGCGGCGACCAACATCGACGACATCGTCGTGCTCACCGTGCTGTTCCTCGCCTCCAGCCGGGGAAAGCCGCGACCGTGGCAGATCGTCGCAGGCCAGTACCTCGGGTTCATCACACTCGTCGTGATCAGCGTGATCGCCGCGCTCGGTCTCACGATCGTCCCGGACGAATGGGTCGGCTTCCTGGGTCTGATCCCGCTCGGCATCGGCATCTGGACGCTCATTCGCGGCCTGCGCCGTAACGGCGACGACGATGATGACGACTCCAAGATCACCGCGGTCGGACTATGGGGGGTCGCCGGGATCACGATCGCCAACGGGGCCGACAACATCTCCCTCTACACGCCGATCTTCCGCACCAGCTCGCCCGGCGACGTCGCGGTCATGATCGTCGTGTTCCTGATCCTCGTCGCCGTCTGGTGCGCTGCCGGGCGACTGATCGGCACCCACAAGGCCGTCACCGAAACGCTCGAACGTGTCGAGCACTGGCTCGTCCCCGTCGTGTTCATCGGCCTGGGCCTGTTCATCCTCATTGAATCCGGCGTTATCGTCCGTCTCTTCGAGGCCCTCGCATGACCCCGGACACGAATACCGACGTTGAGTCGGCATCGGCGTCGGGAGAGCGTCCGCAGAGAGGACGCTGGCGGCTCACTGCCTGGGCGCTTCTGATCGCCGTGGTCGTCGTCGTGATCGATCAGGGAACGAAAGTGTGGGCCGAGGCCACCCTGTCGGAGCACGAGCGCATCCCGCTGATCGGCGACCTGTTGGGCCTGCAGCTCGCGTACAACCCCGGCGCGGCGTTCTCCTTCGGGGAGAGCTTCACCTGGGTGTTCGCTCTCATCGCCGTCGCGGCCACGGCCACCGCGATCGTGTTCGCGTTCCGGGTCCGACGCCCCGGGTGGGCGATCGTGATCGGTGCGCTCGGCGGGGCCGCTGCTTCGCACGCCGGCGACCGGCTTTTCCGCCAACCAGGATTCGCCCGGGGGCACGTCGTCGACTTCCTCGCCTACGGCAACTGGTTCATCGGGAACCTCGCCGACATCGTGATCGTCACCGCTACGATTGCCGGAGCGCTCCTGATGCTCCGCGGCACCGAGAACTGAGAGGGCCAACCATGGAGATCACCCTGCAGTACTTCGACGGCTGCCCGAACTGGGAAGTACTCGACCGCCGGCTTGCTGAGCTGCTCGACGGTCGATCAGATATCCGCGTCACACGACAGTTGGTCGAGACCGCCGAGGACGCCGAGCGCCTCGGATTCCACGGGTCACCGACCGTCCTCGTCGACGGCGTCGATCCCTTCGCCGACGAGCACACGCCGGTCGGGCTCGCCTGCCGGGTGTTCCGTACCCCTGCCGGGCTGGGAGGCTCTCCGACCGTCGAGCAACTGTGCGAAGCGATTTCCGGCCCGGCTCTGACGGGTGATGCTTGATCAGGGGTGGGTGGAGCGGAGAGCCGGGTAATCGGACCACTCGCCACCGGCGAGACGCGACCATGAGGCAGCGGATGCCGTCGTGATGCCGAGGAGATCCGAGACGATCCGGGGATGCAGTTGCCGGGTGAGCTCGATGAGCGCTGTCGTGCGGGCGCTCCCGGCAAGCAGGCCTTCGGCGCGAAGGCTACGGCTGAGCGGCCCCGGGGTGAGGTGACGGCCCGGGTTCCGGCCGGGGAAGGGCCATCCCTGGGGATGCCTCATGGATGCGTCGACGAGGTTGACTATCGCATTCGCGAGGATTTCGGGGAGTTCGATAGGAAACTGGCGTTGGCGCGGCTGGCGGTCGAGCGACTAAGCGACTAAGTGGCCGCTTCCGGGGGAAGCTTCGACTGAGCGTTCGCACTTGAAACTAGCGGCCCTACTTCATCCAAGAGGTACTCTCGGCTGCGATGGCGAATGGAGGGCTGAGACGATTATGGCGATGCGATTCTACGTCGGCAACAACACGAGTGGTGACCCAAGTTGGTGGCTGTTCGGAGCAAACGACGAAATGGCCGCTTGGGCTGGGGAGACTTTCGCTTCGGAGTCGAACGCCAGGAGGGCAGCACTCGCGTTCAAAGCGGGCGCTGCCACGGCAAGTTACGAGGTCTACGCCGACACCGGAGGAAACTGGCGTTGGCGCGCGCGGCGGGCGAGCGACAAAGTGGCCGCCTCCGGGGAAAGCTTCGACTCGAAGTCCAACGCGGAGCGGGCCGCTGTGAACGTGAGAGACAACGCACGATATGCGCCTGGGCCCTAACGCTGGCACCTACTGCGCTCATGGCATCGGGTTTGAAGCCCCGAGGCCCAACTAAGAGATCTTCTCGATTGCGGCTGTGGCACCATGCTCTGAAGGTCTAAATGTTTCTTTGGCCATTTATGTTTCGATAGTTGCGACCATGTTGGTAGCCGTTTTCGGGAGAATTTGCCGTCCATAGAACCCGGGGCGATTCCGTATTCGACTCTCAGCCGCTTCGGATCCACGATCGTGGCCCTCGCCGTCGAGACCGCCGCGCATCAGGTTCGTGCTGTAGAAATGTAGACATGATGCTCAAGACGCTGGCCGAGTGGGACGATCAGCAGGTGTCAAAATTGGACTTGTTCGGTACCTTCTCCGAGGAGCACGGCCTGGACACGGCCGCCTCCGATCAGACCGTCGCCGACACTGCCACGACCACTCGGATCGGGGAAGATGTCGCCGAGGGGAATGCGATGCAAGTACGGGGCACCTCGATGTTTTGCGTGGACGGCGAAAAGCGCGAGCTGAACTCCCTCACCGATGTCACCGATGTTCTCAGCCGCGCCATCGCCAACTGACACGGCCCACCCCCCAGCAGTGACGGCCCTTGCCCGCCCCCTGCTGCCATGGTGGGCGGCTGTGCTGGTCTCGGCTGTCGCGGGGTTCTCGTTGGATCTGGCGACCCCCGCGGTTGGGTGGTGGCCGCTCACTTTCGTCAGCGTCACCCTCGCCCTGATGACACTGATCGGCCGCAGCGCCGGTGGGGCGATGCTGGTCGGTACCGTATATGGCGTCGTGTTTTACGCCACCCACTTGGTGTGGGTCGGCGTCTACCTCGGCCCGGTCCCCTGGGTCGCTCTCGCGGGCCTAGAAGCCGTCCTGTTCGGATTCGGCGCGATCCCGATCGCGCTCGCCTACCAGTGGAGCGCACGCTACCGGGAGCGGGGCACTGTGCAGCTGGTCGCAGTTCCCGCGCTGATCGGCGGGTTGTGGACGGCCAGGGAAGTGGTGATGGGTGCATGGCCGTATACGGGGTTCCCGTGGGCCCGGCTCGGGATGACTCAAGTCGACGGGCCGTTCCCGGAGGTAGCGTCCTGGACCGGCGTCACCGGGCTGTCGTTTCTCATTGCGGTTGGGTGCGCCGCCCTTCTGCAGTGGGGCCGCGCAGGCGGCATCCACCACCCGGCCAGCGCGCTACCCGCCGCCGTGATTGGGATGGGTCTGCTGCTAGTGCCGGCGTTCCCCACCAGCGACGCCGGATCGTTTCAGGTTGGGTGGGTGCAGGGGAACGGACCCACCGGTTACTTTGACGACCGCTCATCTGGTGACGTGCTCACCGCGCAGACCGCCGCGACCGTACCCGTCCTCGGGCAACCTATGGACCTACTGGTGTGGCCGGAAGGCAGCGTCGACAGTGACCCGCTCCAGGACCGCCGCACCGCGGCGGCGCTCGACGAGCTGACCGCTAGGGCGGGCGCCCCTGTGTTGGTGAATGCCGCCACCGCCCGAGGGGGCAACGTGTTCAACACCTCGATTCTGTGGACCCAAGGCGACGTGGGGCGGCAGCTGCACGACAAGGTAAACCCGGTCCCGTTTGGAGAATATGTACCCGACCGCTGGTTTTACGAACTTCTCGCCCCCGACCTGATCGGTCTCATCCAACGCGAATACACCCCCGGCACGAACCCGCCCGCTGTCACCGTGAACGGAATCGGGGTGGGATTGGCGATTTGCTTCGACGTGATCTACGACTCTGTGATCTGGGAGGGTGCCCGTCAGGGTGCGCAGGTGTACGTGTTCCAAACGAACAATGCTGACTTCCGCGGCACCGACGAGAACCTCCAACAGCTCGCCTTCGCGCGCATGCGCGCGATCGAGACTGGCCGCTCCGTCGTCAACGTCTCCACCGTGGGCACCAGCCAGGTCATTGCCCCCGACGGCACCACTATCGCCTCCGCCGGAGTGGACATTGCCGCCGCTGCCGTGACAACCGTCCCCTTGCGCACCGGACTGACCCCCGCCAGCATCCTTGGACCTGCGATCACCACCGGAATCACCCTCATGGCGATCGGCGGACTGATGGTGTTCGGCATCCTGCACCGCATCCCACGCCCGAATGCCTCGACCCCGAGAAGACGAATCGCACGCCCGCACCCGATGCTCGGTCTCTCGACGGAATCGACCTGCTGACCTAGTTTGCAGCGCCCAGGCAGGTTGTACAGCCGTGTGATGGGTGGGGCCTTGCTGATCGCAGGCCCAATGCCCCTGCTCACGTGCCACTGAACGACGGAATCTTGTTCGAAAGTGCTGGTACTTGCGTCGACCGATGCCTGAAAACTGAAGGCGGCTGGAAGATCGCCCATGGAGCGGCAGGGCGTGAGGAACGAATCGGTGACAACTGATCGTTAGTGCCGCAGGGCTCTGACGGGAAGGATGTCATCATGCCCAGTCCCTATCCCAGAGAGTTCCGCGAGGACGTCGTCGCGGTCGCCCGACGCCGCGAAAGCGGCGTCACGCTCAAACAGATCGCCACTGATTTCGGTATCAGCGAAGCGACGTTGCAGAACTGGTTGCGCCAAGCCGACATTGAAGAAGGCAACCGCCCCGGTCAAACGGCCGACGAGGCAAGCGAGATGCGAGAGTTGCGTCGCCGGAATCGTCTCCTCGAGCAGGAGAACGAGGTCCTGCGCAAGGCTGCGGCGTATCTGTCGCAGGCGAATCTGAAACTCGGTGGCTCCCCAAAATGATCTACCCGCTCGTTGCTGAGCTCGCCGAAGCGGGGATCCCTGTGACGGTGTCGTGCCGGGTCTTGAAGCTCGCCCGCCAGCCCTACTACCGGTGGAGAAAGGATCCCGTCCGGGATGCGGACGTGGTGCGCGCGTATCGGATCAATGCGCTCCACGACGCCCACGCTGAAGACCCGACGTTCGGCTATCGATATCTCGCTGACGAGGCCCGTAGGGCGGGCTGGCGGATGAGCCGGCGGACGGCGTGGAAGTTGTGTTCCCAGGCCGGGATTCTCTCCTCGGCACAGCGACGCAGGCGCGGCAAAGGCAAGAAGGTTGGCCCGCCGGTGTTCGACGATCACGTGCAGCGCGTGTTCCGTGCGGACGCTCCGAACCGCCTATGGCTGACCGACATCACCGAGCACCGCACGATGGCCGAGGGCAAGCTCTATTGCTGCGCGATCAAGGATGTGTTCTCGAACAAGATCGTCGGCTACTCCATCAGCGAGCGAATGACGGCGAAGCTTGCCGTCGACGCTCTGCGCAATGCCGTCGCCCGACGCGGGGACGTCGCGGGCTGCATTCTGCATGCCGATAGGGGCAGCCAGTTTCGCAGTCGAGCGATGGCCAGGGAGTTGCGCCGTCACGACATGGTCGGCTCGATGGGTCGCGTCGGTGCCGCCGGGGACAACGCAGCGATGGAGAGCTTCTGGTCGCTGCTGCAAACGAACGTCCTCAACCAGCAACGGTGGGCGACAAGGCAAGAGCTGCGCCTGGCGATCGTGGTCTGGATCGAGCGGAAGTATCACCGGCAACGCGCCCAGGACACTCTCGGAGGGTTGACCCCGATCGAGTTCGAAGCGAAGCTAACCGAGTCGCGATCCTTCGCGGCCTAAACCGAACCTGTCACCGATTCGTTCCTCACGCCCGCACGCGTCCAATCGCGATCAAGAGGTGTCGAGCGTAGTGACGCTCCTATTGGCGATTCCCACCCTGGAAACCAGGGAAAAAACCGAACGTGCGGGATCTAGTTGCCAGTACTGCCGCTGACTGTGGGGGATTGGGAACCACGAACGAGTGCTGGCACCAGCCGCACGAATAGCACCATGACGACAAGCTCTACGAGAGTCTGGGTGACGACGGCCAGCGGAGCGATAGCCAGCTCCACGGGGAGCGCGAGGGCAAGTGGGAGTACGACAAGTGAGTTTCGGGTCACACCACTGAAGATCACTGCTCCCGTGCCCGGAGTGTCGAGCTTTGCAACCCGGCTCGCACCGACTCCCACGAGGAGCATGATGATCGCGAAACCCGCGTACAGCGGCAGCAACCTGAGAAGCGTGAGCGCCTCGCTACCGACTGCGGCGATCTGAGATCCGATGATCACGGCGAGGGTCAGCATCATGAGGGGTACCATCGCCGCCGCCATCACCTCTTCGATTCGGCGACCGATCGCAAAGCGACGAGCAATGGCTTGCACGTAGGCCGCCCCGACGAGCGGAATGACAATCAGAACGACGAACGCCTCGACGAAAGGCTCGATCTCTACCAGTCCGGTGAGGTCCGGGCCGGCGATCACCAAGAGATAAAGCGGCAGCAACATGATCTGCAAAAGCATCAGCAATGGCGTAGCTGCCAACAATCGAGCTTTCGATCCCCCCGCTAAACCAGTGAAGACGATGACGTAGTCGACGCACGGCGTGAGCAGCACCAGCAGCAGCCCGAAAAACAGCCCCTGGTCATCTTCCACAAACCGAGATAGCCCAAACACAACAATCGGAACGACGACAAAGTTGACGACCACCACAGTGCTGAGGAACTTCCAGTCACGAAAGGCCCTACCGAGCTCGATGATCGGCACGCCAAGGAAGGTCGCGAAGAGGAGAAGAGCAAGCACCGGGTTCGTCGCGTCTCGAGGACTGGCGCGACGCCCGGCGTGACAAGTCCGATGATGCCCCCGACAGCGATCGCCAACAGATAGAGCGCGACCTGATGTGAGTCCCACCAAGAGATCACGCGGCGTAGCGACACGGTGGTCACATCACGAAAACGTAGGGAAACCGCACGACGATCGTCACGACGATGAGCGCGTAGTTCGCGACGATGACGGCCACCACATACGGCTTGAGGGCGAGACCAAGAGTGCGCGTCGCTCCTCCGCTCCACTGCCCGTTGGCCATCGTGACCACCAGGGCGGCCCACCACAGAGGAATTGTCGCCGCCCACACCACCAAGCAGTAAGGGCACAGCACTCCGATGACGAATGCGCTCTGCACGAACAGCCAGGTGACGAAGGCCCACGCTCCGAACAACCCCAGAACTACGATTCGCCAAAACCACGGCGCGAACCTGGCACCAGCAAGCAACGCGAGGCCGACCACGATCGGGGCGACGAAACCCGCCACCCCGATCACAGGGTTCGGAAATCCGAGCAGAGATGCCTGCCAACGGTCGAAGAGAGCACCGCACGACACGAAGGGGCTGATGTCACACGCAAGAGCCTCCTGCGGGTTCTGCAAAGAACGAACCCGCTCGATCAACAGTGCGGTCGATGCCAACCAGCCGATCGCTCCACCAATGATCAACAAGATTGACAATGGAAGCCATGAGCGCACGTCGCTCGCGGCTCGAACATCAGCCTGAAGATCGACCATCGATGGTTCTCTCGTTGTGACCACTCGCCACCTCACCTCTCGCTTCGAGTCTAAGGTTTGCCCCTCCGCAGACGACTCGAAGGTCCACGGGTACGATAGAGCGGTGGAAGCCTTGAACGGAGAGCGCCGTGCGGCGCACGAAGCTTTCGTCTTCGCTCGTCGCCTGCTTCTGGTTTTTGTCGCAGGGATCCTGTTCGCTGTCGGAGCTATGACAGCCGACCACATCGAAAACATCGGCGCATCAGTTAGCCCCGGCTCTGCGACGGTCTTTGACGTTCGAGACGCGAGTGGCGTCAAAACCGACTTGTCGATGTCGACGGCCGGCGCCGCCAGTGAGGGCAATGAGTGGTCCACCGGTGACTTGGTACTCCTGACGTGCTCGATCGTCGCCCTGCTCGTGTTGCTTGTCCACATCTTTCGAGCTGGATCGACTGTGGGCTCACCGCGACGACGCATACACGAGCACGCAACTCATCTGCTGTCCGCGCGCCTTCGCATCAATATCGACGGACCTGACCGACTAGCACTCTGCGTCATTCGCACTTAAGAGCCACCGGGCCGTCCGTCGTCGCTCATCACGTGACGCCAGCGGCACCCTCCTCTCGCGCCGTCGAAGTCGGCGTCTCTCTTTCGTGCGCTCTCCATACTCTGAAAGGTTCTTCCGTGAACGCCAACACCAACGTCAAGATCTCCCTCTTGCTGACAGGCCTCATGATCGTCGTCGTCGTCGCCTTCATCATCGTCGCCATCGTGCAAGCGCCCTCTCCCGCCGCGGCGCCCGGCACCGACGAGGTCACACCGAGTGAATCTGTCCTCCAACCCGACACCCACATTCTCGATGACGCCGGCGAGGGCGCTGCGACCCTCGTCGAGTTTCTCGACTTCGAATGCGAGGCATGCGGCGCCTTCTACCCCGTCGTCGAAGAGCTTCGCGAGGAGTTCGCGGGCGAAGTGACATTCGCCTTCCGCTACTTCCCTCTACCGGGCCACGTCAACTCGACAACCGCAGCGCTCGCAGTGGAAGCGGCCGCGCAGCAGGGCAAACTTGAAGAGATGTTCGCCCGTATGTACGAGACGCAGACCCAGTGGGGCGAATCGCAAGAGTCGAAGGCGGATCTCTTCCGCCAGTACGCCGACGAGCTCGGACTCGACCTGGTCGAGTACGACGTGGCGGTGGCTTCACCCGAGACACTTGAGCGGGTGAAAGCAGACTTCGAGGACGGCGTTTCGCTCGGAGTGCAATCGACCCCGACGTTCTTCCTCAACGATCGGCCAGTGCAGCTGACATCGTTTGACGACCTCCGGGCAGCCATCGAGGCCGAGCTGCAGCGATGACGATCAGGCGACTACTCTGATGACCCTCGTGACGACTCCCCTGGCGCCCCCCGGCCTTGACGAGTTCTTGGGCCTGTCAGCGACGACGTCCTTCGCTCTTCCGATCGCGGCGATGACGATTGCCGTGCTATACCTCATCGGCGCGATCGGGATGTGGGCTACTGGCCGACGTTGGTCGGTCGCACGCACCATATCTTTCGTCATCGGGTGTGGGGTGATCGCGGCCACGACGGGTTCGGCTCTTGAGGATTACAGCCAGGTGATGCTGTCGGTGTTCATGTTCGAGCAGCTGACACTGATGATGCTCGTTCCGCCGCTTCTGGTGCTCGGCTCGCCCGGGCGCCTGTTGCTGCGGAGCGTGCCGCACCGCGGGCTGGGCAGAGTCGTGCTGGCCGTGTCTCTGTCATCGCTGCGCAGCAGGTCAACGCGATGGCTGCTGCACCCAGTGTTCAGTGTCTCGATCTTCCTGCTGCTGTTCTACGGCCTCTACCTTGGGGACCTTCTCGATCCCATCCTCGGGCTTCCCATCGGGCACGCTTCTCTCGAACTCGTCTTCTTGATTGCTGGCATCGTGTTCACCATTCCCATCCTCAGCGACGGTCCGCTTCCGATCCGCATGTCGTACCCGGCGCGAGCGTTAGACCTCGCAGCCGAGGTGGCCCTGCACGCGTTCTTCGGGGTCTTCCTGATGATGAGTCCAACGCTCTTCACCGACTATTTTGCCAACCCGCCGGCATCACTCGGTATCGATCCTCTTGTCGACCAGGGGGTGGCCGGCGGTTTGGCGTGGTCGTACGGCGAGGCGCCGACTGTGCTCGTGCTCATGTATATCCTCCATCGATGGTTCCGAGACGACACCGACAAGGCGACAGCGGCGGATGCTCGCGCAGACCAGCACGGAAATGCCGACCTCGACGCCTACAACGAGTACCTGGCGCGTCTGCGCAGCCGCGGTGGCTCAGATTCCTCTCCTGCTGGTGAACCCGGATGACACGGTCGCAGCGCGCGAACGAGCCTGAGCCTCTCCGCCGCATGGCGCTCGCACCCGGCCTGCTGGGGGCCATCGCAGCTATTGTCGGGGTCTTCGCCATCGGCAATGAACTGTTTTTCGTCGTCAGTTTCGTGATCGCCGTGCTCGCGCTCATTATCGGATGGTTTGCGGTCCAGTCGCGCCAGTGGTGGTGGTTGCCACTTCCGGCCGCGATCGCAGTGGTGTGGAACCCGGTGATTCCGCTCGCACTCGCGGATGCGGTCTGGCTCCCGTTGCAGTACGCGGCTGCCGCCGGGTTCATCGTCGCTGGTCTTGTCATTCGCGTGTCGGACCACGATCGATAGTGAGCAGATCGCGGAAGTCACTCTGATTTGGGGCAACGAGCCTAGCATCGGGCGGGGTCGGTCTCGCGCTAATGGTGTTGCCTCCTTTATGGGCAGGTTGGCGACGAAGTTGGTGTTGTTGCCGCCCAGAGACCCGGAGGCCAAGGGCATCGTGGAGCGACGCAGGCGTCACGCCGCCACGGGCTCGGGCTTCTTGCGCGGTGGGGCATCCTCGTGGTCGATGCCCTGGTGCTCCTTATCGCGCTCGAAGTTCAGCAAGCGCAGCGCATTGGCGACCACGATGAGGGTCGAGCCCTCGTGGATGAGCACGACGGCGCCGATGTTGAGCCCGGCGAATGTGGCGATGATGAGGAACGCCACGACGGCGAGGCTCGCGATCAGGTTCTGGCGAATGATGCGGCTCGCGGCACGGCTGAGGCGTACGGCGAACGGCACGCGGCCTAGGTCGTCGCTCATGAGGGCGATGTCGCAGGTCTCGAGGGCGACGGTCGAACCGGCGGCACCCATCGCGATGCCGACGTCGGCCCGGGCCATGGCCGGGGCGTCATTCACGCCGTCGCCGATCATCGCGATCGGTCGCGATTGCTCGGACAGCAGGGTGATGTGGGTCACCTTGTCCTCTGGCATCAGGTCGCCGAGCGCGGTGTCGATGCCCACCTCGCGGGCGACGGCGTCAGCGACGCGCTGGTTGTCGCCGGAGATCATGACGAGCTGGTTCACTCCGGCGGCGCGCAGAGCAACCAGCACCTGCGCGGACTCGGCGCGCGCGACATCCATCACGCCGACGATGCCGAGGAAGCGGTCGACGCGGCGCACGATTATGATGGTCTGCCCGGCGTCGAGTACGCGCTCGTACTCGGCGCGCAACGGCTGCGGCAGAGTGAGTCCCTGCTCGTCGAACATGCGGAGGTTGCCGACCTCGACCAGCTCGCCCTCGACCGTCGCGCGCACGCCACGGCCGACGACCGACGTGATGTCCGTGACCTCGAGGCGGTCGCGTTCGCCCAGCTCGGGAGCGAGATCGCGAAGGATGGCGGAGGCCAGCGGATGATCACTGAGCGCCTCGACCGCGACGAGGGTTGGCACCAGCAGCTCGCCAGCTTCGCCTTCGGAACGGATCACCGAGCTGACGCGCGGTTCGCCCCAGGTGAGGGTTCCGGTCTTGTCGAAGGCCATAGTCGTGACGCGGCCGAGTGTCTCGAGCGGGCCGCCGCCCTTGACGAGCACACCGGCCCGCGCGGCGCGCGCGACCCCGGCGAGCACGGCGCTCGGTGTGGCGATCGCGAGCGCACACGGGCTCGCGGCGACCAACACAGTCATAGCGAGATAGAACGCGTCGGGGAACTCCTGCCCGAACCCCCAGAGCGATGCCCCGAGCGTGACTGCCACTCCGACGATGACGATCGGCACGTACCAGCGTTGGAACGTGTCAATGAACTGCTGAGTCGGCGACTTCGCCTGGTCCGCGGTGCGCACCATCTCGATAACTTTGCTGAGCGTCGAGTCGGCGGCGGTAGCCGTCACCTCGATCTCGAGCGCTCCTGCGCCGTTGACCGTGCCAGCAAACACGCGGTTTGCCGCCGGCAAGGTGTTGGAGTTGCGCAACGCGCGCTCGGGGTCGTCGACCGGCGATTTCTCGACCGGGATCGACTCGCCGGTGACGGCGGACTGGTCGACGGCCGAGACGCCCAAAACCACGAACCCGTCGGAGGGGATGCGCGAGTTGGGGCGCACCACCACGATGTCGCCGATATTGATCTCTTGCACGGGCAACTCGACGGGCTCACCGCCGTTGCGTCGCACCAGCGCCGTGCGCGGTGCGAGTTCGGCGAGGGACTCGATCGACTTCTTCGCCCGGCTCAGCGCATACTCCTCGAGCGCGTGACCGAGGCTGAAGAGGAACAGCAGCACGGCACCTTCGGCCCATCTTCCGATCAGGGCGGCGCCGATCGCTGCGACCAGCATGAGGAAGTCGACCTCGAACTTACCCCGCAGAGTCGAGGAGATCGCGCCGCGGATCGTGAAGAACCCGCCGAAGAAGTAGGTGCCGAGGAAGAAGGCAAGCGGCAGACCGACCGTGGGCAGGCCGAACGCTAGTTCTGAGATCATGCCAGCCCCGTAGGTTGCGCCTGCGGCGATAGCGAACCACAACTCGATGCGGGAGGAGCCGTGAGCATGTTCTTCGTCGGGCTTCGCCGCGGCGGTGGTCGTCGTGGTGGATCTGGGTCGCGTCATGATTGCCACTATACATCACAACATCTTGATGTATTGGGAGTAATCACTCCCGTCACTGGCTCGTCGGGCAGAATGGTGCGTGTGAGAACGCCGGAGGCAGCACACCAGCATGATCTGCTGAGCAAGTATGACGCGGAACGACTTGCCGAGCTTATGCAGGCCCTCGCCTCACCGGTGAGGCTACGGATTCTGAGCGCACTGCGCGGGGGACCAATCACCGTCACTGAGCTGACCGAACGGCTCGGAATCGGGCAGACGACGGTGTCGAACCACCTGCGACTCTTGCGGCACCTCAGCCTGGTGGACGGCGACCGCCAGGGGCGCCACATCTTCTATTCGCTGTTCGACGAGCACGTCGTCGACCTGCTCGACGACGCGGTTGGTCACGTGGTGCACCTACCGCGGATTGGCGAGCGAGGCTCCGGCGGTCTATCGATTTAGTCCGAGGGTCCAGACCCGATTGTCGGTCCCTGCACGACGCTAGTTCAGTCCGTATCGAGCTCGACCGCGCGCCACGACCTCATCGAGGTCACTGCGACCAGCGGCGTACTCTTCACCGTGTGCGCGAGTAGCCGCCGGGGAGGGGCTCGGGTCTGATCGCGCTCGGCTGAGTCGTCCCTCAACCACTGCAATCTCTGCGCGGGACTCACCCGTTTTGTAGCCTGTCGCACGAATCCAAATAGTCTGATTTCTGCTGGGGAAGCGCGTTATCTGTTTTCACGATAGAAGGCGGCAGCGAATCACGCTGAGACGGCGTCGGCATCGCTTGACAGTTTGCGAACCGACCAGGCCGTCTGCCGTCACCGTGAGTTGCTTTTGCAGAGGTGAAGTGGTCGCGGGGCCCTCTTGCCGTCGACCGCAATCGATGCCGTGGGGAAACTGATCTTCGGCGTGGCGGCAGCCTCCTCGAGCTTCTCGGTGGCTTCGGCCTATTTCTCGCGAGCCGCTTTCGTCTCGGTGAACGGCCTGTCTATTCGAGCTTGGAAGCCCGCATTGCGGGCGGCGTCACTTCGAGTCTTCTCGGCCGTGTCGTGGTCAATTTTCGCCACGGACCGCTCCTCAATGGAGGGCCAGCGCATCGCCATGGTCGACGATGACTCCCGGCAAGATGGCGTCACGGTCGCACAGCAGTGCGATGCGGTGAGAGCGTCTCGCTACAGCCCCAACAGTGCCCGCCGGAATCGGGACCTCCAGCCGCGGCAGTGCAGTTCAGCTTCGGTGTCTATAGGCCCGAATACGAGTGCAACCCCTTGAAGAAGAGGTTGACGATCGTGTAGTTGAAGATCACGGCGGAGAAGCCGACGATCGCCAGCCACGCCGAGCGCTCACCACGCCAGCCACGCGTGGCACGTGCGTGAATGTAGCCGGCGAAGAGTGTCCAGATGATGAAAGTCCACACCTCTTTGGTGTCCCAGCCCCAGTAGCGACCCCAGGCGCGCTCGGCCCAGATCGCTCCGGCGATGAGGGTGAAGGTCCAGAACACGAATCCGACGACGTTGACGCGATAGGCGAGCGACTCGAGCGTCGTCGCCCCGGGCAGCGTGTCGAGAAAGCGCAGGCCTTCGGTCTTGTGCGCGGCGCGGCGAGCGCTCAACAGTTGCATGATCGAGAGCCCGGCGCCAATAGCGAAGAAGCCCGTCGCTAGTGAGGCAACAAAAACGTGGATGACGAGCCACACAGACTGCAAGGCCGGCGGAAGCGGGATCACATCAACGTAAAAATTCACTGTCACGATCCCGAGTGCCAACACGGTCATGCCAGTGATGTAGGCGCCGAGGAAGCGAAGGTCTTTCCAGACTTGTGCGATCAAGAAGACGCCCATGCCGATCGCGGTTGCGGTCAGGCCGAACTCGAACATGTTGACCCACGGAACACGACCCGCGGCGACCCCCCGCAACACAGTCGCGCCGACGTGCAGCACCCAGCCGAGGAGCGCGAGTGCGAACGCTACGCGCTGGAACCGGGTCGCGCCTGTCGGCGGGGCGTCCATCGTCGTTGTCGCCCGGACCGCTGTAGAAACGGTGCCCGCCTGCCGCACCGACGCCTCTGATTCGGTAACCCTCGCGGCTGGCGCGGGCTGATCCGCGCTGCGTTTCGCGAGATCGAAGGTAAAGAGAATAAACGCGAGGGTATACACGCCCATAGCCGAATACACGGCGACGAGCGAGAGGGCAGCGAAAGTTTCCATGAGGATCCTATTCTACGCGCGGGATGCTGGGAGCTGGGTCGACTGAGCTGCTCGTTCGCCGCTCACATCACGAAGCGTGGCCACGTGCGCGTCGGCGAGCTCGCCCACGGCTCGCTCGAGCCCGGGGTCGTCGCCGCGCGCGAGCCCCGCGTACTGCAGGCGCACGCCGCCCTCGGTGCTCTCGGCCACGATCCACAAGCGACGGCGCGGCACGAAGAGGCTGGTGAGCAGGCCGAGGAAGGCAAGCACGACGGAGATCAGTACACCGACTTGCGTCGGATCGTGATGCACTTCGAGACTCACGAACCGGGGGAGGCTCGTGAACTCAACCGAGCCAAGTCCGTCGGGCAACTCGACTGCGTCGCCCAAACCGAGAACAAGTGACTCGACCCCCGTGTCGCCGCCCGTGATTTGCGTCAGTTCGTCCGTCTTGAGCGAGTAGACACTGCGCGGCACCCCCTCGTTCAACTTGAGGTCGCCGACGAAGGCATTGAGCGTCAGCACCGGCTGGTCTGGCTGCGGAAAAATCGATGTTAGGGCGCCCGATTCCAGCGGAACGGCGGAGGGATAGAAGAACCCGATCATGCCGAGTTGTTCGTCAAGCCCATCAGGCACTTTCACGACACCGAGACTCGTGAGATTCGAATCCTGTGGCAAGAACGGCACGGGTTGACTGAAGACCGCGATTCCCTCAGCATCATAGACCGTGATCCACGGCGCGAACCCGTTGCCCAGCAGGTACGTCGTCGTCCCGGCGATATCGATCGGCTCGTTCACCTTGATGTCCTCGGTGCGTTCGACTCCGTTCTCGACCACCGTCACTGATGCGGTGAAGTCGAGAGCGATTGGGAAACCTGTCGTGGTATCGAGGTCATAGACGGGCACGAAGTCATCAAGCCGAATCGAGAAGGGATCGAGCCTTGTCTCGTCAAAAAAGCGACCGGGGCTGAATGAGTCGAAGCTCGTGAGTTGGTTCGTGAAGCTCTGGCCTTGAACAATGACCCGCTGACCGTTGTAGCCGAACCCTCCAGCGACCCCCACGGTCACCAGAACACCGAGCAGTGCGAAGTGGAAGACGAGGTTGCCGGTCTCGCGCAGATAGCCCCGCTCGGCGCTGATCGAGTCGCCATACCGCGCGACACGGAAACCCTCTCGACGCAGCACCCGTTCGCCGGCCTCAAGAGCCGCCGCGACATCGCCGGCCGCCTGGCGCTCGGTGTACCCGACCAGCCGGTTCAAACGCGCAGGGGTCGCGGGCGGTGCGGCCCGCAGCGCCCGCCAGTGGTGCTGGGTGCGCGGGATCACGCAGCCGATGAGCGAAACGAACAGGAGCAAGTAGATGGACGAGAACCAGACCGAGCTGTAGGTGTCGAAAACCTGCAGGGTGTCCAAGACAGCGAACAACTCGGGGTTGTTTCGCTCGTATTGCACGACGCCGTTGGGGTCGGCCGAGCGCTGCGGCACAAGCGACCCAGGAATCGCCGCGACCGCGAGCAGCAGCAGTAGTACGAGTGCCGTGCGCATGCTCGTGAGCTGACGCCAGGCGAACCGCAACCAGCCGAAGGCATTCAGCTTCGGCTGCGCGATCGTCGCCGACCGTGTCGGTGCCTCGCTGTCGAAATGGTCAGAGGGGCGTAACGGTTCCACTGATCACCGCCCCGAGGCTCGAAATGAACTGCTGCCAGAGGCCCGTGACCATGGCGATACCGATGACAATCAACAGGGCGCCGCCGACGATGTTGATGACTCGGATGTTGCGCTTGAGCCAGTCGGTCGCGCCCGCCACCCAGCGGAAACCGAAGGCGACGAGGAGAAACGGGATACCCAGCCCGAGACAGTAGGCGAGCGCGATGATCGCTGCGCGCCCGATATCGCCCTCGTTGATGACGAGCGCGTTGACCGCGATGAGCGTGGGGCCGATGCACGGCGCCCAGCCGAGCCCGAACACGATGCCGAGCAGCGGGGCGCCTCCGAGCCCCGTGGCGACCTGGATGCGCGGCGCGAGCGAGCGCTGCAGGAACGACACCTGTCCGATGAAGACGAGCCCCATGAGAATCACGATGACGCCCGCGACGCGGGTGATGACATCGATCCAGGGCAGCAACAGCAGACCCGCTGTGGCGAAGACGATCGAGAAGCTCACGAAGACGAGGCTGTACCCCACCACGAAGAGCATCACACCCAGCAGCAGGCGGCCCCGCCGTTGCTCGAGTTCGCTGCTGCTCGTGACGCCGCCGATGTAGGCGAGGTAGCCAGGTACGAGTGGCAGCACACACGGCGAGGCGAAAGCGAGAAACCCGGCGGCGAGCGCGATGGGCACGGCGAGTAGGAGGTTGCCGCTCAGCACGATCGCACCGATTGGGTTGACCGCGCCCGCGAGAGTGCCCGCGATGCCGATCACGAGTCTTCGGCGAGCACGTCGGTGATCATCGAGCGCAGCACACTCGGCTCGCTGATGACCCCTGAGATACGAGCGGCGACGCGGCCCTGCTGGTCGAGCACGAGCGTGGTCGGCACGGCGTTCGGCGCGACCTGCCCCGCGAACGCGAGACGCACCGACCCGTCATTGACGTCGAGAATCGAGGGGTAGGTCACCCCGAACTCCTCGGCGAACGACATCGCGGTGGGTGCCTGGTCGTAGATGTTCACCCCGAGAAAGCGCACACCGTCGGGCGCGAACTGCTGCGAGATCGCCTCAAGATCGGGGGCCTCAAGCCGGCAAGGCGGGCACGCGGCGTACCAGAAGTTCACAACGAGCACCTCGCCGCGATAGTCATCGCTCGAGACCGTGTCGCCCGTCTCGATGACGCCCTCGAACTCGATCGGCTCACCTCGGTCGGCCTCGGCAATGACCGTGTAGGCGCCGTCGCCCGAAATGTACCCCTGCCCGTTGCCTGAGCGGTACTGCTCGGCGAGGCCGTCGTTGGCAGTGCATCCAGAGAGCACGACGGCGCTCGCGACCGCGAAGGCGACGACGAGGCGGCGGGTAGGTCGGCTGGTGCGGGCACTCATACTTCTCCTAGATCGGTGGCCTTCGCGAGCAAGTTTGCGCCGCGCTCCTGATAGCTAGTCTCAGCAAAGCGGGACTCTGCCCACGCGAAGCTCGTGCTCGAATGCTTGAGGCCAGCAATGCGTCTCGAACCGCCCTCGCGCAGCCCGCACTTCATGATGTGACGAGCTCATGTCCTGCATGCCTGTGCGGCTTGGGCTGTTCACAGGCCGGCGAAGTTGTGCCGGACGAGCTTCCGCCACTTGCGCTGACGATGCCGATAGAACATCTCTGCGTAACACCAATACAGAAGCGTGAATACACCAGCGTCGATCTCAATCGTGTCGGAGTAGCGCGACCCGTCGCCCTCCGGCTTGACCGCGATCAGGTGGTCCCACTTCTTCAACCCGATCTCACCATGCTCGCGTGACTGAATTGTCATCGAGCGGTCATCGACGCTCTCGATGAGGATTGTCCTGGTCCCCACCGGGATGATCGAGAACATGAAGCTTCGGCCGTCATACGCCGTTCCGGGAATCCAGGCGCCTCGGGTTATCCCATCGAGGGGCGAGAACTTGCCCATCGGTGCGATGACGTAATGAAGCAACTCCTTGCGCTTAACCGTGCTCCACACCGTGGTGGGACTCGCGTTGAGGAAGGTAGAAACGTGGACCTTCATCTGCGTGCCTCCGAAGTGTCGCGCGCAGCGGCGGTCTTAACGCTGCCGGCGATCCGATCGATGATGACCTTGGCATCGGTGCCGACGCCACCAATGAGGGCAGAGTTTCGTGAACGAAGCCATCCCAAGCCGAGGAAGTACAGCCCGCTGACGGTTTCGGACTGTCCACCCTTGTGTGAGGGCATGCCGTTCTGATCGAGAGCGTCCGGGATCTGCATCCACCCATAGTCAGCGGTAAAGCCGGTGCAGTAGATGATCGTGTCGTACTGACCACTCGTCTTGTCAGCGAAGAACACCGTTCCCTCTGTCATGGACATCGCCGCAGGCTTCAGCCTGACGGCACCGCGCTGCAGGAGGCGCTTGAGGGATGTGCCGATGACCGGGTCTCCCCGTCGTCGAAGCGTCGTGGCCCTGAAGCTGTCAGAGGGGGCGTTGAGGACGCCCAGTGCGTCGAGCCACCAGAACAAACTCTTGCCGAGTATCTTCGCGGGCATGAACCGCGTTGGTGCATTGACGGCCATATCAATCTCGTACTCAGCGGCCAGCTCCTCAGCAATCTGAGCTCCGGAGTTTCCACCACCCACGACCAGTACTCTCTTGCCCTGGATCTGAGCGGCGTTTCGGTAGGCCGAGCTATGCAGCTGCCGTACGCCGTCGGTTAGTGAAGCCCATGCCGGTACTCGAGGCGTCGGGAAAGGGCCGGTGGCAACCACGACGGCCGGTGCGGTGTAGGTTGCCGACTGCGTCGCGACGGTGAACTGTTCGCCATCTTTCGTGACCTTGCGCACTGGCTGATCAAGTACGACATTGAGGTCGAAGCTTTGGACGTAATGCTGCAGATAGTCGACGACTTCGTCCCTGGTCGGGTACCCATCCTGGTCGCCGGACAACCGAAGGTCAGGAAGGCCACTAAACGATCGTGGGGTGAAGAGAGTCAGGCTGTCATACCTTTCACGCCAGGCACTCCCGACAGCGTTGCTCGCTTCCAGAATGATGTAGTTCAGTCCCTGCGACTGGGCGTGACGGCCGGCGGCGAGCCCTGCCTGACCTCCCCCGATAATGACAACTTCGTGATCGTGAATCATTAGCGTTATTTTTACTCGCAGTTCTAGAGAAGTAGATGAGTTGAATTCCGCGCCCACGGATAAACAGAGGTTACGGGTGCGCGATATCGGGTTTGTCAGTGCATGTCGTGCGCCTGGACCGCTCCTGCTGGTTCGAGCTGGAATGTTGCATGGTCGATCGCGACCGGGAAGTGCTCGGCGACACAGCGCTGCAGCGCTTGAGTGATCTCGGGTGCGTGGCCGTCGTGGAAGCAACCTGCCTCCACGACAACGTGGGCAGTCAGTACGGGCAGCCCAGTAGCAATTTGCGTGATGTGCAAGTCATGAACGTCGACGACATGCTCCTCATCCAGCAGGTGCTGTCGCACATCGTCGAGGTCGATGCCGCGCGGTACTGACTCGAGCAGAACATCGACGGCGTCCCGGAGCAGGCGCAACGTGCGGGGAATAATAAGCACGCCCACCAGCAACGCAGCGATCGAGTCAGCCTGCTGGAACCCGGTCGTCATGATCACCACAGCAGCGACGATGACGGCGAAGGATCCCAGGGTGTCGTTGAGCACCTCCAGGAATGCGGCCCGCATGTTGAGGTTGTCCCCGCGTCCGCCGGGGAGCACCACGATCGCGACGATGTTCGCGACGAGGCCAACGATGCCGAAGAAGAGGAGCTCGACGCTGGCAATCTCTGCCGGTTGGCTGAATCGCTGCACAGCTTCGATGACTACGAAAACACCTACGCCCAGCAGGACAGCGGCTTGCACGGTGGCAGCGAGCACCTCCGCACGACGGAGGCCCCAGGTGCGGCGTGATGTTGCGGGTCGTTCCATAAGCTTGGCCGCGAAGAGTGCGACAAGCAGTCCACCCGCATCGGTCAGCATGTGGGCCGCGTCCACGAGCAGCGCGAGCGACCGGGTGATGATCGCCCCGATCACCTCAGCGACGAGAACGCTGGCGGTAAGGCCAAAAGCGATCGCCAGGCGCCGACGATTAATCGTGCCGCCGGCATGAGTGTGCTCGTCGGCGCTCACGGGTGGATTTCCTCATCGTGGTCGTGCTCGTGAGTGGTGGAGCCTTCCATGAGTTCGCCGATCGCGGTAGCGCAGGTGTCACCGTTCCACGCCTCGACGCCTTCTCGAATGGCGAAGGCTCCGATCACCAGGGCAGCAAGCGCATCGGCCCAGGTCCATCCGAACGCGGCGTTCGCGACGAGGCCGAGCAAGACCGCGGCCGAAAGCAACGAGCAGATCAGGGTCTGCTTGGAGTCGGCCACCACAGTGGCCGAGCCGAGGTCTCGACCGGTGCGTCGTTCAAGAACCGAGAGGAAGGGCATCACAATCACGCTGACGGCAGCGAGCACGATTCCGACGTTGCTGGATTCGGGAGTCGTCACCCCGGTCAAAGAGAGGGTGGAGCCCACGATCGTGTAGGCGGCGAGAGCGAAGAAGGCGAACGCGATCACGCGACGCACCGGCTTCTCATATCGCTCGGGGTCGCGACGCGTGAACTTCCAAGCTACCGCGGTCGCCGAAAGCACCTCCACGCCAGAGTCGAGCCCGAAACCAATAAGCGCAGCCGAGTCTGCGGCGGCGCCGGCAAGGAGGGCGATGATGCCTTCGATCACGTTGTACCCAATGGTGACGGCAACGATGATCTTCACTCGTCGGCGCAAGAGAGCGACGCGACTCGCCTTCGGCTTCGCTCCAACCATGGCCGTCACGCGCGCGTCACCAGCTCGTTCTCGTTCGTGTCCAATGCGTCGACCGGATTGACGGCGAGGACGACGCCTACGAGATCCTGAAGCGCGTGACGCAACCGAGCATCCGAAATCTCATACAGAACCCGTCGACCAGATGGCTCGGCAACTACAATTCCGCAGTCGCGCAGGCAGGCGAGGTGATTCGACACGGTTTGCTTCGTGACACCCAGCTCGTCCACCAGCTCCGCCGGGTAGCGAGACCCATCAAGGAGCGCCAACAGGATGGCGGCACGCGTCGGATCGGCGAGGGCTTTGCCGACCCGACGGATCGCGTCAAGTCGAACAGCAGTCGAAGTGATCATCGTCTCATGGTGCACCCTGCGATGTACCCAGAAGCCTTCGCTTCGAGTGCGATTGGTGCGACAGCTAGCCGATCGTGAGCCCTTTGTTGCGCAGGTACGTCACCGGGTTCGTCGCAACCCCGTTCTGACGCACCTCGAAATGCAGATGATTGCCCGTGGAGTACCCCGTGGTACCCATCCGCCCAATATTCTGACCCACCGTCACCTGCTGCCCCACACGCACCAAGATGCCGCCGTTCTGAAGGTGCGGATACCCCGTGGTCACTCCATTGCCGTGACTGACCCGAATGTAATTGCCGAAGCCACCACTCCACCCCGCAAACTCCACCACTCCGCTCGAGGCCGCATAGACAGGTGTTCCGGCGGAGTTGGCAATATCAACCCCGGCGTGAAACCTGACGGTGCCGCTGATCGGGTGCACGCGGTTGCCGAAGTGCGACGAGATCCATCCTGTAGTCGGAACCGCCCACCCGTTCGAGATCTGCCCCGCGCTAAGGCTCGAGCCCGCGCCGTACTGCGCGGCGATGCCGGCTGCGTAGTCTTTCTCGGTCGCCGCGCGGTTCTCGACGAGCACGGCGAGCTGGGCCTCGAGCCGCGCCTGGTTCTCTTGCTGCGCGACGAGAGCGTCTTGCGCTTGTTGGGCCGCGGCCTGCGCCTCTTCATAGGCGGCCTGCGCTTCGATGCGCAGCTCGTCGCGAATCTCTGTGGCGACGTTCGCCTGGTCGGTGAGCGACTGCGCGGCGTTCTGGTCTTGCAGCGCCGCGGCGTAGATGCCGTCGGCCTGCTCGGTGATCTTGCTCGCGAACCCGAGTCGCGAGAGCAGCGAGTCGGCCTGCCCGGGGTTGGTGAACAGGGCTGCCGAGATGTCGCTGCCGCCCGAGCGCGCGAGCTCGGCGACGAACTGGCCGGCGCGCTGGCGCGACTCGTCGGCGCGGGCCTGCGCCTCGTCGGCCTGCAGCTGCAGCTGCTCGGCGTTGTAGGCGGCCTCGTCGAAGGCGAGCTGCGCCTCGTAGTAGATGGTGCCCTTTTCTTCGGCGATCGCCTGCGTGCGCTCGACCTCGGCGGTGATGGCTTCGATGGCGGCGCGAATCTCGCGGATCTTGGCCTGGGCGGCCGCCACATCGCGCCGCGCTTCGAGCACGTCGTTCCACGACGGATAGTCGACGGCGTAGGCGGGCTGTTCGGTCGTGGCGATGGAGCCCGTCACGAGCAGAGCGATGGCCGCGATCGCAGCGGTGAACGCGCGAGGTCCCCGTAGTCTCCTACCTCTCGCCTGAGCGACCATCGTTGCCCTTTCGGCTCCTGTCGACTAGAACAAGCCAACTAGACCACGTGATCTCACCAGGTTGCTGTTGCCACACTCGAGTACCCGCAATATTCAGCTTCAAAACCAACCGCTTTCCGAAGACGGAGAATTCGCTAGCTTGCGTTGGATTGCAACCAAGCGAACGGATCGATGGCGATGTCGTCGATGTGAATCTCAAAGTGGAGATGGGCACCCGTAGTAACTCCCGTGTTCCCTACGGTCCCGACTAAGTCGCCCGCGCGTACTTCTTGCCCGGCGACGAGCGGCGAGCTGCCGCCAGTCATGTGAGCGTAAATGCTTTGAACGCGTTGACCATTGATCGTGTGTTCGATTATCGCGTGTTGACCGAAGCCACCGCTGTACTCGGACTGAATCACAACCCCATCAGCAATCGAGAAAATCGGACTTCCTGATCCCGCGCCAAAGTCAAGCCCCTGGTGGTAACTCGAACAGGAACGACATGGAGCCACACGCTCGCCAAATCCCGAATTGATCGGCACTGGCGCGGCAAAAGGCCAGCGCACTGCGCCGGAGCCGCTGGTCGAGTAGGAGAAGTCGCGGCTACCGTACTTCAGGCGCAGCATCTCCGCGTACGAAGTGACGCTCCAGTCGTCCCGCGAGGCGTCCGGAGTGTTCAGTGCAGTGCTTGCCTCGAGAGTGAGGACCTGCTCGGCGGCGAGCGTGAGGTCGGAATCATTGTTGGCCGATGAGGCGATCGACGCCATGACAGTGGAGGCCGGAGGGGCATCGGGGTCGAATAGTGCCGTCGCGGGCAGTGAGGTGCTGACTAGCAGGGCGGTTGCGGCAACCAAGACGACGGGCGGAAAAGCCTTCTGGGCGACACGGAGATGTATCGGCGCCCGCTCAGCGGCGCTGAGCGCCACCAGGGTCCTCGCCGCAGGCGCGGCGACCGGACGCGGCAAGGCTGCCGTCGCGACTTTCTGGGCCACGCTTCCGATCGGTGATGCCGCCACGACGGGTGCGCTTTCCGTCCTGCGGGGAGCACGGCGGTTCGTTCGCAGCGAGCGCTCTGTCTCGCGCATTTCGCGACGGCTTTGGGTCTGGAAGTCGGTCGAGTGGCTGGAGGGCGACTGGCTTAATGCGAGGGTCTGCGCCTCGTCGGAACTCATCACCGCTGGCACGTGATTGAAGGAGGGCGGAGTGTGGGAGGAGCCGGGCACCTCGAGCGCGTCGTTCGTAGTTGTCGAGGGACCCTCATTGGAGCGGGTCGCCGCCCAGGGGAATTCGTTCGTCACTGTCGTTGTCAGCCTCAGATGTCAATTGTTGGGTTTAGCGATCCTCTTGAAGGTCTCGATTGTAACAGATTGGTAACTTCAAGGGCTGTGCGT
Source organism: Microcella sp. (assembly GCF_025808395.1). Lineage (NCBI taxonomy): Bacteria > Bacillati > Actinomycetota > Actinomycetes > Micrococcales > Microbacteriaceae > Microcella > Microcella sp. The sequence continues at coordinate 2,690,740 of NZ_CP075524.1, forward strand.
CGGCTACCCGAATCAGCGAGCTCGATTCACGGGTCGCACTGTGATGCTATGGCGACTCGACTGTGCTTGCTAGTGAAGGCACCGCGGCCGTTGAGATCGATGGCCGAGCCACGCGACCGACGTCGGGCATCTTGAAAATTACGAGCCGTACACTCGAGAGTCGCCCTGGTGACCTGTCCCGGGTTCATGCACCTAGAGCCCAAGCCCCGCGTTTCACGAGGGCGATTCGCACGCGGCATAGCGGGATCGAGTGTGTTCTCGCCGTAGGTCGCCCAGAGCGCGACCGTGGCCGTCTGGCTACGCTTCGATGTCATGAAAGCATCACATGTTGTTTCGGCAGCGGCCCTCGCAGCGCCCGCGTTGGTGTGGTTGGGCATTCATGCTCACTCTCCAGAGGTTCGATCCTGGCAACTGGGTAAGGGAGAGCGCGCCCGGATTGCGAACCTCGGTGTGCGCATTCATGGCAAAGGCGAAGTGGTCGTCGTGCTCCTTGCGGGCCTTGCCTCAAGCGAGCGTTTTTGGGGAAGAGCCTACGACGTTCTTGGACAGCATGCCCGCGTGCTAGCCATCGAACCGATTGGATTCGGCGCCTCGATCCACCATCCAGCGCTTAGGGCGACCGTTGACGCTGATGTGCACGTTGACGCGGTGCTGGCGACTCTAAGGGCGCTCGGTGTGCACACAAATCCGGTCGTGATTGTCGGGCATTCCATGGGCGCATCTCTGGCTCTCAGGGTTGGTGCACGACACTCACCTACACGCGCTGTTGTGGCCTTCGACGCTCCACTGTATCGATCCGTCGACGAGGCCAGCGACCGGATTCGGCACATGGGTTGGTTCGAGGCGCTGCTCGCCCAAGGCCCGCTTGCCGAACGGGTATGCCAGTGGATGTGTCACAACCGAACGGTGGCTCGCGGGGTTGCCATTGCGATCAGCCCGGGACTCCCGGTGGCGGTCGCCCGGGACTCGGTCGAACACACCTGGTCGGGGTACATCGCAGGGTTCGACTCGCTGGTGCGCGATCCGGGCTGGTCGGACGCGCTTGGAGACCTAGCTGCGCGCAATGTGCCCGTTCACTTGGTCGACGGTGAGAAAGACCCGGTGCAAGTTCCCGGTCGCGCCGAGGAGCTCGAACGCACGCACCCGAACATCACCGTCACACGCCTGCCCGGCGGCCATCGCTTGCCCCTTAGCGACCCGGAGCGTTGTGCATCGATCGTGCGCTCTGTTCTCAGCGAATACGCTATTTCGACTGAGGGAGATGTGAGACCATACCCCCTGGAGGTATGAGTGATGCTTCGGCGTCTAGGGTACGTGGTGCTGATCGCGACATTCACGGTCGTCGGAATTGCCATGGGCGCCCACGGCTCGACCCCCGTCGGTCACTCCACTGCCGTGACGAGCTCCGCGGCTGGGTCTGCAATGCCCCTGGAGCACGACCACTCTGCGCCTGTCGCTCCTCATCTCGACGCGAACTTCTCTGACGACGAAAACTCCACGTGCGTGGATTGTGCTGGCGATCACGCCGGGCTGTTGATGGCGTGTGTGTTCCTGGCGCTCATTGTGGTCATCAGCCTGGTCCTGCCACTCGTTGCCTTTCGTCATGGGCTGCTAGCGCCGGGAGTGTCGAGGGTCGACACCACACCCCGTCGGCTCGCTGAGCCGCGCCCGCCTGAGCTCACGGAACTCTGCATCATTCGTCAGTGATTCGCCGCCCGATGTCTGCGTGAATACGCACCATCACTGCGACCGAACAACCAACACTGACGAAAGAAGTAGAACCATGAAGAAGTCATTCGGCATCCGCGCGCTCGCGTCTGGTGCCTTCGCCCTGATCACCGTGATGGGGCTTGCTGCATGTTCGACCACTACCGAGCCGTCCGAGAGTTCCGGCGCCAACATGGCAGACGTCATGTTTGTTCAGATGATGATTCCGCACCACGAAGGAGCCATCGAGATGAGCGACGTGTTGCTTGCCAAGTCGGGCGTCGACCCTGAGGTTGTTGAGCTGGCTGAGCAGATCAAGGCTGCCCAGGGTCCCGAGATCGAGCAGATGAAGCAGTGGCTCGATGACTGGGGCATGCCCGGCATGAGCGACAGCATGGACGGAATGGATCACGGCGGCATGGGCGGAATGGACGGCATGGCAGGCATGACCGAGGAGGACATGCGGGCACTTGAGGACGCCAGTGGACCTGAAGCCGGGGACCTGTTCCTCGAGCAGATGATCGTGCACCACGAGGGCGCTATTGAGATGGCCGACGATGTTCTTGCTGATGGCGAGCACCCCGGTGTGCGCGAGCTGGCGGAGAACATCATCGCCAGCCAAACGGCGGAGATCGAGCTCATGCGCTCGATGCTCAACTCCTAATGCAGCGGACAGGAGCGGCGGCCGCGATGGCGGTCGCCGCCCTCTCCGTCACCGTTGCGGGATGCACATCACCGGCAACGGACGTGCCCATTGCTGAGGAGCCCATCGTGGTGTCGCACGTGCACGCCGTCGATCTTGACCAGCGAACGGGAGCGGTGTACGTGGCGACTCATGACGGAGTTCTGCATGTGGCGGCCGACGGGTCGGTGGAACGTCTCGGCGAGTGGGGAGGCGACGTCATGGGAATGGCGCGACTCGGAGACACGATCTACTTCTCTGGCCACCCAGCGCTCGACGAGAATCTCCCAGCGAACATCGGCGTCTACGAACTCGACCTCGTAGGCGAAGGGTTCGCCCCGATCTCCCTCGTCGGAGACGTGGACTTCCACAGCATGACCATCAAGGAATCACCGGGGGGATCAACACTGGCGGGCATTGATTCGGCGACCGGTCAGGTCATGGTCAGTCGAGACGGAGCGGGAAGCTGGATGACTGGCGCGTCGATTGGCGCCCGCTCACTCAGTTGGGATACCGCCGCCGAGGCGCTCTATGCAACGACAGAACAAGGCCTCCTGGTCAGCAGAGACGATGGGATGACGTTCACGCCACTGGACGAGGCGCCGCTCCTGGTTTTGATTGCGTCAAGCCCGGAGGGCGCGTCGACTGATGCGTTCCTCGTCGGAGTTGATGTCGATGGATACATCCACACCAGCGCTGACGGCGTGACTTGGACATCGATCGGGTTGCGCCGCCCCTCACGGATGCCCTCTCTGTCGGAAGTGATGGCGCGATCGTTTCGGCTGGGATCAGCGGTGTCAGTCGATCCGATGATGGCGGGGCAACTTGGGACGTGATCGCTGGGTTCTAGCTGACCTGGGGTGCGGCGGTTCGCCGTACCCCAGGTCGGAATGTACTTCACGCCAGCGCCGCACGATAACGAGGCAGTGGTGCCGCTCATTCTGGTCTTCGGTAGACATGCGTAGACGCTTCGACGCGGTCTTTGATAGCGGAGCGGAAGCCGTGAAGCGGGGTGCTGGATAGTGCCAGCGGGGTTCGCACGCAAAAGCATTGAACGCTTCACACTCATTGCTCGACGCACCTCTGACCGCTCTTGGACTGGCTTAGGAGCGGCGATTGCTTCGTCGCAGGTGCGTCCGTGGCGGCCCGGCGGCACTGTCGTTCCCACGCCGGTGGTCGATCCCGGCGCGCGACGCGCTCGGAAACTGTGCGCGGGGTACCGCAGTGTTGGGGTGATGTCCACCCCTCGTCCTTGCTGCTCGATCTGCATATCGTGGCGCATGATCACGCCATCAGCACTTCCAGCGGAGGGGAGAATTCATGTCGACCGACCATAGCGAACATGATTCCACAGGGGAAACGCCGGCGAAGCAGTACTGGCGTTTCGCGGCAATGGTGCTCACAGGAGCCGTCGTCATGTACGCCACCATGTACGCCGGCACCTGGGAGTGGAGCCACGTGCGGTTCAGCGAGAGCCGGGTCTTCATGGCGCTGACGATGGCGGGCACGATGGGGCTCGTCATGCTCGCGTGGATGCTGCACATGTACCGCAGCACTCGCCGAAACATCGCCGTGGTTGTCATCAGCCTGCTCGCGCTCGGGGTCGGCATCGCACTTGACCGAAGTCAGGTGACCGTGGACGATTCCAGCTTCATGAACTCCATGATCCCGCATCATTCATTGGCGATAACCCGGTCAGAACGTGCCGGCATCACCGACGTGCGCGTCTGCGAACTCGCGAAGGAGATTAGCGAGGCACAGCGACGCGAGATTCTAGAGATGGAGTGGCTGATCGACGACATCGCTCGCAATGGCGAGGCGACGACGGTCACTGAAGCGGAAGCTCGTGCTGTGCCCGACTTTGATCGACCTGCACTGCGCGCCTGCCAAAGCTAGCAACGCATCAGTCCGCACGAGGCGGCGTGTGCGATGGCCACTAGCTAGTTGCCTCTCCAGACCAAAGATCGCAGTGGCAGGGCGGCGGGAGTTTCGCAGGTCGACTGCCCGCATGCGGCCGTCACGCGTCAGCTGCACGATGGGGATCGCGCCGGGGCGCTGGCAAACACCGGCCCGGGAGCGCTCCGGCAGAGGTGCCTGAAGGTGGTTTGAAATCATCCATCGTGTTCGTCGCCCGACTTCTAGATTGATCGGGTAGATCACCCCCAAGAAGAAGGCGTTCCGAATTGCCAATATCGTCCGCTTAGTTCTGAATCTTGACCGGGATCGAGCTGTCTCGGCCTATGTGCATTGTGCATTGGATGTCTCGCCGTAGGCCCTCTCAAGGGGGCATGCAATCTGCGCGCTCCTCGACATCTCCGTGTAGGCGGAGGCTCACACGTCGTGAGCCTCCATATCTACGTGGAGGAGTGCTTCGGTGGCTCGCAGGCGGGGTCCGAATGTCGGTGACATGCAGTTGTCTTTCGACCTGTGGGGGCTCGAGGACTCAGCTCCCGATGACGCAGAGCCGGCAGTCGCGGGCGATGAGGAGAGGAATGTCGATGAGCGATCAGTTCAGTCCGGACCCGCAGCGGGTGCGGCAGGTGGAGATCGACCTGAACCGTCGAACGGTGTCGGCCGACGACCCGTATCTGAAGCGGATGGGGTTGTTCACGAACGACCGGATGGTGGCGAACGAGATCGGGGCCGCGGAGCAGACTGCGGAATACTCCGAACTTGGGTACTGGACCACGAAAGCGGAGCGCAACTACTTTCTGACCGCGAGGCCGACCGCGTTGGAGGCGTTCCAGCTGCTGTATCGGCACGCGAGGAACGCGCCGATCATGTCGAGCCCGATCGCGGTGGAGCTGCTGGAGTACGTGGAGGACTCGGAACAGATGGACGAGCTGAAGTTCTCCAGCGAGTACCGGTCGCTGAACCTGTTCTGGCTGTCGAAGGAGCAGGAGCAGTCGCTTCGGAAGGCGCCGGAGGTGGAGGTGGCGCTGGCGAAGGTGTTGGAGCCGGTAGCGAAGGCGCAGGGGCTTTCCTGGCCGATGAATCCGATGCAGTTGCGCGTGCTGTGGCGGATGCTCCGGCTGTGCGAGGACGAGCGCGCGTTCGGTTGGGAGTATCTGCAGGACGTGTGCTCCAGCAGCTGGTTCTTGAATCTCGAGCGCCGACCGAAGAAGAGCGGCGTCTTCTAGCCCGCTGGCCGGGGTGGGGTGCCACCCCGGAACTGTTCGACGAGGACGACGCCCGCTACGCCGACGAGCGCGCACAGCTGAAGTCGATCTGGACGGACGGCGAGTGGGCGGCAGCACGCCGCACGGTCTTGAACGCCCACTACACCTCCCGCGACTTCGCCCACGGCATCTGGGAAGCGCTCGCGGAGAGCGGCTTCACCACCGGTGAGGTGCTCGAGCCTGGAAGCGGCTCGGGCAACTTCATTGGCACCGCCCCTGCCGGCGTGCACATGGTGGGTGTTGAGGTGGACCCGACGACGGCACGAATCAGCCAGCTGGTGTATCCGCAGGCGCAGATTCGCATCGAGTCATTCGCTGACACGCAGCTGACCGCGGACGGGTTCGACGCGGTGGTCGGCAACGTGCCGTTCTCCAACGCAACCTTGTACGACCCGGCGTACAACGCCGAGAAGCTGTCGATGCACAACCACTTCATCGCGAAGTCCTTGTCCATGACCAAGCCCAGCGGATTCGCTACCCTCCCCACGAAAGTTCAGCGAAAGATTCTTAAGAGTATCTTGAGTTCTCGAGCTCCTACAATCGGGGCAGTCGCCGACCTGGCCGCGACCGATCGTGACCCGTTCGCTGGGCTCGCAGCGAGCATCCACGCGACCAAGAATGTCGGCACGTGGGTGGCCGGCCGACGCGTCTTCGCGTGATCTGCGGTACTTCGGCGGCCCCTTCCACAGTCAGGTGCTACCGTGTAGCACATGGATCGGATCGGTGTGCGCGAGCTGAGGCAGAACGCGAGCAAGTACCTTGAGCGCGTGAAGCACGGCGAGTCGATTGAGGTGACCGAGCGCGGGGTGCCGGTCGCGATCATTAGTCCCGTGCCGACGGTGAGAAAGTCACGCGTTCAAGAACTGATGGACGAAGGGCGCATGACGCCAGGGCGCGGCGATGTCGCAGCGTGGCTCGCGGCGAATCCTCCGGTGCCGGTCAACCCGGAGTACACCGGGCCCTCGATCGCTCAGGTTCTTGACGAGCAGCGCGAAGAGCGGCTCTAGGTGCTCTATCTCGACACCTCTGCTGCGGTGAAGCTGCTGCTCGTTGAGGGTGAGACGCTGGCGCTAAGGGCCTACATCGGCGATCAGGACTGGGCTTCCAGTGCGCTCATGAGAACCGAACTAATTCGGGCCATTGCTCGCGTCGACTCCTCGGTGGTGCCACGGGCGCTCGACTTGCTGTCGCAGCCCTACCTTCTGGCCGCCGAGGCGCGGGTACTCGACACCGCGGCTCGGCTAACGCCGCCATCAGTGCGCAGCCTCGACGCGATTCACCTCGCGAGTGCCCTGGAGCTTCGCGACGAGCTGACTGCATTCGTTGCGTACGACGATCGACTGCTCGCCGCGGCTGCCGCGCTGGGGATGCCCATCGCATCGCCAGCGCCGTGAAGCCCGTCAGCGGTGAATTGGCGAGGTCATGAGTGCCTGAACGATCGACTCGTCGCCGCTGACCGTGAATCGGTCGCGCTCCTCGAGGGCGTCGGCGCGCTCCCACAGCAGCAGGAGGAGCGCGGCGGCTGTCGCCTCGACCTGCGAGTCGGCCTGCTCGCCGTCGTCGACGTGCCAGTCGGGCGTGATGTGCCACGAGCGGTCAGCATCCGTCGCGATGATCCGGAGGCCGCCGGGCAGAGGCGCGAGCGTCGAACGGCTGTGCGCCAAGAACACGGCGAAGAACTCATCGATGCCGTCGACCGCGAGCTCGGCGTCGAGTTCTCGCGGCACCGCGAATTGGTCGTCGGGCGTGGTGCGCACGTCGAGCAGGTGCTTCATCGTTTCGAGCACCATGCGTCGGCGCCAGAACGCAGTCGTTCCGGTCGAGCCGCCGAGGACCCAGCAGTCGACATCGTCGGCCTGCAGTCGCTCTGCCAGGTCGTCACGTGCACGGCGGAGATCGAGGGCCGGCTTGGCGAGCGGCACCTCGACCCGCTCAACGCGCTCGCCCGACTCGATGATGACCGACACCCAGGTGTAGATGCTCGTGACGTGCGCGGCGATGTGGGCAACCGTCGGCCAGGCGGTCGACTTCACGGGTTGAGCATTGTTGCGCGACTCAACGTCGGAGATGAGACGCTCAGAGAGTGTCTCGAACCGAAGGAGATCTCGGCGCGATTCTTCGGTCATGGCGGCAGACTATCGGGCTGCTCGCCAGCTGCTAGCTCGCGAGTTGCTTCCGGATGCGCTGCACCGAGATCGGGCCCTGCGCGCCGAGCGGCTGGGCGAAGAGCGACAGGCGCAGCTCTTCGAGCATCCAGCGGGCGTCGCGGATGCGCGGCTCGGGGTCGGCGCTGAGCGGCAGCGTGCCGCCGGCCTTAGTGTAGAGCTCGACGGCCTGCTGCACCTCGAGCATCCAGGCGCGGTCGCGGCCGAGGTTGTCGGCGAGGCGTTCGACGCGATAGGTGATGCCGCGCAAATAGACGACCAGGCGGGGGAGGCGGGCGAGGCCGGTGCGTCCGATGAATCCGTCGAACACGAGTGCGTTGAGTTGCTCGCGCGCCTCGGCGAGCGGCGCCATCAACTGCAAGCTTGAGCTGCGCGAGATCAGCACGTCGACTTCGCGCGCCGCCGCCAGCACGGCCGCCGCCGTCGCCACGATGCCGAACAGGCGGTCGGGCAAGCCGGCGTTGACGCGGTCGCGCAGAGACTCGAAGGCGACGCGATCCCAGGGCAGGGCATCCGCCCCGCCGTCGATTTCGGCATCGATCACTGCACGCAACGCATCGTCGATGAGCGCGGCAGTCGAGCGGTAGGGCGAGGCGCCGAGGCTGAGCTTCTCGGCACTCGTCAGGTGCTCTTGGATATAGGCGAGCGGTGACGGCACCCCGAGCTGCACGAGCCGGCGCACTCCGGCGCGATGCGCGGCCACCTGGTCGGCGATCGAGGTCTGCAGCTTGAGCGCGACCGACGAACCTTCGTCGGTGAGCGCGGGAAACGCCCGAACGGTCGTCTCGCCACGGCGCATCTCGAGCTGGCGGGGTAGCGAGCCGCCCTGCCCGAGCGTGTCGTCCCACACTGTAATGCCGCCCCGCTCGATCGGGCTCCTCGCCGCGGCCGTCGCCACGCGCGCGACCGAGTCGCGCCCACGGTCGCGCAACTTCTGCTGCAGCGCCGTGAGGTCGGTGCCGCGCGCGAGGCGTCCGCCGCGATCGTCGACCACGGCGTAGCCCATGCGCAAGTGGGCGGGCAGGCGGTCGAGGTCGAAGTCGTCGGGGTCGACAGGCGTGAAGGTCTGGCGGCGAATCTCGGTCGCGAGAAACTCGGTGACCGAGAGTTCGCGAAGGTCGGCCTCGGTCGGAACGGCGGCGAGCAGCTTCGTCGCCCAGTCGGCGGCGGGCACGACGTTGCGGCGAATGGGCTTCGGTAGCGTCTTGAGCAGCGCGGTCACCAACTCGTGCCGCAGGCCAGGAACGAGCCAGTCGAACCCCGCCGTGTCGAGCCGGGGCAGCAGCGGCAGCGGCACGGTGACGGTGACGCCGTCATCGGCGGCACCGGGCTCGAAGCGGTAGCCGACACTGAGCGTCTGATCTCCGAGGGTGAGCCGCGTCGGGTACGAACCGTCGTCGTCGGGCAGCTGCTCGGCTTCGACGAGGTCGTCGCGCGTGAGGGTGAGTGCGTCGGGATGCTCGCGGCGAGTATCCCGCCACCAGCGCTCGAAGCGGCGCACGTCGGTGACGTCCGCGGGGATGCGTGCCTCGAAGAACTCGACGATCTTTTCGTCGTCGAGCAGGATGTCACGGCGGCGGCTGCGCTCTTCGAGCTGCTCGAGTTCGCGGCGCACGCGCGCGTTGTCGCGCAGGAAGGCAGTCAGTCGCTTGTCGAGCCGGGAGGTATCCCACTCGCCCTCGACGAGCGCGTGGCGAATGAACAGCTCGCGCGCGAGCGCCGGATCGAGCCGGGCGAGCTGCGCCCGACGGCGCGGGATGATCGGCACCCCGAACAGCGTCACCTTCTCATCGACGACCGCGGCGCCCTGGCGCTTCTCCCACCGGGGCTCGCTGTACTGCCGCTTCGCGAGGTCGCCCGCGAGCGGCTCGGCCCACGCGGGGTCGATGACCGCGACCGTGCGCGCGAACAACCGACTCGTCTCGACGAGCTCGGCAGCCATGACGGCGTCGGGCTGCTTCTTCGCGAGGCCCGAACCGGGAAAGAGTACGAAGCGGCGCTGGCGGGCGCCGAGGTAGTCGCGCTTCGCGGCGTCTTTCAGGCCGATGTGGGAGAGGAGGCCGCTGAGGATGGCCTTGTGGATCGTGTCCGCGTCGATCGGACGATCCTCAGTGACCCGACGGCCGGGACGGCCGTCGGCGCTGGCGTCGCGGCGGCGGCCAGAAATGGCCCCCGCTTTTCGCTCCAGCGCGCTGATCTGCCGCTCAACATCAGCCCACTCGCGAATGCGCAGGTAGTTGAGAAACTCGCTGCGCACCTCTTTGCGAAACTGGTTGCCGCTGAGTTCGCGCTGCCGCTTCTGCAGGTGGTTCCAGAGGTTGAGCAGCGAGATGAAGTCGCTCGTCGGGTCTCGGAACCGGTTGTGCAGCTGGTCGGCGCGCTCGCGCTTCTCGACGGGGCGTTCGCGCGGGTCTTGGATGCTCAGCCCCGCGACGATCGCGATGACCTCCCGCGCCACCCCGAGCCTCTGGGCCTCGACGACCATGCGCGCGTAGCGCGGGTCGAGCGGCAGCTGCGCGATCTCGCGACCGATGCGGGTGATGCGGTGCGCCCCGTCTTTGAGTTCGACCGCGCTCAATTCCAGCAGCAGGACGAGCCCGTCGGCGATGCCGCGCTTGTCGGGCGGCTGCAGAAACGGAAACTTCTGGATGTCGCCGAGCCCGAGCGAGATCATCTGCAGAATGACGGCCGCGAGGTTGGTGCGCAGAATCTCGGGGTCGGTGTACTCCGGACGCTTCGTGTAGTCGAGCTCGCTGTAGAGCCGAATCGCGATGCCCTCGCTCGTGCGCCCCGAGCGCCCCGATCGCTGGTTGGCGCTCGCCTGCGAGATCGGCTCGATCGGCAGCCTCTGAACTTTCGCCCGTGCGCTGTAGCGACTGATGCGCGCGGTTCCGGTGTCGACGACGTAGCGAATGCCCGGCACAGTCAGGCTCGTCTCGGCCACGTTGGTGGCCAGAATGATGCGTCGACGGATGCCCGCAGGCGCCCGCTCGAACACCCGATGCTGCTCGGCCGCACTGAGCCGGCCGTACAGCGGAAGCACTTCGGTACCCGCGCCGCGCGGCCCCTGGCGGGCGAGGTGCCCGGTGAGGGCATCCGCCGCGTCGCGGATCTCGTTCTCGCCGCTGAAGAACACCAGCACGTCGCCGTCGCCTTCGCGACCGAGCTCGTCGACCGCGGCGATGACGCCGTCGATCATGTCGATGGCTTCGCCCGGGGTGCTCGGGCCGTCGCTCTCGTCGTCGTCGGGGTCGGTGAGGTTCTCGGTGTCGGCGCCATCGGGGATGAGAGGGCGGTATCTGATCTCGACGGGGAACGTACGCCCGCTCACCTCGATGATTGGCGCGGGGCTGCCGTCTGCGGCGGCGAAGTGCTTGGCGAAGCTCTCGGGGTCGATGGTGGCGGAGGTGATGATGAGCTTCAGCTCGGGGCGGCGGGGGAGCAGTTGCTTGAGGTAGCCGAGCAAGAAGTCGATGGTGAGGCTGCGCTCGTGCGCTTCGTCGATGATGATGGCGTCGTAGTTCTTGAGTTCGCGGTCTCCACGCAGGGCGGCGAGCAGGATGCCGTCGGTCATGAGCGTGACGCGCGTGTCTCGCCCGACCTGGTCGGTGAACCGCACCTTGTATCCGACGAGCCCGCCGAGCTCGGAGCTGAGCTCGTCGGCGACGCGTTCAGCGATCGTGCGGGCGGCGATGCGGCGCGGCTGCGTGTGGGCGATGCGCTCTCGGCCCAGCTCGAGCAGAATCTTGGGCAACTGGGTCGTCTTGCCCGAGCCCGTCTCGCCCGCGACGATGACGACCTGGTTCGCGGCGATCGCGGCGGCGATGTCGTCGCGCCGCTGCGACACCGGCAGGTCGGGCGGGTACTGGATGCTCAAGCCTGGCCGCGCACCCACCGGGCTCAACCCCGCCGTGCCGGCTGCACCCGCTGACCCGGTCGCGGGCGCTGCCGGCGGGCTAGCGGGCGAGGTGTCGTCGGGCGTGGTCATGAGCCCTTCAGTCTAGGTTCCCTCGCCGAGCGAAGCACCCAGGGTGTCGCGCCTTCTCCCGATCCCCTTCCAGAACAGCGGAACGCCTGACGCCGATTCACTCGTTCCGTTGTTCTGGAAGGGGGCCGCGCGGGGATGCCCACCCTCGCAGGGGAGCGGATCTGCGCGGGGATGCCCCCCTCGCAGGGGGAGGGGACACTCTCCGACGACCCTCTGTATACGAAAACTGCCTAGAATCAGAGATAGGTAGCGGTGAAGAGAGCGAATGTATACATTGGAGAGATGGCGACGGAAGCGGCGGTGACGACGCCCGGCGGGCTGACGTCGGCCGACCGCGCCTTCGAGTCGCTGCGCACGCAGATCATCAACGGCGAGCTGGCGCCGGGCGCTCCGCTCACCGAGGTCGAGCAAGCCACCAGGCTCGGCGTCAGTCGCACTCCCGTGCGCGAGGCCTTCGGCCGCCTCATCGCCGCAGGGCTCGCGACCGAGCGCGGCCCCCGCACACTGCACGTCAGCCACATCGCACCCGACGACGTCAGCGCGCTCTTCGACCTGCGCCGCGCGCTCGACGAGCAGGCCGCACGGCTGGTCGCCCAGCGCGCCGACGACTCGGCACGGGCACGCTTCCGCGAGCTCGCCGAACGATTCGGCGCGGTCGACGCGACGGCCCTGGCCGCCGACGACCCCCAGCGCCAGGGCTACTATGCCCTCGTCGCCGAGTTCGACGGCGCCCTCGACGACAGCTTGGCCACCACCCCCTACCTTGCCGCGGCGATCGCCAGCACCCGAGTGCACCTCGCGCGCGTGCGGCGCCTCGCCCGAGACGACGACGCACGCCTCGCGGCGAGCGCCGCCGAGCATGCAGCCATCGCCCGCGCCATCGCCGACGGCGACCCCGAACGCGCAGCCGCCGCAACCCGGCTGCACCTGCATGAAGCCCTCACGAGCATCCACCGCCACCTGAAGGAGAAGCCATGACGACCACGCACCCCGTGCGCACCTACAAGAGCAGCGAGCCCCTCGCCGCCGCCGACCAGCTCGCCGGCAGACTCGCCGCCCTCGCCGCCGAGCAAGACCGACCGCTCGACGAGAAGAGCGTCGACATGGTCATCAACCGCGTCATCGACAACGCCGCCGTCGCCACCGCGAGCCTCGGACGCGCGCCCGTCATCGCAGCCCGCGGTCAAGCCGAAGCGCACCCCTACACTCCGGGAGCGACCGTGTTCGGTCTGGCCCCCGAGCGCACGGTCAGCCCGGAGTGGGCCGCCTGGGCCAACGGCGTCGCCGTGCGCGAGCTCGACTACCACGACACCTTCCTCGCGGCCGACTACTCGCACCCCGCGGACAACATTCCGCCGATCGTCGCCGTCGCGCAGCACACCGGCCAGAACGGCGCGCAACTGCTGAAGGGTCTGCTCACCGGCTACGAGATTCAGATCGACCTCGTGCGCGCCATCTGCCTGCACGAGCACAAGATCGACCACGTCGCCCACCTCGGCCCCAGCGCCGCGGCCGGCATCGGCACGATGCTTCGGCTGCCGTCCGAGACCATCTTCCAAGCCATCGGTCAAGCGCTGCACACGACCACCGCGACGCGGCAGTCGCGCAAGGGTGAGATCTCGACCTGGAAGGCGCACGCTCCCGCCTTCGCCGGCAAGATGGCCGTCGAAGCCGTCGACCGCGCCATGCGCGGCCAGACCAGCCCGAGCCCCATCTACGAAGGCGAAGACGGCGTCATCGCGTGGATGCTCGGCGGCCCCACCGCGCGCTACGAGGTGCCCCTGCCCGACAGCGGCGAACCACTCACCGGCATTCTCGACAGCTACACGAAAGAGCACTCCGCCGAATACCAGGCGCAGGCCTGGATCGACCTCGCACGCCGTCTCGGCGCAGAGCGCCCCGAGCTGCGCGACCCCGCCAACATCACGAGCATCGTGCTGCACACGAGCCACCACACGCACTACGTCATCGGGTCAGGAGCCAACGACCCGCAGAAGTACGACCCCACGGCCAGTCGCGAGACGCTCGACCACTCGATTCCGTACATCGTCGCCGTCGCGCTGCAAGACGGGGCGTGGCACCACGTCGACTCCTACGCCCCCGAGCGCGCAGCGCGCCCCGACACGGTCGCGCTGTGGCAGAAGATCACGACCACCGAAGACGCAGAGTGGACCCGCCGCTACCACTCGCTCGACCTCAGCGAGAAGGCGTTCGGCGGCCGCATCGAGATCGAGCTGAGCGACGGCTCGCGCGTCGTCGACGAGATCGCGGTGGCCGACGCGCACCCCCTCGGCGCCCGGCCCTTCGGTCGCGCCGAATACGTGGCGAAGTTCAGGATGCTCGCGGAGGGCATCCTGCACCCCGACGAGATCGACCGCTTCCTCGATGTCGCCCAGCGACTGCCCGAGCTGACCCCCGACGAGGTGCGCGCTCTCACCGTGACTGCCGCGACACCCGTGCCGGCCGCCCCGAAAGGTCTCTTCTGATGCTGTCGACGAGCACCACGCCGAACCAGCGCAGGCAGGCCCTTCGCGCCGGGCTCGCGAGCGGGCGCCTGCAGGTGCTGCCGGGCGCCTTCACGCCGCTCAGCATCCGGCTGATCGAAGACAAGGGATTCGACGGGGCCTACATCTCGGGTGCCGTCATGGCCGCCGAGCTGGGGCTGCCCGACATCGGCCTCACGACGCTCAGCGAAGTCGCCCAGCGCGCGCACCAGATCAGCCGCATGAGCGACCTGCCGACCCTCGTCGACGCCGACACCGGATTCGGTGAGCCCATGAACGTGGCCCGCACGGTGCACGAACTCGAAGATGCGGGTGTGGCCGGGCTGCACCTCGAAGACCAGGTCAACCCCAAGCGCTGCGGTCACCTCGATGGCAAGGCGGTCGTCGACACCGACACGGCAGTCAAGCGCATTCGCGCGGCCGTCGACGCCCGCCGTGACGCCGACCTCGTCATCATGGCGCGCACCGACATTCGCGGGGTGGAGGGCCTCGACGCCGCGATCGACCGCGCGAAGGCCCTGCAAGACGCCGGCGCCGACGCGATCTTCCCTGAAGCGATGGCGAGCCTCGACGAGTTCGCCGCGATGCGCGCGGCCGTCCGTGTGCCGATCTTGGCCAACATGACCGAGTTCGGCAAGAGCGCGCTCTTCACACATCGGCAGCTCGCCGACGTCGGGGTCAACCTCGTGATCCATCCCGTCTCGCTGCTGCGCATTGCCTTCGGCGCGATCGAGCGCGGGCTCGAAACTCTGCAATCGACCGGAACCCTCGACTCTGAGGTGCCCGGCATGCAGACTCGAGGCAGGCTCTACGAATTGCTCGATTATGAGGCGTACAACGCGTTCGACTCGAGCATCTATACCTATAACGGCCGCTAGACGCGGCCTCGCACCTACACCGGTCAGTAACCCAAGGAGACCCCATGACTGAGACCGAGATTCGCAAGGGCCTGGCCGGAGTCGTCGTCGACTCCACCGCCATCAGCAAGGTCAACCCCGAGACCAATTCGCTGCTCTACCGCGGCTACCCCGTGCAAGAACTTGCCGACCGATGCACCGCAGAAGAGGTGGCATACCTGCTCTGGCACGGCGAGCTGCCGACGCCCGAGCAGCTCGCTGAGTTCGAGTCGTTCGAGCGCTCACTGCGCCCAATGCACCCGAGCGTGAAGAGTGTCATCGACGAGCTGCCGCTCAGCGCGCACCCGATGGACGTCGTGCGCACGGCGGTGAGCGTGCTCGGTGCCCTCGACGAGACCCTCACGACCGATGCCAGCTGGATCGATGCCGACCTCACGCTCGAGCGCAGCATCCGACTGTGGGCGCAGCTGCCGGCGATCGTCGCTTACGCGCAGCGTCGTCTGCGCGGCGAGCACCTCGTCGAGCCGCGCGACGACCTCGGGTATTCGGCGAACTTCTTGCACATGGCCTTCGGTGAGGTTCCCGAACTGGTCGTCGTCGAAGCCTTCGACGTGTCAATGACGCTCTACGCCGAGCACTCGTTCAACGCCTCGACCTTCACCGGTCGCGTCATCACCTCGACCCTGAGCGACGTCTACAGTGCCGTCACCGGTGCGATCGGCGCTCTCAAGGGCCCCCTTCACGGCGGAGCGAACGAAGCCGTCATGCACGTCTTCCGCGAGATCGGCACGGCGGATGCTGCGCCGAAGTGGCTCACCGAATCACTCGCGGCGAAGCGCAAGATCATGGGTTTCGGCCACCGGGTCTACAAGAACGGAGACTCGCGGGTTCCGACGATGAAGGCCGCTCTCGAGACCCTCGTCGCGCACTACGAGCGGCCCGACGTGCTCGACCTGTATGACGCGCTCGAGAAGGCGATGGACGACGCGAAAGGCATCAAGCCGAACCTCGACTACCCCTCGGGGCCGGCTTACGACCTCATGGGTTTCGACACCACCATCTTCACGCCGCTCTTCATCGCCGCGCGCGTCACCGGATGGACGGCGCACGTCATCGAGCAGCTCAAAGCCAACGCGCTCATCAGGCCGCTCAGTGCCTACACCGGGCCGGAGCAACGGGAAGTGCCAGGCGGCTGAGAGAGAATAGGTGCATGACTGAAGCGATCGCGACTCCGCACCTCACCCTCAACGACGGCACGAGCATCCCGCAATTGGGGCTCGGAGTCTTTCTCGTCGAGCCCGATGAGGCTGAGCGTATCGTCACCGACGCTCTCGAGATCGGCTACCGCCACATCGACACCGCGCGCATCTACAAGAACGAAGAAGGCGTCGGCCGAGCCATTGCGGCGAGTGCCGTGCCGCGCGAAGAGATCTTCGTGACGACCAAGCTGTGGAACAGCGACCAGGGGCGCGACACCGCGCGAGCAGCGCTCGAGAAGAGCCTCGAGCGGCTCGGGCTCGACCACGTCGACCTCTACCTCATCCACTGGCCCTCGCCGAAGCACGGCAAGCACGTCGAGTCGTGGGAGGCTCTCATCGAGCTGCGAGACGCGGGCCTCGCGACGTCGATCGGCGTCTCGAACTTCATGCAGACCCACCTCGACGACCTCGCCGCCGCCACCGATGTGGTGCCCGCGGTCAACCAGGTCGAGCTGCACCCGGCCTTCCAGCAGCGCGACCTGCGGGCCTTTCACGCCGAGCGGGGCATTCTCACCGAAGCGTGGGGCCCGCTCGGCCAGGGCAAATACGAGCTCGCTGAGTTGCCCGGGCTCACCGAGATTGCCGCGCGGCACGAGAAGACCGTGCAGCAGGTGGCGATTCGCTGGCACCTGCAAGAGGGCATCATCGTGTTTCCGAAGACCACTCGCTCTGAGCGCATGATCGAGAACGCGACCGTGTTCGACTTCGAGCTGAGCGACGACGAGATGGCGACGATCGCCGCGTGCGACCGCGAACTGCGCGTCGGCGCGCACCCGCTCAATACTGACTTCTAGTCCGATGTCGACGGCTCTTATCGACGAGGTGCTGGCCTGGAGCGACCGTCGACCAGACGCGCCCGCCATCGTCTCGACGCGGCTGAGCATGACCTTTGGCGAGCTCGGATCGGCGGTGCGCCGAACTGCGTCGCGATTGCGACAGCTCGGGGTGAAGCCGGGCGACGTCATCGGTCTGCATGCGGTGCCGGAATGGGAGGCCGTGCTCACGCTCGCGGTGCTGCACGAGGGGGCCGCGTCGTTGCACGCGAGTGCTCCGGTCGGGGCTGCATACAGCGACCGCATCGCGGTGCACCTCGGGCGAGCGCCGGGTTCGACCGAAGCTGCTGGACGCACGGTAGAGGTCGACGAGCGGTTCATCGCGTCGCTGGGCGCCGTGAACCCGTGCATCGACCCTCGACCCGTCGCTGCCGACGGCGTCGTGCGCATCGTCTTCTCGAGCGGCACGACGGGCACTCCCAAGGGCATCGCCTTCACCGAGAGCGCTCTGCGCGCGCGCACCAATTCGGCGAGGTCGAACTGGATGCCCGCTGATCCGTTCTTCTGCCTGCTCGGCATCGACACGGTCTCGGGTTTTCAGACTTTCGCCTGGAGCATGCTCCACGGCGAGCCGTGGATCGTGCCCGGCGACGGTCGTTCCAATGCCGAGCTCATGCGCCGGGGAGCCGTGCGCTCGATCAAGACGTCGCCCGCACGCTTGGCCGAACTGCTCGACGCCATCGAGCCGACGGGCGCATTGCCAGCGCTTGAGACAGTGCAGGTCGCCGGTTCGCTGCTGAGCGCGATCCTGATCCGTCGCTGCGAGACGCTGACGGGCGTGCGGCCGGTCTACCTCTACGGTTCGACTGAAGCGGGCACGATCACCTTCGGACCAGCAGATCCTGAATGCCCGGCGCGACTTGGCGCAGTGGTTGATGGGGCTGAACTGCGCGTGCTCGACGACAATGGTCGGCCGGTCGACGAGGCCGGCAGGATCGGCGTCATCGAGTACCGCACGGCTGCAACAGCCGACGCATACTGGGGGCGCGCCGTCGAGCCGTCGCCGTTTCGCGACGGCTGGTTCCGCCCGGGCGATCGTGGCTCGCTCGACGAGGCTGGCGTGCTCGAGCTCGTCGGCCGAACCGATGACCTCATCAATGTCGGTGGCTCAAAAGTGAACCTCGCCGACCTCGATCGGCGGCTCGCTGAGCTCGACATTCTGCGCGATGCTGCGACGTTTGCGTACGACCTGCCTGGCGGGGTCGCGGCCATCAGCGTCGTGTACGCCTCCGACAACGCCTTGACCTCTGACACATTCGCTCTGCGAATACGCAGCGCCATCCCCGGCGTTGACATCCGTTCCTTCATTCGCGTCGATACCATTCCGCGCAATCCGCGCGGTAAGGTCTCGAGACAGCAACTCGCCGCACTCTTGGGAGAATCATGACCGCTGCACGCAAGGCCGCCTCAATAGCGGGCATCGGAACCGTTGGTTTTGCTCTCGTCGGCTCGGCTGTGCCAGCCTTCGCTGCTTCTGTCGCGGGCTGCGGCGACGCACCCGTGGGCGGTGACCTCACTCGCATAGGCGACGTGTGCGAGCTCGACTTCTCTGTCTCGGGCTCGTACTCGTGGACGGTTCCGTCGGGGCTCTCGGGTCTGTACGCCGTCGTGGCAGGCGCCGGTGGCGGCGCGGAAGCTGACAGCGTCTCGTGGGGATACGCAGGCTCCGGTGGCGAAGTCGAGTACGTCGATCTGTCGTCGCAACCAGCGGGATCAACGGCGCAGATCGTCGTCGGCGCGGGCGGCGCAACTTCGGATGGCGGAGCTGCCGACGGCGAAGATTCGTCGATCGATCTCGGTGGGGTGACGACCGCGGCAGGGGGGGTCTCGGGCTCGACCTACGTGCAGTACTGCATCGCCGATGGCAACTTCTCAACGTACGTCGGCAACGGCAATGGGGCTGGCGGGCCTGCGGGAACGGCCGGAGACGACTGCGCGACCACCACGGCGCCTGGTGTGGCTCCGGCGACCGACACCGACTCGAGCGGCGACGCGGCTCTCGCCATATTTTCGACCTTCACTGAGACCCTCGGTGCCGGGGGGCGGGTGCTCGTCGCGCCCCTGGCGCTCGACCCGCAGCCGGCACTCGACGGCACGGGTCGCGGGGCCGACGTGCAGTACGTTGACCCCAGCTCGGTTCCGGAGTCGAACACGGCGGGCGGCGATGGTCGAGTGATGCTGCGCTACGCGGCTATTGATGGCGCCGATGTCGACAGCGAGCTCGCCGACACCGGAGGCGCCGACGCGACTGGCGCGGTCGCACTTAGCGGATTGCTCGCCGCTGCTGGCGCTGCAGCGCTCGTGCTCAGCCGTCGTCGCGCAGTGCTTCAGCGCGATTGAGGCGCGCTGTTCCGGTCAGGCCAATCAGGGGGCGCCCACTGAGTGGGAGTAACGTGGCCCGGCATGACGCGCCGACGCACTCTCAGTCTGTTGCTCGCCCTGCCGATCGTGCCCGCTCTTGCCGGGTGCGTGATGGTGGTGGAGGCGCCTGAGTCGGAGCCGAACACCGAGCCGACGGCGGTCTCGTCGTCGCCGAGTGACGGCTGCCTCGTCGAGGCCCGGCCCGAGCTGCAGACTTTCGGCGACTGCGATGAGCTCATCGTCGAGGGCACCGACATCACGATCGAAGTCGGAGCGGTCGGCATGGTCGTCGTGCGCGGCGACCGGGTGGAGATCGACGCTAACTCGATCGGATCACTCTCGATCTTCGGTCAAGATAACGACGTCGACATCGACGGCGACGTCGGGTCGCTCGACATCGCGGGCGACCGCAATGAGGTCGACGCCGACGGCGAGATCGGCAGTGTCACGATCGACGGCAATGACAACGAGGTTGACGCCGCACTCTTGGGCCCCCTGACCGACAACGGAGACCGCAACCGCGTCAACCGGTGACGGCTAGCGCACCTGCTTGCGGCTCGAGATGACGCCGGTGTCGAAGCCCATGAGGTAGAGCCCGCCGTGAAAGCGCGCGTGCTCGACCTTGAGGCAGCGGTCCATGACGACGGTCAAGCCCTTCGATTCGCCGTAGATCGCGGCCTCTTCGTTCCAGATGCCGAGCTGCACCCACACCGTCGGGGCTCCGACAGCGAGGGCGTCGTCCATGACCGACGGAATGTCACTTGCTTTGCGAAACACGTCGACGATGTCGGGCACTTCGGGCAGCGAGGCGAGGTCGGGGTAGGCCTTCTGCCCCAGAATCTCGGTGGCGTTGGGGTTCACGAAGTACACGCGGTAGTCGCTCGACTGCAGCAGGTAGGTGCCGACGAAGTATGAGCTGCGCGACGGGTTCGGCGAGGCGCCGACGATCGCGATGCTCTTCGCACGGCGCAGGATGCCCAGCCGCTGCTTCGCGTCTGGCCCCACCCAGGTGCGCTGCGACTTCAGCAGTTTCGCGAGCGGTGAACTCGCCGGAATCGAGCAGGTCAGCCCGTTCGCGAGCGTGACGGTGGCCTGGTCAACGGTGGTCGCATCCGTCACGATTCCGCCCCTTTCAGCGCAGCGGTGAGCGCCTGATCGAGATCGTAGATGATGTCGTCGACGTCTTCGATGCCGACCGAGAGGCGCACGAGCCCGGGGTGCACTCCGCCGTCGACGAGCTGCTGCTCGGTGAGCTGTGCGTGCGTTGTCGAGGCGGGATGGATGATGAGCGTCTTGGCATCGCCGATGTTGGCGACGTGGCTCGCGAGCTCGACGTTCTCGATGACACCTTGGCCAACAGCGCGCCCACCCTTGACGACGAAGCCGAACACCGAGCTTGGCCCGAGCGGCAGATACATCGCGGCTCGATCGTGGTGACGGTGCGTCGGCAGCCCCGCCCAGTTGACGGCCTCGACGCGGTCGTCGTCGGCAAGCCATTCGGCGACGACGCGTGCGTTGTCGACGTGCGCCTGCATGCGGTACGGCAAGGTTTCGACCCCTTGCGCGAGCAGAAAGGCCGAGTGGGGCGCGAGCGCTGGCCCGATGTCGCGCAGCTGCTCGGCCCGCAAGCGCGTGAGGAAGGCGTATTCGCCAAAGTTGCCGTGCCAGGTGAGTCCGCCGTAGTGCGGCACGGTCTCGTCGAAGAGCGGAAAGTTGTGGTTCGCCCAGTCGAAGCGCCCTGACTCGACGACGACGCCTCCGAGGGTGGTGCCTGCGCCGCCGAGAAACTTGGTCGCCGAGTGGATGACGATGTCGGCGCCCCACTCGATGGGCCGGCACAGGTACGGCGTGGCAATGGTCGAGTCGATGACGAGCGGAATCTCGGCGGCGTGCGCCACGGCCGCGAGCCCTTCGATGTCTGCGATGTCGCCGCTCGGGTTGGCGATCGTCTCGGCGAAGATCAGTTTCGTGCGGCCGGGAACGATCGCCGCTGCGTAGTCGGCAGGGTCATCGCTCGCGACGAAGGTGGTCTCGACACCGAAGCGCCGCAGGGTCACGTCGAGCTGCGTGATCGAGCCTCCGTAGAGGTTCGACGAGGCGACGACGTGGTCGCCAGCGCCCGCGAGCGAGGCGATCGTGATGAATTGTGCGCTCAGGCCGCTCGCCGTCGCGACGGCGCCGAGGCCGCCCTCGAGGCTCGCGACGCGCTCTTCAAAGCTCGCGATCGTCGGGTTGGCGAGGCGCGAATAGATGGTGCCGTACTTCTGCAGCGCGAAGCGCGCGGCGGCGTCTTCGGGTGAGTCGAAGACGAAAGCGCTCGATTGGTAGATCGGTATCGCCCTCGCTCCCGTCGTCGAGTCGGGCACGTTGCCCGCGTGCAGGGCACGCGTGCGGAATCCGTAGTCGCGGTCGGCCATCCCTCCAGGCTATCCGCGCGCTGGTGGCCGCGCCGAGACGCACGTTACCGGGCGTAACCTTTGCACGGCGACGTCGGCACACTCCGAGATCCGTCGCTCGACGGAGGCGCACCCGAGGTTGCCGTTCTATCGTGAAACCATGACGACGGATGTCCAACCATCGCCCTCACGACCCACGTTCACCCCGACCCCGCGCACGTCGCGAGCCCTCGCCCCCGATGCTGCGCGCGGCCTCGTGTTGCTCGGCATCGCCGTGGCGAACGTGCCCTTTTTTATGTATGGGCGCGAGTTGGGGCTGCTGTTCAAACCGGTGACGGATGCTGCTGCCGACCCCTGGGTTAACGCCCTCGTCGCGACGCTCGCCGACAACCGCAGCTACCCGCTCTTCGCCTTGCTCTTCGGCTACGGCATGACGCAATTGCTCACGCGTGAGCATGCGCGCGGCGTCGAGTGGCCCGACGCGCGACGGCTACTCGTGCGGCGCAACCTGTGGCTCATCGCTTTCGGTGCCGCCCACGGGGTTCTGCTTTTCTTCGGTGACATCCTGGGCACCTACGGCCTGCTCGGCCTGGCTCTGGTGCTACTGATTCGCGCGTCGGGCCGCACTCTCGCGATCGTCGGCTGGATCGCGTTCGGGTTTCTCGTACTGGTGGGTGCGCTCGAGGGGCTGAGCGGGGTCTTGTCGCAGGTGCCAGGCGGGGCACTCTCGACTGCCGCGCTCTTCGGGTCGTCCTCGGCCGAGACGTATCCGCTCGCGGTGCTGTTTCGCGCGGGGGAGTGGACGATCGCTCTCATCTCGGTACCGTTCGGGGGCCTCGGCCTGCTGGCCCCGATGATTCTGGGAATGTGGGCGGCGCGCAAGGGAATGCTCGATGCACCCCACCGCCACCGGCGTGCGCTGTCGATCACCGCGGGGGTGGGTGTTCCGATCTCGGTGCTGGGGGCTCTGCCGATCGCGCTCGCACTACTCGGCGTCATCGAACTGCACCCGCTCGTCGAGCCGTTCGCGGCGATGCTGCACGCGGGCACCGGGGCGATCGGCGGTGTCGCCTATGCGGCTCTCGTCGCCCTGCTCGTGGGGCGGCACGGGCCCGGGCGCGAGCTGGGCAGCCCCACTGCGAAGCCTGCGGGGCCGATTTCTCGAGGCTTCGCGGCCTTGGGCCAGCGGTCGCTCAGCGGCTATCTCGCGCAGTCGGTCGTCTTCGTGATCGTCTTCGCGCCCTACACACTGGGTCTCGGCGCGACCGCGAGTGTGGCGGTCGCGACGCAGGTCGCCGTCATTACCTGGCTCGGCACCTTCATCGCCGCCAATGTGCTCGCGGCCGTGAACCGGCCTGGGCCGGCCGAGTGGCTGTTTCGCCGTGCGGTCTACGGCGGTGCTAGATCCAGCTCGGCAGCCAGTAGTGCAGGCGGATGAATCCGACGTCGACGGGCCATCCCGTCCACATCGGCATGAAGAACACGCTCAGCACGATCGCGATCGCGACGAACCCGATCACGATGGCAGCACCGAGCAGCCGGCGATCGTTGCTCGCTGACGTCGGTGCGAGGGCCGTCGAGAGCACGACCGTGAGGGCGAGCACCAAGAACGGCGTGATGACGATCGTGTAGAAGAAGAACGTGGTGCGCTCGGGGTAGAGCAACCAGGGCAGCCAGCCTGCGGCAATGCCGGTCAGTATGACGGCGAGTGCCCAGCCGCTGGCGGGCAGGGGCGGGCCGCTCGCGCCGCGCATCCGGTTCGCCGCCACTACCACGAGCAGCACCACGAGCGTGATGACCGAGGCGACGGCGACCCACCAGATGAGCGGGTTCGGTATGCCGGTAATGGCTTCGGCAGTGCCGTCGCCGAGGTCGCGGTAGTGCATGTAGGTGGGGCGCAGCAGCAACGGCCAGCTCAGCGCGCCGGCCTCATAGTTGTGGGGGCTCGATTCGCCCACGTGATAGCCGTAGACGCTCACCTGATACGCCCACCAGTTCTGCAGGGTGTCGGGCAGACCGCTCAGGATGCCCGGCAGACGATTGTCGTCGGTGATCACCCGTTCGCGGCCGTAGCCGCCGGTCGTCGTGAACCAGCCCCACCAGGTGAGCAGGTGTGTGAGTGCGGCAGCCGGAATCATGAGCACGAACGACGTGGGGGCTTGCTTCAGCAGGGTTCCGCTCGCCCACAGCGCGACGCCTGCGCGTCGCCGGTCGAGCATGTCGGCGATGACGGTCAGCACTGCGAACGCCGCCAGTAGATAGAGCGCGTTCCATTTCACGGCGGTCGCGAGCCCGAACGCGATGGCGGCGGCGATGAGCCACGGGCGCGCCCAGAGTGCGGGGCCCCAGTCGGTCGAGAGCGGCGGATCGCTCGATCGTCGACGCTCGAGCCAGGCGGCGAGACGCCGTGCGACGTGTCGCCGGTCGAGCACGATGAAGACGACGGCGAGCACGACGAACAGGGCGAGTATGCCGTCGAGCAGGGCGACGCGGCTCATGACGATGGCATTGCCGTCGATGGCGATGAGTAGCCCGGCAAGCCCGGTGAGCACCAGTCGGCCGAGCAGCAGGTGCGCGAGCAGCATGACGAGCCCGACGAGCACGATGCCGGCCAGGGCAGTGCCGAGCCTCCAGCCTGCGGGGTTCTCGGGGCCGAGCGCAGCAAGGCCGAGCGCGATGATCCACTTGCCGAGAGGCGGGTGAGCGACGAATGACGCGATGCCGGTCGGGCTGCCCGGTGCGCCCGCCGCCCACAGCTCGTTCGCCCCGTCGGGCCAGCGCGACTCGAAGCCCAGCTGCCGCAACGACTCGGCATCTTTCACGTAGTAGGTCTCGTCGAAGACGAGTTCGCCCGGCTGCTCAAGGCCGATGAGCCTCGTCGCCGCGGCCACTGCCAGCACGGCCGCCGGAACTGCGATGCACACGACGCGTCGGCGAGCATCCGTCAAAGATGCTCCTGTCGACAATGCTCCTGTCGACGCGGGTGCTGTCACCCGCCCATCGTAGCCGCGCCCGTCGCGCGGCGCTGTGGCGGGCTGTGCGCTGCCGCGGGCCGGTCGACGCCTGTGCTCGTGTGTGCGGTGTGCTGTGCCTCGAGCCATGGCGGCCCGGGCAGCTGCCTTCCGCAGGCTTCAACAACTACGGAACATGGTGAAGTTGCATCATGTGCTTCCGTAGTTGTTGAAGTCTGCGCGTGCACACCATGACCCTCTCGAACAACGGGGTCGCTCGGCGCTGGAGAGAAAGGTCGTCGTGCCGACACGTGTCACAGTGCGCGGTGGGAGGATGGGCACATGATCGTGCTCGCGGCGACGCCCATCGGCAATCTCGGCGACGCCAGCAGACGACTCGTCGAGACGCTGCAGTCGGCCACGGTCGTCGTTGCGGAAGACACGCGCACGGCCACGCACCTCATGCGGGCACTCGGGGTCGAGAATCGTCCGCGCTTGATTGCTCTGCACGAGCACAACGAACGCGCGAAGTCTGCCGAGCTCGTCGAGCTGGCGCGCGAGACCGATGTGCTGGTGCTGACCGACGCGGGCATGCCATCGGTCAGCGACCCCGGATTCGTTCTCGTCGAGACAGCCATCGCCGCGGGTGTCGGTGTGACTACGCTGCCAGGGCCCAGCGCAGTGCTCACGGCCCTGGTGCTGAGCGGTCTGCCGACCGATCGATTCGTCTTCGAGGGGTTTCTGCCGCGCAAAGGTCGGGCAGCCGCGCTGCGGGCGCTCGCCGACGAGCCGCGCACGCTCGTGCTCTTCGAGGCTCCGCACCGCATTGCCGCGGCGCTCGCCGACGCGCGCGATGCGATGGGCCCCGACCGGCGCGCAGCGGTGTGCCGCGAGCTCACGAAGAGGTTCGAAGAGGTGGCTCGAGGCACCCTCGCCGAACTCGCCGACCGATTCTCGGAGGGCGCCCGCGGAGAGATCGTGCTCGTCATCGACGGCGCGCCGATGCGGTCGGGAGACCTGCAGACCGCCCTCGCCGATGTCGCGTCACGCGTCAGCGGAGGAGAACGCTTGAAAGACGCGGCGGCCGTGGTCGCCGAGTCGACCGGTTTCGGCAAGCGAGAGCTCTACGAAGCGGCCCTCGCAGCTCGAGGCGGTGCCCGCGGCTAGTGCGATCGAGGTTCCATTCCCGCGTCGCATTCACTGCCGAAGGGACCGAAGCCATAGACGTTGTCGTTCTGCGTCGAGCGGGGCCACAGAGCCCCGTCATACTCGACGCGCACGCCGCGCATGCCCGTCCGTTGATCAAGCGTGCCCGCAGTTCGGGCAACGATCAGTATCCACACCCGCTCCCCAGGCGCAACGGTGGCGCCGATCGGGTCGATGCGCGACTCCCACGCGTCGCGCATCGTGGGCCAGATGTCGTCGGCGATAGAGACGCCCCAGCCCAGGTCGTCGTCTCCCGGCCCGGCGAGTGCAATCTCTGAAATGTGCACAGTGTTCTGAGCGAGAACGCTGACGTCGGTGATAGTGATGTCACCATCGCTCTCGTTCACGATCCCGGCCCCGAAGACGGCTTCTTGACCAGGATAGGTGGGGCTGAAGCAACTGCCGCTGGTTCCGTGATCAGGCGCCCCGCCGTCGATCACGAGTCCGCCCGAGGGGGCGCAGCCCGCGAGTCCCAGCACAAGCGCGCTGGTGAAGACACTGAGCATTCGTCGGTCCATGACCTGACGCTACGCCAGTTCAGTCGTGGCCGACAACAACGACTCCTCGTCAGTCGCAGGCTTCGCCGAGGACGAGCGTCACCGGAACACCCTGCTGAGCGCCATCGGTCGTCACGACGAGGCTGGCAACCCGTGCCTCGCCGGGGCCGCTGCGGGCCACCTCGATGCCGAGATACGCCGACGCTCCGGGCTCGAGAGGGGCGCGATCGAGGTCGACCCCGCCAAAGGCGTCTCGGCCGCGGTCGCTGACGATGACGGCGGTCTCGCGAGCGGCGTCGTCCACTGCGAGAAAGCGGTCGGTCACGGCGACACCCTGCGACTCGCCGAGATCGATATTGCTGATCGCGATCGGGTCATTTGACGAGTTCGTCACTCCGAGGGCGATAGTGCCCCGGTCGCCCGACAGGCAGCCGTCGAGGTCACCAGAGCCGTCGGGCCCGGCTCCACTGCAGGCCGCGAGCGGCAGCGTCAGCGCGAGCGCGGTGAGGCAACCCAGCAGTCGAGAGGTGACGGGCATCATCGGCGACCAGCACCGCAGTGCGACCACGGTGGCACGAACCCCACGACGGTGTCAGAGCTGCTCGTCGCCGAGAACCAGCCGTCGTCATACTTCACGCGCATACCCTCGATGCCGGAATACTGCGTGAAGTCGCGAGCGTGCAGTTGCACGATGAGCTCAGCTGAACCGCCGCCCGCAATACGCACGCCGTCGATCTCAGTGCGAGCGTTCCAGAGTGGTCGTTGCTCGGGAGTGAGCTTGCCTCCAGGGGCGACCCCGAAGGTGCGGTACACCGAGTCGGTGACCACGATCGAGATGTCGCTTACCGTCGAGTTGACGAGCGTTAGTGGCCGTGCTTCGCGCAGAATCACGTCGTGGGCGGCGGTGTTGACGAGTGTGACGCTGACATATGCGAGGTAGCCCTCGGTCGACGTCTCGGGCACCGTGCGTGTGGAAAAGCAGAGGTCGACGAGGTCGCCGTGCACGTTCACGGCGGGTGCGCCGGTGCACCCGCTGAGAGCGACTGCTGCAGCCGCTGCGACGAGCCCCCCGGCGAAGACTCTAGTGATCCTCACGAGGGCCAAGAGTAGCGCGAAACACTATGAGCCACCCCCGTAGACTGGCCCATTATGGCCGCTGGCGACTCCTTCTACATCGCGACCCCGATCTTCTACGTCAACGATGTACCGCACATCGGGCACGCCTACACAGAGGTGGCCGCCGACGTGCTCGCGCGCTGGCATCGGCAGTCGGGAGTCGACACCTGGTCGCTCACCGGCACCGACGAGCACGGGCAGAAGATTCTGCGCACCGCGGTGGCGAACGGCGTCACGCCGAAAGAGTGGACAGACAAGCTCGTCGCCGAGTCGTGGGTTCCACTGCTCAAGACCATCGACATCGCCAATGACGACTTCATTCGCACCACCGAAGAGCGCCACGAGCGCGTCGTGCAGCAGTTCTTGCAGAAGCTCTACGATGACGACTTCATTTACTTCGGCGAGTACGAGGGCTACTACTGCGTCGGGTGCGAAGAGTACAAGCAGGCAGACGACCTCGTCGACGGCGCCGGCGAGTTCGAGGGTCAGCGAGTCTGCGCCATCCACGGCCGCCCCGTCGAAGTGCTACACGAAGCGAACTACTTCTTTCGCCTCAGCGCTTTTCAAGACCGACTGCTCGCGCTCTACAAAGAGCAGCCCGACTTCGTGCAGCCCGACAGTCTGCGCAACGAGCTGACCTCGTTCGTCAGCCGCGGCCTCGACGACATCTCGATCTCTCGGCAGAGCCTCGACTGGGGGGTTCGGGTGCCGTGGGATGAGAAGCACGTCTTCTATGTGTGGTTCGACGCGCTGCTCAATTACATCAGCGCTATCGGCTGGGGCACCGACGATGCCAACTTCTCGCGACGCTGGCCCGCCGTACAGCTCGTCGGCAAAGACATCGCGCGCTTTCACGCCGTCATCTGGCCCGCCATGCTCATGGCCGCCGGTCTGCAGCCGCCCGCACGTGTGTTCGGCCACGGCTGGCTGCTCGTCGGCGGCGAGAAGATGTCGAAGTCGAAGCTCACGGGCATCGCCCCGCACCAGATCACCGATGTGTTCGGCAGCGACGCCTTCCGCTACTACTTCATGAGTGCCATCAACTTCGGGCAAGACGGCTCGTTCAGTTGGGAAGACCTCTCGGCTCGGTACCAGGCCGAGCTCGCCAACGGATTCGGCAACCTCGCGTCTCGCGTCGTCGCGATGATCGGCCGCTACTGCGAGGGAGTCGTTCCCGCCGAGGGCGCGCTCACCGACGCCGAGTCGCGCATCCACCAGGTGACGACGGATGCTGTGGCCGCCGCCCAGCGCGCCATCGAGACGTTCGCGATCCACGACGCCATCGCGGCAGTGTGGACGATCGTCGACGAACTCAACGGCTACCTCACCGAGCAAGAACCGTGGAAGGTCGCGAAAGACGAGGCCCAGGTCGAGCGCCTGCACACCATCCTCTACACCGCGGCCGAGGGCTTGCGGGCGCTCGCCGTGCTGCTCTCGCCGGTGATTCCGCAGTCGACGCAGAAGCTGTGGACCGCGCTCGGCGCCGACACCGCGCTGGGCGCGCTGCTCGAGCAGAGCATCCCGAACGCAGCGAACTGGGGTCAGCTGCCCGCCGGAACCCAGACGCAGCCGCTCGACGCGCTCTTCCCGCGCATCGAGCAGGAGTAGGCCGCAAGAGTGTCAACCCCCGACCGCGCCCAGGTGAACGCGGTACGGTCGTAGGGGAGGCGATACCGTGAGCGACCAACTTGACCCGCACGTGCGTGCTCGCGCCGTGATGGAGGGTTCGACGCGCGACCTCAGCTATCCGCCGAGCCCTGAAGCGCTCGTGGTGCCCGTGTACGACAACCACACGCACCTCGAGATCGCCGACGGCGAAAACCCCATGCACTACCGCGAGCACCTCGACCGCGCCTCGGCCGTGGGCGTGCGCGGCGTCGTGCAAGTGGGCACCGACGTGCTGACGAGCCGCTGGTCAGCCGCCGTCGCTGCGCGTGAGCCGCGCGTGCTCGCTGCAGTGGCGATTCATCCGAACGAGGCTCCCGCGCTCGCCGAATCAGGCGAATTGGATGCCGCTCTCGCGGTCATCGACGAACTCGCCGCGCAACCGAGAGTGGTCGCCATCGGTGAGACCGGCCTCGACTACTACCGCACCGAGCCCGGCAGCGGACGCGACGCGCAGCTCGCCGCCTTCGAAGCCCATATCGAGATCGCGAAGCAGCACGGGCTGGCCTTGCAGATTCACGACCGCGATGCGCACGACGACCTCGTGGCGACGCTGCTGCGCGTGGGTGCGCCCGAGAAGGTCGTGTTCCACTGCTTCAGCGGTGACGTCGAACTGGCCACCGTGTGCGCCGAGCGCGGCTGGTACGCGAGCTTCGCCGGAACCGTCACGTTCAAGAACGCCCGCAACCTGCGCGACGCCCTCGACGTGCTGCCGCGCGCGCTGCTGCTCGTCGAGACCGACGCGCCGTTCTTGACCCCGCACCCGTATCGTGGGCGGCCCAATGGCCCCTACCTGCTGCCGTTCACGGTGCGCGCGATCGCCGACCACTTGGGCACCGACGTGTCGATGCTGTCTGCGCAGCTCGCCTCCAATACCGAGCTCGTGTATGGCTCGTGGGATTCTGAGCCTGTCGTTGCTCCGGGCGACCCGTGGGCCGATCAGGAGGTTCCGGGCGACCCCGACGATCTCGGCGACCTCGGCGGCGATCTGCCCGAGAACTACCCGGGCGAGCGGTGACCGTGCCCGCGGCACCGGCATGAGCGCACTGCTCGGCCCGGCCGAGGTGCGCGACCTCGCCGAACTGCTCGGGGTGAGCCCCACCAAGAAGCTCGGTCAGAACTTCGTGCACGACGCCAACACGGTTCGGCGCATCGTGGCGACGGCGGCGCTCGAACCGGGTGAGCCCGTGCTCGAGGTCGGCCCCGGCCTCGGGTCGTTGACGCTCGGGCTGCTCGAGGCCGGGCATCCGGTGGTCGCCATCGAAGTGGATGCTCGCCTCGCCGCCCAGCTGCCCCGCACCGTCGCCGAGGTGCAGCCTGAGGCCGCGCTCGCGGTGGTCACCGCCGACGCCCTGCGGGTGGCCGAGGTGCCCGACGCGCCGGGGGGCGCGCGCCCGACCGCGCTCGTCGCCAATCTGCCCTACAACATCTCGGTGCCCGTGCTGCTGCACCTGCTCGCGCTCGAGCCCGGCATTCGGCGCGTGCTCGTCATGGTGCAGGCCGAGGTCGGCCACCGTCTGGCGGCCGCTCCCGGCTCGAAGGTCTACGGCGGCCCCTCGGTGAAGGCGGCCTGGTACGGGCGCTGGAAGGTCGAGGGGGTCGTGAGCCGGCAGGTGTTCTGGCCGGTGCCGAACGTCGACAGTGTGCTCGTCGGCATGACCCGCGGCGAGCATCCCGGAACCGAGTCTGAGCGCGAGCGGGTGGGCGTGCTCGTCGACGCTGCTTTCGGGCAGCGCCGCAAGATGCTGCGGCAGGCGCTCAGCGAGGTGTTCGGTTCGTCGGCCGCGGCGAGCGCGGCGCTCGAGGCAGCGGGCCTCGACCCGACGGCTCGCGGTGAGCAGCTGGGCCTGCCCCAGTTTCTGGCCCTCGCGCGCGTCTAGGGTGCGCGGGTGAGCAGCGTGAGCACTTCGACGTGCTGCGACTGCGGAAACATGTCGACGACGCGAGCGCGCTCAATCCGGTATGAGGGCATCGCAGCGAGGTCGCGCGCGAGCGACTGAGGGTTGCAGCTCGAATACACGATGCTCTGCGGGCCGCGGCGCTCGAGCAGCTCGGTGAGCTCGACCGACAGGCCGCGCCGCGGAGGGTTGACGATGGCGAGCTCGGGCAGGGCATCCTGTGCCGCCGCCCACCTCGTGGCATCGCCCGCCACGAAGCGCACGCGCGAGCGGTCGGCCGCCGAAGGGTAGAGCGCATCACGGGCGAGTTCGGCGCTCTCGATCGCGTCGGCCGACACTTCGACTCCCGTCACCGTGCGCGCGGCACCCGCGACGTGCAGCGCGAAGCCGCCGACGCCGCAGTAGAGGTCGCACACCGACGTGGGAGCGACGTCATCGACCCAGGCCGCGGCCTGGCGGTAGAGCTCGCCGGCGACGGCGGTGTTGGTCTGCACGAACGATCGGGGCAGGGCGTGCAGGGTCACGTCGCCGACGCGCATGGCGAGACTGCGTTGCTCGGTGAGCACGTGCTCGATCTCTCCCTCGAGCACGGCCTTGTGCTCGGGCAGCAGGTTGACCGAGACGACGGCGATGCGGGGCAGCGCGTCGAGCAGCCTCGTCAGGGTGTCGCGCACGCGCGTCAGCCCGTGCTCGCTGCGCACGACGAAGCGCACCATGAGTGCGCCATCGGCGGCCTCGGTGACGATGAGGTGCTTGAGCTCTCCGCGGCGGGAGGGCACGTCGTACGGTTCGAGGTCAGCCTGCGTGATGGCGGCGATGAGGGCGGGAAAGGCGGCCAGGATGCCCGGGGCGATGACGCCGCACCCGCGCAGATCGACGCCGCGCCCCTGGCCGTCGAGAATGCCGAGGGTCGGTGCCTGCATAGTGCCGCCGACGACCATCTTGGCCTTCGATCGAAAACCGCGCTCGCTGCTCGCCACCGGAGGCGACCAGTGTGCCGAGTCACCGAACGGCGCGAGCAGCGCGCGCACGCTCACGTCTTTCTCGGCGAGCTGCTGCGCGTAGGCAACACCCATGAGGGTGCATGAGCGGCACAGCCCAGCATCGAAGTAGTCGCACTGCATGGAATGCCAATGCTAGCGACGACGCACCCCCTTCCCCTCACCTGAACCGGTTCGCCTCACCATCTAATCCGAAGTATTTGATCAGATCTGTAGGCTCTGGCGTAGCACAACACTGCACAGCTGACGTCATTCGCTCCGGGGTTGACTGCGATGGACTAATCAGTTCGCGCAAATTTGAACTCGAGGAGTGGATGCTCACTGAAGTGACGGTAGGTAGTCGCCAAGTATCGATTCAGTGCGGAGTGGGGCTACTAGAAAATGACGAGCGGGATGCGGACGGCGTGCGGACTGTACGGCAACCTTCGCTCTTGAAGGTTTTCCTCGTTACTCGCCTCTTTGCTCCCTCAACCAACGGAGTCGAGCCTGAACAAATGGAGTGATGTCCTTAGTGCGCTGAAGCCGTAACTTCGCCAGGTCATAGCCCACTGCGCGGATCGCTACGTGCGTTGCGCCGAGTTGGGCACTGCCCCACCAACCGTTCGGGAAGTCCCAAATCTTCACGGGACTCGGACTTCCGTCTACATCGACGAGGGCAACTCGATCTGGACTTGCCAATACGTCGTCGAGCTCAGTGCTATCGAGAATGTCCTCGAACGACCGCTTGAATGTAAGCATCGACTGTTCCGCGCCGGGCTCGGAAGCATCTTCTGTCTGAACCAATATCTCGACGCCACTCGCGAAGCACTCAAGCTGTCGAGGGCCTCCATCGAATTGCCAGGAGCCAATCATTACCTGACCGGGCGCGTCGAGGATCTCGTACGACACTTGCCTGCGTGAAACCAAGAGGACGCGATGGTAGGCGTCGTCGACGGTGCGCCAAAACGCTTCTGGTTCGAGCTGCCCAGTTACTTCCATACCCGCAGGGTTTCACAAACGTCGAGTGCCCTCAAGGCGCGGGGCGTGAGGAACGAATCGGTGACAACTGATCGTTAGTGCCGCAGGGCTCTGACGGGAAGGATGTCATCATGCCCAGTCCCTATCCCAGAGAGTTCCGCGAGGACGTCGTCGCGGTCGCCCGACGCCGCGAAAGCGGCGTCACGCTCAAACAGATCGCCACTGATTTCGGTATCAGCGAAGCGACGTTGCAGAACTGGTTGCGCCAAGCCGACATTGAAGAAGGCAACCGCCCCGGTCAAACGGCCGACGAGGCAAGCGAGATGCGAGAGTTGCGTCGCCGGAATCGTCTCCTCGAGCAGGAGAACGAGGTCCTGCGCAAGGCTGCGGCGTATCTGTCGCAGGCGAATCTGAAACTCGGTGGCTCCCCAAAATGATCTACCCGCTCGTTGCTGAGCTCGCCGAAGCGGGGATCCCTGTGACGGTGTCGTGCCGGGTCTTGAAGCTCGCCCGCCAGCCCTACTACCGGTGGAGAAAGGATCCCGTCCGGGATGCGGACGTGGTGCGCGCGTATCGGATCAATGCGCTCCACGACGCCCACGCTGAAGACCCGACGTTCGGCTATCGATATCTCGCTGACGAGGCCCGTAGGGCGGGCTGGCGGATGAGCCGGCGGACGGCGTGGAAGTTGTGTTCCCAGGCCGGGATTCTCTCCTCGGCACAGCGACGCAGGCGCGGCAAAGGCAAGAAGGTTGGCCCGCCGGTGTTCGACGATCACGTGCAGCGCGTGTTCCGTGCGGACGCTCCGAACCGCCTATGGCTGACCGACATCACCGAGCACCGCACGATGGCCGAGGGCAAGCTCTATTGCTGCGCGATCAAGGATGTGTTCTCGAACAAGATCGTCGGCTACTCCATCAGCGAGCGAATGACGGCGAAGCTTGCCGTCGACGCTCTGCGCAATGCCGTCGCCCGACGCGGGGACGTCGCGGGCTGCATTCTGCATGCCGATAGGGGCAGCCAGTTTCGCAGTCGAGCGATGGCCAGGGAGTTGCGCCGTCACGACATGGTCGGCTCGATGGGTCGCGTCGGTGCCGCCGGGGACAACGCAGCGATGGAGAGCTTCTGGTCGCTGCTGCAAACGAACGTCCTCAACCAGCAACGGTGGGCGACAAGGCAAGAGCTGCGCCTGGCGATCGTGGTCTGGATCGAGCGGAAGTATCACCGGCAACGCGCCCAGGACACTCTCGGAGGGTTGACCCCGATCGAGTTCGAAGCGAAGCTAACCGAGTCGCGATCCTTCGCGGCCTAAACCGAACCTGTCACCGATTCGTTCCTCACGCCCTGGTAAGTCATGAAGATGCATAAGGCTGTGCTTGCCATTTTGGCCGCGCTCACCGTGGCTTTGTCGGCCGCGAGCCCCGCGACGGCGGGAATCGCGAATGACGAGCGAGCGCTCGTGACCGAGTCATTTGCGCCACCCCAAGCCTACGAGTTGATCGAGATGACGACAGCGCCGATGGTGCCGGTTTGCGAGCTCCTTACAGAGGAAGCGACCGACTACATCATCGAGAATAATCTTGACCTGTGCGGGTACGGCCAGCCAGGTACTCACGGTGGAGCCACCCCGCTCGGGTACTCAAACGGTTTGTGCGGGAGTTCGGCACTTTTTCTGTACAACGGCAACTTTTCCGGTCAGGCGCGCATCAGCTATGGATTCACGTCAACGGCAGGTGCAGTCGTTGTCCGTTCGCTCGTGGTCAACTGGGCTGGAGCGACTTCCAGTGGCTCGTACACTGACTTCAGCGCAATGAACGCCGTTGGCTACAACAACAACATCTATCGGACTACTGGAGTGGGAACTGCCGCCGCCGATCTCGGTGGCACGGTGCTCACGTCGTGGGGTCTATGGTGCACCATCGGCACACCGTGGGATCAACGGCATATTTCGTAGCCACTTGGTTTGGTTGTCGATGGGTCGTATCGCACGAACGGCACAGCCCGGCATCGATACAGTTGCCCTGCATGGTGGGCGCGGGCCAGAATTGGGCGGCCAGGAGTGGCCATCGTTCTGACCTCCAGCGTGCTCACATAGGCTGGTGCCATGACGGGTTCGGGGGCTTCGCACGTGGTGCACGCTCGCGCACCCGGCAAGATCAACGTCTTCATGAAGGTGGGCTCGCTGCTCGACGATGGCTACCACGAAGTGGCCACCGCCTACCAGGCGATCTCGCTCTACGAAGAGGTCTTCGCTCGCCCGGCTGACGACTTCTCGGTGCGGTTCGGCGGGCCGATCGACTGCAGCGGGCTGGCCACCGATGGTTCGAATCTGGCCATCAAGGCGGCGCGACTGCTCGCCCGCACGGCCGACTATCGCGGCGGCGTGTCGCTCGAGATCGAGAAGCATGTGCCGATCGCGGGCGGTATGGGCGGCGGCTCGGCCGACGCTGCTGCCACGCTCGTCGCGTGCGACCACTTGTGGGGCACGGGGCTGAGCCGAGACGACCTGCACGACCTCGCCGCACAACTCGGCGCCGACGTGCCGTTCGCCCTCATGGGAGGCACCGCTGTGGGCACGGGCCGCGGCGACCGGCTGTCGCCCGCACTCGCGCAAGGAACCTTTCACTGGGTGCTCGCGCTCTCCGAAGGGGGACTCAGCACTCCTGAGGTGTACGCCGAGCTCGATCGGCACCGTGAACGGCACGTGCACGATATCGCGCCGCCGCCCGAGCAACCCTCGGTCGACATCGAAGTGCTGCAGGCGCTAAGGGCGGGCGACCCGCATCAGCTCGCCGAATACCTCTACAACGATCTGCAGGCGCCGGCGCTGCACCTCGAGCCCGAACTGTCGAAGACGCTCGAGACGGGTGAGCTGCAGGGCGCGCTCGCGGGCATCGTCTCAGGCTCGGGCCCGACCGTCGCCTTTCTAGCGGCCGATCAAGATCAGGCGCTCGAGCTGCAGGTGGCGCTCAGTGCGTCTCGGTTGACGGTGCTTCGAGCGACTGGTCCGGTGCACGGCGCTCGGGTGATCTCGAGCTGACGCCGACGAGGCTCAGCAGCACGATGGCGATCGCGCCGCCCACGAGCGCGATGTCGGCCACGTTGCCGACGAAGAACCCGAAGTAGTCGATGAAGTCGACGATCTCGCCGCGCGCGAAGCCGGGCTCACGAAACAGACGGTCACCGAGGTGGCTGATGGCGCCGCCGAGCAGTGCGCCGGCGGCGAGGGCCCACCGCACACTCGAGATGCGGGCGACGAAGATCGAGATGCCGACGACGGCGAGGGCTGCCACGAGAGTGAGCACCCAGGTGTAGTCGCCGCCGATGCCGAACGCGGCACCGGGGTTGTAGACGAGTCGCCACTGAATCCACTCGCCGATCACGGGCACCGCCTGGTAGGGCACGAGCGTCGCCTCGGCCCAGTACTTGGTCGCCTGGTCGATCATGATGATGCCGAACGCCCACAGCAGGGTGAAGGGCAGCACGCGGGCGATGGGGCGGGTGGGCGTGGCCGTCGGTGCGGTCTCGTCGGAGGGCATCCGTCTATTCTGCCCCGTTGCGATGCTGTGGTGTCGCGCTACAGGGCGCGCAGCACGATCGCCGAGCCTTGACCGCCACCACCGCAGAGGGCGGCCACCCCGAGCGATCCGGTGCCCTGCGCGGCGAGCGTGCGCGCGAGATGACCGACCAGTCGTGCGCCCGACGCGCCGATGGGGTGGCCCAGAGCGATGGCGCCGCCGTGCGCGTTGACGATCGACTCGTCGACGCCGAGCACATCGGTCGAGCGGATCGCGACAGAAGCGAAGGCCTCATTGATCTCGACGGCCGTGAGCTCGGTCAGGTCAAGGCCAGCGCGATCGAGGGCAGCGAGAATCGCGCGCGAGGGCTGCTCGAGCAGCGACAGCCCTGGGCCGGCCACGAGGGCGCGGCTCTCTATTCGCGCGAGAGCGGGCAGCCCTTCTGCGTTCGCGAGCGACTCGTCGACGATGACGAGCGCGGCGGCACCGTCTGAGATCTGCGAGGCGTTGCCCGCGGTGACCGTGCCGTCAGCAGAGAACGCCGGTCGCAAGCGCGCCAGGCTTTCGGCCGTCGTGTCGGCCCGCAGCCCGTCGTCGGCAGAGATCTCGCCGACGCTGGGCGAAGGGGTGAGAGGCACGATCTCATCGGCGAGCATCCCGTGGGCTTCGGCGAGACGCCGATGCGATCGCGCCGCCCACTCATCTTGCCGCTCACGCGAAATGCCGGCCTCTGCAGTGTGACCCTCGGTCAGCGCGCCCATCGAGGTGTGCTCGAACGAGTCGCTGAGCCCGTCGTGCTCGAGGCTGTCGACGAGCTGCATCGCGCCATACCGCTGACCCATGCGCGCCTGCACCAGATGCGGCGCTTGCGTCATCGACTCTTGGCCGACGACGAGAACGATGCTGGCCTCACCGGCCGAGATCAGGCGATCTGCCTGAGCGACCGCCTCGCTGCCCGAGAGGCACACGATGTTGATGGTCATTGCGGGCACATCGAGCGGCAGCCCGGCGCCGACCGCCGTCTGCCGCGCGGGGTTCTGCCCCGCGCCGGCCAGCAGCACTTGCCCGGCAAGGGTGATGTCGACGCGGTCGGGCGCGATTCCCGCGCGGTCGAGCGCGGCGCGAGCGGCGTGCGCCCCGAGGTCGGTCGACGAGAGCGACGAGAAGACTCCGCCGAACTTCACGAATGGTGTGCGGGCGTAGCCCACGATGACGGCGCTCATACTGCTGCCTCCTCGAGATCGACGCTGAATGCTGCCTCCGTGTCGGCGCGAATCGCGTCGACGGTCTCACCCTCGGCGAGTCGACGCAGCACGAGGCCTCCGGGGGTCACATCGAAGACGGCACGATCGCTGATGATGCGATGCACCACGCCTTTGCCGGTGAGCGGCAGCGTGCACTCGGCGACGATCTTCGCCGTGCCGTCTTTCGCATTGTGCTCGGTGAGCACGATGACGCGCGGCACGCCCGCGACGAGATCCATCGCGCCCCCCATGCCTTTGACGAGCCTGCCCGGAATCATCCAGTTCGCCAGATCGCCCGAACCCGACACCTGCAGTGCACCGAGAATCGCCAGGGCGACGTGCCCGCCCCGAATCATGCCGAACGAGGTCGCCGAGTCGAAGAACGACCCGCCCGGCAGCAGCGTCACCGTCTGCTTGCCGGCGTTGATGAGGTCGGCGTCTTCGTCGCCCTCCCACGGAAAGGGGCCCATGCCGAGCATGCCGTTCTCGCTCTGCAGCGTCACCGTCGCCCCTTCGGGAACATGGTTGGCGACCAGGGTCGGAATGCCGATGCCGAGGTTCACGTACTGCCCGTCGCGCAACTCTTCAGCGGCGATCGCCGCCATCTCGTCTCGACTCCAGCTCATGTCAACGGCCTTCCTGCGCTGCGGCGCGGGGTCGCACGGTGCGCTGCTCGATCGGCTTCTCGCGAGGCGCCGCGACGACGACGTGCTGCACGAAGATGCCGGGGGTGTGAATCTCGTCGGGGTCGAGCCACTCGCTCTCGAGCACTTCGGTCTCGGCGAACGTCACTCGCCCGCACATGGCGGCGAGCGGGTTGAAGTTGCGTGCCGTCTTGCGGTAGATCAGGTTGCCTTCGCGATCGGCCCGATGGGCTTTCACGAGGGCGACATCGGCAACGATGCCGCGCTCGAGCACATAGTCGACGCCATCGAACGCCATGGTGGGCTTGCCCTCGGCCACCGGCGTGCCGACCCCGGTGCGCGTGTAGAAGCCGGCGATGCCCGCGCCTCCCGCGCGCATGCGCTCGGCGAGGGTGCCTTGCGGGGCGAACTCGACCTCGAGCTCGCCCGAGATGAACTGCTCGGCGAAGAGTTTGTTCTCGCCGACGTAGCTCGAGACGACCTTGCGCACTTGGCGGCTCTCGATGAGCAGGCCGAGCCCGACTCCATCGACGCCCATGTTGTTGCTGACGATCGTGAGGTCTCGCACGCCCGTGTCACGCAGCGCCTCGATGAGGTCGCTCGGGTTGCCGCTGAGGCCGAACCCTCCGACGGCGATGGTCTGCCCGTCGCGCACAACGGCGCTCAGGGCGTCGATCGTCGATGATCTGACCTTGTCGTTCGCCATCGTGTCTCCTGTGACTCGGCGGTGCACGTGCTGCAGCAGTGCTGGCGCCCACATGCTGGATGCTCGGAACGCTACGACTGCCGGTCAGCAGCGTCAATCTTCGCTCTCAATGTGGAAACGCGGGTGCGCAACGCTCATAATGTGGACATGAGGGATGACACGCGCAGTGGAACCCAGGTCGTCGCACGAGTCAGCGCAGTGCTGAGGGCGGTCAGTGCGCGAGCTCCGCATCCGGTGCCGACGCGCGACGTCGCCGACGACACCGGGCTGACCCGCCCGACCGCTTACCGCCTGCTGTCTGCGCTCGCCGATGAAGGGTTTCTCGACCGCGACGGCGCGGCCTGGGTGCTCGGCCCCGAACTGTTTCTGCTCGGCGCCGTCGCGGCCGACCGCTACGACATCACCGACCTCGCGCTCGAGCACGTGCGAGAGCTCGCCAGGCTCACGGGTGAGAGCGCCTTCTTCTCGGCGCGTCGCGGCGACGAGACGGTGTGCCTGCTGCGCGAAGAGGGCAGCTTTCCGATCCGCTCGTTCGTGCTGCATGAAGGCATCAGGTTTCCGCTCGGCGTCGCGAGCGCGGGCCTCGCCATGCTCGCCTTCGTGCCTGACGACGAGCGCGCCGCCTACCTCGACGCGGTCGATCTCTCGGCGCAGTGGGGGCCGCAGCACGCGCGCGAACCGCTCGAGGCGCGGCTCGCGCAGACGAGGTCGACAGGCTGGGCCCTCAACCCGGGTCTCATCGTCGAGGGCAGTTGGGGCATGGGGGCCGCCGTCTTCGACGAGCGCGGCGCGCCCGCCTGGGCTCTGTCGCTCACCGGCATCGAGTCGCGGTTCAAGCCCGAGCGGCAGCGCGAGCTCGGTCGTGCGCTGCTGCAGCACGCGCACGCCTTGAGCCAGCAGGTGCACTCGCGCTCGTGACGGCGACGGTCATCGACACCGGCGGGCTCGCCGTAGGCTCGATGCAATGGCCCACTTGCTGGGAGCCGAGCAGCTCCGCGTTGAATACCCCACCCGTGTCGTTCTCGACGGCGTCACCGTCGGCATCGGCGACGGCGACCGCATCGGCGTCGTCGGCCGCAACGGCGACGGCAAGTCGACCCTGCTGCGCATTCTCGCCGGAAAGCAAGAGCCCGATGCCGGCCGGGTGACGCGCCGCGGCGGAGTCACCCTCGGCATGCTCGATCAGGCCGACGAGCTGCAGACGGGGCTGACCGTCATCGAGACGGTCGTCGGCGATCGGCCCGAACACGAGTGGGCGGGCGATCGCAATGTTCGGGATGTTCTCGCCGGGCTCATCTTCGACATACCCGGCCACACGCTCGTCGACGACTTGAGCGGAGGCCAGCGCCGCCGCGTCGCCCTCGCCGCGCTGCTGAGCCGCGAGTGGGACATCGTGGTGCTCGACGAACCGACGAACCACCTCGACATCGGCGGCGTGCACTGGCTCGCCGGTCACCTGAAGCGCCGCTGGTCGCCCGGCGCCGGCGCTCTGCTCGTCGTGACGCACGACCGGTGGTTTCTCGACGAAGTCAGCGCCGACACCTGGGAGGTGCACGACCGCATCGTCGAGCCCTTCGAGGGCGGCTATGCGGCCTACGTGCTGCAGCGGCTCGAACGCGACCGGCAGGCCGCCACCATGGAGGCCAAGCGCCAGAACCTCATGAAGAAAGAGCTCGCGTGGTTGCGCCGCGGGGCTCCTGCGCGCACAGCCAAGCCGAAGTTTCGCATCGAAGCCGCCAACGCGCTCATTGACGACGTGCCGCCGCTGCGCAACCCCGTCGAGCTCGCCCAGATGGCGACGGCGCGGCTCGGCAAAGACGTCATCGACCTGCTCGACGTCTCGGTGTCGTACGGCGACACGCAGATACTGCACGACGTCGAATGGCGCATCGCGCCGGGCGAGCGCACGGGCATTCTGGGCGTCAACGGCGCCGGCAAGTCGACGCTGCTCAAACTCATCGACGGCTCGCTCGAACCGACCACCGGTCGGGTGAAGCGTGGCAAGACCGTTGTCGTCGCGAGTCTCGACCAGCAGCTGGGCGACCTCACCGCCCTGGCCCACGAGCGCGTCAGCGCGGTCATCGCGAGCAAGCGCACGAGCTACACGGCGGGCGACAAAGAGCTCACGCCCGGTCAGCTGCTCGAACGCCTCGGCTTCACCTCGGCCCAGCTCTCCACCCCGATCAAAGACCTGTCTGGCGGTCAGAAGCGCCGCCTGCAGCTGCTGCTGATCTTGCTCGACGAGCCGAACGTGCTCATCATGGACGAGCCGACCAACGACATGGATACCGACATGCTCGCGGCCATCGAAGACCTGCTCGACTCGTGGCCAGGCACACTCATCGTCGTCAGCCACGACCGCTACCTGCTCGAGCGCGTCACCGACCAGCAGTACGCCGTGCTCGGCGGCCGGCTGCGGCACTTGCCCGGCGGGGTCGACGAGTATCTGCGCATCGCCGCGCACTCGGCGGCTCCGACCGGCTCGCACGACGCCGGCCGCGCCACCGTGGCGAGCGTGACGGCGTCGGCTCCAGCATCCACCGCCCCGTCGGCGCCCTCGCTCTCGGGGGCCGAGCGCCGCACGCTCGAGAAAGAGCTGTCGGCACTCGAGCGCCGCATCGCCAAAGTGCAGGGGCAGGTGGATGCTCTGCACGTGCAGCTCGCCGAGCACGACCCGAACGACTATGCAGGGTTAGGCGCACTGCACGACCAGGTGCGCGGCTTCGAGGCAGAGCTCGAAGCCGCAGAGACGCACTGGCTCGAACTGGGGGAGTTGTTGCACTGATGTCGTTGCTGCCCACCATCCCGTGGAGCGACTCGCGCACGGTCACCGCGCTGCGCTCGCCGCGGCTGCTCACGCGCGAAGTGCTGGCCGGGCTCGTCGTCGCGATCGCGCTCATTCCAGAAGCAATCGCATTCTCGATCATCGCCGGCGTCGACCCGCGCCTCGGCTTGTTCTCGTCGTTCATCATGGCGATCGCCATCGCCTTTCTCGGCGGGCGCGCAGCCATGATCACCGCCGCGACCGGAGCGATCGCCCTCGTCATCGCCCCCGTCGCCCGCGAGTACGGCACCGACTACCTCATCGCCACCGTCATACTCGGCGGGCTCATTCAGCTCGTCATGGCGGCGGCAGGCGTCGCCAAGCTCATGCGCTTCATTCCGCGCTCGGTCATGGTCGGGTTCGTCAACTCGCTCGCGATTCTCATCTTCACCGCGCAGCTGCCCTACCTCTTCGGTGTGCCGTGGGAGGTCTACCCGCTCGTCGTGCTCGGTCTCGTCATCATGATCGGCATGCCCCGCCTCACCACCGTGGTGCCTGCGCCGCTCGTCTCAGTCGTCGTCGTGACCGTGCTCGTCGTCGTGCTCGCCCTCACCGTGCCGACCGTCGGCGACCAGGGCGAACTGCCCGAGAGCCTGCCCTCATTGCTGTGGCCGGATGTTCCGCTCACGTGGGAGACGCTCGGCATCATCCTGCCGTTCGCGCTCGGCATGGCGGTCGTCGGCATTCTCGAGTCGCTGCTCACGGCGAAGCTCGTCGACGACATCACCGACACCCCCTCGCACAAGACACGTGAGGCCTACGGGCAGGGTGCGGCGAACATCCTGAGCGGATTCTTCGGGGGCATGGGTGGCTGCGCCATGATCGGCCAGACCATGATCAACGTCAAGGTGTCGGGGGCGCGCACCCGCATCTCGACTTTCATGGCGGGAGTGTTCTTGATCACGCTCGTGCTCGTGCTCGGCGATCTGGTGGCGATCATTCCGATGGCGGCGCTCGTCGCCGTCATGATCATGGTCTCGGTCGCCACGTTCGACTGGCACAGCATTCGGCTCAGCACGCTGCGCCGCATGCCCAAGAGCGAGACGACCGTCATGGTGGCCACCGTGGTCGCCGTGGTGTGGACCCACAACCTGGCCATCGGCGTGACGCTCGGCGTCATCGTGGCGATGGTGCTGTTCGCCCGACGGGTCGCCCACTTCGCCACCGTCGACCGCACCGTGCTCGCGGCGCCCGATGGCAGCAGCTATGCGCTCTACCGCGTCGACGGCGAATTGTTCTTCGCCTCGAGCAACGACTTGACGACCCAGTTTCGCTACCGCGACGACCCCGCCTCGGTGGTCATCGACCTGTCGGCTTCGCACATCTGGGATGCCTCGACAGTCGCGGCGCTCGACGCGATCGTCACCAAGTATGAGCGCTTCGGCATCAGCGTCGAGATCGTCGACATGAACGCCGAATCGCACGCCCTGCACACGCGACTCGCCGGGCACCTGGGCGAAGGGCACTAGCGCTATCGGGTGAGCCCCATCAGCAGGTCGACGCGGTAGCCGTGCTTGGTCTTCACGGCGGCGACCGGAATGCGCGGCTTCGACCCGCGCCCGTCGAGTCGGCGCACGGCTTCGTCGTAGGCGCTCTCGAGGCCGCGCGGCACCGTGCCGACGACGCCGCTCACGCGCCGACCCGAGAAGATGCGCACCTCGATGGGGGCGTCGACGCCCTCCTCCGCGGTGGTGCGCGCGGGCGTTGCCGTCGTCAATTCAGCTTCTTCGGCGGCGAGGGCGGCCAGTTCGTCTTGAGAGGGGTCGCTGCCCGCCAGCCGCATCGTCACCTTCGCGTTGCGAGGCATGAGCACGCCGACGTAGTTGCTGAGCGAGCCCGAACCGCGGTCGTTCTTGGGCAGCGAGTCGTCGGCTGAGGGCGGGTTGTTCCAGAACGGCATGCGGTGATCGTATCGGGCGAGAAGGCGCGCGCTCTGGCCCCGTACGATGAGGGGGTGAGCCTTCACGACGCCATCGCCGTCGCGGCAGAGGCCCTTGCCTGGCTCACTGTGCCGCTCGGCATCGTCATGCTCGGCATCTCGCTCGCTCGTCGCTCGTGGTCGCGACAGTATCGGTCAGTGAAGGGCGTCGTGAGCGGCGTGCACCGTGGCGACGCGACGGTGCGTTGGTTCAGCGACGGCGGCGAGGTGCATGAGGCGGTCGTCGACTTCGAGGCGCCACCGCCGGCTGAGGGTGACGCCCGAACGATCTGGGTGCATCCCTCACGACCAGACGAGGCCCGCACTGACGACCCTGCTCACGACGGTCGAGTGCTGCTGACCCTCGGGGCGGTGCTCACGAGCGTCGGAGTTCTCGGGCTCGTGCTGTCGTTCGTGCTGCCCCTGCTGTAGGCGCTGAGGCCGACTATGCGCTCTCGTCGAAGTCGGCGCCGAGCAGGCGCAGAAGTGCGGCGAGGCGTTCTTGATCGGCGCGGTTCAGCCGGCGCAGCAGCGCAGCCTCGCCGACCATGAGCTCATCCATGGCGAGGTCGACGCGCTCGCGACCCTCGGTGCTCATCCGCACGAGAATGCCGCGGCCGTCGTGGGGGTCGGTGTGCCGCTCGACGAGCCCGCGCGTGGTGAGCCGATCGATGCGATTGGTCATCGTGCCGCTCGAGACGAGTGTCTGCTGCAGCAGCGCTTTC
The DNA here is from genome assembly GCF_025808395.1 of Microcella sp. NCBI lineage: Bacteria > Bacillati > Actinomycetota > Actinomycetes > Micrococcales > Microbacteriaceae > Microcella > Microcella sp. Next base: position 2,735,541 of record NZ_CP075524.1, read on the forward strand.
GGGCTCAGCTCATAGGGGCTGCCCGCGCGACGCAGTGCCGAGAGCACGTCGAACTCCCACGGCTCGAGACCGGATGCGGCGAAAGCGTGCTTTCTCGCTCGGTCGAGGTGCCGCGCCAAGCGACTCACTCGCGACAGCACCTGCAAGGGTTCGACATCGAGTTCGGGCCGTTCGCGCCGCCACGCTTCGACGATGCGGTCGACTTCGTCGCGGGAGGTCATCTGTTCATTATCGCGGGCGAGACCGCACCCCCGGCTCTGGCAGACTAGATACTCGCGTTCAACGCGATCCGCCTTGGTGTAACGGCAGCACGACAGCCTTTGGAGCTGTTAGGTCCAGGTTCGAATCCTGGGGGCGGAGCGTCCAGTGGACGCTCCGCGCGTGGGAGTTGCTCGCCATATGGTGAAACTCATCGCCGACACCTCCCCGCTCCGGCGCCCACTCGCGCATCTAGGCCCGTTCTTCGCACTCGTGCCCGAATGTTCGGGCCGACATGCCACATTCGGGCCAGAACGATGAGTGGCCGTAGTGCGGCCGTTGTGCGCCACAATAGTCCCAGCGGTTCGACGGCGCCCGCTCGGGCTCTCGTCGTGCTGCTGGCCGACGCAGCGCCGCAACCCGGCGCTCGCCGATGGTCTGACACTGGCACGGCCGCGATCCGGCTCTGCCTCGAAGGAGCCGCCGTGAGAACCGCAGTCGCTTTGCCCGCACCGCTCGCCGCCAAGCCCTACATCTCGGCGCTCGACCTCTTTCGCGTCGGTATTGGTCCGTCGAGTTCGCACACGGTCGGCCCGCTGCGCGCCGCGAGCGCGTTCGTCGAGCAACTCACTGCTGCCGGCCAGCTCGAGCGCGTCGCCCGCATCGAGTGCGACCTGTTCGGCTCGCTCGGCGCGACGGGCATCGGCCACGGAACCCCCGGTGCCCTGCTCGCGGGCCTCGCCGGTTGCGCGGTCGAGTCGGTCACGCGCGACAACGTCGAGCGGGTGGTCGCTGACTCCAATGGCGGGATGCTCACCCTCGCCGGCACGCACCGCATCGTCATCACCCCCGAGTGGTTGCGCCTGGCGCCGCATGAGCGCCGTGCACGCCACCCGAACGCGCTCGAGTTGCGGGCCGTCGATGCCGAGGGTTCGGTGCTCGCTGTCGAGACCTACTACTCGGTGGGCGGTGGATTCATCGAACGCGACGGCGTCGCTCCCGCAGTGCCCGAGGGCGAGAGCACTGTGCCGCATCCGTTCTCGACAGCCGTCGAGCTGCTCGACCTGTGTCGCTCGACGCGGCTCGGTCTCGTCGGCGTCGCGCGTGAGAACGAGCACGCGCTGCGAGGTCGGGCGGCCACGACGGCGGGGCTGCGCGCGGTTGCCGCAGCCATGAATGAGTGCATCGATCAGGGTCTGGCCGCCGAGGGCACCCTCCCCGGTGGTCTGAAGGTGCCTCGCCGGGCGGCCGCGATGGCCGAGAGGCTGCGCGCGATCGACGCCGAGGGTGCCCGCGACACGAACGCCGAGTGGCTGCAGGCCTACGCGATCGCGGTGAACGAAGAGAACGCGGCGGGGGGTCGGGTGGTCACCGCGCCGACGAACGGCGCCGCCGGCATCATTCCGGCGGTCATGCGGCACGCGATCGACGTGCTGCGTCTCGACGACGAGCAGCGGGCGTGCGAAGAGTTCTTGCTCGTCGCCGCCGTGTTCGGCGCACTCATCAAGTCGAATGCGAGCATCTCGGGCGCCGAGGCGGGCTGCCAGGGCGAGGTCGGCTCGGCTGCCTCGATGGCTGCCGCAGGTTTCGCCCACCTGCTGGGCGGCACCCCCGAGCAGGTCGAGAACGCCGCCGAGATCGCGATGGAGCACTCGCTGGGCCTCACGTGCGACCCGGTCGGCGGCCTCGTGCAGCTGCCGTGCATCGAGCGCAACGCGATTGGTGCGGGGAAGGCCGTGGCGGCGGCCCGCATGGCGATGCACGGTGACGGCACGCACCTCATCAGTTTCGATACCGTGGTCGAGACGATGCGCCAGACGGGCGAGGACATGTCGACGAAGTACAAGGAGACGAGCGAGGGCGGCCTCGCCGTCAACGTCGTCGAGTGCTGACGCGAGGGGAGGGCTGTGGTCACCAGACGGGTCATGCGCCAGCCGATCTCGCGCACGGTGGGGCAGGTGATGGCGGTCGCCGGGCAGCTCGACAGACTGCCGGAGTGGGCCTACGGCTTCGCGCAGTCGGCAGAGAGGGTCGTCGTCGGCTCCGGCGACGACGACGATCGGGTTCACCGCGAACGCTGGGTGGTCGAGTCTCCGTTCGGCCACATCGAGGTGGAGTTCTTCGTCGATGTCGCCTCGGGCATCCTCGATCATGACGTGACGATGCCCGACGGCACTGTCGTGCACAATCGCCTTCGTGTCGAACCGGCCCCGCACGGCAGCGACGTGCTGTTCACCCTCGTGCGCCTGCCGGGAATGACCGACGATCAGTGGCGCGACGACGAGCGAGCGGTCACCGCCGACCTGCGCCGCCTCGCCGAACTGTGCGAGAAGATAGACGAATGACTGATTCGCGCCTCGCCGTCGTCGTGCTCGCCGCCGGGCAAGGAACCCGCATGAAGTCGCAGACCCCGAAGGTGCTGCACGGGCTCGCGGGCATTCCGCTCATCGGGCACGTGCTCGCCACGGCTCGGGCTCTTGACCCCGCGCATCTCGTGACCGTGGTGCGGCACGAACGCGACCGCGTCGCCGCCACGGTGCTCGAGTGCGACGGAGCCTGCACGATCGTCGACCAAGACGAGGTTCCAGGAACAGGGCGGGCGGCCGAAGCTGCGCTGGATGCTCTTCCGAACGACTTCGAGGGCGACGTGCTCGTCGTCTCAGGTGACGTGCCCCTGCTCGACGCCGACACCCTCACCCGGCTCATCGCCGAGCACCGCACGCAGGGTGCATCGGCGACCGTGCTCAGTGCGGTGCTCGACGACGCCACCGGTTACGGGCGCGTTGTGCGTGATGCGGCCGGAGCCCTCGACCGCATCGTCGAGCAGAAAGACGCCACCGAGGCCGAGCGCGCCCTCACCGAGGTGAACTCGGGCACCTACGTGTTCAGCGTGCCGGCCCTGCGCGAGTCGCTTGCGCTCGTCAGCACCGACAATGCTCAGCAAGAGAAGTACCTCACCGACGTCATCGGGCTCATGCGCAGTGCCGGGCGGCCCGTCGCCGCGTTGCCCGTGCGCGAAGGCTGGCTCGTCGCCGGAGTCAACGACCGTGTGCAACTCAGCGACGCTGCCCTGCGGCTCAACGCCATGATCGTGCGCGGCTGGCAGCTCGCAGGCGTCACAATCAGCGACCCCGCGAGTGTCTGGATCGACCGCACCGTCACCCTCGACGAAGACGTCGAGGTGCTGCCGGGCACGCAGCTCAAGGGTGCGACGAGCATTGCGCGCGGCGCCGTGGTGGGGCCAGACACGACACTCACCGACTGCGAGGTCGGTCGAGACGCGCGCGTGAGCCGCACCGACGGCACGCTCGCGGTGATCGGAGAGCGAGCATCCGTCGGCCCCTTCGCCTACTTGCGCCCCGGCACCGTCATCGGCGACGACGGCAAGGTGGGCACGTTCGTCGAGACGAAGAACTCGACGCTCGGCCGTGGCGCCAAAGTGCCTCACCTGTCGTACGTCGGCGACACGACTGTGGGTGAGGGAACCAACATCGGCGCGGGCACGATCACGGCCAACTACGACGGCGTGAACAAGCACCGCACCGAGGTTGGGGCTCACGCCCGCACGGGCTCGCACAACGTCTTCGTTGCCCCCGTTAGGATTGGTGACGGAGCGTACACGGGAGCGGGAACGGTCGTGCGAAAAGATGTTCCGGCGGGCGCCCTGGCAGTGAATGTGGCACCGCAGCGGAACGTCGATCGTTGGGTGGCCGTCAACCGCCCGGGCACAGCGGCGGCCGACGCAGCGGCGGCGGCACGAGAGTCGGTCGACGACCCCGACACCGCGTAGGCGACCGACAGACAAGCGTCGCCTCGGCGGCAGAAGGCGGGAACTCAGTGGCCAGCATCAAGATCACCGGCCAGAAGCGCCTCGTGCTGGTGACCGGCCGGGCGCACCCCGACCTCGCCGAGCAGATCGCTGCAGAGCTCGAGACCGAGATCGTGCACACCGACGCCCGCACCTTCGCCAACGGCGAGATCTACGCGCGCTACGACGAGAGCGTGCGCGGGTGCGATGCTTTCGTGCTGCAGTCGCACGCGAGCCCGATCAACGAGTGGCTCATGGAGCAACTGATCATGGTGGATGCTCTCAAACGTGCTTCTGCCAAGCGCATCACCGTGGTCGCACCCTTCTACCCCTACGCGCGCCAAGACAAGAAGGGTCGCGGCCGCGAGCCCATCTCGGCGCGACTCGTCGCCGATCTCTACAAGGCCGCGGGTGCCGACCGCATCATGAGCGTCGACCTGCACGCCGCCCAGATTCAGGGTTTCTTCGACGGGCCCGTCGACCACCTGTTCGCGATGCCGGTGCTGCTCGAGCACTTCAGAGCGCAACTCGACCCCGAGACGCTCACCGTGGTGTCGCCCGACATGGGGCGCGTGCGCGTCGCCGACATCTGGAGCCAGAAGCTCGGCGCCCCGCTCGCCATCATCCACAAGCGCCGAGACCCGATGGTGCACAACCAGGTGACGGTGCACGAGATCGTCGGTGAGGTCGAGGGCCGCGTCTGCCTCTTGGTCGACGACATGATCGACACCGGCCGCACGATCGTCAAAGCCGCCGAAGCGCTCAAGAAGAACGGTGCACTCGGAGTGGTGGTCGCCGCGACCCACGCCGTGTTCAGCGACCCCGCGTTCGAGATTCTGCAGAGCGATGCCGTCGATCAGGTGGTCGTCACCGATACCTTGCCGGTTCCGGAGTCGAAGCGGTGGGATCGCCTCACGGTGCTGCCCATCGCGCCGCTCATCGCCCGCGCCATTCACGAGGTATTCGACGACGGCTCGGTCACCTCGATGTTCGACGGCGCCGCCTAGGCGCCCTGCTCGACGCAGCCGCCGCCTCGCCCGACCCGCGAAAGTGCCCGTTTGTGGCATGAGTCGCGAAAATTTTCAGCACCAGTGCCACAAATGGGCACTTTCACGGCCACTCTTGCGGCCACTTTTGCGGCAACGGGTGCGGCTGCGCGCGCGGGATAGCGACACTCGTGCGGGGTGTCAAGGGGGTCACGCTCGACGCCACGACCACGTACCGTCGAAGTCATGACTGGAATTATCATCACTTTGCTCATCATCTGGGTCGTGCTGTCAGTGCTGGGATTCGTCGTCGAGGGGCTCTTCTGGCTCGCCGTCGTCGGCATCGTGCTGTTTCTCGCGACGGGCGCTTGGGGCTGGATCACGGGCCGCTCGCGCGCTTCAGGAACCCCGCGCGCGTAGCTACACCCCCAGCAGCTCGACGATGGCCGCCTCGAAGTGCTCGTGGTGAGCATCCACATCTGACCGGCTCGTCATCGGCGCCATGAGCGCCATGTTGTGAAACGGCGTGAGCATGATGCCGCGGTTCACGAGGTAGAGGTGCAAGAAGTCTTCGAGCTGGCCATCGGCAGCGAGAGCCGCCTGCGTGCCGTTGATCGGGTAGGGCCGCGCGAAGCGGTACTCGGCGCGCGCGCCCAGCTGGTTGATCGCCCACGGCAGGTCATACCGGTCGAAGAGCTCATTGACTCCGTCGGTGAAGTAGGTCGCCGTGTCGATCATGTGCGCGAAGGCCTCGTCGGTGAGCACGTGCTCGAGGGTGGCGCGCATCGCCGCGACCGAGAGCGGGTTGCCCGCGAGGGTTCCGCCGACGCCGCCCATGTCGACGAGGTCGAGGTCGGTGCGCGCCAGCGACCTCTCGGCAAACTCGGCCGAGAGGCCGTAGGCCCCGGTCGGGATGCCCCCGCCGATCGCCTTGCCGATGATCACGAGATCAGGCTCGAGGTTGTAGGCCTGCGTCATGCCGCCTGGCCCGGCCGAGAACGTGTGGGTCTCGTCGATGATGAGCAGCGCGTCGTACTGCCGGGTGAGCGCGCGCACGCCCTCGAGGTAGCCCGGCTCGGGCAGCACGATGCCGATGTTGGTGAGCGCGGGCTCGATGAGCACCGCGGCGACATCGCCGTGCGCGAGGGCGCGCTCGAGCCCCGGCAGGTCGTTGTACTCGGCGGCGCGCGAGGTCTCGGTCACCGGCACGGGGGCGCCGACGTTGCCGGGCCTCGACGCGCTCTCGCCGTCGGGCCCGACGACCACGAGCGACTCGTCGACCGATCCGTGGTAGCAGTACGAGTGGAAGACGATCTTCGGCTTCTCGGTGATCGCGCGCACGAGACGAATCGCCCAGCGATTCGCATCCGTCGCCGTCAACGAGAACGACCATCGGTCCATGCGGAATCGGCGTGAGAGCTCGGCGCCGACCCACTCGGCGTCTTCTGTCGGCAGCATCGTCGTGAGCCCGCCGAGCTCGCCGATGCGGCGCGTGACGGCGTCGACCACGGCGGGGTGCGAATGCCCGGCCATCGAGCCGGTGTCGCCGAGGGCGAAGTCGATGTACTCGTGCCCGTCGATGCACCACACGCGGTTGCCCTGCGCGCGGTCGAGGTAGATCGGAAAGGCGCCCGACTTCTTGTTCATCCAGGTCATGGGCACGCGGCCGAAGAGGTGCTCGGCGCGCTCGTAGGCGGCCTTCGACTTCGGGCGGGCGGCGATGAAGGCCTGCTGCTCGCGCTCGGTGAGCTCGGCCAGGCGGGTGCGATCGATGCTGATCATGCGCTCATTGTCGCAAACATCAACCACAGCAACGCGGTCAGACTCCCACGCGCGACACGAGGCGGGGCGTGCCGGGAATGAGCCCGAGCACGGCGACGAGCACTTCGGCGTTGCCGAGCTGGGCGTAGCAGTTCCAGCCGAGAGCGTCGGGCGACAGCAGTTCGAAGGCCACGCGTGACGGGGTGCGCTCGTCTGCGTAGAAGTCGACGGCGATGCGGCACGATTGCGCTGCCGTGCTGCGGGCTGTCGAGTAGGTGCCCAGCGCCGTAGGCACGAGCATGCCGACGAGAGCGATCAGGGCCACCCAGCGCAGCACCCGCCGCCGGCGTTGCCAGGCAGAGGCGCCGTCGCCTGACTCGTATTCGAGCAGCTCGCGCGGATCGTCGTCGTCCATCGCCCCCAGTCTCTCACTCCCGCCCGAACGCCTCGGTAGTCTGCGAGGCATGACTTCGATGGCGCCGCGACCGGGTGCGTACGTGTTCGCCCAGCAACTCGGATTGACCGGCGACCTCGCGATCGTCGGCCCCCGAAGCCTGGGCGGCTCATACCCGGTGAGCCAGTTCGCCGCGGCGGCAGTCGGCGCGACGGCGCTCGCGCTCGCCGACCTGGTCGGCACCGACGCGCAGGCCGAGGTCAGCACGCCTCTCGTCGACGGCTGGTTCAGCGCGGCAGTGCGACCCCGTGAGCCGGTGGCGTCGCCGTGGGAGGAGCTCGCGGGCGACTATGCGACCGGCGACGGGTGGATTCGCCTGCACACGAATGCTGCGGCTCACCGGGCGGCCGCGCTCGAGGTGCTCGCGTTGACGGGCACGGCGACGCGAGCGCAGGTCGCGGCGGCGGTGACCGACTGGCGGGCCGACGATCTCGAGTCTGAGGTCGTGTTCGCCGGGGGAGCCGCCGCGGCCATGCGCACCGCGGGCGCGTGGTCTCGCCACCCGCAGGGCGAGGCCGTCGCGGCCGAACCGCTCGTCGACGTGCAGCAGGGCGAGGCAGGCCGTGCGATGTCACCCGGTCTCGAGGGGCGGCCGCTCGCCGGCGTGCGGGTGCTCGACCTCACGCGCGTGCTCGCCGGGCCCGTGGCCACGCGCGTGCTCGCCATGCTCGGCGCCGACGTGCTGCGCATCGACCCTCCCGACTGGAACGAGCCGGCGCTCGAGCCCGACATGACGCTCGGCAAGCGGTGCGCGAGGCTCGACGCCCGCACCGTCGACGGCCGCGCCGAACTGCTCGCCCTGCTCACCGAGGCCGACGTGCTCGTGCACGGCTACCGGCCTGGCGCACTCGAGTCGATGGGCCTCGATGCCGACACCCGCCGACAGCTGCGCCCCGGCCTCGTCGAGGTGCAGATCAACGCCTACGGCTACACCGGCCCGTGGGCGGGCCGCCGCGGCTTCGACAGTCTCGTGCAGATGTCGAGCGGCATCGCAGACCGCGGCATGCGCGAGACCTCGGCGCAGCATCCCGTGCCGCTGCCGGTGCAGGCCCTCGATCACGCGACGGGGTGGCTCGCCGCGGCAGCCGCCCTGCGCGGCATCTCGACGGCTCGAACGCTCGGGAGCGGCTCGGTGAGCAGGCTGTCGCTGGCCCGCACCGCCGTCGAGCTCGAGCGCTGGCGCACGGCGTGGGGCGGCGGGCCCTTTCCGGTGACACCGCTCGAGCCTCTGCCGAGCCGGCCGCTCGACACCGTGTGGGGCACGGTCGACGTGCTCGACTCGCCCCTCGAAGTGAGTGCGCTCGCGCTCGAGACGCTGCAGCCCCCGCGGCGGCTCGGCAGCGATGATCCGGTGTGGCAGTCTGCCGCGGTGGCCGAGGTCGATCAGCGGCCGCGACCCGCCTTGCGCGCGACGCTCTCGCTCACCTGGTGGCGGGTGCTCGCGTGGGCGGCGGGCGCCGCACTGGCGACGTGGGCGCTGCAAGGTCTGCCCTCGACCATCGGCGCCGCTCTGCTCGCCCAGACGCAGACGGTTGTTCCGTGGTGGAGCACGCCCGCGTGGGCGATCGGCGCCGTCGCGCAGGCGGCCATCATCGCCGCGACGTGGATGCTCATCTCACCTCGCACGACCGTCGGCATCGCGGTGGGCACGGCCGCATCGGTCGGCTACGCAGCGCACCTCGTCGCGGCGACGGCGGCGCTGCTCGCGTCGGGCGCGTCGGCGCTGCCCGAGTCGTTCGCCGCTGCACTGCTCACGGTGAGCGTCATCGCCGTGACGAGCGGCGCAGCGCTCGTGGGTCTCGCGGCCCCGGTGCTGCTGCTCGTCACGCCGCTGTTTCTCGGGCGAGTGTCGGCCGGTGATCGCGTGCTCACCGTGCGGTACCTGCGCCGAGAACGCGGAGCGCGGCGACCGCGCTCGGCGCGCGGGAGCGGGGTCGCGCCGCAGTAGCGGCGGCGCGACAGGAGGCTCAGTGCGTGTCTTCGGCGCTGATCTCGCTGCGGTCGCCCGACCACAGGGTGTGGAAGGTGCCCTCGCGGTCGACGCGCTTGTAGGTGTGGGCTCCGAAGAAGTCGCGCTGCCCCTGCACGAGAGCCGCGGGCAGCCGTTCGGCGCGAAGGCCGTCGTAGTAAGCCAGTGACGAGGCGAAGGCTGGGGCGGGAATGCCGGCGAGCGCCGAGCCTGCCACCACGCGCCGCCACGCGGGCAGCGCGCTCGCCACAGCATCGGCGAAGTACGGCGCAGTGATGAGCGCAACGAGGTCGGGGTCGCTCGCGTAGGCCTCGGTGATGTGGTTCAAGAAGCGCGCACGAATGATGCAGCCTGCTCGCCAGATGCGCGCGATCTCGCCCTTCTTGATGTCCCACTCGTACTGCTGGGCTCCGGCGACGATGGCGTCGAATCCTTGGCTGTAGGCGATGATCTTCGAGGCGTAGAGCGCGCGGCGCACATCTTCGATGAACGCGTCGCGGTCGGCGACCTGCCACTCTTCGGCGCCCGCCGGCAGCGACGCGGCCGCGGCGCGCTGGGTGGGGTTCGACGAGAGCGAGCGCGCGAAGACGGCTTCGGCGATGCCGCTCACCGGCACCCCGAGGTCGAGCGCGGTCTGCACTGTCCACGCGCCGGTGCCTTTGGCGCCGGCCTGGTCGAGAATGACGTCGACGAGCGGCTTGCCGGTCGTCGCATCCACTTGGCGCAGCACCTCGGCGGTGATCTCGATGAGGTAGCTCTCGAGTTCGCCGGTGTTCCACTCGGCGAACACGTCGGCGATCTCGGCGGGGGTGAGCCCGCCGACGCGACGTAGCAGGTCGTAGCCTTCGGCGATGAGCTGCATGTCGGCGTACTCGATGCCGTTGTGGATCATCTTCACGAAGTGCCCGGCGCCGTCGGTGCCCACGTGCGTCACGCACGGCTCGCCTTCGGCGACGGCGGCGATCGACTCGAGAATCGGCTTGAGGGTGACCCAGGCTTCGGCCGACCCGCCCGGCATGATCGACGGCCCGTTGAGCGCGCCCTCTTCGCCGCCCGAGATGCCTGCGCCGACGAAGTTGATGCCGGTGGCGCGCACGGCCGCCTCACGGCGGATCGTGTCGGCGAACAGCGCATTGCCGCCGTCGACGATGATGTCGCCCGGTTCGAAGACCTGCACGAGCTCGTCGATGACGGCGTCGGTGCCTCGGCCGGCCTGCACCATGATGAGTGCGGTGCGCGGCTTCTGCAGGGCGGCGGCGAATTCGGTGTAGTCCTTCGTCGCGACGAAACCAGCTTCGGGATGCTCGGTGATGAGGGTCTCGGTCTTCTCCCACGAGCGGTTGTACACCGCCACGGTGTTGCCTTCGCGGCTGGCGAGGTTGCGGGCCAGGTTCGAGCCCATGACGGCGAGGCCGACGACTCCGATGTTGGCGACGGGTGAGGGTGCGGTGCTGGTCACGGGTGCTCCTGAGCGGGTTTGCGGCGCCTGCGGGCGCGGATCGGTTGACTCGATGAGGCGGTGGCACAACCGTGAACCAGCCTAGAGCGGTTTGCGGTGCGCTCGGCGACGACTGAGCAATCGCGGTCTCGAAACCTGAGCAACGCCTGCTCAGTCGCTCGGTCGTGCGCTGCGCGAAGCTCAGATCACCGCTTCTCCTACCGACAGAAAGGTCACCCCCATGAACATGTTCAAGAGCATGATCGACACCATCAACGCGGCGCCCGGCCTCATCGAGAGCGCCAACACGCTGGCCGCGCAGGCTCAGACTCAGGCGGCGATGAACCCCGCGGCCTACGGTGGCGCTGGCATGCCCGGCACCGTCGGCTCGCAGGCTGCAGTGAACATCATCAACCAGCAGGCGCACGGCGCCCCCTCGGCCGAGGCACTCGCCCCGATCGCCGGCGTCGACCTCGACACCTACGCCAAGGTGAGCAAGGGCATCGCAGCGTTCGGCTACGACACGAGCAAGCTCGTCGAGGTGGCGGCGACGTTCGGCATCTCCGCGACCGACTGGGCCGCCGCTCAAGAAGGCTGGGGCGCCCGCATCCAGGCCGATCGCGCTGTCGGCTCGCGCTTCAACGAGCTCTACACCTCGCTCTAGCCATGGGGTTCTTCACCAACTTCGCCAAGCTCACGGCGATGGGCTTCGAGAATCTCGTCACCATGGACACGGGTGCGCAGCTCGCGCAGGCGCAAGCGACGATGGATGCGCTCATCGCGCAGAACGCCCTGCGCACTGAAGCGGCCGAGGGCTTCGTGCCCGCTACAGCGACTGTGCAGCGGGTCACGAGCACGGGCGTCGTGGTGAACGACGGCGTGCAGGTGGCGCTCGAACTGACGGTGCTGCTGCAGGGCGGCGCCTCAGTGCCGGTGCACCTCACGACAGTGATTCCGATGGTGCTCGTTCCGCGAGTGCAGCCCGGCGCCACGCTGCCGGTGAAGGTCGACCCCACCAACCCGAGTCGGCTGGTGCTCGACCTCTGGTAGCAATCTCATCGCATCTCGAAGCGCACGTTTCGATAGCGTGGGGTCATGACCACCACCGATGCCGTCAATGTCGTCGCCATCTTCCAGCCTCTCGATGGTCATCGAGCCGAGGTGCTCGCCGCGCTCGACACCGCGATCCCGCTCGTGCATGACGAGCCGGGGTGCGAGCTCTACGCGATCACCGAGGCCGACGACGGCCGCATCGTCATGATCGAGAAGTGGACGACCGTCGAGCAGCTCGACGCTCACGGTGCGGGCCAGCCCGTCGCCACCCTCGTGGCTGCCCTCGACGGGCACCTCGCGGCACCCGTCGAGGTGATCCGGCTGACGCCGCTGCCCGTCGGCGATGCCGTCAAGGGCTCGCTCTGAACTCGACGCAGCGCTCGACCGAGCGATCGGTCGTGCTCATGGGCGTCTCGGGCGCTGGCAAGACCACGATCGGTCTCGCCGCGAGTGCAGTGACCGGGGTGACGTTTCTCGACGCCGATGATCGGCATCCGCCTCAGAACGTCGCGAAGATGGCAGCAGGCATCCCCCTCGACGACGATGACCGCGCCCCGTGGCTGGATGCCGTCGGCGCGGCTCTGCGCGATGAGGCGCCGTGCATCATGGCCTGCAGCGCACTGCGCCGGTCGTATCGCGATCGACTTCGACAGCACGCGCCCGGCACGCTCTTCGTGCTGCTGCAGGTGCCGCGCACCGAGCTCGAGCGCCGCACGGCCACTCGCGACGCACACTTCATGCCCGCGACGCTGCTCGACTCGCAACTGGCCACGCTCGAGCCGCCCGACCCGGCCGAGGGCATCGTCGTGCTCGATGCGACCCGGCCGATCGATGCTCTCGCGGCCGACGTCGCCCTGCTTCTCGACACTCGGGTAGACTGAGCGACTGTACTTCGGCGAGGGAGCGGCAATCGCTCCGTAATCGACGCGGTGGGCAAGGCATCAGGTCTTTCCTCACGCGATTCGCGCGTTCGAGTTGACACCCAGACCGGGCCGGGTGGCCCACCGATTCAAGGAGACATCAGCATGGCTGACGAGAACAAGCTCAGCGCCGAGAAGCGCACCTCATTCGGCAAGGGCGCGGCACGCAAGCTGCGCGCGGTCGGTCAGATTCCCGCCGTCATCTACGGTCACGGAACCGACCCGCAGCACGTCGCACTGCCCGGCCACGAGACCGCGCTGCTGCTGCGCAAGTCGAACGTGGTGCTCACCCTCGACATCGAGGGCGACAAGCAGCTCGCGCTCGTGAAAGACGTGCAGAAAGACCCCGTGCGTCAGATCATCGAGCACGTCGACCTCATCGTCGTGCGCAAGGGCGAGAAGGTCACCGTCGATGTGCCGGTGCACGTCGAGGGCGAGTCGTACCCCGGAACCCTCGTGATGGTCGACCACAACACCCTCACGATCGAGGCCGAGGCGACGCACATTCCCGAGTCGCTCACCGTGTCGGTCGAGGGCCTCGAAGAGGGCGCCCAGATTCACGCCGGCGACGTCACCCTGCCGTCGGGCACCACCCTCATCACCGACCCAGACGCGCTCGTGATCAACATCACCGTGCCGCGCGCATCGGCCGCCGACGTCGCCGACGAGGCAGCGGTCGAAGAGGCTGCGGCTGAGGCGTCGGCAGAGTCTGCCGCCGAGAAGGCCGAAGAGGCCGAGGCCGACGCAGCCGAGTAAGCATCGCGGCGAACGGAGGGCATCCGTTCGCCACCATCACCGACGAGCGAGGAGGTCGAGCCATGGCCGGCCTCTTTCGCCGTTCGGCGCCCGCTGCGAGCAGTGACACCTGGCTGGTCGCCGGGCTCGGCAACCCCGGGCCCGGCTACGCCGGCAACCGGCACAACGTCGGCGCGATGGTGCTCGACGAGCTGGCGAACCGGTTCGGCGCACGATTCGGGCGGCACCGCACGTCGACGATGCTCGCCGAAGCGCGGTTGCGTGCTGGCGGGCCGAAGCTCGTGCTCGTGCGCCCGCTGAGCTACATGAACACGTCGGGCGGGCCCGTCTCGAGCGCGGCCGCCTACTTCTCGATTCCGGCCGAGCGGGTCATCGTCATCCACGACGACCTCGACCTGCCGTTCGAGACCATCAAGCTCAAGGCCGACGGCGGTCACGGCGGGCAGAACGGCGTGCGCGACATCATCAAGGCGCTCGGCACGCCCGACTTCGTGCGCGTGCGCGTGGGCATCGGCCGACCGCCGGGCCGTCAAGACGCGGCGTCATACGTGCTCGGCGACTTTCCGTCGGCCGAACGGGCGCGCCTGCCGTTCGTGCTGGGCGACGCAGCCGACGCGGTCGAGCTGATCGTCGAGCAAGGCCTGCTGGCGGCGCAGCAGAAGGTGCACGCCCCTCGCGCCTGAGTGCGGCGAGCCGAGCGCGCGAGGTCGCCGCGCAGCCCGCCGACAGCCCTGCTCGGCCGTGTCGTGCACGAACGTCTGCAGAATCACGCGCGAGGGCCCATGTGACGAGCGGTCTCCGATTCTGCAGACGTTGTTGCCCATGCTGTGCGCTCAGCAGGGCGCGTAGACTCGTGCGACGTGAGTCTCGAGCGGTTAATCCCGGCGCTGTCGCGCGCCCGAACGGTGCAGAACGCCCTCGAGCATGCGAGCAGCAGCACCGACTTCTCGGTCGTCGAAGGCCTGCGCGTGCCGCTCGTGGCGGCGATGCTGGATGCCCGCCCCGGCCCGCAGTGCCTGCTCGCCATCACGGCCACGGGGCGCGAGACCGAGTCGGTGCAGCAGTCGCTCTCGGCACTGGCGCCGACTGCCGTGGTGCTCGACCTGCCGGCCTGGGAGACCCTGCCGCACGAGCGCCTCAGCCCGAGCGCCGAGACGGTCGGCCGGCGCATCCGAACGTTGCGGGCACTGCGAGCCTGGGCCGACAACCCGGATGCCGGCAAGCCCGACCTCGTCGTCGTCGCGTCGGTGCGGGCTGCGCTGCAGCCGCTCGTCGACGGGCTCACCGAGGTCGAGCCCGTGGTGCTGCGCCGCGCAGCGCGCGGCTACGACTTGGCGCGCGTGACCGAGAGGCTTCTCGACCTCGCCTATTCGAGGGTCGACATGGTGACCCGTCGCGGCGAGTTCGCGGTGCGCGGCGGCATTCTCGACGTGTTCGCGGCGGTGGCAGAGCATCCGGTGCGGGTCGAGTTCTTCGGTGACGAGGTCGAGCAGCTGCGAGAGTTCTCGGTCGCCGATCAGCGATCGCTGCCGACCGAGGTCGACGAGGTCGAGCTCCCTCCGACGCGCGAGCTGCTGCTGACCGAGAGCGTGCGCCAGCGGGCGCGCGAGATGCAGCACGAGTTTCCGAGTCTGGCGCAGCTGCTCGCCAAGATCGGCGAAGGCATTCCGGTCGAAGGCATGGAGAGCCTGGCGCCTGCGCTCGTCGATCGGCTCGTGCCGCTCAGCCACTACCTGCCCGAGCGGGCGGCGATCGCGGTGCTGAGCCCCGATCGCGTGGCGAGCCGCGCGGTGAGCCTGCTCGAGACGAACCGCGAGTTTCTCACCGCCGCCTGGCATGCCGCGACGGCGGGGGCCGAAGCGCCGATCGATCTCGACGGCGGCGACTTCGTGACGGTCACCGGCTTGCGCGAGGCCGCCGGTGATCGCGACTGGTTCACGATCAGCGCGTTCGACGCCGACGACGATGACGTGGTGCGCATCGAGGCGGTCGAGCCTCCCGGTTTCGCGGGAAGCAGCGGGGGAGCCGTCGACCACGTCGTCGACCGACTGCGCGCGGGCTGGACGATGATCGTGGCCGCAGCGGGTCACGGCCTCGTCGAGCGAGCCGCCGATGTGCTCGGCGAGCACGAGGTCGCCGCGCGCATCGTCGACGAGCTGCCCGATGAGCTCGACGCCGGCGTGGCCTACCTCGTGCAGGCGCAGCTCGAGCACGGCTTCGAGCTGCCCGAGCTGCAGCTGGGTCTGCTGAGCGAGGCCGAGTTCTATGGCCGGTCGGTCGGCTACGACTCACGCCAGCCGAAGAAGCTCGCGAGCAGGCGCACGAACGTCGTCGACCCGCTGCAGCTCAAGGCGGGCGACTTCGTCGTGCACTCGACGCACGGCATCGGCCGCTTTCTCGAGCTCGTGCAGCGCGAGGTCAGCACGGGCGGCCGCAACGCGGTGAAGAGCCAGCGCGAGTTTCTGCTGATCGAGTACGCCCCGAGCAAGCGCGGGTATCCAGGCGACAAGCTCTACGTGCCGACCGATCAGCTCGACCTGCTCAGCCGATATGTGGGCGGCGAGGCGCCGACCCTCAGCAAGATGGGCGGCAGCGACTGGGCGGCGGCGAAGGGCAAGGCTCGACGTGCGGTGCGAGACATCGCCGTCGAGCTCGTGAAGCTCTACAGCGCTCGCATGTCGAGCAAGGGTTTCGCCTTCGCGCCAGACACCCCCTGGCAGCGCGAGCTCGAAGAGGCGTTTCCGTTCGCCGAGACCCCTGACCAGTTGACGACGATCGACGAGGTCAAGCGCGACATGGAGTCGCCGATTCCGATGGACCGCCTGCTCGCGGGCGACGTGGGCTACGGCAAGACCGAGGTCGCGGTGCGCGCGGCGTTCAAGGCCGTGCAGAGCGGCAAGCAGGTGGCGATGATCGTGCCGACGACTCTGCTCGTGAAGCAGCACGTCGAGACCTTCGCTGAGCGCTACGCCGGGTTCCCGATCCATCTCAGAGCTCTCAGCCGCTTCCAGTCAGACCGCGAGGCGAAAGAGACGCTCGACGGCCTGGCGAGCGGCACGGTCGATGTCGTCATCGGCACGCATCGCATTCTGAGCCAGGGCGTGCAATTCAAAGACCTGGGGCTCGTCATCATCGATGAAGAGCAGCGTTTCGGGGTCGAGCACAAAGACGCCCTCAAGAAGCTGAAGACCAATGTCGACGTGCTCGCAATGTCTGCCACGCCGATTCCTCGCACGCTCGAGATGGCGGTGACGGGCATCCGTGAGATGTCGACGCTCGCGACCCCGCCCGAAGACCGTCACCCGATTCTCACCTTCGTGGGCGCCTACAGCGACAAGCAGGTGGCGGCCGCGATTCACCGTGAGATGCTGCGTGAGGGGCAGGTGTTCTATGTGCACAATCGCGTCTCGAGCATCCAGCGCGTCGCGAGCCACTTGGCCGAGCTGGTTCCGGATGCGCGCATCGCCGTCGCCCACGGCCAGATGAGTGAGTCGCTGCTCGAACAGGTCATGGTCGACTTCTGGGAGCGCAAGTTCGATGTGCTCGTGTCGACGACAATCATCGAGACGGGCCTCGACGTGGCCAACGCGAACACGCTCATCATCGATCGAGCAGACAAGTACGGGCTGAGCCAGCTGCACCAGCTGCGCGGTCGTGTCGGTCGTGGGCGCGAGCGGGCCTACGCCTACTTCTTGTACGACGAGACCAAGCCGTTGACTGAGACGGCGCACGACCGGCTGCAGACGATCGCGGCCAACAGCGATCTCGGCGGCGGCATGCAGATCGCGCTGAAAGACCTCGAGATTCGCGGAGCCGGCAACCTGCTCGGCGCCGAGCAGGCGGGCCATATCGCAGGCGTCGGCTTCGACCTCTACTTGCGCATGATCGGCGAAGCGGTGAGCGTGTTCCGCGGCGACGCGATCGAAGAGCAGACCGAGCTTCGGCTCGAGCTGCCGGTCGATGCGCGCATTCCGGATGAGTTCATCGAGAGCGAGCGCTTGCGCTTGGAGGCGTATCAGAAGCTGTCGACGGCGAGTGCGCCGACGAGCGATGATGCGGCGCTGGATGCTGTGCTCGACGAGCTCGCCGACCGCTACGGCGACCCGCCCGCGTCGGTGCTCACGCTCATCGCCGTGTCGCGACTGCGCCGCCAGGCCCAGAAGCTCGGACTCAGCGATGTCGTGGTCATGGGCACGACCCTGCGGCTCGTGGGGCTCGACCTGGCCGATTCTCGCCAGTTGCGGCTGCAGCGCATGTACCCGGGGTCGAAGTGGTTCGCGCAGCAGCGCACCGCGACCGTGCCGATGCCGGCAGCGGCGAGCGACGACGACCTCATCGCCTGGGTCGGGCAGACGCTGCAGAACCTCTATGGCGCTGAGTCTGTGACGTCCTCGGCCTGATCCGCGGCATCGATGGCAGCGGCAACCGCGAGCGGCTTCGGAAACTTCACGGTGCCGGGCACCTCGTGCACGCGATACACCGCCATGGGGATGACCACGAGCGTGCGCAGGTCGAAGAGCGCGTGCACGAGCATGGCGAGAATGATGCTGCCACTGACCACATAGAGCACGGTCATGAGCAGGCCGACGACGGTGGTGGCGGCGACGCCGACCCAGCCCTGGTAGGCGTGCAGAGCGCCGAAGACGAGGGCCGCGAGCGCGAACGCACTGAGGGGCTCGCCGGTGACGATGGCGAGCAGTGCAGGCAGCGCGAGCCTGAACAGCGCCTCTTCGACGACTCCGGCGTTCACCGACAGCGCCGCGCCCCAGCCGAGCTCTGGCCGGTTGCGGGGAAGCAGGGCGGCGATGTTGCCGAGCATGATGACGCCGCCCTCGCGCCGTGCGCTGCGGGCGCCGATGATGGTCAGGATGCCCACTGCCAGCAGCCCGCCGACCAGCAGCCCCGTGCCGAGGCCGCCCCCGAGGGCTTCTCGAAGCCACGCGATGGGGGCCACCGCTTGCGCTGCCTGCAGGAGGGGAGTCACGACGGGGGAGACGAGCAGCAGCACGAGCAGTGACGCCCCGCCGAAGAGCACGAACGACTCGATGAGCCACTTGCGCATCATCGTCTGCCGTCGTGCTGTCGAACGGTAGCGCCGAAAGCGCACGAGCTCGCGGCGGTCTCGCTGCACGGCGCGCGCGGCGAAGAGGGTCAGCAGCCCCGCGGCGAGCAGCGCTGCTGCCACGCGCATCGGCCAGTCGAACTCGGGAAGCATGCCTCCAGTCTCGTCCACCGTCGGCTGCGCTTCTGCCGATGGCCGTGCTCGTACCCCGTGCTCGTGCTCGCCGCAGGCAACCGTCTGCCCCCCCCCCCCCCGAAACGTTCCCGAATTGTAGGAACATCCCGACACCCGGTCGCGGAAGAGTCGCTCCGGGCTCCTACAGTTCGGGAGTGAAACGCAGGCAACTGTGCGCTCCTGGCCTGTCGTTCCTGACGAGATGCTCCTGACGAGTCGCTCCCGACCCGACCCGGCGCTCCCAACTCGGCAACCCCAACTCGGCAACCCTGACCCGGCAGTGCGCAACGGCGCGGCGCAGGGCGGCGTTGAACGGCACAGAGCCAGGGCGGCGTCGAGGGGGCCGCGCCAGGGCGGCGTCGAGGGGGCAGGATGGTCGCATGACGCCCGACCAGTCGACCCCCGCGCTTCCTGCACCGAAACCGCATCCGAACCTCGATCAGTTGATCGCCGTGCTCGAGTTCTTGCGGGCGCCGGGCGGCTGCGCCTGGGATGCCGAGCAGTCGCACGACAGCCTCACCCGATACCTCGTCGAAGAGACGCACGAACTCATCGAAGCGATCGAGTCGGGCAGCAGAGACGACCTGCTCGAAGAATTGGGCGACGTGCTCTACCAGGTGCTGTTTCACGCTGACATCGCCGCGGCCAGCAGCGAGCATCCCTTCACGATCGATGACGTCGCCGCAGCGAGCGTGGCCAAGATGGTCGGCCGCCACCCGCACGTCTTCGGCGACGTCGTCGCCGACACGGCCGAGCAGGTCGCCGCCAACTGGGAGGGCTGGAAGCGCGACCAGAAGCCTGAGCGCGCGAGCGTGCTCGACGGCGTGCCCGCGGGCCTCACCGGGCTGTCGCGCGCGCAGAAGGTGCTCGACAAGGCTGACGGCCTCGGCATCGAGGTGGCGACCGAGGTCGCCGACGCCGCGGTCGCCGACGAGCAGGCGCTCGGCGAGGCGATGCTGGCGCTCGCCGCAGAAGCCCGTCGGCGCGGGCTCGATGCCGAACGAGCACTGCGGGCAGCGGTGCGCGACCTCGAGGGGCGGGTACGCGCCGCCGAGCAGGGCTCGGCCGCGTGACAGAATCGTGGGCATGGCTTCTGCTGTGACACCTCCTCGCGGCATGCGCGACTTCTTGCCCGCTGAGAAGGCCCACCGCGAGCGCGTGCTGCAGCGCATCCGCTCGGTGTTTCGCGCTCACGGCTTCGACGAGATCGAGACGCCGGTCATGGAAGACGCGTCTCGACTGCACGCCGGCCTCGGCGGCGACAATGAGAAGCTCGCCTACGCGGTGATGAAGCGCGGACTCACCCTGGATGCCCTCGCCGAGGCGTCGAGCCCCCTCGACCTCGCCGACCTGGGGCTGCGGTTCGACCTCACGGTGCCGCTCGCGCGCTTCTATGCGACGCACCGCGGCCAGTTGCCGAGCGTCTTCCGTGCGATTCAGATCGCTCCGGTCTGGCGTGCCGAACGCCCGCAGAAGGGGCGCTACCGGCAGTTCATGCAGTGCGACATCGACATCATCGGCGAGCCGGGCATCATCGCCGAAGCCGAACTCATGACGGCCACGGTCGCGGCGCTCGACGCGCTCGGGGTGCCGGGGTGCAGCATCCGCGTCAACGATCGTCGGCTGCTGACGGCCTGGCTGGCCGCGTTCGATGTGCCCGAGTCGCTGCGCTCTGCCGCACTCATCTCGATGGACAAGCTCGACAAGATCGGCCTCGACGGCGTCGTCGCCGAACTGCAGTCGATCGGCGTCGAGCGTGCTGGCGAGATGTTCGAGGGCGTGCACCCTCCCCTCGACGGCGATGATTCGTGGCGGATGCTCGACCACACCGTCTTCGCCGATCAGGCCGCGGCGGCCGACCTGCGCACTCTGCGCGCTGCCGCGGGCGACGTGCCCCTCGTGTTCGACCCCTTTCTGGTGCGGGGCATGGGCTACTACACGGGCCCGATCTTCGAAGTCGCGCACCCCGAGTTCGGCTACTCGCTCGGCGGCGGCGGCCGGTACGACGGCATGATCGGGCGTTTTCTCGGCACCGAGGTGCCCGCATGCGGCTTCTCGCTCGGCTTCGAGCGGCTCATCGACCTCGTCGAACTCGGCGACGAGGTCGGCGAAGGCTCCGCGCTGCTCTTCGAGCGCGATGCCGACCTGCCCACGCTCATGGCGCTCAAGGCGGCGCTGACGAGCGCCGGTGATCGCGTGCGACTGCTCGCGCGGCCGAAGAACATGAAGGCGGCGCTCGAGCAGCTGCACGGTGAAGGCTTCACGCGATTCGCCGTCATCACCGCCGAGACGGCGGCCGACGTCGAGACTCTCGACTGGCGTAGGCTCGACAGCGCCTGACCCCCAGCTCTCTGCACTCACCCACCACCACTGAACGCTTCACCAGCATCGAAGGAGACACCCACATGGCTGCAATCGAGGCCGTCGGCGCCCGCGAGATTCTCGACTCGCGCGGCAACCCCACCGTCGAGGTCGAGGTGCTGCTCGACGACGGAACCGTCTCGCGCGCCGCAGTGCCCTCGGGCGCCTCGACGGGTGCCTTCGAGGCTTATGAGCTTCGTGACGGCGACAAGAGCCGCTACCTGGGCAAGGGTGTGCTCAAGGCCGTCGACGCCGTGCTCGACGTGCTCGGCCCGGCGATCGAAGACATGGATGCGAGCGACCAGCGACTCGTCGACGCCGAGCTGCGCGCCGCCGATGGCACCGACAACAAGTCGAAGCTCGGCGCGAACGCCATCCTCGGCGTCTCGCTCGCCGTGGCGAAGGCCGCCGCAGACTCGGCCGACCTGCCCCTCTTCCGATACCTCGGCGGGCCGAACGCCCACGTGCTGCCCGTGCCGATGATGAACGTCATCAACGGCGGATCCCACGCCGACACCGGCGTCGACGTGCAAGAGTTCATGATTCTGCCGATCGGAGCTGAGAGCTACAGCGAAGGCCTTCGCTGGGGCGTCGAGACCTACCACGCGCTCAAGGGCGAGCTCAAGGCCGGCGGCTTCAGCACGGGCCTCGGTGACGAGGGTGGTTTCGCCCCCGACCTCGCCGGCACGAAGGCGGCCCTCGACTTTCTCATGGCGGCCATCGAGAAGGCGGGCTTCACGCCCGGCACCGACATCGCGCTCGGGCTCGACGTCGCGGCGACCGAGTTCTTCGAGAACGGCATCTATCGCTTCGAGGGGGCCGAGCACACCGCCGAGTCGCTCACCGCATACTTCGGCGACCTCGTCGGGTCATACCCGCTGGTGACGATCGAAGACCCGCTGGCTGAAGACGACTGGGCAGGCTGGGCCGCGTTCACCGCGTCGGTCGGCTCACGCGTGCAGGTCGTCGGCGACGACCTCTTCGTCACGAACCCCAGTCGCCTTGCTGACGGCATCGCCCAGGGTTCTGCCAACTCGCTGCTCGTCAAGGTCAACCAGATCGGAACCCTCACCGAGACCTTCGACGCCGTCGCGCTCGCGCAGCGCAGCGGATTCACGTGCGTGCTCTCGCACCGTTCGGGCGAGACCGAAGACACGACGATCGCCGACCTCGCCGTGGCGACCAACAGCGGCCAGATCAAGACCGGTGCCCCCGCTCGCAGTGAGCGCGTGGCGAAGTACAACCAGCTGCTGCGCATCGAAGAAGAGCTGGGTGACGCCGCGGTGTATGCAGGCCGTGGCGCATTCCCGCGATTCAGCGCGTAGCGCAGCGCGAGCATCCGGCCCGCCGCCTCCCCACTCGGGGTGCGGCGGGTCGCTCGCTTAAGCTGGCACCATGCCCCGCCGACCTCGCGACCCGCGCACGACGACTCCCGTCGCGCTGCCCGTCGACGCTCCGGCGGCGACTCCGTGGTTTCGCAACCTGCAGATCTCGGGCTTCACGGTCGCAGTGTTCGTGCTCATCGTCGCCGGGCTCATCGTGCTCGCGCCCTCGCTGCGGCTGCTCGTCGAGCAGCAGCGCGAGATCGCGGCGCTCGAGCAACGCGTGGCCGAGCAGCAGGCCGAGGTCGACCAGCTGCAGACCGAGATCGATCGCTGGCAAGACTCCGCCTACATCGAGGCGCAAGCGCGCGATCGACTGCTCTACGTCTACCCGGGCGACATCAGCTACCTCATCATCGATGACGGCGTCACCCCCGAGCGCTTCGACGGCACTCCGGTGAGCGACGAGATTCAGACCACCCGCATCGACTGGGTGCGCGCGCTGCTCACCTCGGCCGTCACGGCAGGCCTCACCGACAAGCCGGCCGATCAGCTGCCGTCTCCGCAGTTCGGCGGCGGGGGATGAGCCGCCCGCCGTTCGCACCGTTCACCGACCGCGACGTCGACATCGTCTCGGCGCAACTCGGTCGGCAGGCGCGCGACGTCATCGGCATCGCCGCGCGCTGCGTGTGCGGTGCGCCGACCGTGGTCGCGACGAGCCCTCGGCTCGGCAACGGCACGCCATTTCCGACCCTGTACTACTTGAGCCACCCGGCCGCGACGGCGGCCGTCTCGACCCTCGAGGCCGAGGGCCGCATGGCCGAGTACACCGCGATGCTGCTCGACGACGTCGAACTGCAGAACGCCTACCGCGCGGCGCACGAGTCGTACCTCGGCGATCGGGAGGGCATCCTGAACGTTCCCGAGATCGAGGGATACTCTGCCGGCGGCATGCCAGTGCGCGTGAAGTGCCTGCACGCGCTCGTCGGGCACAGCCTCGCGGCAGGCCCGGGCGTGAACCCCATCGGAGACCTCGCCCTGGCCGAGTGCGGCTGGAGCCCCGAGGTGTGCGCATGCGACGCCGACCAGCGCCCCGCCTGAGGCGCGCGAGTGCGCTGCTCATCGCGAGCGGCCTGGCCGTCGGCGTGCTGCTGCCCGGCTCGCTCGCCGAGCCCGCGTTCGCCGATGCCGTGCGCGACCGGCAGTACTGGCTGAGCGAGCTCGGCATCACGCAGGCCTGGAGCACCACGCGCGGCGAAGGCGTCGTCATCGCCATCATCGATTCGGGGGTGGATGCCACGCATCCCGACCTGGCCGGCGCCGTCATCGGGGGCACCGATGTCTCGGGTCGAGGCTCGCCCTCCGGCACCGAGCCCCTCGGCCCCGACGGCCGCACGCACGCCACCATGGTTGCCTCGCTCGCCGCCGGTCGCGGAAGCGCGCCGGGAGTCGGCGTGATCGGTGCGGCACCCGCCGCCTCGATACTCAGCATCTCGCTCGTGTTCGGGCCGGGTGAGCGCAGCGGCGACGACCAGATCTCAGAGGGCGTCGTCTGGGCGGTCGACAACGGCGCCGACATCATCTCGCTCTCGCTGACCCGCAATCGCATCGACTGGCCCGAGAGCTGGGATGACGCGTTTCTCTACGCAGAAGAGAACGACGTGGTCGTCATCGCCGCAGCTGGCAACCGCGGCAGCGGCACCGACCAGGTGGCGGCGCCCGCCACGATGCCGGGAGTGCTCGCCGTGGGAGGCATCGACCGTGCGGGGCGGGCGAGCACCGCCGCGTCGACCGAGGGCATCACGATCGGAGTCATGGCTCCCAGCGAGGGGCTCATCGGCGCAGTGCCAGGGGGCGGCCACCGACTCTGGCAGGGCACGAGCGGCGCGACGCCCATCGTGGCCGGCATCGCGGCGCTCGTGCGTGCCGCGCACCCCGACCTCGATGCTGCGGGCGTCATCAACCGCATCATCAGCACGGCGCGCCCCGTGACCTCGGTCGTGCCCGACCCCGACTATGGATACGGTGTCATCGACGCCGCCGCGGCGGTGAGCGCAGAGGTGCCGAACGTCACCGCGAACCCCCTGGGGTCGCTCGCCGAATGGATCACCGTCAATCGTCGCGCAGACGCCGCGCCGCTCGAGGTGGCCATCGCTGCGGCCCAGCCGCCGCGCGCTCGCGCGGTCACGGCACCGCCCTCTCTGGTGCCGAGCTTCATCGTGCGGGAGGCTGCGGCGAGCATCCCTCTCGTGATCATCATCGCCGGAACAGGCACGGTGCTCACCGCGCTCGGCGCCGCGGCCGCCCTGCGGTTCGTCAGCCGCCGCCGTTCAGAGTAGATTGGGGCGGTTCCCTCTACCACCAAGGAGTGCTTTTCCCGTGCCCAGAATTCTTGTCGTCGGTGGCGGCTATGCCGGTTTCTACACCGCTCTGAAGCTCGAAAAGCAACTGCGCCGCGGTGAGGCCGAAGTCATCATGGTCGACCCGCTGCCCTACATGACCTACCAGCCCTTCCTGCCCGAAGTGGCCGCAGGCTCGATCGAGCCCCGCCACGCCGTGGTCTCGCACCGACGGCACCTGAAGCGCACCACCGTGATCACTGCGGCCGTCACCGGCATCGACCACGCGGCCAAGACCGCCACGATCGCTCCCGAGGTCGGCGAGCCCTACACGATCGACTACGATCACGTCGTCGTCACGGCCGGCTCGGTGTCGCGCACCTTCCCGATTCCGGGAGTGGCAGATGTCGCCATCGGCATGAAGTCGATCGAGGAGGCCGTCGCGGTGCGCGACCGACTCATCGACAACTTCAGCCGCGCAGCCCTGCTGCCTGCGGGCCCCGAACGCGACCGCCTGCTCACCGTCGTCGTCGTGGGCGGCGGCTTCGCCGGCATCGAGACCTTCGCCGAGCTGCGCAGCCTGGCGAGCTCGCTCCTCGCGCAGTACCCGGGCCTCTCGATCGACGACACCCACTTTCACCTCATCGAGGCGATGGGGCGCATCATGCCCGAAGTGTCGCTCAAGACCAGCCACTGGGTGCTCAAGAACCTCG
This sequence comes from Microcella sp., assembly GCF_025808395.1. NCBI lineage: Bacteria > Bacillati > Actinomycetota > Actinomycetes > Micrococcales > Microbacteriaceae > Microcella > Microcella sp. Next base: position 2,760,855 of record NZ_CP075524.1, read on the forward strand.
CTCAGCGCGACGCCATCGTGCACCTCGACACGCAGCTCACGAGTGCCGTCGACGGCCGCATCGAGCTGTCGACCGGCGAGACCTTCGAGAGCGACCTCGTCATCTGGACGGCCGGCGTCATGGCCAACCCCGTGCTGCGCGGCACCGACCTTCCCGTCGACGAGCGCGGGCGCCTGCGGGCGCAGCCTGACCTGCGCGTCGTCGACGACAACGGCCCCCTCGAGGGTGCGTGGACGGCGGGCGATGTCGCCGCAGTTCCCGACCTCTCGGGCGGCGGAGTCGGCGGCTACTGCGTGCCCAACGCGCAGCACGCCGTGCGCCAGGGCAAGCAACTGGCCAAGAACCTCATCGCCGTGCTGCGCGACGAGCAGCCGCGAGAGTACAACCACACCAACCTCGGCGCCGTCGCCGGCCTCGGGCTGTGGGTGGGCGTGTACCAGTGGCGCGGCGTCGCGGTGAAGGGCTGGATGGCCTGGATCATGCACCGCGGCTACCACGGCCTCGCCATCCCGATGTGGGAGCGCAAGCTGCGGGTCTTCGGCGGCTGGGTCGGGCACTTCTTCCTCGGCCGCGACACCGTGAGCCTGTCGGCGCGCGAGACGCCCCAGGCCTACTTTCAGAAGTTCGCCTCGCGCCCCAAGGTCTGAGTCGATCTAGGCTGGTCGCGCGCCCCGGTAGCCCAATGGCAGAGGCAGGCGACTTAAAATCGCTTCAGTGTGGGTTCGAGCCCCACCCGGGGTACGGCGACACGGCGCGACGCTTGCGCGTCGCGGGGTTCGAGCCCCACCCGGGGTACTCAGCTCGACGCTGGGGCGATCGAGTCGCGCTCGACGATGGGCATGGGCACGAGTATCTCGCCCGATCGATCGTGGTCGAGCAGAACCTCGACCGCGGTGCGGCCCATCTGCTCGTGCGGCAGCGCGATGGTCGTGAGGCCGGGTCTCATGTAGGCGGCGATCTCGTCGTTGTCGAACGAGACGATCGACACGTCGTCTGGCACGGAGAGCCCGGCCTCGGTGAGTGCCTGATGCGCGCCGAAGGCCAGGCGGTCGTTGAGCGCCAGAATGCTGCGCACTGCTGACCTTCGGCGCTTCAAGATCTTCTTCATCGCGGCATAGCCGTGCTCGGGCTCCCACAACCAGATCGATTCGGTCACAGCGAATTTTAGGCCGTGGTCTCGCATGGCCTCGCCGATTCCGGCGATGCGCCGTGCGACGGTCATCGACCGAAAGAGGCCGCGTTCTGCTTCTTCGTCGAAGCCCAACAGCACGATGCCCTCGCGGTGGCCTCTCGACGCGAGAAGATCGACGGCAGTGCGTCCGCCTTGACGCTCGTCGGGCAGCACCGAGTTGGGGTACGAGTCGTTGGTGGCGTTGAGCAGCACCACTTGAGTGCTGTCGGGAATGCGGGGAACGTACAGTTCTCGAGATCGCATGGTGGCGAAGATGATGCCGTCGACTTGGCGATCGAGCACAGCCTCGATCGCTTCTGCTTCGCGGCGCGGGTCGCCCGCGGTCTCGAGCACGAGCAGGACGTGCTTGGCGTCGTGCGCGGCGTCGAGCGCACCCTTGATGAGCCCGCTGGCGAAGCGGGTCGTGGCCACGACGTCAGAGATGAAGCCGATCGTGTCGGTGGTCGAGGTGCGCAGGCCGCGAGCAGTCAGGTTCGGTCGATAGCCGAGTTCTTCGGCAGCTCTGATCACCCGGTCGTGCGCGTCTTGCGAGAGGCGTGTGTCTGGCCGACCGTTCAAGATCATCGAGGCGGCTGTCGACGACAGGCCAGCACGCCGTGCGACATCGCTCAACGTGACGCGTTTGCTCGGCATCGATCGGTGGCCTCCTCTTTTTCGAGTGTAGGCCGCGCGCGGCGGTCGGCGCTGTTGGCTTGACAGGAAACGGGAGAATGGTGCTAAATGGATTTAGCACCGATCCTGCCGGGTCGGGCGTGATCGTGGGCGTTGTGCCATGACACCCTGTCGATCAGCGACCAAGAGACAAGACAAAGGAGTCACACTGATGCGTCTTCACACATCACGGCGCGGGTCGACCCGCGCCGTGCTCGGCGCGACCGTCGCTTTCGCGATGATCGGGCTTGCCGGGTGCGCGCCCGGAGGCACGGGCCCCGCTCCGACCGGCGACACTGAGGTCAGCACGGTGCTGACCGACGAAGAGGTCGTTCTCACCATCGCCGACGAGACGGGCTTTCCCGTCACCGACGCGCTCACCGAAGAGTTCACGCGGCAATATCCGAACGTGACCTTCGAGGTCACGCGCGACACGTTCCAGAACCTCACCGCGAACGCGCCGCGACTGCTCGCGGGCTCGAACCCGCCCGACCTGATCCGCCTCCCGACCATCGGCGACACGGTGCGCGACGGACTCCTCGCGAACCTCGACCCCTATTTCGAGGCGTACGGCTGGGATTCGTGGCCCGCATCGCAGCTCGCGCCAATGCGCATGTCTGACGAGGGCGTGCGCGGTTCGGGCTCGCTCTACCAGCTCGGTCTCGGCTACAGCGTGACCGGCATCTTCATGAACATGGAGATCGCCTCGCGACTCGGCATCACCTCGACGCCCTCGACCATGGCCGAGTTCGAAGCGATGATGGCGACCGCCAAGGCCGCGGGCGAGCTGCCGATCATGGCAGGCGACTCTGACGGTGTCGTGAACTTCGTGGTGCAGGCCGCCATGAACCAGTTCGCCGACCAGGACGAGTTCTTGAGCTGGATGTTCAATGAGCCGGGTGCGACCTACAACACGCCAGGCAACGTGCAGGGCGCCGAGCTCATTCGCGACTGGGCCGACAAGGGCTACTTTCCGTCTGACATCAACGCGATCGACTACTTCTCGTTCGTGACGCGGTTCTCAGAGGGCGAAGGCCTCTTCACGTTCAACGGAAACTGGGCCGCAGCCGGCTACCAGGATGCGCTGGGTGACGACGTCACGTTCTTCCTCGTGCCTCCGATCAACGAAGGCGACCGTCACATCGCGATGGGCGCCGGCAACTCGTTCTCGGTGGCTGCCGGCTCTGACAACATCAACGAGATCGTGTACTTCCTCAACTGGATCCACACCGATCCGGCCGCGCGTCAGATCATCGTCGACATCACCGGCGCGTCGCCCGGCGGCGACCCCAGCCTGCCGCTGCCCGAGGTGGCGCCAGGTTCGCTCATCGAGCGCGCACTCGAGATGTCTGCTCAGATCGGCGCCGAGAACGGCCAGGTCGACTTCATGGCCAACACCACGGCCGGCATCTATGCAGGGTCGATCATTCCCGAGTCGCAGCTGCTGGTGACCAGCCAGATCACCGGTCGTGAGTTCGTCGAGCGCGTCCAGGCGTTCTACGAGCAAGAGCTGGGTCTCTGACGATGCTGGCGCTCGATGACGATCGGCGGGGACGCGTGATCCCTCGCCTGGGGGTGCTTGCGCCGTGACCGTCGTTCGTTCGTCGAGCGCACCTCGTCGGGGGGGGGGCGGGGCGGGCGCCCCCCCCGGCGCCCCAACCGGGGGGGGGGGGTTAGTTGGGGGG